>NZ_CP182486.1:0-1200000 GCF_052327305.1 Sphingobium sp. CR28 | reverse complement strand
CGTCCACTCGCCGGACCGCGTCATGGCATGTTCACGCGCAGCGTTGCATAAGGCGCGAATGGTGAATGGGCCTTTCCACCGGATGCGTAGAGTCGCCGGGCGCGCGTTGGCGGCATTGGGGGCGCTCACGCTTATGGCGCAGCCGGCGGTGGCCCAGCAGATCCTGCGCGACGCGGAGACCGAGGCGCTGATGCGAGACGCCGCCGCGCCACTGATCCGCGCGGCTGGTCTCGACGACAAGAACGTCCAGATCCTCGTTATCAACGATCCTTCCATTAACGCTTTCGTGGCGGGCGGGCAGATCGTGTGGATTCATTCCGGGCTACTGACCGGCGCGGATAATCTCAACCAAGTGCAGGGCGTGATTGCCCACGAGCTGGGTCACATCGAGGGCGGTCATATCGTCCGCTCCACCGAGGGCATCAAGCAGGCGACCGGTATCACCATCGTCTCATTGCTGCTCGGCGCGGCCGCGATTGCAGCGGGAGCGGGCGAGGCGGGAATGGGCATCATGGGCCTGGGTCAGCAGGCGGCCATGGGCAATTTCCTCTCCTTCAGCCGCGCGCAGGAGAGCAGCGCCGACCTTGCCGGCGCGCGTTATCTCCACACTGCCGGGATCAGCGGCAAGGGCAGCGTCGACTTCTTCAAGAAGCTCCAGAATCTCGAATATCGTTACGCCATTCCGCAGACGGACAGCTATGGGCGCACCCACCCGCTTTCGGGCGAGCGCATCAGCGTGCTGACGGAAATCTACACCAAGGATCCGGCGTGGAGCAGCGTAACTCCGCCAGCGCTGGAGGCGCGTTTCCAGCGTGTGCGTGCGAAGCTGTTCGGCTTCGTCTCCGACCCGCCCGATACATTGCGCCGCTATCCGGTTACCGATCAATCCGCACCAGCGCACTATGCGCGCGCCTATGCCTATCATAAGGGCGCCTATCCCGATCAGGCCGTGCGAGAAGTCGACGCGATGCTCGCCAGCGATTCGCACGACCCCTATTATCTGGAACTCAAAGGGCAGGTGCTTCTGGAATCCGGCCGACCCAAGGACGCGGTCGCGCCACTGCGCGAGGCCGTCGCAAAGACCGGCAATCAGCCGCTCATTGCCTCGCTGCTCGGCCATGCGTTGCTCGCGACTGAGGATGACAGCGTGCTGGACGAGGCGGAACGGGTGCTGCGCGCCGCGATCACGCGGGACACGGAAAATCCCTTTGCATGGTATGCGCTCGGTACCGTCTACGCTCGAAAAGGCGACAATGCGCGAGCCGCGCTCGCCACAGCGGAGCGCTATCAGATGGAAGGGCAAAACGCCCTCGCGCTACGCCATGCAGACATCGCGCTGGCAGGCATTAAACCGGGTACAGCGGATTATCTGCGCGCGCAGGACATCGCGATGGTATCGCGATCTGCGCTTGAAAGGACGAAGAAGAGACGATGATAGACGGTAAATCGGCAAAGCCGGGACTGAGTGACTGGCGGCGTGCCGGAGGTCGACTCGTCGGAGCGCTGTTCGCGTCGACCGGGCCTGCTCTCCGGAGAAGAGGCGGTCGTGCACTGCTGCTGGCTGGCGTGAGCGCAGCTTTGCTGGGTGGCGGCGCTGTGGCGGGCTATGCAGCCGCAGGTGCGGGCGATGTGCCACCGGCCGAGCGTGCGCGCATCGAGGCGGTCGTGCGCGAGTATATTCTCGCGCATCCCGAGATCATTCCGGAGGCGATCGAGCGGCTCAAGGATCAGCGCCTGGCAGGGGCAATCGACGAGAACCGCAAGGCGCTTGAGACGCCCTATCGGGGCGCGTGGGAAGGGGCTGCCGAGCCGGAAGTCGTGCTGGTCGAGTTCTTCGATTATGCATGCGGCTATTGCCGCGCCTCCCTGCCCGATATTGCCCGGCTCCTGAAAGAGAACCCGAAGCTGCGCGTGGTCTATCGCGAGTTGCCGGTAATCACGGAAGGCAGCGCAGATGCCGCGCGCGTTTCGCTGCTTGCGGCGGAAGAGGGCAAATATCCGCGCTTCCATGCCGCCATGTATGCGGCAGGCGGAGTCGACAAGGCCAAGGTTCTCGCCGCTGCCAAGGCGGCTGGCATAGACGAGGCGAAGGCGAAGGCTGCGCTGGCCAGCGACAGCCGGGACGGCGAGATCAGCGGCAATGTGCGGCTGGCGCAAAGCCTGCAGGGCTCAGGCACGCCGCTCTTCGTAGTTGGCGACAAGGTGATGGAGGGCGCCGTGGGCTACGAGGCGCTCCAGAAGGCAATCAATGAGGCGCGCAAGAAGGGGTGAGGGGCGAGGCGGCTTTCACGTCTGCCGACGCCCTATTTCCCCAGCTTGATCTCGTAGAGGTTCGCCCACAGCTTGCCGGTGACGAAAAGCCGCTTGTCCTTTGCATCCCAGGCTATGCCGTTCAGCACGGCATCTTCGCTCCCTGCGAGATTCTTCGCGGCGAGCGATGAGAGGTCGATCCAGTCTTTGACTTTGCCGCTGGTCGGATCGATGCGGGCGATGCGCGAGGTGTACCACACGTTCGCCAGCACTTCCCCGTTCACATATTCCAGCTCGTTGAGCAGAGGAACCGGCTTGCCTTCATAGGTCACGCGGACGGTGCCGGTCTGCTTCAGCGTTTTGGGATCGAGGAAGCGCAGATTAGCGGTGCCGTCACTCATAATGAGGCGCTTGCCGTCCTGCGTCAGGCCCCAGCCTTCGCCGCTATAAGGGAAGCTGCGTTCGAGTGAGAAATCCTTGCGGTTCCAAACAAAGCCGAGGCCGTTTTGCCATGAGATGCTGATGATCTTGTCAGCCCATGGCGTCGACCCCTCGCCGAAGACAGTGCGATCGAGCTTTGCAGAACGGCGCACCTTACCGGTCGTCAGATCCACCTCGCGGATTTCCGAGCGGCCATTGAGACCGGTGCTCTCGTAAAGCGCGCCATCCAGATAGGAGAGCCCCTGCGTGAACGCGTTCCGATCGTGCGGATAAGTGGCGACCAGCGTCCACGGCGTATCCGCCTGGGCGGTGGCGGGAAGCACAAGCAGCGCAAGAAGCAGTGGCCGGACGCGACGGATCATTGTGCACTCTCTTGAAGGGCTGCGGTGAGCCAGCGTGGCAGATCGAGCCCAGCGAGCGTGTCGGCCGGCCGGTGGTCGATCGCCACACCCAGCTCCGGATAGGCCATGCGCACGCGGGAGGGATCGGAAAGGCTGAGGGGCAAAACCACGAGCCTGCGATTGATTTTCGCCCGGTAGTGCATTCGGGCGGTATTCTCCTGACCGACATAGCAGCCTTTGGCATAATCGACGCCGTTCATCTCCTGCGCGTTGGTTTCCAGCCACAGGGTTTTGTCCTCGCCAAGTTCGTCCACACCCTCGACCACGCCGAGCGCCAGACGGTGCGCGCGAAACGCCTCCGAGGCATCGCCGAAGCTGGTGGGGCCAAGCCAGCGATAGCCGAGCTCGGGCAGGCGGGGATCAGGCGCGGCGCCCTCTTGCCCGGCATCGGGCGACCAGTGGATGCCGAGAAAATTCTCAGGCTCGATGATGACGGGACGGCGCAGGCGATAGAGCGAAAGGCGCCTGATGAGCGCATCGCGGCGCGATGCTTCGCAATCGATGAGAACATCGCTTTCCGCCATGGGATCGGCCCAGAGGATCATATCGAACAGTGCCTTGCCCTGCGGAGTGAGTAGGCCCGCATAGCGCGGTGCGCCGGGCGCCAGCGTCAGCACGTCCTGCGTCAGCAGCCCTTGGAGAAAAGGCCGGGCATCGGACCCCGAAACGCGGATGAGCGCGCGGTCGGCGAGCCATGTGATCGGGGAGGGGGTGGCGGAAGGCATGAGAACTAGGTAGGACGGGGCGCCTTCAACGCCAAGGGACTAAGCACCATGCCCAAGCCGATATTCGACATGATCCTGACTGGCGGCACGGTGCACTTGCCCGGCGGCCCCGCACAGGCGGATGTGGCTGTCGCAGGCGGCAGGATCGTGGCGATCGGCTCCAATCTGGGAGACGCAGGCGAACGCATCGACTGCACGGGGCTGGATGTGCTGCCCGGCGTGATCGACAGTCAGGTGCATTTCCGCGAGCCGGGACTGGAGCACAAAGAGGATCTCGAATCAGGGAGCCGCGCCGCCGTGCTGGGCGGCGTGACGGCGGTGTTCGAGATGCCCAACACCAATCCCAATACCGATACGGCGGATCGTGTGGCGGACAAGCTCGCCCGCGCTCATCACCGCATGTGGTGCGACCATGCCTTCTATGTCGGCGCGACGGCGGACAATGCCGAGAACCTGGCGGAGCTGGAGAAAATCCCCGGCACTGCTGGCGTCAAGATTTTCATGGGTGCCTCGACCGGCAGCCTGCTGGTGGACGATGACAATGCGCTGAAGCGGGTGCTGTCCTCCGGGCAGCGCCGGGTCGCCATCCATGCCGAGGACGAGACCCGGATGAACGCGCGCAAGGGCGAGCGTGTGAACGGCGATCCCTCCAGCCATCCGGTGTGGCGCGATGACGAGAGCGCGATGATCGCGACGCGGCGCATTATCGGGCTGGCGCGGGAAGCGAAGCGGCGCATCCATGTGCTGCACATCACGACGCCGGCCGAGCTCGAATTCCTTGGTCATCACAAGGATATTGCGACGTGCGAGGTGACACCCCAGCACCTGACTCTCGCCGGGGAAGATGCCTATCCGCGCCTCGGCACCTATGCGCAGATGAACCCGCCGATCCGCTCGGAAGCCCATCGCGACGGCCTATGGCATTGGCTGCGGCAGGGCGTTCCGGACGTGCTGGGCTCAGACCACGCGCCGCACACAATCGAGGAGAAGGCGAAGGTCTATCCGGACAGCCCCAGCGGTATGCCGGGCGTGCAGACGCTTGTGCCGTTGCTGCTCGATCATGTCGCCAATGGCCGGCTGACTCTGCGGCGCTTCATCGACCTGACCAGTGCCGGGCCGCAGCGCATCTTCGGTCTCGTCGGAAAGGGCCGGATCGCGGTGGGCTATGACGCCGACTTCACCGTGGTGGACCTCAAGGCCCGCTGGACGATGGACGAGAGCTGGATGGCCTCGCGCTGCGGCTGGTCGCCCTTCTCGGGCATGAGCGTCACTGGCCGGCCGGTGGGCACCATCGTGCGCGGCAATCGCGTGATGTGGGAGAACCAGCTCGCCAACGAGGCGGTGGGCGAGCCGGTGCGCTTCGAAGCGACGGAGTTCCCGCGCTAAATCGTAAACTCATAGTCTTTATCGTCACCCTGGGCTTGACCCGGGGTCCAGCTGCCTTTGCCGCGCGGGAAAAAGCGGGATCCCGGCTCAGGGCCGGGATGACGAAACAAAATCAAAAACCTGTTTGAGTCCCCAACCTAGTCTGTCCGCGCAGGCAGCGGCATTCTTGCCCGACGCGCTCTGTTGAGCGTGTCGAACACGAAGATGGCGAGCCCGACCCAGATCAGCATGAAGCTCGCCCAGCGCCCGGGCGAGAGATGCTCGCCCAGAAAAACCGTGCCGACGATGAACTGGATCGTGGGCGCGACGTATTGGAGCAGGCCGAGCACAGTCATCGGCAGAAGCCGGGCCGCCGCTGCGAAAAGGATGAGCGGGACGGAAGTGATGATGCCGGACCCGACGAGGAGCGCCACAGTGCCAGGCGGCTGATAGAGACCCGACGAGCCATTCGAGAGCGCAAGAGCGACCACGATAAGCGCAATCGGCATGAGCACCAGCGTTTCCAGAGAAAGCCCGGTCATCGCCGGCACGGCGGTCACTTTGCGGATCAGGCCATAGAGCGCGAAGCTGATAGCGAGGGTCAGGCTGATCCAGAGCGTGGACATCTCTCCCCAGCCGAGCACTGCGACGCCGATGCCCGCGAGCGAGAGGGCAGTCACCTGTCCCTTTGAAAGCCGCTCGCCAAGGACCACAACGCCCAGCAGCACGCTCACCAGCGGATTGAGAAAATAGCCCAGGCTCGCGGCGACGACATGTCCGGTCGCGACGGCCCAGACATAGACCACCCAGTTGATGCCGATCATGAACGCGCTTGCGGCCAGCGCACGCAGGATCGCGGGCTGGCGGATGGCGGCCATGAAATCGCGGGTCTGACGTGCGATCGGGATGAGGACGGCAAGGAAGATCAGCGACCACAGCACGCGATGCGCCACCAGCTCGAAGGGATCGACGCTGGAAAGCACGTGGAAATAAAGCGGGAGAAAGCCCCAGATAGCGTAGGAGGCCAAGCCGAAGACATAGCCCCGCCGTCCGCTTTCTTCCGCGCCGATGGTGCTGATAGTCGCCATGAGCGCGGCCATGACTCTCTACGGTCACCTATGCAAGCGCGTGTTGCGATGCACCATGAAAGCAAATCTTGTTTCCGGATCAGGGGATAGGGTCTGGTTTCATCCGCGTCGTCGCGTGTTCGCTGGTGGGCCGAGATAGCTTGGCTCCAGTGGACCGTTGCTCAGCACCAGTTTCTGGAGCACGACATTGTCATCGATCCGCCAGATGTTCACGATATGCCGCCCGGCGCGCACGCCGGGGAAATGCGCTTCGAGTATGCGCGCATTGTCCTTCACTGCCTCCGTCCAGTCCCGCTGCTCCTGTGTTTTCACATCCGTGGGCGCGGGCACGAGGCGATCGACAAGGGTCTGCACGGGGCCGTCATCGATAGAGATGCCGATACGCAGCATATTCTTGCCCGAGGGATCGAGTGTCGGAGAGAGATAGAGCTGGGCGACCAGGTCGCCGGATTTCCGCAGCGTAGCAGCATAGGACAGGCGAACGCCATCCTTCGGCTCAGTAGCCGGAAGGCCCTGCGGCAGCGCGACGACGGCGCCGCCGGTGCGGCCGAGATGCGGGATCGCGCGCCATGAAAGCCCTTTGCCGCCGGTCGCTCGGGTGAAGTCCGTCGCCTCGATTGCAATAACGTCGTGATCCGAGCCCGCCTCGCGTGATGCAGTGACGAACCTGATCGCGGGCACGGCGCCGGTGGCTGCCACACGGGTCACGGATGGCATGACATCCTGCTTGGGCTCCTGCCATGAGGTGTAGCCGATGTGGGTCTGGGCCATCATGCCGTCCCACTTGCCGCCATTCAGCGCATGATAGGCGGCAGTCAGCGCGGCATCCCGCGCAAAGGCCGCCTCCGCAAGGTCCGCGAAATGGTTGGCGCGCGGATCATTCGCTGCTGCCAACCTGCGGTTCCAGGCCACGGCATAATAGAGCTCGTAGAGGTTGCACATGGCTTCGGCAGGATGCGCGAGGAGCTGGGTATAAGCCGAGTGAGCGGAAGCGGGGAGCGCGGCCTGCACGCGCTTCACCCCAGCCACCAGCGTGCGCCACTCATCGACGATGGCCCCAAACTCGCCGCCGTCGAGCCGGTCGCCGGTTGCTTTGCCAAGATGGAAGCTGTCCGCATCAATGAGCTCGGGCTTTCGCCGCGCGGCCAGCTGGCTGTAGCGGGTGATGAGGGCGCCGATCTCGACGGCATGGGCAGGACCGAAGATGGTGCGGGCCCAGTCAGCCGGGAAGCGCTCCAGCGCATCCGGCGTCATCGCGAGGGGATTCCAAGCCTGCTTCAGGAAGAAGTCGAGCGGGTACTCGACCGGCTTGATGTCGCCGACATTGACGATCCAGATGTCGCGCGCCCCGCGCGCGTAGGTCAGATCCATCTGCTGCCAGCTCTTCTCGATCTGGACAGTGTTGAGCCACTTGTAGTTGCGGGGCGCCCCCACATAGTCGAAATGATAATAGACGCCGAAGCCGCCTGCCCGCTTGTCCTGCGGATCAGGCAAGCGCCTCACCTGCCCCCAATTGTCGTCCGCGAACAGAAGGGTCACGTCGTCCGGCGCCTTCATGCCGTGATCGTAATAATCCTGCACTTCCTTGTAGAGCGCCCAGAGCTGCGGAGTTTTTTCCGCAGGCTTCTTCGTGACGTCAGCGATGATCGCGCGCTGATCCGCGACGATCTTCTCCAGCAGCGTGGTTGCGGTGTCTTCCGCCATGGCTTCATCGCCATCGCCGCGCATGCCGACGGTGACGAGGCTCTCATAGCCCTTGCCATCGCCCTTGGACATCATTCGCTCGATGCCGCCGCGCCAGAATTTGCGCAGATTTTCCGCGTTGCTGGCATAATCCCACTTGCCGCCTGTGACGCCCTGCTCCTTGTTCCGGTGCCACTCGTCATGCGCGCGCATCATGGGTTCGTGATGGGAGGTGCCCATGACGACGCCCATCTCGTCGGCCAGCACCATGTTCTGCCGGTCATCGTCGTTGAAGGCGCGCGGCTGCCACATGGCGGGCCAGAGATAATTGCCTTTCAGGCGCAGCAGCAGCTCGAACACATGCGCGTACATGCGGGCGTTAGCCCCGCCGAAGTGCTTTTGCGCCCATGTGGTGAGAGCAGGCGCCTCGTCATTGATGAAGAATCCGCGATATTTGACGAGCGGCTGGTCGCGGCGTGAGCCTGCGGCGATGAACACGTCCCTTTTCCGGGGGACGGGTGCGTCAGCAAACCAGTACCAGGGCGAGACGCCCGCGCGCTCGGAGAGATCGTACGTCCCGAACACTGCGCCGCGCCGATCCGCGCCGACGATGACAAGCGCGCGGGGGACGCCGGGCCAGGGTTGCTCGACGACGATCTGGCGGAACGCCTCCCACTGACCGGCTATGTCCTTGGCGTCGATCTTGCCGGCGCTCGCCAGCGCGTCGATCAACGGGCTCTGGCCCAGAACACCAATCAGCACGGGCATGGATTGCGGGGCAGGGGCAGTGAGGCGTTGCGGCGCCTGCGCGCTCAGCCGCTGAAGATCGGCGGCAAAGCTGTCCGCAACGTGCCGGACGGCTGAGTCGGTATTCGCGTCAATCAGGATCGCGGCCGGCACCCCGGCGCGAATGAGTGGGAACGCGCCATTGCTTTCGCGTGCATCCACCGAGAGCGGCTCGGCCCATGCTGCGCCGATAGTCGGCAGACCGCACAGCAATGCCGCAGCCGCGGTCGTGAGCAGAAGGCGTCGCCTCCCCAACGAGAATTGCTGACGCCGTTCCATTACCGCTCCCAGATCCATTTTATGGTAGCGATAACAGTAGCGCGTTCGAATTGGCTGGCAAGGATTTAGCGCCACATGCGGGCGGGGTCGCCTTCTGCGGTTGCGCCCCGCGCGAAAGCCACTAGGGCTAGCGGTCATGAATTCTGCCTTGCTGGTGATGTTTGGCGGCGCCATCGGTGCGCTCGGCCGCTATGAGACGGGTCGTCTGATGGGGCGACTGTTCGGCAATAGCTGGCCGTGGGGAACGCTCGCGGTCAACATTGTCGGCGGTCTTGTCATGGGGCTGTTCGTTGGCTGGTCGGCGGCGCGCGCACAGGGAAGCGAGGGCCTCCGCCTTTTCTTCGCCGTGGGCGTGCTTGGCGGCTTCACGACCTTCTCCTCCTTCAGCCTCGAAATGATGCTGATGATCGAGCGAGGCGAAATGCTGAGCGCAGTCTCTTACGCTGCTATATCGGTTGTGGCCGCAGTCGGCGCGCTGGCGCTCGGCCTGGCTCTTATGCGTGGGGTGACGGCGTGAAGAAGGATATGAGCCGCAGTGGTGATCCGGCCGGCGTGCGTCAGTTCCGGGTAAGCGCGGATGATGACGGCATTCGTCTTGATCGCTGGTTCAAGCGCCATATGCCCGATGCGAGCTTCGCGCTGGTGTCGCGCTGGGCGCGCACCGGGCAGCTCCGTGTGGACGGCGCGCGCGCGACGCCGGGCGACCGCATCGCGGAAGGGCAGACAATCCGCGTGCCGCCGATCGAGCCGGTGACGAAGAGCGCAGGCGCCCGCGCGGAGCGCGCGCGCACGCCGCTGACCGAGGACCAGGTCGCATTCGCTGAGGCCATGGTCATTCATCGCGACCCGCAAGCGATCGTCATCAACAAGCCGCCGGGGCTCGCCACGCAGGGCGGCACCAAGACGACCGAGCATGTCGACGGGCTGCTCGATGGGCTGATGTTCGAGCGGGATGACCGGCCCCGGCTCGTTCATCGACTGGACAAGGATACGTCAGGTGCGCTGCTGCTCGCTCGCTCGGCGCGCAGTGCCGCCCATTTCGCCAAGGCCTTTTCGAGCCGGACCGCGCGCAAGGTCTATTGGGCGCTCGTGGTCGGCGCGCCCTCGATCGAAGATGGCGTCATCGATCTTCCCATCGCCAAGCAGCCGGGCACTGGTGGCGAGAAGATGCATGTCGATACCGAGAATGGTCAGGCCGCGCGCAGTCGCTATCGCGTCGTGGAACGGGCGGGCAACCGCGCTGCATGGGTAATGCTGGAGCCGCACACGGGGCGCACGCACCAGCTGCGCGTCCACATGGCGGCAATCGGCCATCCGATTGTGGGCGATGGCAAATATGGCGGCAAGGATGCGTTTCTCACGGGAACGATCAGCCGGAAAATGCATCTTCATGCGCGGCGCATCCGCATCGACCATCCCGACGGCGCACCCCTTGATGTGACGGCCGAGCCGCCCGAGCATTTCCGCGAGAGCCTGCTCAGCCTTGGTTTCGATCCGAACGAAGGCGACCTGCCGCTCGACGAGGAGAAGCCGCGCGAGCCGCTGAAGTCCCTCGAGAAGCGGGCTGCGCAAGCCCATGCCAAGGATATGCGCAAGGCGCGCCGGGGCGAACGGCGCGGGCGCGGGGGTGACGAAAAGCCACCGCCACGCGGCAAGCCGGCAGCCGCGCGCGGCAAGAGCGCGGCTGGAAAGGCGGCGCCTCGCAAGGGTCCGGCCAAGTCCTCCCCGGGCAAAGCCGGCGCACCCCGACCGGGACCGACGCGCCGAAAGTAAAGATCCCGAAAGATAAGAATCCATGTCTCTGCGTCTTGCGATCTTCGACTGTGACGGCACGCTCGTCGACAGCCAGCACAGCATCGTCGCGGCGATGCAGGGCGCGTTCGATGCGGTCAGCCTGCCGTGCCCAGATCGGGCGACCTGCCTCTCGGTCGTCGGCCTTTCGCTGCCCGAAGCGATGGCGCAGTTGCTGCCCAATGCCGAGGCGGATTTTCATGGCCTGATGAGTGGCCACTACAAGGAGGCCTTTCACGCGCTACGCGCTGGCGGGGGTGTCCACGAGCCGCTTTATGATGGCATTGCCGATCTGCTCGACGCGCTGGAGGCGGACGGGTGGCTTCTGGCGGTCGCCACGGGCAAGTCGGACCGGGGGCTCCGCCTCGTTCTCGAGCATCATGGCCTCCACCCGCGTTTCGTTTCGCTCCAGACCGCAGACAGGCATCCCTCCAAACCGCATCCCTCGATGATCCATCAGGCGCTTGCAGATGCGGGAGCCGATGCGGCCAATGCCGTCATGATCGGCGACACCAGCTTCGACATGCTGATGGCACGCGCGGCGGGCGTGCGGGGGCTCGGTGTAGGCTGGGGCTATCACACGCCGGAGATATTGCGCGAGGCCGGCGCCCAGAGCGTCGCGATGGACACGGGCGCGCTTGCCCGCCATATCGGCCTGCCATGACCGATCCCCTTCCCAACGATGAAGCTACTCGCGCAGCGGCGGCGCGCACGCGCTTCTTTGCCATCTCCCTCTTCCGCCTTTCCGGCGTCTTCATCCTGCTGTTCGGCGTGCTCATCATGCTCCAGCATTTCGACTGGGTGCAGGGAGACAAAGCCAAGTGGATGGGGTTCATGATTTCATGCGTGGGCTTCATACAGACCATCGTCGTGCCGCGCCTTTTACTGCGCGCCTGGGCTAGCCCACGCGCCCCACGATGAAGCGCTTCTATAAGGCGGCGAGCACTGCTCCCGGCGACAATGGTCACGCAATCCTGCTCGATGAGCGCCCGGTCCGAACACCGGCCCGCGCAGTATTGACCGTGCCCGGCGCCGGGCTTGCAGAGGCCATTGCGGCGGAGTGGAACGGGCAGGGCGACGAGATCGACCCCGGCGCCATGCCGATGACTGGCCTTGCCAATGCCACCATCGATCGTGTGCTGCCCGCGCTCGGGGACTTCAGGGGACAAATCGCGGCTTATGGCGCGAGCGACCTCTTCTGCTATCGGGCGGACCATCTCGAAGCGCTGATGACGCTTCAGAAGGCGCATTGGGATCCGATGCTGAACTGGGCAGCAGCGCGTCATGGTGCGGATTTTGTGGTGACGAGCGGGATCATGCCTGCCGATCAGCCGGCACGCACGCTTGCCGCACTACGCGGCGCGGTGGAAGCGACCGATCCATGGCTGCTTGCCGGCATGACGAAACTGGTTTCGATCGGCGGATCGCTGGTTGGCGCGCTGGCTTATCTGGACCGCGCCATCGCTGAGGATGCGTTGTGGACAGCGGTTTCCCTCGATGAGCGCTTCCAGCTCGACCAATGGGGAAGCGACGCGGAAGCCGAAGCGAGCCTCGCGGCATCCCGCGCAGAATTCATCGACGCCGCGCGCTATTGCGCTCTGGTGCGACAAGACGCGGAAAGCTAAAGCACGCTCCTATGAGCGAGCCCACCTACGCAGCGATCGACATCCGCAATCTCGTCAAGGTCTATCAGGGCGGCAAGCGCGCGCTCGACGATGTGACGCTGCAGATACCGCGCGGCATGATCTTCGGGCTTCTCGGACCCAATGGCGCGGGCAAGTCCACTCTCATCAATATTCTCGCCGGCCTCGTCAACAAGACCAGCGGCACCGCGAGCATCTGGGGCTTCGACATCGACGCGCAGGCCCGCAACGCGAAGAACTCGATCGGCATCGTCAATCAGGAGATCCTGTTCGACCCCTTCTTCACGCCGCGAGAGACGCTGGAGAATCAGGCGGGCTTCTATGGGGTGCCCAAGGCGCAGCGGCGGACAGCAGAACTGCTGCGGGCGGTCCACCTCCATGACAAGGCCGATGCCTATGCCCGGTCCCTCTCGGGAGGCATGAAGCGGCGGCTCATGGTGGCCAAGGCCATGGTCCATTCCCCGCCCATCCTCGTGCTCGACGAACCAACCGCGGGTGTGGATGTGGAACTGCGCCAGCAGCTCTGGGCCTATGTTCGGGAGCTGAACGCGGGCGGTGTCACGATCGTCCTCACTACACATTATCTGGAAGAAGCCGAGGAGCTCTGCGATCGCATCGCCATCATCAATCACGGCCGTGTGATCGCGGACAAACCCACGCATGAATTGCTGGGGATGGCGCAGGAGAAGGTCGTGGAGGTGACAGTGGACCGCGAGGTCACTGACTTGCCCGATCATGCCCGGTTCGAGAAGGTGGAGAAGATCGGCGAGCGCACCCTTGCCGTCACGTTCGAAAAGGACAAGGCGAGCGCCGGCGAAGTGCTGACTCTCATCCAGAGCCAGGGCTTCTCGATCATCGACGTCTCGACGCGTGACCCCGATCTGGAGGATGTCTTCCTCAAGCTGACGCGGGAAGTGGCCTAGCTACGCCTTGGCCACATACTAAAAAGGATCGCCAGTCTTAGCGACTGACGACCCTTTAATTAGCTACCGATGGTTCAGGCGAAGCTGAGCACGGTCTTGCGACGGCGCAGCGAAGCGCCGGCAATGCCGAAACCGGCGATCATCATCGCCCAGGTCGCGGGCTCAGGGACCGCCTGCGTCATCGAGATGTTATCCACCACGAAGTCGGCCGCCGTCGAGCCCAGTCCGTTGAACTGGAGGCCCAGCTTGACGTTGCCGTTGGACGTGGCGGTGTAGTTGGTCGTGAACGTGTACCACTGCTGGGGTGCGGCGCCGCCGGCGCTGCCCGTCTGGATCGTCGAACCGAGCTGCGTATTGCCCGCGAACAGCGCAAGCGTGGCGTCATAGGGATTGCTGTAGCCATTCAGCGGCACATAATAGTCGAAGCTGATCGTGTAGATCATGTCCTTCACGACATTGACCATCTGCCACAGGCGATCAGGATTTGCCGTGTCGGACGAGAAGAGGAGGCCGAAATTGCCGGTGCCTGCCGGAACGGCTTCGCCGAACGCGCCGGTCGGATAGCCACTCGCCTGACCGTAAGCGATCACCTGCGGCGCCGTGCCGCTGGTGCTGGTGACTTTCCACCCGGACGTGTTGCCGGTCTCGAAGCTGCCATTGGCAACGAGCTCAGTCGCCATTGCCGGAGCGGAAAGGACGAGGGCGCTTGCGGCGCCGATCATGAAGATAGCCTTGGTCATTGTCATTGCTCCCACACAAAGGGCGTCGCCCTGTTCCAACGCACAGCTCACACTGTGCCGTTGGAGCGGGAATACGGGCTCTCAGAAGAAGGTTCACATCTATTAACCATCAAAAGCACCGCGTTAACCGTGATCCCTCGCAAGAAGATCCTTAATGCCCGGCCTCTGCTCGCCGAGCGTCTCAAGCTGGGGCATATTCTTTCCTTCTGTTACCGTTCGTGCTGATAAGGCAGGCCCACACCCCAGCGGCCACACGCAAAGATCGTCGCGACTCGAAGAACGGCTATTCCTCATGACCATCTCCCATCACGACGTCGTCATCATCGGTTCGGGCGCGGCAGGACTGACCGCCGCAATAAACCTGGCGCAGGATCGCAAGGTGCTGGTGGTTGCCAAGGGCGCCCTGGATGCCGGCTCGACCAACTGGGCGCAGGGCGGCATCGCGGCGGTTCTGGACGCCGGGGACAGCTTCGCCGCGCATGTCGAGGATACGATGATCGCGGGGGCAGGGCTCAACAATCGTGAGACCGTGGAGTTCGTCGTGTCCGAAGCGCCTGCGGCGATCGAACGGCTTGCGGCGCTGGGCGTGCCGTTCAACGCGGGCGAAGACTTTGGCGAGCGGTGGCATCTGACGCGGGAGGGCGGCCACTCGCACCGGCGCATCGTGCATGTCGACGACGCGACCGGCCATGCAGTGCAGGTGGCGCTGCTCGCTGCTGCGCGCGCCAATCCGAACATCACGCTGATGGAGGATATGGTCGCTATCGACCTCATCACCTCACGCCATGGCGAGCGCTACTCGGGCGACGGACATGTGTGGGGCGTCTATGCCTACAACAAGCAGGCCAAGCGCGTGGATGCGCTGCTTGGTCGCGCGACCATCCTCTGCACCGGTGGTGCAGGGCGGACCTATCTCTTCTCGACGGCACCGCGCGGTGCGACCGGCGATGGCATCGCCATGGCCTGGCGCGCGGGATGCCGCGTCTCCAACATGGAGATGAACCAGTTTCACCCGACCTGCCTCTATAATCATGAGGTCAAGAACTTCCTCATCACCGAGGCAATGCGCGGCGAAGGGGGCAAGCTGAAGCTGCCGCCGGGCGTGCCGGGTGGGGGAAAGCGCTTCATGGACCGGTTCGACAAGCGGGGCGAACTCGCTCCGCGCGATGTGGTGGCCCGTGCGATCGACCATGAGATCAAGCGGCTGGGGCTGGACTATGTCCACCTCGACATCAGCCATAAGCCGCCCGAGTTCATCAAGGAGCATTTCCCCACGATCTATTCGCGGCTGCTCGATCTCGACATCGACATCACCAAGGAGCCGATCCCCGTGGTCCCCGCGCAGCACTATACCTGCGGCGGCGTCATCATCGATCTGGACGGGAAGACCGATCTGCCCGGCTTGTATGCCGCAGGGGAAGTCAGCGAGAGCGGGCTGCACGGCGCCAATCGTCTCGCGTCCAATTCCCTACTCGAATGCTTCGTCTTCGGCGAGGCGGCCGCGAGGCATATCCGCGCCCATTGGGAAGAGCTGCCCGCGCCGCCGCCGATCCGGCCGTGGGACGAGAGCCGCGTGACCGACAGCGACGAGGAAGTGATCGTCCAGCACAACTGGAAAGAGATTCGCCGCTTCATGTGGGACTATGTCGGGATCGTGCGCACCACGAAGCGGCTGGAGCGTGCCCAGCACCGCGCCGACCTCCTGAGCAAGGAAGTGGACGACTATTATGGCAACTTCCGGGTGACGCCGGACCTTATCGAGCTACGAAACCTGCTCGAGGTCGCGCGGCTCATCATTCGTTCGGCACTTCACCGTAAGGAAAGTCGGGGCCTTCATTACACCCTCGACTATCCGGACATGCTGCCCGAAGCCGCCGATACTGTGCTGGTGCCGTAAAGGTTCAACCGGTCGTCGCGTTCGACTAACGGTTCGTCGTATAGGGGATTCGACGCGCCGCATGGCCCTTGCTCTTGTTTTTGCGTCGTTAATTAAATGGCGGTCATGTTCGGGGGTATGAAACGCACAAAGGCGGCAAAGAACGGCACGCTGAGGCTGGTGCGGAAGCATCCGCGGGAGACGAGCTGGAAGACCGTAGGACTTGCGACAATCGTGCTCGCTAGCGCCTGCACGGCTGTGCCGCGCAGTACGCCCCCTGCGACTTTGGCGCACGCTCGTCCGCAGGCGGCGCCGCTTAACGCGCCGCGCCCGGCATCGACTTCGCCCGTGGTGGCCGCCCGCCCTGCGCCTCGCCCAAGCCCGCCGCCGCCCGCGCTCTCCGCTGTCATCCAGTCCCTCGGCCAGTCCTTCGACGGCAAGGTCGGCATTGCGGTCGAGCGCGTGGACGCTGGCTGGACCGTTAGCCACAATGGCACCCAGCTCTTTCCGCAGCAGAGCGTCTCGAAGCTCTGGGTCGCAATGACGCTTCTCGACGCGGTGGATCGCGGCAAGGTCTCGCTCACCCAACCAGTGACGATCCAGCCCAAGGATCTCACGCTTTTTCATCAGCCGATCGCCGCAATGGTGAAGGGACCGGGGGGCTACACAACCAGCCTCTCCGATCTTTTCTTCCGGGCGATGACGCAGAGCGACAATACCGCGAATGACTCGGTGCTCCGCTCGATCGGCGGCTCGGAGGCCGTGCGCAGCTTCCTCGCGCGGCGCTATATCGCCAATGTTCGCTTCGGCCCCGGCGAGCGGCTGCTGCAGAGCCAGACGGCTGGCCTTCCTTGGACGCAGGATCTCTCGCAGGGGCGCCGCTTCTACACTGCGCGGGCCAATCTCCCCATGTCCGTGCGCCAGAAGGCACTGGACGATTATCTTGCCAATCCGCCAGACGGCGCCTCGCCGGTCGCGATTGCCCACGCGCTCGCCAAGCTGAAGCGCGGAGACATGCTTTCGCCAGCCTCGACGGCGCAGCTCATCTCGACAATGGGCGAAGCCAAAACCGGACCGCAGCGGGTGAAGGCGGGCGTGCCGAGGGGCTGGAAATATGTTCATAAGACCGGAACCGGGCAGGATCTGGGATCGCGTTCGACCGGCTACAACGACGTGGGAATCATGACGGCGCCCGATGGCACGAGCTACGCCATTGTCGTGATGATCGGCTCGACCAAGCAGCCTATCCCCGTGCGGTGGGCGCTGATGCAGGAAGTCGCGCGCACTGTCGCGGAGCTTCACACGAGCTAGCGGGATTGCGCGGGTCGCTGAAACCGCCATGTCATATCCCGTCGGCATAGCCCGCCGTCATGAGGTTTACCCGGCGCGAGACGCTGATGACAGCAGGTGCTTTCGCGGCGATGCCGATGGCGCATAGTCGTGAACCTCGGCCTGCGCCCCTCGTCATAGGCCATCGCGGCGCGTGCGCGCTCCTCCCCGAGCATACGCTTGCCTCCTATGAACGGGCGATCATAGACGGCGCGGACATGATCGAGCCGGACCTGTGCATGACGAAGGACCGCCACCTCATCGTCCGCCATGAGAACGACATTTCCGAGACGACCAATGTCGCCGCGCACCCCGAATTTGCAGATCGGCGGACGCGGAAGGTTGTCGACGGGGCGGCCCATGAAGGCTGGTTCACCGAAGACTTCACGCTGGCCGAGCTGAAAACGCTCCAGGCGAAAGAGCGCTTGCCGACGTTGCGGCCGGCGAGCGCCGCGATGGACGGCCGCTTCCCGATTGTGACCCTCAGCGAAGTGATCGATTTCGTCGCCGGACAGGCGCGTGCGCGGGGCCGCATGATCGGTATCGTGCCGGAGCTTAAGCACTCGACCTATTTCTCCGATGCCGGCCTTCCCATGGAAGACCTCTTCGTCGATGTCATCGGCCGGCACCCGTATAGCCGCAGCGCGCCGCTGATCGTCCAGTCGTTCGAAACCGGGAACCTGCGCTATTTGAAGAATCAGCTCGGCCAGTGGACCAATGTCCGCCTCATGCAGCTTTGCGATGAAGAAGCGATGCAGCCCGCCGATATTGTGAAGGCGGGCGGGAAGACGACTTATGCGAACATGATGGCTCCCGCCGGTCTTGCCGAAATGGCGACTTATGCGGACATCGTCGCGCCCTACAAGATGTCGATCATTCCGGTCGGCCGCGATGGCCGGCTCGGCACGCCCACCGCTCTGGTGAAAGACGCGCACAAGGCCGGGCTGGCAGTGATGCCTTATACCTTCCGCCCGGAGAACAGCTTTCTGCCGATGGTCTTGCGTGAGGGGGACGATCCCGCACATCGGGCGGAGAAGGGCGCGATAGCGGAAATTCGCGCCTTTATCCGCGCCGGGATCGACGGCTTTTTCACGGACGATCCCGCGATCGGCCGCGCTGCTGTTTCGGCGTAGCGGGGAGGCGCCCCAGCCGCTATCCCCGCCCGATGGCGGATACCAAGAATCACCTCTATCTTGTCGATGGCTCGAGCTATATTTTTCGTGCCTATCATCAGCTGCCCCCCCTCACCAATCGGCATGGCGTGCCGGCTGGCGCGGTCTATGGCTATACCGCGATGCTCTGGAAGCTGGCGGACGCGCTCGACAAGGAAGAGGGGCCTACGCATCTGGCGGTGATCCTCGACAAGAGCAGCCACACTTTCCGCAACGATCTCTACGATCAGTATAAAGCCAACCGCCCGCCCGCGCCCGAAGACCTGATCCCGCAGTTTCCGCTGATCCGCGATGCGACGCGCGCCTTTTCGCTGCCGTGTATCGAGGAGGAGGGGTTCGAGGCGGACGACATCATCGCCACCTATACCTGCCAAGCGGTCGCAAAGGGCTGGGACGTCACAATCGTCTCCTCGGACAAGGATCTCGCGCAGTTGATCCAGCCGGGCGTCGATATGCTCGACACGATGAAGAACGAGCGGCGCAGCGACGATTATGTGATGACGAAATTCGGCGTCGCGCCCTCGCAATTGCGGGACGTGCTTGCGCTGATGGGTGACAGTGTCGACAATGTACCCGGCGTGCCGGGTGTCGGTCCGAAGACGGCGTCCAAGCTGATCCTCGAATATGGCGATCTCGACGCGGTGCTCGCGGCGGCGCCAAACATGAAGCCCTCCAAATTGCAGGAGCGGCTGGTCGAACATGCCGATCTCGCCCGGCTCTCTCGGGAGCTTGTCACGCTGCATGTCGGCGTGCCTCTGCCGATGTCGCTCGATGAGCTGAAGCTGGATGGAATCCCGCCCGACCCGCTCCGTGCTTTTCTGGAGGATCAGGGATTCAAGGCGCTGCTCTCGCGCCTTGCAGGCAATGCGCCGGGCAAGGCAGCGACGCCTTCCGTCTCAGCTCCCTCTCAGGGCGTAACTCCGGTGAGTGGCGCACCGGCGCCTATCGATCTGCCACCCATCGACCGGGAGGCCTATGAGACTGTCGTGACTCTGGACGCGCTCGACCGTTGGATTGCCGAAGCGCAGACCGGAGGCGTCCTTGCCGTCGACACCGAGACCGATGCGCTGGACAGCATTGTCGCGAGCCTTGTCGGCATCTGCCTTGCGACGGCTCCGGGCCGGGCCTGCTACATTCCCGTGGCCCACCGCTCGGGCGACGACATGTTCTGCGAGGCACCGCCACAGCTGGCGCTTGCCGATGTCATCACGCGTCTCGCGCCGGTTTTGCGGGATCCCGGCGTGCTCAAGATCGGCCACAACATCAAATACGACATCAACGTGCTGGCCCGCCACGGTCTCGTCGTTTCGCCCTATGACGACACGATGCTGATGGCCTTCGATCTGGAAGCAGGCAAATCTCTCGCTGGCCATGGCATGGACGAGGCGGCGAAACAGCATCTCGATCACACATGCATCGGCTTCAAGGACGTCACGGGAACCGGCAAGAAGGCGATCAGCTTCGCGCAGGTGCCGTTGCCCGAAGCGACGCGCTATGGGGCTGAGGACGCGGACGTGACCTACCGGCTTTGGACCCGGTTCAAGCCCAGGCTCGCCCATGAAGGCGCGACACGCATTTACGAGCTGGTCGACCGGCCGCTCGCAAGCGTGGTCGCCGGCATGGAGCGGGCCGGCATCAAGGTGGACCGGGAGGCGCTCTCGCGCCTTTCGGGACAGTTCGCGCAGGACATCGCGCGGCTCGAGAGCGAAATCCACGCGCTTGCCGGCCAGCCCTTCATGGTGGGTTCCACGCAGCAGCTGGGCGCGATTCTCTTCGAGAAGATGGGCCTCAAGGGCGGGAAAAAGGGCAAGAGCGGCGCTTATTCAACTGACGTGACCGTTCTGGAGAAGCTGAAGGCGGAGGGATCGGAGATCGCCGGGTTGGTGCTTGAGTGGCGGCAGCTTTCCAAGCTGAAATCCACTTATACCGATGCGTTGCAGGCTCAGATCAATCCGCAAACGGGCCGGGTTCACACCAGTTACAGCCTGACGGGCGCACAGACAGGTCGCCTCAGTTCCACCGATCCCAATCTCCAGAATATTCCGATCCGCAGCGAGGTCGGTCGACAAATCCGCGATGCGTTTATCGCCGAGCCGGGTAACGTGATCCTTGCCGCCGACTACAGTCAGATCGAACTGCGCCTTGCAGCCCACATGGCGGACGTGCCCGCCCTTCGTGATGCGTTTCTGGCGGGCGAGGATATTCACGCGGCGACGGCGCAGGAGCTGTTCGGCGAGGTGAATCGCGACACGCGCGCCCGCGCGAAGACGATCAACTTCGCCATTCTTTATGGCATTTCGCGCTGGGGTCTGGCGGCCCGGCTGGAGATCGATCCCGACGAAGCGCAATCGATGATTTCACGCTATTTCGAGCGTTTTCCGGGCATATCGGCCTATATCAACGAGACGCTGGAGAAGGTCCGCGCGCGGGGTTACACCGAGACGCTCTTTGGCCGGAAAACCTGGTTTCCGCAGATTACCAACAGTGTGCAGCACATCCGTCAGGGTGCGGAGCGGGCGGCGATCAACGCGCCCATACAGGGCACCAGCGCCGACATCATCAAGCGGGCGATGGCGCGGATGGGGCCAGCACTCAGGGAGGCTGGGCTGGGGCAGGTGCGCATGCTCCTCCAGGTGCATGACGAACTCGTGTTCGAGCTGCCTGAGAGCGATGTGGAAGCGGCCAAGCCCATTATCGAGTCGGTCATGGCGGGGGCTGCCGAACCAATGGTTCGACTCTCCGTGCCGCTGGGTGTCGAAATCGGCATCGGCTCAAGCTGGGGCGCCGCGCACTAGTGCGCGACCTCCTGTCCCAATAGGCCCGAAAAATCTTCATCTCCGATACGGCATCGTCACGAGTAGTTAAGCGGACTTTAGGCTCTCGCCGATAAACCCATGCTCATGCAGAAGAGATTCTATCGGGGCGCCATGAGCGCCGTGACCTTCATTTCGCTGCTGACGGCTTGTGGCGGAGCCGAGGGCGGATCGGGCGGCGCTGTGACTGTGCCTAGCGGGAACTCGCCGACGCCCACGCCGTCCCCAACCCCGACGCCCACGCCATCCTCGGCAACTGTGCCCACCCCGGCTCCGACACCGACCAATTGGGGAGAGGGCGTTCTCGCGCTTTATGACGAACTGGCCGATGTGACGACCTGCACGCCGGGCAAGCTCAAGGCGAGCGTCAGGGCGGATTTTCTCACGCGGCTCAATGCCATCCGCGCTCTCCATGGCCTCTCTCCAGTCGTCTATGCCAATGACGATGAAGAGGAGGCAGTGCAGGCCGCGCTTATAATGGCGTCCAATGGCCAACTCAGCCATACCCCTCCGACCAACTGGCGCTGCTACAGTATGACGGGCGCAGAAGGTGCGGGAAGCAGCAATCTGGTTGGCGGAACGGTCTCGCCTTATCTCGACTGGAGCAGCGAGGACGATTTTCTCGGCATGTGGCTTACCGAGTTAGCTGGAAGCAATATCGGCCATCGCCGCTGGATTCTCGACCCGTTCCTTGGCCGAACCGCCTATGGTCGTGTCAGTCAGGAAGGCGCCGATGGCATTCGCACGGATGCGGCGGCAATGAAGGTTTTCGCTTTCTCGACAGCGGAGCCTGTCCCGGCAAATGTGCCCGATTTCGTCGCCTATCCTTATGGCAACTATCCCGCGCGCTATGTGGACAAGCTCGGCTATCTGTCCTTCTCGGCGATCGCCAGCAAGACGAATCGCGGCGGCAACGGCGCCGTGAATTTCAGCAACGCGACCGTCACGATGACCACGCAGATCGGGACGAACGTGCAGGTCACCAACAAGACGGCCGACAACATTAACTATGGTGTTCCGAACAGCATTCAGTGGCGCGCCACAGGGCTGATATCGGGTGCGACATACACCGTGAAGATCAGCGGCATCGCCGGCGCTCCGCAGAGCGAATATACGTACAGCTTCCGCATCGTGGAGTGACGATAAACGGCGGGAGGCTTATTCTCCGCGTATGTCGCTCAGCTTGCGTTCCCACGCCAGAGCATGCTGCACGATCATGTCGAGATCGGCGTATTGCGGGGTCCAGGGTAACGTCGCCTTGATCCGGCTATTGTCCGAGATTAGCGCCGGAGGATCGCCAGCCCGGCGCCCCTCAAGCCGCCGCTCGATCTTCATGTTCGTGACACGATCCACAGCGTTGAGCACTTCCAGAACCGAGAAGCCGCGCCCATAGCCGCAGTTCATCGTGAGGCTGCGCGCAGGCTCCGCGATCAGCGCTTCCAGCGCCAGAACATGCGCCGCCGCAAGGTCCGACACGTGGATATAGTCGCGCACGCCGGTCCCATCCGCCGTGTCGAAATCCGTGCCGAAGACGCCGACATGAGCCCGCTTCCCGAGTGCTGCTTCGACCGCGACCTTGATGAGGTGCGTGGCGCCTGCGGTCGACTGACCGGTTCTCTCCTGCGGATCGGCTCCCGCGACGTTGAAATAGCGGAGCGCGCAGTAGTTCATGGAATGCGCCGCGGCGACGTCCTTGAGCATTAGCTCGGTCATCAGCTTGGACTGTCCGTAGGGATTGATCGGCGCTTTGGGCGCATCCTCACGGACCGGGCTCTCCTCCGGCACCCCATAGGTCGCGGCAGTGGATGAGAAGATGAAGTGGGCAACGCCCCTGTTGACTGCGGCTTCGATAAGGTTGCGGCTGTTGGCGGTGTTGTTGCGATAATATTTGAGCGGGTTCTCCACCGACTCCGGCACGATGATCGACCCCGCGAAATGCATGATCGCGCCAATGGCGTGCGCCGCGAGCGTCTCTTCCACAAGAGCCTGATCGGCCAGATCGCCCGCGACGAACGTGGCGCGCTTATCCACTGCCCAGCGGAACCCGGTAGTGAGATTGTCGAGCACGACGACCGGCCAGCCACCATCCAGCAAGGCGAGCACGGCGTGACTGCCGATATAGCCAGCGCCTCCGGTAACCAGCACTGTGGGTCGAGACATGTGGATACCCCCCCGGTAGAATAGGTCAGTAGAAACGCGAGATCAGCGGCACGACGATCATGAGAGCGACGAGAATCGCGAAGGCCTTTAGCCACCGCCTCATGCCACCGCTCGGCTGCGTCGTCATGACACGCCTCGGGCCTTATCCAGTTCGACAACGCGTTTGACGTCCTGCGACCGACCGCGCGGGAGGATCAGTACCTCGTCCGCAGAGGCGATGACGATGAGATCATTCACCCCGACGAGTGTCACGCGTGGCCCTTCGCTGCGGATCAGGCAGCCGTTGGAATCGATGGTCTGGCCCGCGCCATGGATGGCGTTGCCCTCGCTGTTCTTGTCCGCGATGGCATGAAGCGAGTCCCAGCTTCCCACGTCCGACCAACCCATCGACACCGGGACGCAGGCGACTTTTTCGGCGCGTTCCATCACAGCATAGTCGATCGAGTCGGATGGGCAGGCAGCAAAGGTGGGCGCGTCCGGCCGGATCACATGATCGCTGCGATGTGCATTCGCCATGGCCTCACGCGCGGCAGCCAGCATATCCGGCTGGTGCTCGCCGAGCACATCGAGATAGGCTCGCGCCGAGAAGAGGAAGATGCCCGCGTTCCAGGCGTGACCGCCCTGCGCCAGCATCGCTTCGGCTTTCTCACGATCAGGCTTCTCGATGAAGCGACCGACACGATGAACGCCCGTCGCAAGCTGGTCTCCAAGCGCGATATAGCCATAACCCGTTTCCGGGGCGTCTGGCTCGATGCCAAAGGTGACGAGCCAGCCATCCTCCACCAGCGGTCGCGCCCGGTCGATCGCCGCATGAAACGCTGCCACGTCAGCGATGACATGGTCGCTCGGCATGACGAGCATCGCGCAATCCTGCTCTTCGAGCTCGATCGCCGCCAGCGCGATGGCCGGGGCCGTATTGCGCGCCATCGGCTCGAGAATCAGCGTGGCGTCGGCAGCGCGCTGCGCTTCTACAAGGTCCATATGCGCGGCATTGGACACGATCACGGCATTGCCGCACGAACCCAGGCCCGCCGTTCGTGCCAGAGTGAGCTGGAACATCGTTTCCAGCGCGGTCAGCGCCAGGAATTGCTTTGGTTTTTCGGGCCGACTCAACGGCCAAAGACGCGTGCCAGAGCCACCGGAGAGAATCACGGGTGTGAGTATTTTCGCGCCTGCCATGCCTGTCTCCTTAGGTCAGGGACGGCTCCTTAGAGACTTTCCGCAGGCGCGAGAAGGGCGAGCAGATTGATTTGCCTAGAATGCATCCCGGATCGAGCAGGCCGCCGGCCCGAGGATGACGACGAAAAGCGTCGGCAGAATGAAGAGGATGAGCGGCACGGTCATGATAGCCGGAAGACGCGCGGCCTTCTCCTCGGCGCGCATCATGCGCTCATGACGGAACTCGGCCGACAGGACGCGCAGGGCCGAGGCGAGTGGCGTGCCATATTTCTCGGTCTGGATCATCGTGGTGACCACGCCTTTCAGCGCATCGACCTTCACACGGGCCGCGAGATTCTCGAAGGCCATGCGGCGTTCGGTGAGGAAGGACAACTCAATGGCCGTGAGCTGAAATTCTTCGCCGAGTTCGGGATAGGCAGCGCCCAGCTCCCTCGAAACTCGGGCGAAGGCAGCATCGACGGTCAGGCCAGCCTCCGCGCAGATAACGAGCAGATCGAGCGCGTCGGGGATGCCCTTGCGAATGGCGGCGGAGCGCTTGGTGACCTTGTTCTCGATGTAGAGATCGGGGGCCTTGTAGCTCAGCAGCAAGGCGGCGGCGAACGCACCAAAGCGCTTCATGCCCCCCCAGTCCGGGAAGAAATCCAGGCCGTAGAGGGCAAGCGCCGCGGTGCCGCCGACCACGATCGGCAAAACCAGCCGACCGAAAATAATGGCGATCGCCCAATCCTTCGACCGGATACCGGCCTGCGCGAGCTTGATCTGTGCCTCTTTGAGCTGATCGTCCTGAAGAACCTGCAGCGACTGCAGGAAGGTACGCATACGATCGGTCGTGTCGTTGCGATGGACGATCTTGGTGCGGCGGCGGCCGGTCGATGCGCTGATGCCTGCCTTGAGCTGCTCGCGGCGCTCGTTCAGCGCCTTCACTCTGCGCGCCATGGGATCGCGGACGGTCGCGGCCGTGTAGAGCGCGAAGAGGACGGCCAGGGTCGCCATCGCGGCGAGTAGAGTGCCGAGGTCGGCCGCGGTCAGGCCGAAAAGGGTCGCGCCAGTGGGCGTGTTCGGGTTCATGTCCGGCGTGCCCCTATATCTCGAAATTAATCATCTTGGCCATGATGAACGCGCCCATGCTCATCCAGATCATGCCGCCTATGCCGACGACCTGCATTGTGCTGAGGCCGAAAAGGCCGGCCGGATCGGGCGTGAAGAACGGCTTCATATAGTCGAAATTGATCCAGCAGATGAGGCCGAACACGAGGAAAGGCAGGACGCCGATAATATAGGCGGATGCCTTGGACTCGGAGGACATGGCCCGGATCTTCAGTTTCATCTGGGCACGCTGGCGAAGTACCCCGCCGAGATTGGCGAGGGTTTCCGCCAGATTGCCGCCGGTCTCGCGCTGAATAGCAAGTGTGATGCAGAAAAACTGGAATTCGGCAGTGCCGAGGCGCTCGGCTGTCTCTTGCAGAGACTGATCCATGGTCTTGCCGATCTTGATGCGCTCGGTGACCATGCGGAATTCCTCGCCGACCGGTCCGGGAATTTCGCTCGCGACCACGTTCAGCGTTTCTCCGACGGGCAGGCCCGAGCGCAAGCCGCGCACCAGGAGGTCGAGCGCATCGGGAAAATGGGTGTTGAAAGCCCGGATTCGCTTGTCGATCAGACGGTTGACGTAAAGATGAGGAAGGCCAAATCCGACTGCGATGCCGACGAAGATGGAGGGAAGCAGCGAAAATCCTCGGATCAGCATCAGCGCGAACGTCACGATGAGAATGATCGTGGACGTCGTCATATACTGGCTGAGCGTCCACTTCTTGCCCGTCATCGCGATGCGCTTCGAGAGATTCTCGGGATTGGGGATCAGCGAGGTGAGAAGGCGCTGGCTTTCGACCTGACGATTGGAAATGGCCCGCCGCATGCGCGCTTCAAGCTGCGATAGCTCGCTCTGGCCATGACGGCTGCGAATGGCGGCGAGCCGCTTGTCGCTGGCACGTGACGCCGACGGGCCGGAAAAGGCCAGAAACAAAAGGCTGATGAGACTCGCGATGAGGAACAGCAGCAGGATTAGCTTCACGTTCAACATTCAGTCCATCCTTGCGAAAGAGGCCAGCGCAGCAGAAACCTGTCCGCCCGGCCTCGTTCAGTCAGTCCGCAGCTACCGAGGCAGCCTTGTCCTTCGATTTCCCCGCGCTCTTGCCGATCGGCAGTTTGAGTTCGAGAAGTTTGCCGAACAGCGAGTTGCCGGATTTTCCGTCGGCTGCTCCGCCTTGCGCCAGATCGCCGGCAACGAGCTCGTGCCCGAGCTGCAGCAGGCCCTGGCCCAGCTTGCTCGCCCGGCCGCTCTCGGCCACGGTCTTGCCCAGCTTCGCCGCCTGCGATGTCGCCTTTGCATCATAGGGAAGAACGAGATCGATCGAGCGCTCGATCGACTGCTCGAAGTCCTTCGTGGCGATTTCGCTCGTTCCCGGCTGCGCCTTGTTGGCGACGACAGTCACGCGCGATTGCGGCGCGTGGCTCTTGAGCCATGAAAGCAGCCGGATCGTGTCGCGCGCGCCTGCGAGCGTGAGCTCGGTTACGACGACGATCGCATTCGAGGACTGGACCAGGTGCGGGTGCTGAATGAGCATTCCGCGCGGTAGATCCACAACCGTGCATTCAAACGCGCTGCGCAGCTCTTCCTGCAGATGATGATATGCCGCGCCGTCCGTGAGAAGCGGCTGACTGATCGGCGCTTCGGCGGAAAGAATAGCCAGCGTCTCGCTTGCGCGGACCATTGCCCGCTCAATGAACAGCCCGTCAATTCTGCTCGGATTTTCCACGGCATCGGTGAGACCGCGTCCCGGTTCGAGATCCATGCTGAGCGCACCAGTGCCGAAATGGACATCCAGATCGAGCAGGCCCGTCAGCCGCTTGTCCTTCGTGCTCACCCCATAGGCGATCGACGTCGCCACAGTGCTTGCGCCCGCGCCGCCCCGCGTGCCGATGACAGTGACGAGGAGATGAGGCCGATCGCTCGTCGCTTCGACCTTGGGTGCATGGAAAACGGCTTGTGCGCTCGCGATGGACTCGCGCAGATGGTCTGCTGAAAATGGCTTTAACAGATAGTCATGGATGCCGCTGGCGATGAGATCGCGATAGAGCCGGACATCATTGACTTGTCCGCTGGCAATTACGACGGTGCCGGGCTCGCAGACTTCGGCGAGACTATTGATATCGTTGAGCGGATCGCCGCTCTCGGAGAGATCGACAAACAGCACGTTCGGGCTTGCCGACATGGACAGGGACTGGACGGCATTGCGCAAGCCGCCCTTGCATACCTTCTCGATCGGCCAGCCCATCTCGTTGGCGATTCCGCGAAGCACGTCGAGGCTCGCATCGTCGCAGACATAGGCATGAAAAGGGTCACGCGAGCCGGGGCCTGCGGGTTTCCAGGGTGCGTTCATCTTAGCGACCTCCCACCGATTCTGCTTTCAGCGCGCCACCAGCGCCCGTGGGCACCTGCTCGCTATAGGCCTTGATGGCGCGGTTGCTCGTGGCTGTACGCAACACGCTGTGTGTGGAGCGGCCTTCGACAAGATCCTGCGGATCGGCGACCATTGCGGCGAGATTGCTCGCCGTGGCGCACCCATAGTTGCGGGAGAGGCCGCCGCGCAGATTAGGCTCGGTGCGGTCATTCCAGTCCGGGCAGGAGGGAACGCTGGCCGTAGCGCGGCTGATGACGATGCGAACACTGCCGTTCGCCGGGATGCCAGCGGTCTGCGGCGCATCGTCCGCGATCAGCAGGCCATAATGGGCGACTTCATCGGCAACGGCATCCCGCAAGGCAGAGGCGTTATAGCCATTGCCGTCCACGATCGCGACCCGGTCGCCAAAGCCGATGTCGATCGCCTGAAACCAGCCCAGCAGCCGGGCGCGCTCGGCACCGGAAAGATGACCGGACGCATCCGCCACCGTGTCAAAGACGAAATCCGTTCGCGAGACCACGGGTTGGTGGACCGAATCCAGGCTCCGGTTGGCAGGTGCCGCCTCGGCCGGCATCGCGACAAAAGCGAGAGCGGCCAGACCGCAGCCCAAGACGCCACGGAACGCTCGGGCGGGCGTGCGAAGGAGCCGGGATTTCGCGGCAGGCATTGAGTGTTCAGCCATGATTGCCATTTCCCTTAGAAGCTGAAGCCGGGCGCGGGCGCCGCTGAGGTGCCCCGTCGTGCCGGGCTTTGGCCTGGCTTGACCTGTTCGGGCGTAACAGTTGTCGACGGCGCGGCGGAAGGTTCCGGACGCTTCGCCCCGGTCTCGCCGTCATGAAGCTGGTTGAGGAGCAGGCGCTGGCCGTCCGTCGCGTTGCGGTAGCCGTCCGTGGGCAGAGCGATCTGGTTCGCCGACACAGGCCTCACCAGATAAGGCGTGACCACGATGACCAGCTCGGTCTCCTGCCTGCGGAAACCCTGGGATTTGAAGAGATTGCCGAGGATGGGCAGGTCGCCCAGGAAAGGCGTCTTCTCGATCGTATTGCCGGTCGAGTTCGAGAGCAGTCCGCCGATCATGAAGCTCTGGCCCGAGCCCAACTCCACCGTCGTTTCAGCGCGCCGGGTCGAGATGCCCGGAATGGTGAAGCCATTCAGGCGAACGGCCGCGGAGTTATCCAGCTGACTCACTTCGGGGCGGACGCGCATCGAGATGCGCCCGTCGGCAAGCACGATCGGCGTAAAAGCAAGGCTGACGCCATATTGCTTGAACTCGACCGAGACGTTGCCGAGCCCGGTCGACAGCGGAATGGGAATTTCGCCGCCGGCAAGGAAGCTCGCCGTTTCGCCGGACAGGGCGGTCAGGTTCGGATTGGCCAGCGTCGAAGCGAGGCCCTGCGTCTCCGCAAGGTCGAGAGCGGCCAGCAGGTTGAGGCCGAGGAACTTCGTGTCTGCCGCGAAGGTCGTGCCGGTCGTCTGCGAGGTTACCCCCGAACCGATGACATCCCCTGCGCCATTGACGATGGGCTTTACGCCGTTGCCCACGCCGAGCGGGCCGCCCATGGTCCATGCTTCGTTGATCATGCCCCGGCCCTGGCCGAAACCGAACTTGAAGCCGCTGGTGAGGTCCGCCGTCGCCAGATTGACGCCGATATTCTTGGAAATGCTCTTGTTCACTTCCGCGATGCGGACCTGCAGATTGACCTGGAGGGGCGTGGCGGTGCGAAGCCGGCTGACGACGCTGTTCTTTTCACCCACAAAAGCCGTCACGAGCCGTTCGGCCTCCGCAGCGTCTTCCGGCGCGGCGATCGTCCCGGTCAACAGGGTCATGCCATTGAGCGTGCTCACCTGAATGGAGGATTCCGGCATGGCGAGCTTCAGCATCTGGTCAATGCTGGTGAGGTTGTTCCCCACGCGCACTGCGCTCGAATAAAGCTGCTTTCCCGCCTTGTCGGTAATGAAGAAAGTCGTCTCGCCCGGCGCCTTCGCGATGAGGAAGATCTGGCGCTGCGAGCGGACATGGACATCGAGCACCGCAGGATTGGCGATCACGACATCGGACATCGCGGCAGGGAGATTGATGACCCGACCTTCGCCCACGCCAAGGAGGAGGGCGCCGTTCTGCTGGACGATGTCGGCCGCCTGAAGGGGTGCGGGCGCCACACTGGTCAGCGCCGCGAGCATTCCCGCTGTGGCGAAAGCGCCGGCGAGCGTGGCTCCGCGTCTCGAAGTCGCCAAGCGAGCGACCGGAAGGACCTTGCGCTTCGTCATTTCACTTACCCCCCAGGGCCACGGCTTCGACCTGAGCGCCGCGTGCGACGCGCACGATCGGCCCGTTGCCCGATGGCCCGACCACACCGCCCGGCGCACCCGTGCCGCCGCTTTCGACCGGCTTGCCCGGAACCGAGCGGCGCTGATAGCGCGACACATCCGCGCCCGTGACGAAAGAGCCCTTGTCGAGCGGCCGGCTGGCCAGCGCCGCCATCATGGTCTTCTCCGCGTTGGGATCGCTGGATTGGGGCGCATCGATTTCGCTGCTGGCGAGCGCCTGCTCGAGTTCCTGATTATTATCCGTGAGCGCGCGCAGAGACATGGAGAGCGCGCCGACGGTCTGCGCGACCGTGATCTTCTCCGCCATGCGGGGCGTCACTTCCAGAGTGACGTTGGAATAGGTCTGCACCACTGGTTTGCCGGTCGCCGGATCAACCGCGTCAGTCCGCTGGTCGGTCGCGAGCACGCGCAAATTGCGAAGCACGGTTTCAGCCACCTTGAGCGGGGCGCCGTCGCCGCCGCCATCGACGCTTTGGGTCAGCAGCAGGTCCACCCGATCGCCGGGGAAAATGAAACCGGCGACCGAGCTCTGGATCGACACCGGCACCGTTACGGCACGCATGCCGGGGCCGAGCGCCGCCGCGAGAAAGCCACGGTCACCCGGCTGGATGAGCGAGCCCTGCGTTACCGGCTGGCCGGCAGCCACTGCTGTGCGGACCACCGAACCAACAAGCTTGGCCTCCTCGGCCTTGCCCTGAATGAAATAGGCCTCTTCGACGAGATCCTTGGGCCAGGGCTGGTAGCGATAGGCATCCGGCCCGATGATCGTGCCGATCGGCAGCGACTTGGTCGCGACAAGAACATGTGGCATGGTCTGGGGATCGGGCATCGCGGCGGCGCCGACCTCGGGCGCTGGCGATCCGGATAGCATGGACCTTGCAAGCAGCGCCGTTGACACAGCAATTACCAGCGCGCCGGCTAGAAGCGCGATCTTCTTAGGTTCCATTACGAAACTGGCCTCCCTGACCGAGGCACCCCGCGCCTCGCCGGGATCTGCTTATTGGGCCAAATGGTTAAGATAGCGTGCACCGACTACCCAGATGGCCGCGATGGCGATCGCCACGCCATAGGGCACCTCCGGCTGACCCTTCCGCCCGGCAATGCGGTGGTGGACGAGCGTGATGATCGTGATGACGCCGCCCGCGATGGCCATGATGACCAGAAGGCTCGCCATGGCGGGCAACGGGAACCAAAGCGCGAGTGCGCCCAGCAGTTTGACGTCGCCGCCGCCCATCAGGCCCATAGCGAAGACTATGGTGAAAAGGGCGAATACTGCCAGAGCGAGGCCCAGCTGCAGCGGAACGTCTGGATAAAGAGCCATGCCGTTCGCCCACCACCATACCGGGGCAAGCAGCGCGATGGTGAGATTGAGGCGGTTGGAGATGATCCGCGAACTGATGTCCGTCACTGCCGCGAAGAGAAGAAGGAGCACGAGCAGCGCGCTCAAAAACTGGATCGGTAAATTCCCCCACATGAGCGATAAGGCTAGACCGTTTCCCTTTCAAAATCGTAACCTGAGGCCATGATCTCCGACAAGGCAACGGATGCGCGAGCATGACCTCGTGCGACATTCTCGTGGTGGGTGGCGGCATGGCGGGCATGAGCCTGGCCGCCGAGCTGGCGGAATATGCGCGCGTCATCCTCATCGAGCAGGAGGACGTGCCGGGCTACCACGCGACGGGGCGCTCGGTCGCCTTCTGGGAGGAAAGCTATGGCGGCCCGCTGATCCAGCCGCTCACGACGGCGAGCCGGCCGCTTATGGAGGCCTTCATCGCGCCGCGCGGCGCGCTCCATATCGGGCGTGATGCCGATGCGCCGCTCCTTGCGACGATGCTGAGCGACTTTGCAGGAAGCGGCGTCACCCTGGAGACGCAGACTGCCGATGATTTGCGGCGGGTTCTTCCAGGGCTCCGGCAGGACTGGTCCATCGGACTTGCCGAACCAAGCTGCTCCGACATCGACGCGGCCGGCCTTCTGGCGCATTACGCCAGCCGGGCGCGACGCGGCGGTGTCGACATTCGAACGAACGCGCGGTTGATCGCGGCGCGCCGCGCGGGCGGCATGTGGCAGGTCGACAGTACGGCGGGGCCGTTCGCGGCCCCACTCATCATCAACGCGGCGGGTGCCTGGGCGGATGACATTGCGCGGCGCTGTGGTGTCTCGACCATTGGTATCGCGCCGCTTCGGCGCACGGTCGTCCAGCTCCGCTGCCCTGACGCGCCTGCGCATTTCCCGGTCGTCATGGATCTTGCCGGTCAGTTCTACTTCAAGCCGAGTGGGCCGGGGCGGCTTTGGCTCTCCCCGCATGACGAAGTGCCGGACGAACCGGGGGACGTGGCGCCAGAGGAGCTGGATGTCGCGGTCGCGATCGACCGGTTCCAGCATGTCGTCGATTGGCGCATCGAAGCCGTCGAGCGGCGCTGGGCTGGGCTGCGCAGCTTTGCGCCGGATCGGCTGCCGGTTTATGGCTTCGACGCGGAAGCAGACGGCTTTTTCTGGTTCGCAGGGCAGGGGGGCTTCGGCATCCAGACGGCGCCTGCCGCAGCGCTTCTGGGCGCGGCCCTCGTCAAGGGCGATCCGCTGCCGGCCGCACTGGAAACGATCGATCCGGTCGTGTTTTCTCCGAAACGATTTGTGGTAGCGCGCGCGAATATCGCCGGTTAAACTCGTGCCGAACCGGAGCGGGAGGAGCGCATGGCGCACAAGTTCGTGATCGAGCAGAACAAGGCCGGAGAGTTCGTCGCCAAGTTCAAGTACAACAACGAGATCATCTTCTGGACCGAGGGCTACACGTCGAAGGCGAGCGCGAGGAACGCCATCGAGTCGATCCTCAAAAATGGTCCGGGCGCGCCGGTCGAGGAAGGCTGAGCGCTAGCTAGCGGCGAGCGCAGCGTCGCTCGCGAGCCTGTCGGCCCTCTCATTCTCGGGATGGCCGGCATGGCCCTTTACCCAGCGCCACTCCACCTGGTGGCGCGCGCTGGCGGCCTCAAGGGCTTGCCATAAGTCGGCATTCTTGACCGGCTTCTTGTCCGCGGTGCGCCAACCATTGCGTCGCCAGCCGTGAATCCATTTCGTGATGCCGTCCATCACATATTTGCTATCGGTGTGGAGGACCACCCGGCACGATCGGGTCAGGGCGTTCAGTCCCTCGATCGCGGCGGCCAGCTCCATGCGATTGTTGGTCGTCAGCGCTTCTCCACCGGAAAGCTCTTTTTCGTGCGCGCCATAGCGGATGACGGCGCCCCAGCCGCCCGGCCCCGGATTGCCCTTGCATGCACCATCCGTGAAAATCTCGACGCTGTCCGTCACGGCCGGCCAAACAGCATATCGGCGGGCGTGGTGGCATAGCATTCCAGCCGGCGGAGATAGGCCAGCGGATCCTTGCGCGTGACGAGCGCGTCAGCCGGCGTATTGAGCCAGTCGAACGCGCGCGTGAGGAGGAACCGAAGCGCGGCGCCGCGCCCCAGAACCGGGAGGGCCTTTTCCTCGTCCGGCGAAAGACCGTGACTTGCTCGGTAGCCCGCCATGAGCGCCTCGGCCCTGTTCTGATGAAAGGTCGCGCCGTCGAACGAGAAGCACCACGAGCCGTGCGTTATCGCGACGTCATAGGCCCGTATGTCGGTGCAGCTGAAGTAGAAGTCTATGAGGCCAGTGACCGCATCGCCTTTCATCAGCACATTGTCGGGGAACAGATCGGCATGGATGACGCCACGGGGCAGATTCGTGGGCCAGTGGCTATCGAGGAAAGCGAGTTCCGCCGAGATGCGGTCTCCAAGTCCGGGCTGGATGTCCTCGAGGCCCGTGCCGCACGCCTCGGCAAGCCGGTGCCAGTCACCAAGGCCAAGCGCGTTCGGGCGCTCTCCAGCGAAGCCTTCCGATGCGCGATGCAAAACACCAAGCGCGTCTCCGGCGGCCTGCGCCTGGAGCGGCGTTGGCTCCGTTACCGAAATGCCCGCGAGAAATTCGATGAGGCAGGCGGGGCGACCGCAAAGCTCCTGAAGGCGCGCACCTTTCCTGTCCGCAATGAACCGGGGGACTTTGCACCCCCGCGCGCCCAGATGATCGAGCAGATCGATGAAAAAGGGCAGATCGGCCGGATCGACCCTCTTCTCATAGAGGGTCAGAATGAACCGCGCGCCCGATCCGTCGCGACCCGTGGTGTCCACCAGATAGTTGCTGTTCTCCACGCCCTCGGCAATGCCCTTGGCGGAGACGAGCGATCCGACATCGTAGCGAGTGAGAAAGTCGGCCAACGATTCCGCCGGCACCTGTGTATAGACCGCCATCTTCCGATCGATCAGGCCACCGCGAGATCGCGCGGCAGCTTGAAAGCGATGTTTTCTTGCGCTGTGCGGACCTCTTCTTCGGTAACCGCGAAGTGGACCGCAAGCCGATCGACCACGCCGCGCAGCAGAATTTCGGGCGCGCTCGCTCCGGCGGTGACACCCAGCGTCTGCACGCCTTCCAGCCAGTCGAAATCAATCTCATCCGCCGTCTGGATGAGTTTCGCCTTCGTGCCGAGCCGCTCGGCAACCTCGACCAATCGCAGCGAGTTGGAGCTGTTCGGCGCACCAATGACATAGACTGCGCCTGACCGGGCAGCGATGACCTTTGCGGCTGCCTGCCGGTTCGAGGTGGCATAGCATATGTCCTCACCCTTGGGTGCGGCAATGCCGGGGAAGCGACGCTCCAAAATCTCGACGATTGTGGATGTGTCATCGACGGAAAGCGTGGTCTGAGTGAGATAGGCGAGTTCCCGCCCTTCCGGTGCCACGAAGCTTTCTGCCTGCGCTTCCGTTTCGATGAGGCTCATGAACCCCTCGGGCACCTGGCCGAAGGTGCCGATAACCTCGGGATGGCCTGCATGGCCGATGAAGAGAATGTGACGGCCAGCGTCAACCTGCCGCTCAGCCTGACGATGGACCTTCGAGACGAGAGGGCAGGTCGCATCAAGGAAATCGAGACCGCGCGCCGCCGCGTCCGCTGGTACGGCTTTAGGCACGCCATGCGCGGAAAAGACCACCGGGCGATCGCTCGGTACTTCTTCGAGTTCGTCCACGAAAACCGCGCCCTTGGCGCGCAGCGCGTCCACCACGAACTTGTTGTGGACGATCTCATGCCGGACGAAGACCGGCGCGCCATATTTCTCGATCGCTTTCTCCACGATCAATATGGCGCGGTCGACACCGGCGCAGAAGCCGCGCGGCGCGGCGATGAGAATATGCAGCGGCGGTTTGGGCGTGCTCATGCGGGGTCTTTAGGGACTCGTGCGCCACAGGGAAAGCTGCTTGTGGCATGCGACGCTTTCGGTTGCCTCGCCCGGACGCCGCGACTAAGAAGCCGAACTCGTCGAAGCGCTGCGCCAGCGCTCCTGGACCTAAGGATTTCCAAACGGTGCGCATTATCACCGCTCGAAACGGCCTCTTGCTCGCAACCCTTTTGGCCGCTCTGGCCGGCTGCACGCGCAGAGGGGATATCGATCCGACCGGCGGCATCGTCCAGGTCCGTTCAGCCTGTCCGGCCGCGGCGATACCTGCCCAGACGGGCGACGTCACGCTGTTCAGCCCCGCCAATTCAACGGATGCGAGCGCGATCGATGTCGTGGCGACCATCACGAACCTTCGGTCCACATGCAGCGAAGGCGGCGATCAGTTCGCCACAGAAGCCACGTTCGACGTGGTCGCTACACGGCGGGACGCCAGCGCCGCACGTCAGGTGACGCTGCCCTATTTCGTGGTGGCGACACGTGGCGGGACGTCCGTCGTTTCCAAGCGCGTAGGGCAGGTGACGCTCTCGTTCGCCGCAGGGGAAGCGCGCGCCAGCACGCAGGCCCGCGCGTCTTCCTATGTGGACAAAAGCGCCGCGACGCTCCCACCGGAAATCCAGACCCTGATTACCAAGCCGCGCAAGTCCGGTGACGCGGATGCGGCGACCGATCCACTGGCGCGGCCGGAAGTGCGCGCAGCGATCCAGCGAACCAGCTTCGAGCTGCTCGTCGGTTTCAACCTGACCCGTGAGCAACTCCGCTACAACGCCACCCGCTAAGAGCGAACTCGTCCGTTCGCCCAGAAGCTTGCCCAAGGGCTGTTCTTCTTTCCAAGAACGTGCAGATTTTCCGGCAGGCTTCGCCCGAACGGGTCCATAGCTTTTCGAGGAACTGCCCGTGTCCCTTTTTGCCCGCTTCTCAACTACGCTTGATGCCCTGCTGGACGACCTCGTGAGCGAGGGTGCCCTGCCTGCCGATCTTCCGCGCAAGGCTGTGACCGTCGAACCGCCTCGCGACCCGAGCCATGGCGACCTTGCGACCAACGCCGCGATGGTGCTGGCCAAGCCGGCGGGGACCAACCCGCGCGCGCTGGCGGATCTGATCGCCGCAAAGCTGGGCGCCTTGCCGGAGATCGCAAGCGTTTCGGTTGCCGGGCCGGGCTTCATCAACATGACCCTGGGACGCGAAAGCTGGGAAGCGGAGCTGCGGGCGATCCACGCTGACGCGGCCGATTATGGCCGCTCGACGATGGGTGGCGGCAAGCGCGTCAATGTCGAATATGTCTCCGCCAATCCGACTGGACCCATGCACATGGGCCATTGTCGTGGCGCCGTGGTGGGCGATGCGCTGGCAACCCTGCTCGCCTTTACGGGCCATGAGGTCACGCGCGAATATTATGTAAACGACGCAGGCGGGCAGGTGGATGTGCTCGCGCGCTCCGTACACCTGCGTTACCGTGAGGCACTCGGCGAAGATGTCGGCGCGGTCCCCGAGGGCCTATATCCGGGCGACTATCTGGTGCCAGTGGGGCAGGCGCTCGCTGCCGAGTTCGGCGCCAAATATGTCAGCGCTCCAGAAGCGGAGTGGCTTGCTCTCTTCCGGACTCGCGCGGTCGCGGCGATGATGGAGATGATCCGGGCCGACCTTGCGCTGCTCGGAATCCATCATGATCTTTTCTCGTCCGAAGCGGTTCTTCAGGCGGCGGGTAAGCCTGCCGCTGCCGAGGCGTGGCTGCGTGCACGCGACCTTGTGTATGATGGCCTACTCGAAGCCCCCAAGGGTGAGACGCCAGAGGACTGGGAACCGGTGGAGCTGCCGCTTTTCCGTTCGACGACGTTCGGCGATGATCAGGACCGGCCGATCAAAAAGTCCGACGGGAGCTGGACCTATTTCGGCGCCGACCTCGCCTATCATTTCCAGAAGGCGCAGACTGCCGACCAGCTGATCGACATCTGGGGCGCGGACCATGCGGGCACCGTGAAGCGCATCGTCGCGGCGGTGCAGGCGCTGACCGAGGGTAAGGTGCCCCTCGACATCAAGCTGGTGCAGATGGTGCGGCTGCTGCGTGACGGCGAGCCGGTCAAAATGTCGAAGCGAGCAGGCAATTTCGTCACACTGGCCGATGTGGTGAATGAAGTGGGCAAGGATGTCGTCCGCTTCTCGATGCTCACTCGCAAGGCGGATGCGCAGATGGACTTCGATTTCGCCAAGGTGGTCGAAGCCTCCAAGGACAATCCGGTGTTTTACGTGCAATACGCCCATGCCCGTATTTCATCGCTGGCGCGGCGCGCGGCAGAGGCATTTCCTGATGGAATGCCGGAGCCGGACCTGTCCCGCCTCGGGACGGGTGAGCTTGCCCTCATTAAGCTTCTCGCGAGTTTCCCCCGCATGATCGAAGGCGCGGCTATCGCAAGGGAGCCGCATCGCGTGGCCTTTTACCTGCATGATCTGGCCGCCGCCTTCCACGCCTGGTGGAATGCCGGCAACGATGATCCCTCCGCCCGCGTCATCATGGCGGATGATGCGGGAATCACCGCCGTGCGACTTTTCTTGAGTGCGGGAGTCGGGCAGGTTATCCGCAACGGGTTGGCGCTGATGGGTGTCGATGCGCTCGAGGAGATGGGGTGATGGTGGTGGACCAGAGGGACAGCTTCAATCTCGACGATCGCGACAGGCTGCCCTGGCTGGAACCCGCCGACGAGGGTTACGAAGAGGAACGCGTTTCCCCGGCGCGTATTGCAGGTCTGGTGGTGGCCGGCGTCATTCTTCTTTCCCTCATTGTGGGCGGCGGCTGGTGGCTGAAGAACCAGAGCACTGCCGATGAAGGCGACGTGAAGCTGATCGCGGCGCAGGGTGGGCCTTACAAGGTTGCCATCAATGAGAGCGACGGCAAGGTCTTTCAGGGCGAGGGCGATTCCAGCTTCGCGGCGAGCGAAGGCGAGGATAATGCTGGACGGATCGACAATAGCCGCCTGCCGGAAGCGCCGCTCGCTAACGTCTCACGCGGGTCCACGACGAAGGAAGAGGCTGCCAAAGCCACACCCAAGCCGGTGAAGCGCGAAGTCAAAGCAAGCGTGAGCGACCAGACAAGGGCGGCGCCCAGAGCTGCCTCGGCCGCGGGAGCTCTCGCGACGGCAGGCGCGACGGGCGGCGGCGCCCTCATCCAGCTCGGCGCCTATGGCAGCAATGCCGGCGCGCAGGAGGCGTGGAAGAAATTCACCAAGCGGTTCGATTATCTCGTCCCTCTGAGCAACATGGTCGAGCCTGTCTCCGTGGGCGGACAAACGCTCTATCGGTTGCGCGCACGCACGGCGGACTCTGCGGAGGCCACTGGTCTGTGCGGCAAGCTCCGGGTCGCGGGCGAGAGCTGCATGGTGGTCAACTGAAGCCGGCGAATTTGCGGTTCCTCAAGCAGGGATAAGGTCCGATGAAGCCGGTGATCTTCGGCCTGGCAGGTGAAACGCTCTCCGAGGAGGAGCGCGCCTTCTTCGCAGCCGTTGAACCGGCCGGATATATTCTCTTCAAGCGCAACATTCGCGATCGTGCGCAGCTAAAAGCGCTCACCGACGATCTGCGGATCATTGCCGGGCGCGAAGACGTCCTCATCATGATCGATCAAGAGGGCGGGCGGGTCGCCCGGATGCAACCACCCCAATGGCCTGCATTTCCAGCGGCCGGTCGCTTCGAGGCGCTCTACGAGATGGCGCCTTCCAGCGCGATCGAGGCGGCGCGTGCCAATGCCCGCGCGCTTGCCTCCATGCTGCGAGACGTGGGTATCAACGTCGATGCGCTGCCGCTCCTGGATGTGCGGCAGGCGGGGGCCAGCGACATCATGGGCGATCGCACCTATGGCAGCGAGCCGATGCGGGTCGCGGCACTGGGGCGCGCCACGCTCGATGGCCTCAAGGCCGGGGGTGTCGTCGGCATCGTCAAGCACATGCCGGGTCATGGCCGCGCGATGGTGGACAGCCACGAGCATCTGCCAACCGTCACTGCGAGCGCGCAGGAACTCAAATGGGATATTGCGCCTTTCCGCACCCTGGCATGGGCGCCGATCGGCATGACCGCGCATATCGTTTATGAGGCATGGGACGCCGCGAGACCGGCCAGCCTTTCGCCAGTGGTGATCGGTGAGATCATTCGCGGCGAGATCGGCTTTGACGGTCTGCTCATGTCTGACGATCTCGACATGAAAGCGCTTGAGGGCGACATGGCGGCGCGCGCTGCCGGCGTGATCGAGGCAGGATGTGACCTAGCGCTCAACTGCTGGGGCCGCATGGACGACATGGTCGCGATCGCTCGGGCGCTTCCGACAATGAGCGATGTCGCGCGCGAACGGCTGGACCGTGCCATGGCGACGATCGCGGATGGCCCGGATGACTGGTCGATCGAACGAGCATTCGCAGCGCGGGATGGTTTGCTCGGTCTGGTCGCGCAGGCATGACGCAGGAGAGGCCCGCCGACCTTGCCGTTGACGGAGCCGATGCGTCGCTGGACGACTGGGAGACGCCCGTCCGGCGGGAGGAGACCGAGGGCACTCTCACGATCGCGGTCGAAAGCTTCGAAGGGCCGCTCGACCTTTTGCTCAATCTTGCGCGCACGCAGAAGGTCGATCTGACGCAGATCTCCATTCTCGCGCTGGTCGAGCAGTATCTGCATTTCATCGAGACTGCCCGCGTTCTGAGGCTCGAACTCGCCGCCGACTATCTCGTGATGGCGGCGTGGCTGGCCTATCTCAAGTCCGCGCTTCTTCTGCCCAAAGAGGCGCAGCCCGACCCTTCGCCGGAGGAATTGGCACTGCGGCTGCATCTGAGGCTCCAGCGACTCGAAGCCATGCGGGAAGCAGGTGCTCGTCTCTTCGCGCGGGATCGGATGGGGCGGGATGTCTTCCTGCGCGGGGCGCCGGAAGGGCTGCATCGTCCGCGCGCCGTCATCTGGCAGGCCAGTCTTTTCGATCTCATCCAGGCTTATGGTCAGGTAAAACTCCGGACGGCCCCCCGCGTCCATGTGGTGGCGCGCAGGGCTGTGATGACGCTCGACGAAGCGATCGAGCGGGTCTCAAGGCTGATTGGCGCCGCGATCGAATGGACCAGCCTCGCGCGTTTCCTACCCGAAACGGATGACCCGGCCTTGCGACGCTCCGCCATGGCGAGCAGCTTCGTTGCGACGCTGGAACTTGCTCGTCAGGGCCGGGTGGAGATCGATCAGGCCGAGACATTCGCGCCTCTGATGCTGCGTGCACCTATGGCGGGATCGGCAGGGGCGCGGCCGTGATGTTCGAGGAAGACTGGCGCATCATCGAGGCCGTCCTTTTCGCCGCGGCCGAGCCGCTGACCCCAGCCGAGATTGCGCGACACGCCGGCATTGAGGGCAGCGTGCTGCCTGCGCTGACTGCCATGGCGGATAGCTATGCAGGCCGGGGCTTCGAGCTGGTCGAGCGAGGGGGGCGGTGGCATTTCCAGACGGCTGCCGATCTCGCGCACATTCTGCGCCGCGAGCGCGAGGAACCGCGCAAGCTCTCCCGCGCGGCGATTGAGACGCTGGCGATCATTGCCTATCATGAACCCGTGAGTCGGGCCGAGATCGAGGCGATTCGCGGTGTCGCCGTGGCCAAGGGGATGCTTGATGTCCTGATAGAGGCGGGCTGGATTCGCCCGGCAGGACGCCGCGAAGTCCCCGGCCGTCCACTGATCTATGCGACCACCACCGAATTTCTCACCCATTTTGGGCTTTCCAGTCTGCGGGATTTGCCTGGTATCGATGATCTTCGCGCGGCAGGCCTGCTGGATCCGGTCGATCTTGTCATGGAAACGCAAGCTTTGACGCCGAAGGGCGACGGCGAGAGCAATGATGAGGACGGAGGGGAGCTGTGAATGCCGCTGGGCGCGGTGCGAGAGCAGGCATCTTCGACAGAAGATGTTGGCTGGCCTGAAAAAGCGGTTCCCACTTGTCCCGTAAATGCTCTAGATAGGCCGTGTCATAGGAGTTGTTTCAATGGGTTTCGGTTCCCCCCTGCACTGGATCGTGCTTGTCCTCGTGGTTGTGCTGCTGTTTGGCGGCGGCCGCGTTTCTTCGCTGATGGGCGACGTGGCAAAAGGCATCAAGAGCTTCAAAAAAGGTCTGGCCGACGATGACGAGGATGTCGCGCGCGCCAAGCCCGCGCCTCGGATCGAGAAGCAGTCTGCCGGCACGATCGATCAGGCTGCGGTCCGCGACGAACAGAAGCTCGACGGCTGAGCGCGCGACGGTCACGCGGCTGAGAACACATGTTTGGTGTTGATTCGACCGAGCTGCTGCTCATCATAGTGGTGGCCGTGGTGGTGATCGGCCCCAAGGATTTGCCGCGCGCTCTATACAAGCTGGGCCAGATCATCGGGAAGGGGCGGGCTATGACACGTCACTTCCGCTCCGGCCTCGATGCGATGATTCGGGAGGCCGAGCTCGAAGAGCTGGAGAAGAAATGGGCCGCGGAGAATGCGCGGATCATGGCCGAGCATCCGCAGGACCAGTCCGACGCCACACAGGCGGCGCTGCCCGCACCTGATGGGTCGGATGAGTCGACAGCGAACATAAGCGCGGAAGTCGCGGAGCAGGGGGCGGCCATATCCGGTCCGGCTGTCGATGCTCCAGTGAGCGATGATGCCGATCATGCTGATGCCCCGGAGCAGGCATCTCGTGAGGCAAAGGCGTGAGGGACATAGACGAGACCAAGGCGCCGCTGCTCGACCATCTGATCGAGCTGCGCAAGCGACTGATTATCTGTGTATGGGCGCTGTTCCTGTCGGGCGCGGTCTGCTTCTATTTTTCGGACAAGCTCTTTGCGTTTCTCGTTCATCCGCTGAAGGAAGCCTTTGGCGATGGCGGCGGCCGGCTGGTCTATACCAAACTTTACGAAGCCTTTTTCGTCCAGCTGAAGGTTGCGCTCTTCGGGGCGTTCTTTTGCTCCTTCCCCATAATCGCCAATCAGCTGTGGATGTTCGTGGCGCCTGGCCTCTACGCGAAAGAGAAACGGGCACTGCTGCCCTTCCTGCTGGCGACCCCCATGCTGTTCATCATGGGCGCCGCGCTCGCTTATTATGTGGTGATGCCCACCGCGTTCCACTTCTTCCTGGGTTTCCAGGGGGATGCGGGTGGTCTCGATGTAGAGGCGTTGCCCAGCACTGACAGCTATCTCAGTCTCGTGATGCAGTTCATTCTCGCATTCGGGATCAGCTTTCTGCTGCCCGTCCTCATCATGCTGCTGAACCGGGCCGGCATCGTCTCGCGCGCGCAGCTTGTCAGTGTGCGTCGTTACATGATCGTCGCAGCCGTTGCGCTGGCCGCCGTGCTCACACCGCCTGACGTGGTGTCACAGCTTATGCTCGCGATCCCGCTGATCCTTCTCTACGAAATTGCGCTTATCGCGATCTGGTTCACCGACCGACGCGACGCGAAGGACAAAGCGGCGGAAGACGCGCAAACGCACCAGGCGGGGGATAGCCCTGCCTGATGCGCCGAACCGTAGACCGGTTCGGTGTTCTATTGCGCTGAATTCTCGATGGCCTGACCCGCGCTTTTTACGTCGCGTCCGGCGCCTTCAACCGTGTTGCAGGCGGCAAGCGCGAGCAAAAGGCTGGAGACAAGAGCTGTCGTCGTGAGCTTTTTCATTTTCGCTTCTCCAGCAAGATATTCTGGACTGCGAAAACGTCGACCGGCTCAAAACCGTTCCATTCGTTCATGCTGAATGTCCGCCGGACACAAAATGGCCCGGAACGCGGCTGCTTGGGGGATTCGCGTTCCGGGCCTAATGTGGATAGCCAGAGCGGGGGGCAAAACTGCTATCCGTGTTGCGAAAATGAACGCTGGGCTGGAAAGTTCCTTCACGGGCGAAAAAAATTTGCGGTTGCGAAAAGGGCCGCAACGAGCGCCGTCCGGTACAGTCCCTGTAGGTGCCCACGCCATTGCTTTGTCCTCCTATTGGCAAGCCGCTCCTCGGCCATGCCAAATTCTCCTTGCTTGCCGAGCGGCCTCCGCCGTCCTAGGCGAGGAGCATGACAATTTTTCCCGATACGCTCTCTCTTATCGGCAACACCCCGCTTGTGCGCCTGAAAAGCCCGTCGGAAGCGGCTGGCTGTGACATTTACGGCAAGTGCGAATTCATGAATCCCGGCGCCTCCGTGAAGGATCGCGCTGCCCTCTTCATCGTGCGCGATGCAGAGGAAAAGGGACTGCTTCAGCCGGGCGGGATCATCGTGGAAGGAACCGCAGGCAACACTGGTATCGGTCTTGCTCTTGTCGCCAATGCGCTGGGCTACCGCACGATCATTGTCATGCCGGAGACCCAGAGCCGCGAAAAGATGGACACGTTGCGTGCGCTTGGCGCCGAACTCGTCACTGTTCCCGCTGCGCCCTATGCCAATCCCGGCCATTTCGTCCACACCAGCCGCCGTATCGCGGAGGAAACCGAAGGCGCGATCTGGGCCAACCAGTTCGACAATATCGCCAACCGCAAGGCGCACATCGTGGGGACTGCCGAGGAGATCTGGGCGCAGATGGACGGCCGTATCGACGGGTTTACCTGTGCAGCCGGTACGGGGGGAACGATCGCTGGTGTCGGTCTGGGCCTCAAGGCCAGAGACGAGGCGATCACGATCGCGCTTACCGATCCCTATGGCGCGGCGCTCTACAACTATTACGCGCATGGCGAGCTCAAGGCGGAGGGCAGCTCCGTTGCGGAAGGCATTGGCCAGGGGCGGATTACCGCCAATCTGGAAGGCGCGCCGATCGACACCCAGTTCCGCATTTCCGATGAAGAAGGGCTGGAGTGGGTCGCGCGTCTGCTCGCCGAAGAAGGTCTTTGCCTCGGTCTTTCGAGCGGTATCAACATCGCCGGCGCGGTCGCGCTGGGTCGCAAGCTGGGTCCGGGAAGCCGGGTGGCGACGATCTTGTGCGACACGGGCTTCCGCTATCTTTCGACACTATACAATCGTGAATGGCTGGTGGCGAAGGGCTTGACGCCGTTCCCCTGGCTGGTCGATTAAGAGGGGTATGGCGAGACAGTCGGTCCCAATGGCGCAGACGAAGGTGCTGGATACCACGCGAGAGATGGTCCAGCGCGTGCAAGTCGGCCTTGCCGGACTTTTGGGTGTCCTCGCGATCATCGGCCTTGCTAGTCTCATGACCCGCAATGCCCGCGTCGACGATTCAGGGCTGGCGATGTCGAAGGAGGGGGCAGCGATTGCCGATGCGCCATCCAATAATGCCATAATCAGCCCGGCAGTCATTCCCAACGAGCCGCTGGCCGATCTGGGCGTCACCCCGAGTAGTGACCCTTCGCTAACCGCGCCGCCGGCGGTTCCGGATCTTGAGCCAGATCCCCGCCTGACCACTCCCATGGATCGCGATCCCCGGAAGGCGCAACAACAACAACAGCAGCAATCCCAGCCGCAGCGGTGACGCCGCACGCGCGGGCCGCGCCGCTCATCCTGGCAGGGCTGGCTCTTCTCTCGCTCGTCATTGGCATGTGTGTTGGTGCATGGCGCACCGGGCAGATCGATCCGCTCCACTGGCTCTGGCCTGCGCTGGCGACCCTCGCAGTGATGACAGGCTATCTCCACCGCATCGGCGCAAAGCAAAGCGCGTCGCTTGTTATCCTTAGTCCGGCGCTGCTCGTCGCCCCTCCGCTGGCCTTCTCCTTCAATGCCGGAAGTTTCTTCCCGCTCGGCCACGCACTGGCGTTGGTCTTGCTGGTCGCAGTGGTAAGTCTTGTCGCCAGAGCGTCCTTCCGGCGACGGACGATCGCCATGGCGAGCGCGATCATGATCGCCGGAGCCACGCCGACCCTGCTCCACTGGGTGGAGGGACCCGGCGTGCGGCATGATCGGCCAACCAAGATTTTGTCAGGGGTGCCGCTCGTCGGTGCGGATGTCCGCCAGGCGCAGGGGGAGCTCGGCCAATCGCTTGCGTCCGTGGGCGATCGTGCGCCGTTCTGGCATGCGCTGGCAGCGCGACGAACGCTGGTCCCGATCGATGCGCTGGAGCCGTCCGCTCTCTCTGATGCCCGCTCTCTGCTTCTGGTGCAGCCACGCCTTCTCCAGCCGCGCGAACTGGTCATGCTCGACGCGTGGGTGCGGGCCGGTGGAGATGCGCTCATCCTCGCGGACCCATTTCTGCTGTGGCCCGATGCACGGTCGCTGGGACATCCGCGCCGTCCGCCGGTCACAAGTCTGCTGGACCCGCTCTTCACTCATTGGGGGCTGAGGCTGGAAGCGACTGACATGACAACGGATCGACCAGTGCTGGAACGAAGGCTGCTCCGGGATGGCACTCTTCTCAATCTTGCCGGTGCGTCCAGCTTTGCACGCGTTCCCGGCGGGACAGCGGATTGCCGGTTGAACGAAGGCGATTTGATCGCATCCTGCCGGGTGGGGCGCGGACAGGCGGCACTGGTGGCGGATGCCGACTTTATCGAGGCGGAGTTGTGGACGCTCGCTCCTGCCCATCCGGCCCGCGAGATGGACTGGATCAGCGATGCTGTCTCCTTCGTCGACCGCCGACTCGGAGCGTCTGCTTCCAAGTTTTCGAAAATATCATGGATAATCAGTGATAAGAGTAACATGGAGGGGCTGCTTGCTGCCATTTTAATGATCGCGATCATCACGGCATCTCTGGTTGTCCGTAAATGGCTTTCCCATGTCCTCCCATCCCGGCATCCCTGAGAAGGTGAACATGATTTAGATCATAGGAGGAACAGAAAAGGTATATAGCGAGATTCTGGGTGGGTATCACGGTTAACAAGAGGTTTCCTTCCCAGGTTTTCCCAACTCCTCCCAAAAATTTGCTTTTCTAGAGGCGTCCGCGCTGATAGGAAAAGTCGTCAGGGCGTTTCTGCTTTTCCAAGAGCCATGATCCGACGCGCATGCGCGGCCGGTGAGGAGAGGCATTGCGTCCGGCGCAGGGAGTCGAGGCGGGTTGTCCCAGGAATTTGTCAGCTTTGCGACAAGCTTTCTCGACGGGAAGGGACGCTTCTCGTTGCCTGCGACGCTGCGCAATACTTACTTCAACGGGCGGGAAGACGTGAAGAAGATCTTCCTTCGTCTCGATGACGATCGCCCGATGATCGAGGCGTTCGACGAACTCTATCTGTCAACAGTGCACGCCCGCCTGAACAAGCAGTTCGAGAACGCTGATGCGCGCGGCGAGGACTTTGCCCTCGCGGACAAGATCGCTCGTTACAACAGCGCCGTTTTTCCCGTGTCGATCGATAGCGCCGGCCGCTTTTCTCTGCCCGAGCGGATGACGCGGTTCACCCGGATCACCGATGCCATTGCTGTCGAGGGCAGCGGCACGGTCATGCGCATTTGGGCGCCTGAGGACTTGCTGGATGAAGCAGGGCTCCACCGCATGGTGCGGGCCGAGGCCGAGGATTTCCTCGTCGAGGTTCAGGCGCGCCGCGCGAGTGGTGGCGCGGCATGAGCGCTCTCTCTGCCCCTACCGCCACGCCGCATGTTTCCGTGCTGCTCGACGAGACGCTGGACGCGCTCGATATTCGCCCCGGCGAGCGTCATGTCGACGGCACCTTCGGTGCCGGCGGCCATAGTCGCGCCATGGCTGCACGCGGCGCGCAAGTCGTTGCGATCGATCAGGATCCGCGCGCTCTTGCGGAGGGGCAGGATATCGTCGCGTCGAGCGCTGGGGCCATCAGGCTCCTGCGCGGGAATTTCGCGGACATGACCAGCCTGCTCCGTGCCGAGGGGATCGAAGCGGTGGACGGGGTGCTGTTGGATATCGGCACATCCTCCATGCAGCTCGATCGCGCTGAGTACGGATTTTCGATCCGGAACAACGGGCCGCTCGACATGCGCATGAGCGGCGAGGGCGAGAGCGCCGCGGACTTTCTCAATAATGCGCCTGAAGAGGCGATTGCCGACGTCATTCATCGTTATGGCGAGGAGCCGAGAGCGCGCCGCGTTGCCCGCGCAATCGTGGCCGCGCGCCCGCTGGCGACGACCCACGATCTGGCGGCTGCGGTTCACCGTGCGCTTGGCCGCCGTCCGGGTGACAAGACCGATCCCGCGACGCGCACGTTTCAGGCCGTCCGTATTCATGTAAATCGCGAACTGGACGCGCTGGAGCACGGCCTTGAAGCGGCCGAGCAGATGCTGCGCGAAGGCGGTCGCCTCGCGGTCATCACCTTCCACAGTCTCGAGGACCGGATCGTCAAGAGCTTCCTGCGCGCGCGCAGCGGGCAGGAGGCGGGCGGATCGCGCCATCGCCCTTCGCCCGTCGCTCAACGGACTCCGAGCTTTCAAAAACCCGCTCGTGCCGTGCGCGCCGGCCCAGCCGAACTGGCCGCCAACCCCCGCGCACGATCTGCCACGCTTAGGAGTGCCGTGCGTACCGCTGCCCCTGCCTGGTCGCCCCTGACTGAAGGAACTATGTCGTGATCGCCATCAAGCGTCTCGCCAGCATCATGTGGATTCTCGTGGTCGCAATGGCATCGCTGGCGGCGTATCTCGTCAGTCTGCGCGTTGCGACCGAGCACAAGGCCGTGAACGATCTTCAGCGCGAGATCTACCGCACGCGCGCCAGCATCCGCTATCTGGAGGCGGAATTCGGCACACGCGCCAGCCTCGTGCAGCTGGAGCGGTGGAACGCTGCCGACCTGAAGCTTGCTGTCACGGCGAAGGACCGCTTTCTTTCTGATGAGACCGCTCTGGCGAGCCTGGATGGCATCAAGCCCAATGGCGAAGCCTATGTGCCGCCACCGGTCATGACGGCGATGGTCGTGAAGCCCGCCGATGCGCCTGCGGTCGCAGCGACCCGTGCGGCGAGCCCGGCCCCCAGTCAGGTGCGCACGGAGTTCTCGCTCATCCGGAGCGCCATGGCGAACGACAATGTCGCAGGCGCGGTCAAGACGGCGCCTGCCCCCGCGAAGGTGGCGGCTTCGAAGCCGGCCGACGTGGCGCGCACGCCAAGCCCCGTGGCCAAGAAAGTGGCTCGCATGGCGCTGCTTGACGATAAACTGCTCGACGATGCGTCGCTCCGCCGCCTCAGTCGCGCGGCGTCCGATACGGATGACGAACGCCGTGTGAAAGGCCCCCAGTAGTGGCGACAGTCCTGGCCCAGCCAGTCCGGCGCAGCGCCACGAAGCCCTCAGCGGACTTCGTGGCTGTCGCGCATGGGCGAGTTACCCTTGCCTTGCTGCTGTTTGCAGCCGGGATCGGTGGGCTGGGCGCGCGCATGGCCTATATGGGCGTCGTATCGAGCCAGCCCGCCCAGCAATCGCTGAGCGGTACGCCCGTGCCCATTCGCGCGGACATCGTGGATCGCAATGGTGTGACCCTCGCGAGGAACATCGACGCCTATGCGATTGCCGTTCGGCCGGCGCGGCTCATCCGGGACCCTGCCGAACTCGCGCTGCGGCTGAACGCGATCTTCCCCGATACACCGGTGGCGGAGTTCGAGGCGAAGCTGCGCGGCAAGGGATGGTCCTATCTGCGCCGCCGCGCGCTGCCCGAGCAGGTCTCGGCAGTCAACGCGATCGGCGAACCGGGCATCGAGTTCCCGCGTGAAAAGGAGCGCCTCTATCCTCAGCGGACGCTTGCCGCGCATCTTCTGGGTGTGGCGGGCGGAAGCGGTCATGGCGTCATGGGCGTCGAGCGTGCGTTTGACGAGCGCCTTATCGACCCGGCCCGGCGAGGCGAACCGCTCGCCCTGTCGATTGACAGTCGCGTGCAGGCAGCGTTGGAGGCGGAGCTTGCCAGCGGCGTGACAGAGCACAGCGCTCTGGGCGGCGTGGGCATCGTCCTCGATGTCCGGACTGGCGAAGTCATCGCCATGGCGAACAACCCCACCTTCAATCCCAACAAGGTGCAGGGCGGGCACGATCCCAACGCGAAGTGCGACGAGTCAACCAGCTGCAACAAGGCCATTCAGGCACGCTACGAGCTGGGATCGACCTTCAAGCCTCTGGCCATCGCCGCAGCAATGGATGCCGGGGTCGTCACGTCGATGAGCAAGGTTTATGATGCGACCGCGCCGATCCATATCGGCGGTTTTCGCATCAAGGACGATCATCCGCTTGGCCGCTGGATCAACGTGCCGGAAACGCTGATCCATTCCAGCAACATCGTGACTGCCCGCATTGCCGACGAAATGGGTCCCGCTCCTTTGCAGAAAGCCTATAGCGCGCTTGAGTTCAACAGCCGCCCGAGCATAGAACTCGGCGAGCGGCAGGGCACGCTCTGGCCGCGCCGCTGGGGCCGCATCGAGACTATGACCGTCGCCTACGGCCACGGCATCGCCGTGACGCCGCTTCATCTTGCGAGCGCCTATGCCGCGCTGGTGAACGGCGGTGTATGGCATCCCGCGACGGTCCTGAAGCAGTCGGCCGGTTTCGAGCCCAAGGGCCGGCGTGTATTCACCCCGGCGACAAGCGCGCGGATGCGCCAGCTTTTGCGTATGATCGTCATGTCCGGCACTGGACGCAGCGCCAATGCCGAAGGCTATCGCGTAGGTGGAAAGACCGGATCGGCGGAGAAGCCGAAGGACGGTGGCTATGCCCGGCGTTCGCTGGTCGCTACATTCGCCTCCGCCTTCCCGATGGAAGATCCCCGCTACGTCGTTATCGTCATGATGGACGAACCCAAGGGCAACGCCACGCATCCGGGCCTGCGCACGGCGGCGTGGAATGCCGCTCCGGTCGTCAAGCGGTTCATTGAGCGTGCCGGGCCGATGCTCGGCGTCTTTCCAGAAGCGGTGCGCGATGTGGATATTGCCGAGCTGACGCCGTTGCTGCATGGCGGTCAGGAAGGCGACTGATGAAACTGAGCGACATGATCGGCCATCGAGGCGCGGGCGGCGACGATCCGGTAGTGACCGGCTTCGCGATCGACCATCGCAAGGTCGCGCCGGGCACGGTCTTCGGAGCTTTTCAGGGTGCGCGCGTAAATGGCGAGGATTTCATCGCCGATGCAGTGAAAGCGGGCGCAGTCGCGGTCGTTACGCGACCCGGTGCCAAGGTGGACGGCGCGGTCCATATCGAGAGCGAGGAGCCACGGCGCCTTTTCGCGGAACTTGCTGCCCGGTTTTTCGCGCCTTTCCCCGAGACGGTCGTCGCCGTGACCGGCACGAACGGCAAGACATCGACCGTGGAGCTTACGCGGCAGATCTGGCGGATGATGGGTGAGCACTCCGCATCCATCGGCACGCTCGGCGTCACCACGTCCGTGGACCAGGTGACGACGGGTCTTACGACGCCGGACATCGTCACGTTCCTTTCCAATATGGCCGGTCTGGCAAAGGAAGGGATCAGTCACGTCGCCTTCGAGGCGTCGTCGCACGGTCTCGCGCAGTTCCGCACCGAGGGCCTCGCCGTGAAAGCGGGTGCTTTCACCAATCTCAGCCGCGATCACCTCGACTATCACGGCACGATGGACATCTACTTCGAGGCGAAGATGCGCCTTTTCGACGAAGTGGTGGAAGACGGCGCGACCGCTGTCGTTTGGGCGGATGACGCGCGTTCGGACGAAGTCGTTGCGCACGCACGCAGGCGTGGCCTTTCCGTCATGACGGTCGGCGAGGCCGGGGAAGCGCTGCGACTGGTATCGCGCGTTTCAACCCAGCTTGGCCAGACACTGGAGATTGCCGCAGAGGGCAAAGTTCACAAGGTCAATCTGCCGCTGATCGGTGCTTATCAGGCAGCCAATGCGCTGGTTGCGGCGGGGCTGGTGATCGCGACTGGCGGGCGCATCGAGCAGGTGCTGGAGCTCCTTTCGCGCGTGCAGCCTGTGCGTGGGCGTCTGGAACGCGCAGTCATTACCAAGGCCGGCGCGCCGGTCTATGTCGATTATGCCCATACGCCCGATGGATTGCGCGCAGCCATTGACGCGTTGCGGCCTCATACAAAGGGGCGGCTCATTGTCGTGTTCGGCGCAGGCGGGGATCGCGATCCGGGGAAACGGGCGCTGATGGGGCAGGTCGCCAGCGAAATGAGCGACGTTGTCATCGTAACCGATGACAATCCGCGCGGTGAAGATCCGGCTGTCATCCGCTCGGCTATCCTCTCTGGAACGACGGGTGCGCGCGAGATCGGTGGGCGCCGCGCCGCTATTGCGGCGGCTATCGAGGAAGCGGCGGCCGACGACATCGTGCTGCTGGCGGGCAAGGGCCATGAACAGGGGCAGATCATCGGCGAACGCGTCCTGCCATTCGACGACGTCACCGTGGCTCGCGAGTGTGCCGCGTGACCGTGTCCGCGCGAACTGAAAGAGGCGTGGCTTGAGCCCGCTGTGGACCTCCACGGCGATTGCGCACGCGACGGGCGGCAAGGCTTCACGGGACTTCGGTGTCGCTGGCGTCGCATTCGACAGCCGCGAAATCGCGGCGGGCGACCTGTTCGTGGCAATGAAGGGCGCCCAGTCCGATGGGCATGACTTCGTCGCGCGCGCTTTTGCGGCGGGGGCCGGCGGCGTTCTGGTCGAGCGGCCGGTCGAGGGACCTCACGTACTGGTGAATGACAGCGCCGAGGCGCTCGTCCGGTTGGGTGTGGAGAGCCGTCGGCGCACGAACGCTAAGGTGATCGGCGTCACTGGATCGGCAGGCAAGACGAGCACCAAGGAGGCGCTTTTTCAGGCGTTCGACCGCATCTCGATGGGAAATGCCCATCGCTCCCTCAAGAGCTACAATAATCATGTGGGCGTGCCCTTGAGTCTGGCGCGGATGCCGGAACATGCCGATTTCGGCATTTTCGAGATGGGCATGAACCATGCCGGGGAGCTCTCCGAGCTGACCCGCATGGTGAAACCCAATGTCGCGCTGGTGACGACGATCGCCCCCGCACATATCGAGTATTTCGGTACGGAGGAGAAGATCGCCGACGCGAAAGGTGAGATTTTCGAGGGTCTGACGGGCGAAGCCGTGGCCGTCCTCCCCTATGACTCGCCGCACATCAAGCGCCTCTATGCCAAGGCGAGCCGCCATGCGCGCCGGATCATCACCTTCGGCGCGGGCGAGGGGGCGGACGTGCGCGCGGTGGAACAAGTGGCGGCGCCCGGCGGTGGCACGCTCGTCACGGCGCGACTGCCCGAGGCGCGGCTGAGTTTCACGGTTTCGGCGCCCGGTGCTCATTGGGTCCAGAACGCGCTTGCCGTGCTGGCGGTGGTGGACGGGCTGGGCGGCGACCTTGCTGTGGCGGGTCTCGCGCTTGCCGAACTGCCGGGCCTGCCCGGTCGTGGCGCGCGCCGCCGCATCGCGCTGGATCGGGGCGGCGAAGCGCTGCTCATCGACGAAAGCTATAATGCCAATCCCGCATCCGTCGCCGCCACGCTGGCCCAAATCAGTCAGGAAGCCGGAAAGCGCAAAGTCGCGGTGATCGGCGCAATGAAAGAACTGGGCGCGCTGAGTGAAAGCCTCCACGCAGGCCTGGCTGAACCCATTCTCCAGGCAGGTGTTGACCTTGTGCTGCTCGTGGGCGCAGAGACCGCGCCGCTCGGCGCCGCGCTCAGGAACAAGCTGACGTTGCACGAAGTCGCCGATGCCGCAGGGGCTGTCGCGCTGCTGCCCCGCCTGCTGAAGGACGGGGACGTCATACTCGTCAAAGGCTCGAACAGTGTCGGCCTCTCCCGGCTCATCGCCGAACTCTCCGCGGAAAAGGTTTGATGCTTTACTGGATCGCAGAACAGCTCGGCTTCCCGGGTATCCTCAATCTCTTCCGCTACCTGACCTTCCGGGCGGGCGCAGCGATCATGACCGCGCTAGCTATCGGTCTCATCATTGGCCCGCGCTTCATCGGCTGGCTGCGGGTGCGGCAAGGCAAGGGTCAGCCGATCCGCGATGACGGGCCGCAGACCCATCTGGCGAAGCGCGGTACCCCTACCATGGGTGGGCTGATGATCCTCACCGCGCTCGTCTCCTCGGTGCTCCTGTGGATGGACCTGTCGTCCATCTATGTCTGGGCCTGTTTGTTCGTGACGCTCGGCTTCGGCGCGATCGGCTTCCTTGACGACTATGACAAAGTGACGAAGGCAAGCCACAAAGGCCTCTCAGGCAAGGCGCGGCTGCTCGCCGAATTTCTGATCGCCGGGGTCGCGACCGTCCTGATCGTCAGTCACAACGGCACGGACCTGTATCTGCCGTTCTGGAGCGGCGGCGTGCTGACGCTCGGCCCGCTCTATTATATTTTCGGTGCGTTCGTCATCGTGGCGTTCGGCAACGCCGTGAACCTGACCGATGGGCTGGATGGCCTCGCGTCCATGCCGGTGATCGTCGCCTGCATGGCGTTCATGCTCATTGCTTACCTCGTCGGGCGCGCCGACTATGCCGCTTATCTGGGCATCCCGCATGTCCCCGGCGCCGGCAATCTCGTCATTCTGTGCGGCGGCATCGTCGGAGCTGGGCTCGCCTTTCTCTGGTTCAATGCGCCGCCCGCAGCCGTGTTCATGGGCGACACCGGCAGCTTGGCGCTGGGCGGCACGATTGGCGTCGTGGCCGTGGCAACCCATCACGAAATCGTGCTGGCAGTGATCGGCGGGCTGTTCGTGGTGGAAGCGCTCAGCGTCATCATCCAGGTCTTTTTCTACAAGCGCACAGGCAAACGCGTGTTCCGCATGGCGCCTATCCATCATCATTTCGAGCAGCTGGGCTGGGCCGAATCCACGGTCGTGATCCGCTTCTGGATCGTCTCCTTCGTGCTGGCGCTGGCCGGCCTTGCCACGCTGAAGCTGCGATGATCGTCTCCAACGTCTTTTCCGGCAAGCGTTATGCCGTTCTTGGGCTGGCCCGCTCAGGTCTGGCCACCGTCGAGGCGCTTGTCGCCAGCGGCGCGCATGTCGTCGCCTGGGACAGCCGCGAGGACGCCCGCGCACTGGTCGCTGGCAAGGCCGTGCTTGGCGACCCCATGGACATTGATCTCGCCGGTTTCGACGGTCTGGTCGTCTCGCCGGGCGTCCCTCTCAACCGTCACCCGATTGCCGAGCGGGCGAAGGCGGCGGAAGTGCCGATCATCGGAGACATAGAGCTATTCGCTCTCGCCCGTCCGACACTTCCGCCACACCGCGTCGTTGCCATTACCGGCACAAACGGCAAATCGACCACGACGGCGCTCGTGCATCATATCATTCGCAACGCCGGCCTGCCGACCCGCATGGGCGGGAATATCGGCCTGCCGATATTGGGTCAGGAGCCGCTCAGCGCAGGCGGAGTCTATGTGCTTGAGCTTTCAAGCTACCAGATCGACCTTACCTACAGCCTCGACTGTGACGTCGCCGCGCTACTGAATGTCACCCCGGACCATCTCGACCGTTACGCGGATTTCGAGGCTTACGCGGCATCCAAGGCGCGTCTCTTCTCGATGCAGGGGCCGAGCCATACAGGCATCATCGCGGTGGACGACCCGACGACGCGGGCGGTTGCCGCAGCTTTTCCACGTGCGAAACAGGTCAGCGCCCGCGAGGTCGATCCGCTGCTGCAGCGGGACTGGCCAGCGTTGCAAGGCCCGCACAACGCGCAGAATGTCGCCGTAGCCGTTGCGATCGCCGAGGCGCTGGGGCTCCAGCAGGTCGGAGTCATGGCCGCTCTTGCCAGCTATGCAAGTCTGCCGCACCGGATGCAGGCGGTCGCAGAGATGGGCGGCGTGCTCTACGTCAACGACAGCAAGGCGACCAACGCGGCGTCCACAGCGCCTGCGCTTGCAGCCTACCCGCCGGTTGACGGTCGTCCGCGCATCCACTGGATATTGGGCGGCCTCGCCAAGAGCGACAATCTCGACGAATGTGCGCCCGGTTTCCCCAATGTCGCCCGGGCTTACACCATCGGCGAGGCCGGGCCGCCCTTCGCGCGCATCCTGCGTCCGCTCATGCCGGTCGATGAGTCGGAGATGCTGGTCACGGCCGTTCAGCGCGCCGCCGCCAATGCGCAGCCGGGCGATGTGGTGCTGCTTTCGCCCGCTTGCGCGTCCTTTGACCAGTTCCGCGACTTCGAAGCGCGCGGCGATGCGTTTGCCGCAGCCGTTGCCGCCCTTGCCGGTAACACTCAGAGTGAAGGCATGCCCGCATGACGCCTCCCCAAAGCGATCAGGACTCCTCCGCCGCTCAGAATCCGGAGCCGCAGCTTCAGCTCGCCCTGACCGCGCTGCGGCCTCGGCCCAAGCGCCTGCTGCCGCGTGAGCGCACCGCGCTTTCGATCTGGTTCTGGGAGATCGATCGTGTGCTGCTTGCGCTCATCGCCGTCCTGATCGCAATCGGGTTGCTGGCGGTGGCGGCAGCATCCCCGGTTGCGGCGATCGACCGGTCCACGACCAATGTGAAAGTGGACTCGCTGATCTATCTCTACCGCCAGATCATGTGGATCGGTCTGGGCATCCCTGTCATGGTGTTCGTTTCCATGCTCCCCCGCGATCAGGCGCGTCGGCTCGCGATCATGGCCGCCATCTTCTTTTCGTTTCTGCTCCTGCTGGTGCCGATCGTCGGCACGGAAATCAATGGCGCACGGCGCTGGCTCGGCGGCGGACTGCGCCTGCAACCCTCAGAGTTTCTCAAGCCCGCTTTTGTCGTGACTATGGCCTGGCTGCTTTCGCTCCGCGCCCGCGACCCGTCGCTCCCGGTCATTCCGTTGACCGGCGTGTTGACTGGCATCATCGCGCTCTTGCTCATGCGCCAGCCGGACTTCGGGCAGACGGTGATTTATTGCGCGGTCTGGGCGGCTCTATTGCTGATTTCCGGCGTGTCGCTCGTGGCGATCGGCGGGCTGATCTGCGGTTTTCTTGGCCTCTTCGTCGCCGCCTATCTCTTCTATGACAATGCCCGTGAGCGCATCAACGCCTTCCTGGGATTCGGCGTCAACGACGCAGGCGGACCGACTCAGGTCGATCTCGCTCACCGCACCATCACGCATGGGGGCCTTACCGGTGTCGGTCCGGGCGGCGGGACTGCGAAATTTCACCTGCCCGAGGCGCATACCGATTATATTTTCTCGGTGATCGGCGAGGAGTTTGGGATGATTGCCTGCATTGTCGTGGCGCTTCTTTATCTCGCCATTGTCACGCGCGTGCTTCTGCGTCTCCTCGACGAGGAAGACCCCTTTATCATCCTCGCGGCGTCCGGTCTTGTGCTGGAATTGGGCATTCAAGCGTTCATCAACATGGGCGTGAACGCCCAGATCTTCCCGTCAAAGGGCATGACGCTGCCGTTCATCAGCTACGGCGGTTCCTCGGTGATTGCGCTGTGCGCTGGTGTTGGCTTGCTGTTGGCCTTCACGCGACGAAACCCGTATATGGCCCGTTTCCCACAAGCGGTGACATGGAGCGGTCGATGAGTCTTTTCCGCCACTATGTGATGGCGGCCGGCGGCACGGGCGGGCACATGATGCCGGCCCACGCGGTCGCGAAGGAGTTGCGTGCGCGCGGCCATCATGTCGCGCTGGTGACCGATGCGCGTGGTGCGAAGATTCCGGGCATCTTCGAGGATGCGCAGACGCATATCCTGCCTGCCGGACGCATCACCAAGGATCCTCGGAGCTGGCCCGCCGGCCTGCGCGCCATTCGCGAAGGGCGCGAAATGGCGCTGCGCCTCTATGAAACCTTTCGGCCGAGCGCCGTCGTCGGATTCGGTGGTTATCCGGCGTTTCCCGCCCTGCTGGCCGCCCGATCGGCCCAGATCCCGACCATCGTCCACGAGCAGAACGCCGTCCTTGGACGGGTCAACCGGCTTATGGCTGGACGAGTCGACGCGATCGTGACCGCCTATCCGGACGTGCAGCGCTTGGCGCCGCGCCATGCGGAGAAGGTTCACTTGCTCGGCAATCCCGTGCGCGAGGAAGTGCTGGCGCTTCGCGACGAGCCATTCCCGGTCTTCTCGGAGGACAGCGTGCTCCGCCTGCTGGTGACGGGTGGCAGTCAGGGTGCGACGATCCTGTCCGACGTCGTGCCAGCAGGGCTCGGCATGTTGCCCGTCAGCCTGCGCCGTCGTCTGCAGGTGACCCAGCAGTGCCGCCCGGAAGACATCGAGAAGGTTCGCGCCCAATATCGCGAGCTGGAGATTCCGGCTGACCTCGCCACTTATATTGACGATATGCCGACCAAGCTGGGTTGGTCCCACCTCGTCATTGCCCGTGCCGGCGCCTCGACGATCGCGGAACTGACCGCCGCCGGGCGCCCTGCCATCCTCATTCCTCTGCCGAGTGCCATGGACAATCATCAATATTATAACGCGCGTGAAATGGCTCAGTCGGGCGGCGCGCGTGCGATCGACCAAAGCCGGTTCACGCCCACCGAGCTCGCCAAGCAGATGCAAAAGCTCGCCATGGAGCCGGGTGCCCTTCAGAACGCGGCCGATCGGGCCAAGGGTTGCGGTCGCCCGGATGCCGTGCAGGAGATGGCGGATCTGATCGAGAGCTTCGGCTCTGCTCCACAGACGATCGATACGGTGCGCGTCGAAAGCCCCGTGCCCAGCGGGCTTTTCGCGGGAGCGGCCGCATGAAGGGCGTCGCAACCGACATCGGCACCATTCACTTCATTGGCATTGGCGGCATCGGCATGTCCGGCATTGCCGAAGTCATGCATAATCTCGGCTACTCGGTGCAGGGCAGCGACGTGGCCGAGGGCTATGTGATCGAGGGGCTGCGAAGCAAGGGCATCAAGGTCATGATCGGCCACAAGGCTGAGAATCTCGGGGATGCTGCGGTGGTGGTCACCTCGACCGCCATCAAGCGTGGCAACCCCGAAGTCGAGCTGGCGCTGGAGAAGCGCGTGCCGGTCATCCGCCGCGCGGAGATGCTGGCAGAGCTGATGCGCCTCAAGTCCACCGTTGCGGTGGCGGGCACGCACGGCAAGACGACGACGACCTCGATGGTCGCGGCGCTACTGGATGCGGGCGGCATCGACCCCACGGTCATCAACGGCGGCATCATCAACAGCTATGGCTCGAACGCCCGTCTCGGCAAGAGCGACTGGATGGTCGTTGAGGCCGATGAGAGCGACGGCAGCTTCCTGAGGCTGGACGGCACGCTGGCGATCGTCACCAATATCGATCCCGAACATCTCGACCATTATGGCACCTTCGACGCCGTCAAGGATGCCTTCGTCGAGTTCGTCGAGAATGTGCCCTTTTACGGCGCGGCGATGCTCTGCCTCGATCACCCGGAAGTGCAGGCGATCCTGCCGCGCGTGCAGGACCGGCGGATCGTCACTTATGGCTTCTCGGCTCAGGCGGACATTCGCGGCGAGAATGTCCGGCCGGTGCCTGGTGGGAGCGTCTTCGACGTCGTCGTGCGTGATCGCGACGGCGCGGTCGAGAAGATCAGCGATGTCACGCTCCCGATGCCAGGAAAGCACAATGTTTCCAATAGCTTGGCGGCGATCGGCGTGGCGCTCCAGCTTGGCATTTCACATAGCGTGATATGCACGGGCTTTGAGAAGTTCGGCGGGGTCAAGCGGCGCTTCACCAAGGTCGGCACAATTCCAGTTGAGGGTGGTGGCGAGGCCATCGTCATCGACGATTATGGCCACCATCCCGTGGAGATAAAGGCGGTTCTCGCCGCTGCGCGCGAGGGTGCGCAAGGCCGCGTGATTGCAGTGGTGCAGCCGCATCGCTTCACGCGCTTGCGCGATCTGATGGACGACTTCCAGCAGGCGTTCAACGATGCCGACGTCGTCTATGTCGCACCAGTTTATACGGCTGGCGAGACCCCGATCAAGGACGTGGATGCGGAAGCGTTGGTGGCCGGTCTCAAGCGTCGGGGCCACCGCGCTGCGCAAACCGTTGCCGGACCGCAGGCGCTGGCCGAGGCGATCGCCGCTGACCTGCAAAGCGATGACATGATCGTGTGCCTGGGTGCAGGCGACATCACCAAGTGGGCGGCGGGTCTGGCCGATGCGGTCACGGTTGCGCGGAAGGAAACGGCCTGACCGTGAGCAGCGCCCCGTCTCTTTCTGCTATGCCTGCCGTTCGCGGCAGGTTGACGTGCGATGCCCCCCTTGCCCCTCTGCTATGGTTCAAGAGCGGCGGCGCGGCGGAATGGCTGTTCGAGCCGGCCGATGTCGATGATCTCGCGACTTTTCTTGGTCGGCTTGATCCGTCCGTGCCGGTGATGGCGCTGGGCCTCGGCTCAAACCTCATTGTGCGGGATGGCGGCGTGCCGGGCGTGGTCGTGCGTCTGGGCAAGGCCTTTGCGCAGGTGGAGCGGGTCGATGAAACCACCTTGCGCTGCGGGGGCGGCGCAAGCGGTATCCTTGTTTCCTCGACGGCGCGGGACGCAGGCGTCGGCGGGCTTGAGTTCCTGCGCTCGATCCCCGGTACGGTCGGTGGGTTCGTTCGCATGAACGGCGGCGCCTATGGCCGGGAAGTAAAGGATATTCTTGTCGAGGCGGACGTGGTCCTCCGGTTCGGCGAACGGAAGACGCTGCCGCTCAATGCGCTGGGTTACACCTATCGCCACAGCCAGTTGCCCGAGGGAGCTGTGGTCATTTCGGCGACTTTTCGGGGCTATCCTGCCGCTCCCGACGCAGTTCAGGCAGAGATGGACAGGATCTCCTCTGCGCGTGAAGCCAGTCAGCCGCTGCGCAGCAAGACCGGGGGCTCCACGTTCAAGAACCCGCCGGGCGAAAAGGCGTGGGAACTGGTTGATCGCGCGGGATGCCGTGGATTGACGCTGGGCGGCGCGCAGGTGAGCGAGAAGCACACCAATTTTCTCATCAATAATGGTGACGCGACCAGCGCCGATATAGAGGCGCTGGGCGAGGAGGTGCGCCATCGGGTGAGAGAGAAGACTGGTATCGATCTGGAATGGGAAATTCAACGCGTGGGCAAGAAGGCGGGGCTGCAGTGAACGGTCCCTGGAAAGTCGCGGTGCTTATGGGCGGGTGGTCCGCGGAGCGGGAAGTGTCTCTCTCCAGCGGTGCGGGCATCGTCGCGGCGCTGAGCGAGCGCGGACACACGGCCATTCCCATCGACATGGGCGCCACGCCTGCAGAGGGGCGTGATCTGCCTGCGAAGCTCATTGCTGCCAATGCTGACGTGGTGTTCAATGCGCTGCACGGTGTGCCGGGCGAGGACGGCACGGTGCAGGGGCTGATGGATGTGATGGGGTTCACCTATACGCATAGCGGTCTTGCCACGTCGGTCGTCGCCATCGACAAGCAACTGACCAAGCAACATCTGGTGCCCAATGGCATTCCGATGCCGGGCGGGCGGATCGTTAAGAGCGAAGAGCTGTTCGCCGCTGATCCGCTTCCCCGCCCTTATGTGGTCAAGCCCGTGAACGAGGGGAGTTCGGTCGGCGTCGCGATCGTGACGGCGGAGGGTAACTACGGCAATCCCATTGGTCGCGATGTTGCTGGTCCTTGGCATGAGTTCGACGAGTTGCTGGCCGAGCCGTTCATTCGCGGGCGTGAGCTGACGGTCGCTGTGTTGAGAGACAAGGCGCTGGCCGTCACCGAACTCCGGCCAAAGAGCGGTTTTTACGACTATGAGTCCAAATATACCGATGGCCTGACCGAGCATATTTGCCCGGCCGATGTGCCAGCCGAGATCGCCGAAGCCATGATGGCCATCGCGCTTCGCGCTCACAAACTCCTGGGTTGCAGGGGCACATCTCGCGCCGATTTTCGCTGGGATGATGAACAGGGTGTCGAGGGCCTGTTCCTCCTGGAAGTGAACACCCAGCCCGGCATGACTCCGCTCAGTCTCGTGCCCGAGCAGGCGCGCTATCTTGGCATGAGTTATGGTGAGCTTGTAGAAACTGTCATCGCGGATGCGCTTGCGGCGAAGGGAAGCGAAGCATGAATAGCGCGACGATAAAGCGCGGAACGCGCACCGGCCGCACGACCACAACCGCAAGAGGCAGGCCCAAGGTCCGCAAGGCCGGCTTCGTCGAGCAGTTGATCGACGCGGTACCGATGAGCCCCGAGACCCTTGCCCGCGTGCTGACAGTAGCTGTGGTGGGTCTGGCGGCGCTGGCGCTGTGGCTCGTTGCCCGCTTCATGGGCGTACCCGCGATGGTCGCGGACGAGACCAGCAAGCTCGCGGCGCGGGCGGGATTCCAGGTCTCGCAGGTGAAGGTCATCGGTATCGAGCGCATGGATGAGATGGAGGTCTACAGCATCGCTTTGGGCGAGATCGACCGTTCGATGCTCTCCCTGGATCTTGCTGGCCTGCGCGACAGGATCGTGAAGCTCGGCTATGTGAAGGATGCTCGCATCTCCCGGCGCCTGCCCGACACACTCGTTGTGGATATCGTCGAGCGTCGGCCTGCGGCAGTGTGGCAGAATCAGGGTCGGCTGAGCCTGATTGACGAGACAGGCGCCGTGCTCTCCGCAGTGGATGTGCGCTCCGTGCCGGACTTGCCGCTGGTGGTGGGGCCGAACGCCAACCGGATGACGCGTCAGCTCGACCGTCTGATCGAGGCGGCTCCCGCGCTCAAGCCAATGATCGCCGGTGCCACGTGGATCGGCAACCGCCGGTGGGATCTGCGCTTCCAGTCGGGCGAGACGCTGGCCTTGCCGGAGGGTGACGCTCAGGCCTCCGCAGCTTTGGTCAACTTCGCGCGCATGGATGGTGTCGACCGACTGCTGGGTCGCGGGATCCTGCGCTTCGACATGCGAGACCCCGCCAAGTTCGTCATGCGTATGCCCAGCGAGGGCAGGGCAGCGGCCGACGATCAGGCCATCGCCGCCGCGAAGGCGATCGTGCCCGGAGCACGGACGCCGGAAGAAAAGCGGAGCATCGAGACCGAGCAGAAAATGGACAAGCCGAAGGCGACGGAGGGCTGACACATGGCGGGGGCACGTGGGGAAAAGCTGATTACCGCGATCGACATCGGGTCGTGGAAGGTGTCGGCGCTGATCGCAAGCAAGGCGGAAAATGGGGCGCTGACAGTGCTTGGCACTGGCCAGCGGGAGAGCCGCGGCGTGCGGCGCGGCTTCGTGGTCGATATGGAGCGGACTGAACAGGCCGTTCGCGAGACCATCGAGCAAGCGGAGAAAGTGGCCGGCACCAACATCGAGTCTGTGCAGATCAGCTTTTCCGGGGGCAGTCTCGAAAGCCGGGTCGAGCCGATGGAAATTCCCATCGAAGGACGGCGGATCGAGCAGCCTGACATCGAGGCTCTGCTTGATCGCGCCCGCGACCGCATCGATCCCAACGGCCGGGTCGTGCTGCATGCGGAACCCACGCTCTACACCATAGATGGCATGCGCGGCGTCCAGCGTCCGACCGGTCTTCATGCGGATGTGCTCGGCGTTGATGTGCATGTTGTGCTCGCGGACGGTGCGCCGCTGCGCAATCTTGAGACGTCCGTGCGCGGCGCCTATCTCAATGTAGACTCGATCATCGCGGCGCCGGTGGCGACGGCAATGGCTTGCCTCTCCGAAGAAGAGCGCGATCTGGGCGTGGCACTGGTCGAGCTCGGCGGAGGGGTGACCAATGTCTCGCTGCATATCGGCGGCATGTTGGTTGGCCTGCGATCGATACCCATCGGTGCTGCCGACATTACCGATGATATCGCGTCCGCCTTTGGCCTCCGTCGAAGTCAAGCCGAGCGCATGAAGTGCTTCTATGGTTCTGCCATGCAGTCGCGACGCGACTTCCGCGAAACGATCGACATCGTGCCGGCCGCCGGCCCCGCCGCGCAGGCGTCCGATGGACGCAAGGTGAACCGGGCGGAGCTCGTCGGCGTCATCTGCGAGCGCCTTAGCCGCCTGATGAAGGAGATCGCGGCCGCGCTTGACGAGTTGGGCTTTCACTCCCCCGTTGGCCGGCAGGTGGTTCTCGTTGGCGGCGGAGCGGAGCTCAAGAGCATTGCTGATTATGCTCAGACCGCGCTCGGCAGGGCAGTACGGATCGGCAAGCCGCGCGGTCTGGGTGCCTTGCCGGAAGCGCATGGTGGCCCTGCGTTTGCCACGCTGGTTGGCCTTGCACTTCATGCCGCCAGCGATCGCAACGACTTGCTGAACCGGCCCATGCCCGCAATGAAAGTGCACAAGATGCGTGGAGCGGTGGGTGCCGGATTCTCCCGCCTCGTCAACGCCTTGCGCGCCGGATACTAAGCCCCCTTTGCAACCGCCGGTCCCGTTTTTGACAGTTTCCCTAAAAAGGGGATGAATTGGCGTTGCAACTGGTGCATGACCAAATGTGAGCATATCGCATCCCTCAGGATGCCGCAGGAGACCAAAGGATGAGCATCGAGATCGGCCCGCCTCATGTCGACGAGCTGAAGCCACGGATTACCGTGATCGGCGTCGGCGGAGCGGGTGGAAACGCGATCGCCAATATGATTGCCGCGCAGGTGGACGGTGTGGATTTCATCGTCGCGAACACGGACGCGCAAGCCCTTAATGCCTCGCCAGCTGAGCGTCGCATACAGCTTGGCCCGCGCATAACCGAAGGTCTGGGCGCGGGATCGCGGCCCGACATTGGTCGCGCCGCCGCTGAGGAAACCATATCCGAAGTCATCGACGCGTTGTCTGGCGCACACATGTGTTTCATCGCTGCCGGAATGGGCGGCGGCACCGGAACCGGCGCTGCGCCTGTCATCGCCAAGGCGGCGAAGGAAAAGGGCATATTGACGGTCGGTGTCGTCACCAAGCCGTTCACGTTCGAGGGGTCGCGTCGGTCGCGTTCCGCCGAGGCGGGCATTGACGAGCTGCAGAAGCACGTCGACACGCTGATCGTCATCCCGAACCAGAATCTGTTCCTGATCGCCAATCCGAACACGACCTTCAAGGAAGCGTTCCAGATGGCGGACGAAGTGCTTCAGCAGGGCGTGCGCGGCATCACCGACCTGATGGTCATGCCGGGTCTCATCAACCTCGACTTCGCCGACGTCCGCTCTGTGATGGAGGAAATGGGCAAGGCGATGATGGGCACGGGCGAAGCGGACGGTGACGGCCGCGCGCTGGCCGCTGCCGAGAAGGCCATTGCCAACCCGCTGCTGGACGGCGTTTCCATGCGCGGCGCCAAGGGCGTTATCGTGTCCATCACGGGCGGTGAAGACATGCGCCTCATGGAAGTCGACGAGGCGGCGAACCACATCCGCGAACTGGTCGATCCGGATGCGAACATCATCTGGGGTTCCGCGTTCAACGAGACGCTCAACGGTAAGATCCGCGTGTCGGTCGTTGCGACCGGTATAGACGTGGATGCCGCGGCCGCCGAGCCGAAGTCACAGCCCTTCAGCTTCGGCACCATGGGTGCCGGCGTAGCGCGTCCTCCGGTCGCGCGGGCGCCGCTAACGCCTGCAGCCGCCGCACCGTCCCCGGAACCGCAGGCGCCGACGGCGTTCACGGCCTCAAGCGAGCCGAGCGAAGTCGCCGCTGAAGAGGTTGCGCCAGTAACGCAGGCATTTGGTAGCGAGCCCGACGCAGATGAGCACCAATCGCTGCATCTCGATCCGCCAGTGCCGGCGGACGAGTTGGTGCTGGACGATACCGCTCCGCTCGATCTCGAAGATGTGAGCGAGCAGATCGAAGCGCCTGCACCTCGCCAGGAGCAGCCCACGCCTAAGGCACCGCAGAGTGGTGGAACGCTTTTCGAGCGCATGTCCGCCCTGGCTCGTGGAAATGCTCCGGCGGCGAGCGAGCGCGAGGAGCAGGATGGGGCGCGCGGCGATTTCGACGTGCCACGTTTTCTCAATCGCCAGAACAACCAGTAGTCCGAGTGCAGGTGCCGCCGGTCGCTATTCGGTCGGCGGTGACTTGCTCGGTGTGACAATGTATCATAGTTATTCCCCTGATGAATGAGGTTGGTCCCCGCGGGCTCAGGTTCCGCTTTTCTAGATGGCATGCGAGTTGGATGGCGGCGGCTGCGCTCGGCATCGGCGGTACGCTGCCCCTTGCCGCGCAACCCGGTGCAATCGTCCAGCCGCTTCCCTCCGCTGCGGCAGTGGAGCGGCTGAACCAGAATCTGGGGCGGCTCTCCCGCAGTCCGCAGGATATTCAGGCTCTGCTGGGCGCCGGTGAAGCCGCGCTGGATCTGGGCGACGTGCAAGCCGCCAACGGATTTTTCACCCGGGCCAATATGGTCGCGCCTAATAATGGTCAGGCGAAGCTCGGCCTCGCCGTTGTCTCTATCCAGCTCAAGCAAGCGCGCGAGGCGGCCACATATTTCGACGAGGCCGCCGCGCTTGGCGCCGGCGCGCAGAACCATCTCAATGAGCGCGGCCTCGCCTATGATTTGACGGGGCAGCAGGCGAAGGCGCAACAGGACTATCAGACGGTTTTGCGGACCAATCCGTCCGATTCTCTCGCGAGGCTCCGCTACGCCGTGTCGCTGGGCATTTCCGGTCGAGTGGCGGAAGCCGAAGCCGAGCTTCAGCCGAGCCTGTCGGCGCAAGATCGCGAGGCGTGGCGCGCGCGCGCGTTCATTTTGGCAATGAACGGCCGACTGGCCGATGCTCGCAAGATCACGCAGACGGTGATGCCCAAGGGGCTCGCCGATGCTCTTGATCCCTATATTGCGCGAGCGTCTTTGCTCGATGCCGGCCAGAAGGCGGCAGCATTCCACTATGGCGAATTTCCGAGCGATGTTCTGCGGATGGCAGCGGCGACGCCGTCCACGCCCAGGACGGAACCGCGCGCCGTTACCGCAGAGGCCCGGCCGAGAAAGCTGAGCCGCCGGGAACGGCAGCGCGAGGAGCGGGAGAAGCAAGCCGCAGAAGCAGCGGCCGCGCGTGCCCGCCTTGCGGCAGCCAGCGAGCCTCAGCCGCCTCCCTTCGTTGAGGGAAGTCCGCAGCGGAGCAGCAGCTCAGGTTCCACAACATTGGCATCGTCTCAGGCGCCGTCGGCCGCTATTTTTTCAGGTGGAACGTCGGGTGCGAAGCCAGTTGCGACGGGGGCGCCGTCTTCAATCCAGCAGCCGACACCGCCCGCGTCTCGCCCCGCATCGCCTCGTCCTGCGCCGGCATTGTCGGAAACGCGGCCGCAGCCCAAGCCGGCGCCGCAGGTGCCGTCCGATCCCGTGGCGACCCGTCCCGCTGTGGCGACGCCCGTTGCTTCCGCACCCACTCCCGTAGCCCTTCCCAGCTCGCGCTCTCTGGCGCAGGTAATGGCGAACATGGATATTCCAGAGAGCGAACGGTCGACGGGCTCGGCTCCTGTCGATCTCGCCGCTGTCGCACGCATCCAGACGGAGCGCCGGAAGGCTCAGGAAGCAGTGGCCGCAAAGGCAGCGGCGGAGAAGGCGAAGAGAGAGGCTGCTGCCAAGGCCAAGGCGGAAGCTGCTGCGAAAGCGAAGGCCGCCGCTGAAGAGAAGGCGCGACTGGCGGCCAATCCGGCGCGGACCTGGGTACAGATTGCGACCGGTCGGGATGTGGACGCGCTTGCGTTCGATCTTCGCAGGCTCCGCCGCACTTATGCGGATGTACTGAGTAACGAGACGGGCTGGACAGCAGAGTGGGGCGCGACCCGGCGACTTCTGGTCGGACCGTTTAGTACGCTCGCCAAGGCGAAGGACGCCGTGGCAGCTATAAAGAAGTCGGGCGGGGATGCCTTCATCTGGTCGAGCGAAGCGGGCGAGGACGTCGTCAAGATTGGCGGTAAGTGAGCGCGCTTGCCCCCTACGCGAGCGATCCCGCTCGCAGCCGTGGACGTCAATATGCCGAGCCGGGCGGCGAGCAGCGCGGGCCGCGTGACGCATTTCAGCGCGATCGCGACCGGATCATTCACTCGATCAGCTTCCGCCGCCTGCGCCACAAGACACAGGTGTTCATTGCGCCTGATGGCGACCACTATCGGGTCCGCCTGACGCATAGTCTTGAGGTCGCTCAGATCGGCCGCACGATTGCTCGCGTTCTGGGTATCAATGAAGATCTTACCGAGGCGCTGTGCCTCGCGCATGACATCGGCCATCCGCCTTTCGGCCATGCGGGGGAGGATGCGCTCCAGCTGGCACTCGCCGATCGGGGCGGGTTCGACCACAATGCGCACTGCCTCCGCACGCTGATGTGGCTTGAGGAATCCTATCCGCGCTTCCCCGGCCTCAACCTCACCTGGGAAATGCTGGAAGGCCTCGCCAAGCATAATGGGCCAGTCACGGCCCCTAATTGGGCGATGCGGGCACTCGATGCGGAGTTTCCGCTGGATCTTGGAAGCTGGCCTTCCCTTGAAGCGCAGGTCGCAGCCCTTGCCGATGATATCGCCTACGACAATCACGATATTGATGATGGACTGCGTGCTGGCCTTCTGACGCTGGATCAGATCCTCACCGTGCCATTGGTGCGGGATTGCTGGGATCGGGTGAAGCAGAGACATCCTGACGCTCCAGAGGACCGGCTGTTGCGCGAACTGGTCCGCGAGCAGATTGGCGTGATGGTCAACGACCTCATCACTCAGTGTCAGGCGAATATCCGGGCGAGCAACGTATCTAGCGTGGAAGCGGTGCGCGCCGCTGGCCAGCCGATCGCGGCATTTTCCGAGGAAATGGGGGAAGCGGAGCGCACACTGAAGCGCTTCATGTATAAAAACCTCTATCATCATCCCCAGCAGCTTGCCGCCTCGGAGCGCGCCCAGCGCATCGTGGGTGAGCTGTTCGCGGTCTATGCTCGCGATCCTTCATTAATGGGTGAAGGGTGGGACAGCCGATGCCTCGTGGAGGAGCCGGCCCGCAGCCGGACGATCGCGGACTATATCGCGGGCATGACCGATCGTTTTGCGGAACGAGCGCATAACGAGCTGTGCGGGGGCATTGACCGGAGAGGCACTCCTTCGACCTGAGCGGTTGAACCGGTTGCGTCTATCGCGCTTGACAGGAATCACCTGCGTCGCGATGGAAGGCCTGTCCTCCGTTCGAGCCGGCAATTTGTCAGGCTCGGGCGGCAGTTCGACGCGGGAGAGCATCCGGCCAAAGTGTCGGGTCGCCGAAGGAGCAACCGCCCCGGAATCTCTCAGGCCAAGGGACCGCGTCGACAGCAAGGAGACTCTGGAGAGCGGCACGGCCTTTCAGGCCAGCGCCCACCGAAGGGGTAATCCGCATGCCTGCAGAGCGCAGGCATGTCGGCTAAGCTCTCAGGTTCCGTGACAGAGGGGGTCCGATGAATTGCCTGTCGGCATTGCATCGTCTTGACCACTTCACGAGGACCGGATTTTGAGCCAAACAAGCAAGACAGATGCGACCGAAGCGCCACCCGCGCTGCTCCCGCTCGACGCCTGGCATCGCGCACGCGGCGGGCGGATGGTGCCGTTCGCCGGCTACGCCATGCCCGTGCAATATGAAGGCATTGTCGCCGAACATCTCTGGACGCGTGGTCATGCGGGTCTCTTCGATGTGAGCCATATGGGCCAGCTCCTGCTGTCTGGTGAGGGCTTCGTGGACGCTGCCGAGGCGCTGTTGGGTGTTGAGGTGGCGGGCATGACCGTTGGCCAGCTGCGCTACGGTCTGCTCCTGAACGAAGCGGGTGGCATCCTCGACGATCTTATCGTCACGCGGCGTGACGATGCGCTGTTCATCGTTGTCAACGGCGCCACCAAACATGACGATATCGATCATATGCGGGCCAATCTGCCCTCGGGCGTGACGCTCGATCATCTTGCCGAGCAAGGTCTGCTTGCCCTGCAAGGGCCAGAGGCGGCGGCCGCTCTCGCGCGCCATGTGACTGGTGGACGCTTGGAAGACCTTGCCTTTATGACCGGAGGCTCATTTGTCATCCAAGGCGTGCAGGTGTGGATCAGCCGCTCGGGATATACCGGCGAGGATGGCTTCGAGATCAGCGTGCCTGCCAGCGATCTGGAGGCGGTGGCCGATCTCCTGACTAGCGAGCCGGAAGTGAAACCCATTGGCCTTGGCGCGCGCGATTCGCTGCGGCTAGAGGCGGGGCTTCCACTTTACGGACATGACCTAAACCCTGAAAGCAGCGCGATCGGCGCAGGTTTGGCCTTCGCCTTCGGCAAAAGGCGGCGCGCGGAGGGCGGCTTCATTGGCGCGGAGAAAATCCAGCGGGATTTGGCGGATCGGCCCGCACAGCGCCGGGTCGGCCTCGCGATCGAGGGCCGGATGCCCGCGCGTGAGGGAGCGGTGATATTCGTGGGCGAGAAACAGGCCGGTGTGATTACCTCCGGTGGCTTTTCCCCCTCGCTCGAACGACCGATTGCAATGGGCTGGGTAGATGCGGCGCTTGCCGAGCCCGGCACCGCAGTCGAAATCGAGGTGCGTGGGAAGCGCATCGCGGCAACGGTTACGCCGATGCCCTTCGTTCCACATAAATATGTTCGCAAAGGAAGCTGATCATGGCACGCTATTTTACTGAAGAGCATGAATGGATCGAGGTCGACGGCGATGTCGCGACCGTAGGGATCACCGATTTCGCGCAGGGCCAGCTGGGCGATATCGTCTTCGTCGAGCTGCCCGAGGAAGGGCGGGAAGTCGCCAAGGGTGACGACGCCGCAGTCGTGGAGTCCGTGAAAGCCGCCTCCGACGTCTATGCGCCGGTTTCCGGTGAAGTGGTCGAGGTCAATAGCGCGCTCGATGGCGAGCCCAAGCTGGTCAACGATGACGCCGAAGGCGAGGGCTGGTTCTTCAAGCTGCGCCTCTCGGACCCCGCAGAGCTGACCGGCCTTATGACAGAAAGCGCCTATCAGGCGTTCGCCAAGGAGGCCTGATGCGCTACCTCCCGCTGACCAATGCCGACCGCGCGGAGATGCTGCGCGTGGTCCGCGCGCCGGACATCGACGATCTGTTCACCGATGTGCCGGCGGAAGCGCGGCTCGCCGGGCCGATCGAAGGCTTGCCCGCTCATGCGAGCGAGCTGGCCGTCGAACGGCACATGAGCGCGCTTGCGGCGCGGAATGTTTCGGCGGGATCGGTGCCATTCTTCCTGGGCGCGGGCGCGTACCGCCATCATGTGCCGGCGAGCGTCGACCATCTCATTCAGCGTGGCGAGTTCCTGACGGCGTACACGCCCTATCAACCGGAGATCGCGCAGGGCACGCTCCAGATGCTCTTCGAGTTCCAGAGCCAGGTCGCCCGGCTCTTCGGCTGTGATGTCGCCAATGCCAGCATGTACGACGGCTCGACTGCCTGCTGGGAAGCGATCGGCATGGCGCGGCGCGTGACCAAGCGCACCAAGGCCATTCTCTCATCCGGCCTGCATCCGCACTATGTTTCCGTCGCAAAGACAATGGCGAAATACACCGGGGACACGCTCGACGTGCGCGTTCCGGGTCTCGATGCGGACGCCGACATCGAGGCGCTTGTCTCCGCAATCGACCGGGAGACGAGCTGCGTTGTCGTGCAGTATCCCGATATTCTCGGGCGAATCGCCGATCTGACGCCGCTCGCCGATGCGGTCCATGCCGCCGGCGCGCTGCTCGTCGCCGTGGTTACGGAGCCAGTCGCGCTCGGTGCGATCCGTTCGCCCGGTGAGATGGGCGCGGACATCGTCGTGGGCGAGGGTCAGTCGATCGGCGTCGGCCTCCAGTTCGGTGGACCCTATCTCGGTCTCTTCGCGTGCAAGGAGAAGTTCGTCCGCCAGATGCCGGGCCGGCTCTGCGGCGAAACCGTGGATGCGCAAGGCAAGCGCGGCTTCGTGCTGACGCTTTCAACCCGTGAGCAGCATATCCGCCGCGAGAAGGCGACCAGCAATATCTGCACCAACTCCGGCCTGTGCGCGCTCGCTTTCTCCGTGCACATGACGCTGCTTGGGGAGCGGGGACTGCGCGATCTGGCGACGCTGAACCATGCGCGCGCCGTAAGCGCAGCGGAGCGGCTGAGCCGCGTGCCCGGCGTGAGGCTCGTCAACCAGAGCTTCTTCAACGAGTTCACGCTCGAGCTCAATTGCCCCAGCCGAGACGTGGTTCGCACCCTGGCCGACAAGGGCGTGCTGGCGGGCGTTTCGCTTGGCCGCCTGTATCCGGGCGAAGCCGGGCTGGAGACCGGCCTGCTCGTCGCCGTGACAGAGACGGTGACCCCCGAGGACATCGAAGCGCTGGCGACTGCGCTTGAGGAGGAACTGGCATGACCATCAACCAGAGTGGCTGGAAGCCGGAAGTGCCGGTTGCCGGACCCGACGCGCCGATGACGGCGACGGGTAACCGGGGCCTGATGCTGGAAGAGCCGCTGATCTTCGAGATCGGCGCTACCGACGTGACCGGCGTGGATCTGGACGCGCTCCCCACGGTTCAGAGCCGCCTCGGCGGACTGGACCGCGCCTCCCCGATCGGTCTTCCCGGCCTTTCCGAGCCGGACACCGTGCGACACTATACGCGGCTTTCGCGCCAGAACTACGGGATCGACCTCGGGCCGTTTCCGCTCGGCTCCTGCACGATGAAGCACAACCCGCGCCTCAACGAGAAGGTGGCACGGCTGCCCGGCTTTGCCGATGTGCATCCGCTCCAGCCCCAGTCGACCGTGCAGGGCGCGCTGGCGGTCATCAACGAGCTGGCCTTCTGGCTCATCGAACTGACCGGCATGCATGGCGTGGCGATGACGCCCAAGGCTGGCGCCCATGGCGAACTGTGCGGGCTCCTGTGCATCCGCGCGGCGCATGAAGCCCGTGGCGATGCCCGCTCCGTCGTGCTGGTCCCGGAGAGTGCCCATGGCACCAATCCGGCGACGGCGGCGTTCTGCGGCTACCGGGTGGAGAACATTCCGGCGACGGCGGAAGGCCGGGTCGACCTGGAAGCGCTCAAGAGCCGGCTGGGCCCGGATGTCGCTGCAGTGATGATTACCAATCCCAATACCTGCGGCCTCTTCGAGCGCGATATGAAGGCGATCGGCGATGCGGTCCATGCCGTTGGTGCCTATGTCTATTGCGACGGGGCGAACTTCAACGCGATCGTCGGCCGGGTGCGTCCGGGCGATCTCGGCGTCGATGCCATGCACATCAACCTGCACAAGACCTTCTCGACGCCGCATGGCGGCGGCGGGCCGGGTGCAGGACCAGTGGTGCTCTCGGAGGCGCTCGCGCCCTTCGGTCCCCTGCCTTACACCGCGCGAATGGCGGACGGCTCCATCCACCTCATCGAGGAGGAGAATGTCGGTGAGGAGATGCCGCAGAGCTTCGGCCGGATGAGCGCATTCCATGGCCAGATGGGCATGTTCACCCGCGCGCTGGCCTACATCCTCAGCCACGGTGCGGATGGCCTGCGGCAAGCCTCGGGCGATGCCGTGCTGGCCGCCAACTATGTGCTGCGGAGCCTCGAAGGCGTGCTCCATGCGCCCTTTGGTGCGTCCGGCCCCTGTATGCACGAGGCGCTGTTCAGCGATGACGGGCTGGCCGAAGGCATGAGCACGATCGACATCGCCAAGGGTCTCATCGACGAGGGGTTCCACCCGATGACGATGTATTTCCCGCTTGTCGTCCATGGCGCGATGCTGGTGGAGCCGACAGAGAGCGAGAGCAAGGTGAGGCTCGATGAGTTCATTCTGGCGCTGCGCAGCGTGGCGGAGCGGGCGAAGGCGGGCGATGTGTCGCTGAAGAGCGCGCCTCACTTCGCGCCGCGTGCGCGCCTCGATGAAACCCGCGCGGCGCGCTCGCCCGTGCTGGCCTGGAAAAATGCGGACTGACCAAGCCCTTTTGGGGTAGAATTTCGGCCGGGGCGCTGACGCGCTCCGGCCTTTTTTGTGACCGGCAGACCATCGAAAGGTTCTGAAGGTTACAGTCCTTAGAGCAAAAAAAGTGGCGCCAGCGGCGCCTGATCGCGGTGAGAAAGAGCCGCGCCCGGTGAGGGGCCTGCATCATTCTTGCTTACCAAAGCCCATGTAGGACAGCGGTTTCTCAAGGCGCACTTGTCCCTTGCGACGTTCGACGCCGACCGAATTGACGCTACGGAATGGCGTCGTTCGTCTGTCGGAGCGGTCGAAAGCGCGGCTGGCTCATGTCGTTCGTCTTTCCGATTTGCTCGTTGGTCGGAGACCAAGCGCTTGTGCCGAGCGGGACACGCCGCTGGTCGACGACGCGCTGCGCTGCTCACCGGCCCGGCGTAGACAGAGTGGGCAAGGCGGGATCGCCAACAGTCCCCCGAGCAAGACTGCACAGACCGAACCCAGGACGACCAATAAGCCCGCAGGGCAGATTTTCAGGAGAAGACGATGTCCCCCCTCGCCAAAGTCACGATCACACTGGCCGCCGCTGCCGGCTTTGCCGTGCCGGCGCTCGCCGCTTCTGATCCCAACCCCTATTACACCAAGGAAGTGCACTACGGGGATCTCAACCTCGCCAGCGCGGAGGGGCAGGCCATGCTCGACAAGCGCGTTGCCCGCGCGGCCGGTCAGGTCTGCCGCACTCTGGATGGCCCGCGGGCCGCGCTCTGCCGTTTCCGTGCCCGCAAGGCCGCTGCCCCCGCAATCAAGGTCGCGACATCCCGCGCCACAGGGCAAAGCCTTGCCGCCCGTGAGGCGCAGGCAAGCGCGATCGTCGGAAACTGAGCCATTCAGTTCTGGCGGCCTGCAAATGGCGATTTTTCGCGCTTCCGGTGCTCACGTACATTTGAGTACGCTTCGCTCCGGGTCGCTCAAAATCCCCATTTTCGTCACGCCATCTTCTGAATGCCGAGTGTTGGGTCCAGTGGACTGTTTCACGAATGTCGCCGCCATCAATCCCTTGAACCTTGGCGGCGTCAGCCCCCGGCGCCCCTTGCGCCGGGGGCAAATCATAGTTGCTTCACGGATGCCGACCTTCCGAATTCAGTTCACCCGGCGACCGTCGATCCAGACCTGTTCCAGCGTCTTTGTGTGCGTGATGTCGGTGAGCGGGCTGGCGGCCAGCACGAGCAGATCGCCGCGCTTGCCGGGCTGTAGCGTGCCGACCTGATCGTCGATCTGCATGGCCTTTGCCGCATTGCCGGTCGCGGCGACAATGACCTGCATCGGCGTAAGACCGGCCTGCGCCATCATCGCCATCTCGACATGTTCGAAATAACCCTGCCAGCGGCCGATTCCCGCGCCGCTGTCCGTTCCCATGGCGATCAGCACGCCAGCGTCCGACAGCGCCTTGAGGTTGCGCTTCGCCTGTTCGAGCGCAGGCTTGATGGCCTGCGCAGAGGGATCGTTCTTGATCCGCGCCTGAAACTCCGGCGCGCTGACCATCTCCAATGTCGGGCGATAAGCGGCTTCCTTCGTGAAGAACGGATCGGCCGCGAAGTCTGGCTTGCTCTCATAAACGAAGACGGAGAGGTCGCGCGTGAGTGTGGGGATATAAGGGATGTTGCGCGCCTTGATCGCGCCGATCAGGGCGGGATCAGCATCCCGGTCGCGGATGCTGTGCGCGAGAACGTCCACGCCGGCATCCACTACGCCTTTCGTCTCGTCGGCCGTGAACATATGGATGGCGATGCGCTTGCCCTCCTTGTGCGCCTGATCGATCATCGCGCCATAAACGGCGGGCTGGCGAATGGGTGCGTTGGCCGGGCCTTCCAGCCGCACCTTGATGATGTCGACGCCGCGCGCCGCATTTTCGGTCACGTTCGTGCGACCGTTTGCGGCGTCGGTTGCGTTCAGCACCGGGCCGGAGACGAACAGACGGGCGCGATCGAGCGTGCCGGCCTGTGACTTCTGGCGGGTTTCGCGCGCGAGTTTCACGCTCTCCACTCCGTCATCGCCCAGACTGTAGACGGTCGTAACCCCGTAGCGGGCATAAAGCGCGAGCTGATCGCTCAGCTGCTGGGGAAGCGGCGCGGTGGAGCGGCGATTGCCTTCGACATGGGCGTGCGCATTGATGATGCCAGGCATGATCGTCTTGCCGGAGACGTTCACCGTGCGGGCACCAGCGGGGATGGAAACGGAAGCGCGCGGCCCCACGGCCGTGATGCGACCATCCGTCACGACGATCACCGAGTCGCTAACTGGCGCGGCGCCGGTTCCGTCGATCAGCGTCGCGCCGGACAAGGCGACGGTTTCCGCGCTGACGGGGGCGGCGACGATCAGGGGCAGGGCGCATAGTCCCAGCAGTTTTCGGCTCAGTGCTTTGAAGACAGGCACGTTTCTTCTCTCCCGGTTTGTTTTTGGCCGGGAGCACTCTTAACACGAACGCTGGCTAGTTGCCGATCATTTCCGCCTTCACCTGAGCGAGATGGGTGCGGCCGATGCGCAATTCGATCGGTTCGCCGCCACTGCCCGCCGGGGCGCTGATCTGCGCGAACCACACGCCATTGCCGTCATGACGCAGGCTCTTGATGAGATCGCGGCGGACGATATGCGAGCGGTGGAGCCTGATGAACGCGGCAGGGTCCAGCCTCTGCTCCAGCGTGCTGATCGTCTGGTGGAGCAGGTAGGAGCGGGTGCCAAGGTGGAGACGCATATAGTCCCGCTCGGCTTCGATCCGGTCGATCTGTCCCGTCTCTATGCGAATGAGTTCCGCCCGGTGCGGCACCCAGAATTCCTCCGCGTAGCGGCGCTGATCGACTGCCGGGACGGGCGCGGCATCGTTCTGCGCCGGGGACGTGTCATCTGGACGCCGCGCGGATAGCCCGAGCGCGACGCGATCGACGGCGCGGGAGAGACGATCCGGCGCGACCGGCTTCAGCACGTAATCGACTGCGCAGACGTCGAACGCCTCGATCGCGAAATTATCGAACGCAGTGACGAAGATGATCGCCGGGGCGTCTGACTTGCCGGACAGGGCGCGCGCGACGCCCATGCCATCAAGCAGCGGCATGGCGATATCGAGCAGGAGGAGATCGGGCGTCAGCGCTTCAGTAAGGCGCAGTGCGGCCTCACCGTCGGCCGCCGTGCCAACGAGGCTGATGCGCGGCTCGCGCGCACAAAGCATCTGCATGCGTTCGATGGCGAGCGGCTCATCGTCGACAATGAGCGTGCGGATCGTATCGGGCATCGGTTCAGCACTTGCCGTGAACGACAGGGAGCATGATCTCGGCGCCATAGCCCCCGCCCGGACGCGGGCCGGCAGTCAGCGCGGCCTCCTCCCCAAAGCGCGCGGCCAGCCGATCGCGGACGTTCCGCAGGCCAATGCCCGTGCTGCTCGCTGCTCCGCTTCCGCCCGCGCCATCATCCTCGACGAGGATATGGAGGCGGCCCTCCGCTTCGCGCGCGGAGATCCGCACGGTCACGACCTGACGCGCCGGAGAGACACCATATTTGATTGCATTCTCGATCAACGGCTGAAGAATCAGGCCCGGAACGCAGCAGTCGGCGAGGGTGGGGGGGATGTTCACTTCCGTGCGCAGACGCTCGGGGAAGCGCACGCCTTCGATGCCAAGATAAAGGCGCTGAAGCTCGACTTCCTCGGAGAGATGGACGTCGTCCAGTGGATCGCCGGCAAGGCTGGTGCGATAGAAATGGGCGAGGTTCATGATCATCGTCTCGGCTTCATCCCGCCGATCCGACATGACGAGGCTGGAGAGCGAGTTCAACGTGTTGAACAGGAAGTGCGGATTGACCTGATACCGCAGCGATTTCAGCTCCGCCTGCCGGGTCGCCAGCTCCAGACGCGCACTGCGCTGTTCCGAGAGGGAAAGTCGGGAAGCGAAACCGAGCGCAAAATAAAGCGCTGCCCATGCCACCAGCAGGAAGTAGCGATTGAGACTGCTCTCGGCGAGTTCAATGACAATCTCATCTGTCGTCTTGGAGTGGCTGTATTCGATCTGAGCGGCATTCGTCTGGTCGGCCTGCTCATATTCCTGCAGGATCGTGCCGGGATCGTAGATATTGAACATATAAAAGTTCGCCGCAGCGATCGCGAAGGCACAGGGCATCGCCAGCACGGCCGCGCTCGTCATGCGCACGCCCAGCGAGCGGCCGTCCAGTCGACGCAGCAACGTGTAAAGCAGATAAGTGACGAGAACGCCGATGCCGGTGACCACCATGCGACGCCACGCCATTTCGCCCTGTGCAGGAAAGCCAAGCACCATCGCCCGGATCGTGACGATGAGCGTGTAGAACAACCACACACCAAGGATCGAGAAAAGCGCCAGCCGGGGGGAAATGGAGGTTTCGCCCGCTGGTGAGGGGTTTGTTGCCATGGGCTCTTTTAACGGCAGAAAGCGCGGCTGTCTGCCGTTTCAGGCGACGCTGGTCGAAATGCACCGCGCATTTGTCGAGCGGGGAGGGCAGGCGGTCCCATTGTGCGCAGCATAGCTGCGGTAGGGCACTTTCACTCTGGAACCGGCTCCGCCCTCCGCTCGTTTTAGAAGCGAGTTTGCTGCCCGGACCTGCGGGCAGCCTTTAGGAGACGCGCAATGCCCCATGATGATGTGAAGGAGCGCAAATATAACGAAACTGTCGATCCGGACCTGAATTGCCAGAGCCGGGTTCTGAGCGAGGATGAGAAGCTCGACGAGGCTCTACAGGAGTCCATGGACGGTTCGGACGCACCGAGCACGACCCGCCCGGGCGATCATGGTGACCCGGTTCCTAGCTCCGGCTTCAAGGAAGAGCAGGAAGATTAGTTCGCTAAGGACAGACTTATCACGCGAGTTTTGGGCATCGGCGCGGGGCGCCGGTGCCCTTTGCGCATCTGAAAACCTGATTTTTGAGAAGAAAAACAGAGGTATGAGAGAAAGATGTTGCGCCGCACAATGAAATCTGATTCCATGTGAACTGCGGACAACGGGTGCTTAACCAAGCGTCAATGCAACAGGGCGCATCGTCACGGCATCTGGACTGCAGTAGCGGGAGGCAGATGGATATGACGGGCGGCAGATTATCGGACGGCGTAGTCACTCTGGCGGAGATGCGGGAGTTCGCTTCCTTCCCCGCCGCCACGCAGCGCTATATTCGCCGATCTCTCGACATTGGTCTCCAGCGCAGCGATGCCACGGAAGTGTGGAGCCGCGATCTGGTGGAGGAAGCCAGCATTCGCGCACAGGCTCGAATTTATGGCCGCCTCGACGAGATCAAGATGCTGGTGCCGGACGACAGCGGGCTCGATCAGGTCGAGCCGTTCATGACTCCACTTGTCGTGGTATCGGCATTCGATCTTGGCCAGAACCGGATCAACAGTTTCCAGGCCTATCGCTTCCTTTATGAGCGGCTGATCGGCGCAGGGTCGCGGCCATGGCTGCCGGGCGCCTTTTGCGCGGCGGCGAGCCTGCCGCATCTCCACCCGGAACGGCGCCGGGCGCTGCTTCAGTCGATTAGCGAGGCGGCCGCGACGGCGGCGGGCTGGTCCAGCCGCGAGCCGACCTTCTACCCGGAGTGGGTGGAGAAGGTGGACATGAGCAAGGCGAACTGAGGCCGATTGTGGGCGCCCGACGCGGGTCGCTCGGGCGTCCCAAAAGCTGACACAAGAAAAAGCTGACAGGCAATCCCCATGACGGCGGCCTGCAAACGCGCTAGCTGAAGGCGGCTGGCAAGGCGGCATGACAGGAGAGGATTGACTGAACGATGATGGACAGGCTCCATAACGCTGTCCGTCGCGGAGCCTATGTGCTCCAGGCAGAAGGTCTCCCCTCGCTGGCAAAAAAGGCGGTCTCCCGCTTGCGCCTCATCATTGGATTGCCGGACGGTGCTCAGAAGGCCTTTCTGGCGCAAAAGGCCTCGGCCGACAGCGCCTATGACGGCACGAATGGGACGGACACCGGCGGTATTCAGAGAATCGCGTCTCTTACCGTGCTCGGCCCCAACGCGCAGTTCGCCATCGATCATATCGCGTCCGATCCCGGGGACTTCCATCGAGCGATGACGTTGGTCGACCTGTCGCTGGAGTCCGCGACGTTCCTCGACCTGGGCGCGGGAAAAGGGCGCGCGATGCTTCTCGCGGCGGCTATCCTTTTCTTAGGATTATCGGGGTCGAGTTCGCGCGGGAGCTTTATGACAAGGCGCAGGAGAATATCGCGCGCGCCGGCGATGATCCGCGCCTTGCGATTATCCATGGCGATGCGACCGAAACGGTATTCCCCGAGGGGCCGCTGGTGATCTTCATGTACAAACCGTTTGACGCGCCGATCGTGCGGCGCGTGGCGGAGAATGCGCTTGCCTCCTACCGGAGCGATCCGCGCCCGATGCGCATCCTCTATTCCAATCCGGCTTGCGGCAACGTGCTGCTGGAGGCAGGCTGGTCCGCAGTCGCCGAGATACAGGGCCATCGCCTCTACGCCCCAGCGGCCTGAACCGATGCGAAAGTGGGCCGGCATCAAGCCGACCCACCACGCTTCCGAAGCTGAAGAGGGAGCGATCAGCTCCGGAAGAAGTCCAGCAGATCCTTGTTGATGACGTCAGCATGAGTCTGCGCCATACCGTGCGGGAAGTCCTTGTAGGTCTTGAGGATGCCATTCTGCAGCAGGGCAGCGGAGAGCGGCGCGGAGTCGGCGATCGGCACGATCTGATCGTCCTCACCATGCATCACCAGCGTGGGGATGGTGATCGCCTTGAGATCGTCCGTGAAGTCCGTCTCGCTGAACGCCTTGATGCCGTCATAATGGGCCTTGGCGCCGCCGATCATGCCCTGCCGCCACCAGTTGTCGACAAGACCTTGGCTGAACGGCGCACCCTCGCGGTTGAAGCCGTAGAATGGCCCGGCGGGAACATCGATGTAGAACTGCGCGCGGTTCGCGGCGAGCGCGGCGCGGAACCCGTCGAACACCTCAATGGGCAGGCCGCCGGGGTTCTTGTCGCTCTTGACCATGATCGGAGGCACTGCGCTCATCAGCACGGCCTTGGCGATCCGGCCTTCCTTGGCTCGGGCGGCATAATGCGCGACCTCGCCGCCGCCGGTGGAGTGGCCGACATGGAAGGCGCCCTTGAGGTCCAGCGCGTCCACGACTGCGGCGACGTCTGCGGCATAATGGTCCATGTCATGTCCGTCCGACACCTGGCTGGATCTGCCGTGGCCGCGCCGGTCATGGGCAATGACGCGATAGCCTTCGTTCAGGAAGAACAGCATCTGGTTGTCCCAGTCGTCGCCCGAGAGCGGCCAGCCATGGTGGAAGACAATGGGTTGCGCGCTCTTGTCGCCCCAGTCCTTGTAAAAGATCTCGACACCGTCCGAAGTGGTTACCGTGCTCATGTCAGTCGCTCCCTATCCGATGAGAGGTGGATACGCTCTCGATATGGACGATCTAATGACAAGCAGGCATGATGAGGCGCGGCGGAACCGACACTAAGGGCGCCAAAACCGACATTGAAGCGATGGGGGCGTCGATTGGACACATTGGTGAGGTCGCGTCAGGCGAGACTCGTGGGCCATCTGGGCCTGCTCATCTATCCTGATTGCCAGCTTTCCGCGATTTATGGCCTCACCGATATCTTCCGTATCGCCGGAGATCTCGCGGCAATGGAGGGCGAGGCGGAGCCGCCGGCAGTGCGCGTGACGCACTGGACGAGCGACGCGCGCGGGGAGATCGCCTGCATATATGACAGTCACCCCGGCACCGACCACCATCTGACCCACCTCATCACGCCGCCCAGTCTGGTCATGCCGCATGCGATGCAGCCGATGGCGAGCCTCACCCGATGGGTGAACGATCGCCACGACGAAGGGGCGACGGTCTGCTCGGTTTGTGCCGGAGCGTTTCTGCTGGGGGAGGCGGGCCTGCTGGAAGGACGCGCCGCGACGACGCACTGGGCCTTTGCGGAGGCGCTTGCTGCCCGCTTCCCGACCGTGCAGGTCGATGTCGACCGCATGGTGATCGACGATGGCGATATCATCACGGCCGGGGGCATCCTGGCCTGGACCGACCTTGGCCTCACACTGGTCGAGCGACTGCTCGGCCCGGCAGTGATGCTGGGGACGGCGCGCTTCCTCCTCGTCGATCCGCCGGGGCGCGCGCAGCGACCCTATAGCGCGTTTCTGCCCCGTCTCGATCATGGCGACGCCGCGATCCTGAAGGTGCAGCACTGGATGCAGAAGGGGGCGGGGAAGGAGCATGGCACAGGCTTGCTCGCGGCGGAGGCCCGGCTGGAAGAGCGCACATTCCTGCGCCGTTTCAAGAAGGCGACGGGCCTGCGCCCCACCGAATATGCCCAGCAGATCCGCATCGCCAAGGCGCGCGAGGCGCTGGAACTGACCCGGCGCAGCGTGGACCAGATCGCGTGGGATGTCGGCTATGGCGACCCCGGCGCCTTCCGCAAGCTCTTCCAGCGCATGACAGGGCTGGCCCCGGCGGAGTATCGGCGCAGGTTCGGCGTGGCTGCTTGAGCCGGCAGGCTTTGCGGATTACCCGCGGCGCCGCTATCACGCCACCAGCTTCGGACTTCTATCTCGGAAACGCGTTATGTCCCGCCGGTCGATCCAGATTGTCTGCCTCCTCATTATCGGCGGACTCTATTGGCAGCTTGTCTCGGCGACGACGGGATATGGCGAGCCGTGGGATGCGCCGGCATACTGGTCTCTCGCTTATCCGTTTTCCCTCGTTCTTTCCGCGATCGGCGGCGCTTTCATGAGAAAGAGCGGATGGATCGCGGGCGTGCTGATTACTGTCTCCCAGCTGCCGGTGATGTTGCTCAACAATGGCGTGGGCAATCTTGCCGTGGCCGGGGCGTTGTTCCTGAGCCTATTGGCAATTCCCGCAGCGCTTGTTTCGGCGCTAGCGGGGAGTCTTGCGGGGCGGTTTCGTCCGCATCCATGACCCGGCTCTGACTCTTCGCGCTCACTCCGCCGCGAGGAGCGCTTCCGCCGACTGAAGATCGACGGAGACGAGGCGGCTGATGCCACGCTCGATCATGGTCACGCCGAAGAGGCGGTGCATCCGGCTCATGGTCACGGCGTTATGCGTGACAATCAGATAGCGCGTGCGGGTATCCTGCACCATCCGGTCGAGCAGATCGCAGAAACGCTCGATATTGGCATCGTCGAGTGGCGCATCGACTTCGTCCAGCACGCAGATAGGTGCCGGTTTGGTTAAAAATAGGCCGAAGATAAGTGCAACTGCGGTAAGCGCTTGTTCGCCGCCCGAAAGAAGCGTGAGCGACGTCAAGCGCTTGCCCGGCGGCTGCGCCATGATTTCTAGCCCCGCCTCAAGAGGATCGTCGCTATCGACCAGCTCCAGATGCGCCGCGCCGCCTTCGAACAAGGTGGTGAAGAGGCGCTGAAAATGGCCATTCACGGCCTCGAAGGCAGCCAGCAGGCGCTGGCGCCCTTCGCGATTGAGGTTGCCGATCGAGCCGCGCAACTGGTGGATCGCCTGAGTGAGTTCTTCGCTTTCCGCACGACTTACGGAGAGGGTTTCCTCAATCTCGGCCAGTTCGCGGGCAGCGACAAGGTTGACCGGGCCAAGCCGCTCGCGATCGGCCGTCAGCTTGTCGAGCATGGCTTGCTCGGCGCCCGGAGTGCCGACCTCGGCGCTTTCGAAGCCTAGCTTGCCGGGGAGAACGGGGGGAGGACAGGAGAAACGCTCGCCGCATAGCTGACCGATCTCGGTGCGGCGTTGCACGGCATGCTCGGCCCTCGCCTGCGCGCCCGCGCGCGCCTCTCGTGCGGACGAAAGCGCCTCATTGGCAGCGGCCAGCATTGCCTCCGCGTCCGTGAGCGACCGGGCGGCGGTGGTCTCCGCCGCTTCGGCAGCGGAGAACGCCTCCTCCCGCTCCTGAGCGGTCTCCGCGATCAGCGCGAGCGACCGGGCCAGCTCCTCCGGCTTCCCGGCGTTCTCCTCAAGGTCTCGGGTAAGACTGGCGGCGCGTGCCGTCATGTCCGCAATGCGGCGTGCGGCATCGCCTGCGCGCGAGCGCCAGCCCGAAATCTCCGACCGGATTGCGCCCTGCCGTTCCTTGTCCGTCGCGATCGCGCGATCGACCATGGCCTGTTCGGCGCGCAGCCGGGCAAGCGCTTCCCGCGCATCCTCACTGGCGCGGCTGAGGGCAGCGACCTCGTCCGCAGTGCCGCTGGCATCGGGCAGGGCGGCCCTCGCTTCCTCCGCTAGCGTCAGTTCCTTCTCGGCGGCTTCGCGATCCCGCGCGATCTCCTCGGCGCGCCGGTCCAGATCCGCGCGTTTCTCCGCCACACGCTCGATGAGAATCGCGACTTCGCCCAGAGTGCGGTCGGCCGCACGCAACGCCTCGTGCGCGGCGCTGAGCCCCTGACGCGCCGCGCGTTCCTCGGCCAGTCCATCGCGCAGCGCGGCCTCGGCTGCAGCGAAAGTGGCATTGGCCGTGGCGACAGCTTGCTCATGGGCGGGCAGTTCGGCCCCGATCGCATCGAGCCGGTTGAGGCGGATCAGCCGCTCGGCCGTCGCGGCGCCGCCTTCCTCGACGATAAAGCCGTCCCACCGGCGCAGGCGCCCATCGCGCGTGACGAGGCGCTGGCCGACGTGGAGAGGCTGCCCATCGTCCTGCGGCGCGACCATGATCTGGGCAAGGCGGCGGGCAAGCGCCGCTGGTGCCTCGACATGGGCGGCAAGGCGCGTGCAGCCTTCCGGCGGGGCGGGGTCCAGAGCAGTGATCGCAGCGCCTGCCCAGCGCGCGGCGCCTGCCTCGAAACCAGCCTCAAGATCGTCCCCCAGCGCGGCAGCGAGCGCGCGCTCATAGCCCGGCGCGACCCGGACATGATCGACTGCCCGATCCGCCGTGCTTGTCCGTGCGGTCGCTTTGCGCATCGCGGTGGCCTCGCTCTCGATTGCGGCGAGCGTCGCCTTGCTGGTTGCGACGGCACGCTGGGCGGAGGCCTGAGCCTCGCCTGCCGCGTTGCGCGCCGTCTCCGCGAGCGTGATCCGGGCTTCGGCTCCCTCGCGTTCCTTCAGGGCCGTTTCGCGCGCGGCCTGCGCGGCGTCACGGCGTGCGGCGATCGGGTCGGGATCGGGCAGGGCGGCATAGGCGCCGTCCAGCCGCTGGCGTTCGCCGTCGATCCGCTGGATGCGCTGCCGAGCGGCGGCAAGCGCGGCGTCGGCCACGCGGTGCTCGGCCTGCTCGCTCGCCTGACGGGACAGGGTCTGGGCCAGCGCCACGTCCGCGTCCCGTCCGGCGCTTTCGGCGGCGGCAATGCGAGTGGCGAACTCCGGCCGGGCCGCGTTCGCTTCCTTGATCCGGACACTGACCGCCTGCTCCTCGGCCTCCAGCCGCTCGATGGCGGCGGCGGCATCCTGCGCGAGACTGCCTTCGCGGTCCTGATCCGCGCCGATCTGGGCGATCTGCGCGTCCACATCGGCAAGCCGGCGGACGAGCGCATCCCGTTCGGCCGCGACACGTTCTGCGCGATGTCGGGCCTCGCTGGCTGCGTCTCGCGCCGCGGCGGCGGCGGTGCGGGCCTGCGCGAGAAGCGTGATGCGCTGCTGGGTAATCGCGGCGGCGCCGAGCTGTGCTTCCTGCGCCGCGCGAACCGCCCCGTCCGCCGTCTCGGCCTGACGCGCGGCCTCGTCCGCCATGGTCGCGGCCTCGCGGTGGCGGGCGAACAGCGTGCGCCCCTCGGCAAGGATGATTCGCTCGCTCAGCTCGACATAGCGCTCGGCGGCTTTCGCCTGACGCTTGAGCGAGGCCGCGCGGCCCTCCATTTCGGTAAGAATATCGGCCAGTCGGGTGAGATTGGCCTCAGTAGCGCGCAGTTTCTGCTCAGCATCCTTGCGGCGCACATGAAGGCCGGAAATGCCTGCCGCCTCTTCCAGCATCGCACGGCGCTCGGCGGGCTTCGCCGCGATGACGGCAGCAATGCGGCCCTGACTGACCAGCGCGGGACTGTGCGCCCCGGTGGCGGCGTCGGCGAAGATCAGCGCCACATCCTTGGCGCGAACGTCCCGTCCATTGACCCGGTAAGCGCTGCCGGCACCCCGCTCGATGCGGCGGGTGACTTCCAGTTCGCCTTCCGGCCCCAGCTCGACCGAGGGAAGGGACTCGCCCGGTTCCTGCGACGCACCTAGATTGACTTCCGCGAAGTCGCGGGGCGGGCGATTGGCGGTGCCGGCGAAAATCACATCGTCCATGCCGCCGCCGCGCATGGACTTGGCGCTTGATTCGCCCATCACCCAGCGAATGGCTTCCAGCAGATTGGATTTGCCGCATCCATTCGGGCCGACGATGCCGGTCAGGCCCGGCGCGATCGTCAGCTCCGTCGGCTCGACGAAACTCTTGAAACCTGTGAGCTTGAGGCGGTGGAACTGCATGGCTCAGTCGCGTGCGGAGACGAGCTGGGCGCCCGGCAAAAGCGCCGGTGCGCTATACTTAACCTCGCTGGCCCCCCGCGCGGCCAATCAGCCGCCTGCGTCCGCGAGGCGCTTGTCGAGCGCGTCCCAGCTCGCCGTGTCTGGCAGGAGCGTACCGTTGAGTAGGAAGCTGGGCGTGCCCTGAATGGAGTATTGGGCATTCGCCTTCTCGACATGAGCCGCCAGTGTCTCTGCCGCCTTGAGATCGGCAAGGCAGGTGCGCGCCTTGTCTTCCGCGACGCCGCGCTGCTTGGCGAACTCCACCAGATCCCCCAGCTGTGCAAGCTGAGTGAACCGGCTTGCCGGCGGTGCGGTCATCGCTGCCTGCTGAGCGGCTTCGCCCTTCTTCTGCAGGGCGTCGAACATCGCAGCCTGATTCGAGAAGAACTGGTTTGAGAGCGGGAAGAACGCGTCCTTACCGCTGCACCGCGCGAGGAGCGCGATGGAGAGATCGAGCGGATCGCGAATATAGTTGCGGAATTCGTAGCTGACCTTGCCGGTCTCGACATACTTCTTCACCAGCTCGGGCTCGCCGTTCATGGCGAAATCGGCGCAGTGCGAGCAGGTGTAGGACGCAAATTCGACGATCTTGAGCGGCGCATCCGGATTGCCCATGCGCAGGCCACCTTCCGGCGTCTCCACAACCTGCTCCGACCAGCTCGTGCCTGCAGGCGGGGCCTTCGCAGCGACGGGAGCGGCCTTCGTGGACGTGCTGCCGTCCTCGGACTTGCCGCAGGCCGAAAGCGCGAGCGCTCCGGCGAGAAGCGGAAAGGCATAAGCGGCGAGGGAGCGGCGTGTCATCGGGGGGCTGAGCCTCTATTTTGAACTTAAGTAAGGGCGCAGGGTCTAAATCAGTTAGCCGCGCCGGGCAATGCCGGCAGGGCAGGCTTGAGGCTGGCCCAGTCATGGCTGGACGGCTGCGGCTTGCCATCGACCAGGAAGAAAGGCGTTCCGCTGATCTTGCGGGTCTCCCAGGCATCCTTCGTCATCGCGAGCACGCTCTGCATCTGCGCCTTGTCCGCCAGACATGCCTTTTGCGCGGCAGGCGTGAGGCCGCGCCTGGCGAGAAGATCGCCAAGGCCGGTTTTTTCCGCGATGTCCTGCATCGTCGCGACCTGATCGGTGCTGGCGGACTTGTCTCGCGTTTCTTCATAGCTCTGAAGCTTGGGCATCCAGGCATTGAAGTTATTGAAGAGCGCCTCGTGATTGGTGACGAAGCGCGCCTTGCCGCCGCAGCGGGCAAGAAGAGCGGCGGTCAGATCATAGGGATCGCGCACGGCGTTCCGAAACTCGATCGCGACCAGCCCGCGCCGAATCCAGCCTGTGCGCAGCGGCCCCATCCCATCGACCATGAACTGCGCGCAGTGCGAGCAGGTGTAAGAGAAATATTCGACCAGCCGCGTTTTTGCCTTGGGGTTGCCGAGCAGGAAGGCGCCGCCGGGGAGCTGGTTGACGACCCGGTTCCAGTCGGTGGCCGGAGCGGTCTGCGCACTGGCGGGTGCGGGAAGCGCAGCTGGCATAACGCTAATAGCGAGCGCGGCGGCGATGCGAACAATGGCGGATGGGAACGTCATTTGTAGTCCAGTCCTGTATACGATCAGCTGATGCGGGGCACAGCGCCGGGGGTATTGAGCCCACGCGCGAGCGATTCGAGTACGGCACGCAGCTCGGGATCCGAGACTTCGCGCAGACCCTCGCCAAGCTCCTCTGGTATCGGGCGGAGCATCGGCGCGGGCGGCCGGTCGAGTGGCTCGGCGCGCATCACGCGACCCTGGCGAATGGCGACGCGGGAGACGGCGGCATAGCCGAAGAAGCGGTTCACCCGTTCGATGATCTCCGGCACCATGTGCTGGATGATAGGGCCGTGGCCGCTTGCGACGAGCAGGTTGAGCGTGCCGCCCGAACGACGTCCGGCGGGGAAGCGGATCGACTCGGGAGCGGTCAGATCGGCATGGGTCCGGCCGACGATTTCCGCCCAGCGCGTGACGATGCTGGACTGGATGAAACCGAACTTGCGAAAGGCTGCCCGGCCGATGTCCGGCATGAGGTCCGCGATCGCGCGCGGAGCGCCGACCCTAGGCCGCTCGGCTTCCGGTTCGGCGCGCGGTTTACGCGGGATGCTGGTGGTGCGATCCGGGCTTTTGGTCATCGCGCGCTCATGCCATAGCCGCCGCATGGGCGCCACAGACATTCGATCGGACCCGGACAGGAAAGCGCCTCCGGAAGGCTCTCAGGTCGCAGCGAAACTCCTCGCTCATTATGATCGCCACGCCCGGCGTCTGCCCTGGCGCGCAATGCCGGGCGAGCCGCCGATGGATGCCTATAAGGTGTGGCTCTCGGAGATCATGCTCCAGCAGACGACCGTGGCGGCGGTGATCCCCTATTTCGAGCGATTTACGACGCGCTGGCCGACCGTGCAGGCGCTGGCGAATGTGGACGATGCCGATCTGATGGCCGCCTGGGCCGGGCTTGGATATTATGCGCGTGCCCGCAATCTTCTTGCCTGTGCGCGGGTGGTGGCAAATGGGCGCGCCGGGCAGTTCCCGGAGGATGAGGCGACGCTCCGCACATTGCCGGGCATTGGCGCCTATACCGCCGCCGCAATCTCCGCGATTGCCTTTGGCCGGCGCGCCGTGGTGCTGGACGGCAATGTCGAACGCGTGGTGGCCCGCCTTGCCGCGATCGGGACGCCGCTGCCGGGGGCGAAGAAGGAAATCGCCGCAGTCGCCGATTCGCTGACGCCGGATGAGCGCGCGGGCGACTTCGCACAGGCCATGATGGACCTTGGCGCGACCATTTGCACGCCGCGCTCGCCCGATTGCCCCTCCTGCCCGATCGCTGAAGGGTGCGAGGCGCGTGCGCTCGGCAACCCGGCGGATTATCCGGTCAAGGCACCGAAGAAAGTGCGGCCGACCCGCCATGGCGCCGCGTGGTGGGTGGAGGCGCAGGGCCAGGTCTGGATTGTTCGACGTCCCGATAGGGGCCTGTTGGGGGGCATGAATGCGCTGCCGACCAGCGACTGGGAACAGTTGCCCGCCACCAGAGCAGTCCCCCTCGCTGGCGCATGGCGGATCGCGAACCAGCCGGTAGTGCATGTCTTCACGCATTTCCGGCTCGACCTCGTGGTCGCGCGCCTCGACCTCTCGGGCATGCCGGACGCGGCAACAATGAGATCGGCATTCGGTGATGGCGGCTGGTGGCCGGTCGAGCGCCTGGCGCAAGCGGGGCTTCCCACGCTTTTCTCCAAGGCGGCGGATGCCGCGCGGGCGCTCGCGCCGCAGGGGAAGTGCGCGGCGTGAGCGGGCGAGCTGTGGCGTGGCTCCATGCCTGTGCCCGCGCGGCGCTGGACCCATAGTGGCCGGGATCGAGACGGGCGAGGGACGAACGCCCCGTTGCGTGGCCCGCCTTCAATCACTACATCGCCTCCCTCGTCGCGCGGACAAGATAGACAAACCGCCTAGTCACGGACCTGATAAACCCCCATGCTTTCGCTCAATGATGCCAAGGATCGCGCCCAGTCACTCGTGGACGCAGCGCGCAGAGCCGGCGCCGACGCGGCCGACGCGGTCTATAGCTGCGACGCTTCTTCTCAGGTCTCGGTGCGCCTTGGGGTGCTGGAAGACGTCGAGTCGTCCGAATCAGAGCATATCGGCCTGCGCGCCTTCATCGGTCAACGTTCCGCGACCATCTCCTCGTCAGACCTTGCGCCCCGCACGCTCGCCACGCTGGTCGACCGGGTTATCGCCATGGCGAAGGAAGCGCCCGAAGACGCCTATGCCGGGCTGGCTCCCGAAGAGCGGCTGCTGCGCAAGAAGAAGCCGCAGCTCGACCTGGAGGATCGCGAGGAGCCCGACGCACAGGCGCTGCGCATGCGGGCGCTGGAATGCGAAGACGCGGCGCGGAGTACCGCCGGTGTCACGAACAGCGAGGGCGCCGGCGCCGGCCATGGCCGGGCGCAAATGGCGCTGGTGACGAGCCACGGCTTCGTGGGCGGTTATGCGGGCACGAGCCACTCGACCTGGGCGAGCGTGATTGCAGGCGAGGGCGCCTCCATGCAGCGCGACTATGCCAGCCACAGCATGCGCCATCTCGACGATCTGGACGAGGCCGCCGCGATCGGCGAGCGCGCCGGCTCCCGCGCAGTGGCGCGGCTCAATCCGCGCAAACTCGCCAGTGGCACGATGCCGGTGATTTTCGATCCGCGCGTTGGCTCCAGTCTCATCGGGCATCTGCTGGGCGCAGTGAGCGGGCCAAGCGTCACGCGGCGCTCGAGCTTCCTGCTCGAGTCTCTGGGCGAACGCGTCCTGCCGGAAAATCTCTCGATCATCGACGATCCGCTGCGCGAACGCGGGCTGCGCTCGCGACCGTTCGATGGGGAAGGTCTGCCGACCGGCCTCACCTCAATCGTGCGAAACGGCGTGCTGACCACCTGGCTGCTCGATAGCGCATCCGCGCGGCAACTGGGCGCAGCGCCGACTGGCCACGCCACACGCGGCGGTGGCGGCTCACCGGGCGTGGGGGCAACGAACGTTCATCTGGCGGGAGGCAATCTGCGCGCGCGGGATCTCTTCGCGGATGTGAAGCAGGGCCTCTATGTGACCGAACTCATCGGCCATGGCGTCAACCCCGTTACCGGCGACTATAGCCGAGGCGCATCGGGCTTCTTCATCGAGAATGGCAGCGTCTCCCATGCGGTTTCGGAGATCACCATCGCGGGCAATCTCAAGGATATGCTTGCAAATCTCATCGCCGCGGACGACCTTGAATTCCGCTATGCCATCAACGTGCCGACCTTGCGGGTCGACGGAATGACCATTGCCGGCGATTGACCTGTCCATTCTTCATGCGACGCTGAGCGCCGCCGATCACGCCGCGACCTGGGCGATGGAAAGCTGGGTCTGCGGCGCACCTGCCACAAATCACTGGGAAAAGACGCCGGGGCAACCGGTCTGCGATGCGGACATCGGGGTCGATCGCATCCTGCGCGAGCGGCTGGGCGCAGTGCTGCCAGGAGCTGGCTGGCTTTCCGAGGAAAGCGCGTCCTCGGCCGGACGGGCGAACGCGCGGCACGTCTGGGTCGTGGACCCGATAGACGGCACGCGGGACTATGTGCGTGGCCGGCCCGGCTGGGCGGTCTCCATCGCTCTGGTCGAGGATGGCGCGCCCGTGCTCGCCGCATTGGTAGCGCCCGCGCGAGGCGAGCGCTGGTGGGCGGCGACCGGGCAGGGCGCCTGGCGCAACGGAAAACGGCTGCGCGCGAGCACCCGCAAGACCTTGGCCGGTGCGCGCGTGCCCGCCGACGCGCTCGCGATGATCGACCGTGACCTCGTGATGGTCTCCAAGCCCAACAGCATTGCGCTGCGCATGGCCATGGTCGCGGCCGATGAAGCCGACCTGCTGGCCAGCGTGCGCTGGGGCGCTGAATGGGACATCGCGGCCGCCGCGATCATCGCAAGCGAGGCAGGAGCCACGGTGACCGACGCGCTGGGGCGTCCGCTCCGGTTCAACCGCGAGAACCCGGTCGCGCTGGGCGTGCTTTGCAGTGCGCCGGAGATCCACGCCACCGCAGTCCAGCGTCTGCGCGAAAGAGCGAAAGCCGTGATGCGGCTGCAGGACGATCCGGGCGCCTAGGCGGTATGGACACCTAAACAGCGTTCATGTCGCGCTAAGCTCAGGTTGCTATTGAAAAGATTGAGTGTCGGATCAGTAGCTTCTATGCGGCGATGCGATACAAGTTTTGGGAGAAGCTGAAAGTCCATGCGCCGAATCTCTAAAATCGCCTTGACCGGCCTCGTCACCGCCCTCGCGCTTCCCTCGGGTGCTGCGCTCGCGCAGGCCGCGCGGCCGTCCAGCTTCGCCATGTGCGGCGCATGCCATTCCGTTAAGGCTGGCGAGAATCGCCTGGGCCCGACCCTTGCGGGTGTTTCGGGGCGCAAGCCCGGCGCGGTCGCCGGCTTCAAATATTCGGCGGCCATGAAGGCAAAGAGCGGCAAATGGACCGACGCCGAGCTGGACAAGTTCCTTGCCAATCCGCGCGCAGCCTTGCCCGGCACGACTATGGCGTTTGCGGGCCAGAAGGATGCGGCCAAGCGCGCTGAGCTCGTCGCCTATCTCAAGACCCTGAAGTAAGATCGAAGCGGGCGCCCGGCATGACCGGGCGCTCTCTCATCCGTGCTCTTCCTGACTCAGCGTCCGGACCATATAGTGCGCGTCCGAGCCGTAGGTTTCCTGGCCTGAAGGCGGGAGCGCCGCCGTGCGGAAGCCGCGCATCTGCCAATAGCTCTCCGCGCCGTTGACGGCCACGAGCGCGATGTCGTGCAGGCCGCAGCGCCGCGCTTCCGCATCCACAAGGCCAAGAGCCTGCGCGCCGGCACCCGATCCACGGGCTTCCGGCAGCAGCGCAATATCATGCAGATAGATCACGTCGGGATGGGCGGGCAGGGCGCTTAAGGGCTCCCCGAGCGTCGGCGGGCTGCCGGCCTGCCATGGGTGAAAGACGAGAAAGCCCACGACAGTCTCCGCCGCAACGCAGGTGAAGCACCCCGCAGGGAAAAGCCTCAGCCGTTCGGCATAAATCTCCAGAGACTCTGCATAGCGGCCATGCACGCGCGCCGATATGGCCGTGACGGCAGGCAAATCATCCACCTGCATCGGGCGCCAGGAAGGTCGGCTCATCGCGGACGCTGCCAGAGCCCGACGTCGCGATCCGTCGTTCGATATTGGTTGCGGCGGGCCGCTTGCCATGCGGCCCGCGCGAGCCAACCATATTTCTCAGCGGAGGAGGTAAACTGACGGGCGGTCAGGGCGCCTTCTCCCGCTGCCTTCACCTTGCGGGCGATGTCGCCATAGATACCGGCGGCCGCAAGCACGGCCCAGGCCGACTGAAATGAAAGCGCAGGCGTGCCGGCGCGCGCGCTGGCCTCATAACGCGACGCCTGATCCGCGAGGCGCCCGGCAAGCAGGGCAAGCGCCGGACGAGATTGCGCCGCCATGAGATCGTCAGGGTCGATGCTTTGCTCGGTGAGCCAAAGCCGCGGCAAGTAGCAGCGACCGGCGGCGACATCTTCCCCGATGTCGCGGGCAATATTGGCGAGCTGGAACGCGATGCCGAGATCGCAAGCGCGATCCAGCGTCTGGTGATCGTCCGGCGCGACGCCCATTACGATCGCCATCATGCAGCCAACCGCGCCAGCGACATGATAGCAATAGGCCAGAAGATCCTGCTCGGTCTCCGGCCGCCAGCCCTCTGCATCCAGCGCGAAGCCGGTGATGAGATCCTCGACATAACGGTAGGGCAAAGAAACTTCGTCCATCACCTGGGCGAGCGCCGCAAAGCCGGGATCGTCCTCTGCCTCACCAGCTAATGCCTGCGCGGTGCGCCGCTCGATATCATCCAGGCGGACGAGGGGATCGACGGTTTCCGTCATCGCGCCGCCATGATCCTGCCCGTCCGCGATATCGTCGCACACGCGACACCAGGCGTAGAGTAGCCATGCCCGCTCGCGGGTTTCCCGATCGAACAGGTGGGAGGCGGCCGCGAAGCTGCGCGACCCCCGCGCGATGCTCTCGCGGGCGTGATCGACAAGAGCGGCCCGGTTCATACGATCAGAGTTGGCTCGCGCTCATCCGGAAGATCGTCTCATGGGGCTCGTAAGCCTCCATCGCCTCGATCAGATCAGAGAGCGTCTCGCGTGCGATGAGGATGCCGGCATGGGCAGGCCGGATAAAGCCGACCGCGTTCATATGCGCATTGAACGCGAGAAGCTGGTCATAAAATCCCGCGACATTGAGGAGGCCGACCGGTTTGGCGTGATAGCCAAGCTGGGCCCAGCTGATCGCCTCCCACAACTCGTCCATTGTGCCGACGCCGCCGGGCAGGGTCACGAAACCGTCCGAGAGAGACGTGAAGAGCGCCTTGCGCGCATGCATATCGGTCACGACATGCAATTCGGTGCAACCGGTATGCGCCACTTCCGCGCGAACCAGCGCCTGCGGAATGATCCCGATGACCTCGCCGCCCGCCTCAAGCGCGCCATCGGCCACGGCGCCCATGAGGCCAAGGCGCCCGCCACCATAGACCACCCCGATGCCCCGCTGAGCCAGCGTAGCACCGACTGCGCGGGCAGTGTCGACATAGAGGGGATCGGCCGGAGTCGCCGATCCGCAATAGACCGCGAGGCGGTTCAGTTCGTTCATGCCAGATCTTCCAACATCAGCCCGGCCGCAGCGCGCGCGGACCCGACGACGCCGGGGATTCCGGCGCCGGGATGCGTGCCTGCCCCCACGACGTAGAGATTGCTGATGACCTCATCGCGATTATGCGCGCGGAACCACGCGCTTTGCGTAAGAAGCGGCTCCAGGCTGAATGCGCTGCCATGATGCGCCGAAAGATCATGGGCGAAATCGCTGGGCGCATAATGGAACTGCACGGTGATCCGCGAGCGGATGTCCGGGATCAGCCTGCGCTCGATTTCATCGAGAATGCGCTCGGCAAGGATCGGCCCGGTCTTCTCCCAATCGATCGGCAGCTTGCCCATATGGGCGACCGGCGCCAGCGCGTAAAAGGTCGAGTGGCCGGGCGGCGCGAGATCAGGGTCCGTCACCGTGGGATGATGGAGATAAAGCGAAAAGTCGGCGGGCAGCACGCCATGATCGTAAATGTCGGAGAGCAGCTCCTTATAGCGCGGGCCGAACAGGATCATGTGATGGGGGATGCCCGGCCATGTGCCCTTTAGCCCGAAGTGCACGACGAACAGGCTCGGGCTCCAGCGCTTGCCGGCAAGCTTGCGGGCATAACGCTGCCCGCGCGGATGATCGCGTAGAAGGTCGGCATAGCTGTGCATCAGATCGGCATTGGTGGCGACGGCATCGGCCTCGATCCGCTCTCCCGACCGCAGGAGGACGCCGGTCGTCCGATCGCCGACCGTCTCGATCCGCTCCACGGCGTCCGCCAGCCGCACCGTCCCGCCGATACGCTCGAACTGCGTCACCATCGCGCGGACCAGCGCATTAGTGCCGCCCTTGGCGAACCAGACGCCGCCATCCTTCTCCAGCTTGTGAATGAGCGCGTAGATACTGCTGGTCGTCATGGGATTGCCCCCGACCAGCAGCGTATGGAAGGAGAGCGCTTGGCGTAGGCGTTCGTCCTTCACGAAGGAGGACACCATTGAATAGACCGAGCGCCACGCCTGATGCTCGGCAAGCGCCGGGGCAGCGCGGACCATTGTCTTGAAATCCAGGAACGGCACATGGCCGAGCTTCACATAGCCTTCCTCATAGACGGCCGCGGCATATTTGAGGAACTTGGCGTAACCCTCCACATCGGCGGGGTTGAGCCGGCTGATCTCGGCCGTCAGCGCAGCGTCGTCGTTCGAATAATCGAAGCTCGTGCCATCGGGCCAATGCAGGCGATAGAAGGGCATGACCGGCAGGAGCGTGACGTCGTTCGCCATCTCGTGGCCGGTGAGTCGCCAGAGCTGTGCCAGACAATCGGGATCGGTGATAACGGTCGGCCCCGCATCAAACACATGGCCCTCCCGCTCCCACACATAAGCGCGTCCACCGGGGCGATCCCGCGCCTCGACGACAGTGGTGGCAATGCCGGCGGACTGGAGGCGGATCGCCAGGGCCAGACCACCGAACCCGGCGCCGATGATGACGGCTTTTTTCACTTACTGTGGTGCTCCAAGTGCGGCGATAGCGCGGCGCAACGGCACCGGGGGACGCCCGCTGACGATGCGCAGCTTATCCCAGAAAGTTGATCGGCCGGCATAAAAGCGGGCGACGAGCGCGGGGTCAAGCCGATAGAAGCGCGCGAGGACGCGGTGGCGTTCAGCCGGCTCTGCCGCGCGGAACAGCATCGCGGCGAGAAGCCGGTAGAAGGCCTGGCCTTTCCAATGCTTCCGAGCGAGATCGCGTGTCGCAGCCAGCAGGCTCTCATGGCCAAGCTCGGGTTTTTCGGAAATATGGACGGCGACGCGGACGGCATCGGGCAGCGAATAGCCCGTGAGCGCATGGAAGAAGCCGGCGCCGACCCCGATACGCGGCACGGTCCCTGCAATAAGCGGCGCGACGTCACCGCCCATGCAGACAGGGAGAACGCCGGTCTCCGCTCGCCCGGCAGGCGTTCCGCGCCATCCTTTTGCCGACACATAGTCCGCGATGAGGCCGGACAGGCGCGGCACGTCCAGAGCGGGCTCGGTGGAATAATAGGTGTCCTCGACGAAGATTTCAGTCGCTGAAAAGGGCAGCAGATAGACGAACCGGTAGCCCTCCGACTGATCCACGGTCGCGTCCATGATTGTCGGGCGGGTCAGGCCATGGGGGGCGTCGAGCGTCCAGAGCTGGCCGAGAAATTTCTGCCAGCCGAGCTGCAGCCCCGGCATGTCATGCGCGCCGCGCGCGTCGATGACGGCCCCTGCCTGCACGCTTTGCCCGCTCGCGAGGCGAACGGCGTGAGGGGTTAGCTCCGTAGCGGCGTGCCCCAGCATTAGAGCATCAGCGGGCAAGGCGCGGCGCAGGGTAGCGTCCAGCCCGTCGCTCTCGATGCTGGCGTAACTGCCGGTGAGGGTGCGTGAGAAGTCAGCGAAACGCACATCATGACCGGACCATGCGCGCGTTACGAGCGGATCAACGAGCCAGCGATCCTCCGGTGCGACATCCTCACCGAAGAACGACCAGATATGATTGCCGCCCGCATGCGGGGCGCCGTCGATCAGCGCAAGGCGAAGCTCTGGTCGCCGCGCACGCAGCGCGAGCGCAAGCAGCCCGCCAGAAAGGCCGGCGCCAACGATAGCGATATCATAGGGCGCGGTGTCGTGAGAGGGGCGAGCCATTGGACCCGCCTTATCCTAGCCAGAGGCCCGCGCCTAGCGCGCTGGCGCAGGTGGACGCTCGTGCCTATAGGGGGGCATGGCCGTGCTTCCTTCCATCGTGGCTTCCATGATCGCGATGAGCGCGATCATTGCCATACGGTATCTTCTCTCAAGCGGCGGCTTTGCACTGGCGACGCGAGTCGCGCGGCCGGGCCTCTATACCGGGCAGCAGCGGCAGATCCGTCGCGAGATTGGCTGGTCGCTGGCGTCTGCCTTCGTTTATGGCGCGCCCGCCGGGCTGGTCGCCTGGGGCTGGCAGGCCAAGGGATGGACGCTGATCTACGCCGATCCTCGCGCTTTGCCGCTTTGGTATCTGCCCGTCTCGGTCGTTCTTTATCTCGTGCTTCACGATGCGTGGTTCTACTGGACCCACCGGCTGATGCATCGTCCGCGCTGGTTTCGCATCGCTCATGCCGTGCATCATGAAAGTCGCCCGCCGACGGCTTGGGCGGCCATGAACTTTCATCTGATCGAGGCTGTGACTGGCGCGATCGTGATCCCGCTCCTCGTCTTCGTCATCCCCATTCATGTTGCCGCGCTCGGGGTGGTGCTCGCGATCATGACGATTATGGGCGTCTCCAATCATATGGGGTGGGAGATGTTTCCCCGGTGGATCGTGCAGGGTCCGGCGGGAAAGTGGCTCATCACCGCTACGCACCATCAGCGCCATCATGAGCGCTACCTCTGCAATTTCGGGCTTTACTTCCGCTTCTGGGACAGGCTCTGCGGCACAGACGGCGGACTGGGAACACTTCCGGCGCGGACGAAGTAGGGCGAATGCGCGGAAGATTGCCAAGGAGTGCTGAGAAGAATCGGGGCGGGCAGGGACAGAGCCTGACCGCGCTGTTGGCCGGAGCGAGCTTGCTCATCGCCCTCCCGGCTACCGCTTTGGCCGATGCGTCCGCTGCCACCACGCAGCTCAGCATATCGTTCGAGGGGATGCGCTCCAGCAAGGGAATGGTGCGGGCGTGCCTGACCCGCGAACCGGCGTTTCTCCTGCGTTGCGATCAGGATCCCGCCTCATTCAAGGCGAGCGTCGAGGCGAGGCCGGGCGCGCACATCATATTCAGCGGCGTGCCCGCAGGCGATTATGCGCTGGCCGTGCTCCATGACGAGAACGGCAACTCCAAGGCCGACCGGCTACTGGGCATTCCCCGCGAAGGCGTGGGGTTCTCAGGCAATCCGGCTCTGATGTTCGGCCCGCCGAGTTTCGCGGCTGCGCGCTTCCACGTGTCCGGCCCCGCCATGAAGCAGGAAATCCGGATCAAATACTTCCTGTAACGCGCGGCGCTACCAGCGCGGCGGAAAGCTCATGCGCTGCCCCACTTCCTCAGAAGAGGTGCGCCGCTGTCGACATGGAAACCCTTGTGGATCGCCTCGATCACCACTTCGGCGCTGACTGGACGGCACATGAGAAAACCCTGACAGTGGGTGAGGCCCATCTCGCTCACATAGGCGAGCTGGCGCGGCGTCTCGATCCCCTCTGCAATCGTCTCCATGTCCAGCTGCTGGGCGAGGAAGGCAATGGCTGCGATGACGGCCCGGTCCTCCCGGTCCTCGCCTGCAGAGCGCACGAAGCTCTGATCGATCTTGACCGAATCGAAGCGGAACGAGCGCAGATAGGAAAGGCTCGAATAACCCGTGCCGAAATCGTCGAGCGACATGCGCACGCCCGCTGAGCGGAGCTGGCTCAGCAACATGTCCACCTGCGTGTCCCGCTCCAGAAAGAGCGATTCGGTCACTTCGATTTCAAGCCGGGAGGGCGAAAGTCCGCTGTTCAGCAGCGCGCCCATCACAGCATCCGACAACTCGCCGCCACGGAAGGACTGAGCAGAGATATTCACCGCGATCCGAACGTCGGCTGGCCATGTGGCGGCAGTGGCGCAGGCGGTCTGGAGCACGCGCCGGGTAAGCGCGCCGATGAGTCCGCTGCTTTCCGCGATGGGGATGAACTCGCCGGGAGAGATCGGGCCAAGAGAGGGGTGAGTCCAGCGAACCAGCGCTTCGCAGGTGGAGACCCGACCGGTCTTTATGTCGTAGATCGGCTGATAAACGACGGTCAGGAGATTATCGTCGATCGCCTGACGCAAGCCGTTCTCGAGCTGGCGGTTGCGCTCCAGCAAGTCCTTCATCGACCAGCGAAAGCGCTGCGCATTGTCGCGCCCGTGCTTCTTTGCCTCGAACAAGGCGAGGTCCGCATGCTGGAGCAACTCGACCTCTTCGTGCCCGTCAAAAGGCGCGATCGCGATGCCGACCGAAGACGAGACGCTGAGCTGGTGATGCGTAAGCTCGAAGGGCGCATGAAACGCAGCGACAATGTCCGCTGCCAGATGATCGGCCATTTCTTCCGAGGCATCGGGGCAGAGGATGACGAACTCGTCGCCGCCGAACCGCGCCACATGGCCTGCATCCCCGACGGTCGAGACGAGGCGGGAGGCCACTGCGCACAGCAGCTCATCGCCGACAATATGTCCCAGAAGATCGTTGATCGTCTTGAACCGGTCGAGATCGAGCCAGAGGATCGCCAGCGGCCGATCCTGATCGGTCCGGCGCTCATCCAGGAACAGATTGAGCCGAGCCTGCATCGCCATGCGGTTGTCGAGCCCGGTCAGGCGGTCATAGCGGGCGATCCGCTCATATTTGAGAGCGAGCCGGGACTTCTCCTGCTGCTCCACCAACGCCGCCATGAGCGTGCGGTGGATCGTCCGACTGATGTCGATCATGCCGAGGATCATGACGGCAAGGGTGATGCCGAGCATTGTCCAGGCGAGGCCGCCATGCATCCAGAGGCCAATGACGGTCGGCCCAAGAGCAAGGATCGTCTGGCCGATCGCGATTTCGACTCGCCCGGCGTTGCGACCGGATATGCCGCCCGAATAGCCTGCCGTCAGCGAGACGGCGAGCAGGTGGATCGCAATGTCGCTTTCCAACTGGAGGACGCAGAACGCCATGAGGCCGAGCATGCCCGCGTAGAGCCATGCGCCCATCTCGTAGAGACGTTCCCAATGCTTGGTGGAGGCAGCGTCTGCCCGTCGCCGGAAGTGATGGAATGAGAAAGCAGCGATCGTTCTCACGATGGCTATGACGCAGATCAGCGTCGCGAGCCAGGCTGCGGCGGGTGTGTGCGCCAGGACCGCGATGGTGACCGCGACCATGGTGCCGCACGCGGCGCCCGCGGCGAGGGACGTCGGCGACGCATAAAGGCTTTCGACGAGGCTGCGACGCAAATGGGGATCGTCCCGCGTTTGCGTGACGAGCGCTCGCGAGACCGAACCCAGCCAACCAAAGGTGCGACCCAATGACATACCCTCTCATAGCCTGAGGGGGACTTTCATTTAGTTAAGACAAGCGTAAGATTTTGTTAGGACTTCACTGAGCATCTGATGCTCGGTCGCATCGAAGGCGGGTCACCATGACCCTCGGGAAATGGCGCAGAACGGCCAATTTTCTCGAATTTCCAAAAATCGTTGTAATTGATAATGGTTCTCACTAACTGGTCTGCAGTTGGTGAAAATTAGGAATTATCGTGAAGGCGATGCCGGTTCGCGCAAGAAACTCCAGCAGTGCCGCAAAGGGCGTCGGCGCTATTGTCGAGCGTTCGGCAGGAGCGATGGCGTGATTGCTGCCGGCATCACGATGGCGGCAGGGGCGGTCCTGCTTCTTCGCTTGTCGTGGCAGCGAGCGGTCCGTTCGGCCATCTTCAACGCTGTCGCCTGGGCACTGCTTCTCGCCGCGCTGCTTGTCGGCGCGTGGGATGCCGGTGCCTGGGGGCTGACGGTGGTGTCGATCGGGGCGATTTGCGCCGCGCTTGCTCTGCTCGGCTGGGCGGCGTGGACGTCTCCGCAGGGCAAGTCCAAAGCATCGAGCCGGCGCGTTGACATGCTACCTGAGCCGGGCGAGCCGCGAATGATCGGCCGGCGCGTCCTGACATTCGTCCTGACCGTGCCGCTCGCCTTCATCGTCGTGATGCTGGTGAGCGTCGCAGCGCGCGGTGTCGCCGTCTCTGTCGGCTGGAACGAGGCCGACGCGAATGTTCTGACGCTGCTTCTGCTGCCGCTCCTCTGGGCAGTGCTGATGGCTCTGATGCTGCTCGAGACTCGCCGTATGCGGCAATATGCGATGCTGGCGCTGCCCGCGCTCGTCTCGGGCGGCGTGCTTATTGCCGGAGTAGGGCAATGAAAGCGGCTTTTGACAAGGAGATGGTGAAGCAGGGGCTGGCCAGCCATGCGGCGGTCGGTCTGCTCGCAGGCGCACTGCTCTACATCGTCTGCCTGACGGGCACGTTGTGCGTCTTTTATCAGGAGTGGCAGCGCGTCGAGCAGCGCGGCGTGCCGGAGATGACGGCCATCGCGCCGGATGCCGTGCAGAGGGGCGTGGCCGCCGTGCTGGCGAGTGAGGCGGGCAAGCCGAAGACGACGCATCTCTACGTGCATTTTCCGGTAGAAGCGCTTCCGCGCACGACGATCACGACGGACAGTCAGGCGGTCCATATCGATGCCAGCGGGCAGATTGCCGCGAAGGAGGAGAATGGCTGGTCCGAATTTCTCCTCGCACTTCACTATACGCTGAACATCCCGTCTCTCGTTGGCGTCACCCTTGTCGGCTTGCTTGGCGTTGCGATCCTCGCGCTGTCCATCTCCGGCGTGATCGCCCATCCACGCATCTTCCGGGATGCGTTTCGCCTGCGCATGCGGGACAAGGGCGGCGTGGGTCTGGCGGACTGGCATAACCGGCTGAGCGTCTGGACGCTGCCCTTCTCGATTGCGATTGCGCTGACCGGCGCGATGATCTGCCTTGCCTCTCTCGGCGCTTATGGCCTCGCGACGAAATATTATGGCGGGAACGTGGAGGCGGCCTATGCGCCTATTTTCGGGGGCGAAGGCAAGCCTGATCCCAAACCCGCCGACCTTCCAAATATTACGGCGGCAATGCGTGACTTCTCGGCGCGCGTGACGGGCGTGACGCCGACCTACATCATTCTGCACGACCCGCTGACGCAGGGCCAGCATATCCAGATCATCGCCGAGCATCCCCGGCGGCTGATCTATGGCGAAAATTACAATTACGATGCCAGCGGGCGCTACATCGGCAAGGCGGGGTTGTCTGACGGTGCGCTTGGCCAGCAGGCGGCGGCATCCACTTATAATCTGCATTTCGGCAATTTCGGCGGACTGACCGTGAAGATCGCTTACGCGGTGATGGGGCTTGCGCTTACTGCCATTTGCGCCACCGGCACCTATATCTGGCTTCGCAAACGCCGGCGCAGGGGTCTGGACGAGCCGCGCCTCATTGCAGCGTGGGATGGCGTTATATGGGGCACGCCGCTGGCGCTCTCCATCTGTTTCCTTGCGCGGGTAACCATTGGCAATGCCGTGCCGTTTGCTACCCTCTTTTGGGGAAGCGCGACGCTTTTCCTGCTTGCCTCGATCTTGATCGGCCGACGGTGGCCAGCGAAGCGGATCATGCAGGGAATGCTGGTCGCCGGATCGCTCGCGGGCGGCGTGATCGCGGCAGTCTGACTGCTTCAGCTACGCAGCAGCAGGCTCGAGTCGCCGTAGGAGTAGAAGCGATAGCCATTCGCGATGGCGTGGGCATAGGCCGCGTGCATTGTCTCTCGGCCCATCAGCGCGCTCACCAGCATGAAGAGGGTGGAGCGCGGCAAATGGAAGTTGGTCATGAGGCCGTCGACGCCCTGAAAGCGATAGCCCGGCGTGATGAAGATCCGCGTCTCCCCCGTGAAGGGGCGGATGATGCCGTCGTCCCCGCTCGCGCTTTCGATGAGGCGGAGCGCTGTGGTGCCCACCGCGATGACACGTCCGCCCCGCGCACGCACGGCATTGAGGCGATCGGCGGTCGGCGCGTCGATCATGCCCCACTCGGCATGCATCCGGTGGTCCTCTGTGTCATCGGCCTTCACCGGCAGAAACGTGCCCGCGCCGACATGGAGCGTCAGCATCGCCGTTTCGATGCCATGACTGGCAAGCGACTCCATCAGGTCCGGCGTGAAGTGCAGCGCGGCCGTCGGCGCAGCGACGGCTCCATCGCGCGCGGCGAACATGGTTTGGTAATCGCTGCGATCCTGCTCGTCCGTGGCGCGTTTGCTAGCGATATAGGGCGGCAGCGGCATGGTGCCGGCGCGTTCGAGCAGCAGCTCAACTGGCTCCTCGCCTTCGAACGCAAGGATGAACGAGCCGTCGGACTCGCGCGATTCCGCTACCGCGATCACGTCCTGGCCGAAATCGATGCGGTCGCCTGGACGGACGCGCTTCGCGTTCTTGAGGAAGGCTTCCCAGCGCCGCAGGTCGATCCGCTTGTGCAAGGTGGCGCCGATGCGGGCCTCGCCGCGCCTACCTTCAAGCTGAGCAGGGATGACGCGGGTGTCATTGAAGACGAGCATGTCTCCCGCGCGCAGCAGGGTAGGCAGATCATAAACATGATGGTCGCTTAGCGCGCCCTTTTCGACGCGCAGCAACCGGGCGCTGTCGCGCGGCACGGCCGGCCGAAGCGCGATGCGATCGGCCGGGAGATCGAAATCGAAGAGGTCGACGCGCATTTCGAAAGCAAAAGCCTGCCTGAGCTTCTGGGCCAGCCGAAGCGGGCTTCAGCTGGCCGCGCCGTCCTTCTCCAGATAGGCGCGGACGATCTTGGTGGGTGCGCTTGGCGGCTCGCCCTTTGCGATGGCGTCGACGCCCGGCATCCCGTCGATCACGCGTCCGACCACCGTATATTTGTGATCGAGCTGCAGGCGCGGCATCAGCATGATGAAGAATTGGCTGTTCGCGCTGTCCTCGCTCTGCGCGCGGGCCATGGACACTGTGCCGCGCATGTGCGGCAGCCATGAAAATTCCTGCTTGAGATCCGGCAGGGGCGAGCCGCCGGTGCCGTCCCCCTTGGGATCGCCGCCTTGTGCCATGAACCCGTCGATCACGCGATGAAAGAGGAGTCCATCGTAAAAATGCTCGCGAGTCAGCGTCTTGATGCGCTCGACATGCTCCGGCGCAACATCCGGCCGCAGCTGAATCCGTACCTTTCCGCCATCGGAGAGATCCAGCACCCAGACATTTGCCGGGTCTACGGGAACGTTGATCAGGAGCGGCTTGCTAACGGCCTGCTCGTCCCGCAGCTTTTTGGCGTCCGCTTCCGCGCGGGCTGCCATGTCAGCCTCACGCGCAACATCCTCAGGCTTGCGCTGGGCGAAGGCAGTTCCGGGCATCTGGAGCAAAAGCGCGCCAGCAATCGCGGGCACCAGCATTCGACGAAAATCAAACATGGTCGGCCTCAAATAAACCCGCCTCGAATAAAGCTTTGTACCGGTCAATAGCATGAGCGCGGTCATTATGACGCCTCCATGCTGAACCCGGCCTGTCCGGTCAAGTCGCGCGAGAGGGAAGGCGGGCGAGCACCTGCTCGCGCACGGCTGGAGAAACGAAGCGACTGATGTCCCCGCCCAGACCCGCTATCTCCTTGACCAGACGGGAAGCGATGGGCTGAAGCGACACATCCGCCATGAGGAAAACCGTCTCGATGCTTGCGTCGAGATACTGGTTCATCCCCGCCATCTGATACTCATATTCGAAATCGGCGACGGCGCGCAGGCCGCGCAGAATGATGCTGGCGCCCTGCGCCTGCGCGAAATGCATCAAAAGCGAATCGAAGGGAACCACTTCGATGGAAGCGCCAAGCGGCGCACATTCGCGCTGGACCATGGCCAGCCGTTCATCAACCGAGAAGAGTGGTGATTTGGACGCATTGGTCGTGACGCCGATCACGAGCTTATCGACCAGCTTCGCTCCCCGACGGATGATGTCCATGTGCCCGAGCGTGACCGGATCGAACGTGCCGGGATAGACACCAATGCGGCGCGCATTCGTCATCGGGTCAATGCCTCCGCGAAACCGAGAAATCGGCGATGGCGCGCAGCAGGTCGGCTTCCGGGCCGAAGGCAGCAAGATGAGTCTTGGCCTGATCAACGAGCATGGTCGCACGAGTGCGCGCTTCTTCGACGCCCATCAGCGAGACGAAGGTCGCCTTGCCGGCGGCAGCATCCTTGCCGACCGCCTTCCCGGTGCTCCCGGCGTCGCCTTCCACATCAAGCAGGTCGTCGGCGATCTGAAACGCAAGGCCGAGGTCGCGCGCGTATCCGTGCAGGCCCCGCCGCCCTTCCTCGGGCAGACGCGCGAGAATGGCGCCGGCTTCGACGCAAAAGCCGAACAGCGCGCCCGTCTTGAGCTGCTGGAGCCGGGTGGTGGTCGGAAGATCGAAGTTCGCGTTCTCCGCTTCCAGATCCATCATCTGACCGCCCGCCATGCCCGCCGGGCCGCTGGCCAGAGCCAGCGCGCGAATGAGATCGCAGCGCACGAACGGGTCCGCATGAGTCTCCGCGTCGGCAAGGACGGAGAAGGCAAGATCGTGCAGGCAGTCGCCCGCCAGAATGGCCGTCGCCTCGTCGAAGGCGCGATGCACGGTAGGCTTGCCCCGGCGCAGGTCGTCATCGTCCATGGCCGGAAGATCATCATGGATCAGGGAATAGACGTGGATGCATTCCACGGCGAGCCCAGTGCGCACGATGCTTTCGCGCGATACGTTGAAAAGCGAGCCGCTGGCGTGAACGAGGAGCGGGCGCAGTCGCTTGCCCCCACCAATTGCGCTATGCCGCATGGCCTCATAAAGCCGCGCGCGGGGATCGTTCGGAACGGTCAGCAGCCGGTCGAACTCCGCGTCAATGGCCGTGGCCATATCCGCCATGGCTTCTTCGATGGACGGGGTGGTGGCGAGAGCCAAGGTCATCAATCCAGCGGGAAGGCTCTGGTCGCTAGGGCTTCCCCGGAAGCTCCCGCAACGATCTGGTCGATCCGCGCCTGTGCAGCGCCCAGTCGTTCCTCGCACTGTGCGCGCAACCGGTCGCCTTCCGCGTACAGATCTATTGACTGATCGAGCGGCACATCGCCGCGTTCAAGCTGCTGGACGATCGCTTCCAGGCGCTTGAGGGCTTCTTCGAACGTCAGCGCGCCGGGATCAGGAGTGTCCGCCATAGCCTTAAGCATTGGCGGGCGGGGATCACGCGGTCAAGGGCTATGGTGAAGAGTCTGATTAGACGCCGCCGCGACGGGCAGGTCAAGCAAACAATATAATTGACCGCACCGCAGCAAATCGCGCAAAAACCCGGCGTTATGAAAAAATTATCCCTCATTTTTTCCGCCGCTCCGCTTCTCGCTGCGATTGTCGTCGCCGGATGCAAGCCCCAGGCCGAAACGGTCAATCAAACCTATGGTGATCCGCAGGAAGCCGCGCTGGCAAACGCCGCCGCCGTGGAACTGCCGCCGATGCTGAAGGAAAGCCATCAGTATCGCTGCAAGGACAACAGCCTGATTTTCGTCGACTTCATGAACGACGACAAGACCGCGCACCTCAAGACCGAGAAGGAAGGTCCAGTGACCGACCTGAAGGCGCCGGAAGTCGGTCAGGCTTTCGTCTCCGCGGACGGTTCCAAGAAGCTCGAGGGCGGCGGGGCCGAAGTCACTTACAATGGTCTCGCCTGCAAGACGGGCTGATACCGATTTTATTACGGCGCGCTGAAAGGCCGCTTCTTCGCAATTGCGGCCGGTCTCCAAGGGGGGCCGGCCTTTTTCATGGGTTCCGCTTTTGTTTGCGGCGATCTCAGTTCGAGGGGGCAGCGGGAGGAGGCGTGGGCCTTGGCGGGGATAGCTCGGCGCCATCCCAATGTTCGTCCGCCTTGCCATCCACGAAGCGCCACATGTCGAACCAGCTTGTCGTGTAGGTCTTGCCGGGCTCGGTCGGATGCTTGAGCGTGCGCGCGGTCACCACTGCAACCAGATCCCTGTCGGCAAGCACAGCCACGACCGGCGTGGTCAGCTTGTCGCAACTGGGCGCGCGGGGACGTGAGCCGAAGAAGCGGACAACCGGGGCGAGGCCGGACACCACATTGGGATTGTGCTGAATATAGCGCTCGGTCAGCCAGGTGTCGGCATCGCTCCAATGACTGCACTGAAGCAGTTCGCGCATGATGTGGAGCGTGGACTGTTTGTTGCGGTGAATCACCGGATCCCGGTCCTGGAACAGCGCCTCCGGGTCGGGCACGCCGACGACAGGTTCCTGCGCAAGTGCGGGCACGGCCATACTCCCCAGCATCATGGCGATCAGCACTCGATGTAGTCTCATTTCCCCCTCCTTGCGCTACCCTTAAGGTAAGGCAGGGTGCTTCGCCCGGCTCCGAAATGCAAGCAGGGGGCACACGGTCTCGTGACCGGTTTATTCGGTGTTCGGGCCGGACAAGGTTGTGTCCTCATCCATGCAGCGATAAAGGCCCGCTCATGTCGAGCGCAGCACCCCAGATCACCCCGGAAATTGTCGCAGAACACGGGCTGACGCCCGAGGAATATGACCGCATCGTCGCGGCGATCGGCCGGGAGCCGAACCGGACGGAGCTGGGCATCTTCTCGGTGATGTGGAGCGAGCACTGCTCCTACAAGTCGAGCCGCATCCATTTGAAGAAACTGCCGACCAAGGCGCCCTGGGTGATTTGCGGGCCTGGCGAGAATGCCGGCGTCATCGACATTGGCGACGGGCAGGCTGCCATCTTCAAGATGGAGAGCCATAACCATCCCAGCTACATCGAGCCCTATCAGGGCGCGGCCACGGGTGTGGGCGGCATATTGCGCGACGTGTTCACCATGGGTGCGCGGCCCGTGGCAAACATGAACGCGCTGCGCTTCGGCCGGCCGGATCACCCCAAGATGCGCCACCTCATCAGCGGCGTGGTGCGCGGCATCGGCGGCTATGGCAATTGCGTGGGCGTGCCGACCGTTGGCGGCGAAGTGAACTTCCACGCCTCTTATGATGGCAACATCCTCGTCAACGCGATGACCGTGGGCGTCGCGGAACAGGACAAGATCTTTTATTCGGCGGCGTCGGGCGTCGGCAACCCGATCGTCTATGTCGGCTCCAAGACCGGCCGCGACGGCATTCATGGCGCAACCATGGCCTCGGCCGATTTCGGCGAGGACAGCGAAGAGAAGCGCCCGACCGTGCAGGTGGGCGATCCCTTCACCGAGAAGCTGCTGATCGAAGCCTGTCTAGAACTGATGGCCAGCGACGCGATCGTTGCCATTCAGGACATGGGCGCGGCGGGCCTCACCAGCTCTTCGGTCGAGATGGCCAGCAAGGGCGGCGTCGGCATCCGACTCGACATGGACAAGGTGCCGCAGCGCGAAACCGGCATGACGGCCTATGAAATGATGCTCTCCGAAAGCCAGGAGCGGATGCTCATGGTGCTGAAGCCGGGCAAGGAAGCTTTCGCCGAAGCCATTTTCAAGAAGTGGGAGCTGGACTTCGCGGTGATCGGCGAAGTCACGGAAGCCACCGAGCATGGGGGCCGCATGGTGCTTGTCCATCATGGCGAGACGGTATGCGACATTCCGCTGGGTCCGTTGGCCGATGACGCGCCGGTCTATGACCGGCCGCACGAGCCCACCCCGCCAGCTAATGCGCTCACCGATGCGCTCGATACGCAGGACGTGGCGGCTGATCTGCTGAAACTGATGGGATCGCCCGACATCGCCAGCCGCCGCTGGATATGGGAGCAATATGACCACATGGTCGGCGCGGACACGCTGCAGCGCCCCGGCGGCGATGCGGCGGTCGTGCGCGTTCACGGCACAAAGAAAGGTCTGGCGATCAGCACGGATTGCACGCCGCGCTATTGCTTCGCCGATCCGGTCGAAGGCGGCAAGCAGGCGATCGCCGAATGCTGGCGCAACATCACGGCGGTGGGCGCCACTCCACTCGCGACCACAGACTGCATGAACTTTGCCAGCCCGCAGAATCCGCGCGTTATGGGGCAGTTTGTCGGCTGCATCGAGGGCATGGCGCAGGCTTGCACGGCGCTCGACTTCCCGATCGTGTCGGGCAACGTCTCGCTCTATAACGAGTCGAAGGCGACGGGTGGCGGCAGCGCCATCCTCCCTACGCCGGCTATCGGCGGCGTTGGCCTGCTTGACGATGTCGATCGCATGGCGACCATTGCGTTCAAGGGCACGGGCGACATCATCCTTCTGGTCGGCGAGCGCCATGGGCAGCTCGGTCAGTCGATCTGGCTGCGTGACGTGCATGGCCGCGAGGGCACCGAAGCCGGGCCACCGCCCCGCGTCGATCTCGATGAGGAGAAGCGCAACGGTGACTTCGTGCGTGCGGCGATCCAGTCCGGTGCGATCACGGCCTGCCATGATGTGTCGGACGGCGGCGTGGCCGTCGCCATCACGGAGATGGCGCTAGCCGGGAATATCGGCGCGATTCTCGATCAGCCGTTTGAGGGATCCGTGGCGGAAGCCTTTTTCGCCGAGGATCAGGGCCTGTATGTCGTGACGGTGCGCGACGCGGCGCTTGGTGCGTTTCTCTCACGCGCGGAAGCAAGCGGCGTGGTCGTGAGCCATATCGGCCGGACGATCGGAAGCCGCATCATCTTCGAATTGCCCAAGGCCGACTATTGCGTGACGCTCGATGCGCTGCGGTCTGCGCATGAAGGCTTCTTCCCGGCGTTGATGGACGGTTGACGCGACCGGTGCGCAAGCACCGCGTCAGCCTCGCCGGAAGATGAATTCGGCGTCGGCGTGGTCACCGACCATGAAGTGATAGTCGCCGACCTTGCCGAAGCCGAGACGGGCATAAAAGCGCTGCGCCTTTTCATTGCCGGACCAGACGCCCAGCCAGACCGGGCCGGGATAGGTCGTCGCAATCCAGTCCAGCGAGAGAGACATCAGGGACTGGCCGAGGCCCAGCCCCTGATGCGAGCGGCGAATATAGAGCTGGTAGAGCTCGCCCTGAGAGGCATCGGCCTCCGGATGGGGAAGCTTGCAGGGGCCGGCGTGGGCATAAGCGACGAGGCTCCCGTCCGCGGCCTCAACAACCCAGGTCGCATGTGAGGAGTCGTCGAGCTCGGCTTCTATCCTTGGCAGGCCATAGCTTTCGTCCTCGAAACGAGCCAGCTCTGTGGGGGGGTATGGGATGTCGAACCCCTCGGTGAGAAAGGTCTCACGGAAGCAGCGTATCTTGAGCGCGGACAGCGCCGCTGCGTCCTGTGACGAAGCGAGGCGGATGGGGAAAGGCGACGGCGTACTCATGGCCGGGTCACGCGCGCGAACAGCAAGTGATAGCCATCCACTCCGCCCGCCAGATCATAAGCCGCCATGACACGGCGCAGGGCGCCGGGGGACAGGGGCGCGGTCCCTTCAGCCGGGACAGTCGCCCCAATGCCCTTGAGATGGGCCAGCAGCGCTCGCGCGCCAGCCTCCGCGAGCGGCACATGCTCATCGAACACGAACGCATCCGCATAAGGCGCGATCATTGCATCGAGCCGAGCAAGGTCGGGATAGGGAGGCATGGGGCACGCCTCACCGCATGCGGCATGCGCGGCGCGCCAGTTTACAAAGCTTTCCGCTCCCATGGTCGAGAAAATAAGGCTGCCGCCGGGCCGCAGCAGCGGCACCAGCCGGGCAATCGCGCTCTCCATATCGTCGAACCACTGGAAGGCGAGATTGGCGAGGACGAGATCGAACGCGGCGTCCTGAAAGGGGGGGCGCTCGCCATCGATCGTGAGGAATGTCGCGGCGAGAAAAGGATCGGCTGCCGCATGAGCGAGCATATCGGGCGAGAGGTCGCTCGCGATCAGCTCCGCGTCGGACCAGCGCGCCCGCAGCAGGCGCGTCAATATGCCGGTGCCGCAACCCAGTTCGAGAATTCGCGCATTTGGTGCGATCCGGCGCTGACCGGCGAGGTCGGCCAGAAGAGCAGCGGCGAAGCGCTGGGGCGCGGCTGCGCGATCATAATGCGGCGCGGCCGCGCCGAATGCCGCGCTGATTCGTGTCTTGCGTTCCGCGCTCATGGCCCGCCCATGCCACGGACGAGCCAAGTGGACAATTGGGCCAAAAGACGCAAGGGAAGGGACTTTCCAGAACGATTGTAGCCGAGCGAAGCCGAGTCCATGCCCAAGTCCCGTTCCCGCAAGCGCGGCGGCCCGCCGCGCCGGCCCGCATCCACGTCGCCGGTCGCGAATGCAATGCGTCCGAAGCAGGCCGCGCCGGACGCGTCGTCAGGGTCTTCGACTTTGCCCGACCGGGGATCTTCCGGTCCTGTCGTCGATAGAGCGGGCAGTGGCGGCTCGTCGCCCGCCATCCCGTTTCCAGTGCTTCCGCCCGAGGAGGAGAGCGAACGCATTGAGGCCCTCGACTTCCTGCGAGGGTTGGCCGTCATCGGTATTCTCGTCGCGAACGTCGCGGCATTTGGCCTGCCGAGCATTGCCTCGATCAATCCGTTCGCATGGGGCATGTCCAGCGGGGTGGACATTGCCGCCTGGCTCTTCACGTTCCTGTTCGTCGATGGGAAGATGCGCGCGCTCTTCGCGATTATGTTCGGCGCATCGATGTTGCTGGTCATGGAGGCAGCGGAGACGCGCGGGCAAGATGGTCTCGCTATGCATCAGCGGCGCATGTGGACGCTGATCCCCATTGGCCTTGCTCATTATCTGTTGCTGTGGGACGGCGATATCCTGCTGCAACTCGCGTTCGCAGGTCTGATCGGCACGCGACTGGCGCGACTCGACCAACTCGCCCTGCTCAAATGGGGGCTTGGGTTCATCGCCGCGCAGTGGGTGTTCGTGATGCTTTCCGTCCTGCCGCCCTTCTGGATGCGAAGCGCGGCCGAAGCGGGCGGGACAAGTCTCTCCGTCTGGCAGGCCTATGCGGACGCGCTAGGGGTGGCGCCGAGCGCCGCCGTGGCGAAGGACGTCGCTCTCCATCAGTCCGGCTACGTCGCTCTCGTTACTGATCGCCTGCTGCACATTGCGGATATGGCTGCGGGGGCGGTGCGCTTTAGTTTGCTGGAGACGCTCGGGTTCATGGCCTTCGGCATGGCAATGCTGAAAGGCGGCTTCCTCTCGGGCCAATGGACGCCCGCGCAGTATCGCGCGACCTGGCTGCGCAGTTGGGCAGTGGGACTGGTGCCGATGGCGGGCCTAGCCGCCTGGATACTCTCCAGCGGCGATCCGCTGGCGGCGCAGGCAAGCATTCTCGGCTGGTCGTTGCCGCTTCGCCTGCCGCTCGCCGTGGGTCACGCCGCCCTCGCCATGCTGCTGTGCGACGGGCTGGTTCGGGGCTGGTTGCGTGACGCGGTGATCGCGGTGGGCCGGTTGGCACTCTCGGCCTATCTGTTCACGAGCCTCATCATGACGACGCTCTTCTATGGCTATGGCGCCGCGCTGTACGGGACGCTGGGGCGAGCGCCGCTGCTGGCGATCGCGGCGGGGGCCACGGGCCTTCTTCTGCTGCTGTGCTGGGGCTGGCGCCGCACCTTCGGGCAGGGGCCAGTCGAACGGCTTTGGCGTCTGGCTGCGAGGGGGCGCGGGTAACGGCTCCCCTTTTTGGATTGAAATGCCCAGAGGGAACGGGCGGTAAGGCAGGATCACCTGTCGCCGGAGCAACGCTATCAGCGACGTGCCCTTTCGTCTGCGAGGGCGCTGGCGTTGTCCATGTGACAGGGAACAGCAGACAGAAAGAAGCCGGCTGAACAAGCGCTCAGCCGGCTATCTTCCATATTCTTGTGCGACCATCCTAAAGGATAGGCGCGATGTTCAGATTAGCTGAACGACAGAGCCACGCGGCTGGCGCGACGGCGCAGAGCAGCACCGGCAATGCCGAGGCCCGCGATCATCATGGCCCAGGTGGCGGGCTCAGGAACCGGAGCAACGGTGAAGTTCACCGTGCCAGAGTAGCTCGCGCTACCGCCGGCTACGCCCTTGAGTACAAGCGTGTTCACGCCGCCGGGCGAAAAGATCTGCGAGAGCGTGTAGGCGGTCGCAAGCGGAGCGCCGTTCGTGATGGTCATGGCGACGCCGTTCAGCGTGGCTTCCGTGAAGCTGATGTCGGTTGCATCAGCAAAGGAGATGTTGATCACCGATGCGTCAGCAAGGCCCGCCGGGAACGAAGAGCCGAAGGTCCACGTGTCGACGAAGTCAGTCGTGTGCGCCGTGCCGAACGAGCCGGTGAAATAGTCAGGACCACCGGTCATGCCGATGATGCCGCCGAAATACTCGGTCGCGTTGGCGGTTGCCGAAACGCTCATTGCGGCGATGACGGCCGCGCCTGCATAAAGGATAGATTTCATTCTGAACTCCCACATTTGCCCTGAATGGATGAGGCGCAAGTTTACGCATAATTAATCTTGCATAGCAACCTGATTAACGCCCGGTTTGTCGCAAACTGACCGTCCCGAAATGAGAAAGTCACGCGTTTCCGCGATCGTTATGAGATCGTTAGATTATTTCAGAGCGATAATGATGGTTAACTTAACCATGAATGCCGCCTAGACGTTTACCATATCCTCACGCGAGCGTTAGAATCGAGCGCCAGCTTCGCAGTTGCGGAAACTGCAAACGCGCCATACCAGGGGTCGAGGTTGCGCACGACGGCCGCCCGTTGTTCGGATGGCGCGTGGGGATCCGTGAGCAGGCGTTGGCGAAGATTCGCCTCACGGTAATTGCGGCGCCAGACCTGCGCCCAGCCGAGATAGAAGCGCTGATCGCCGGTCGTGCCGTCCAGCACCGGCGCGTCCTTGCCACCCAGAGCATGCTTATAGGCGTCATAAGCCACTGTTAGACCAGCGAGATCGGCGATGTTTTCGCCCAGCGTCAGCGCGCCTTGCACATGTTCGGCAGGCAGCGGCTCATAGGCGTCATATTGCTTCACCAGCTGATCGGTCAGCCCCTTGAAGTTCTTGACGTCCTGTTCTGTCCACCATTGCGACAGGCGGCCGCTCGCATCGTACTTGGCGCCCTGATCGTCGAAATGATGGCTGATTTCGTGGCCGATCACGGCGCCGATGCCGCCATAGTTGACTGCCGGATCGGCATGTGGATCGAAGAAGGGCGGCTGGAGGATGGCAGCTGGGAAGACGATCTCCACCATGCCGAAATTGGCGTAGGCGTTGATCTCCATCGGTGTCATGCCCCATTCCCAGCGATAAATGGGCTTGCCGAGCTTGCCGACATTATAGGCGAAGTCGCACTGGTTAGAGCGAATCGCGTTGCCGAACAGATCGTCCCGCTTCATCTCCAGCCCGCTATAGTCGCGCCAGCGATCCGGATAGCCGATCTTGGGCGTGAAGGCCGCGAGCTTTTGGCGGGCTCGCGCCTTGGCCTCCGCGCTCATCCACGAGAGGCCATCGATCCGCCTGCCCATGGCCGCGAGCACATTCTTCACCAGCTCGTCGGCCGCTGCCTTCGTCTCGGGCGGGAAATATTTGGCGACATAGGCCTTGCCCACTTCCTCGCCGAGGCTGCCCTTCAGGAACGTGACCGCGCGCTTCCAGCGCTCCTCGCGCTGTGGCGTGCCGGAGAGGGCAGTACCGTAGAAAGCGAAGTTCTCGTTGGCGATGGCATCGGGCAGATAGTCGGAAAGGTCGTCCAGACTACGGATGAGAAGCTGGTCCTTCAGCACAGCGATCGGCGTTTTCGCGATTAATGCCGCCGTGCCTTTGATCGCGCTTGGCTGGGCCACAACGAGCGGATCGGAGACGATGCCGTTCGCCTTCATGACGGCTGCAAAGTCGTATCCGGGCGCAAGCTTGGTGAGCTGCGCAAGCGTCATCTTGTTGTAGACCTTGTCCGCGTCCCGGCTTTCGACCTGCGTCCAGTGGACCTTCGCAATCGCCGTCTCGAAATCGAGGACGGCCTTGGCACGCGCCGCGCCACTCGGCTCCCCGGTCAGCGCAAACATCTTCTCGAGATGCTTGAGATAGGCCGCGCGGGTTTCGACCAGCTTGGGATTGGTCGAGAGATAATAGTCGCGATCCGGCATGCCGAGACCGCTCTGGTAGAGGAAGAAGATGTAGGATTCTGGGTTTTTGTCGTCCTGACCGACATAGCCGCCGAACGGACCGGAAACGCCGTTGCGAGCCGCCTGGGCGACAATCTGGACATAGTCGCTCTTGGTCTTCACCGCCTTGATCTGGTCCAGCCAGGGCTTGATCGGCGTCAGGCCCTTCGCTTCCACCGTCGCCTGGTCCAGATAGGAGGCATAGGCGTTGCCGATCAGGCTTGACGAGTCATCCTTGGCGGTATCGAGAATCTCCTTGGTGCGGCTTTTGGAGAGATCGTCGAGCGCGGTGAACATGCCGTAATTCGACTTGTCTTCGGGAATGGGCGTGTTCTTCGCCCAGCTGCCATTGGCATATTCGTAGAAATTGTCGCCCGGCGCGACGCTGGTGTTCATGCCGGCAGTGTCAAAACCATAAGTGCCGATTTCCGCCTTGGGGGCGGGGGCAGCAGCGGGCGGCGGCGTGGCGGCGGCCGTTTCCGGCGCAGCATTGCTGGCGTTTTGCGCCGTGCAGGCCGCGAGGCTGACTGACGCCAGCGCGGCGGCGATGACTGACTTATACATCAAATCCCTTTCCGGAAGTGTCGTGCGGCCAAGGGCCGGATGGCGCGACACTAGCGGGCGTGGGAAGCCGGCAAAAGTCCCGTCACTGCTGTTCGTCGAACGCCGACGATCATTAGTGCCTGTTCAGAGTGCGTAGGGTGTAACTGGGGTTCCGGCGACGTCGACGCGGAACGAGAACAGTCCGCCCGCCAACGGTTGCGCGGCGAGCGCCTCGGCATCCAGCCCCTTGCGGGCCGTCGTCACATAGGCGGTGCGGAAGTCAGCGCCGCCCAGCGCGATCTTGGTGACGTTTCGCACCGGCATGGCCACGGTTTCGAGCAATGCTCCGTCCGCGCTGTATCGGCGTGGGCCATCTCCGGCCCACACGCCGGTCCATATGCAACCCTCGCTGTCCACGACCGGACCATCGGGATAGCCTTCCGCTTCCGGGATGGTCGCGAGCAGGCGGGCGGCGCCGACCGCGCCGCTCCGGTCCAGATCGGCGACGGACATGGTGCCGCCGAGCGTATCAGTGAAGTAGATGCGTCCGCGAGCCGCAGCGACTGCTGGGCCATTGGTGATGCTGATCGGTGCCGGGCCGCGGGGGACGATGGTGCCGCGCTCCAACACGTAGAACCTGCCGCTGACGGCATCTTCGCCATCGTCCATCGAGCCGAACCAGATCCGGCCCTCGTCGTCCGAGCAGGCATCGTTGAGGCGGTTGGTGGCTGGTTCGCCGGGCACTTCCATCCAGAAGGAGAAGCGGCCACGCTCGGGATCGAACCAGTAAAGGCCATTTTGCAGGCCCGCGACCAGCCGGCCGTCCGTTGCGGGGATCACCCAGCCGATCTGCCCGGGCGCCGCATATCGCGTGATCGCGTTACTCGCTGGGTCGAGATGGAGAAGCTGCTCCTGCTTGATATCCACGAACCAGAGGCATTGCCGGGCATGGTCCCAAACGGGACCTTCGCCCAGAGTGCAGCCGGTCTCGGCAACACAGGAGACAGCGCGGGCCATCAGCGCCAGCCCGCGTCTACCCAGTAATTGTGCGCTGTGCACATGCGGGCGTCGTCCGATGCGAGGAACAGCACGAGCGCGGCGACATCCTCGGGCTGAATGCGCCCCTTGAGGCACTGCGCATCGACAATCTCGCGCTCGCCTTCGGGGGTGTACCATTTCATCTGGCGTGGCGTCTGTACGTTGCCGGGCACCACCGTGTTCACGCGGATGCCATGAGGGCCGAGCTCGCGGGCGAGCGCACGGGTCATGCCTTCAATGCCGGCCTTGGCAATCTGGTAGATCGCGAGATCCTCAAGGCCCAGATGCCAGCTGATCGACCCGAGGTTGACGATCGCTCCCTTGCCCTGACTCTTCATCGCGGGAATGACGGAGCGCGCCGCGAAGAACTGGTGGCGCAGGTTCACCGCCATCCGGTCTTCCCAGTAATCGAGAGTCACTTCCTCGATTCCGTGGCGATCGTCATTGGCGGCGTTGTTCACCAGAATGTCGATGCCGCCCATGTCGCGGGTTATCGTCTGCATCGCGCTTTCGAGCGCCGGCACATCGGTCAGGTCGCAATGGATGAAGCGGGCGTCATGCCGGGCGCCGTCGTGCACACCCTCAACGAGCCGCTCGGACTCGCGATCCAGAATATCGACGAAAGCGACTCGCGCACCCTGAGCGACGAAGCCCGCGACGAGGCCGGCGCCGATACCCGAGCCACCCCCTGTCACCACTACGCGCTTGTCGAGGAGACTTGGGTAACGGGCGCGTATATCCTGCGCGATGACCTGCTCATGCGGCACGTGCCGAGTCTCCTGAAAGGCGGGGAAGAGAAAGAGGTGGAAGGGCGGCTTGCGCCATGACTAGATCTTATCGGCCAGGCCGCGCTGAGCCAGATTGCGCATGAGCCCTGCGATGCCCATCGTCCACGCTGGCGCTTCCCGCGAGGTAGTGACCCGGTTTACCAGCGTGCCGAGCTTGGGAGCGGAAATGCTCACAATATCGCCCTGCTTGTGCGTGAAGCCGCCACCGGGAACGTCGCGGTCCTGCGTCGGCGCGAAGAGCGTGCCGCAGAAGAGGACGAAACCATCGGGATAATGATGCTCTGACATCGACTGGGCGATGAGATCGAGCGGATCGCGGCTGATCTCGCTCATGCGGTTGACGCCTTCCAGACGATAGCCGTCGTCGCCCTCGATGGTAAGCTCGACTGTGGCTGAACGCACGTCGTCGATCGTGAAGCTGTCATCGAACAGGCGGATGAACGGGCCGATGGAGCAGGAGGCCGTGTTGTCCTTGGCCTTGCTGAGCAGCAGCGCCGAGCGCCCCTCGAAATCGCGGAGATTGACGTCGTTTCCGAGCGTAGCGCCGACGACTTCGCCGTGGCTGTCCGCCGCGAGGACGACTTCCGGCTCCGGATTGTTCCAGGAGGAGTCCGAGCGTACGCCGATCGGTGCGCCCGTGCCGACTGTCGAGAGAACGGGAGACTTGGTGAAGACTTCCGCATCCGGGCCGATCGCCACTTCGAGATATTGCGACCAGAGGCCGTCGTCGATGAGCACGGCCTTGAGGGCTGCGGCCTCATCCGAGCCGGGAACGACCGAACGGATGCCGGCGCCCACACGGGCCTCGATGCCGGCGCGCAGTTCCGCAGCCTTGCTCGCGTCGCCGCGCGCACGCTCTTCGATCACACGCTCGATCGCGGAGACCGCGAACGTCACGCCAGCGGCCTTAATGCACTGGAGATCGACCGGGCTGAGAAGGTCGAAGCCATCGGGCAGCGCCGGAGCATCCTTGTCCAGGGTCGCGATGATCGCGTCCGTCGGCGCGAATGCGCGGCGCTCAATGGCTGAGGAAACGGTAGCAGCGACGGGAGTCAGATCATAAAGGACGCCACCTGCCAGCAAAACCGGCGTCGGTCCCTCCGGGGATGCAACCCGACCAATGAAGCGGCCGTTTGCCCAATCTTCCGGAAGAATATCGCTCAGATCCATGTTCATTCATCCCCTCTCAGGTGGCCAGTTAGACTCCATCCGGCTCTTGAGGCTGATAGCGCTAACATCACGGACATATGCCGGTGTCAAGCGCTTAGAACGTCCCGAAAGAGCCCGAACCCGTTTCCAGACGACGCGGTAATATGGAAAGGAAACGGGGTACGCTGCGCCGACCACAATTTTGCCGCAGGCATATTGTGTATCGACACGGTGCCGGCTCCTAACGAAACATCGACGGCGAGTCGATCCCGGACACGGCTGGCCTTTCGGTCGTTGGCAGTTTGGCTGGCGCTAAATCGCGCTGGCAGGCGGCGCGTCGGGGTGAGTACCATCCGATCCCGGCGGCGCAGGCAGGATATAAACCGGATCACCATTTTTCGCCTGCGCGAAAAGCAATTTGGCGAACTCGGTCGGCACACCAATGCAGCCATGGGTGGCCGAGCCATTGCGGACCTCGCTGCCATGGACCGCGACGCCATCGTCGGTAAGGAGAAGCGTGAACGGCATCGGCGCATCATAAGTGCGCGAGTGATAATCCGCGGACTTGGACTTGATGGTGAAGGTGCCGATCGGCGTCGGCTTTCCGTCCGTGCCATAGAGGATCACGGTGGACCCGATCTCATTGGGACCGCGAAAGACCGAGAGAAGCTGCTTGCCCAGATCGATGCGGATCCAGAGTGGTCCGGGGGCCACGCCCTTGTCGTCCCACACATAGCTGCCGAACTTCATTTGGTGCGAGACGTTGAGTATGCTGGTGACACGCTCCTGTTTGCCATCGGGCAGGTCAACGGAGAGAGTGCTGCCCTTGGGGTAAACGACGCGGCTGCCCGCTGTCTCGCTCTTTGCCATGATGGCAAGCTCTTCGCGCGCCGAGAGGACCGGTTTGCGCCCCCAGGGAGCGATCGCCAGAACCGCCAGAGCGACGGCGCAGCCCGCGACGAACAATAGGACGATTCGCATCCTGGCGCTTTAGCGCGCGATAGCTCCCGACGCGAGCGCGGCGGACTGAATCCGCCTTTGGCGCCGCATGATCGAGCCGACCGAGAAGAAGCCGAGGACGAGCATCGCCCAGGTCGCCGGTTCAGGCACCGCCCCGGTGGGAGGCGTGACCGGCGGGGTGGTGGTGGGGGGAGTGGGATCCGGATCGGGATCGTTTCCGCCGCCACCGCCGCCGGGAATGCCCACAGGGGGGATGAACGGATTGGCCGGCGGATTGAAGAAAGGCCCGGGAATGCCTGCGGGCGGGACAGCTTCACTAAAAGGCCCGGGGACGGGGATAGTGTCGGCAGGCGTTTCCGGTGTCATGGCCGCAAAGGCACTGGGCTCGGGCTCACTCGTCCCTGCCGCGGGCGGAACAGGTGTGCGCGCGGGATCTGCAAACGCACTGTAAGCGCTTGGAACATGACCGGGTTTCGTCTGAAACTTCGCGCCGGGTGCGCGAACACCGGGCGAGCGTTCGGAAAACAGCGACGCGGGATCCCGAACCGCAGCAGCGATGGCGCTGATGCCCTTGTCGCCGATGGCGACTTCGCCAACGAGCATCACGACGAGAAAGCCTGCGACGACGGGGCCGAAGGTGGCACTCCGCCGCTTCGAGCTCTTGCGATCGCGCCGACTCTGGAGAAGTCTGATCTTCACTTTAGAACCCACAAGCTGTTGACCTAGTCAGAGGTGCCTAACAGAAAGATCGAATGCTTTCGAGGGCGTTAAGGTTGATTTGGCCCGACTGTTCCAATCTGAACACTGTTTTGCGACGAATTGCAGGGTCGCGATCGTTTCGGGGCCAATTTTGCTGCAATCGGCGGGGCATTGGCCCGCTTGAGGCGCTGTTATCTCAAGAGAGGTTCTAATGTGCGACAGGTGGCGCTAGGGCTTGGCCAGTTATCTGATACGTCCATTCTCGCCGTTTTGACTGCCAGCGGCTGATCGGGTCGACTCGATCTATTGCAAGCAAAGCACATCGGATGGGCGTGCGAATTGAGAAGGTGCGAGACGACGCACAGGGAGAAGAGTGGAAATGAAAGCCAATCGTCGCGAAATGCTCACCGGAGCCATGATCGCTGCCACCACCGCCATGATAGCGGAAAGTGCAGGTGTCGCAGCCCGAAAGGGCGGCACGAAGGGCGTGCTCGCGCCGACGCCGCCGATGGGCTGGAACAGCTGGAACAGTTTCGCCACCACGATCACTGAAGAGCAGGCCCGTGAAACGGCGAAGATCATGGCGGAGAAGCTGCTGCCCTTTGGCTATGACATCTTCACGGTCGATATTCAGTGGTACGAGCCGGAGGCGTCCAGCTACAGTTACAACGCCAAGCCAGTGCCGGCGATGGACGGATATGGCCGGCTCATTCCGGCGCCCAATCGTTTTCCCTCAAGCAAAAATGACAGAGGCTTCACGCCGCTCGCGGCGGATGTGCACGCTCTAGGCCTCAAATTCGGCATCCACCTGATGCGCGGCATCCCGCGCCTCGCGGTGGAGCGAAACCTTCCGGTTCTCGGCACGCGCTATCGCGCCGCGGACATTGCCGACAAGAGCAGCATCTGCTCGTGGAATCCGGATATGTACGGCGTCGATATGACGAAGCCGGGCGCGCAGGCCTATTATGACAGCGTGTTCGCGCTCTACGCCTCCTGGGGCGTCGACTTCATCAAGATGGACGATATGAGCCGGCCCTACGACGCGCACGCCGCCGAGATCGAGGCAGCGCACAAGGCAATCGTGAATTCGGGCCGGCCGATGATGCTCAGCCTCTCGCCGGGCGAAACGCCGGTCGTCCGCGGCGACCATGTTCGCAAATATGCGCAGATGTGGCGGATCAGCGACGACTTCTGGGACGAATGGCCGATGCTGGAGGCCCAGTTCGTGCGTCTGGAAAACTGGAACCCGTGGCGCCGCCCCGGCGCGTGGCCCGACGCCGACATGCTGCCGCTCGGCCGCCTGGCGCTCGGCAAACGGGACAGCCGATTCACGCCGGACGAGCAGCGCACCCTCATGACTCTGTGGTCGATCGCGCGGTCCCCGCTCATCATGGGTGGAGATTTGCGCTATTTAGATGCCCCCACGCTGGCCCTTCTGACCAATCGGGAGGTGCTGGCAGTCAATCAGACGAGCAGCGGCAACGAGCCGCATTTCGTGGCCGATGGGGTGCGGATCTGGTCGGCCCGTCCTGCGGACGGACGCGGGCGCTATGTCGCGCTGTTCAACGTCAGCAAGCGCGAGCGCGAGGTTGGCATTGCCTTGCGCGATCTGGGCCTGAGCGGGTCAATGCCCGTGCGTGATCTCTGGTCGGGGCAAGCGCTTGAGCCCGTATCGGGCGGCCGCTTCGCGCAGACGCTCCCGTCCCATGGGGCCGGGCTCTACCGGCTGGGCTGATAATGATGGGCGGCGGCGTCCAGCGCTGCCAGATGCGTCGCCACTGCCGCGTCATCCAGGAATGATCCGAGGAAGCTGTTGCGCGCCAGCAGGATCAGATCGTCCGCATCGACGAGACCGGCGGTGGCAAGCGCCCGGTAATTGTCGTTCACATAACCGCCGAAATAGGCGGGATCGTCCGAGTTGATCGTGGCGCGAAGTCCCTGCCGCAGCATGGTGGGGATGGGGTGCGCGCGCATATCGTCGATCACGCAAAGCTTGAGGTTGGACAGCGGGCAGACCGTGAGAGTCATGCTCTCGCGGGCCAGCCGGGTGACGAGCGCCTGATCCTCAAGGCTGCGATTGCCATGGTCGAGACGGTCGACTTTGAGCAGGTCGAGCGCCTCATGCACATAAGCGGGCGGACCTTCCTCGCCGGCATGGGCGACCCTGCGAAGGCCCATTTCCCCCGCGCGGGCGAAGACGTTCGCGAACTTGGCGGGCGGATGCCCCATCTCGGAGCTGTCCAGCCCAACGCCCTCGATCCGGTCAAGCCAGGGCTCGGCGGCGGCGAGAGTGGCAAAGGCGGCATCTTCGTCGAGATGACGCAGGAAGCAGAGGATGAGGCGGGACGTCAGGCCGTGCTTCGCCTCGGCGTCCTTCATGCCTGCCAGCAACCCCTCCGCCACGACACTGAAGGGAATGCCGCGATCCGTGTGGGCCTGGGGATCGAAGAAGATCTCCGCGTGAACGACATTGTCCGCGGCCGCCCGATCAAAATAGGCAAGCGCAAGGTCGCGGAAGTCCTCTTCCGTGCGCAGCACATCGGCACCGGCATAATAAATGTCGAGAAAGTCCTGAAGGCGGGAGAAGCTGTAGGCTGCGCGGACATCCTCCACCGAGGCGAAGGGAATCGTCACTTTGTTGCGCTGGGCGAGGGCGAACATCAGCTCAGGTTCAAGGCTCCCTTCGATATGAAGGTGGAGCTCGGCCTTGGGCATGTCGGCGATGAGATGTTCGAGGACTGTCATGGCGCATGCACCTTCATCCAGTGTCGCGCGATGTCAATGCGTTGCGCCGCGCAAGCCTCGCATCAACCGGCGGCCTCCTTCGCATAGCTAACTCCCGTTCGGCGCCGTCCGTGCCAGGCTGCGCGCCAGAAACGCGCAGGCAATAAGCTGGATCTGATGAAACAGCATGAGAGGCAGGATCGCCTGCCCGACCAATGCGGCGGGGAAAAGCACGCCGGCCATGGGCACGCCGGTCGCCAGGCTCTTCTTCGAGCCGCAGAACAGCAGCACGATCTTGTCCTCGCGCGCTAGGCCGATCAGCCCGCCCAAGCGCCAGGTGACGCCCAGCACGATCAGCAGCAACACTGTCGACAGCACGAAAATCAGAAGCAGCGAGGAAGGAGGCATCTGCTGCCACAGCCCTTCGATCACGGCGGCGCTGAACGCGGAGTAGACGATCAGCAGGATGGAGCCGCGGTCCACATTGGTGATGAGGCTCTTGTGGCGGGATATGAAACCGCCGACCACCGGGCGCATAAGATGCCCGACAATGAAGGGCAGGAGCATCTGCAGCAGGATCTTCTCGACCGACGAGAAGGAGAAGCCCGCGCCGGTGCCGACCTGACTCATGAGCAGCGCGACGAGTGCGGGCGTGATCGCGATACCGACGAGATTCGAGAAGGATGCGCAGAACACTGCGGCCGCGACATTGCCGCGCGCGATCGACGTAAAAGCGATTGACGACTGGACGGTCGAGGGCAGCAGAGTCAGGAACAGCATGCCGCTCGCGACAACTGGGGTGAGGCCGGGGATCGCCGCTATGCCCCAGCCCAGCGCCGGAAACAGAACGAAGGTGGTGCCGAGCACGGCAAGGTGAAGCTGCCAGTTGCCTGCGCTAGAAACGATCGATTCGCGCGAAAGCTTGGCACCGTGGAGGAAGAACAGAAGCACGACGGCTGCATCCACCAGTATGTCGAACACCGCCACCGCCGGCCCCCGCGCCGGCAGAAGGGTCGCGAGGAGCACGGTGCCGAGCAGGGCAATGATATAGGGATCGAAGAAATCCTTGAGGCGAGTCAATCCGGCGATCCTTCTGGAAGTGGCGTGTCGCGCATAGCCGCGCGACGGCAAGTCATGCGGAATTCGTCGACACCGCCTAAAGTCTGTATGTCGCGGTGCCAAGCATTGCTGCATTGCATGTGCGGGCCGCGCAGCTAACTGGCCTCTCATCATGGTCCATACGCTTACGCATCTTGACCGCCTGGAGGCGGAGAGCATCCACATCATGCGGGAGGTCGTCGCCGAAGCTGAAAAGCCGGTGATGCTCTATTCGGTCGGCAAGGATTCGGCCGTGATGCTGCATCTGGCCAAGAAGGCCTTTTATCCCTCGCCGCCGCCCTTTCCGCTGCTTCATGTCGACACGACCTGGAAGTTCCGGGACATGTATGCGCTGCGCGACAAGGCCGCGAAGGCGGCGGGCATGGAACTGCTCGTCCACCAGAATCCGGAAGCCTTGGAGAAGGGCATCAACCCCTTCGATCACGGCCCGCTGCACACCGACATGTGGAAGACGGAAGGGCTGAAGCAGGCGCTCGATAAATATGGCTTCGACGTCGCCTTCGGTGGCGCACGCCGCGACGAGGAGAAGAGCCGGGCCAAGGAGCGCGTCTTCTCCTTCCGCTCCGCCTCGCATCGCTGGGATCCCAAGAACCAGCGGCCGGAGCTGTGGAACCTCTACAATGCGCGCAAGGCGAAGGGCGAAAGCATCCGCGCCTTCCCGATCAGCAACTGGACCGAGCTCGACATCTGGCAGTACATCATGAAGGAGGGCATCGAGATCGTGCCGCTCTACTTCGCGGCACCGCGCCCCACTGTGGAGCGGGACGGGCTGATCCTGATGGTCGACGATGAGCGCTTTCCGCTCAAGGACGGAGAGGAGCCGGTCACGCGCTCCATCCGCTTCCGCACCCTCGGCTGCTATCCGCTGACCGGCGCGGTGGAAAGCGAAGCGGCGACGCTTTCGGAAGTCGTGCAGGAAATGCTGCTGACCACCACCAGCGAACGGCAGGGCCGCGCGATCGACAAGGATGCGGGCGACGCCAGCATGGAGAAGAAGAAGCAGGAGGGCTATTTTTGATGGCTGACATCGACGCCCCCGCCGCCGCGCAGGATACAGCGGTTTACAAAACCGATGCCCTGATCGCGCAGGACATCGACGCCTATCTTGCCCAGCATCAGGGCAAGACCATGCTTCGCTTCATTACCTGCGGAAGCGTGGACGACGGCAAATCGACCCTGATCGGTCGGCTGCTTTACGACAGCAAGATGATCTTCGAGGATCAACTCGCCGCGCTGGAGAAGGACAGCAAGCGCGTCGGCACGCAGGGCGGCGAGATCGACTTCGCGCTGCTGGTGGATGGTCTCGCTGCCGAGCGGGAGCAGGGCATCACCATCGACGTGGCCTACCGCTTTTTCGCGACAGAGAAGCGCAAGTTCATCGTCGCGGACTGCCCCGGACACGAGCAGTATACGCGCAACATGGTCACTGGTGCCTCGACCGCCGACCTTGCCGTCATCCTCATCGACGCGCGCAAGGGCGTGCTCGAGCAGACCCGGCGTCACAGCTATCTCGCGAAGCTGCTGGGTATCCGGCACATCGTCCTCGCGGTGAACAAGATGGATCTGGTGGACTATGACAAGGCGGTTTTCGATCGCATCCGTCTGGCCTATCGTGCCTTTGCGAGCGAAATCGGCATTACCGACTTTCTCGCTATCCCGATATCGGGCTTCAAGGGCGACAATATCACTGCCGCCAGCGAGAACACGCCCTGGTATCATGGGCCGAGCCTGATCGCGCATCTGGAGTCGGTGTCGGTCGATAACGAGGCCGATCAGAAGCGACCGTTCCGCATGCCGGTGCAGTGGGTTAATCGGCCCAACCTCGATTTCCGGGGTTTCTCGGGGCTTGTTTCCGGCGGCGTCGTCCGGCCCGGTGACGCCGTGCGGGTGCTGCCCTCGGGCAAGACGAGCACGATTCAGCGCATCGTTGCCCTAGGCGGAGATCTGGATGAGGCGGTCGCCGGGCAATCGGTCACACTGACTCTTGCCGACGAGGTCGATTGTTCGCGCGGAGACGTGATCGCGATTGCCGATGCGGCGCCCGAAGTGTCCGACCAGTTCGAAGCGACGCTGGTCTGGATGGCGGACGAGGCCATGAAGCCGGGCCGCTCATACTGGCTGAAGCTCGCCACGCAGACCGTCTCCGTGACTGTGCAGGCGCCCAAATATCAGGTCAACGTCAACACGCTGGATCATCTGGCGGCGAAGACACTGGAGCTCAACGCGATTGGTGTCGTGGAGCTGACCACGGATAAGCCGCTGGTCTTCGAGCCCTATGCCGATAGCCGCACCTTGGGCGGCTTCATCCTCATCGACCGCATGACGAATGCGACGGTCGCGGCGGGGATGCTGCACTTCTCACTGCGGCGGGCGCAGAATGTCCACTGGCAGCCTACGGATGTCACGCGCGAGGCACGGGCCGCGCTGAAGAACCAGACGCCCAAGCTGCTCTGGTTCACTGGCCTCTCGGGCGCGGGCAAGTCGACCATCGCCAATCTGGTCGAGAAGGAACTGGCGCGGATGAACCGCCACAGCTTCCTGCTCGATGGCGACAATGTGCGTCACGGCCTCAACAAGGACCTTGGCTTTACCGAAGCGGACCGGATCGAGAATATCCGCCGCGTGGGCGAGGTGGCCAAGCTGATGACGGATGCGGGCCTGATTGTGCTCACGGCGTTCATCTCGCCATTCCGCGCCGAGCGCGAGATGGTGCGATCCATGCTGCCGCAGGGCGAGTTCGTCGAAATCTTCGTGGACACGCCGCTCGCTGAAGCAGAGGCACGCGACGTGAAAGGTCTCTACAAAAAGGCGCGGGCAGGCGAGCTCAAGAACTTCACGGGCATCGACAGCCCGTATGAGGCGCCGGAAAATCCGGAGATCCGCGTGGATACCACGAGCATGACGCCTGAAGAGGCTGCGCGCTTCATCGTCCAGTCGATCATCCCGTGAGCACCACCGACTGCTCCGCCCTGTCCGACGCCGAGCTGGCCGCGCACCTCGCGCGCGTCGCGGGGCGCATTCTCATCGAAGTGAGAGGCGCGGGCGTGTGCATCGGCAAGGCGCTCGGCGACGTTGGTGACCAGACGGCCAACCAGTTTCTGGTTCATGCCCTGCGCGCGCAACGGCCGGACGACGGTCTGCTCTCCGAGGAGATGAAGTGCGAGGGCTCGCGCCTCGGCAAGTCGCGGGTCTGGATCGTCGATCCGGTCGACGGCACGCGCGAGTATAGTGAATCTCGTGAAGACTGGGCCGTGCATGTGGGCCTCGCGATCGACGGTGAGGCGAGCGTGGGCGCTGTCTCGCTTCCCGGTGTGGGGGATGGAGTGGTTTATCGCACCGATGCGCCGGTTGTCGTGCCGGCCGAACCGGATCGGCTCCGCATGGTGGTCTCGCGCTCGCGACCTGCCGCCGAAGCGGTCGCGGTTGCGAAGGCACTGGATGCGGAGCTTGTGCCGATGGGATCGGCCGGAGCGAAGGCGATGTCCATCATCCGGGGTGAGGCGGATATCTATCTCCACTCAGGCGGGCAGTATGAATGGGACAGCTGTGCACCCGTCGCCGTGGCAAAGGCACATGGCCTCCATTGCTCACGGATCGACGGGTCGCCGCTCGTCTACAATCAGGACAATGTCTATTTGCCTGATCTGCTCATTTGCCGGCCCGAACATGCCGGGCGCGTCCTGGATCTGGTCGCCAGCCTCTAACGACGGAAGCTGACGCCGATCCAGAGCGTGCGCGGCGTGCCGAGGTCAATGGAGCCGCCCTGGTTGCGCGTCACCACGGCCTTGTCGAAGATATTCTCCGCGCGTCCAACGATCGAGACACCGCGGCCGATCGGCATACGGGCATAGCCGTCCAGCGTGACCGCGCCGGGCAGCGCATCGGTCTGGAGGTCGTCCTCATACTGGCGCGAGACATAGCGCAATGTGGTCGAGATGAGGGCGCCTTCCGCCGGCACGAAGGAAAGCGTGCCGCTGGCAGCATGGCGGGGCACCTGCGCGGGCACCAGTCCGTCAAAGGCCAGACCGGGTGCATCCACCTTGCTGCGATTATAGGCATAGGACGCGCTGAGCGAGAATGGTCCGACATCCGCAGATCCGGCAAGCTCGATACCCTTGGCGACGACTGCGTCGACATTGCGCCGCTGGCGCAGATTGGTCCCGATCGTCACATTGGCGATCGCATCCTCCAGCCGGTTGTAGAAGGCCGTGGCGGACAGAGTGATGCCGGGGGCCGGCGTCACATCAAACCCGGCCTCGACACCGCGCAGCTTTTCGGGCGCCAGATTGGCGTTTGCTTGCGTCGTGACCGGGAACACGCTGAAGCCGCGATACAGCTCATTGAGAGTAGGCAGGCGGAAGCCGGTATAGCCGGCGCCACGCAGCGCGAACACATCGGAAAGGGTTAGGATCGCGCCAGCACGTCCCGTGACCTGCCAGTCGTCGCGGTCAGGCTGCCGCGTCTGCTGCGTGAGGACGCCGGCCGGGTTGCGGCTCTCGGTAATTCCTTGCCGGATCGTCCAGCGATCGGCGCGGATGCCACCGGTCAGAATGAGCGGGCCGAGCGTCCAGTCATTCTCTGCGAAGAAGCCCACGGTGGACTGCTCGCCATAAGCGTGGCGGCTGGCCGTCAGCGGATTGGTGGCGAGATTGGCGTTGTAGGCGTCCTCGAACATGTCGCCGCTCATCAGGCGGAAATCGGTGCCGATGCGCAGCACATTGCTGCTGCCGACCGGCGGACGAATCTCGATCTTGCCACCTATGCCGGTGGACGGCGTCGCGCGCTGATCCAGCGTTTTGCGAAAGGTGGAAGAGGATATGACGATATTCGAGAAGTCGCGCGCCTGCCCATAGACCAGCGCGTCGATCTTCCAGGGGCCACGGCTCACGAGGCGCAAGCTGAGGTCCTGACCGGAACTCATGCTGTCCGCTCCGGCGAAGCGCAGCGTGCGGTTGTCCTCGAACAGCAAGGCGCGGAATTGCAACTCGACATCCGGCTGTACCGGTATGACGGCACGCAGGTTTGTCGACCAGCCGTCGTAGCGCGCGGGCACGGTCGCGCTGGTGCGCTGGCTTGCGGGTGTGGTGTTGAAGCCGTCCCCCCGATCCCATCGACCCGAAACCGTGACATAGCCGCCGCCGAGATCCGGCGAGAGGCTGGCTTCCAGTTCTGTCGCGTCGCGGCTGCCATAAAAGGCCGATGCGCTCGCTAAGGGCAGGCGGTCACGCGTGGCACTCGCCAGCTCGATCGTCCCGGCGACCGCGCCGGCGCCGAAGGCACCGCTGCCTCCGCCGCGTGTCACCCGCACGACCGAGAGACGGTCGGGCGAGAGAGCGCTAAACGGGATATAGCCGAAGAACGGGTCCGCCAGCGGCACGCCATCGAGCAGCATCAGGGTTCGGCTCGATGCATTGCCTCCGAGCGCGCGCAGCGTGACGCCCTGCGCAGAGGGGTTGGCGGAGCGGCTGTCCGACCGGCGGAACTGCTGAAAACCCGCGACATCCTGAAGCACATTTTCCAGACGTCCCGAGGCGCTGCTGTCCAGTCGATCATCGCGAATGATGACCGACCCATAGGCAGGCGTTCCGGGCGGAAGAGGCAGGCCCGCACCCGTCACCACGATCGTCTCCACGTCGGCGTCGTCCGGCTGCTGCGCCATGGCTGGCGTCGTGAGGAAGGCGAGAGCAGCGAGAGAAAGAGGCGGTAAGGAGCGGATCATGTGAGAACCTTGCAAGGAATTTCAGGGACCGGTTAAGGGCGATCATGCGGAAAAGCCACGGCTAATTTGCAACAGCCGGGAGGGTATAGGCGATCGGGTCATGGGCTTTTGATCGGCGGATCAGCCTCTGCCGACAAATGGCATGGCGCTGGGCATGATCGTCATGAAGAGGACATTCGCCTCGATCGGCAGGCTGGCCATATGGGCCACCGCGTCCCCCACATGCGTCACATCCATCAGGGGCTCCGGAGCGATCTGCCCATCCGCCTGCGGCGTGCCGCTCTGGAAGCGCTCGGCCAGAACGGTATGCGCGTTGCCGACGTCGATCTGCCCGACAGCGATGTTGAAAGGCCGCCCGTCTAGCGCGCCGGACTTGGTGAGGCCGCTCACGCCATGCTTGCTCGCGGTGTAAGCGGCGGAAAGCGGGCGGGGACTGTACGCCGCGATCGAACCATTGTTGATGATGCGCCCGCCTTGCGGGGTTTGCGCCTTCATGACACGGAAAGCCGCGCGCATGCAGTAGAAGGTGCCGGAGAGATTGGTCTCGATGACCCGCGACCAATCGGCCGGCGATAGCTCATCCATCGTGGCGGCTGTCGTGCCGATCCCGGCATTGTTGAACAGCAGATCAACGCGCCCGAAGCGTTCGACTGCGCGATCAAATAGGGTGTCCACCGATGCCGGATCGCACACGTCGGTCGGGACGCAAAGCGGCTGTTCCGGACTGGCCCCGCATAGCGCTGCGGTCTCTTCCAGAAAGTCCGCGCGCCTCCCGGCGAGGACCAGTTGCCAGCCGTCGCGCGCCAGCGCCTGCGCAACCGCTCTGCCGATGCCGCTCCCGGCACCTGTGATGATGGCGGTTGCTGGCATGGCTCTCCCTCGTGCGCTCCCGTTGTTGGATCGGGCTGTAGCGCCAGGCTGGAACGAAGGCCAGCCGGTGAGCGGCGGCTATTCCTCTCGCATCGGGCGCGGCCGTGGATGGGCCACCTAGCATGGAGCCATTCCGATGCCCGCGTGGGTAAGCCGGTCCGACACAGTCGTGAGGCAGGTGACGAGGCCGCCAATAGCGTGCTCCTCCACGAGCAAGCTCGCGGTGGCGTGCGCCCGGGCATTGTCATGCGCGGCAAACGCCTCGACCAGGGCCAGAAGCACAGCTTCATCTTCTGCGACCCGCGGGCAGCGCATCGGGGCAAAGCGGATCGCGCCGCGCGCCTGCCGATTGAGCAGGATCATCGCGAGGTGGAAATGCGGCATGGCGCCGAGCATGCGCCAGCGGGAGAATGCCGGGCCGATGACGGAGGGAGGGCACTGGCCCTCATGAATAGCATGGACCCAGCGCCGCATGGCCCACACCAGGAAGCGGGCGCCGTCATCCATTTCCGACACTTGTCGATCGACAAACTGATACATGGCTACTCCGTGCGACCGGTTCCGGTGTGCGACCGCGACGCGATGATGTGGAATGCCCCGGCAACCTGCGCGCAGAGCGGCCGTCCCTGCCGTCCATCGCGCAAGGCCACCCGACAGCGCGCCGTGGCGGGCAAGGGGTCAGCCATCATGTCTCTCCACATCATCAGTCACCCATTTTCTGTAAATGAGAATGAATCGCAATAATACATAAGGCGAATCAGATGGGTTGGTCAATGCGGCTTTGGGGCGGGGCGGTCGCTTTCCCGGCGTGCAGATTGGTTTAGCTCTGACCAGGCGTTTCCGGGCCGAACAAATGCGGACATCGGTATCCCAGGATCGGACCAGCTATCGCACAGCGTTCGAACCCGTCGCCGTCTCATGCGTTAAGCGGGACGAGAGGAGATAAAGTGCCATGACTGTCCCCCGGTCGTCCCTGCGCTTTTGCGATGACAGCGCTCCGGGGATTACGCGGCGACGCCGAGGGCGTTACTGGCAGTATTTCGACCCGGACGGTGGACGAATAACCGACCGCGACGAGATCGAGAGGCTCAATCGCATCGGTATGCCCCCAGCTTACAAACGTTGCTGGTTTTGTCCGGATGCTCGCGGGCATCTGCAGGCGACTGGATTTGATGCGCGCGGGCGCAAGCAATATCGCTACCACACCGATTTTCGCGCCGAGCGCGAGGCCGGGAAGTTCGGTCTGTGCGCTGCCTTCGGCGCGGCACTCCCCCGATTGCGCCTGCGCGTCGAGCAGGATCTTGCGTCACGCAAGCCAGGGCGGGATCGTGCAATCGCCGCGATCGTCCGCCTGCTGGACATCGGCCTCATCCGCATTGGTAACGAGCGCTATGCGCAGGAGAATGATAGCTATGGCGCGACTACGCTAGAGGCGCGCCATGCCGAGCTGGGCGCGCGATCGCTTCGCCTTTCGTTTCGCGCCAAATCAGGCAAGGAGCGGGAACTGGTCATCCGCGATCCCGGGCTGGTCCGCTTCGTCCGCCAGATGCAGGATCTGCCGGGCCAGCGTCTATTCCGATATGTCGATGAAGACGGCGAAGCGCACGACATCGGTTCAGCGGAGGTGAACGCCTATATTCAGGAGCATATGGGCGCGCCGTTCACGGCCAAGCATTTTCGCACTTGGGGCGGATCGGTGGTCGCCTTTGCTACATTGGCAAGCGCGAAGGAGCGGATCAGCCTAAAGGACATGATCGCGCCGGTCGCCGAGCAACTCAGCAACACCGCCGCGATCAGCCGCAAATCATATATCCATCCCGCCCTCACTGCGCTCTGTCAGGATGGGCAGGAGGAATGGCGCGCAACCCTGCGCCTTCCCCGCGCGACCCGGTGGCTCACGCGGGAGGAAAGGGGCCTGATCGCCCTCCTGGAATCGTCAGGCGACTGATGCCCGGCGTGCGAGGCCGTTAGCGGCGGACAGAACTGCCTGCACGGAGGCTGTTGCGATGTCGCTGTCGAGTCCGACCCCGAACACGACGTGGCCATCGCTCGACATGCACTCGACATAGGCAGCCGCCTGCACGTCCCGCCCCGTGCCGATCGCGTGCTCGCTATAGTCGGTCACGTCGAGATCGATGCCCATCTCTTCACGCAGGGCAGCAAGCACGCTGGAAATGAGGCCATTGCCTCGTCCCGACACAGTGCGCTCCGCGCCATTCAACGCGATTTTCCCGAGGAAAAGACGATCGCCTGCCGGCCCGGTCTCCTGATAATCGAGCAGCTTGAGCGGCTGGTCTGCGCCGAGGCAATAATGCTGCGTGAACGCCGTCCATATGTCCCCGGCGTTGAGTTCGCGGCTGGTCGTATCCGCCAACTCCTGAACGACACGGCTGAGATCCGCCTGCATGCGCTTGGGCAGCTTCAGGCCCTTGTCCTGCTGAAGCACCCACGCAACGCCGCCCTTGCCAGACTGTGAATTGACGCGGATCACTGCTTCATAGGAGCAGCCAATGTCCGCCGGATCGATCGGCAGATAGGGGACGTTCCACAGTTCGTCGTTGCGGGTTTCCTGCGCGGCGAAGCCCTTCTTGATCGCGTCCTGATGGCTGCCGGAAAAGGCCGTGAAGACCAGTTCGCCAGCATAAGGATGGCGCGGGTGGACGGGCAGCTGGTTGCAGTATGTCGCGGTCTGCACGACCTCCTCCATGTTGGAGAAATCCAGACCGGGCGCGACGCCCTGCGTGTACATGTTGAGCGCGACGGTGACGAGATCGCAATTGCCCGTGCGCTCTCCATTGCCGAACATGCAGCCCTCGACACGGTCGGCACCGGCCATCAGCCCCAGTTCCGCCGCCGCGACGCCGGTTCCCCGATCATTGTGCGGGTGGAGCGAGATGCACACGCTGTCGCGCTTGCTGATGTGGCGGCCGAACCATTCAATCTGGTCGGCATAGATGTTCGGCGTCGCCGCCTCGACGGTTGCCGGCAGGTTGAAGATGATTGGTTTCTCCGGCGTAGGCTGGAGAATGCCCATCACTGCCTCGCAGCACTCCAGGCTGAAATCCAGCTCCGCGGTCGAGAAGGTCTCGGGGCTATATTCGAAATACCAGTCCGTGTCGGGCTGCTTGGCGGCTTCGTCGCGGATAATCTTCGCGGCATCGACGGCGATCTGCTTGATCTGCGGCCGGTCCATGTTGAACACGATGCGGCGCCAGGCAGGCGAGACCGCGTTGTAGACATGCACGATCGCCTTGGGCGCGCCACGCAGGCTTTCGAACGTCTTCTCGATGAGGTCGCGCCGGGCCTGTGTCAGCACCTGAACAACGACGTCGTCGGGGATTTTGCCATTCTGGACGAGGCCGGAGATGAAATCGAACTCGGTAGCACCGGCGGAAGGAAATCCGACCTCGATCTCCTTGAGGCCGATCTTGACCAGCAGTTCGAAGAAGCGCGTCTTCTTCTCGCTGTCCATCGGGTCGATCAGCGCCTGATTGCCGTCGCGAAGGTCAGTGGAGAGCCAGCGCGGCGGCTGGGTGATCGTGCGGCTCGGCCACTGCCGGTCCGGCAGATCGACCTGCGGGAAAGGGCGGTACTTGGATGAAGGATCGCTCAGCATCATGATATTCGGCTCGCTTGTTCGTCTGGCCAGCGCGCTTCCTGAGGCGCCCGGCTCGTCAATGCCCTGGTTTCTTGCTGATAGCCCTTAGGCGCGGCCGTCTGATCGCGGCACGAGTGAGGTCACACGCCTAAGGGCGTGTAAGTCGTAGAAGAAGGCCAAGGCGCGCATAAGCGGTCATGGCCGCCCAATGACATGCCCACGGCCATTCGTCCAGCCTTTTGACGCGGGTTGCTCCGCCCTCTTCGGTCAAATCGTTCGCCTCTCGTCGATCGACATACGGGAACGCGATCATGCCTCCGTCATCGTAGTGCGGCCGCGGAGAGGGTCGCGGTGGTCGACGAACAAGCCCGTCCTAAGCCCGTGGACATTGGCTTTCTTCGCAGGCCGACGCTGGCTCTCTTTGCCGGACAGATCATTATCCCCCCACCCCGATGAACTCGTCCGGGCGGCCGCAACTTCCTTCCCTCTGGCCACGGACATCTCGATGCTACCGATTCTGCGATCGACCACATTTCTCGCGCCCGTATCTCTTGCGTTTCTATCCAGTGGGGCGGCTGCTCAGCTCACCATAAGCACCGACACGACGGCTCCGGTGCGCACGTTGACTGCCTCCTCCGGCGGACCTGCGGCTATCAGTGTGACCAAGGATGGCTCGATCACCCTGAGTTCCGGAAGCGCCATCACGGTCGATAGTGACAACAGCGTCACCAATGAAGGCGATCTGGACCTGGGCGGGAGCAATGGCGCGACCGGCATCGACGTGACGGGTTCTCGCTCGTCGACCATCGTGAACCGTGGTTCGATCAAGGTCACGGAGAAATTCGTCGCTTCCAATCCGGACGGAAACACGATTGTGGACGGGCCGGTCGCGAATGCGAGCGATCGCGCCGGCATCCGGGTGAGGGGGCCGCTCACCGGCAACATCGAAAATAGCGGCTCCATCCTCGTCGAAGGTCTAAACTCCGCCGGTATCCGAGTGGACGACCGGCTGCAGGGATCGCTCTCCTCGTCCGGCGAGATCACAGTAATTGGCGACTATAGCGCGGGCATCCGCACCGGTGACGTCACCGGCAATGTCTCGGTCGACGGCAAGATCGCGGTGGTGGGCGAGGGCGCCCGCGCGGTCGATATCACTGGCGATATTGGCGGATCGCTGCGGCTACAGAACACAATCGGGCAGCAGGTCAGCTATGTGAACGATGATGGCGCGACCATGTCTTTGGGGCGGAGCGACCTGCGTGTGGGCGCACCGGCCGTCGCGATCGCTGGCAATGTGGCAGGTGGTATCATCGTCGCCACGCAACCCACGCTGAGCTCGACGGATACCGACACGGATGATGACGGGATCCCTGATGCCAACGAGGGCAAAGGCCTCATCCAGTCCTTTGGCAATGGCCCGGCGATACAGATCGGCGGGACATCCGACATTGTCATCGGCACATATGGGAGCCGCGGCCACTCGCTTGTGATCGACGGCACCGTGGAAGCCTCGGGGCATTACACCAATACCGACGCTGTCGCGATCGCGATCGGCGGGCAGGGCGGGGCGGTCACGATGACCAACGGAATTTCCGTGAGCGGCACCGTGAAGGCCACGACCTACAACACGACGGCGACGGCCATTCTCATCAACCAGGGATCGGTGGTGCCGGTCATAGACAATAGCGGCACGATAAGCGCGGTCATCACCTCGTCGGGCGAAGGCGCGACCTACGCCATCCGCGATCTGTCCGGCACGCTGACCACGATCAACAATAGCGGTTATATCTCCGCCAATGGAACGGCGGAGGATACCGTCGTCGCAATCGATGTTTCGGCCAACAGCTCTGGCGTGACGATCAACCAGCAGCGCAAAGAGGGCGAGAGCGCGGATGATGCGACGATCAACAAGCAGATCACCGGGGCAATTCTAACGGGCGCGGGCAATGACCGGCTGCTGATCGGCGATGGCGCAGTGGTGGGCAACGCGTCCCTGGGTGCAGGGGATGATCTGGTGAGCCTGACGGGCGATGCGATCTACAAGGGCAATATCGATTTCGGCAGCGGCACCGCGACAATGTCGCTCGCGGACAAAGCCTCCTTTGCCGGAACGGCCGCGTTCAACGATCAGGCAAGTACGCTGACCCTGTCCGGCAATGCCCTGTTTTCCGGCGCGGTGAGCGGCGGGTCACGCCTCGCGGTGAACGTGAATGGCGGAACCTTGCAGGCTTCGGGTTCGAACGACCTCAACTTCGCGTCGCTTCATGTGGGCTCGAAAGGCACGATCAAGGTCGCAATCGACGGGGAAACGCGGACGAACCCCAAATTCAACGTCGGCACCGCCAGCTTCGAGGACGGCGCGCGCATCGCCGCCAGCATCGACAGGCTGGGGAATGTGGAAGGGCGCTACCTGATCCTGACGGCGGACACGCTGATCGGGACGCCGACCTTCTCCAATGACGATACCGTGTTGCCTTATCTCTTTAAGGGCGCGGTCACGGTCGATCAGGCTGCTGGCGAGATCATGCTGGATATCGCGCTCAAGACCGCCAGCGATCTTGGACTTAACCGCAATCAGTCAGCCGCTTACGCAGCCATTCTGGCAGCCGCGCCAAAGGATGCGGAAGTGGAGGACAGCCTGCTGGGCATCGCCAACGGCGAGACCCTGTCCAGCCAGTTCAACAGCCTGTTACCCGATCATGCAGGAGGCAATTTCGATCTGCTGACGCGCGGGTCGCGCCTCGCGGGCCGTCACCTGAGCAACGACAACACCATGTTCGACATCAGCAATGTCGGCGGTTGGTTCGAGCCCCTCAAATGGGGCGGGAGCAAGGACCAAACGGCTTCGGCAGGCTACACGACCAGCGGCTGGGGCTTGTCCGGCGGCTTGGAGAAGGCGACAGGCATAGGCAATGTCGGCGGATCGATCACTTGGCTCAACGGCAGCAACAAGAACGACGCGCATGGCAATAAGGTGGATGCCAATGCCTACGAGTTGGGGGCATTTTGGCGGATGCACAAAGGCGGACTCTACGCCTTCTCGCGCGCCAGCTTCGCGTTCGCCAGCTTCTCCGGTTCGCGCGTCTTCACCGGGAAAGTGGGCGATAAAACGATCACCCGGACCGCTGTCGCCGACTGGGATGGCCAGATGTACTCGGCGACAGGCGGCGTCTCCTACGCGTTCGACATCGGCAATCGGGTCTCGCTCAAGCCAATGGCGACAGTCGATTATTACCGCCTGAAAGAGGATGGCTATGCGGAGAAGGATGGTGCCGACGCCGTCAATTTGACGGTTGCTGGTCGCACCAGCGATGCGGTCTTCGCGAACACCACAATGACGGCAATCTATCGCTTCGGCGACCGGGTTGCCGATGGACGACCGCTGACGCTGGAATTGGAAGGCGGTCGACGCAACCGCGTGGGTGGCGCGCTCGGCAACACCACGGCCCATTTCAAGGATGGCAATGACTTCACCCTAACTCCCGACAAGCTGAAGGGTGGCTGGATCGGGGAATTTCGCCTGCTGAGCGGCGGCATGGACTATACCTGGACCGTCTCGGGCAGCGCCGAGCAGACACAGGGTGATCCGGCTTACGGGATTCGCCTATCGCTGGGCGCGGCTTTCTAACGGCAGTTGTATGAAGGGCGGCGGTCTGCTCCGTCCGCTGCCCCCCTTGCCTTCGTGGGGCTGGCACAGCTCTGGCCGGGGCGTAAAGAGACCGGCAAAAAATAACTCGTAAATGCTTACGGGATCTCTCCTGTGTGTCCGTCATGATCTGATGATGGCGCGGCTTAACACCTTCACCCCCGCCAAGGAGGCCTCAACCGGCTGCGAAGCAGATGGGTGGGCGGTCGGATCGGACGGCTGGTGATGGCGGCTGAAATGGCGCGATCGTCGTGGAGTCAGGCAGGCGCTCTCAAACGGACGGGCTTGGCAAGCCGCTCGCGGAATGCTTTGCGTCACGCCATGGAGGATGAGTCGATTGATGGTCTGCAGCGCGTCATTCTGAATGAGCGTGCGAGGCTGCTTCGTTTCCTTGCGGCGCGTGGCGCAGGGGACGATGCCGAGGATGTGCTGCACGATTTGTGGCAGCGTGTCGCCGGTGCGTCCGGCCCGCCCGTGGCTGAACCGATTGCCTATCTTTTCCGCGCTGCCGAGAATCTCATGCGCGACCGGCGGCGCTCCGCCGTCAGCCGGGGGCGCCGGCAGATGGAGTGGCACGAGACAAGCACAACGCTGGAGGAAGAGCCGGTCGGCGAGCGAATGCTTATCGCGCGGGAGCGGGTGAAGCAGGCCGAAGCCGTTCTTGCGGGGCTTGGCGCGCGCGCGGACCGTGTGTTTCGTCTCTATCGTCTGGAAGGAAGGGGGCAGGCGGAGATCGCGCGCGATCTGGGCGTCAGCCTCAGTTCGGTCGAGAAGGATCTCCAGAAAGCTTATCGCGCGCTTGCCGAGTTAAAGGGGCAGTTCGATGCGGAATAGCGATCGCGCTTCCGTCGTGTCAGATGAGGTGGCGTGATGGCAGATGAGTCCCTGATGATTGGCGATGCGGCGCGGCTCTGGGCGATCCGTACCTATGACCCCGGTTTCGCGGACTGGGACGCCTTTACTGCCTGGCTGGAAGGCGACCCGCGCCACTTGCCTGCCTATGAAGCCGCGCTGGAAGACGATGCCTGGGCCGCCGAGCTTCTCGCCGCGTCCCCTGCACCCGTTGCGAACATGGTCGCGGTTACGCATCTGCCCGTGCGTCGGCGCTGGTTTGCGGTGGGCGGAGCAGTGGCGGCAATGCTGGTCGCGGTAGTCGGGGGAACGATGCTCCTGCGTGAGAGCCCCGAACACGAGGTGATGACGGCATTGGGCGAGCACCGCACGATCCAGCTCTCAGACGGCTCGCGAATTCAGCTCAATGGCGGCACGCGGATCAGCTTCGATCCGGATAGCCCGCGCGAGGTCACGCTTGCGCAAGGCGAGGCGCTGTTCGACGTGAAGCACGATGCCCGTGTCCCCTTTGTCGTGGTCGCGGACGGCACCCGGCTGGTCGATATCGGCACGGTGTTCAATGTCGTGCGCAATGGCGGCGCAATGGACGTCGCGGTGGCCGAGGGCGCCGTGGACTATGAGAAGGGCGCCGATCGCATCCGGCTGAATCAAGGCGATGCGCTCTATCGCGCGGACAGCGAGTCCGCCCCCGCTCTGCGCAAGATCGATCGCGAGACGATCGGGAGCTGGCATGAGGGCCAACTGCGCTATGACGATGCCACGCTCGATCAGATCGCGCGAGACCTCTCCCGCAACACAGGTCGGCCCATTCGGGCGACGGGTGGCACTGCCGGGATGCGCTTCACTGGCACTCTGATGCTGAAAGGCGCGCCGCCTGACGTCTTCGCGCGGGCCGGTCCCCTGCTGGGCGTTACGTTCGTCGAGCAGGGCGACGGCTGGATCATGTCTCCCACCGATGTCGGGCGGCGTTAACACCGCACTCTCCATTCCCGTAATCGCCGCAGCTCTGCTGATCGGCGCGCCCGCTCTCGCTCTTGAGAAGGCAGCGGATGTCAACGTGCCGGCAGGTGGTCTCGGAAAAGCGATCCAGCTTCTGGGTCGCCAGAGCGGAGCCAGCATCGGCTTTCGGGACTCTCGGTTGACCAGGCAACGCGTGAAGGCCGTGCAGGGCAGGCTTACGCCGGCTCAGGCACTCGGGCAGATGCTGGAGGGAACGGGGCTGGTGGCCCGGCAGGTGGCGGCGGGCACCTATCTCATCGAGTCTGTGCCTCAGCCGTTGGCACGACCTGCACCGGTCTCTCGGGCGCCTGCTCCGAGAGCCGTGACCGCTCCGCCCGAGGAAGAGCCGGCGGCGGAGATCGTCGTTACCGGCACCAAGCGCGGCGTGCCGCTCAACGTCTATCCCGGCGGCGTGCAGATCGTCACGGGCGATGCGCTGTCCCTGGCCGATGGCGCTCGCGGCTCGGATGCGATCAGCACCAAGGTTGCGAGTGTCGTTTCTACCCATCTGGGGCCGGGCCGCAACAAGCTCTTCATTCGCGGCATTGCGGATTCCAGCTTCGTGGGGCCGACGCAGGCGACCGTGGGCCAATATTGGGGAAATAGCCGGATCACGTACAGCGCGCCTGATCCCAGCCTGCGGCTTTATGACATCGGCAGCATTGAGGTGCTGGAGGGGCCGCAGGGGACGCTCTATGGCGCGGGCTCGCTGGGCGGGGTCGTCCGGGTGGTGCCGCGCGCCCCGGACCTAGGCGTGTCGGGCGGCATGATCTGGGCGGGTGCGCAGGCCGTCCAGCACGGCCAGCCGGGATCGGACGGCGGGGTCGTCGTCAATCTCCCGCTCAAGGACGATCGCGTCGCGCTCCGTGCACTGGCATTCGGCTCCATTGAGGGCGGCTATATCGACGATACCGGCCGTAACCTGAAGGACATTAACGACGTGCGTACTGTCGGTGGCCGCGCGTCGCTGCGCTTCGCGCCAACGGCGGACTGGACGATCGACCTGAGTGGCGTCGGCCAGCGCATCAGCGGTGCGGACGGACAATATGCCGAACGGGGCGGCAACGGCCTGACTCGCTCGAGCAGGATCGCTCAGCCATATCGCAACGACTATTGGCTCGGCGATCTGGTCGTCCGAAAGCAATTCGGTCCGGTCGAAATGACCTCCTCATTCGGTTATGCCGGGCAACATGTCTTCGAGCAGTTCGAGGGGGCGGAGCTTGCAAACCTCGTCAACCTCTCGCTGGAGCCAAGGCCTAACGCAGCGCCTGCCGCCTATTTGCAGACCGACCGTATATCGATGGTCACTGCCGAAACGCGCCTTGCCCGGCGCGGGCCGGACGGAACCGGGTGGGTGATCGGCCTCAGCCTGCTGCATAACGAGGCGCGCGTGAACCGGCTGATGGATCTGGGCGCGCTGTCTGTCGTGCTGACCGGCGTCCGCAATCAGGTCGATGAACAGACGCTCTATGGCGAGACGTCGATTGAGCCAGCGGAGCGCCTTATCCTCACCTTCGGCGGGCGGCTGACTCATTCGCGCCTGTCGGGCGACTCGGAAGATGTGCTGCGGACGTTGGCGTTCCGGATCGATCCCACGGCCGACAAGGCACGATCCGAGACGCGCCTGCTTCCCTCGGCCGCTCTGGCGTATCGCGCGACCGACCGATTGACCTTGTTTGCCCGCTACCAGGAAGGATTCCGCCCCGGCGGGATCGCCGTGCGGCAGGATTTTGTCCAGCGTTTCAAAGGTGACCGGGTCGCCACCACCGAAGCCGGTGCACGCTACAATGCGCGGGACTTCAGCCTGTCGCTGAATGCCTCCTGGTCGCGCTGGCGCGATATTCAGGCCGACCTGATCGATGGCTTCGGCTTTCCGACTACGGCGAATGTAGGCGACGGGCGCGTCCTCTCGGTCGGACTATCTTCTCGCTGGCAGCCAGTGGACGGCCTTTCCATCGATGCTTCGCTCTACCTGAACGATAGCCATATAGCGTCGCGCAACACCGCGCGCCTCATCGTTGCGGGCGTATCGAGTAACCTTTCTGCGGATCTTGCCGCCATCAATACCGAGCGTCTCCCCAATGTCGCAGACGCGACTGGCAGGATCGGGGTGTCCTATGTGGCGCCTTTGTCGAGGTCGCTGGATTTTCAGGTCAACGGCTTTGGCCGCTATGTCGGCAAGTCCACGCTCGGGATCGGGGCGATCCTGGGGCAGTTGCAGGGGGACTATCTCGATACCGGTCTGGAATTCAGGGTCGGGACTGACCGGCAAGCCGTGACGCTCTCCTTCACCAATCTCTTCGATGCCCGAGGCAATCGCTTTGCGTTGGGTTCACCCTTTCTGGTGCGCGAGCGCAACCAGATCACGCCGCTGCAACCGCGCAGTGTCCGGCTGGGGTTTAATCTCAGCTTCTAGCGCGGGCCTAGCGGACAGGCCGTGGATCAGGCGGAAGCGAGGCGAGCGGCGATCGCGTTCACAAGGGCTTCCAACCCCGCGGCGTCGGCCGGTCCGAAACGTGCGGGGGTGGGGCTGTCCAGATCGAGGACGCCCACCAGCCTGCCTTCATGCACGATGGGAACGACAATTTCGCTGGCGGATGCGGCATCGCAGGCGATGTGGCCCGGAAAGGCATGGACGTCCGCGACTAGCTGCGTCTTCCTCGTCTCGGCGGCGGTTCCGCACACGCCCTTGCCCACAGGAATGCGGATACAGGCGGCCTTGCCCTGGAAGGGGCCGAGCACAAGCTCCCTATCAATGAACCGATAGAAGCCTGCCCAGTTGAGGTCGGGAAGAAACTGCCAGAGCAGCGCCGCGACATTGGCCATGTTGGCGATCGCGTCCGGTTCGCCATCGGTCACGGCGCGCGCTGATGCGACGAGATCGTCATAAAGAAGGGCGGGGTCGCCGTCTGATTGTGCCGCGAAATCGAACATGCCGCTGATGTAGGGCGCAGCGGCTGGCTTGGCCACCCCAGTGGCTGGCCGCAGGCTTGTGGCTTGCCATGCTTCGATCACCTCATCATGGTGCGCCGACAAAGGAAAGAATGCGGGGCGACAGCGTGCGGGACGAGACAGCAGCGACATCGACGCGTGACATCGCACTGCGGAGCGTCGCGCAGATAGAGGCGGCTTATGGCCGCTCCGCCAGCGAGACTGCTGCTCTGGGCCGGTGGCTGATTAGCGCGCTGGCGGCAATGAACGGCGGCGGTCTGCTTATAACCGTGCTGGTCCGCAATGAGATCGATCCAGTGGCGGCACGCCTTGCCGTCGCGATCTTCGGCGCTGGCCTGCTTGCCGCGTTTTTAGGTGCGTGCCTGAGAGCCGCTGCCGCTCTTTGGCTTTCGGCATCGTTGCGCGGCGCCAGCGCGACATGGATGGGCGCCGCAACGGGCGGTGGCATTGATGAGGAGGCGCTTGCCTCCGTGCGCCGAGTGCGCGGGCGCGCGCGGCTGTCGCGTCTTCTGGTGGCCTTGATCGGCCTTGTGTCGACGCTTCTGCTCCTTGGCGGGGGGACAGTGCTTTGGCGGGAGTTCATCGCGCCCGCATTCTCGCCGCAAGCTGCCGTCCAGCCAGCCGAGGTAGACATTGAGGCCGCCAATGCTGCGATGCCGGACCAGTCGAACGTCAATGTGGTGACCATGATTGCTGAGGATCGGCCGACGCCGCCGGTCCAGACATCTGCCACACCACTGGCATCGACGACGGCTGCGGCTTCTGCTCCCGTGAAGGCGGAGCCGGTCCAGAAGGCGAGCCCAGCGCCTGCGCCTAAAGTCGCAGTTGCACCCAAGTCAGCCCCTGCGAAACCGGCACCGCGTCAACAGGCGCAGCCGACGCCGCAGACTCCGGCTCGCCCGAAACCCACTCCGACGCCAATGCCTACGCCGCGACTGCCCTATGCATCGCCACCAGCTTCCGACGGTGCGGTATCGTCTGCGGCTTCTTCTCCGGCGGATAGTCCCGCGTCACAGTGATTCACTGGTTGGCGCTGCAGATCAGTCCAGATTGACGCGTCCGCGCCCCGCCTTGATGCCGGAGCGGGCCTTCTTGGTATCGACCCGGCGGGCCTTGGCGGCCTTGCTCGGCTTGGTCTTCACGCGCCGCGCATCCCGCTCGTCCGCCTTGTCCAAAAGCGCGATGAGGCGTGCGCGCGCGTCCTCCCGGTTGGCTTCCTGCGTGCGGAAGCGCTGCGCCTGGATGACGAGTACACCGCCGGCCGTCATCCGCGAGCCTGCGAGGGTCCGCAGACGCCTGAAGCTATCAGGTGATAGCCCGAGCGCATAGGTATTGACGCGAAGCTGCACGGCGCTCGCGACCTTGTTCACATTTTGCCCGCCTGGACCGCTGGCGGTGACGAACTTCTCCTCCAGCGCGTGTTCGGGGAGGGCGCGCGAACTCACGGCACGGCGTCCAGTGTGTCGGCATCGGGAAAGCCGGCATCGTGAAAACTGGCGGGCACTGGCGCAAGCGCTTCGACGGGCGCCTTGCCGGCACGCGGCATGGAGAGAAAGCGGCTGTGCAGCAGCGTTGCGCCCTGAGCAGAGGGTGCTCCCAGGGGCCGGTAAACGGGGTCGCCCAGTATGCCGAGGCCGATGCCGTGAAGCGCATGAGCGCGCAACTGATGCGTGCGGCCCGTCTCCGGAGTCATCGACACCAGACTGCGTCCTTCGCGGGAAGCGAGGACGCGCCAGTGCGTAATAGCGGACTTGCCTTTGGGGTCCGGCACCATGCGCCAGCCCGTCTCGCGTGTGCTGACCTTGCCGAGTGGCAGGTCGATCATTCCGGCCAGCTCGGCGGGGACGCCATCCAGAATGGCCAGATAGCGCTTCGTCACCTGCCTCGCCTCGAATGCTTGAGTGAAGCGCTTGGCGGCCTTGGGGTTGCGGGCGAGCAGCAGGCAGCCGCTCGTGTCGCGATCGAGCCGGTGTACCGGAAGGGGCCAGCGCTCAAATCCGAAAGTGAGGCCCGCCAGATGATTTTCGAGACTGAGCGAGCCGTCTCGCGGCGGATCGACCGCGAGGCCCGCAGGCTTGTCGAGCAGGATCGCCTCGCCGTCCATGAAGAGGACACGATCGACGAGGGGCGAGGGCAAAGGCTTGCTATGGGCGGGGCGCATGGATGCGCCTATAGCCCTCGTCCATGTCGGGGGAAATGATTGATCGCGCGCTTGCCAGACCCGTGCGGCTGGATTGGCTCGACGCGCTCAAGGGGGTGGGCATTCTCGCCGTGGTCGCCGGGCATGTCTGGACCCGTGGGCCGGTGCGGGACGCGATCTACCTGTTCCATATGCCGCTCTTTTTCATCGCTTCCGGGTTCACGCTCCGTCCGGTGTCCGTTCCACGGCTGCTGCGACGGCTGGGTGCCAGCCTTGTAGTGCCGTTCCTGATTTTCAGCCTGCTTCTTCTGAGCGCGGACTTCCTCATCGAACACTGGCGCGGTGTGCGGCCGATCTTCCCCAACTTCGCGCAGGGCTTTCAAGTGATTCTGCTTTCGACCCAGAGCACGCGGGGGCCGTTCACCATCCTGTGGTTCGTCCCCTGCCTCGTTCTGGCGCGCCTGATTTGGAACGGACTGGCGCTGCGCTGGCCTGATCCTAGCGAATGGCAGTGGCCCGTGACGATCCTCGCGCTTCTGGCGGGGGCGGCCTGGTGGGGCGGAACAGCGTCCCCTTTCGGCCTGATCGCTGTTCCGGGTGCTTTGGCTTTTCTGTGGATCGGAGCGCTCTGGCGCAACAGGGCCGGCGCGCCTCCGCCCCGGTGGGCCGGACTGGCGGCCGGCGTTGGCTCACTCCTCGCTTTCGCCCTCCTGCCGCCCCTCGCCATGAAGACCGGGGGGCTGGGTATTCCGCTACTTTCCGTCGCCGCTGCGTTTGTGGTGACGTGGACGCTGGCGCAGGCGCTGGGCTTCCTGCCGGGCGCGGCGGTCGCGACGCTGGCCGGGCTGGGCAGGATGTCGCTGGTCATCATGTATATGCACGTCGCGTTCATTCATTATTTCGCACCCTATGCGCCCCCGGCGGTCCTCTTCGTCATCGCGCTCGCGGGTTCGGTGATGGTCCATCAGGCCGCGCGGCGCTACGCGCCTACACGCCGATTATTGCTGGGCGCGCGGGCCTGAGGTTCCTCTTCGAACCTGCTTCCGACTCGCGGACTCAGGCCGGTTTACACAAAATTAACCTTTTGCCTTCACTCTGCGTATAGTTAATAGTCGTGTTCCGGATCGAGGGGTTAAGAGGTCCGGAGGCAAAAAGGGGCGAGCTCATGCGCGTGCTGTTGATTGAAGACGAACCGACGACCGCCAAGGCGATCGAGCTGATGCTCACTACGGAGGGCTTCAACGTCTACACAACCGACCTGGGCGAAGAAGGCCTCGATCTCGGCAAGCTGTACGACTACGACATCATTTGTCTGGACCTTAATCTGCCCGACATGCACGGCTATGACGTGCTCAAGAAACTGCGCACCGCGCGGGTCCAGACCCCGGTGCTGATCCTTTCCGGCATCTCGGAGATGGACAGCAAGGTCCGCTCATTCGGTTTTGGTGCCGACGATTATGTGACCAAGCCCTTCCACAAGGAAGAACTGATCGCCCGCATTCATGCAGTCGTTCGTCGGTCCAAGGGTCATTCGCAGTCGGTCATTCGCACGGGCAAACTGGCGGTTAATCTCGACGCCAAGACCGTGGAAGTGGACAGCAACCGCGTTCACCTGACCGGTAAGGAATATGCGATGCTGGAGCTGCTTTCGCTCCGCAAGGGCACGACGCTCACCAAGGAGATGTTCCTCAACCATCTCTATGGCGGCATGGACGAGCCGGAACTCAAGATCATCGACGTCTTCATCTGCAAGTTGCGCAAGAAGCTGGCGCTGGCCTGTGGCGGCGAGAATTATATCGAGACCGTGTGGGGTCGCGGCTATGTGCTGCGCGACGAAGACGAGGCGATGGAGCTGACCACGCAGGTCGCCTGACGCGCCAACAGATCATCGAGTTGCAAAAGGGAGCCGGTGTCCTGCGACATCGGCCCCTTTTTCGTAAGGTCTAGTGGCGTGGACCGGCGGGGTCGCCGCCCGTTGTCAGGAACCACTGCTCGGTGCCCTCAAGACCCACTGCGGTGAGCCGACCGGTGGCATAGGCGCCCGTGTCGATGCCGATGCGGTTGGTCAGAACTTCCACCTCATCGGTGATGCTGTGTCCATGGACAATCAACCGCTCATGGGGGACATCGCTTTCCAGAAACTCATCCCGTATCCAGCGCAGATCCTTCGGCTCCTGATTATCGAGCGGGACGCCCGGACGGACACCCGCATGCACGAAAGCATAATCGCCAAAGGAGATCTGCTCACCCAGCCCGGCCAGGAACGCGACATGATCGTCTGGAACGAGTTCGCCCAGCGCATCGCGCAACTGGCCCAGCGTCATCGCGTCCAGCGCTTCCGCCTCGATGCCATAGGACAGGATCGTTTCACGCCCGCCGATACGTGTCATGAAGCGGAGCGCGCTTTCGTCGCCGCGCAGCGCCAGCAGAAATACCTCTTCATGATTGCCCATCAGGCAATGCAGATTGGGCCACCAGCGAGCCAGGCGCACAATGAAATCAATGACCTGAGCCGATTGCGGCCCTCGGTCCACATAGTCTCCCAGCAGGACAAGCTCGGTCGAAGCGACTGGCCCGCGTGCCCAGTCGTCGGCTGCGATCTTGTCGATCAGCTCCCGAAGCAAATCGAGGCGACCATGGACGTCGCCCACGGCATAGACCCGCCGATCATCGCCAACGGACGGCGGAGAGCGATCCGAGAGATCAGGCGCCTCGGCGCGCGCGGATCGGAAAAAGCGGAGCATGAAAGACATATAGGTGGGCCATGGTTACCTAGACCAGAATCCCGGCGTAAATATTTCCGTTTTTTCTAAAGTCGCGGCAGAGTGACGCCGCGCTGGCCCATATATTTGCCTGCCCGGTCGGCATAGCTCGTCTCGCAGGGCTCATTCCCCCGCAGGAAGAGGAACTGGCAGGCGCCCTCATTGGCATAGATGCGCGCCGGCAGGGGTGTGGTGTTGGAGAATTCGAGCGTGACATGGCCTTCCCAGCCCGGCTCCAGCGGCGTCACGTTAACGATGATGCCGCAGCGGGCATAAGTGGACTTGCCGAGACAGATCACCAGAACATCGCGCGGCACCCGGAAATATTCCACCGTGCGGGCCAGCGCGAAGCTGTTGGGCGGGATGACGCACACGTCGGTCTTGCGATCGACGAAGCTGTTCGCGGCGAAATCCTTGGGGTCGACGATTGCGCTGTCGACATTGGTGAAGATCTTGAACTCGTCCGCCACACGTGCGTCATAGCCGTAGGACGAGAGGCCGTAGCTGATGCAGCCATCCCGGCGCTGGTTCTCCACAAACGGCTCGATCATGCCGCTTTCGAGAGCCTGAGTGCGAATCCATTTGTCGGAGAGTATGGCCATGTGCGCCTGCTACCGGGATGTTGCGCTGCTGACCAGCCCGGCCAGCATCTGGGATGCCTAGGCGGAATTTGTCCACACCGCCTAACCGCCAAGTCCCAGATCGGCTGGACCAAAGGCATGGGGCAGAAGCTCGTCGAGCCCGTAACGGGAGACCTGCGGGCCAGCGGGTGCAGCGCACAGGATCGTAACGGGCCGTCCCGCCATGTCCTGCGCTTCCTTGATGACCTGCCGGCAGCGCCCGCACGGCGTGATGGGCTCGGGATGGCCCGGCTTGTCCGCGGGGCCACCGGCGACAGCGATCTGCACGATTTCGGTCAGGCGGCCTTGCGCGCTCGCCGTGGCGATTGCGACCGTCTCGGCACAGAGCGAAAGGCCGTAGCTCGCATTTTCGAAGTTGCTTCCCGTGATGATCGAGCCGTCCGTAAGGCGCAGCGCGGCGCCGACAGCGAACCGGCTATAGGGCGCATGGGCGTGGCGCATCGCCGCGCGGGCAGCGTCGATCAGGTCCGTCTCTTCCTGCGTTATCCCGCTCATGGCTGCACGACGTCCCATTCCATAGATCCGGGCACGCCGTTTATGCGTTTCCATGTGGACGCCGTCCACATCACCCAGGGGCGACTTGCATAGCTGGGTGCCATAAAATTCCCCTCAAGCCACAGCGTGCGGTTGACCCCGCTGCCAATGTCATACCGCGCATCGAAGTCGCGCGCGACGCGGATGACCGCCGGCTTTCCGCCATGCGCTTCGATCTGGTTGAGGAAGGTGTTCAGTTCCGAGAGCAGCTTGTCGCGAGAGAGGCTTGCCGGGCAGTCGTCGGAGAAGGCGAGGCGCACCACAGGCGGAAGCATCGCCGCATCGCGCGGCACGGACGTGATGAAGCGCCGCGCTTGTGCATCCGCGCCCGCGCAAAGGCTGAAGCGGTGCTCGGCACCATACCGCAGGCCAACGCCGCGCGCGCCGGCAAGGTTGGTGGCGAACGCCGCGTCCGTGCCGTCCGCGCCGTTTGTCGCTGCGAGATAGGCGAAATCGACGCCTGCTCCCGGAACCATGGACCAGTCTATGGCCCCGCTCTGGGCCGAGACACCGATTCCCTGCGTGGGAAAATCGGCCCGCGCCGGTGCCCAGAAGCGCGCGACCGCAAAGAGAAACACGGAGAGGACGAGCAGAAGCGTCAGGCACGCGAGTGCCAAGCGCAACGGTGTGAGCCTGAGCCGCCGCCTTGCGGGGCTCGGCGCGAATTTGGCGTTCGCCATCATCAACCCTTGATATGTAGGACGCAGATAAGCGTGAAGAGCCTTCGTGCGGTATCGAAGTCGATATCGATTTTGCCCTCCAGCCGCTCCCGGAGCATTTCCGCCGCCTGATTGTGTGTCGCCCGCCGCGCCATGTCGACGGTCTCGATCTGTTGCGGGCTCGCCAGCCGGATCGCCTGAAAATAGCTGTCGCAAATGGCGAAATAGTCCCGGATCGGTCTACGGAAGCGGCCAAGCCCCAGAATGATCGCTTCCAGCGGCGTATCGTCCGCGCGTTTGATCTCGATGGCGAGGCGTCCATCGTCGACGCGCAGAAACACCTTATAGGGGCCGGCATAGCCATCGGGATGCTGGCGGACAGGCGCGAACCGGTTGTCCTCCAGAATGTCGAAGATCGCGATTCGCCGTTCCTGCTCGATATCCGCGCTGCGCCAGATGATCGTCTTCTCGTCGAGGACGATGTCGATGATGCGCGGGTCCGCCATGATGCCGCTGGGCTTTAGGCCTGTGCGGTGGAGGGGACAAGCGGTACGGAGAGCGCCTCCGGTGTCCACAGGCCATCCACAGTTCTAACGGGGCAGGCTCTTGCCCTCCGGCCCGGTTGGCGCGATGCTATAGGCATGGCCGATCCAATTGCTCTTGTCCCGGCGGCAGCCGCCGCTGAACCTCGTCTGCCGCGCAATGTGGAGGCAGAAGCCGCTCTGCTGGGTGCGCTGATGCTGGACAATCGGTTGGCCGAGGAACAGCTCGGCAAGCTGCGCGCCGACCATTTCTTCGAGCCGCTCCATGGCCGCATTTATGCGGCGATCGTCAATCTCGTGGACCGGAACATGATTGCCAATCCGGTGACCCTGCGGCCCATGCTTGAGCATGACGAAGGTCTGCGCGAGCTGGGCGGAGCGGGCTATCTCGCCCAGTTGACCGGCAGCGCCGCGTCCGTGATCGGCGCGCGCGATTTCGCGCGGCAGGTCTATGATCTGGCGCTGCTGCGTGAGCTAGTGCGGGTGGGGCGGGACATGGTGGCGAGCGCGCTCGACACGAGCGTGAAGATCGATCCGGAAGGGGCCGTGGAAGCGGCCGAAGTCGCGCTTTACGAAGTCATGGAAGGCGAAAGCGCGGATGGTGGCGTGCGCAGCTTCGACAGTGCAGCCAAAGTCGCCCTTGCCGGGATTTCACGTGCGCAGAACGCGGGAGGATCGCTGTCCGGCGTGACCACGGGCTTGACTGGCATCAACCAGAAAGTGGGCGGCCTTCACCGAAGCGACCTTGTGATTCTCGCCGGGCGACCCGGCATGGGAAAGACCTCGCTCGCGACCAACATCGCCTATAATGCCGCCTCCCGGTGGGTGCTCGACAATAAGGACGGCATCGACGACGCGAAGAATATGGGCGCGCGCACGGCGTTCTTCAGCCTCGAAATGTCTGCGGATCAGCTTGCGACCCGTGTTCTCGCCGAACAGTCCGGAATCAGCTCGGAATCGTTGCGCACGGGGCGCATCAATCATCAGGATTTCGACAATCTCTCCCGCGCGGCGCGGGAATTGCAGGATTTGCCCCTGTTCATCGACGATACCGCCGGCCTTAGCATCGCGGCGCTGCGCACCCGCGCGCGGCGCATGAAGAAGCGGCACAATATCGGCCTCATCATCATCGACTATCTTCAGCTCCTGCAGGGCACCAGCAAGGCGGGCGATAATCGCGTGCAGGAAATCTCCGAGATCAGCCGGGGCCTCAAGACCCTGGCGAAGGAACTGGATGTGCCGGTGCTCGCGCTCTCCCAGCTTAGTCGTGCGGTGGAAAGCCGCGAAGACAAGCGCCCTCAGCTTTCCGATCTGCGCGAATCCGGTTCGATCGAGCAGGACGCGGACATGGTCTGGTTCGTGTTCCGCGAGGACTATTACGAGATGGCCAAGGAACCCAAGATGGAGGACGAGGCCGCCTATCAGGCCTGGCAGGAGCGGATGGAACGCATCACCGGACGGGCAGAGCTGCTCGTCTCCAAGCAGCGCCATGGCGCCACCGGCAAGGTCTTCATGCACTTCGATTCGCGGATCACCAAGTTCACGGATCTCGCCAATGACGGCTTCGACACCGGTCTGGAATGACGGGCACCGGATGACGACGCGGGAATCGCGCCCGGCAATCTGAATAGCGACGTTTGGAAATCCCTGGTGGAGCTGAGCGGGATCGAACCGCTGACCTCGTCATTGCGAACGACGCGCTCTCCCAACTGAGCTACAGCCCCACGAGGGAGCGCTGCCTATATGCGCGACTTTTCGGCTTTGCAACGGCTTTTGCACCGGATTGGCGCGCCGCTTCAGTCTCCCAGCTTCACTGAGAGGAAGTGAGGCATCGGGCCGTTCCAGCCGTCGTCTGGTCCATCATCTTCCTGCCGCTGGCGAGGTGCGTGAGCCGGACGGTCATATCGCTGTGACGGTTGGGAGGCATCCCGGCGATCGTCCACGCGCGGAGCGGGACGGGCCTGCTCGACGGGCTCGGAAGCCTCGGTCTTTTTCCGGGAGGAAGAGCGGTCAGCCGGTTTGCCACGCTCGCGACCCCTGCGTCGGCTGTCTCCACTTTCCGGAGCCGTTTCCTCCGCTGGTTCCGCGCGGTTCTCATCGCGCGCGCCATCCAATTTGAGCCGCTCGATCTTCGTGCCGATCAGCTTCTCGATATTCTCGATTGCTTCCGCATCGCTCTTCGTCACGAAGGTGAAGGCCGTGCCCGTGGCTCCCGCGCGACCGGTACGGCCGATGCGGTGGACATAATCGTCCGGGTGCCAGGGTGCGTCGAAGTTGAAGACGTGGCTCACGCCCTTGATGTCGAGTCCGCGCGCAGCGACGTCCGACGCGACGAGGATATTGATCTGGCCGGACTTGAACTTCTCCAGTTCGGCAATGCGGGCCGACTGGTCGATATCGCCATGGATCTCGCCGGATCTGAAGCCGTGACGTTGCAGGCTCTTGTTCAGCTCCCGCACCATCGTCTTGCGGTTGCAGAAGATGATCGCGCTATCGACGCCCTCCTGCCTCAGCAGGCCGCGCAAAACGTCGCGCTTCTTGCGCTCGTCGACCAGCACCAGCTTCTGGGTGATGTTGGTATTTGTCGTGGCGGGCCGCGCCACCTCGATGAGCTTCGGGTTCGAGAGGAACCTGTCCGCCAGCTTCTTGATGGGCGGCGGCATGGTCGCCGAGAAAAGCAGGGTCTGCCGACTGGCAGGCAGCTTCGTGCAGATGTTCTCGATGTCCGGAATGAAGCCCATGTCCAGCATCCGGTCCGCCTCGTCGATGACGAGAAGCGAGCAGCCGGTGAGGAGGATGTTGCCCCGCTCGAACAGATCCATGAGGCGCCCCGGCGTCGCGATCAGCACATCGACGCCTTTTTCAAGCGCCTTCACCTGATCTCCCATGGAGACGCCGCCAATCAGCAACGCCGTCGAGAGTTTGGTATATTTCGCGTATTTCTCGAAATTCTGGGCGACCTGATCTGCCAGTTCGCGCGTTGGCTCCAGGATCAGGCTGCGCGGCATCCGCGCACGCGCGCGACCGGCCGAGAGAATGTCGATCATCGGCAAAACGAAGGAAGCGGTTTTACCCGTGCCGGTTTGGGCGACGCCGATGATGTCGCGCATCATCAGAACGGATGGGATGGCCTGCGCCTGGATGGGGGTGGGTTCGCTATAGCCGGCCTCGTGGACCGCCTTCAGCAATTCATCGGAGAGGCCGAGATCGGCAAAAGGCATCGCATGTCCATGGCTAGCGGGAAGCGACCCGCCGCGCCGCACTGCTCCAGCGCGCACGCAAGGTCGGGCGGGCAATGGGCAAAAGCATCGCCGCTGTCAAGGAAATCCGGGCATTGCAGGCACTGAGGCGGTTCAGTCGTCCGGCACGAGGCGCGAGAAGCGCTGGACTTCGCAGGTCGATCCATTGCGAGCGTGGAGATCGTCTCGGCCCGCGCAAAGCGATCCATCCTTGCTGGGCACCAAATAAAAGCCCGAATAAAAGTCTGCACCCCGGCACGAACGGCCGAAATGCACGCGATATCGTTCACCCGGCGCCGAAAAGAGCGTGAGCATCCGCTCGCCTTCGACAATCGCACCCCGAAGGTTGCGCATCAGCAGGCATTTCGGGCCTTTGACCTCCTTGTATTTGACTGGAGGGGCGGGACGTTCGACTTGATCGGCCGCAGAGGTAGCCTTGCCTCGGCGCGGGGTCACGGGCACGCGAATGATGACTCGCTGCTCAATGGTGACCTGGGCAAGCCGGATCACCCCTTCGGCTCCAGCGCTGGGAGCGGCAAGCGCGGTCACAGCGATGGACAGAAAAGCAGACGGCAAGATGATTCCCCGAGGCGCGGCATCAAGAGTTAACCGGCTCAATTTGAACTGTCGATGAATCCTGGCGCTTTTCGGTTCAGATCGGGGGGATTATATCGAGACCATGATTTCACAAGACGTTCTGGCCGCCTTCCGCGCCATTGGCGGTCCCGACGGGATCGTTGAGGATCCCGACGACATCGCGCCATGGCTGGTCGACTGGCGCGGCAAGTTCAGCGGGCATTCTTCGGCGATCCTGACGCCGCGCTCCACGGCGCAAGTTGCGGACTTCGTTTGCTGCGCGCTTGCATTCGGCGTGCCGCTGGTTCCCCAAGGCGGCAACACGTCCATGGTGGGTGGGGCGACGCCCCCGGCGGATGGCAGTGCGGTCATTCTCTCGATGCGGCACATGAACCGCATCAGACAGTTCGACGCGGATGCGGATCTCGCAATCTGCGAGGCAGGCGTGATCCTTTCGACGCTTCACGATGCCGCTGCTGCTGCGGACCGACGCTTTCCGCTAAGCCTCGGCTCTAAGGGGTCGGCGACGATCGGCGGTCTCGTTTCCACCAATGCCGGAGGCACGCAGGTGCTGCGGCATGGCACGATGCGTGCGCTGGTTGCCGGGATCGAGGCCGTGCTGCCCGATGGCTCGATCTATGACGGGATCGCGGCGCTCAAGAAGGACAATCGCGGTTATGACCTGAGGCACCTGCTGGTGGGCGCGGAAGGGACGCTGGGGATCGTCACTGCCGCGAGCCTGCGTCTCTCGCCCGCGATTGTGGACCGGGCCGTGGGATGGGCAGGCATTGCCTCCCCGCAAGATGCTTTGACCCTTCTGCGTCTTCTGGAGGCGGAAGTGGGGCCAGTGGTCGAGGGGTTCGAGGTGATCGCGGGGGAAACCCTGGGCTTTGTTCTGGACGTCATACCGGGCACACGGGCGCCGATTGCCACGCCCGCGCCATGGCATGCACTTATCGAGATCGATCTCGACAATGCATTCGATCCCGCCGGAGCGACCGCAGCGGAGCGCATGGAACGGGCGCTGATGCGCGCGCAGGACACGGGACTTCTCCTCGACGCGGCTATCGCGGCGAGCGAAGCCCAGGCCGAAGCATTCTGGCGGATTCGGGAGAGCTGCTCGGAAGCGGAGCGTGCTCAAGGGCCGGCACTTCAGTTCGATGTGAGTGTGCCGGTTGCCGCCATGCCCGCCTTCATGATCGAGGCGGCAGCGGCCAGCGAAGCGGCATTCCCCGGCACGACTGCGGCCGCGTTCGGTCATCTCGGGGACGGGAATATCCACTTTCACTTGCGCGCGCCGATGCAGGACGGGCTCGACGCTGCCAGAGACTGGCTGGCCAAGAAAGGCCCGGAGGCGACGCAGTTCGTCAACGACAAGGTCGTGGATATGGGCGGGTCCATATCCGCCGAGCACGGCATCGGGCAGATGAAGATCGGTGAACTGGCGCGGCTTGAGTCCGCCGCGCGGCTCCACGCGCTACGGGCAATAAAAGACGCGCTCGATCCGCAGGGCATCATGAATCCTGGCAAGCTCGTGCCGCTTGCCTGAAAGCGCCGAGCTAATTATGGCCGGACACTCATCGGCCGGGCGTCCGCCGCGCGCTGACCCCGCATATTTGCCCGAATTAGATGGAGGATGACTTATGGCAAGCGCAGCCCCGGCCAATCTGCCGCTGCTTTATAATGACCTGGTGCCGCTCAACACCGAGCAGCACGGCACGTGGAATTATCGCGAAGTGCAGGGCGCTCCGGAATTCTCCAAGGTGCACGCGGTTCCGATCACGGCGGACGAGTTCGTCCAGGCGCAGCACAGCCTGCCGATCGTCTTCGCCGCCGGCGGTGACCCGATCCCGCTCGCGCTCATGGGCCTGAACGAAGGCGTGAACGTCCTCATCGACGCCGAAGGCAAGCTGCGCGGCCAATCCTACGTTCCGGCCTATATTCGCCGCTATCCTTGGATGCTGGCGCGTCTGCGTCCGGACACGGAAGAGCTGTCGCTCTGTTTCGACCCGACATTCGGCGCGGTCGGCGATTTCGAGGAAGGCGATCCCATCTTCGTTGACGGTCAGCCCAGCGAGATCATCAAGAATGTCCTGACGTTCTGCGAGCAGTTCGAGCAGGCAGCCGCGCGCAGCGGCCAGTTCATTGAGGACATCAAGGCCAGCGGATTGCTGATGGACGGGGAAATGTCGGTTCAGCCCGAGGGCGCGCCGCAGCCGTTCATTTATCGGGGCTTCCTGATGGTGAATGAAGAGAAGCTCCGCGAGGTGCGTGGCGACACGTTGCGCAAGTGGAACCAGAACGGTTTCCTCGCGCTCATCTATGCGCATCTCTTCTCGCTCAACAACATGCGCGAGATCTTCCAGAAGCAGATGCAGCTCGGTCTCATGCCAGAGCCGACGCTGGCCTGACGGCCATAGACCGGGCGATCGCAACGGCGGTCGTCCGGCTCTCTTCCCGATCTCGGACTTCAACTTTGGGGAAAGCCGTGCGATCGGGGCGGTGCTGCGCGCCTTGACGCGACAGGGCGGTTCATTTGTCAGACAATTTTGTATTTGTTTGTCGCGAAGGAAGCTGGTGCCCTTGTAACGGGCACGGCCTTGCCCTAAATCAGTTTAGCGAAGTGCTTGTCCCCCCTTTCGAGCGCTTCGTGAGCGTCCCGCTCTTTGGGACGTCTCCTCCCTGAGCCTTGGCCACCCCGTGCATCCGTGCATGGGGTGGCTCTTTATTTGGGCTTATTCGGCAGCTTGCAGAGCCTGCCCACCCAGCAGTTCCTGCTGAAGATGCCCATCCATCCGGCACAGGATGCGCTGCATGTGCGCGAGCGACCCGGCGCACACGTCCATATGATCGTCGAGATAGAGGGTGCGGTCGATCTCGACTTGTAGGGCGTGGGTGCCTCGATCGGGTGCGCCGTGCCGTTCCAGCGTATAGCTGCCCGGGTAGGGAGCGTTTATCGCGGTGGGCAAGCCAGCGCTCCGCATGACATCGCTACACAGCGCAGTAAGCCGCGAGGCGGCGCTTCGTCCGAACAGATCACCCAGGACGATCTTGGCCTGCTCGCCCCGCCCGTAGCTCCGGGGAAGGGGAGGCATGCTGTGCAGATCCACTAGCAGCGCGATGCCGAACCGTCGATACGCGGCCCGCAGCGCCTGGGCAACGGCCGTATGATAGGGGCGATGGATCTCTGTAATGCGGCGGTGAAGCTCGGCGAAGGGCATGGCTCCGCGCCAGATCGGACCGCAGGGGGCGAGGCGCGTGGGCACGAGGCCCAGTCCGCCACGCACCTTGGCCGTTTCGCGCGCATGAACATGGCGCGGCAAATCCGCGATCAGACGAGGGTCGAACTCGTGCTCGTCCCGGTTGAGATCGATCATGGCCCGCGGCCATCGCGCGACGATGAGGCGTACGTCCGCCTGCCGGAGCCCCTCCGCCACCTGATCGACCAGCCGATCCTCCAGCCGCACCAGAAAGTGCGGCTCGACTCTGGCGCTTGTAAGCAGCGTGTCGGGATAAGTGCGCCCGGCATGGGGGACGGCGTAGACGATAGGAGAGGCCGGCTCCGCCGGGCCATATTGCCAAAAGGCTTCCTGTTTGACCTCGGCTTCCATCATCGGCACGGCGGTTCGCAATCCCCGGGCTTTCCAGCTTTGGTGGAAAATCTTAAAGGGTTCTCTCATAATTAGGCCGGCGAATCTACCGGCCAGGGCGAAGCGCCCTGCCAACTTGAGGACAAAAGGGACAATGATCCGCATTCTGCTCGCGGAAGACGACGATTCGATGCGCCAGTATCTTGCGCGCGCGCTCGAAAAGTCCGGCTATGAGGTCGTTGCGGTGGATCGCGGCACGGCCGCGTTGCCGCTGATCGAAAACGAACATTTCGACCTGCTGCTGACCGACATCGTCATGCCGGAGATGGACGGTATCGAGCTGGCCCAGCATGTCGCACAAAGCTCTCCTTCCACGCGGGTGATGTTCATTACCGGCTTTGCCGCCGTCACCTTGCGCGCCGGACGCGTGGCTCCCGAGGCGAAGGTGCTTTCCAAGCCGTTTCACCTGCGCGACCTCGTGCTCGAGGTGGATCGCATTTTCGATCGAACGAGCGCGACCATCCTTTCCTGAAACGAGAGGATTAGCCCTTGCGCGGGCTCCGACCCGCCGCTAATGGCCTCTCTCCCGTGGGCGTGTAGCTCAGTGGTAGAGCACTGTGTTGACATCGCAGGGGTCGCAAGTTCAATCCTTGCCACGCCCACCATTTAAAACCCCGGAAAGCATTCGCTCTCCGGGGTTTTTCTATGCTCGTGAAAGGCGCAGGTCTCGTTAGACGTCGACGACTGCCGCAGGGTCGACAGCCCGCTTGTAACCCCAGTCGGTCTTGATGGTCGCGCCATCCCGAGCGATGGACTGCATGATCGCATCAATGAGGCGCATGTCCTGCAGACCCTCTTCGCCCGGTGCGACCATTGGCGCGCGCCCGCGCACGACATCGGCCATCCAGTCCATTTCCCGCGCGAACTGGTCGATTTCGGTGATCTCCACCGTCTTGCCATTGGGCGCGCCGAAAGTGAGGCGATTGCCGCCATAGAGGCAGCCCGGATCGGCAACGACGCGACCCTTCTCTCCTGCGACCTGGAAACCCATGCCGCCATTTGAGTTGAACGCGGTCGAGCCGTTGGCGATCGCGCCGGATGGGAAGCGGAACTGCCACGAGACGAGATCCTCCACTTCCTTGAAGCGCGGATCACTGCGGTCAGTGCTCGCCCAGGCACGGACCTCGATCGGCTCCTCGTTGAGTAGATAGCGTGCCGCGTTAATGCCGTAGACGCCCATGTCGGCCAGTGCGCCAGTGCCGGACATTTCCTTGCTGACTCGCCAGGCGTCGGACGGATCGCTGAAATTGGCTTGCCGCGACATGTCGGTCCAAACCGTGCGCGGCTTGCCGATCCCGCCCGAGCGGATGCGTCGCATCGCGGCGAGGTTCGTGGGCTCGTAGTGGCAGCGATAGGCGATCATGAGCTTGCGGTCGGCGGCTTTCGCGGCGGCGATCATCGCTTCTGAATCGGCGACGGTCGTCGCCATCGGCTTCTCGCACAGCACATGCTTGCCTGCCTTGAGCGCGCGGATCGTATATTCTGCATGCATATTGTTGGGCAGCACGATGTAGACGACTTCAATGGCGGGATCGCGAATGATGCGATCATAGGTCTCGTAGGAATAGACGGACTTCGCCGGCACATTATACTGCACAGCGAGACGGGCGGCCTTGGCGGGGTCGCCGCTCACAAGGCCCGTCAGCTTCGCGTTCTTCGTGCGGGTGAGGCCGGGTAGGAGCTGCCCCTGCGAGAGCTTGCCAAGGCCGACGATCGCGAAGCCGACCGGCTTGTCTCCGTCGCTCGATCCGGCACGGCTTTGCGCCATCGCCGCCGGGCTGGCCATCGCCACTGCCGCGCCGGCGACACCCAGCTCGATGAGGTCTCTGCGCGACATATCGTTGATCTCGCTCATTCTTCCTCTCCTCTTTCCCGTTTCATTTGCCGCGCGGTGCAGCGTCACTCGCTGTAGTCAAACCAGTCGAAATCCGCGTGGAGGCCGGTGCCCGCCATGTCCTGACAGGCCATACCGACGAACGCGCCGGTGAAGTTGGCAAGCCCCGGAAGCGTGGCCTCATCCGAGACGACCGACGCGTCGAAGGTTTCCGGCAGGACCACCCAGTCGCTACCAGTGCCTTCGATTCGGTAGGCGAATTTGAGGATGGTGTGATCGACCATGGCGCGCAGTTCGATGCGTCCATCGGGGATCGGGATGGGCCGGGTGAAGCTGTCCGTCTGCGGCTGATCGGGCACGGCGGACATAACCTGCAGGAGGCGGCCATTCTCATCGTCCCGTGAGACGAAAATATAATGGAACTTCGTGCTGTTATAATAGCAGATGAGCCCCGCGCTTTGCTGGAAATGCTGTGGCTCGAAGTCCATGACGCAGCTTGCCGTGTAGGAGAATGCTTCCTGCCGCCGCGCGACGAGCGACTGGCTGAACAGGCTGCCCAGCGTCTCTCGGCCGTAGAGACGCAGATGACCGGGACGTGCGCTCAGGCTGAAGATCTCGTCCGGATAAGGCGTCCGCAGCCACTGGAATTCGCTCGGGAGGGTCTCCGAATCGAACTCGGCACGCGGGGGGAGGGCATCTACATTGGAGACAGCGAAGGGGAATGCGAGTTCCGGCTTGCCCGATCCGTCCCGTGTCCGCAGCCAGCCATCTTCGCCCCAGGCCATTGGCTGGATCGCAGTTTCGCGGCCCATCACGCAGCGGCCGCGATTGGGGAGGGGGCGGCCGCATAGATAGACCATGAACGTCTCGCCGTCCGGTGTCTCCACGATATCGGCATGGCCGGCGCGCTGGAGAGGTCCGGTCGGATCATGGCGTGCAGTGAGAACCGGATTTTGCGGGTGGACTTCATAGGGGCCGGTCAGGCTCCTCGATCGCGCCATGGTCACGGCGTGGCCCCAGAAGGTGCCGCCTTCCGCCGTGATGAGATGATACCAGCCGTCGCGCTTGTAGATGTGCGGCGCCTCAGTGAAGCCGAGCGCGGTGCCGGGAAAAATCATCTGGCGCTCGCCAATCAGGCGCTGCTCCGTCGGGGAGTATTCCTGCATGACGATGCCGGCGAAGCGGTTTCGGCCCGCGCGATGATCCCAAAGCATGTTCGTGAGATACTTCCGGCCATCATCATCGTGGAACAGCGAGGGATCGAAGCCGCTGCTGTTCAGCCGGATCGGCTCCGACCAGTCGCCCTCGATCGTGGGGCTCGTCACCATGTAATTATGGAAATCGCGCAGCGACGCGCCAGATGTTCCACCGACACTGGTCCGGCCAAAGCGTTTCACGTCGGTGTAGACAAGGTAGAACAGGCCGTCGTCATAAGTGAGGCAGGGTGCCCAGATGCCGCAGCCGTCGCCGTCGCCCCGCATGTCGAGCTGGCTCGGGCGATTGAGCGGGCGGGCGACCAGCGTCCAGTTCGCCAGATCGCGCGAGTGAAAAATCTGGACGCCGGGAAACCACTCGAAGGTCGAGGTGGCGATGTAATAGTCATCCCCCACGCGAACGATCGACGGATCGGGGTTGAAGCCTTTGAGAATGGGATTTGTAATGGTCATGCCGTCGCTCCGCGGGCCGGGTCGCGCACGACCATCCAGAGCCACAGAGCTCCAACCAGATCGAGCACGCCAAGCGCGATGAAAAATGGATCATAGCCCACTGTTGCGACCAGTGAGCCGATCGCCAGCGAGAACACCAAAATGCCGAAATTGGCAACCGTGCCGGCAATGCCCGCGACGGTTCCGACCTCATGGGCCGGGAACAGGTCCGTCGCCAGCGTGATGCAGGTGACCGAAAGGGTCTGATGCGCGAAGCCGCCAAGGCTGAGCAGCGCGATCGCCACATAGGGGCTGTCCACGAAACCGACGAACATCATGCTCGTCATCATGATAGCGCCGATGGTGAAGGCCGTGCGGCGCGCGTTGAGCAGCGTGAAGCCACGCCTCTGGAACCATGCGACCAGAATTGGGCCGAACATGCAGCCGACATCTGCCGTAAGGAACGGCAGCCAGGCGAACATCGCGATCTGCGTCAGATCGAAGCCGCGCACCGTGGTCAAATAGAGCGGGAGCCAGAAAGTGAGAGTACCCCATGTCGGGTCGGCCAACATGCGCGGAATGGCGATGCCCCAGACGTTGCGGCGCTTGAAAAAGCTGAGGAGGGGAGGGCGTGCGGGCAAGTCGATCGAGGCATGCTCCTGCCCGGACAGGACATAGTCCCGCTCGGTTGCCGACATGCGCGGATGAACGCGAAGCGGCCGGTAGAGGAAGTACCACGCAGCAGCCCATGCGAGACCAAGCGCGCCGGTGATGAGGAAGGCCGCGTGCCAGCTCCAGTAATAGATCGACGCGGCGACCAGCGGGGGCGCCAGCATCGAGCCGAACGACGCGCCGACATTATAGACGCCACCGGCAAAACCGCGCTCGCGGGCAGGGAACCACTCCGCCACGACCTTGAGCCCGCCGGGCTGCGCGGAGCCTTCCGCAAGGCCCATGGTCCCGCGCAACACAGCCAGAACCGGCCAGCTTCCGGCGAGCGCATGGGCGGCGGTAATCAGCGACCAGGTCGCGGCACACGCCGCCAGACCGTAGCGCAGGCCCACGACGTCAAGCAGATAGCCGGCGAACGTCTGGAGCATGATGCCGAGCTGGAACGCCCCGGTGATCCAGGAATATTCCTTCTCGCCAATGCCAAGCTCCGGCAGCATGTACGGGGCCGCAACGCTCAGCGTGCTCCGCGTCAGATAGTTAAGGATGGTGCCGAGCATGACGAGCCCGATCATCCACCAGCGCAGCATGCCTCGCCGTCCCGTCACACAAACCCTTTCTTAAAAACTTGGTTAAAATTCGCCGATTCGGCGCGAGTCACTCGTGCTCTCAGCATGGAATGACTTGATACTACAGTCTTTTGTTCGCCCTCAGTCGGTCTCGTCTCTCCGGGCGACCCTGATGCCGCGAAGCCACACATACGAAACGGATGTTCGCGCAGTTGTCAATTTCTCGGACAATATGCCGGCTCGATATTGACCTCCTGAGGGCTTCATGCCTAAAACAACATTCGATCATATACGATACGATACGTGGTCGAATTAAAGGGGAGAGGTATGCTTAAGAGCAATTTCCATAGGATTAGTGTGTCTTCCAGCGTTGTTGCTATCGCGCTGGCGATGGGCAGTGCTGCGCACGCTCAGGAGACGGCGTCGCCGACGCCGATCACGTCTGCCAACCAGTCAGCTGACCCGGACATCGTGGTCACCGGTTCGGCCATTCGCGGCGTTGCGCCGGTGGGTTCCAATCTTATTTCGGTTGGTCAGGAAACGATCGAGAAGACCGCTCCGGTCAATCTCTCGCAGCTGACTAACACCGTTCCGTCGATCTCGACTGCAGGCTCGATCCCCCAGGGCGAGAACGCCTTCTCCTATTATTCGCCGCAGATCCACAGCCTTGCCGGTTCGTCGTCCAACACGACGCTGGTGATCGTGGACGGCCTGCGTCTTCCTGGTGGTGGTCAGCAGTTCAACCAGACCGATCCGAACATCATTCCGGTCAGCGCTATCCAGCGCGTCGAAGTTCTCGCGGACGGCGCGTCCACGGCTTATGGTTCGGACGCCGTCGCCGGCGTGGTGAACTACATCACGAAGCGCACATTCGATGGCTTCGATATGAATATCCAGCAGGGCTTCGCTAAGAGCTACCGCAACACTGCTATCAACGCGATTTGGGGCACGACCTGGGATTCGGGCGGCGTCTACATCGCCGGTTCTTGGTCCAAGCAGAACACGCTGCTGAACCGTGAGCGCGAGTTCACCAGCCGTGGCGACTATCGTTCGCTGGGTGGTTCGAACAACCTGAGCTTCACCTGCCCCAATGCGACGATCACCGTCCAGCAGCAGGGCGGTCTGGCGAACTCGGGTATTGCAAACCGGGTGTTCCTCGGTCCGCAAGCCACGACCTCAGTTGCGAACTCGGCCGCTAACGCGCCCTGTAACAACTCGGTCTACAGCACGATGGTGCCGGGTCAGGGTCGCGGTAACGTCTACATGAAGGTTATCAACGATTTCTCCGACAAGCTGTCGATGCAGTTCACCATGAACTACAACCGTCAGCGCACCAATTCGCCGGGCGCGCCGGGCACAATCAATGGGCTCGCCTATGGCACGGGTGCTACTGGCGGTGCGAACAACCGATTCCCTGCCCAATATAACCCGTTCTTCCTGGCGCCCGCTGGCGCACCGACGACGACGATCGAGAACGTCAACGTTCTCGCGCTTCGTGCGGATAACGACTATGGCTATACCCGCACCCAGGCGGACGTGATCTACGCGACCTTCCAGGCGAGCTACAAGATCAACGACAAGTGGACGCTGACCTTCAGCGACGCCGCCGGCTGGAACCGTTCGGCAACAGACGCGCTGAATACTTTCTGCGGTGCCTGCGCCAACCTCGCGCTCAATGGCACGACGCAAAACGGTAACGTCAATGCGTCGGCTGTTTCAGGCCAAAGCGTGATTGCGCTGAATCTGCCCCTCACGACGGCGAATGCAATCGACGTGTGGCGTCCGCTCAACGACCCGAGCAACCGGACGTCTGCGGCGGTCCAGCGTTCGCTCTACTCGAACGACTCCGGCAATACGAACCTCAACCAGTTCAACCAGATGAAGCTCGATCTGCAGGGCTCGCTGTTCGAACTACCCGGTGGCGATGTTCGCGTCGCAATCGGCGGTGAGTATTACTGGCAGGATCAGCAGCAGAAGTTCATCGGCGGCAATAACACTGGCCCGACGACAACTGGCGCAAGCTACCGCAACTATGAATATAAGCGCGACGTGAAGTCGTTCTACGGCGAGCTTTATGTTCCGGTCGTGAGCCCGGAGATGGAAATCCCGTTCATCTACAAGTTCGATCTCTCGATCGCTGGCCGTTACGATAAGTTCAGCGACGTGGGTGACACGACCAATCCCAAGTTCGCTGCGAACTGGGAAGTCGTGCCGGGCCTCAAGCTGCGTGGTAACTACTCGAAGGCCTTCGTGGCACCGCCGATCGCTGTGATCGGTGATCCGTCGCAAGGTTATCTCTATGCTTCGGGTTCTGTGGGCACGACAGGTACGATCAACCTTCCTGTTTCTGCCTTCCCGAATGTCATCAACGTGCCGGGTGCCCGCGTCGTCGATGCGAATGGCAACGCAACGGCTACGCCCTGCACCGCAGCGACCCAGATCTGTAATATTGGTGGCGGTCAGGCTGCCAACGGCGATGCTGTCGGCGCACTGCGTCGTCAGCTCGGCGGTGGTCTGGTTGGCGTGACCCCGCAGCGGGGCCGCAGCTGGTCGGTCGGTGTCGATCTGGCGCCGCGCTTCCTGCCTGGCTTCATGGGTGCGGTGACTTTCTTCCACAACACCTTCATCGGTGGTGTGAGCTCGCCCAGCCCGGCAGCGATCACGGCTTCGGCTGGTCTTCGTAACCTGCTGACGCTCTGCACCCAGCCCACGGGTTGTACGGCTGATCAGATCAATACCTTCGGAAACGTAGCCAACGGCTCGGTCATTGGCAGCACTGTCCCGCTCGTTACGGCCTACCTGATCGATCAGTCAGTGCGTAACGCGTTGGATCTGAAAGTTGAGGGTATCGACGCGTCGTTCAGCTACCGTACGCAGGAAACCGGTATCGGCCGGTTCACCGTGGGTACGGCTCTGACCTACTTCACGAAGTTCCGTCAGGCGTTCGCTGGTGCAGAGGACTTCTCGATCCTGAACACCTCCGGCTACAATACGACCTTCCCGTCGGTTCAGTTCAAGAACCGTGCGCAGTTCGGTTGGGAGATGGGTGGCTTCGCGGCTGACATTTTCTGGAACTACACGGGTTCTTACCGGAACTGGGGTAGCCAGTCGGTTGCGGTGATCACTCGCGATGCGAACGGCAACCCGAATGGCGGCGGCGACTATGTCAGCCCGAACCATGTGTTCGACCTCCACCTGCAGTACACGATCGGTGGCGACAGCATTATGAAGGGCTGGCAGGTCTATGCCGACGTTCAGAACCTGTTCGATCGTGACCCGCCGTTCTACAACGGTAACGTGGGCGGCATCACCGGCGCAGGCTTTGGTTACAACTCCTTCGTGTCCAACCCGCTGGGTCGGATCATCTCGATCGGTGCTCGTATCAAGCTCTGATCTGTAACATCCTCCTGGGCCGCCCTTCGGTTTAACGCTGAAGGGCGGCCTTATTGTTTCGACTTTCTGTCGATTCCGGCGCCCAGCAAGAGTGTTGTGGCGCCGGTTTCGTATTTAGACTGAAACGCGTCGGGGCAGGCAGGATTGGCGCCATGAACCACGCGAGAGATGGGAAGGGCGGGGGCCAGCCCCCGGTCACTGGCGACGAGATATTGATCGTGCGCCGTGGTGCTCGCAAAGAAAAAGCCGCCAGATTTTCACCTGGCGGCTTCTTATCACCCAGAAGGCTGGCCTATGACAGAGTGCACAGGCCAGCGAGAGCGCTTCGACTTACTGCCGAGCGCCGGATTCGACCGTGTAGGCGTGGAGACCTTCCGGATAGGGGTTAATGGCGACGCGCGTGCCCATCTGGCCCACCGGGCCGCCGAAGCTGGCACGGTGCCAGCGCCCCTGCGCGGCCGTGATGATGTCGCCGGCGGACGCGGTAAACACCTTCTCGCCCTCCACCTGAAGCGTGACATTGCCCTCCATCACGAACCAGAACTCGTCATAGCCGACGTGGAAATGGCCTAGGTTTGAGGGCGGCGGCGTCTCGGTGCCGCGACCGCGAATATTGTTCACGAACAGGTGCTGCGTGGCGATGAACGCACCAGGGCGGCCGCCGCCTTCCACCACATCCTTGTAATAGTCGAGATAGGGCTTGTTCTTGTCGTCAAAGCCGCCGCGCCCGCCCGTCCCGAGGCGCTCCTCATAGACAAAGCCATTGGCTGGTTTAGGCTTGGTCGTGGTGGTCTCGACCGGATAGAGCGGCATATCCGCCGCAGCATGAACCTCGAAGTAGAGCGCCGGTTCGTTACCGACCGTCTCCAGTGTGAAGGGCACGCGATAAGGCACGTTGATCTCGAAGCCTTTGCGCGCGATGAAGGGTTCCTGACCTTCCATCGTTACCTTGGCCTCGCCGCTCCAGACAATGATCGCCGTGCGATTGTCGGAATAAGCAACGGCCTCGGTCTTCTCGCCCGGCGCGATCTGGTGCCAGTCGGCGACGATATCCTTGTTCCGGATGATCGGCTGCGACCAGCTCTTCTGGCCTTTATGCATCGCGAGCACATCCGAGAGCTTCCACCAGGGCCGGTTCGGCGCGGTGTAGGCGGCGTAGGGAGTCTTTTTCGGCGTCCAGAAACGCATGGGCGGCGGCGGCGTGAAGCGGCGCGGCGCGGCGCCAGCCGGTGGGCCACCCGGCGCGGCGGCACCGCCTGCGGGCGCGGGGGGGGCGGGTGGGGTCTGGCCGTTAGCTGCCACCGATCCCAATGCCACGCTTAACGTCAGTGCGCCTGTCATGGCACGCAACCATTTTGATTTCATCTTTGTCCTCTCCCTCGCCCGCTCAATCGAGCGTTTATCCTATATGATAGGATATGCCCTTGCCGGTCAATTCAATATGCAACACATAGGCGCAGTGGATGGCCGTGTGCCGGAGAGGATGATTACTGATGTCGTTTGTCAACAAAGCCGCTTTCGGAGTAGCCGCTGCGCTCGCAATGGGCGTCTCGGTCCAGGCTTCCGCTCAGCAAACCGATTGCCGCGCTATCACTGATCCTGCTGCGCGACTGGCCTGCTATGACACGCGCGATCAGACGCCCCCCGGTTCGCCGTCTTCGGCCGCTCCGGCGCCCTCCCGTCCGTCCACGAGCGCGCCGGTCGCTCCTGCTCCCATGGCGACCGCGCCTTCGGGAGGAACGACGACGACGAAGGAGGCGGTGAAGGCAGATCCTTTCGGTGAGGTCGCCGTGGTTACGCGTCTGCGTTATGGCCGGTTCCGCATCCAGCTTGCCGATGGCCGCGTGTTCGACACGACGGTAAACAATGTGACGCCGCCAGTCGTCGGTGAAACCGTTACATTCCGTCGCGGCGGATTCGGCAACACGTTCCTCGATATGAAGAACGGCGATTCGATCACTGTACGCCTGTCGCGTCCCTCCCGGTAAGCCCGCGCTCTCAAGATGGCTGATTAGCGAGGTGCGAGGGCGGAACGCGGCCGAAATAATCCTATAGGATTTCGCTGCAACCCGACTATAACCCTTCCCAAAGACCGGCCCCAGCCGGCCGCTGCGAAGGGAGAGTTTATGGCACGAATTTCCGGACTTATGATGTGTGTGGCGCTGGGCGCGATGGCTGGGCCGGCTATGGCTCAACCTCAGCCCCAGCCGACGCAGAACCAGACCCTCGAGCAGCGGATCGGTCACACTGATCTCTCGAAGATGCGCGAGCTGAGCAATGTTCACGCCGGGGCCGGCAAGATGCGCTTCGGCGCTGTGCTGAATGCCAATGCGCTGAGCACCAATCTCATGTTCCTTCACGCGGGTGAGATCCAGCCCAAGAGCGGAATCGGCCAGCATTTCCACAATACGTGCGAAGAGATGTTCGTCATTCTCGACGGCGAGGCGCAATTCACCGTGGATGGCCGTACCTCGACCATCAAGGGACCGGCAGGCGCGCCGGACCAGATGGGCCACGCCCATGCGATCTACAACGCGACAGACAAGCCGCTTCGGTGGTTGAATATCAATGTCGGCATGGGGAAGACCTATGACGCGTTCGATCTGGGCGACCCACGCGTAGGCGTGCCGCTCGATCCGATTCCCCAGTTCATGACGATGCGGCTCGACCGCGCGCTGCTCAAAGCGGTAACCGGCAAGGACGGCGGGCAGGGGCAGGTCATGTATCGGCGCGCCCTTGATCCCAGCGTCTTCCGCACGCCCTGGAGCTATGTCGATCATCTCCTCATGCCGGCCGGCACCAGCATTGGCGCTCAGCCGTTTCAGGCCATGAGCGAAGTCTTCTACGTCATGGGCGGAAGCGGTGAGGCCACGGTGAACGGGGAGACCGTTCGGATCAGCAAGGGCGACGCCGTCCCGGTCGATGTCAGCCAGACCCGCGCGATCCGCTCGACCGGCACGGAGCCTCTGGAACTGATGGTCCTGGGCATCGCCAAGGATCTCGAAGCCAAAGCGGAGTTCGTCAAGGCGACGATACCGCGCCGGAACTGATAAGAGGCACAGGGTTGCGGGCCGATCATATTGGCCTGCCGCTCCCGGATGCTTGTCCAGAAGGGCGGCGTCCGGACATCAGCAAGTATCAAGGAGTGAGTATGCGAGGATTTGGGCGAGGGTTAGGAACAGCGGCGACGGCAATCGTCGTGATGATGGCACCTGCGGCTTATGCGCAGCCGGCTGCCCCCGTCGCAGCGCCGAAGATCGAGCGGCTCGATCCCGCGCTCGATGCACTCATCGACGTCAATACCCCGATCGAACAGGTTGCGACTGGCTTCAGCTTCACCGAAGGGCCGGTATGGCACAAGGGCAAGCTCTGGTTCTCGGACGTCACTGGCGACAAATTGCGGACCGTCGACGCGAGCGGCAAGGTCGAAGTGGTGCTGGACAATTCCGGCGGCTATCCCAACCCGCCCAAGGGCGCGAACATCGGATCAAACGGGCTCGTGCCGGACAAGGACGGCAGCATCCTGATGGCACAGATGGGTGCACGCCGGATCGCTCGGCTGGACGCGCAGGGTAAAGTTACGGCTGTCGTTTCCGATTATGAAGGCAAGCGCCTCAACAGCCCGAACGATCTCGTCGTCGCGCCGGACGGGGCGATATGGTTCACTGATCCGCCTTTTGGCCTGTTCAACGGCATGGACAAGGATCCCGCCAAGGAACTCGCCTATAGTGGTGTGTTCCGTTACGCTGCGGGCAAGCTGACGCCAGTAATTACCGACCTTCCTCTGCCCAATGGCATTGCGTTCTCGCCGGACGGGAAGACACTCTATGTCAGCAACTATGGCGAGCCCGGCTCCATTTATGCCTACACGGTGGGTGCCGGTGGCGCGCTTTCGGGCAAGCGGACAGTTATCGACTATCCGCGCGACGGCCGCGGCGGCGCTGACGGCATGAAGGTCGACAGCAAGGGCAATATCTGGGCGACGGGTCCGGGAGGTCTTTGGATCATGACGCCGCAGGGCAAGGTCCTTGGCCGCCTCCGCATGCCTGCCCAGACAGCGAACCTCGCTTTTGGGGATGATGGCAAGAGCGTTTACATCACCTCTTCGGCGAGCGTCTATCGCGTGAAGCTCAAGGTTCTCGGGCTGATGCCCCGCTATAGTCGCTGAGAGAGACGATCTGTGATCAAATAAAAAGGGGGCGGTCGCATAAGCGGCCGCCCCTTTCTTTTCCCGTCTTCGCATCCGGAAAGCAGGATCCGGAATTCAGTTGATATGTGGCGTGGGCGGCCCCGCATCCTTCATCGCTCCGCCGGAAGTCGGCTTCCCGGATGCGCCGCCGCCCGTCGTGTAATGAGCATTCAGATAGTCGGTTACCGTCTTCTGCTCTGCCGGCTCGAGTTCGGCACCGCGATCAATCATCGACTGAACGACCACAGCCCACTCGCCTGCCGGCTTCTCCACGAAGACCTGCGCGGTCGTGTGGCAGAAGCCACACCGCTCGTTGATCAGATCCAGGCCCGGTCCTGGTGGGGGCGCGCCCGGCGTTGCCACCGGACCAGGCGCAGCGCCTGCCGGCTGGGCAACAGCGGAGAAGGAGCTGAACGCTGCGGCTGCAAGGGCAGCCGCAGCAAGAGGTAACGCAAACTTGCTCAACATTCCGGTTCCTTATTCGAGGCCGTATACGACGACTTCGTCTGCCGTGGCCGGCTGAGATGCGAAGCCGCCCGTGGCGACGACCGCGACCAGTTGTTTGCCGGACTTGGTGCCGTAGGTCATAGGCGTGCCGTAACTCGATGCAGGCAGCTTATCACTCCACAGCTCCTTGCCGGTCTTCGTGTCAAACGCACGAAACATCGAATCACGTGTCCCTCCGATGAACGTGAGACCGCTGGCTGTCGTAATCGGACCACCCGCACTCAAAACGCCCATGTCCTTCAGGGCAGGGTCGTCGTTCGTTCCCAGCGTAGAGCGCCATGCGACATCGCCTGTGTTCACGTTCACCGCGACCAGTTCGCCCGCCTTGCCATTGTGGCAGGGAGTGCCCGTCTCGGGATCCTGGAAGTAGGCGTAGCCACGCTTCAGGCCATAGCTGCCATCAGGCTGCAGACCCAGCTGCTGCGGGCTGGCGAGCTGGTTGAGGTTGATGACGTAGAGGCCGGTGGCAGGATCGAAAGCGCCGCCACCCCAATCGGAGCCGCCGAGGCTGCCGGGGAAGAAGTTAACGGCTGAATCCACCCGCAGCGGCTGGAACATTTTGCTCGGTACGATCTGGAAGTCGGCGATCATCTTCTCGCAGCGCTGCCGCACTTCCGGCGGGCCGGCGATGATCTCATCTGCGTTCCAGCTGAGGCGGGTGAGCGGCTCGGGCTTGGACGGGAACGGCTGTGTCGGCCAGGGCTGCTCGCCCGGCGCGTCCGTCTCGGTCGGCACGGGCACTTCAGTCACGTCATAGAGCGGCTTGCCAGTCACGCGGTCGAGAATGAACATGATCGACATCTTGTTCATCACAACGATCGCCGGGATCGTGCGCCCACCGCGCTTCACATCGACCAGAGTGGCGACGGGGATGTCCACGTCCCAGATGTCGTGATGAACGGTCTGGAAGTGCCAGAGATACTTGCCCGTCTTCGCGTTCACCGCAACGATCGAGTTCCCGTACAGGTTCTGACCCTTCCGGTCGCCGCCCCAGCGGTCAAAGGTAGGCGCCGCGACGGGGAGATAGGCAATGCCGCGCTTGTCGTCGACCACCACGAAGGTCCACACGTTCATGCCTGAACGGTTCTTCCAGCTGTCGCCTTCCCAGGTGCCGAAATTCTTGTCGCCCGGCTGCGGAATGGTCTTGAACGTCCACACGAGCTTACCAGTGACGGCGTCCCATGCACGCACGTCGCCAGCGGCACCCTTAATTGGGTTCTCCTGCACGCGCGAACCCGTGATGATGAGGTTCTTGTAGATGGCGGGCGGGCTGCTCATGCCGAGGGGCGCGCGCGGCATGCCGTTCATCACCTCAGGCGTCTTCATGTCGACGGCGCCTTCCACGCCGAAGCCCGCGACGGGCTTTCCGGTGGTCGCATCGAGCGCAAAGAGCTTGCCGGTGCGCGTGCCGAACACGATGCGCGCGCCTGTTCCCTTGGTGCCGGGCCAGTAAGCGACACCGCGCGTCGAGGGCTGATCGTTGTTGGGAAGAGAGAAAGACCACAGCTCAGTGCCGTTGGCTGCGTCCAGAGCGACGACGCGGCGATAGGGCGTGGCGACATACATGACGCCGTTGACCACGATGGGCGTCGCTTCGGATGCGGAGAAGCCTGTCCGGAAGCGCTGCGGCACGCCATCGGGGATCGGAATATTCTCACCCTGCGTGCCCGCGGGACGCATGTGATAGGACCAGATTTTTTTCAGCTTGGTCACGTTTGCAGGCGTGATCTCGCGCAAAGGAGAGTTACGGGCATGACTTTCGTCCCGGCCATAGCTGCTCCAGTCGCCCTTGGACTGGGCGAGTCCCGGCGTTGCGCACATAATCGCGCTGATGAGCGCGCCACCCGCCAGAACAGATTTCATCCGGCCCAAGTCTTTGCTTTTCAACCATTCTCTCCCAATTGCCGGCCGCGCAAAAAACCTCGCAGCTGGTTCGTTGTCCCCCGTGAACAATAATGCTACCAAGCCTGCGGATCATATACAATATGATCAGGGCGGACCGCATGCTCCTTTGCTCCGCCTTGTTATATGTGGAGATGGATGATGACGACGCTTCCGCTGGCCGGGATCAGGGTTCTCGATATTTCGCAGGTCATGGCCGGCCCGTTCTGCTGCATGTTGCTGGGCGACATGGGCGCCGATGTGATCAAGATCGAACCCAAAGTCGGGGATTCGACACGCACGTCAATGGGTTTTCGCTTAAAGGGTGAAGACAGTCCCGGATTTCTTGCGCTGAACCGCAACAAGCGCAGCATCGCGCTGAATCTGAAAGACGAGGCCGACCGTGAAATCGTGTACGCGCTCGCCAAGACGGCGGACGTTGTGGTCGAGAATTCGCGGCCCGGTGCGACCAAGCGTCTCGGCATCGATTACGATACTTTGGCTGCGATCAATCCGCGTCTCGTCTACGCCAGCATCTCCGGCTTCGGCCAGACCGGCCCCTGGGCGCAGCGTCCGGGTTTTGATCTGATCGCCCAGGCCATGTCGGGCATTCTCAGCTCAAACGGTTTCCCCGGCATGGAGCCGGCCAAGAATTCGATCTCCGTCGCTGATCTCGGCGCGGGCATGTTTGCCGCATACGGCATTCTGAGTGCGATCATAGGTCGTCAAACGTCCGGCAAGGGCCAGTATATCGACGCCTCGCTGCTTGAGGCGGCACTGGGCCTCTCGATCTGGGAGACGACGGAATATTGGGGCACCGGCAAGCCGCCAGCCCCGATCGGTTCCGCCAATCGCATGTCCGTGCCTTATCAGGCGGTGATGGCGTCCGATGGCTGGTTCGTCTTCGGCGCGGCCAATCAGGGTCTGTGGCTTACCTTCCTCAAGGTGCTTGGCCGCGAGGAGTTGCAGGAAGACCCGCGCTATTCGAGCAATGCCTTGCGCGTAGAGAACCGGATCTCGCTGATCGAGAGCCTGGCGCCCACTTTCCTCACCCGCACCAAGGACGAATGGATCGACGCGCTGCTCGCCGCTGGCGTGCCCGCTGCCCCGATCCTCGACTATGGAGAGGCCGTGAACAGCGAGCAGGCGATCGCTCGTGAGATGGTGCAGATGATTCCGCACCCGGTCGAAGGCGAGTTCAAGGCGCTGGGCTTCCCGGTCAAGATGCGCGGCACGCCGCAGCAGGTACGGATGGGCCCGCCGCTGCTCAACGAGCATGGGGACGAGATTCGGCGTGAATTGATTGAGAAGGGTCTGCTCGCGCCGGCCAGCGAGGCCGCGGAATGAGCGAGCCGCGCATCGTCTTCGAGCGGAGCGGCAGCGCAGCGCATATCCGTTTCGACAACCCCGCCGCGTTCAACGCGCTGACCAGCCAGATGTGGCTCGACTTGCGGGACACGGCGCGCGCCATCGCCGCCGACCCCTCCATTCGCGTCGCGACCTTTCGCGGCACGGGTGGCAAGGCGTTCATCTCGGGCACGGACATCTCGAAGTTCGCTGACTATGAAACGGGTCAGCAGGGCGTCGACTATGAGCGCGGGATCGACGAGTGCATGGGGGCGCTGGACGAAATCCCCTGCACGACCATCGCGATCGTAGAGGGCTGGGCTGTCGGTGGTGGGCTTAACATCTCGGCCGCTTGCGATTTCCGCATTGCAACGCCGGATGCCAAGTTCGGCTCGCCGATTGGGCGGACGATCGGCAATTGCCTTTCGGCGGCCAGCGCAGCGCGGATCGGCGCGGCGGTGGGTGTACAGTTCGCCAAGCGCATGGTGCTGCTGGGCGAGTTCCTGACGGCCGATCAACTGCTGGACAGCGGCTTCCTGCTCAAGATCGTGGAGCCGGATGCCATTGAGGAGGAGGTGGCAACGCTTTGCGCTCGTGCAGCGGAAAATGCGCCCCTTACCACGCGCGTTACCAAGGAAATGATCCGCAAGATGACGCTCGGTAACTTGCCGGATGTCGAGGATCTGATCGCGCTCGTCTATGGCAGCGCCGATTTCCGTCGCGGTGTGAGTGATTTCCTCGCGCGGACCAAGAAATTGCCGGAATGGACGGGCGCCTAAGCGCGCCCGCCCTCATTCGTTCGTAATCAGCCGCCAGGCTTCTGCGCCTGGATCTTGACGCCAGCCATCATCGGCTGGCTGGGCGGCAAAGCCACTTCGCCTGCCGGAAAACCGTTAGCCTGGAACATGTAGGCTTCGATATCGGCCACGGTGCGGCCGCTCAGGCTGTCGGGCGCATTCAGCGGCATCGTCGTCTTGATGCGGGAGAAGAGATCGCCCGCAGACGTATTGTTCCAGTTGTTGAGGAAGGTCGCGCCGGTAAGCGGCGGCGCCACGTCGATGCCGCCAAGCGCGTCGCCGTGGCAGGCAGCGCACTGCTCGGCATAGGCCTGCTTGCCGCGCTCCGCCTGCTCAGCTGTGTACACGCCGGACCAGACTGAGCGCTCTGGCGGCTGTGCCTTGGTGACGACTGCGCCGCCAAACACCACCGCTGACGCAGCCAGAAGCCACACGCCCGAATTTTTCTTCGTCGATATCATCATGCCACTCCCGGGAGCCGGTATGCGACCAGCTCCGCGCTGTAGTTACCGCCGCCGATCGCAACGACGATATATTGCCTGCCGGCCAACCGATACGTCATGGGCGAGCCGCTTTGCGGGGCGGACATATAGACCGCGCCCTTTTCTTCGCCCGTGCCCTTGTCATACGCGCGAAGCATTGCGCCGCGCACGCCATACTCGTTCGTGTAGAAACCCGCCTCGCCGCAGATGACGAGTGTCTTGGTCACGAGTGGACCCAGATTTCCGGCCCGGCCGGTACGCGGTATCTTCAACCCCTTGAGGGCAGGATGGTTGCGGATATTGTCCGGCGTCTCGCCATGCGCGATCTGCCATTTGAGATCACCCTTGGTGAGGTCGATCGCTGTGATCCGGCCATAAGGCGGCTTTATCAGCGGAAGGCCCTGCACCGATAGGAAGCCCGGCCGAGGACCGGCATTGCCTTGCCCGCCGGGGCGGGGTTGCGCCGGGGGAGGGGCGCCAGGCGGCGGCCCCATGGAGCCTTCGGCGCCCATGGCACGCTGAGGCCGGACATCGACCCCCGCGAGGCCGCGCACCTGTTCGAATTCCGACACGCGCTCGTTCGTGTTAGGGATGATCCCCACAACGCCCGGCTGGTTCTTGGAATAGACGTAGACCGTGAAGGTCTCGGGATCGTAGCAGCCGCCCGGCCAGTTGGTTCCGCCCTGAATGCCCGGCATCATGATCGTGCCCCAGCGCCCCGGCTTGCTGACCACGGGCGGGGTAAAGAGCGGTCCGATCTTGTAGTTCTTCACCAGCTCCACGGCTTCCGCGCGGAGTTCCGGCGTGAAGTCTATGAGGTCGTTGATCGTGACGCCCTGAACGTCATAGGCGGGCGGCTTGGTCGGGAAGGGCTGGGTAGGCGCATACCATTCGCCTGGAACGTCGCCAGCTTCCACCTTGCGCTCGACGATCGGCCAGATCGGCTTGCCGGTCTCCCGGTTGAGCACATAGAGGAAAGACTGCTTGGTGGGCTGCGCAAGCGCCTTCACCATCTTGCCCTTGACCGGAATGTCGCACAGGATTGGGGCGCACGGAATATCGTGATCCCACAAGCCGTGATGCACGAACTGGTAATGCCATTTGCGCTGGCCGGTCTCGATGTCGAGGGCGACGAGGGATTCGCCGAAAAGGGCATTGCCCTTGCGATAAATGCCGACCTCATCGCCGGTGGGCAGCTCTACAGGGACATAGACGAGGCCCAGTTCCTCGTCAGCGGACATCTGTGCCCATGCGCCGGCATTGCCCGCTTCATCGGCATCGCCGTTCAGCCAGCTATCATAGCCATATTCGCCCTTGCGGGGGATGGTGTGGAAAATCCACTTGCGGGTGCCGGTGCGGACATCGAAGCCGCGAATGTAACCTTTCACGTTCTTGCGGACGGAGGGCACGTCTCCCGCCGTATGAGCCGCGCCGACCACCACGGTATCCCGCGCGATCATCGGCGTGGAATGCAGGCCGACATCGGCCGTGACGAGATCGATTTCCTGGTCGAAATTCTTTTTGAGATCGACGATGCCGTTCGTGCCGAAATTGGGGTCCGGGATGCCCGTCGCGGCATCAAGTGACACCAGTTGATAGCCGATCGTGACGTAAAGGATCCGCTCGATCTTGCCGTCCGTCCAATAAGAACAGCCGTGGCCGGATAGCTGGCGAGGCGAATTGGCCGCGCGTTCGCCTTCATCGATGCGATGGACCCAGAGCAGTTCGCCCGTCGCAGCGTCCAGCGCGATGCAGGCCCGGCGGGAGCCGGCCGTGAGGAAGAGCTTGCCCTTGACCAGCAGCGGCGTCGGCTCGAACTGATATTCCTTGCGGGCGCCCAATGCGTCGGTCTTGAAGCTCCAGGCGATCTCGAGATCGTTGAAGTTCTCCGCATTGATCTGGGCGAGGGGCGAATAGCGGGTATTGGCCTGATCGGCCGCATAGTGCCGCCATTCGGTATCGGGCCCCTCATCCTTTGGCGTCGCCGCGACAGCGCGCGCCTTCACGCCGAGCCCCATCGTGACAATGGCAGCAGCCGTCGTATTCAGCAGTGTGCGTCGCGTGACTTCAACCATCGCGCCCTAGAGCTCCTCTTTGTTTGATTGTGCGCGGGGGAATGAGCCCCCCGCGGCTTCACCAGCTGACGGCGATGTATTTCGCCTCACAATATTCGATCAGGCCGTGATGAGAGCCTTCCCGTCCGAGACCGCTCTGCTTGACGCCACCAAAGGGCGCTGCGGCGTCGGAAACCAGACCACGATTGACTGCGACCATGCCGCATTCAATCCGCTCTGCGACCTGAAGAGCCTTTTTGAGGTCTTCCGAATAGACATAGCCAGCCAGGCCATATTCGGTGGCGTTGGCGAGCTTGATCGCCTCATCGATATCGTCGAACGGAATGACTGCCGCGACCGGGCCGAACACTTCGTCATCGAGAATGGCTGAGCCGGGCTGGACGTTCGCTATGACAGAGGGCGGATAGAAGAAGCCAGCGCCCTCGAGCGTCTTGCCGCCGAGACGAACATCCGCGCCCTTTTCCACGGCATCGCCAACCAGCCGCTCGATCTTGTCGATCGACTTCTGGTTGATCATCGCGCCACATTGCGTCGCGCTGTCGGTGCCGGGGCCGACCTTGAGTGCAGCCATCCGCTCGACCAGCTTCTCGACGAAGCGATCATGAATGCCGCGCTGAACATAGAAACGGTTGGCGGCCGTGCAGGCCTCACCGGCATTGCGCATCTTGGCGATCATGGCGCCCTCGATCGCGGCATCGAGATCGGCATCGTCGAGCACCAGGAACGGCGCGTTTCCGCCCAATTCCATCGAGGAGCTAATCACCGTGTCTGCCGCTTCACGCAGGAGGATGCGGCCGACCTGCGTCGACCCGGTGAAGCTGAGCTTGCGAACGCGCGGATCGTGAAGGATCGCGCTGCAGACCGGACCGGGCTGGCTGGAGTTGACGACGTTGACGACGCCAGCCGGCACGCCCGCGCGGCGCATGATCTCTGCGACGGCAAGGGCGGTCAGCGGGGTCTCGGCTGCCGGCTTCAAGACGCAGGTGCAGCCCGCGGCCAGCGCAGGGGCGATCTTGCGGGTCGCCATTGCCGCCGGGAAGTTCCACGGCGTGATGAGCAGCGCCACGCCGATCGGCTGATACTGCACCATGATGCGGTTGGAGCCGGACGGCGAATGATAGAACTCGCCGTTGATGCGCACGGCCTCTTCGGCATACCAGCGGAAGAACTCGGCGGCATAGGCCACTTCGCCCCGCGCGTCGCTCATCGCCTTCCCGTTTTCCAGCGAGATCAGATAGGCGAGCCACTCCTGCTCCGCCATCATCGCATGGAAACAGGCGAGCAGGATCTCCGCGCGCTTGCGAGCAGGGGTGGCGGCCCAGTCCGCCGCCGCAGCCGCTGCTGCGTCCACGGCTGCGATGCCTTCTTCGATGCCGCCATCGGCGACCGATGTCAGAATTTCTCCGGTCGCGGGATTGTCGATGTCGATGCGCGCACCGCTGGCCGCCTCAGTCCACTTGTCTCCGATCAGGAGGCCAGTGGGAATGGCGAAGGGGCCTTCGATGGAAGGTGTGGTGTAGGTGAAGGCGGTCATGTGCGTGGCCTTGTTCATGGGGTTAGATGGTTTCCAGTGAGGCCCTGTCGCCCGAGAAGGCGGCGCGTGTAATCGCCTGCATCGCCGGGAGATCGAGGGGGCGGGGGTTGTTCTTCACGAGACGGGCAGCGTTGAGCGAATATTCCGCGACATAGTCCTGCTGATCGGCTTTGAGGCCCAGCGCTTCGAGCGTCTCGGGGATACCGATCTTCGCAAAGAGTTCGGTCACGGCGTCGATAAATGCCTGCGCGCGCTCGGTAGGCGTTTCGCCGGTGAGGCCCACAACATCCGCCAGCTCGGCAAATGCCTCTGTGCAGGACGGGCGGTTATATTGCATGACGAAGGGCAGCAGCGTCGCCACGCCAGCGCCATGCGCGGTGTGCGTCAGATTGCCGACCGGATATTGCAGCGCATGCGCCGCAGCCGTGCCTGCCGTACCGAAAGCGCAACCAGCAGCCAGCGCCGCGAGCATCACGCCTTCGCGTGCTTCGACATCACTGCCGTCGCGATAGGCGCGCTCCAGATACTTGAACAGATTGCCGACCGCGAGCTTCGCCATGTGATCGGAGAGCACATTCTTGCCCACGAACACATGCTGTTCGGTCAGCATCGCGTCGATCGGACGGGCGAGCGTGGTGAACGCTTCGACAGCGTGCGTCATCGCATCGCTGCCCGAGACGGCGGTGAGGGTAGGCGGGCACGTCACGGTCAGTTCGGGATCGCAGATCGCGACCTGCGGAATGAGGTGCGGGCTGGCGATGCCGACCTTGGCGCCGCGCTCTTCATCCGCAATCACCGCGACGGGCGTGACTTCAGATCCCGTGCCGGAAGTAGTGGGAATGGCGATCAGCGGGATGATCGGCCCCGGTACAGCGAACTCGCCATAATAGTCGCGTACGCTGCCGCCATGGGTCAGCATGAGCGCGACGACCTTCGCCATGTCGATGGAGCTGCCGCCGCCAACGCCGATCACGATGTCCGCGCCGAAGTCGCTGACCTGCGACACGCACGCCTCGATCGAGCCCAGCGGCAGATCGGGGATGGTGCCGTCGAACACGCGCGTCGCTACGCCGTTTGCTTCCAGATCCGCCAGCATCGCGGCGAACTCGGGCTGAGCGGCCTGACGCTCATCGGTGCAGAGCAGCGCGCGCTTGCCGATCCGCGCGGCGGCCGATCCCAGCGCGGCTCGCTGGCCACGCCCGAAAAGAATGCTGCGGGGAAGGCGCAGTGCACCAAACATGGGAGCCATTTCGTTCACTTGGATGTACCGTTCTTGATCTCGAGAAAAGAAAAGAGCCGTCGGGCGGAGGCCGGGGCATTGCGAAGAAGCAGAAGCGAAGCGCGGGTCATACCGTCTCCGGCTCCACGTAAAGCGGCCGGGACGCATCGATCACCATGAACAGCACCGCCGCGATCAGGCACAGCGCGGAAAGCACGCCGAACGCCGCGCCCCAACCGCTGGCGACGACGATATATCCCGTCGCCACCGCTGCGATTGCTGCGCCCATGTTGCCCACGGTGTTCATCACTGCGGACACCGACCCAGCGACATCGCCGCCGATGTCGAGCGGGATCGCCCAGGAGACGCCCACGGTGAGCTCCAGCCCGAACAGCGCGACACAGAAACACGCAATGCCAAGGGACGGGGTTTCGGCCGCCACGGCGAGCGGGATCATGATCGCAGCGACGAGGAAGCCGAATACGGCGACCAGTCGCCGGCCCATTTTCAGGCCGCGCTTCTCGACCAGACGATCGGATACCCAGCCGCCGGCAAGGTCGCCCAGCACGCCCGCCATGAGCGGAAGGCTGGCCGCGATACCCATCGCCACCAGTTCCAGACCGCGCGCATCCGCGAGATATTTGGGGAACCAGGTGAGGAAGATATTGATGCAATAGGCGTAACAGAAATACATTGCCGACAGGATCCAGAGCTGCGGCGAGGAAAGCAGACGCTTCCACGGAACGCTGACCTTGGTCTTGCCCTTGCCCAGCGCGCCCTCGATCATGGCGAGTTCCGCCTCGTTGATCGAACGATGCTCTCTGGGCTGATCGCGATAATACCAGAACCAGAACGCTGCCCAGCTGATGCCGACGACCGCGAAAATGAAGAACGGGAAGCGCCAGCCGAAGTGAAGGATGAGGAACACGACCAGCGCAGGCGTCAGGGCGCCGCCCAGCCGCGCACCGGCGTGCGTCAGCCCCTGCGCCCATCCGCGCTCAGATGGCAGCATCCAGCGGGACAATGACCGTGTCGCGATCGGAAACGCACCCGCTTCACCCAGCCCGAACAGGAACCGGCACACCAGCATCGAACTGAATGACCAGGTCGCGGCCGTCGCAGCGGTAAAGGCGGACCACCACATCACGACGCCCGAGAGGGCGCGGCGAGGACCAAATCGGTCACCCAGCCATCCTCCGGGGATTTGGAACGCGGCATAGGCGATCTGGAACGCGAAAAAGATCCAGCCGACCTGCGGATCGGAAAAGCCATACTCGGTCTGGATCGACGGCATCGCCGTCGAAATCACCACCCGGTCCATATAGGTGATGAGATAGGCGAGCACGGTCAGCCACAGGACTGCGTGGCGTACCCGCGTCGGGCGACCCCGCGCCGGAACAGCTGGGTCAGGAGCGACGGTAGCCATTATGGACGAGCCGCGCATGTGTCAGCAGGGCGGTCGACACAGGTTTCCCAGATGGTGGGCACCTTCTTGCCCGCAATATACACGCTGTTGATCGCGCGGGTATTGCGGATGTCTGCCGCCGGGTTCTTGTCGAGCACGAGCAGGTCGGCCCATTTCCCGGCGGCTACAGTCCCGACATCGGTCAGACCCAGGAACTTGGCATTCGTGCTGGTCGCAGCCGTCAGCACCTGCAGCGGGGTCAGGCCCGACTGAACCATCAGATCCATTTCCCAATGCGCGAAATAGCCAGGGAAACGGGCGGAGGGGCCGCTGTCCGTTCCCATGCCATATTTCACGCCGGCGCGCGCCTCAGTCGCGAGGCTCGCCATCGCGTTGTTCAGCACGGCCTGATACCTCGGGAAGAGAGGACTGGATGCCAGACGCTGCTGCCGGGCGGGATCCTTGAGGTTGGCGATGGTGCTCGGTGCGACCGCGCGCGAGAAGAAGGGATCGTCGACGAACGGCAGCAACTTGTAGGTGAAGGAGGCCTCGCGGCTGAGCGTCGAAGCAATCTGCCAGACGCCCTTGGCCTTCATCTGGTTGGCCAGCGCGGGATCGGCGATGCGATCGCGCACCTGATGCATGAAGCCGTCAATGCCTTCCTGCGTGAGCGCGGCGGCGTTGTCGTAATAGAAGATGTGCGCGACGGCCTTCTTGCCACCGGCATGCGCTGCGGTGATGACCGCATTGCTGATCTGGTAAGGCATGCGCTCGCCAATGGTGCCGAACTCGTCGTCCATCCACAGCTTCACGAAGTCGTCGCCCTTGGCCAGCTCACGCGAGACCATGGCGCTGGTTTCGGCAGGGGTGGCGACCGACTGATCGAGACCTACAACGCCGCCATAGCTGCCCTTGAACACAACGCCGCGCCCGGCCGTGTAGACACGCGCCATATCGATGCGGCCGATGCGGCGTTGGTCGGCGATCAACTCGTGAATCGAGTCACCGTCGGTGCCGAGCGTGTAGACAGTCGTCACGCCATAGGCGGCGTAGATTTTCAGCTGCTTCTCGACATTCGCCCGGTCGTAGAACTTGGAATAGTCCTGCTCGATGCCGTTGACGAGGCCAAGATGGACATGGCTGTCGATGATGCCGGGCATGACATACTTGCCCTGCAGATCCTGCGTTTCGGCGGAGTTCGGCACGCGTAGCTTGCTGACCGGGCCCACCCAGCTGATTTTGCCGTCGGTCATGATGAGGGCCTGATTGGCAACGGGCGCTCGACCCGTCCCGTCAATCAGGGTAAAGTTCTTTAGCGCGACGGTCTCGGCGCTCACCTGAGCGCCAGCGCAGAACGCGAGCGATACCAATGTGTAGCGAAGTGTGTTTCGCACGTGGCGACCGATCCATTTCGAACCCATCGGCTTCCTCTCCATTTCATATACTATAGGATTTTGGTAAGCCGCCAGACCTAGGCTGTCAAGCTTGCCCCCGCGCGCGCGTCAGGTCAGGCGGGTGCCATCACCGGTGCGGAAGCAAGCACAGCGTCCATCCGCTGCTGAGACTTTTCGAGATGGGTAAGAACTGCCTGTTCGGCCGCAATCGGATCGCGCGCAACCAAGGCGTCGATGATGCCGCGATGCTCTGCCGCCACTTCGGCGGGCGCATTGGTGCGATAAAGAGAGCGGAAGATGTGAAGGTGCGAGTGGAGGCGGTCGATCGTCTCGGCAATCAGGCGATTGCCGCTCCGTGTCGCGATGAACCGATGTAGCGCATCGTCCGCCTCGGCGAAACGCGAGTAGGAGAGTGCGTCTCCCTTCTCGATGCTCGTCATATCACGATCGATCTCTCTGAGAATCGTGATCGCTTCCTCCGTCATGGCCTCGGCTGCGCGAGCGGCAGCATAGGGCTCGACGAGTTGCCGCAAGGTATAGAGATCCCGTACTTCCTCGCGCGACATCTGCGGGCTGGCGCGGTAGCCGACATTGGGCATTTTGAAGACGAGTTTCTCGGCTTCGAGCTGGCTCAGCGCTTCGCGAATAGGCGTCTGGGAAATGCCCAGCTGGCGCGCAACCGCATCGATAGCGATACGCTCGCCGGGCGCAATCTCGAGACTCATCAGCATGGCGAGCAAGTGATCGTGGGCGCGCTCGACCATCGTCGGTCCTGGAGGCACTTTAAGCCCGCGATGGGTCGGAAAAGTGGGGGCGCGGTTATTGTTTTGCTGCACTGCGTCTTATCACCAAGCTGTAAACGTCATATAGTATAGGAAATCATTTTGCAGCGGAAGCGCAACAGTTAAAAGTGATCGTGCGCCAGACTGACATCCAAGGTCGGAAATATAAGTGGCCTTCGGGATGGGCTGATTAGGAGGGGAAATGAATAGCTTGCGGTATAAATTGCGTAAAATTTCGCTCTTCATCCTGATCCCCGCAACAGTCCTGGTCACATCCGCTGCGTTCACCCAGACAAGCGAACGCCCGGTCGTCATGACCTCCGATCAGGCCAAGCAGGACATGATGCGGCAACTCGGCATCAAGACCCTGATCGCCGGGCCGAGCGCTGATGCCAACGCGCCGAACGCCGCGAACTATGACGAGGCAAAGGCCTCTTCCTTCACAAGCCTTCCCGATCCGCTCGTTATGCGATCGGGCGCGAAGGTCACGAATGCCGCGCAGTGGGAGGCGCGTCGCGCGGAAATCATCGACGACTATGAGCGCGAGGTCTACGGTCGGGTGCCCCGCACGGCGCCTGCCATCAAATGGAGCGTCGTTGCCACGGATCGCGAGTTCGTGGGCATGAAGCCAGTGATCGCGCGCCGGGTGGTCGGTCAGGCAGACAATAGCGCCTATCCCGCAATCTCGGTCAATATTCGCATGATGGTCGTCACGCCTGCTGACGCAAAGGGGCCGGTGCCGCTTCTCATCATGTACGGCCGGGATGATTTCCCCGCGCCTTCGCCGCCGTCGCGCGCGGAGTTCGAGCGGATCGACGCTGCGCTCAAGGAGACGCTGATCGCGAAGGACGCTGGCCTTCGCGAGGTGTTCGCCGCTCACCCCGCCTTCATGCTGCAGGCGGCGCCCTCGCAGTTCCGCATGGCACAGCGCGATGGGCATGGAGACCTGCCGCGCCCGGATCAGGTCATCGCCGCCGGCTGGGGCTACGCAATGCTCGACACGGACACGATCCAGCCGGACAATGGCGCATCGCTCACTCAGGGGGTGATCGGCCTCGCCAATCGCGGGCAGCCGCGTCGGCCGGAGGACTGGGGCGTGCTGCGCGCCTGGGCGTGGGGCGCGAGCCGCGCGCTGGACTATCTCGTTACGGACCCCACGATCGACGCGAAGCGTGTCGGCGTGGAAGGCGTCTCGCGGTACGGGAAGGCCGCGCTGCTGGCGACGGCATTGGATGAGCGCTTTGCCACGGTTCTTGTCGGGTCGTCGGGCAAGGGCGGAGCTACGCTCCTGCGCCGCAACTTCGGTGAAGCGGTCGCGAGCCTCGCTTCGGGCATGCATTACTGGATGGCCGGCAATTTCATGAAGTACGATACGGCCGATGGGCCGAAGCGGCTCACGGCGAACGATCTCCCCGTCGACTCGCATGAGCTGATCGCGCTGTGCGCGCCCCGGCCGGTGTTCATCAGTTTCGGCATACCCGAGCAAGGCGACGCGCACTGGCTCGACCATCGCGGCACGCTGATGGCGGCGGTGGCCGCCGGCCCGATCTATCGCTTGCTGGGCGCCAAGCCGCTCGACGTGCCGGGAGACTGGCGGACGGTGACGTTGCCACCCGTCAACGAAAGTCGACTCAATGGCACGATCGCGTGGCGGCAGCATGACTCTGGCCACACCGACACCCCTAATCTCACCATCTTTCTCGATTGGGCACGGGCGGCGATGGCGTCTAACTGATACCCATGTTGAGAAGCGGTGGTGTCGTCTCGACACTGGAGTTTGATAGCGCTACCAAATAGTTGCCGCTTTGACGGGCGACCGTTTGCCGAAAACGAACGAGCAGCACGCTCTGCTCTTAAATCGGCGTCCGGATTATAGAGGGAGGGGATGGATGACGAGAACGGGACGGATGAACAGGAAGCTTTTTCTCTTCGCTTCCATCGCCGGCGCGCTATGCGCTTCGTTCTCCGGCAACGCGAAGGAAGCCGCGCCCGCCGCTCCCGCAATTGCCATCACCATCGATGATCTTCCGGCCCTCGGTCCATGGCCCGCGGGCGCAGACCGCATCGGCATTGCGCGGGACATAACCACCGCGTTGCGCAAGGCGAAGGTTGGGCCGGTCTATGGTTTCGTCAACTACAGCCTTGCTGAGAAAGACCCCGCGCTCGCGCCCTTCACGGACGTGTGGCGCAAGGCGGGATTGCCGCTCGCCAATCATGGCTGGACCCATGCGGACCTTCACTCTGTCGGCACGGCGGCGTTCATCGAGGACATCACGCGGAACGAGGCTTTCCTCTCCTCGACTATGGGCAAGCAGGATTGGCGCTGGTTCCGCTATCCTTATCTGCGTGAGGGCGCCGACCCGGCGCAGCGGCTGGCAGTGCGCGCCGAACTCGCCAAGCGCGGATACAAGATCGCGGCTGTCACCATGAGCTTCGAGGATTATCTCTGGAACCCGCCCTATGCGCGGTGCATGGCGGCCGGAGACAAGGCGGCGATCGCCGAACTGGAGCGCAGCTATCTGGCTGCGGCGACCGACGCTGCCCGCGCCTCACGCAGTCAAGCACAGGCCGTCTATGGTCGGGATATCCCCTATGTGCTGCTCATCCATGTCGGCACATTCACCACGCGGATGCTGCCCCGTCTGCTGGCGCAGTACAAGGCTGAGGGCTTCCGCTTCGTCACGCTGCCGCACGCCGAGGCCGATCCCGCTTATGCGGCGGATATCGATCCTTCGCTGCCGCCCGTGGACTCGCTTTCCCGGCGAGCATCGGGGCTGGCCGGCGTCTATAAATCACCCAATTACGGAAAGGCGCTTTCAGAAATGTGCATGCCTGCTGCCACCCCTGCGGCGACGCCGCAATGAGCGCCGTTTCCCGCATCGCGCGAACCATGTTCGCCTGTGCCAGCGCGGCGCTCATTGCGGCGCATGGCGTCCCGTCCAATGCGCAATCCTCGGCGCCGGCGCGCTTCGGCTGGTTCGAATATAGCGGTACGGATGGCGGCAAGATCGCGCCGAGCGATTATCGCAACCCCATCATCGCGGGCTATTATCCCGACCCCAGCATCGTGCGGGTGGGTGCGGACTATTATCTCGTAAACTCGACCTTCTCCTGGTTCCCCGGCATCCCCGTGTGGCACAGCCGGGACCTAGTGAACTGGCGCCAGATCGGCAACGCGATCGACCGGCCGGGCCAGCTCGACTTCACCGGCATCACCATGTCGAGCGGCGTGTTCGCGCCTGCGATCAGCTATCATGATGGCCGGTTCTACATTGTGAACACTTGCGTTCGCTGCAAAGAGAATTTCGTCATCACCGCGACCAATCCGGCAGGCCCTTGGTCGGACCCGGTGTGGCTGCCCACCGTGCCGGGTATCGATCCCTCCCTGTTCTTCGACGACGACGGACGGGTCTGGATGGTCAACAACCGGGATCCCGCCGGCCCGAGCCTGTATCAGGGGCACAAGGCGATCTGGCTGGAGGAGTTCGATCCCAAGGCGCTCGCGATGAAGGGCAATCCCAAAGCGATCATCGATGGCGGCGTCGACATCTCGAAAAAGCCGATCTGGATCGAAGGGCCGCATCTCTTCAAGAAGGATGGAGTCTATTACATCGTCGCTGCGGAAGGCGGCACGTCGGTTGACCACAGTCAGGTCGTGTTCCGCTCGGACCGGCTGGAAGGGCCATATACGCCCGCGCCGCCGAGCGTGAACCCGATCCTCACTCAGCGCGATCTGCCGAAGGGCAGGCCAGACCCGGTCTCGGCAGCTGGGCATGCCGATCTCGTCGAGACGCCGGACGGCAAATGGGCGGCGGTGTTCCTCGCCACCCGCCCTTATGCGCAGGACTATTATAATACCGGACGTGAGACGTGGATGCTCCCGGTGACGTGGAAGGACGGCTGGCCCACGATCCTCCCGCACAAGACTCCGGTCCCTCGCATACTCAAGCGACCGCTGCCCGCAGGGCAGGCGGCTCCCCCTCAGACTGGCAGTTTCAAGGCGCGTGACGAGTTCACGGGAACGGCTCTGCCGCTCAACTGGATGACCATGCGTGGCGCGAAGGTAACGGTCGCGGGAGGCGAACTGCGTCTCGATCCGGGTGAAGGCCTGGGCGTGATGGGCAAGCCCGCGTTCGCCGCGCGGCGGCAGCAGCATATCGATGCAGCCGCCGAGACAGAGCTGCTGGCTCTGCCCGCGATGGGAACGACGGCTGGTCTCGCCGCGCTTCAGAACGACAATTACTTCCTCACGATCGCGGCTGTCGCCAGCGACAAGGGCGTCGTTCTGCGTGCGGCCCGCCGTTCCGGTGAGAAGGAGCCGGCAACCGGCGTGACGCTGGCCGAGCAGCCGATAACGGCGAAGGGGCCGATCCGCTTCCGGATCACCGCCCGTGCCGGTCGCTACGATCTGGCCTATGCTGTCCGCGGCAAGTGGACCGTGCTTGCGAAGGATGTGGACGGCACGAACCTCAGCACCGCGACGGCGGGCGGCTTCGTCGGCACGCTGATCGGGCCGTTTGCCGCGCGAAACTGAACCTACCGGCAAGCGGGCCGCAAAAGACAGGGATGAATGACGATGAAGATTGAGGCTGGTCGCGCTCCCGGCTCGAAGGTGCTTCGACTTGTAAGATGGGCAGGGCTGCTCGGCGCGCTTGCGCTGGCCCCGATGAACGCCGTTGCAGCGCCTGCTACCGCGACGGCCGCGCAGACCTGGACGCCGGACAACGGCAACGGCACCTTCACCAACCCGATCTTCAATGACGAGTTTTCGGACCCGGACATCATCCGTGTCGGTGACGATTATTACATGACCGGCACGACCATGCATGTGATGCCCGGCCTGCCCGTCCTCCATTCGCGCGATCTGGTGAACTGGACGCTGCTCGGCTACGCGTTCGACCGGCTGGATATGGGGCCGGAATATCAGTTCAAGGACGGCAAGGATGCCTATGGGAACGGCATCTGGGCGCCGGTGATCCGCTATCACAACGGCACTTTCTATATCTTTTCCAATATCAACGGTCATGGCACGCAGGTCTTCCGGGCGAAGGACCCCAAAGGGCCGTGGACGCGCAGCGAGCTTGGCGCGACGATCCACGATCTCTCCGTCCTTTTCGACGATGATGGGCGGATTTACGCGGTTTATGGCTATGACGAGGTTCACGCCGTCGAGCTCAAGTCCGATCTGACCGGCGTCGTTCCCGGCACCGACCGCATCATCATGCCCAAGGGCAGCGCGGTGGGTGAGGGGCACCACATCTACAAGATCAAGGGCAAATACATCATCATCAGCGCCGATTATGCGCCGGTGGGGCGGATGACCGCATCGCGCGCGGACAAGATCGACGGGCCGTATGAAACGGTCGTCATCAGCGCACGCGAGACGATGGGTCTGCAGAAGGGATGGTCCGCACCGTCCGTTCGCGGCAAGCCTGTTCCCGCACCGGGTGACAAGGTGGACATATCGGCACCCAAGCCCAACGATTTCGGCGCCGTGCCGCTGCATCAGGGTGGCATTGTCGATCTGCCCAATGGCGACTGGTGGGGCTGGTCCATGATGGACACCAAGTCGATGGGGCGCACGACCTTCCTCTCGCCGGTCACCTGGCAGGATGGCTGGCCCTATTTTGGCTTGCCGGGCAATCTCGGCCGCAGTCCGCGCACATGGCTGAAGCCCGCTACCGGCACTTCGACGAAGCCGACGCCGACCTACCAGCGGAATGACGATTTTTCTGGACCGAAGCTCCAGCCGATCTGGCAGTGGAACCACGTGCCCGACGATAGCAAATGGTCGCTGGGCCAACGGCGCGGAGCGTTGCGCCTGCACACTCTGGCAGCGCCACATCTGCTTCTCGCGCGCAATAGCTTGACGCAGCGGGTGGTGGCGCCGGAATCCGTTGCCACAACCACACTCGATGCGAAGGGACTGAAAGAGGGCGATGTCGCGGGGCTGGCCCTGCTGAATGTGCCTTATTCCTATCTCGGCGTGGTGCGCAGTGGCACCGGCTACGCGCTGCGATTCTACGATCTGCTGACGAACAAGACGATCGACCAGTCCCTGCCGGGGCCGCGCGTTCATCTCCGCGTGGACGGCGATTTCGATACCGAGATCGCCCGGTTCAGCTACAGCACGGATGGCAAGACGTTCACGCCGATCGGTGGCGATCTACGGCAGGTCTATCAGCTCAAGACCTTCCAGGGAGTGCGATACGCGCTCTTCGCTTTTAACGAAAAGGGCAGGGAAGGTGGCTTTGCCGACTTTGACGACTTCCGCCTGGAGGAGCCGTTCGCCGACCGCTCGAAGAACATTCCGGCTGGCAAGATCATCACGATGCGTAATCTCGCCAATGATCTTCCGGTCTGGGCCAATCCCCACGGGATGATGCACTTCGCTCCAAAGAACTCACGGCAGGCGCAGGGGCCGGGCGTGCAGTTCCGCGTTCATGATCGCGGGCAGGGGAGGGTCGCTCTGGAGGCAGTGGATGGCAGCGGATTTCTGACGGTCGTCGGCACGGGCCTCTCGGGCGACGTGCGGCTGATGAAGGCAGAGACGCCGGACAGCCTGTTTCAGTGGCAGGACATGCTGAGGCGCCAATTCATGCTGATGTCGCTGCGGACACACCGCTATGTCGGGCTCGATGCGGAGACCGGGGAGCCCTATGGCGCCGACTGGCCGGGCGCACGCCCGGACCGCAAGGATGGCACGGTGCTGGTGTGGGACGAAGTGGTGCCTGCGCGATAGGCAAGGATTGTCCAGCCCCGCGCTCCTTTCCCGTGCGCGAGGCTGGACAATCTCTATTTTACGGCAATCTCGAAAGGCCCTGCCGGGAGCAGCGCCTGATCGAACAGGTTGATGGTCGGGCTTTCCGCCCATCCATAGCGCACTCGCGCGACCGGCTTGCCGTCGCCGGCCAGCATGACGTCGCTCCCGGATGCGCGTGCGGCGGCATAGCGGCAGCTTCCCGTTGCAGGACCGCACAACTCGAAGCCGATGGCCTGTGCCGCGCCGCGCGTTTCGAGCGCGCCGGTCACGTCCCCAAAATGAAGCGTCACCCCGCCGTCCGTCGTTCGGCTCGCGCTTTCGATGCGTGGGCCGGACGAGGAGACCGGTTCCTTATAAGCTATTGCGCGCATGGCGCGGGCGAGGCGCTGGCCGACCTCGCGCTTGCGTGGCGGGTGGAGGTCGGCCGGATCGCCGACGTCGATCGTCACGGCGACGGCGGCATGACCGTCCGCTTCCACGGCGAGGCGCTGCTCGTTGCGCAACACAGGCCAGCCGCTTTCCACCGGGCTGGCCGCGAACGGTCCGAAGTCCGGAAGCTGAACGATAGCGAAAGGCAGATCCGGCACACCAAACTGCCGGCGCCAGTCTCGCATCATTGCGCCGAGGCGCGCATCATAGTGGGGAATGTCCACATCGGACTCGCCCTGATACCAGGCGACCCCGGCCAGCGCGACCGGCCCCAGCGGCGCGATCATGGCGTTATAGAGCGTGCCTGCGCCGCGAATATCGTCCCATGGCGAGCGCGGCGGGCCGACCTTCACGGGGCCACCCAGAGCATAGCTCCACTGATCGGAGAGTGGGATGCTGGTCCCGTCCGCGAAAGTGAGTTTCATCACCTCCGCCGGACCTAACAGGCCACCGTCCATATAATTATTGTCGTCGTTGATGGTGATGACGTTGCGGCCAGCGGTCAGCGTGTTGGCCGACACCGGATAGGCGCGGTAAAGCCCGGCGTTGCTGCTGCCGCCTACTGGCTTTCCGTTGATCCAGGTCCGGTCAGCGTCATCCACCAGACCAAGGGTGAGAAGCGCCGGCTGGCGTGCCTGCTCGGGCGTGAGCGTGACTTCGCGGCGAAACCACACCATGCCCTGATAGCTTGCGACGCCGTCTATACCCCAGCTCTTGAACGGTCCGACGCGCGGCATTGCTTTCCAGTCGAGCGCGGCGTCCGGCTGCCAGGGTTCCGCGCCTGGCTTGTCGCCGGACTGCTCGCGCCACCACTGCTCGAAGCGGGCACTTGCTGCTCGCATTCCAGCCACGCCGTCGCGCTGATAGAGCTTCAATATGTCGAGATCCGGTCCAAGGTCGGATTCGCGCAGGCCCGGTTCGTCGAGCCAGCTCGATATTCGCGAACCGCTCCATGCGGAGAGTATGGCGCCGATCGGCACTTTCTGTGTCTGGCGCAGGCTCTGCACCATGTAGTAGCAGGCAGCCGAGAAACGCGGCACATTATTGGCCGAAGCGGCTGCCCAGACTGCTGGGCTGGCGAGCAGCGGCTGCCGCGAGACGGTGGATGCCTTCGTGATCGTGGTGAGCCGCAACTGATCGTCGGCCGCGCCGAAGCGAGCAAAGCCGCCGCCCTGCGATCCTTCGACCGTCATCTCCATGTTGCTCTGTCCGGAGCAGAGGAAAACGTCTCCCACCAGCAGATCGCGAATGACGAGCGAACCGCTTCTGGCGGTCACGACCATGTCATAAGGGCCACCTGCAGCAAGCGCTGCAAGGGTCGCGCGGAACGTGCCGTCGCGTCCCGCTTTCACCGTGGCCGTCCTACCCGCCATCGTGACAGTCACTGTCTCGCCCGGCGCTGACCGCCCGGTGAGGACAATTGGCCGGCTGCGCTGCAAGACGGCATGATCCCCGATCACGCCATCGAGGGTGGGGGCCGCGAGTGCGGGGGCTGCCGCCGCCATCACTGCCGCCACCAGCCCCGCCTTTACCGCGGTTGTCCCCATGTCATCCTCTCAAGTGGTTTGTTCTTAGTTAGCGGGTGCAGTCTCGTTCGTCGTTGAAAAGCGATAGACGATGATGTTCCGATAGGTCTGGCCCGGATCGAGCCGCGCGGAGCCGAAGGCAGGCTGGTTCGGTGTGTCCGGGAAGACCTGCGGTTCCATGGCGATGCCGTCGCCCTGACGATAGGCATGGCCCGAGCGGCCGACTGCCTTTCCTTCCAGGAAGTTGCCGGTGTAGACCTGCACGCCGGGCTGGTTCGAGAGAACCTCCATCACCCGGCCGGTCTTGGGATCGGCGAGGCGCACATTGAGCCGCGGCGCCTTTGAAACGTCGCGAGCAATGACGAAGTTATGGTCATAGCCCAGTCCGAAGGCGATCTGCTGGTCCTTCGCATCGCGGATGTGCGCGCCAATGACGCGGGGTGCGCGGAAATCGAAGGGTGTGTCGGCAACGGGTCGCAACTCACCGGTGGGGATGAGCGTGGCATCGACCGGCGTGATCGTCTCCGCCGGGATCGTCATGACATGATCGTAGATCGTGTGTGGCGCGCCTTCGCCGCCGAGATTGAAAAAGCTGTGGTTCGTGATGTTGACGATCGTCGGCTTGTCGGTCGTCGCCTTATACTCGACGCTAAGTTCGTTATTCTCATTCAGCGAATAGGTGGCGGTGACGCTGAGCTTGCCGGGGTAGCCCTCTTCGCCATCGGCGCTCACATAGCTCAGTACCACGCTGGCGACGGGTCCGTTCGTGACCTTGCCGACCGTCCATAGGCGCTTGTCGAAACCGGTGAGACCGCCGTGCAGGGCGTTGGGCGGATTGTTGATGGCAAGCGAATACTCTTTGCCATCAATCGAGAATTTGCCCTGCCGGATGCGGTTGGCATAACGCCCGACGGTCGCACCGAAATAATTGGGCGCCTTGATGTAGCCGGTCATGTCGTCATAGCCGAGCGCAACTTCACCGGGTTTCCCGCCGCGATCGGGTACGACAACCGACTGGAGGATGGCGCCGTAATTGATGATCGTGGCGCTCATGCCCTTGGCGTTGGTAAGGGTCACGGCTTCCACTGGCCGACCGTCCGCTGTCGCGCCGAAGGGTGCTCGCTTCGTCTCGGCGGCGTTGGCCATTGCGGAAACAGACAGCGCAATAACGGCACCGGCGACAAACCAATTTCTCATGAACATCCTCCCCGAGAGCGGAAGCCATGCGCATCCCGTGCGCATGGTTGACGCTTGCGATGCCGTTCAATACTCCGAGTATAAATCGAAGAGCAAGCCCGCCTTACATGCCGGACAAGGATTTCCGATTTCATCCTCAGCGGCGAGGGCGCTTTTGAAACTCAGGGGACGAGGATGCATCGCATGGACGCGACACAGCGAATAACCCGCAGAGGAATGCTCAAGGGGTCGGCAGTCGCGGCCGCAGCGACAGCATTGCCGAATGTCCCGGTTTCCGCGCAGGAAGGCCGCCCCAACGCTGACCGCCTCTGGTATCGCCAACCAGCAGAGAAATGGGTCGAGGCCCTGCCTGTGGGCAATGGCAGGATCGGCGCCATGGTTTTTGGTGGGCTCGACCATGAGCGGTTGCAACTCAACGAGGATACTCTCTGGTCGGGTAGCCCCTATAATCCGGTCAATCCCGATGCGCTCGCGGCGCTGCCCGAGGTGCGGCGGCTGGTCTTTGAAGGAAAGCTCGCCGAGGCCCAGAAGCTGGCCAACGCCAAGCTCATGGCCAAGCCTCTGGTGCAGATGATGTATCAGACGGTGGGCGATCTTTTCATCGATCTGCCGGGCGTCAATCCGGACTATTCGCGCGACTTCGAGCGCGCTCTCGATCTGGACGCGGCTGTTGCCACGACACGCTTTACGACACTGAGCGGCCGCTATGAGCGCCGGGTCGTCGCGTCCCCGACCTATCAGGTTATCGCGCTCCGTCAGACGACGACCAAGCCGGGCAGTCTGGATTGCGATGTGACCTTCCGTTCACCGCACGCGGCGTCGCTCACGATCGAAGGCGACACGCTGATTCTCAGCGGTAGCAACTCGTCACAGGACGGAATTGCAGGGCGGTTGCGCTTCGAAGCGCGCGTCCGAGTCTTGTCGGAAGGCGGCACACGCGAGACACGCGTAGGCGGGATCGGCATCAAAGGCGCGGATAGCCTCACGCTCCTGATCGCGATCGCGACGAGCTATCGTAGCTTCAACGACGTGGGTGGCGATCCGGCTGCAGTTACGCGTGCGCAGATCGACAAGGCTAGCGCTGCCGGATTCGATGCCATTGCGGCCGATGCCGCATCGGAGAACCGTAGGCTTTATCGCGAAGTGAAGCTCGACCTTGGCCACACGGACGCGGCAAACAAGCCCACGGACGAGCGCATCATGCAAAGTGAGACGAGCGATGATCCCGCGCTCGCTGCGCTCTATTTCAACTATGGGCGTTATCTGCTGATTTCTTCGTCGCGGCCCGGATCGCAAGCCGCGAACCTTCAGGGCATCTGGAACGACCGCGTGCGGCCGCCTTGGGGGTCGAAATACACGATCAATATCAACACGGAGATGAACTACTGGCCGGCCGAATCGACCGCGCTGGCCGAATGCACCGAGCCGCTGATATCGCTGGTGCGCACGCTGGCAGAAAGCGGCGCGCGTACGGCGCGCGAGATGTACGGCGCGCGGGGCTGGGTCGCCCATCATAATACCGATCTGTGGCGGGCGACTGCGCCGATCGACGGCGCGTCCTGGGGCCTTTGGCCCACAGGTGGGGCGTGGCTCTGCCTGCATTTGTGGGACCGGTGGGATTATGGCCGGGACAAGGCCTATCTTGCGTCCATCTATCCCCTGATGCGCGGCGCGGCAGAGTTCTTCCTGGATGTGCTGCAGCAGGATCCCAAGTCGGGCTATCTTGTCACCAATCCTTCCATTTCTCCCGAGAACGAGCATCATAAGGGCGTGTCTGTCTGCGCCGGTCCGGCCATGGACATGCAGATCCTGCGCGATCTGTTCGACAATGTCGCCGCCGCGGCCCGGATTCTTGGAAAAGATGCGGCTTTCGTCGCACAGGTCCAAGCTGCTCGCGCACGTCTCGCACCCGACAAAGTCGGCGCTCAGGGTCAGCTTCAGGAGTGGATGGAGGACTGGGACGGCGGCGCGCCCGAACAGAACCATCGGCATGTCTCACATCTCTATGGCCTCTATCCCAGCCACCAGATCAATCCGGACGATACGCCGGCGCTTGCTGCAGCGGCCAAGCGCACGCTTGAGATTCGCGGCGATGAGGCGACCGGATGGGCGACAGCGTGGCGCATCAACCTCTGGGCGCGGTTGCGGGATGGCGACCACGCGCACGCTATCCTCAAGTTCCTGCTGGGACCCGAACGCACCTATCCCAACATGTTCGATGCCCATCCGCCTTTCCAAATCGATGGAAACTTCGGTGGAACGGCGGCGATCGTCGAAATGCTGGTCCAGAACAGAGGAGAGGAAATCCACCTCCTCCCCGCATTGCCTTCTGCCTGGCCAACCGGCAGCGTGACGGGCCTGCGCACGCGCGGTGCCTGCAGCGTGGACCTGAACTGGAAGGATGGGGCGCTGGCCGCTGCCACGATCACCAGCGCGATCGCCGGGAGCAGGACGGTTCGACTTGGCGATCGGCGCGCGACAGTGCGCCTGCGGCCCGGTCGCCCGGTCCGCCTGAATATCGCCGCGTTCAAGTGACGGATCTTAGGGGTAACTAGGGATTGGCCCTGAGGGGGAAACGTCCCCTGCCGACTGGTAAGGCAGGGGACGTCCGGCGCCGAGTGCCCCCCAGCGACTCGGCTGCCTATCTGAATTGCGGCGCTTCAGCTTGTGTTTCGGAAAAGCGAATGGCTGTCGTCCAACGACGAATGTCGATCGGAAAAGCCCGGATTTGCTTAGCACCCGTCAAACCGGTTGCAGTCCGTGCTCGACGATCTTTCGGATAAGATCGCGGTGCCGTGGAAGGCCTGCACGCAGCCTATCGGTCTGAAGCATATTCTCCCGCATCGCGCGTTCCGCCTGCCGCACTTCGTCCGCGATTGCCGCTTCGTCGACTTCGGTGCGGAAGCCCATGCCGTAGAGCACATATTGATAGCTGGCGGCGGGGAAGACCTCCTCGATCCTGTCGAACTCGTCATGGAACCAAGGGGACTGGTATTTCCACAGAAGTAGGAGCTCCTGCAAACGATCGGGAATGCTTTCCTCGCGCAGATTGTCGCGCCAGAAGTCGCTGTCCTCACGCTTGGTCAGCACATAGTGCAGCTTCAGGAAGTCGATAATCCGACCCCAGCGATAATGGGTGGTCGCATTGAAGCGGGAGGCGATGACGTCCATGACTTCGCGGTTCGCCGGCATTTGCTCGGCAATCAGCTTCGCCGAAAGCTCGATGAGAACGATCGCCGAGGCTTCGAGCGGTTCCAGAAAACCGGCAGCAAGGCCGACGGCGACGCAGTTGCCTTTCCAGAACGTCTCACGATGGCCCGAGCGGATGGAGATTTTTCGCACAGGGAGGTCCGCGCCCACGCCATCCAGATAAGCGCGTAACTCGCGTTCTGCCTCGTCGTCGGAAATGTGGCTGCTCGAATAGACATGGCCCGTACCGCGCCGTGAGGGCAGGCCAATATCCCAGATCCAACCGGAAGATTGCGCCGTGGAAACGGTGTTGCTGGCGATCGGGCTGCTCTCGCTCTCGTAAGGCACCTGGACTGCGAGGGCCGTGTCGCAAAAGAGCACGTCGTTGCAGTCCTTGAAGGGGACACCGAGCGCATCACCCAGCAGCAACGCGCGAAAGCCAGTGCAATCGATGAAGAGATCGCCTTCAATCTCGCCGGCCTGCTCCGTCACGATCGCGCGGATGTCGCCATTTTCCTTCATCTCCACGCGCTGCACATCCGCCAGGACGTGACGCACGCCGAGCTTCTCGGTGCAATGCCGCGTGAGGAAGGGTGCGAACTTGCCGGCGTCGAGGTGATAAGCGTAATTCGCCGCACCCTCATATTCCGGAGTGGTAATTGCCTTGGGCGCGAGACCATCGTCGCAGATCCTGCCCTGGGGGCAAACCGCGTCGCAGAAGCTCTGGTCGGTTTCGCGCGCGAGCCAGTGCGGCACCAGGTTCACGCGCTCGAAGCCCTGCGGCAGAACCAATGGATGATAATAGGCGTCGTCGTCGGCGCCGGTGGTCCATTTCGCGAACTTGGCGCCCTGCTTGAAGGAGGCGTCGCACTCGCGAAAGAAATCGGTTTCGGACACGCCCATCTTCTTGAGCGTGGAGCGGAGAGTGGGCCAGGTTCCCTCGCCAACGCCGATGATCGGCACATTGAGGGACTCAACCAGCGTCACGGAAAAGCTGTGGGGGATCCTGCCCTTTTGCCGGGCAGCGATAATGCCAGCGGTCAACCAGCCGGCGGTTCCGCCACCGACGATCACGACATTGCGAACGGGGGTTACCATGGGAACCTGCAGAAAAGAGTGGGGGGCGTCCACTTTAGCAGACGCCCCCCAGTTGGGTCAGAGGTTAGAAGCGGAAGCGCGCACCAGCGGTGAAACGCCGTCCATAGGAAAAGATATCCAGTGGCTGGTTACTGAAGCGACCATGCGTGCTGTACGTTGAATTGTTGACGTTCAACGCTTCGGCGAAGATCGTTAGCTCCTTCGTGACATCATAGCTGGTCGAAAGATCAACCTGGACCTGCTTGTCCACATAGATCGGTTCGGCACCGAATGCACCATTGCCGCCGAAGCCCGAGATGTACTCATCCCGCCAGTTGGCCGAGACACGTGCCTGGAAGCCGTTCTTGTCGTAGAAGCCGACGAAGTTCGCCGAATTCGCCAGACCGGTTACGGCGAAGCCTGAGGTGGTCAGATTGGCGCGATCATAAGGCTTGTTGGTACCCACGAAGGTGCCGTTGGCCTGGAGGCCGAAGCCGCTGTCACCAAATACGTGCTGGAGCGCGATTTCGACACCGCGGATTGTGGCCTCAGGTCCGTTGACGGATGCTGAAACCGCAAAAACTGCCGGCTGCCGCGTCGTTGGATCGACAACACCATTGAGGCCGGTACGCGTCACGCCATTCACGACAAAGTTCGTGACGTGCTTCAGGAAGAAATCGACCGCGATGTACGAGTTCTGCTGATAGTACCATTCAAGGGCTGCGTCGAAGTTGTCCGACAGATAGGGCAACAGGTCCGGGTTACCGCCGCTACCGGTTAGCGAGCCGATACGCTGCAGTGTGCTGACGTTCACCACTGGGTTGATCGAACCTAGACCCGGACGCGTCAATGTGCGCGACGCATCGAGACGGAGGTTAAGTTCAGGCGTGATTTCCAGCTTGGCGTCGACGCTGGGCAGCAGGAACGTATAGCTGCTCGTCCGGCTCACATTCACCGGCGGAGAGAGAGTCACACTAAGCAGTGTGGGATCGCTCGCGCTCGTCAAAAGCGCAGTCGGCTGACGGCCGACCGCGTCCGTGCGAAGATGCGTTGTCTCGGCGCGGATACCCGCATTGAAGCGGAAGGGCATGTCGGCGATTTCGGTTTCGAAATTCGTCTTCATGAAGACCGACCAGGTCTTCTCCTGCACCTGACGGTAGCTACCCGGATCGATGACGGGGAACAGGCTGCCGGTGTAGTTCGCGTTTGCCTGCGCGTCTGCGTAGTTGAAGCCAGGGATGTTCTTTGTCTGTGGATTGCCGAGGCTCTCCAGATAGCTGTACAAAGCTTCGCTGTTGTACTTCAGGATCCCTGGCGCCAGATTGCCGTCGTATCCTGGAATGAAGCCATCCGTGTTCACCGTACCCGTGAAGATACTCGCAGGCAGATTGATTACGCCCGAGGTACGACCCGAAGGCGAACCATAGCCGGCAAAAGACTGCCACAGATTATTGTAGAACAAGCTGCCACTGCGAATGTTGAACTTATCTTCGCGATACTGGCCGCCCAGCATTACGCTGAACGTATCCTTGTGCCATTCCACCGATCCGCGGAATTCCCGGATGCGGTCGTCGTTCTTGTTGCGGTCGGACGTGAGCACGTGCGTACCCATGAGCGCCGTGTTGAGGAACTGCGAGGTGTTGCCGGCAGGGCCGACATTGTAGATTTCAGGAACATAGCTGCCGCTATTACCCAGAATTCTGACACCGGTATTCGCACCCAGCAGAGTGGAGCAACCAACCGGAGCGTTGGCATTGGCGCCGACGCAAGCCGGATTGTTTGTGTAGAAGGTGGCCGGAGCACCGCCAACACTGCCGGGGTTGAAGCCGCCAAAGCCGATGTCGGAGTTCTGCGAGGAGAGGCCGCCGTTCGGGTTCAGCCAGCTGCGCGATGTCGTGGCATCAAGTTCGAACCGCAGGTTTTCACTCGCATCCCACTTCAGATTCGCGCCGATCTGGTTGGTCATCCGGACGTTGTGCGAGACGCCCGAGTTATAGTCCATCGGCGTACCAAACTGGGTGAAGTCGGTCACCGTACCATTGCTGTCGAGCTTGATATTACGCAGGTCGTCGCCATTGAACCAAGCTGCATAGCCATAGCTATTCTGATGGACCGTCTGACGCGAGAAGTTGTCGTCCAACGTCAGCAGCAGGTTCTCCGTCGGCTGCCATTGCACCGCAACGCGCGCATCAAAGCGTTCGTCACGAACGATGACTTGCTCCGCACCATTCTGCTGCGGGAACCAACGGAGAACCGTTTGATTCGCCGGCGTCATTTCGTTCGCAGCATTGACGCCATCGTTGTTGTTCGGGCGACACTGTGCAGTTAGCTGACACTGATAGGAATAACCGCCAACCCAGCTCGGGATGAACACGCGGTTCGTCGAAGTGTCGTTGCGACGATAGGCGGCATAAGCCAGCACACCGATCGTATCGTCTGCGAAGGTGTTCGAGACCAGAGCGCCGACGGTGGGCGAGATCTTTTCGCGACGCGACTGCATCTGGCCGGAAGCGATAATGGCTGAGTGGAAGCCGGGCTTGTCGAGCGGCTTCGGCATCAGAATGTTCAGCGTCGCACCAATGGCCGAAGCGCCAAGCGAAACATCAGGTGTCTTGTAGACGCGCATGCCGCCGACGAAGTCTGTGCCGACAGTAGTGAAGTCGATGCTGCGTCCGCCGGTCGCCGTGGAGAGGTGACGTCCATCCACTAGCGTCTCGTTGAAGTCGCCACCGAAGCCGCGGACGATGATGCCGTTCGCTTCGCCGCGACGGCCGTCACGCGAGATTGCCACGCCGGGCAGGCGCTGGAGCGCCGATGCGACGTTGGTATCCGGGAACTTACCGATATCTTCTGCCGAGATCGCTTCCACGACGCCAGGTGCCGCGCGCTTGATGTCGAGGTTGCGCTGCAAGGAGCCACGGATACCGGTGACGATGATGGCTTCGTCGTCCGCAGGCGCGGTGGTCTGCGCAACTGCCGGTGTCGCAATCGCCAGAACGCTAGCAGCCGTGCTCAGTGCGATGCGGCTGCCGAGACGCCGGCGCATCTGCGATGGCGTCGAAAGACTTGTCATATAAAAACCTCCCCTAAAGGTCCGGTTGCGACCCGCCCTTCCGAAGATGAGCGCGCCAAGAACCAATGCGTTCAACCGCACAGTCGACTTATGGAGGTGAAGTTAACGGACGCCAGGCGCTTAGCCTGGACGTGCATCCCCTCGACTCCGAAATCTATTGCAACGGTTGAGACAAGGGGTAACTGTGAAAGGTAGCGCTATCAAGAATAATTTGTCTGCGTTTAAAACTTCGGTTTCGACTGTTGCAAAGATACCGCCAAGTCGTGACAAGAACGGCCAGAGGGCTAGGGAACCGGTAGTTAACGGGCGTAGTCGCAGAGTTAACGAATTTGAGGGTGAGGAGAGGGCATGGCCCAGCAAATCGAACTATTGAACAACGAGACTCATCGGGCCCTCAGCGTCCGGCAAGATCCGGGTATTCCGCACCCGCATTTCGTGCCCATCGCCCTGAATGAATTTCCTGCTGCAGCAAGTACTTGCCCGATCTTTTTCGCCAAGGATTCCGCGACGGGAGAATTCTATGCAGCGGCGCTCTTCGGTTTTGAGCCGGGCGAAGTGTTGTTCGAGGATAACGCGAAGAATGGCTCGATTTTTCAGCCATTGGACATGCAGCGTCAGGGATTCTTTACTGCAGACGAGAATATAGCGGTCGATGTCGCTCACCCGCGCTTCGGTGCGGGCGCATTGATCGCGCTTTTCGATGCGGACGGAGAGCCGACGCAGGCCATGCGGAAGATCCAGTCCATATTGGGCCAACTGCACGCGGGCCTCGCGGCGACGCGAACCTTCATTGCGGAGCTTCTGCGCCTCAAGGCGATTGAGCCGATCGACATCTCGCTCAGCTTCGATGACGGAAAGGACATCCAGCTTGAGGGCCTGTATACAGTCAGCCGCGACACTCTGAATGATCTGCCGGATCATGAAATCCTCGCGCTTTTCCGTAATGGCTATCTGCAGGCGGCGATGTCCATGACGTTCTCCCTCAATCAGATCGCGGTTCTGGCCCGTCGTCGCAACGCGCGACTCACCGCGTCGTCCTGAGCATTGCCTTGACGAGTTCCTCCGCGCATGTTGGCGAAGCCGATGCGGTTCTCATCGCCGATCGGGAGGCGTTTCGGAGCGCGATCGTTGAGAACTGCGAGCCTGTCGTCATGCGCGCCGCGGTGCAAAACTGGCCGGTCTTTCGTGCCGGGCAATCCTCTCTCGACGCACTGAAGGCCTATCTTGCGCGCTTCGCCAACTCAGCGCGCGCGGAGGGATTTATCGGCGCTCCCGCGATCGAGGGGAGATACGCTTATGGCGAGGCGCTCGAAGGGTTCAATTTCGACCGTTTCGACACCGATGTCCTTGGCGCGCTGGATCGCATTCTTGCCAACGCCGCCAAGCCCGGATTGCCGAGCGTCTATCTCGGATCGATCGAGGCGGACATCTTCCTGCCCGGATTCGCGCAGGAAAATGAGATGCCCGCAGTACCGTCGTCAGTCGGCCCACGCATCTGGCTCGGCAATGCGTCCAATGTCGCCTGTCACAACGATACGTTTGACAATATCGCCTGCGTTATCGCTGGTCGCCGCCGATTCACGCTGTATCCGCCCGAGGCCGTAGCGGATCTCTATGTCGGGCCGGTCGATCATACGATGGCAGGGCGTCCCGTCAGCCTCGCTGCCGGAACGGCGCCGGGCGATCCGCGCTATCCGCGCTTCGAGGCCATCCGCGACCGCGCGCTCGTCGCTGATCTGGGGCCGGGGGACGCGCTCTATCTGCCCAAGCTCTGGTGGCATCAGGTCGAGGCGCTCGATCCGGTCAACATGCTGGTGAACTACTGGTGGGATGCGTTCAGCGCTGGCCCCGATGCGCCCAACACCGCGATGCTGCTTGCAATGATAACGATTGCCGAGCGCCCCGCACGCGAGCGGGAAGCCTGGCGCGCCTTCTTCGACCATTATGTTTTCCGACCAGACGGTCATCCACTCGCGCATCTGTCTCCCGAGAAGCATGGCATCCTCGGGCCGCTGGCCAGTGGGAACTATGGCAGAATCCGCGCGCTGGTCATGCAATTGCTGCGGGGCGGCTAAGCGAAACACAAATTGCGCCGGATCGATTGACTCGATCATATATAGTCGGACAAATAAACCGACTTGGAGATGCGGCGGCTGGCCCGTCCGTGGGGAGGAATGCTGACATGAAAAGCCGTTCGTCGAAGGTGCTGCTGAGCGCCGCTTCCCTCTTTTTGGCCGCTGCCGGTGCGCAACAGGCGGGAGCGCAGGTGAATACGATCGCGCCGCCAGTCGAGGCGGGCGCCAAGGCTCTCAAGATCGAACGAATCAAGGTCCATTCCGCAGCCCTGGAGGGGAACCTTGAAGGCAATTCGGCGGACCGCGACGTCGTGGTCATGCTGCCGCCCAGCTATGCGAGCAATCCGGGCAAGCGCTATCCCGTCGTCTATGCGCTGCACGGCTATTCGATCGGCGCCGAGCAATGGGTCGGGGAGATCCATGCGCCGCAGACGATTGAGGGGGCCTTCGCGCGCGGCGCGAAAGAGGTCATCGTCGTTTTTCCTGACAGCAAGACTGTCCATAACGGGTCGATGTATTCCGGTGGAGCGACCGTGGGCGATTTTGAGACCTTCGTCTGGCGTGATCTGGTGGCCTATATTGACGGGCATTATCGGACCCTTGCCAAGCGGGAGAGCAGGGGCCTCGTGGGCCATTCCATGGGTGGCTACGGCGCAAGCCGCATTGGCATGAAGCATTCCGATGTGTTTGGGGCGCTTTACCTCATGAGCCCGTGCTGCATGTCAGCGCGCGCTGCTGCTCCGGTTAGTCCGGAACTCAAGGAAGCGCTGGCATCCGTGAAGACGCCGGCCGATGCCGCCAAGCTCCCCTGGGGCGTGCGTGCGCAACTTGCTTCCGCAGCTGCGTGGTCGCCCAATCCAAAAAAGGCGCCGCTTTATCTCGACCTGCCTGATGGTGATGATGCGCAGAAAAACGCGGTCCTCGCGAAGTGGGCCGCCAATGCGCCGCTTTCTTTCGTGGATCAATATATCGGCCAGTTGCGCCGCTATAAGGCGATCTCGATGGACGTGGGTGACAAGGATGGCCTCAAGGGCGACACCCAGAAGCTGCATGAACTTCTGGAGAGCTATGGGGTCAAGAACGGCTTCGAGATTTATTCCGGCGATCACACCAATAATGTGCCGACCCGCATCCAAAACTACGTGATGCCCTTCTTCAGCCAGAACCTGGTGTTCTGACCATGCCGAAGTCGATGAAGAAAAGCTCCAGTTTGAATGGGCTTGGAAAATGGGCGGCCCGGCTATGTGGAGCCGCTGCCTTGATTGCCCTAGCGGTTCCGGCGGCGGCCGACACCTTGTCGCCGACCGGGCGCTGGACAGCCTATAGTCGCGGAGCCGCGCAGCTTCCGCCCATGGGGTGGAACAGCTGGAATGCATTCGCCACAGATATCGACGAAGAGAAGCTGCTGGCATCGGCGCAGATCATCATTGACTCTGGACTGGCCAAGAAGGGCTTTCGCTACATCGACATTGATGACGGCTGGTGGCTCAGGCGCAACCAGCCCGATGGCCGCATGGTCATTCGCACGGCCAATTTCCCTTCCGCCGCGATGCCGGACGGGAGCACCAGCTTCCGCCCCCTGACGGACAGGTTGCATGCTATGGGCTTCAAGGCCGGTATCTATTCGGATGTCGGTCGCAATAGCTGCGGCCAGATTTATGGCCCGGATTTGCCCAATCAGCCGCAGGGGTCGATCGCGGAACGCGAAGTCGGCCTCTATGGTCATGTCGACCAGGACATAAAGCTCTACTTCGCGGATTGGGGTTTCGATCTCATCAAGGTTGATGGATGCGGTCTCAGGGGACTGGGCGAGACGACCGAAAAAGTAACTTCGGGCCGGTTTCGGGCGTTCACCCCGATTGTCGACAGCGACTCTCTGGGGAGAACGGACGTCGCTGCAGTCCGCAAGCTCTACACGGAGGTCGGCGATGCGCTGGCCCGGCACAATCCCGACAATGACTTCATTTTCTCGATCTGCATCTGGGGCGCCGCGGACGTGCGATCCTGGGCCAAGGACTTGGGCAGCATTTCCCGCACGAGCGAGGATATCTCACCTAACTGGAGCCGGATGCTTCATAATCTCGACAGCACCGCGCGCCGCCCACTGTATGCGCATCCCGGTTCTTGGAACGACCCGGATATGCTCTTCGTCGGCAGCGGGGAATTCGATACTGACCATCTCACCGAGGCGCGATCGCATTTCAGCCTCTGGGCCATCGTCAATTCGCCGCTCATGATCGGCTATGACCTGCGCAAGGCGCCCAAGGCGCTCATGGACATCTTCGGCAATGAGCGCGTCATTGCTCTCAATCAGGATCCGGCCGGCAATCAGGCGGTGCTGGCGTTCGACTCCGGCGACGTGTCGATCTTCGTCAAGACGCTCGCCAATGGCGAGAAGGGTGTCGCGATCCTCAATCGCACCTCGGCCCCCATCGAAGCGACCTTGATGGCCGAGCATCTGAAGTTCCTGGCGGATGCCGACGTCGACCTCACCAACCTCTGGAGCAACGAGCGGCTTCGTTTCAAAGGACAGCAGAAGTTCAAGCTCGCGGGGCGCGAGACACTGGTTTTCACCGCGCGCGGCACCCGGCGACTGGCCGACGGTATTTATCTTTCCGAGCAGCCCGGCAGCGTAAATCCTGCTGTCGACGGCGTGACCGTGCCCGAAGCCGAGCCGCTGGTGCACCGCGCATTGCTGCCTTGGCAGAACACGCGCGCTACACGTGAGCCGCCACGCTATGGCGGATGGGGCGGGGCTCAGGCCGATTCCTCGCCTTATGGACAGCAGCTCACGATCGGAGACAAGCGCTTCGACACTGGCCTCGGTGTGCTGGCCAACTCGCGGCTGGAAGTGCGGAACGCGGGCTATGGCCGTTTCACTGCGACTGTGGGGGTCGACGTTTCAGCACGGGACCGCAGCCAGCCTGTATCTTTCGCGGTCTATGGCGACGGCAAGCTGCTGACGAAGACGAAGCCGATCAAGTTCGGCGATGCGCCAGTGGCGGTTACTGCGGATGTGCGCGGCGTGAAGCTGGTCGAACTGGTCGCGCGAACACCGCGGCCGATGCGCTTTTCCGACCCGGTGGTGTGGGGGGATGCGGCCTTTCAGCGCTAAGGCCGCGCCCCTGCGATCAGAGCATGGCCGATCGGGTGTCTTCCAGCGCAAGGTCCACAAGGTTCCGCATGGCGGCGCTGGCGGCTTCCGGGTCGCCGGCTGCGATTGCCTCATAAACCCGCGCGTGATCGGGAATGGGGTCGCGTGGTAGCGCACGTGATCGCTGCTTGAACTCGGTCGTCCAGTTCACGGCGGCCCCAATGCTCGCGCTCAATGCAACAAGCGTGTCGTTCTGCGTGGCGGCGAGGATCGCATCGTGAAAGTCTCGGTCGGCGACGCGCCCTGCCTCCGTGGCGAGCGTATGCTGGCGCATGGCGCTCAGCGCGTCCTTCATGGTCCTGATATGCTCCCTGTCGCGCCGTTCAGCGGCAAGTCGCGCTGCTGCGGGCTCCACAATGGCCCTTAATTCGAACAGGTCGCGGACAAACTCGATGTCCGGCTCTCCGGAAAAGGCCCAGGCAAGCACAGTGGGATCGAGAATGGCCCAGCGGCTGCGCGGAAGCACGCGGGTGCCGGCCTTGGTGCGGCTCTCCACCAGTCCCTTGGCGACGAGCACCTGCACGGCTTCGCGATAGGCGCTGCGGGATATGTCCAGCGCCTCGGCATTGGCGACTTCACCCGTGAGCGTCTCGCCTGGGGCGATCTGCCCGGAGACGATGGCAGTGCCGAGATAATGCGCGACGGCGCCACGTAATCGGCGGCCGGAGCCTTTGGGGGACGGGGCGAGCGGGGGAGGCGTCTTGCGCTCCGGGATGGACGTGCCGTGCTTCTCCACCGCTGTGGGCTCTCCCTCTTTTATGTTGGCTGCCCTTTGGGTCAGCCTTTTTCTTATCTCTAATTCTTATCTTTTTCGCTGTCCGACTTGCAACCCGAGAAGCCGCGTCGGCAAAAATGCTACTATTTGCCTCGAAGAGAGGCAGGAGCGGCGCCGATTATCACTGGCGCCGCCCCCAGATTTTAAGAGCCGATTTCGACCACGACGACCGATTTGGCCGGCAGATCGAGAACCACGCCGTTACGGCCAGCCGATCCCGTAAACGGCTTGGGCGCCACGGTGGTCGGCGCAGCGAAGGTGTTGATGCTGTCCACGCGCGGAGCGGTAAGCACTTGTCCCCGCGCCGTTCTGGCGGTCACGCCTTTGAACGACGCCTCGATACGGGCCGGGCGATTGGGGTCAAGATTGGTGACGGTCAGCCAGAGCTTGCCGGCCGCATCACGCGCGGCGATGGCATCCACTCGTGGCAGTTTGATGTCGCCACTGGTGTAAGTGCCCGCGTCGAACGAGACGGGAACCAGCGTCGCATCCTGGAACGGCACGTACATCTTGAAGATGTGATAGGTGGGCGTCAGCACCATCTTCGGCCCGTCCGTAAAGATCATGGCCTGCAGCACATTCACCATCTGCGCGATGTTGGCCATGCGCACACGGTCGCCATGCCTGGCGAAGATGTTAATGTTGAGCGCCGCAACCATCGCGTCGCGCATCGAGTTCTGCTGCTGGAGGAAGCCCTCGGGACTGTTGGGGAGCTTGGCATACCAGGTGCCCCATTCGTCCACGACGAGCGGGACTTTCTTCTCCGGGTCATATTTGTCCATGATCGCGCCATGCAGGCGGATCAGATTGTCCATCTCCAGCGTGGACTTCAGGATCGCGGCATATTCGCTTTCCCCGAAGTTGATGCTCGGAACGGCAGGGGGCCACTTCACCACGGTGTAGGAGTGAAGCGAGAGGCCTTCGATGTTCCAAGCCCAATCGTGATCCTTCCACGCCTTCATCACGGCTTCGGTGTAGGATGTGTCGTCACCATTCGGGCCGACGGCGATGCGCTGCATCTCTTCCACATTGGCCGGCGCCTTTGAGGGGCTGGTCGCGGGATTGGTGTTGACCTGCTGCGCGGGGTTATAGTTGCGGACGAAACGCGCGTACTTCTTCATTTCGTCGACATAATGCTCGGGCGTCATCGACCCGCCACAGCCCCAGCTCTCATTGCCCAGGCCGACATATTTGACCTTGTAAGGCTCCGGGTGACCATTGGCCGCGCGTTCCTTCCCGGCTGTGCTGTTTGGTGACGCGGTCATGTACGCCATCCAGTCGGCAGCTTCCTTGATCGTGCCGGAGCCGACATTCACTGAGACATAGGCCTCAGTGCCGATCTGCTTGGCGAAGTCGAAGAACTCGTCCGTGCCAAAGGCGTTGTCCTCGACCGCGCCGCCCCAGTTGGCGTTCGCGGTGATGCTGCGCTTCTTGGGATCGCCAATGCCGTCGCGCCAGTGATACTCGTCGGCGAAGCAGCCGCCCGGCCAGCGCACATTGGGCACCTTGATGGCTTTGAGCGCGCCCACGACGTCCGAGCGGATGCCGCGGACGTTCGGAATGGGCGAGTCCTTGCCAACCCAGACACCGCCATAGATACCGGTGCCGAGATGTTCAGCGAACTGACCGAAGATATTGCGGTCGATCTTGGCGCCCGGCTTCGTGGCATCGACGGCGATGGGCACCGCGCTATTCTGCCCGGACTGGGCGAATACCGGCGCGGCCGCTCCTGCAAGCAATAGCGCCATGCAGAGCGGTCGGTTGGTCCTGAACATTGCTTCTCCCTTTCTATGCCGCCTCTCCAGGGTTCAGCCCGTTGCGGGGCTACCAAGGCTCGCGTCGGCGGCGATCATCAAATGCGTTTACCGGGGTTTCGGCGCGATCATATAGTCCGACAAATATTGCGCAACGACTGCGCGACTGTTTCGCTCGGCGAACCCAAAAGGAGCGGCCGGCGCTCTCATCTCAGCGAATATTCTTGCGTTCTATGGTGAGGCGACTGTCCTTGCAGAAGCCGCAGGCGCCGCCTTCGAACTGTTTCGCTGCGACGGTGTCGCCCTTCAGCTTCCAGTCGAGCCAGGCCGTCACGACTTCCGCTGCGATGCCTCCATTCGGCTCCATATATGTGCCGCCATGGCCCACCGGGATGTTGACCAGGGCAGCGGGCAAAGTGGTGATCCGGCGGAAGTCGTCCGTGCCGTTCGGATAGGCCATGTCATCCGGTCCGCCCAAGATGTAGAGGGCGGAGCCGTGCAGCGTGTCGACCATCGCCTTGGTGGCGTTGAGTCCGGGGATGGGGCTCGCGCCATTGAACACGCCGCTATTCATGATGACGGCCGTCTTCACGCGCGGCTCCTGCGCAGTGATGATTGCTTGCAGGCCGCCGCAGCTCCAACCTGAGGCCGCGATCTTGTCCGTCGCGAGGCGGTGATAGAATGGGCTACCCGCCCGCTCGTTCTCGCGCACGGCCCAGTCGATCGCGGTCGAGAGGGCGTCCGCCGGCGTGGCGAGCGTGAGTTGGCCGGGCGTGCCCTGCGACGGTTCATCGGCGTTCTTGCCGGGAACAGGAATCGTGCCTGGAGCTATGGCGAGATAGCCGTGCGAGGCGATCTGGAGCAGGTGATTGCGCGAACTCGTGCCATCGGCGCTGCATCCGCCGTTGCCGAAGACGTAGATGGGAAGCTTTTGCGTGCCCAGCGCGTCCATGTTCCGGGGGCGATAAACGACATGGTCGGGCAGTCCCGCAACCTGCTCATAAAGCGTTGGGTAGGCGCCGTTGCCCGGCGTCGTGACCGGTTCGGGAGATTGGGCGGCGAGGGGCGAGGCGGCTAGGGCCGTGATCGCGAAGGCCAGCAGCATCGCTCCCTGACCCACGCTTTTCAAAGCTCGCATTCCGCTCTCCCCCTCTGTTGCTCCGTCGCGAGCTTTCCCAAGCGTCCGGAGATTTTAGTCATTTGCGCCTGTCGGCGGACCCTCAATGCGCGACGGTCTCGCTTGGCTTGTCACCTGCGACAGGCATCTGCGTGCCCGTCGTCTTGCAGCCCCAGAGCGCGTAGAACAGCACGTAAAGCTCGCACGCGGCGGTGAGCAGGAAGGACGCCTGCAGACCGTAAATATCCGCAAGCCAGCCCTGCACGACAACGAGGGCGCCACCGGCAATCGCCATGATGAGAAGGCCCGATCCTTCTTCGGTGAGCGGGCCGAGGCCCTTGATACCGAGCGTGAAGATGGTCGGGAACATGATCGAGTGGAACAGACCGACGAGGATCAGCGCCCACATAGCCACGGGGCCGGTCGTGAACACGGTCACCAGCATCACCACGAACGCCCCCACTGAGAAGGCGGCAAGCACGGTCTCCGCCGGAATCCGTTGCATGATCGCGGAGCCCAGGAAGCGACCGATCATCATGCCGCCCCACAGGAAGGTGAGATACTTGCCCGCCTGCTCATGGGTCAGGTTGGCGATTTCCGGCTGGCTGACGAAGTTGACGAAAAGGTTCGCCACCCCGATTTCCGCGATCAGGTAAATGAAGATCGCCGGCACGCCGAAGACCAGATTACGGTGCTTCCAGAGCGAATGATTCTTCCGCTCTTCCTTGCTGTGGCGCGTGGTCGCTGCGCCCATGGCGGGGAGCGGGAAACGGGCGATGATGACGGCCAGCACCGCGAGGACGACCGCGACGATGACATAAGGCAAAATCACTGATTGCGCGTCGGCCAGCCGCTCGGCTTGCGTCAGCACTGTGCCGGCCTCCGCCGTGCCGCCCTTGGATCGGCCGAGGATGAGATAGGCGCCGAAGAGCGGCGCGAGCATCGTGCCGGCCGAGTTCATGGCCTGCACCAGATTAAGGCGGGACGACGAGGTTTCAGCCGGGCCGATCACCGCGACATAAGGGTTTGCCGCCACCTGCAGCAGCGTGATGCCGCTGGCGATGATGAACAGCATGACAAGCGTTACCCCGTAGGAGGGGATGCTTGCAGCCAGCGTCATGCCGAGCGATCCGGCCGCCATGATGAGTAGGCCGACAACCAGCGATTTCTGGTAGCCAATCCGCTCGATAAGCTTGGCCGAAGGGATCGACGCCACGAAATAAGCGATGAACCACACGCTCTCGATGAGGGTCGTCTGGGTATAATTGAGATCGAACACGCTGCGCAAATGAGGCAGCAACGTATTGTTGATGACGGTGATGAAGCCCCACATGAAGAACAGGCTTGCAAGCAGGGTAAGGGCCGGACGGTAACTCTGCGAAATTCCGCCGGAAGAAGCCGAAGCTCCGCCATTGCCTGTTGCCGGAAGCGCCATGCCTACACCCTCTCTCGCCTGCACTCGATCTGGAACGAAACATCATTGCGGCTTGCCCGCTTATTTGTCTGACTATATGCGTTGCCAGGCTCCGTCAATCGGGCGGTGGCACCGGCTGCAAAAGTAAGAGGACCATAAGCAATGCGTCCTTGCTTTTCGCGGTTCGAGATAACATCGGGGAGGAAATGTTGCCGCGATCGCCAGAGTCCAGTTTACATCTGGGTCCGAGCACCGCGCAGTACGCCTCCATGACGTCTGGTCGTCGTTCGGCCATGACGATCCTTTCAATTCGAGCATGAGCAGCAAGACGATGACCGAGAAAAAGCCACTGCGCAGCCAGGCCTGGTTCAACAACCCCGAGAATATCGACATGACGTCGCTCTATCTCGAGCGATATCTCAATTTCGGCCTCAGTCTCGAGGAGCTGCGCTCTGGCAGGCCGATCATCGGCATTGCGCAGACCGGCTCCGACCTCTCGCCGTGTAATCGCCATCATCTCGTTCTTGCCGAGCGTGTGCGCGAAGGCGTGCGCGAGATGGGCGGCATCGTGCTGGAGTTTCCGGTCCACCCCATTCAGGAAACCGGCAAGCGCCCGACCCCCGGTCTTGATCGCAACCTCTCCTATCTCGGCATGGTCGAGGTGATGTACGGCTATCCGCTGGACGGCGTCGTGCTCACTATTGGCTGCGACAAGACTACGCCCGCCGCGCTCATGGCGGCGGCGACCGTCAACATCCCCGCCATTGCGCTTTCCGTCGGGCCGATGCTCAACGGCTGGCACAAGGGTGAGCGAACGGGTTCCGGCACGATCGTGTGGAAGGCGCGTCAGCTGCTGGCGGCCGGCAAGATCAACGACGAGGAATTTATCCGCATCGTTGCCTCGTCGGCGCCGTCGACCGGCTATTGCAACACGATGGGCACCGCGACGACGATGAACTCGCTGACCGAGGCGCTGGGCATGTCGCTGCCCGGCTCGGCGGCCATTCCCGCGCCTTATCGCGATCGGCAGGAAGTCGCCTATTTCACAGGCAAGCGCATCGTTGAGATGGTCGCGGAGGACCTGAAGCCCTCCGATATTCTGACGAAGGAAGCCTTCCACAACGCCATTCGCGTCAACTCCGCGATCGGCGGTTCGACCAACGCGCCCATTCACCTCACGGCTATTGCGCGCCATGTCGGCGTGGACGTTCCCCTGAAGGACTGGGAGACGGAAGGGCACAAGGTGCCGCTGCTGGTCAATCTCCAGCCTGCCGGCGAATATCTGGGCGAGGACTATTATCGCGCTGGCGGCGTGCCGGCTGTGGTCAATCAGCTCATGGAGCACGGCCTGATCCATGAGGGCGCGCTCACGGTCAACGGCAAGTCGATCGGCGAGAATTGCCGGGGTGTCGAGATCGAGGACGAGAAGGTCATTCGCAAGTTCGGCGAGCCGCTGATGGCAGATGCGGGCTTCATCGTGCTGTCCGGCAATCTCTTCGACGCGGCGATTATGAAGACCAGCGTCATCAGCGAGGAATTCCGGAGCCGCTATCTCTCCAATCCGAACGACCCGGAGGCCTTCGAGGGGCCGGCGGTTGTGTTCGACGGACCCGAGGACTACCACCACAATATCGACAATCCGGCTCTGGGCATCACCCCGGAGACGCTGCTCTTCATGCGCGGCGCTGGTCCGATCGGCTATCCGGGCGCGGCGGAAGTCGTGAATATGCGTCCGCCGTCCTATCTCATCACGGAAGGCGTCAGCGCTCTGCCATGCATCGGCGATGGCCGTCAGTCCGGCACGTCCGGTAGCCCGTCGATCCTGAATGCGAGCCCCGAGGCTGCGGCGATGAGTGGCCTCGCGCTGCTGAAAACAGGCGACCGCGTGCGGATCGACCTGCGCAAGGGCACCGTCAATGTGCTGATCTCCGACGAAGAGCTGGCCGAGCGCCGCACTGCGCTGGAGGCGGAAGGGGGCTATCGCTATCCTGCCTCGCAGACGCCCTGGCAGGAGATTCAGCGCGCTGTGGTCGGCCAGCTCGACAAGGGCGCGATCCTGGAAGGCGCCGAGAAATATCAGCGCATTGCGCAGACGATGGGACTGCCGCGCGACAGCCATTGATCGCTAGACGGATGATCGGCAAAGCGCTCCGTGGCGCTGCCTTGGGAGATGACGAATGAGTTTGCGACTGCTGCAATATCGTGGGACCGGTGGAGAGCGGCGGGTCATCGCTGCGAAGGATGAAGGCGCCCATTTCGTGCGCGGCGTTACGGATGTGCGCTCTCTGGCGCTTCAAGCGATCGAGCAGGGAGAGAGCATTGCGGACGCGATCGAGCGTCTTGGCTCTGATGAAGCCGCCGACCTTCCGGCACTGCTGGATGCGGGCCTGCTCATTGCCCCGATCGACCATCCTGACGCGGCGCATCTCCACATGACGGGCACGGGCCTGACGCATCTCGGCTCGGCGGAAGGCCGTGACAAGATGCACAAGGCTGCGGCTGCGGGCGAAACGCTCACGGACTCCATGAGGATGTTCCTGGAAGGCGTCGAAGGCGGCAAGCCTGCCGACGGTCAGGTGGGCCAGCAGCCGGAATGGTTCTACAAGGGCAATGGTAGCCAGCTTGTCGGCCCCGGCGAGGCATTGACCATGCCGAGCTTCGCCAAGGATGGCGGCGAGGAGCCGGAACTGGCCGGCATTTACGTCATCGGACCGGACGGCACGCCCTGGCGGATCGGCTACACGCTCGGCAACGAGTTCAGCGATCATATCACCGAGCGTCATAATTACCTCTGGCTTGCGCATTCCAAGCTGCGTCAGGCCTCGCTCGGCCCCGAGCTGCTGGTTTCCGAGCCGCCGCAGGATGTTCGCGGCATGAGCCGCATTCTGCGTGACGGCCAGACGCTCTGGGAACGGCCGTTTCTGACCGGCGAGGACAATATGTCGCACAGCCTGGCCAATCTGGAGCATCACCACTTCAAATATCCGCTGTTCCGCGCGCCGGGTGATGTCCACGTGCATTTCTTCGGCACGGCGACCGTTTCATTCGCAGAGGCTATTGAGACTCAGCCGGGTGACATCTTCGAGATCGAGGCTGCGCCGTTCACGCTGCCGCTGCGCAGCCCGCTTGCCAAAGCCGACGAGGAACAGGTCACTATCCGCGCGCTCTGAGCATGGAGACGGTTTCTCGCAGCCTGGCCTTTGGGGGCGTGCAGGGCGTCTATCGCCACGCCTCATCCTCCACCGGCACGGAGATGACATTCTCTGTCTTCGTGCCGGCGCACGCGCCGGGTGCGAAGCTGCCTGTGCTTTTCTACCTCTCCGGCCTCACTTGCACGCACGCCAATGTCACCGAGAAGGGTGAATATCGGGCAGCGTGCGCGGAGGCAGGCATCGTCTTCGTGGCGCCGGACACGAGTCCGCGCGGCGAAGGCGTGCCCGACGATCCGGACGGGGCCTATGACTTCGGTCTGGGCGCAGGTTTCTACGTCAATGCGACCCGGGCGCCATACGCCACGCATTATCATATGCGGGACTATGTGGAGCAGGAGTTGCCCACACTGATCGCGGAGCAGTTTCCCGTCGACATGACCCGACAGGGGATCACCGGTCACTCGATGGGCGGCCATGGCGCGCTCACCGTCGCATTGCGCAATCCTGGTCGTTTTCGATCGGTATCTGCCTTTGCGCCGATTGTGGCGCCCAGCCGCGTGCCGTGGGGTGAGAAGGCCTTTTCCGGCTATCTGGGAGACGATCGGGCACTCTGGGCGGACTATGATGCCGTGGAGTTGATCCGGAATGGCGCCCGTCTGCCGGACTTGCTTGTGGATCAGGGAGCGGCAGACAACTTCTTGCAGGAGCAGTTAAAGCCCGAGTTGTTGCGGGAGGTGTGTGACGCAGTTGGACAGCCGGCGACGATTCGCATGCAGCCCGGATACGACCACAGCTACTATTTCATCTCCACTTTCATGGCGGATCATATCCGCTGGCACGCCGCTCGACTGAGGTGATCTGAAAAGGATCCGTAAAGCGAAAATGTTGATCGGCCTGAAAGCACGCTTCACCGCAAATTAACCCCAAGGGGGCATGTCTTTTCTTCGCAACTGCGAAATGATGGGCTCCATGTTTGGGATTGCAGCTTTCATTTATGGTCTGGCCGTGAGCGTGACGCTCTCCCTGTGCGGACGCAACCGCCAGATGGGCCGATCTCACCCGCCGCTTCTGCGGGCGCTTGGCTATCTGCTCTGCGGAGTCTCGATCGGGGCGGCAGGCGGTCTTGGCTTCATGGTCGCATCAGACCCGGCCAGCGCGCAGGACATCGTCCCGCTCATCGGCGGTGCTCTCTAGACCTCAGCGAATATCCGGCCGGTCAGTTCGTGATGTGTCGGTGGATCGCGGTGTAGGGAAGCTGGAAATAGTCGAGTGCTTCCCCGGCCGCCCGTCCGACGCGGCTGCGGGAGTTTTTGAAGAATAGCTCGCGCAGATTAAGCCCTACGCCCAGGAAGATGCGACGCTTGGGCTCGATACCAGCGGCCCGGTCTTCATTGGTGAAGTCCTTAGCATAATAGCCTGCGTGCAATTCCAAGAACCGCGCCGGACTGTTCTCGAACGCTCTGAATCCTCCAAGTTTCAGGGCGAAGAAGTAACGCTGCTGCTCGAAATGCCGCTTGCCCTGTCGTGAGTAGATGTTCGAATTGGGCATAATCATCAGGCGAAAGTCGAGCTTGCGGTCGAGGCCCGGCACGGTGTTGCGCAGCACGGAGAGGCCTGCGCCCGCGCTGTTGAAGGCGACATCTTCCCAGGACCAGCCGCCGGTCGGCTCAATGCTGTCCCAGATCTCCGTGTAGAGCATGATGCCGCTCCCGATCGCGGCTGCGGTGAGCGCAATGCCGGGGGCGTCGCCAGTCTTCCGCTTGAGGCGGGCATAGGCGATCTCGGATATGATATATGCACTGTAAGTGTGGGCGAGCTTATCCACGCCCAGATTGCGCGTGTCCTTTCCGAACCACCCTTCCTTCTGGAAGTGGGGCCATGTCGGATCTTCGAAAATCTTCTGGGAGTTGGCGAGGGTATAATAGCCGAACAGGGCCGCGACTTCCCATTTGATCGCACCCACCTGGCTACCGAACGACCGGAATCGTTGCGGATCGGGCCGGTCGCCGACATCGCTAGTCGAATCTTGTGGTCCGTAGGCAAGCGGAGACAAGATGGGCTTCACATCCGGTGACAGGGACGGGGCAGACTGGAAGGTCGGCACCCCGAAATGTGCGGCATCGTCATCGCGGCGGCTGGTGAGAGCCGGATTCGACAGGGAGAGCGCCGGCAGGCTGTAACTGATGCTTGTCGCGGACAGCGTTTCGGACGGTCTTGGCAGATTGAAAACCGTGAGATCCTGGGCTGGCGCCGCTAATGCCGGACTCGCGTAGACGAGGGCAAGAAGCCCCGCCGCGCTCATCCATTTTGATCCATATTGCGGGCGGCGTTGCTGCACATGCGTCATTCTTGACGCCATATGCGCAGCCTTTGGATACGGCAATCGTCCTTGTGAGGCTTCGGGATGTGAATTCCACGATGTCGCCTCGATAAAATAATGGCTTGTGCCTGTAATGGAAATGCAACTATTCCTCGGCGCCGATGCGCGGATAGGCGCCAAAGGATGGAAATCGCTCCGCTGAATACCAATATGGCGTTTCCTGTTTTGGCTGGACCTTCGGGTCGGGCGCGAGGTTTCCGAGGCTGTTTCGATGTCGATTCGTTTTCCAATGACACGCGAGCTCAATCGCCGGAATGACGCGTCCGGGGTAGCGCCTCTCGCCATCCCTAAAGTTGGGATTATTCGGAATCCCAGGAGCCGCATGAATTGCGTGCGTCCGCGCCCGCTCGATCTTGCTAATGCCGATATCGTGAAGCGTGAGCCAGCCAGCCCGGAAGACCTGCTGGCGGCCCTTGGCCACTTCGCAGGCCTGGGGGTGGATCTTATCATCGTGGACGGCGGCGACGGTACAGTGCGCGAAGTGCTTACCGCAGCGTCGAAGGTCTATAGCGGCAATATGCCACAAGTTGCTCTGCTGCCTTCGGGAAAGACGAATGCGCTGGCGCTTGACCTCGGCATCCCCGCCGATTGGTCGTTGCAGGACGCCGTTCGCGCCTATCGCGCTGGCAACACTCTTGCCCGAACGCCTCTCACTGTTTCGAGGCTCGGTGTGGCACATGACGAGAAGCATGGCTTCATCCTGGGCGCAGGAGCGTTCACCCGCGCGACCGCGCTAGCGCAGCATGCGCATCGCAAGGGATGGTTCAATGGTGGGGCGATCATGATGGCGATGATGGGCGCCATTGGGCAGACCATCTTTGGAGGCGCTCAGAACCGGTGGCGTCGAGGCGAGCGGGTCATGGTCTCGCGCGATGGCGACGACATCCGTTCGCTCAACCTTTATCTTCTGCTGGCCTCGACGCTGACGCGCCTCCCGTTGGGGCTCAAGCCCTTCGGTCCCGCACGTGAGGGGCTGAAGCTGCTCGCGATCGAGGCGCCGCCGCGCGGGATCGCGCGTTATCTGCTGCCTCTCCTGCGGGGCAAGCAAAGTGCAGGCATGGAGAGGGCCGGCTTCATTCAGCGCGATGCCGAGCGCCTCTACCTCTCGATGCCAGGCGCCTATATCCTTGATGGCGAGCGATATCCGGCCGGCAAGCTGCTGATAGGTCGCGGCGATCCGATCAACTTCGTCGTGCCATGACCCGGCTAGGCGCGCTGGTCGGGGATAGTCTCGATCGTGCCGAACTCCCAGCCGTCACGCGGTTGGCTTCCCATCTCGCCGGTCATCTAGGCGGGGTTGCCGTTCTCTATTATGGCTCCACTCTGCGCACAGGCGATCTGTCCGCCATTCTGGACTTCTATGTGCTGACGGAAGGGCGGAAGCAGCCTTGGCTCTCCCGCACGCTCTGGCCGGACGTCAGCTATCATGAAGTGGAGATCGACGGGCAGATCATTCGCGCGAAGGTCGCGACGATGGCGCTCGAGACCTTCGCGCGCGCGGCGCGGGACGAAACGGCCGACACCACCATCTGGACCCGCTTCTGCCAGCCCTCGCGGCTTGTCTTCAGTGCGGACCCCATCACAGGGGATGCGGTGCGCGCCGCAGTAAGGGACGCCGTTATATGGGCGTCGCGATATGCCGCTGCCCTGGGGCCGGCGCAGGGCAGCGCGCGCGATTACTGGCTGGCGCTTTTCCGCGAGACCTATGGCGCGGAGTTCCGTGTCGAGGCGCTGGGGCGGGGGACCACCATTTTGGACAATGCGCCCGAATGGTATGAACAGACGCTGCCGCTGGCATGGACAGAAGCCGGTATCGGCACGGAGAGCGACGGGTCGCTTGCACCCGTGTCTGATTTCGACAGACGCGCCGTCGTTGCGCGCTGGCGCCGTCGCCGCCGTCTGGGCAAGCCTCTGAACGTGGCGCGGCTGGTCAAGGCTGCGTGGACGTTCGAAGGCGCTACCCGATATGCGCTGTGGAAGATCGAGCGCCATAGCGGCGTGCATATTCCGCTGACGCCTTGGCGCGAGCGACACCCGCTATTGGCGGCGCCGGGCGTGCTCTTTCGCCTCTGGCGGACGGCGCGGCCCTGATGTCCTTTCAAGCACTTGTTCTTGCCGGGTCGCGCGGAGAGACCGATCCCGTCGCGGCCAGCGAAGGCGTGCCGGAGAAGGCGCTGGTCGATATCGGCGGTCAGGCGATGCTGGCGCGCGTGATCGGCGCTCTGCGTGCGGCCGGGGCCACGCGGATCGCGGTCGCCGCCTCGCCGGGGCCAGTGGAAGCGCTGGCGCTTTCTCTGGGTTGCGAAGTTTTTCCCGCCAGCAGCGGCCCTAGTGAAAGCGCTGCCGCCGGCTTTTCCCGGCTGGGCGCGCCGATGCTACTTACGACGGCCGATCATGCTCTGTTGAAGCCGGAATGGGTGCGGGACTTTGTCGACCAGGCGGGCGCGACTGGCGATGTCGCTGTGATGCTTGCGCGCCGGGCAGCGGTGGAACAGGCGGCACCGGGTTCGCGGCGCACCTATCTGCGCTTCTCAGATGGCGACTGGTCGGGCTGCAATCTCTTCTACTTCGCCACGCCGCAGGCCGGCGCTGCGTTCTCCCTGTGGAAGCAGGTAGAAGCAGAGCGGAAACGGCCATGGCGCATTGTCCGCAGACTGGGTCCGGGGTTGCTGCTGCGCTATTTGCTGGGGCGGCTGCCATTATCGGAGGCCATGGCGCACCTTGGGCGTCTTGCCGGCGTCACGGTCAGTATTGTGGCCGCGAGCGATGGTCTGGCGGCGGTCGATGTTGATAAACCGGATGATCTGGCACAGGTGCGCGCCCTCATCGGCTGAAACGTTTTTCGCTATGCCCTTCGCCTGATCGCCAGGCTGAGGAACATAAACGCGAAAACGGCTCCCATCATCACGCTCACCGCCGCGCCCAGAGCGCCCCACGCTGGCAAAAGGAAGATCATTGCCGCGAACTGGAGCACAACTGCGGAGCCGCGGGCGATGATGGCAGAACCCGCCTTGTTGAGCGCCTGCAGGATTGGCTCGAAGCTCACGGCCGCCAGCTCGATGCAAGCGCCCCCCGCCAGCCATAGCAACAACACATAAGCGGGCCCGAACTGCGGGCCGCCGATCAGCGTCAGCAAGTTCCGGCCAAGCAAGATGACCAGCACCATGACCGCACTGGCGCCCAGCGCAGAGCCGAGCGTCACGCGGCCGATCAGCCTGCCGAGCTGATCCGCCGATGTATCCCTCACCTGACGCACAAGTTCCGGGAAGGCGGCACGGGTGAGCAGTGTCGCAACCTTGGAGAGCGCGTTGGCCAGTTGCATGGCGAGCCGGAACCCACCGGCGGCCGCCGGCCCTGCATAGCCGCCGACCACCAGAAGCGGTAGTTGCCGTGATGCCAGGCCGAGGGACCCCTGAAGGTTGGTATTGATCATGAGCCGGAGAATGCCGGGATTCTCCTCAAGCACCCGTTTCCCTTCGAGGCGGGCCGAAAAAAGACCTCGCAATCGTCCAATGCGGTGGACCATCAGCCAGAACGCGATGCAGGTGACGATTTCGGCCAGACCCCATGCGATCAGGAAGCCTTTGGCGGTCGGCATGAAGGCGAGAGCGGCAAGAGCGCCCAGCAAGCGCATGATCGGCGTGGCGGCATCGGCGATCGCGGCGAGATCGAACCTGTCATGCAGGCGCAGAATGCCGGTCGGTGCCGAACGGACCGTCGCGAGCTGGATCAATGCGTAACCGAAAGCATAAGGGCCGATGGAGCCCCTGATGCCGATAAGCGGCCGCGCGAACGCAAAGAGCAGGGCGGCGACTAACGCTCCGATGAGCGCACTCACCACGTCCATCATCACCGCCGCGCGCTCCACCCGGCGGACGGCGTCGAGATCATGCCGCGCCTGATGGGCAAGGCCATATTGCACGATGATTTTCCAGCTTTCGATGGCGACAAGCGAAGCAATCGTCTGGCAGGCGCCGGTCACCAGCGCGAAGCGGCCGAAATCCACAATGCCCAGCGTGCGGCTGGTGATGCCCAGATAGATGAGCGACAGGGCGGCCATCAGGCCACTGCTCGCCAGCAACCAGCCCATGTTGCCCGCAATGATGCGGACAGCGCCAGGACGCTCTGCGCGTGGCGCGACAACGCTCACAGCGGATAGAACTCGGCAATAGCGGCTGCGGCCCGTGAGGACGCCGTGTGAGTCTTGTCCAGCGAGAAGGTCTCGGCGAAGATCGCCTTCTGCGCTTTGCGGAAATGCGCGCCGCGCGCGACATGGTTCGTAATCAGGGCGGGCAATTCCTCCACGCCGGTGACAACGTCGCCGGTCTGCCAGAAAGGCAGATCGCCCTCTTTCGAGCGGGGATCCTGCGAAAAGCGGTCGAAGAAGAAAGCTGGCCGTGGACGCACAAGAAACTCGTATATCTGGCTCGAAACATCGCCGATATATCCATCTGCGGCAAGCGTGTAGGTCATGTCGACGAGATGCGGGCCATCCACGTCGATGAGGATATTGGGTGCCGCGCGCCAATGCGACCGGATGTCCGGGCGGCGACGCACCATCCGATATTCCGGTGAAACGTGGATCGCCTTGCGGAACAGCATGATGTGCGGCGCAAAGATGACGTTGAATGACTGGCCCTCCGGGCTGGCAAACCAGTCCAGGAGCTTCGGTCCTTCATCGTACCAGCTAGAAAGCAGCGGATCGAAGTGGGGATTGTAGAGGAAGACCGGATTGTCATTGTCAAACAGGCGCGGGCGCGCACCCAGATCCACTGTATCGAATTTGGGATAGCCAATGATCCTCACTCGATCCGACCGGATGATCTCGCGGACGAGAAGCTCGCGGGCAGCCTTCAGGCCGCTCACCAGCATCAGGTCAAAATCTTGCATCGCCGGATGGTAGGTGACGGCCCGGTCGCCGGCGCCATGCGGGACGTGGACCATGCGTGTGGGGTGGCCCGCCGGCCATTTGCGAAGCAGCCGCAGGCAGGTGCGCTCCGCGCTCACGAGCGTGTCCGCCTCGCCCAGCAGCGTCGCATGATGATCGAGGCGCATGATGCGCTTGATCGGCGCCAGCCGGTTGGGCAGCGAGAGGGTCGCCTCCATCCAACGGGGCAAGGCGAGATCGATCCAGGTGACGCTCGCCGAAACGCGATCCCCCAATATCTCTCGCAGGCGCGCGGCGATCACCGGCGTCCCGACCGCGACGCGCGTGTCGAGGTCCGGGCGCTCGACCGTCATTGCACGTACGATGCCTGCGAGGTGAGCGACCTGATGGGGCGCGTCGTGATTGAAGAGAAAGAAGATTTTACGCTTGGAGGGGGCCATGGCGATTCGTCCATAGCGTCTTTGGCGCAGATCAGAAGAGGGGCCAGCGCTTTCTGCACGACATAGCGCAATTTGACGTTCAGCCACCGGGCCTTACATAGCGGACATGAAAAAGATGATCGCGATGATGATCGGGACGACTCTGCTGGCCGGCGGGGTGGCAGCGCAGGCTGAAGGCGTTCGCACGCAGGGGCTGGACGAACGGGATTGTGCCGCGGGCAAAAGCGCGTTCCTGGTCACAGCGCGCGGCTTTTCGACGGATGTGGGAGCCGTTCGGGTCCAGCTCTATCGCACGGATGACGGCACCTTTTTGGACAAGGGCGCCTGGCTCGTGCGCGCCGAGCGTAGGCGGGACGGCAGACCTGAGATGAAATTCTGCATTCCTGCGCCCGGTCCCGGGCGCTACGGCATTGCCGTGCGCCACGACGCCAACAACAATGGAAAGTCGGACTGGAACGATGGCGGCGGGTTCTCGCGCAATCCCAAATTGTCCGTCTTCAACCTGAAACCCGACGCCGCAAGCGTTGAAATACGGGTCGATCGGCAGCCGGTGCCTGTCGATGTCGTCATGCAGTATCGTTCCGGCCTGACGATCCGGCCTGTGGGTTGAGCGACTTGATTGCGAGGAATAGGTGGTGAGCCCTGCTGGGTTCGAACCAGCGACCTACTGATTAAAAGTCAGTTGCTCTACCGACTGAGCTAAGGGCCCGCATGCTTGCGCCGGGTCTCCCTAGAGAGGGGCTGGGATGTGGTCAACCGGCTTGGCCCGCGTGAGGCGAGCAAGTTGCGCTGCAACGGATCGGCCGAGGGTGGCATCGCGCCAGTGTGGCGCGATTTCCGCAAGTGGCCGCACGACAAAAAGTCGCCGGTGCCATTGAGGATGCGGGATCTGAAGTGTCCTGCCTCTGGCAAACCGTCCGCCCGACCACAGAATGATATCGAGATCGAGCGTCCGCTCTCCCCACCGTCGCGCACGACGCCGGCCGAAGCTGAGCTCCACGCCTTGCAAAGCTTGCAGCATTGCAAACGGGGGGAGGGGGCTTTCGACCAGCGCGGCGCAATTGGCATAGCTTCTCCGCGATGGGCCTATCGGTCTGGTCTCGATGATCGAAGCGATTGCGACGAGCTTGAAGGGTGGCTCCTTTAACCGCCCCAACGCCGCTTTCAGTATCGCGCGAGGCGGAAAGTGACGAGCGAGCGGTCTGTTTGACCCGAGCGCGATTGCATAGATATGATTGCCCGGATCGCTTGCCTTGGTCATGTCAGCGCGCCTATCGCGGCTCCATGGCCCTGACCAGCCCCCGCGATTTGCCCTTTGCCAGTCCCGTGCCCGCTGCCGAGCCCTCGCGCGATTGTCCGCGCTGCCCGCGTCTTGTGGCGTTGCGGGAGGAGCTTCGCATCGAGCATCCGGACTGGTGGAATGCGCCGATCCGTGCCTTTGGCGATCCGGCGGCGCGGATTGTCATTGTGGGGCTGGCGCCCGGCAAACACGGCGCCAATCGAACAGGGCGCCCATTTACCGGAGACTACGCCGGCGATCTGCTGTTCGCGACGCTGCATAAATTCGGCTTTTCTCGCGGCGGCTATGGGAGCAATCTGGAGGACGGGCTAGCGCTCGTCGACATTGCCATACTGAACGCGGTCAAGTGCCTGCCACCCCAGAACAAGCCCACGCCGCAAGAAATTCATAATTGCCGGCCCTTTCTGGAGAAAGGCATCGAGTCATTGCCAAACGTGCAGATCTTCATCGCTCTGGGACAGATTGCGCACCAGTCCGCAGTGAAGACGCTCGGCGGCAGGCTGTCCCAATGCCGCTTCGGTCATTTGGCCGAGCATCGCATGCCGGACGGCCGAATGCTCATCGATAGCTATCATTGCTCTCGCTACAATCAGAACACCGGCAGGCTGACTGCGGCAATGTTCGAGGCTGTGTTTGCGCGAGCGCGCGAGCTCCTGGACTCAGACTGACGGAGGAGCTGTTTTCTCTTTCCGCCATGCATGGGCAATGGTGCGGTGCGTGGCCTCCGCCGAGGGCGGCAAAATTTTGCTGTTAAGCGGATGATGCCGCGATCGAGACGGAGTGGTGAAGGCCGTGTGCCTGAAGCCGAAATTGCTCAGCATCAGTTTCAGCGCAGGGATGTTGGGCGCCCAGAAATTGGTAGGGTCATCACCCAGCTCGCCGGGCGCGTAAAGCCGCATTGCCGGCAATTTTTCGCGAGCGAGAGCGGTCGCAGTTTCAACCACAAGTTGATCCTGGCTCATGCGCGCTGCGGTCTCCAGCCCAACATAGGGATCCTTCAGATGATAGAACACGCCCAGGAAGAGAACGATGTCAAACTGGCCGAGGTTCAGGTTCGGCAGTTCGTGAATATCTGCATCGATCGCCTCTACCCGGGAGCCAAGTCGCTGGTGCACATAGTCGAAGCCGCGCCTGTCCGCCCAGCCATCGCCCGACCAGCTGAAATGATCGGTCGCAACGACGCGGGCCGCGCCACGACGTTCGGCTTCGAATGAGAAAAAGCCGTCCCAGGCGCCGATGTCCAGTACGGTTTTGCCGGTAAGATCAGGCCCAAGAATTAGGTCCGCTTCCTGCCTGAGAATGTGAAGCGGTTTGATGCCTTCGATCGTCTCGCCATCGCCAAGGTCGAAAGAATGGAACCATCTTATCTCGGGTCGGATTGCCGGCACTTATTCGTCTTTCAGCTGAATTAAGGGATGTCTTTGGGGGGGGCAGTCAGGTAAGGAATGTCATTCAGACGTCTTGCGCGATCCGGCCATAAAGCTCTGGTCGGCGATCCCGGAAGAAGCCCATGCCTGCACGGTGCGTCCGAGCCGCATCAAGGTCGAGCGTAGCGACCAGCGCGCCGGTCTGCCAGTTCTCCACCTCGGCGACCAGATCGCCCCACTCATTGGTGATGAAGCTATGGCCATAGAAAGTCTGCGCGCCGGCGCAGCCCGGCATTTCTTCAACACCAATGCGATTGGCGGCGATCACGGGCATACAGTTGGAAACGGCATGGCCCTGCATCGCGCGGCGCCACATCCGGCTGGTGTCCAGCGTGTCGTCATAGGGCTCGGTGCCGATGGCTGTGGGATAGAATAGCATTTCTGCGCCCATCAGGGCCATGACGCGGGCGCTCTCAGGATACCACTGGTCCCAGCAGATGCCGACGCCGATCGTCCCGTAGCGCGTGGGCCAGACCTTGAAGCCGCTATTGCCCGGCCGGAAGTAGTACTTCTCCTCGTAACCCGGCCCGTCCGGGATATGGCTTTTGCGGTAGACTCCCATGATCTCGCCGCTGTCGTCGATCATCGCCAGGGAATTATAGTGATGGTGCCCGTCGCGCTCGAAGAAGCTCGTCGGAATATAGACGCCCAAATCCCTGGCAAGGCGCTGCATTGTGGTCACGGCCGGATGCTCTGCCGCCGGGCGGGCGCGGCCGAACAGCGCCTCGTCCTCAACCGTGCAGAAATATGGCCCCTCGAATAGCTCAGGGGGGAGGATGATCTTGGCGCCGCGCGCCGCCGCCTTGTGGACATGGTCTTCGACCAGTGCGATATTCTCCCCTTCGTCATGCGAGAAGGCGAGCTGCAGGGCGGCGACAGTGACTTTGCTCATAGGGGCTATTTAGGATGCCGAGGGCGCTGCGGGAAGCTGCTGGCTCATGCAATGAAAACTGCCGCCGCCGCGCAGCAGAGCATCCGATGGCGAGCCCATAATTGCACGACCGGGGAACAACTCGGCGAGCGCATCACAGGCGGCAGCGTCGTTTGGTGCGCCATATTGGGGGACGATCACTGCGCCATTGGTGATGCAGAAGTTCATGTAGCTTGCCGGGACGATCGCGCCGTCGATCTCGTAACGCCCCACCGAAGGAAGCGGGGCGACCTCAAGGCCAAAGGCGCGGGCGCGATCCGCCGCGTCCATGAAAATCGCGGCATTGGGATCATCCGCTGTCGACGCGTGCGGAATGGCGATCACGCCAGGCGCCACGAAGCGAGCAAGATTATCGACATGTCCATCGGTATGGTCGTTGACCAAGCCATCGCCTAGCCAGAGCATTTGCGACAGGCCGAGAGCGCCGGCGAGCAGCGTTTCGATCTGGCGTCTATTCAGCGCCGGATTGCGATTGGGATTGAGGAGGCACTGCTCGGTCGTGACGAAAAGGCCAGTGCCGTCCGTATCGATCGCGCCGCCCTCAAGGATCCAGTCATAGCGGACGCGTGGCAGGCCGGTCGAGGCGGCGAGTCGGGCGGCAATGTCTTGATCGCCGTCCATGTCGAACTTGCCGCCCCAGCCGTTGAACCCGAAATCGGCAAGCACGCGGTTACCGGCTGGGTCGACGAGCCCGATGGGGCCGGTATCGCGCAGCCAGATGTCGCCGAAGGGTTCATGGAGAATCTCGACGCCCGGTGATGCGAGCGAGTGAGCGGAACTCGCATCGTCCTCTGTTCGAGCGACCAGGGTGACGGGCTGACCATGTTCCGCAACGGCGTTGGCAAAGGCCGCCGCCTGCTGTTGGGCATCTTCAAGGCGCGCTGGCCACTCCGTGGGGTCACCGGGAAAGCCAATCCACAGGCGCTCTTGATGTGCCCATTCGGGGGGCATTGGATGTGGCATGGCATGTGATCTCACGAAAATACGAGGAGCGCTTTGGCGTAGAGCTGTGGCCAGAGCAAGTATTCACCATCGGACCGGCCTGGATGAGCGATAAAGCGGCCGCCGCAAGGCCGCATTGGCGGTTGCAAATTTAATGGCACGGGGGCAAATCGCCCGTTGAGATTCACCTTGACCCCGTTTTTTTTTTAGATCGGATAAAACCGTTTCCATGCTAGATCGGCCCGGCGCCATTGTTGCAGATGAGAAATCTGACGAACAGAAGAAGGCGGATCCATCTGTTGAGCAAAGTCTTTTGGCGCGCGCTGTAAGGCGAATGCGAGGCTTCGGTTGGCTGTTTCTCCTAACGGTCGTTCTTCCAACGACCTGCGCGATTCTCTATTTTGGCCTCCTCGCATCGGACGTTTATGTTGTTGAATCGAAGTTCGTAGTGCGGAGTCCCGAAAAGACCTCGGCGTCGGGACTTGGAGTTTTGCTCAAGTCGGCTGGATTTGCCAACGCGGGTGACGAAGTTTACGCTGCGCGTGATTTCGTCGAATCTCGTGATGCACTTCGTGAGTTAAACAAGGGAGGGGCCTTCTCCGCAGCTTATACCATGCCTTCTATATCGATTTTCGATCGATTTGGAACTCTTGGGTCGGGCAATGATTTCGAAGATCTCTATAAATATTATTCGAAAAGAATCGATGTTCGTCATGACACTGCGTCATCGATCATTACGCTAGAGGTGCGAGCTTACACTCCCCAGGACGCAAAGCGCTTTAATGAGCAATTGTTGGAGATGGCCGAGAATACCGTCAACCGGCTCAATACGCGCGGGCGGCAGGATCTGATTCGCTTTGCGCAGGTAGAAGTTGACGATGCCAAGCGTTCTGCCGGGAACGCGGCGATCACGCTTGCGCAATATCGAAGCCGTGAAGGGGTTATTGATCCGGAGAAGCAGGCCGCCGTTCAGTTGCAGATGGTCTCGAAATTGCAGGATGAACTCATCGCGACAGAAAATCAGCTCGTGCAAGTTCGTGCCTTCGCGCCGCGCAATCCGCAGGTCGAGGTGCTGGAGGTCAAGGCTAAAGCGCTGACACGTCAAATCGACGAAGAGTTGGGCAAGATTGTCGGCGCCCGCCGATCGCTGTCCTCTGCTACGGCTGAGTATCAGCGTCTTTTCCTCGCCAGCCAATTTGCGGATAAGCAATTGGCAAGCGCTATGGCGTCGCTTGAAGAGGCTCGCAATGAGGCGAGGCGCAAGCAGGCATATGTTGAGCGTATCGTGCAACCCAACCTTCCTGACAGTGCACTAGAACCTCGTCGGCTCCGCAGCATACTCGCTACGTTCGCACTCGGCTTGGTGGCTTGGGCTGTGCTTTCTATGGTGTTCGCTGGCGTGAAAGAGCATCAGGCCTAAAATGACCAGCATAGGAAGGGAGCTTTCATTGCTGGCTCAATCATGGGCTGTGCAGCGGCGTGTAATCGGCGCTTTGCTGATGCGGGAAATCCTGACTCGTTTTGGACGGCATAATATCGGGTTTCTTTGGATGTTCGTGGAACCTATGTTGTTCACTTTGGGAGTTACAGCCCTCTGGACCGCAACGAAATCGGCTCACGGCTCAAACTTGCCGATCGTTGCCTTTGCATTGACCGGCTATAGCTCAGTGTTGCTTTGGCGTAATATGCCTTCTCGGTGTATTGGAGCGATTACACCGAACTTGGCGCTGATGTACCATCGCAACGTCAAGGTGATAGACATTTTTGCGGCGCGGCTACTTCTGGAAGGGGGGGGGGCAACCATCTCGTTTGCCATTCTGTCGATTGTGTTTATTGCTGTAGGCATGCTTGAGCCGCCCGAAGACGTTTTACAGGTTATTGGGGGATGGCTTATGATCGCATGGTTTGGGGCATCTTTGGCAATGCTCTTGGGAGCTTTGTCGGAAAATTATGAGCTTGTGGAGAAGCTGTGGCATCCCGCGTCATATTTGCTCTTTCCATTGTCAGGAGCAGCCTTTCTCGTAGATTCTCTTCCAAAAGAAGCACAAGAGGTCGTACTTTATCTGCCTATGGTTCACGGCGTCGAATATGTTCGAGAGGGATACTTTGGTTCAAGTGTACATGCCGTGTACGACATGCAATATATGGCTGTCGTGAATTTAGGCCTTTGTGTACTTGCAATGTCTCAAGTGCGGAAAGTTGGCCGGTCGGTAATTCCTGAATGATAAGGTTAGCTGGTATTAATAAGCGTTATATAACGCGAAGCGGTCCGGTCGACGTACTGCAGAACGTCGAACTAGAAATTTTTCCTGGCGAACGTGTTGGTGTGCTGGGGCGCAATGGTGCGGGAAAATCTACTTTAATTCGTCTGATTAGTGGTGCCGAGCGACCTACTAGCGGTACCGTTGAGTGGAATATGAGTGTTTCTTGGCCTCTAGCTTTTGGTGGCGCTTTTCAGGCCGCTCTTACAGGGCTCGACAACTTAAGATTTATCTGTCGGGTGTACGGACGGAATCCTGACGACAGCATCGCTTTTGTGGAGGAGTTCTCGGAACTGGGTCTCTACTTGCGGGAGCCGGTGCGAACATACTCTGCTGGCATGCGTGCCCGTCTTGCTTTCGCGATATCTATGGTCGTGGAGTTTGATTGCTTTCTCATAGATGAAATTATCGCTGTGGGAGACGCGAGATTTCATCAGAAATGTCATTTTGAACTTTTTGAAAAGCGGGCCGAGCGTGCGATGATCATCGTGTCGCATGATTCCTCATATATTCGAGAGCATTGCCATCGGGCAGCGGTGCTGCATCAGGGGCAGTTGTATAATTTTTCTTCGATGGACGCCGCGTTCCAATATTATGCTGATGTAACTGCCTGATGATTTTTAACGCGGTTCGCTTCCACGGTTGGCGCCTTCGGCGGGCTTTTCGGAACGAGAAGCGCAATCGTCTGCCCTGTATTGCAGTCGACATCTCAATTTTATTCCAACTTGATGCCGGTACGGGTATTCAGCGTGTGGTTAAAGGTGTCAGTGGCGCACTGAAGTCAGAAAATATTCCTGGATACGATATACGATTTGTTGCGGCGTCTCGAAAATCGCCATATTTTTTTTTGGAGTTTGATGGAAATTCCTTCAAGAAAACGGATGAAATTGTTGATCTTGGAAGAGCTGATATTTTCCTTGGGCTGGACTTTTGTTCCAGGATATTTCCATCTAACTTTTTTCAGGTAAAATATTGGCGATTTCATCATGCAAAAATTTGCATCGTTTTATACGACATATTGCCGCTCAGTAATCCTGAGTGGTTTACCTCAAAATCTTCCCGTTCCTATAAAACTTGGATGAATTTCATAAGTCGAAATGCAAACAAAATTATTTGCATTTCGGAAGACGTTAAGAGAAATCTCCTGGCCCTTGATGCTTTTCGCAATCGAAGGCGCTTGTCCGTATCGACCCTTCGATTAAGTGGTGATCTAGGCGCAGCTGCGGGCGCTCCCGCCGACGAAGCCGCCAAAGTGCCGCCGAGGTTGGATTGGGGCAATTTCCTGCTCATGGTTGGGACTGTAGAGCCTCGAAAAGGGCATGATGATGCTTTGGACATATTCGAACAAATTGTGAGCCGAATGGGGCGCTCTGCCCCCCAGCTAGTAGTGGTTGGCCGGCCGGGATGGAAAAGTGAGGCGACGCAGCGACGTTTGGCGGACGCGTCCGAGGAGTCCAGGGTGCTCTGGTTGCGTGATGTGGGGGACGGGGTCTTGCACCGCCTGTATGGAGGGTGCAGGGGTGTCGTGATTGCATCCTTGGCGGAGGGCTTTGGCTTACCCTTGGCGGAAGCTATTTTCTACAAGAAGCCTGTTTTCGCTCGCCGATTGGATGTTTTTGCAGAAATTGCTGATGGATCGGTCACTTTTTTCAACTCCGGGCCCCCAGTTGTGATTGCCGAGTCCATGCTACGTTGGATCAATAAGGCTTGGGAATGTGACTTGCCGGAATATATTTCTGAGAAAAACTCAGCTACTTGGCGCGACTCGGCAAGAGCTATTTTGAAAATCTGCACACAATAAACTCCTTCTTTTTTGAGGTTAAAATGAAGACGGCATTAGTTACTGGTATTACTGGTCAAGATGGTGCATATTTGTCTCAGTTTCTTCTGAACAAAGGCTATAAGGTCTACGGAACGTTCAGAAGATCGAGTTCAGTTAATTTGTGGCGCATTGCGGAGATCGGAATTGAGAATCACGAGAACCTGCATCTCATTGAGTACGATCTTACCGATTTAGGGGCGACTATGGCCATGTTGCGCCGTTGTCAGCCAAGTGAAGTCTATAATCTGGCGGCGCAAAGTTTTGTCGGCGTAAGCTTCGAACAGCCCACCACTACGTCAAAAATTACCGGAATCGGAGCACTCAATATACTCGAGGCCATCCGTCATGGTGATCGTGATATCAGATATTACCAGGCCAGCACTTCGGAGATGTTTGGTAAGGTGCAATCTATACCGCAAGATGAATCTACCCCATTTTATCCTCGTAGTCCGTACGGTGTTGCGAAGCTGTTCGCTCATTGGATGACGATCAACTATCGAGAGAGCTATGATTTGTTCGCGACTAGTGGCATTCTCTTTAACCATGAAAGCCCTTTGCGCGGACGCGAATTTGTGACGCGCAAAATTTCAGATTCCGTAGCCAAGATTGTCTTGGGCCAGTTAAACGTACTTGAACTGGGCAATCTGGATGCTCAGCGAGACTGGGGGTTTGCCAAGGAATATGTGGAAGGCATGTGGATGATGCTTCAGGCGGATCGCCCAGATACATATGTACTGGCGACCAATAGAACCGTATCCGTGAGAGATTTTGTTACGCTGGCTTTTAGGGCAGCGGATATCGATGTTCGATTTTCGGGGACCGGAGAAAAAGAAATCGGCGTTGACGCGGCGACGGGGCGGACATTGGTCCGGATAAGTCCCCGCTACTATCGGCCCGCTGAGGTCGATCTGCTGATTGGAAATGCGGACAAGGCGAAAGCAGAGCTGGGTTGGGAGGCCAAGACCTCTCTCGAAGATCTGTGCAGTATGATGGTCGAGGCGGACCTTCGTCGTAACCGACAGGGCGTATCTTTCTAGGGAGGCTCGTAAGTTTCTCGCGTGAATTGACAGGTGTGGTGGTAGTGATGGCAAATTTCCCTGGAAATCTTGACGAGTTATTGAATCTCGATGACGAGAGGTTCCTGACAGCCAGCTATCTTCTGCTTTTTAATCGGCAGCCCGATCCGGCGGGACTCCATCATCATCTTGCTTTGCTCAAGGCGGGAAGAACCAAGCGAGAGATTTTTCTTGGTTTGACCTCCAGTCCGGAGGCAAAGGTGAATGGTTATCCTGCGTTGCGAATTGCGGTCGAGGCATGGACGAAGAACGGCGTCGTATGGCCGAGAGCGCTTAGGCAGATAGGTCGCAAGATTTCCGAATCAAAAGCGTCGATTGCCCGGCGCCTTTCGGGGGGGGCACGGTCGTCGATTTCTCCCTCCGGGGAGCCTCAGGTCGGCAATGTGCGGCGCGTATCGTTCGTTGAAGGTCCCGGCGTTGCCCGGAAGAAGGGAGGAGTGCCTGCACTCTGGCTGGACCTCACGACGAGCCTCGAATGGCAGGGCGGGGTCGTTGGGATTGTCCGGGCGGAAATTGAATTTGCGACTAGGCTGAAAGTGCTTCATCCTAATCTACGCTATTCCATGCAGATCGGGAGCGGTTTTGCAGAGATTTCGTCCAAAGAATTGGACTGGCTTTTATCGGCGGAGAATCCTGCCGATGCCTACATGAATTTTTTTGGCCGCTATCCCGGACGTTCGCCTGCGGGAAGTATCTCTGTTCCGGTACCCGATACGAATGAGCTATTTTTCCCTTATGTTGATGGAGATGTGATCGTCAGCGTTGGTTGGATGAATAGCAAGAAGGAGTACTATTTTGAGCAGGTCAAGGATAAGGTGTCCTTGAAGCTTTGTTATCTAATTTATGACGCAATTCTGGTTTTGGATAGCACTAGGCATTTGTACGACTTTTCCCACTCGCAGAAATTTCATCGGTATCTCGAATGGGCGCATAGGAATTGCGATTTTCTTTTTTACGGCGGTGAGACTGCGCGCCGCGATATTGAAGCCTTGCAGAAGCATGGAGAATGGCCGGCCCGTCCTGGCAAAGTATTGAAGTTCGGGACAGACATTTTTCAAACGAAATCATCAGTCGCCGATGCCGATCTTCTTGCAGAAATTGGCGTCGAATTGCCCTTCATCATGACGGTCGGCTCCATTGAGCCTCGAAAGAATCATGAGACTCTTTATCGCGCCTATCTGATGGCAATGGAAATGGCGGGAGAGGCACAACTGCCGCAGCTATTGTTTTGTGGGCGGCCGAACGCGGAGGTTACGGATTTTCTCGATACGCTGGCGCGTGATCCAAGGGCTGCCGGGCGCATCATTCGATGCTCGCCCTCAGATGAACAGTTGGCAGCACTTTATCGGCATTGTTCGTTCACGCTACTTCCAAGCGTATATGAAGGGTGGAGCCTCACGCTTCCCGAAAGTCTGGGGCAGGGCAAATTCTGTATAGCAGCCGACACGCCGCCTCTGCGGGAAATTGGTGAGGGAATGGCGGATTTCGTGCCGCCGTTTGATGTGAAGCAATGGGCGGATAAGATCGTTCATTATGCCACAAACAAGCCAGCGCTCGCGCGTGCGGAGAATGACGTCAGGAGCAACTGGAGAACAATCCATTGGAGTGACACCGCGAGGGAGATGGTGGCGGCGCTTGAGCTCATCCTCGCTCCGGATTGGCAGCAGGATGCTGACAAGGCAGGTGCTCCTGCATCAAAGGTCAGTGAGCCAATTATTTGGATGGATTTGACGCTCAGTTATCTCGACTGGGGCGGAAACGTAACCGGTGTGGTTCGGGCGGAATTAAGTTTTGCTAAGTATTTGAAAAAGATAGCGCCAAATACGCGATATTTTGCTTGCCGAAATGGATATCTGTTCCGAATTGAAGAATCCAATCTTGAGTGGTTATTTTCTTCCGATGATATTACCAACTCGTTTCGGTTTTTTCTTGATTTCTGGCAAAAACGGGAAGGAAAGGGCGAAGGTAACAGAGATCCCTTCCTTGGATTGGACGGCCCAGATCCATTTCATGAAGCATATATTCGCCGCTTTCCCGATGGCAGCATTATATTTTTCGCTGGGATCGATTTTGGTGTTTACGATGAAGATGGCATTCCGCAACTATCGCGAAATCAGGTTGTAGAAAATTATTGCGATGCTGATTTAAATATTACCAAGTCTCAGCTGATCTATGACTTGACGCCGGAATTGTTTCCACATTTGCATAAGCCTGAAACTGTGAGCGGATACAGGCCATTTCTGGATTTTGTTTCCAACCGCTTCGACCACATTGTTTATGGTGGTCGTACGGCAATGCGAGATGGTTTGTCTTTGCAGAAGAAGCTGGCTTGGGAATCTCCACTTTCGACGTTCGTGGAGTTTGGTACGGATATCTATCAGGCATCGTCATTGCCTTCGCTTGATGAAGACATGAAGCTACTTGCGAAGTTCGAGCTGTCCGAGCCTTATGCGCTTATGGTCGGCACTTATGAGCCCCGTAAGAACCACGAGGTTATTTACCGGGCTTTTCTCATGATGCTGGACCAAGGCATGTTGGAGCACGATTTCAAGATCGTCTTCGCTGGCCATAGGGGTTGGAAATCCGACGATATTTTCAATCAAATGAGACGAGATGCCAGGGTGGCCGGGAAACTTCTCCTCATCAGCCCGGGTGATAACGAGTTGGATGCCCTCTATCGGCAATCACGATTTACGCTACTACCCAGCTTTTATGAAGGCTGGAGTCTGACGCTTCCGGAAGCCTTATCATATGGCAAATTATGTCTGGCCGCGGATGTCGATCCGCTTCGGGAAGCGGGCGGTGATTTCGTTGAGTATATTCACCCACTGGACAGTGCGGCATGGGCGCGCCGCATGGCGCACTATGCCAACAACGATGCTGATGTTCGAGCTAAAGAGCGTATGGTCGAGGAAAAGTGGCATGCACGAACCTGGCTGGAGTCGTCCCAGATGCTGGTGAACGAACTTAGGAAAGGGCATGAGGCGTTGTCCGTTAAACGTTCTCGTGGCGCTGACATTCGGTCAGGTTGCGATTGAGGATTGAGTGAGGTTGCAAGAGGGCGAATGATGAAGATCGCGATTGTGGCAAATTGCCAAGGGGAATCGATCAAGAAGTGCGTAGACGCCCTGAATCCCAGCATTGAGACATCCGCCGTCATGGTTCACCATGTCGTCAACGATCCGGGCTGGACCGAGCGGCTGATCCAAGAGAATGATTTGATCTTTGCCCACAGATTGTTGCAAGGCTCCCCAGTTTCATTGCCTTCCGACAAAATCATCTATTTGCCGAATATCGCCTTCAACGGCTATCATCCGGATCTGACCTTCGTCCGCGGCGTGACCAAAGACGGCCAGTTAGAGTCCGTGATCAACATGTTTGGCGGCTATCACTCAGGTATCACTCTCTACGCTTATCAGAATGGTTTTACTCAGGATGAAGCTAAGAAGCTGTTCTGTCCGGAAATCTACGGAAGATTAGGATATTTTGAAGCCTACGATCGCGCTTATGATGAATTGATTGAGGAAGGTCGGCTTTGCGGTCTACCGCTCGATGCAAAGCTTTTGCGGTGGGCGCGCATGGCGCCATTTATGTACTCAAGCAATCATCCAAAGCTATTTGTTATAGAAGACGTCGTGCGGATGGTTCTCAATAACATTGGCGTTCGCTGCCTATTCAATAATGTGCATGAGTATATAGATGACCCACTGCGAGAAATGCCGATATGGCCGATTTATCCAGGCATTGCGGAGAGATTTGGACTGATTGGAGACACCGCGTTTAGGGCCAATCGTAATTATTCAATGGTTCCGCTTACTTCTTTCATCGCCGAGAGTTATTGTCATTTTGATCGCTTCGATCGGGATACGCTGGAGGCTATCAATCTGCCTGTGCACGAATATGGGGAATTGATTGGACCAGAGGCATTGAAGGTTAATAAGGACGTCCCAGGTAATCCCTATTCACAGGTTCCTTCTTATCAATTTTGGCGTAATTCTGTAGCTTCGGTCGAGTGTTCTCAGTTCGATCCGGTGGTGTCCACCAAGTTCACCCTTGAACCCAGCGACAAGGTGGCAACGGCTGGTAGCTGCTTTGCTCAGCACATTGCGCGGACTCTTGCTTCGAGCGGATTTAACTATCTGGTGGCCGAGAATGCGCCAGAGGGCATGGACAGCGAAACAGCGCTTTCGGAAAATTATGGGGTATATAGTGCCCGTTATGGCAATCTTTATACCGTTCGCCAGTTGAAGCAGTTGTTGGATCGGGCTGAGCATCGTTTCTCTCCAGTGGATGAGGTCTGGATCGGAAAGAGTGGTGGGTACATTGATCCGTTTCGCCCTCAGATTAAGCCGGGAGGCTTTTCATCAATCGCGGAATTAACTGCGGCTCGAGCTGAACATTTTGATGCTGTGCAGAAAATGCTGCATGAGATGGATTGTTTTGTCTTCACCTTGGGTTTGACAGAAGGTTGGCAGTCGAAAATTGACGGTGCCGTTTTCCCGTTGGCCCCTGGGGTGGCGGGTGGCATCATGAACCCCGACAAATATGAGTTTAAGAACTTTTCTGTCGATGAAATGGAGGTAGATCTTGCGGATGTCATAGGAAGAATCCACCAGATTAATCCGGCTATCAAGATTATTCTCACCGTATCGCCGGTTCCTTTGATCGCAACATTTGATAACCGCAATGCATTGGTAGCAACAACCTTTAGCAAATCTGCCCTTAGGCTGGTGGCAGATAGTGCAAGTCGAAGGTATGAATTTATTGAATACTTCCCATCATATGAAATTATAACAGGAAGTTATAATAGAGGTGCCTATTTTGCCGAAGATCTGAGGGATGTTCGTCCCGAAGGGGTTTCTCACGTCATGTCGGTATTTATGAAGCATTATACTGGGCAAGGAGGTGATCCCGTTTTAAAGGCGGATGACGCTCTGGCATCGCCGCGGCGGCAAGCAAATGCTTTTTTTGACGTAATATGCGACGAAGAGGCAATCGCAAATTTTTAATCTTTCGACATGCAAGGAGCAGTCGTGTCGCGGAAAATTCTTGTTACAGGCGCTGCAGGTTTTCTTGGGCGCTATCTCATGCGGCGGGTTCGCGATAGTTCCGGCGTGGCGATTGGTACATCTGGGCGCAATGCCGATGCTGATCTGTACCACTGCGACATTACAGATGAGCGCCAGGTTGCCGCTGTGATTGAAGCAGTGCAGCCCGATGTGATCATACATTGCGCTGCAATATCAAGTGTGACGGCCGGCAAACCTTTACAGTATTATATGACAAACGTCATAGGCACGGAGAATATTTTAAGGGGTGTTCAGAAAGTATCTGGGCAAAAAGTTAGATTCATGTTTATCAGCACGGCGGGTGTTTATGGAAATCAGGAATCTGATGTTCTCCATGAGGACCTTTGTCCGAGCCCCGTTCATCACTACGGAATGAGCAAATTTTGCGCCGAAAAGTTGATGAAAAACTACGAAGATTTTATCGATTTCACTGTCATCCGGCCTTTTAATATAATCGGTCGGGGGCAGAATGAGGACTTTGTTGTCCCTAAACTTGCGGAAGCTTTCCGTTCTCGTCAAAAAAGTATCCAACTTGGCAATGTTGAAGTGTACCGGGACTATATGGATGTATATTCTGCCTGCGACTGCATAGTAAGGCTTATAGATGCTCCACGAAGTATCGGAAAAACTGTCAATCTATGTACCGGGCAGCCGACTTCTCTTCGAGAGTTGATTGATATGTTCTCCGAAATAACGGGGCATACTATTAAGATCGAGAGAAATGAAAATCTGGTTAGAAGAAATGAGGTTTGGAAACTCATTGGCGATAACGGGAGATTAACAGATTTTCTGGATCGTCAAATATTGAAAACAGACGTACTGAACGTACTCCGTTCTATGCTGGCATAGGCTGCTTTGAATGCAGGAAGGGAGAATGGTTATCGATGTGGATGCGACGCCGCTGCTGGACCAGCTGACGGGAATCGGCGTTTACACATTGAATTTGCTTAGTGGATTGGGTCGTCGAGACGACATGCTGGTTCGTGCTCACCTCGCTGGCCGTGTTGCAAAGGCGACGCCATTCTCACTCAATCGTATTATGGCACCCTCTCGAATGATGCGGAAATGGGATCGTCTGTCATATAAATGGGGGCGGACGACCCGAAGTAAGGCGGCGCTTTTTCATGGTACGAATTTCTTTCTGCCGCGCTGGCTAGAAAGCGGTATCGTGACGATCCATGATCTGTCTGTTTTCAGGTATCCGGAGGCGCATCCGGTTGAGCGGCTTGAGTATTTCGACCGCGAGTTCGAGGACAGCCTCCGGCGGGCCAGACATGTTTTGACCGATTCTGAAAACGGACGGCAAGAGGTGATGGAATTTGCTGGGCTTCATCCAAGCAAGGTAACAGCTGTTCATCTTGGTGTTTCCCCTAGCTACATGCCGTTTCGAGGCTCTGAAGATGAGCGATTAATACTTGCTCGATATGGGCTTCAAGCTCATAACTATGCGCTATGCGTTGCGACATTGGAGCCTCGCAAGCGTATCGATATGGCGATACGCGCGCATGCACTAATGAGGCGCCGGACAGGTTCAAAAATGCCGTTAGTGGTTGTAGGGGCTGGAGGTTGGCGCAACGGATCGTTGCGCGAGCTGATTGAGATTGAGCAGGGTAAAGGAACGATCATCTTGCTCGGCTACGTTGCGTCCGATGATCTACCCACGCTATACGCTGCCGCGAGGTTATTTGTTTATTTATCGGTTTATGAAGGTTTTGGATTGCCCCCCATAGAGGCTATGGCCAGCGGAGTGCCGGTTATTGCCTCGGATAGATCCTGTCTTCCGGAGGTGACTGCCGGTGCAGCTATGCTGGTAAACCCCGATGACCTTGACTCCTGCGTGGGAGCTATCGAACGAGGGTTGAATGATGAGGCTTGGCGAGAGCTGGCCATACAGCGAGGCCTTCAGGTTGCCGCTGGCTATACTTGGGACAATTGCATTGAGAACACCATTAACGTCTATCGGAAGGTTTGGGCAGAATATGCCTGACGCTCTTTTCGTAGCTACGCAAAAGTGCGAATGCCCGTGACGCCTTCAAGGAAGCAAGTTCTCCCACTCGTCGTGAGCGCGTTTTTATCGGGCTGTTCCGTTCTTCCAGCAGCGGGGCCTTCCACGCGCGCGGTAAGCAGCGCAGGCCACCAAAGTACAGATCACGCTCCGATCACAGTGGTTGATGTGACCGATTCCGTTGCAGGGCGCCTAATGGCGATGAAGAAGCCCGTTTCATTCTCGGACGTGCTTACTAACGCGACGGAATATGGCTCCGTTATCGGGCGAGGCGACGCTCTGGATATCACCGTTTTCGAAGCGCCGCCCGCAGTGTTGTTCGGTTCCACATTTACTGGCGGAGTCGGCTCGGGAGCGGGAGCCAGTCAGCGCGCTGCTGATCTTCCCGCCCAGGTCGTCGGTGCCGATGGTCGTATCGACGTGCCGTTTGCGGGTCAGGTTGACGCTGCTGGGCTTACGCCGCAGCAGGTGGCTCGTGAAATTAGAGGCCGGCTAGCCAGCAAGGCGCATGACCCTCAGGTGATCGTGCGTCTCGCGCGCAATACCACCTCTGCGGTGACGATCGTTGGGGACGTTGCGAGCAGTGGCCGGGTGCCGCTTTCTACGCGTGGCGAGCGCTTGCTGGACGTCATAGCGAGCGTCGGCGGCGTTCGTCAGCCGGTCGGCAAGACGACGATTCAGGTGACTCGCGGCGCTAAGGTCGAGGCGATGCCTCTAGAAGCGATCATCAAGGATCCGCGCCAGAATGTGCGGTTACAGGCGGACGATGTCGTTACCGTTCTTTTCCAGCCCTATAGCTTCACGGTCCTCGGCGCGGCGCGCGTCAATCAGGAAATTCCGTTCGAGGGGACGGGGCTCACGCTGTCGCAGGCGCTTGGCCGCATGGGTGGACTTGCCGATGAACGCGCCAATCCAAAGGGGGTGTTCATCTTCCGCTATGAAGATCCGGAGCTTTTCGCGAAAGAAGGCGAAGCTGCACCGCCGACCAAGGACGGCAAGGTTCCGGTCATTTATCGGGTGAACATGCGGGACGCGAAGACACTGTTCGTCGCGCAGTCGTTCCCGATCTACAATAAGGACGTCATCTACGTCTCGAATGCGCCGCTCGCCGACTTTAACAAGTTCCTGCAGGCTGTATCACAAATCGTTTATCCGATCGCGGTGATCCAGACCTCCACCATTTTCTGAGCGGGGACAAATTCACAATGCGGGGCGAGCCGCATGATCTCCTTCTGGATGTCACGCGTCTCGTCTGGCGGGCATGGCGAGGGGGGCTGCCGACTGGTATCGATCGCACCTGTCTCGCTTATGCCGCGCATTATCGCGACAGGGCGCTTGCAGTCGTCCAGCGCGAGGGGTGGACGCGCGTGCTCTCGCCCAAGCAATCTCGCGAGTTGTTCTCGCTTTTGCTCGATGCTTCGGGCGCGCGAGGTCCACTTGTGCGGTTCGGGCTTGGGGCACTTGCGGGACGGTCCAAGGGAGAGACAGCAGGTCGCCTCTACCTCAACGTCGGGCATACGGGCCTCAACTGGCCGGGGCATATGGACTGGATCGCGTCGAGCGGTGTGCGCCCCGTCTACTTCGTTCACGATCTCATTCCTCTCAGTCACCCGGAATATTGCCGGCCGGGCGAGGCGGAGAAGCATCGCGCCAGAATTCAGGCTTTGCTCCATTCCGGCGTAGGTGTGATCGCCAATAGCCGCGACACACTGAATGAGTTGGACGGGTTTTCCCGTCTTAAGAGAGGCAGGACAATGCCGCCTGGCATCGTCGCGCCGCTGGGCGTTGATGACTTGCATGCGGGGCAGGATAGCGGCGCTGCGCCAACGCTTCCCGGCCGGCCCTATTTCGTCATGCTGGGGACGATCGAGGGGCGAAAAAACCATCTCCTCATCCTCAATATCTGGGCTGAGATGGCGCGTCGGCTTGGCACGAATTGCCCGCAACTGATGATCATCGGTCAACGCGGTTGGGAGAGCGAGCAAGCAGTGGACATGCTGGAACGCTGCGAAGCGATCCGCGGGCATGTCATCGAGCTGTCCCGCTGCGACGATGCCGCCCTGGTGGCCTATCTCCGCGGCGCAAGCGCGCTGCTCTTTCCGTCATTCGTGGAGGGCTATGGTCTGCCGCTTGTGGAGGCGCTGGCTCTCGGCACGCCGGTGATCGCCAGCGATCTCGCTGTTTTCCGTGAGCTGGCCGGCGACATTCCCGATTATCTCAGTCCTATTGATGGGCTGGGCTGGTCGCGCCTGATCGAGGACTATAGCCGTGCGGAAAGTCCATCCCGCTCAGCGCAGATGAAGCGCATTGCAGGCTATGAGGCTCCCAGATGGAAAGGGCATTTTGCCCGTGTCGACGACTGGCTTGCCGAACTCCATCCTGCGGCTTGATCTCATTATTCTGCGGCTGCCGCGAATATGGGGGGCGCCGGTTGCCAGTGGCTGACCCAGTCCCCGACCAGACGCTCGACGGCTGATTCCACCAGAATGCTGATGGCCGTCTGGCTCGCCAGTCCTCCGTAGATCAGGCACTGATCATAGAGAACGCGGCGGAAAGCCTCATAGACCTCCGGGTCCGGCGCCTCAGGCCGCATCCAGAAGTCATCGAGCCGGCCCTGATGTGTAATGCCGTCCATCGCGTAGACGGCCTTACCCAGGGCCATAGTGGGCACACCGGCCTGTAATGCCAGCGTCGCGGATGTGCTGTTCACGGTCACCATGCCGCGTGCCCGCGTTGTCAGATCGAGAAGATCCCCTCCGTCGATATGGAAGACACGTCCGGCAATTCCCAGCGCGTTCGCTCGCTTCGCGAGGTAACGGCGCCAGCTCATGAAGCCCGCGTCGAGCGGATGTACTTTAACGACCAGATTCACATCAGATGGAGCGCGCCGCGCGAAGCTGTGGAGAACATAGTCGACGGCCTCGGCCATGCTGGCAAAGGGCGAATGCTCCCGGATCTGGTAATCATTGGTAAGCTGCAGAGGGAACAGGAAATAGGGCTGATCGCCAATATGCTGCAGCGCTCGCTCTGCCTGCAAGCGCGTCGCCTTGCGCGTCGCGAGTTTCTTTAACCAGCCCAGTCCTTCGCCGATCAGCGATCCCTGCCGGTGCGACTGGTAGAAGGGGAACAAGGGGGATTTGACGACGACATGATGATAATAGCGATAGGCGTCGCGCACACGCCGGCGGAAACTGGCCGTGATCGCCGGTCGCTCGGGCACGGGGGGTAGCGCTGCCGCCCGTTCCAAGAACCAGTTCGGGTCGCGGGGGAGAGCGGAATGGCCGTTGACGCCTGATGGCTCAAGAGTCACCCAGTCCGGCCGGATATAGCCTTCCTCGAAGACATGGACGTTGATGTGGCGCAGGCGCGCCATGTGGTGAGCCGCCATGTGCAGCGGGCGGCAGTCACCGAAAAGGAGAATGTCCGTAATACCGTTATCCCGCAGGAACCGGTCAATAAAGAGCGTCCACCGCTTGCGGCTTCCACGATAATTGACGGCTTTTCCCGGCCAGTCCGCCTGATCGCCACCATTCAGGTTGATCCTTTGAACCGAGCAGGCAAGCTCCTCCAGCCGCTGACCCAGCAGCCAGAAAAATGGACCTGGCGGTCCCTGAAGAAAAAGGAAGCGCCGGTGCGGAAGCGGTTGGTATTTCATATGCTCTTGCCCAAGCGTGCCACCGCGCGTCTTAATAAACCTTGTAAGCGCCGCATTGGCACTAGTGCATCATTCTGACGCGTGACGCCAGACATTAGCCGCATCACCAGAATTTCGGGAGTGCAGGGGAGGTTGGTCACGGGGTCCAAGTATCGCGGATAGATGAGAAGCACAGCTGCCGCAAGTTCATCGATCGTCCGGCGGGCAGTTCTGCGCGCCGGCTTTCCCGCCAGGTCCTGTGTCAGGCCCCACCCATAATAGAAGGGTTGCCCATGACAAACCACTTCTTTCCCACGCATCAGTGCTTCGAAGCCCGCAAGTGATGTCATCGTATGCAACGCATCCGCTCTGCTCAGAAGATTGCTGATCGGGCTCGTCGGATCTATCTCGTCAGCAAGTTTTTCAACCCAGGCTTTGGGGATCGAGCCGATACGATGCCCGGCGGTGACGTCAGGATGCGGGCGATAGATGATATAAGCATCCGGCTCCAGTTTTCGTGCCGCTTCAAGCAAAGCGAGGTTGGAGCGCACGACGGGGCTGCCAAAGCGAACCGAGCGATCATCTTCAACCTGCCCAATCACCAGCACGATGCGACGATTTTCCGGATGCTCGGATTGAGGCTCATCGGAGGACGTGGCGGACTGCTCGCCCGCGACACCATATTTCCCGATGCCGTGCCGCACGATCAGGGCGCGCAAGTCAGCCGCGCGGGCCAACTGATCCTGCGAGAAGTCTCCTTGCTGGATGATCGCTTCCAAACGGTTCGGAACTGTTGGATCATAGTGAACCCCCATGTCGTCAATGACGACAGAAAGCGGCGGAACGCAGTCCGCGCCTAGTCCGACCGAGCGGATAAAACCGTCCTCGACTTCCACAACTGCGAAACGATCTTCGATTATCGCCAGTTCCTCGGGCGTCACTCGCGCCTTCCAGCATGCGACGCGGGCGCCGGCCGGCAGAGATGCCAGCAGGCTCGGCGTCGGGGCAGCGAACGTCGGGCCGTTTGCTCCGTCCCAAAGCAGCGGCTCCACCGTATCGCGCTTCCAAAGCGCAAAGCCGAACGCCGCGACGATCCCTCGATTTTCTTCGATCAGGCGTCGCCAGTGGCCGAGCAAGGCAATGAGCGCCACCAATTCGATCGGCTCGCCGGTGAACGGGTTACGCCAGGCGAGGCCGCTGAGCAGCGCCTTATCCACCGCCGCTTCCAGAGGCCCGTCAATCGGCTGCGAGCGTGCGATCCGGCGCAGCAGCGCCTCTGCGTCGCCATCGCCGATCGGCGGATGGAGCCATGGATCTGTGTCCGCGTTCCAGAAGGCGCCGCCTACCCGTTCACGCCGAAGCGCGCTGACCACTTGGCGCGCTTCTCCCGGACGAGCAGATGCGCCGGGCCGGGCCACCACGATGTCGTGCGGGTTGGCACGCGGGAAGGGGGGCACGGCCAGAATGGATCGGGCGAGAGTCAGTGCTGTCATGACGTCTGCCTGACGACTGTCCAGCTGGCGGGGAGTTCGGGTAAGGGCTCTGCCTGCCCCTTGTTCATGGTGGCAATTGCCGCACTGAGCCATGGCCCGAGCGTCTGCATCGGCGGCTTGTGGGTTTCCCCCGTCATGGAAATATAAGCCACCGGGCCTTGCGTTGCTGCGGCGAGCCGCGTCCCGCTATCGCCGGGTATGACGCGGTCCTTGTCTCCCTGCACGATGAGAAGGGGGGCGTGGATGCGCTTGAGTTCGTCGATGTTGTTCCATCGCTCCGGGACGAAAGGGCGGGCGTACCAAGGTGCGGCAGCGGAAAGCGTCGCGAACGCGCCGATGGTGATGACCCCAGCAATGTCGTGTCGCCCGGCTGCGGCGTCGATCGCCACTGCAGCGCCAAGCGAATGGCCTAACAGCCAGACGCGCGCGTCCTCGCCTGCGAGTTTGTGCGCCGTCTGGATGAAAGCGGCCGCGTCACGCTCAATGCCTGCCCGGTCGGGGGAGCCGGGATTGCCACCGAAGCCGCGATAGGACGCGACCAGAACGGCATCGCCTCTGCCGCGCAGATATTGTGCATATTTGGCAGCGACGCCGTGATGGGCTCCCCGGCCATGAAAGAAGACGAAGATGTCCTTGTCGCCGGGTGCTCCCGGCCAGAAATAGCCGCTCAGCGCAATCTGGTCGCTCGTGGCTACTCGGATTGCCTGCGGAGGCACTGTTGAAGACCATTGCGCGATGTCGATCGGGCCGGAGCGCGGCGCATAGAGTTCCTGCCGGGCAAGGCCGCAACTCATCAGGCTGGCTGGAGCGATAATCGCGACTATCGCGCCAGCTAAAGGTTTGAACTGTGGAATCCGTCGGTCAGCCACTGGTCGCGCGGGTTTCGTGCAGCGCGGCCAGCGTGCGCATGAGAGCCTCCATGTCGTCGAGCGGAACGGCATTTGGCCCATCGGAAAGAGCATTATCCGGATCGGGATGAGTCTCCATGAACACGCCGGAAACGCCTGCGGCGACCGCTGCGCGAGCGAGCAGGGGCACATATTCCCGCTGGCCGCCGGACCGGTCGCCAAGGCCTCCCGGCAGTTGCACTGAGTGGGTGGCGTCAAACACGACAGGGCATCCGGTCTTTGCCATGATGTCGAGGCCGCGCATGTCCACCACGAGATTATTGTAGCCGAAGCTCGTACCTCGTTCCGTAAGGAGGATCGGGCCGCAAGGACCATTGCTCGAAGCGCAGGCACGCCTTGCCTTGTCCACCACGTTGGACATGTCGGCCGGGGCCATGAACTGACCCTTCTTGATGTTCACCGGTTTCCCGGTTAGCGCCACCGCCTCGATCAGATCGGTCTGGCGGGCGAGCAGCGCAGGAGTCTGGAGCACATCCACCACTTCTGCGGCGGGCGCAGCCTGCTCAGGCGTGTGCACGTCAGTCAGCACGGGAAGGCCCGTCTCCCGACGCACCTCGTCCAATATGCGCAGTCCTTCGTCCATCCCGACGCCGCGAAAAGACGTCGATGAACTCCGGTTGGCCTTGTCGAAGCTGCTCTTGTAGATGATGAGCACGCCGAGGCGCTCGGCAAAGCCAGCAAGCCTTTCGGCCACGCGCAGCGAGAAGTCTCGCCCTTCGATCACGCAGGGGCCGGCAATGAAGAAAAGACGCTGGTCCAGACCAACGGGGCGGCCAAGCAGTTCAGTCATTAATCTGTTCTTCCTGCGCGCGCCGGGTCAGGATTGCCTCGACGATCGGAACATCCTCGGGATTGTTGACCTCGACCATGTCCCAGTTCGGCGGGGCCACTTTAACCACATGCATGGGCACCCCGCGAACGAGGAAACGCAGCTGCTCCAACCCCTCGATCTGTTCGAGATCGCAGGGGCCGCTGGCTACATAGGCTTCCAGCGCTGTTCGACGATAGGCGTAAAGGCCGAGATGGAGCAGCACGGGGCGCTCTGCGCTGGGCATCGCGTCGGGCGCGAGATAAGGTAAAATCCGCTTCGAAAAATAGAGCGCACGACCTGCATCATCCGTGACGACGGTGGTGCCGCCTACGCGGCCAGCGGCGGCGTCCTCGACCAGATGGCGGTAGGTTTCCGGAGAGCAAGGCACCGCGACAGTCGCGGCGTCGGCATCGCCATGATCCTGCATCCAGGAGACCATCGCCGCGACTGCATGGGGCGGAGTCAGCAGCGCGTCGCCCTGAAAATTCACAAGGAGATCGGCGTTCGGCACAGCATCCAGACAAGCGGCAATCCGCTCCGTGCCATTGGCGCAGCTGTTGGGCGTCATGATCACCTTGCCACCAAACTCCCGCACCACGTTGGCGATGCGCTCATCATCCGTTGCAACGTAAACGTTGTCCGCGGTCGAAACCCGTAAAGCGGCCTCGAAGCTATGCTGAATGAGCGGCTTTTGTTGGCCATCGGCACCGCGAATGAGATGCAGCGGCTTTGCGGGAAAGCGCACGGACGCATAGCGCGCCGGAATGATGATCGCAGCGCTGCCAGTCGATTCTGATCTTATCATTGAGTCATCCGCTCCGGCTGTCGCCGGTGCCGTAAGATTTTCAGGACATTGCTGCCAGATCGTGGATATGCACCACCCCGATCGGACGGCGATCATTATCGCGATCGGTGACGAAGATGACAGTGATTTTCGAGTCCACCATCAGCGCGCGAACATCCTCGATGTTCGTGCCGCTCGGCACGGTGATGGGAGTGCGGGTCATGACATCTGCTGCTTTCGCGATCAGCACCTGATCGATGCTGCGCCGCAAGTCGCCATCGGTGATGACGCCTGCAAGGCACCCGTCCTGATCCACGACCCCGGCGACACCTTTGCCGACAGAGGTCATTTCCAGCACAACATCCCGCAGCGGCGCATCGAGGCGTACCAGCGGCAACGGCGCATTGCCATCGATGATGTCGTCAACAGGCGACAGCCGGTAGCCGATTTCGCCACCGGGATGCAGTCTGGCCAGATCGTCGCGAGCAATGCCCCGCTCGCGCATGACGGCGAGTGCGAGTGCATCGCTCAGCGCGAGCATCATCGTGGTTGAGGTTGTGGGCGCGATGCGTGCGGGGCAGGCTTCCTTTGCTCGCGGCAATTGCAACAACACATCCGCTTGGCGTCCAAGCGGCGAGTTTCTTTCGGAAACGATGCCGATGATCGGAGCGCCAAGGCGGCGGGCATAGGCGAGAAGCGGGCGTATCTCGCGCGTAAAGCCGGAATTGGAAAGAACGATGAGGGTGTCCTGCGGGCCCAGCATGCCCAGATCGCCATGCGAGGCTTCGGCGGCGTGGAGAAAGAATGCTGGCGTTCCCGTCGACGCAAGGGTCGCGGCGACTTTTCGGCCGATATGACCCGATTTACCCACGCCCGTCACGATGACGCGCTCGCGTGTGCCGAGAACAAGGCGCACGGCATCAACAAAATTGTCGTCCAGCGCATGATGAAGGCTGTGAAGCGCTCGGGCTTCCTGATCTATAACATCACGTCCGATTTCGAGCACAAGTGCCCGGTCACCTAGATTATCCCGCGCTGCACTGCGGTTCACAGTCGCCATAGATGACAGCCGCTCTATCGTTGTGGGTGCGGGACGGGTAGGGAGGTATGTTGGGGGACGCAAGCCACATTTATGTAAGGACTCATTCCATCGCGCTATCGCAACGCCTTGACTTGGCTCTGTGCGGCTTGCCACATCTATGTCATCGAAGCGTGTGAAAAATGTCGCTTCATTGCGGAGCGCCGCAATCCTCATTCCACACTATTGCTGAATTTCGTCCACACCGCCTAGGCCTTGAGCCGGGTCGCAACGTGATGCACGAGAGTGGCGGGGTAAATCTTGTGGAGAGAGAAATGACGATCAGAACGGCGTTCATTGCTGCAGCGCTGCTCGCGGTGGTGAGTTCGCCCGTCGCGGCTCAGGTGGATGATAGCATCGCGCCGATTGCCGCGCCGGCCGAACCCAATGCAATCCCGCTCGGCACCAATGGCGTGGACGGTTCGACTGCGCCGGAGAGCTGGTTTCGCCAATATGGCACGGCGTTCACGCGCAACGTGACTGTGCCGACCCTCACGCCGTTCCTGCCGGACCCCGCCAAGGCCAATGGTGCTGCCGTGATCGTGGCGCCCGGCGGCGGATTCCTTTTCCTTTCGATGGAAGCCGAGGGCTGGCGCGTAGCCAAAGCGCTGGCCGACAACGGCATCGCTGCCTTCGTGCTCAAATATCGCACGCGGCCCACCCCCGGCGATCCGGTGGCGTTCAGGCAGGCTATGGATGCGATGTTCGCCGGAGCAGCCCGCTCGTCTCCCAGCCCCAGCGGCGGGCCGGCTCCTGCGGCTAATGCCCCGGTCGCCAATCATGTGGCGGATGCACGGGCGGCGTTCGCGCTCATCCGCAAGCGTGCGGCGGAATGGCATGTCGATCCCGAGCGGGTTGGCATGATCGGCTTTTCGGCTGGGGCAGGCACGACGATGGCGACAGCATTGACGGCGCCGGACACGAAGCCCGCTTTTATCGGGCCGATCTATGGCTCCTTCGGCGCGGTCACGGTTCCCGCTGATGCGCCGCCGATGTTTGCGGTTCTCGCCTCGGATGATCCGTTGTTCGCCAAGAAAGGCTTTGGGCTCATCGATTCCTGGCAGCAGGCAAACCGTCCGGTCGAGTTCCACCTCTATCAGAAGGGCGGCCACGGCTTCGGTCTCGGCAAGAAGGGCACGACCAGCACCGGCTGGTTCGACGCGTTCATGTTCTGGCTGGAGACCAACGGCTTTCTGCAGCGCAAGAAGTAACGCAGGGCAAAAGGAAAGGGCGGCCCGTTGCCGGACCGCCCTTCCTGATAAGTCGTAACGGCCGGAGCCGAAGGATCAGCGCGAGTAGAACTCGACGACCAGATTCGGCTCCATCTTCACCGGATAGGGCACCTCGTCCAGCGTGGGCACGCGGACATAGGTGATCTTCGCGGCGCCGTCGGGTGCGATATAGTCGGGGATGTCTCGCTCGGCGAGGCTCTGCGCCTCCATGACGAGCGCCATTTCCTGCGCCTTCTTGCCGAGAGTGACCTCGTCGCCCGGCTTCACCAGACGGCTGGCGATGTTGCACTTCACGCCGTTCACATAGATGTGACCGTGGCTGACAAGCTGGCGGGCAGAGAAGATCGTCGGCGTGAACTTGGCGCGATAGACCACCGCGTCGAGGCGACGCTCGAGGAGACCAATGAGGTTCTGGCCGGTGTCGCCCTTCATGCGTGCGGCTTCGAAGTAGTTCTTCTTGAACTGCTTCTCGGTCACGTCGCCATAATAGCCCTTGAGCTTCTGCTTGGCGCGGAGCTGGATGCCGAAGTCGGACATCTTGCCCTTGCGGCGCTGGCCGTGCTGGCCGGGGCCGTATTCGCGCTTGTTGACCGGGCTCTTGGGGCGACCCCAAATGTTCTCGCCCATACGACGGTCGAGCTTATACTTGGCGCTGGTGCGCTTCGTCATTTATCCTGTTCCTTCAATCGCTTGCAACGTCTGCCCGAGGTCATGTCGATCTCAGGCGTCGATCCCGGTCTCGCCTGCTTGCATCATGGACGATGGGCAGGGCCGCCGCTTCACCGGGGTGCGGGGCCAATTGCGAAGGCGGGCCTATGACCAGAGAGCCCGGAAAAGTCAAGCGTTGCGGGTTTTCATGCCACGCGGACACTGAGGCGGAGGCGCGGGCATGGAAGGAGCAAGAGTACCATCATAGAGGAAGCGCAGGGCGGGTCGCTGCGCGATGATCCGCCAGAGAGCCCATGACAAGGCGACCGTGCCAGCCATGACCAGCATCGCCTTGAGCGGCAGGGGAAGGGCCAGGGATTTGCCGAGAAGGACGAGGCCCGCGATGATCGGCAAATGCACCAGATAGATGACGAAGGCGCCGCTCACCAGTTCCCGAACTATCGGGCTCGGCCGGCTGGCGAAACTCTTGAAAAGAGCGAGGAGCGTCTGAGCCATACCCATAGCGGCGACCGTGGCAATGAAGCGATCAGCGGCAGGATGAAGCTCCTCACCGAACCGGATATGGAGCGTGAGCACCACGGCCGTAATGACAAACAAGGCAGGCGAGAAGCGGTGAAGCGCCTCACGGCAGGCCCGCGCGCGGGCAATCAGTCCGCCAGCCGCGAACCAGGGCGCGAACTCGATGAGCTGGTCGAGGCGAAGCATCTCCTGCGGCACCCGCGTGGCCAGACCGGCCTCGTAAAAGGCTTCGACCGCCAGTGCTTCCCATATCCCCATTGCAATACCCGCGCCGAGGCAAGTGAGCGCTATTCGGGCAGCGAGCTTTTCATCGAGATCGGGCCGAACGGGAGCGTGGAGGCGCCTGGGCATGATGCGTGAAAGCAGCGCTGCCCCGCCAAGACAATAGAGCAGCACGATGATGAACCACAGGTGGCGCAGCACATAGCCTGCCGAGGCCACGCTGTTGCGCTCAAGCGAGACCAGCGCTTCACCAAGCCTGAAGTTGGTAAGCTCACAGAAGATGTTGAGTAGCGGATTCAGGGTCAGCATCGCAGCAAGAAACGGCACGAGAAGCCGGAGGAGGCGGGCGGAAAACCACGTGCCGGCCGAGCGTCGCGCAAGCGTGACCATCGCGAAATATCCCGCAATGAGGAAGAAGGCCGGCATGCGCACGACATGGATAAGCTCGGCCAGGATGTTCATGGCCGGCATGCCCTCGCCGGAATTGAGGATCCAGACCGCATCGGCCCGGTAGGACATGGCGACATGATATGGGATACCAAGCAGCATGAGCGTTGCGCGCAGCGCATCCCAATGATGTTCACGATTTGAGATCAAAGGCGGCCGCTCTTCTTCTAGGTGGATACCCAGCCTAAGCGTCACGCAAGCGAATGGGTCCGCCCCTGTGCGTTGGTCGGAGCGGTAAAGTTGACGAAGCGAGCCATGCGCGCCCGTCGGGGGGAGAAGCAGGCAAGTCAGGCATTGCCGCCACGCTCCAGCTTTTCTAGGAGCCGGGAATGACTGACATTCGCAAACCCGACGACTGCACCACAATGGCCGACGTTCGTCTCGGGGTCGATGCCGTGGACCGCGAGCTGATCGCGCTGCTGGGCCAGCGCTTCGGCTATATGCGTGCCGCCGCGCGGATCAAACCCGAGCGCGGGCAGGTGCGGGACGAAGGACGCAAGGCGCAGGTCATCGCGCAGGCGCGCGAGGAAGCGAAGCGGTTCGGCATTCCCGATGCTCTGGTGGCCGATCTTTGGGAGACTCTGGTGGAAGGCTCGATCGCCTATGAGCTCGAGCATTTCGAGCAAAAAAGAGACTAGCGCGGCCGGGGATTGCCCAGCGTGGAGAGCACACCACGCAGCGTGCGGACTTCCAGATGATTCCAGCCGGGCTTGGTGAGGAGCGTGCGTAGCGTCCGCTTGGTCGCGCCGGTCCGGTCGGGCGGATAAAAATAGCCCGCGTTTTCGAGCAGCACCTCCAGCTGGCCGATCATACCCTCCAGCTCCTCCTGGGGGGCGGGGGAGAGAATCTCCGTGATCGTTGGCTGCACCAGATCGGCCTGCTTTGACCACTCATAGGCTGCCAGGATCACCGCCTGCGCCAGATTGAGCGATCCGAAATCGGGATTGACCGGCACGGTGAGGATCGTGCGGGCGAGGGCCACTTCGTCGGTCTCCAGCCCTGATCGCTCCGGGCCGAAGACAATGGCCGATTTGCCCGGCTCGGCGTGGATGGCCCGAGCGGCCTCGTCCGGTCGAACCACAGGCTTTGTGACTCCGCGCTTGCGGACTGTGGTCGCATAGACATGGGCACAATCGGAGACCGCGTCGGCCAGCGTGTCGAAGACTTGCGCGCTCTCAAGCACGATGTCGGCGCCAGCGGCAGACGGGCCGGCGTCCGGATTGGGCCAGCCGTCGCGCGGGGCGACGAGACGCAGTTCGCTCAGCCCGAAGTTGAGCATCGCGCGCGCGGCCTTGCCGATATTCTCACCGAGCTGGGGACGGACAAGGACAATCGCGGGTGGGGGTGCCTTGCTCGTCACTCCCCGCCGACCTCGCGGATAGACCCGGCGAAATCCTCGAAATCGCGCGCTTCGGTGAAGTCCTTATAGACGCTGGCGAAGCGGATATAGGCCACGCTGTCGAGGCCCTTCAGCCCTTCCATGGCCAGCGCGCCGATGCGCGTGGTGGGCACTTCGCTTTCACCGCTGGTCTCAAGCTGGCGCTGAATGCCCGAGACCAGACGCTCGATCTTGACGGGCTCGATCGCCCGCTTGCGGCACGCGAGCTGGATGGACCGGGCGAGCTTGTCCCGGTCGAACGGCTCGCTCGACCCCTCCGATTTCAGCACCATGATTTCGCGCAGCTGGATCCGCTCGAAGGTGGTGAAGCGGGCGGCGCAGCCCTCGCACTGCCTGCGGCGTCGGATCGCGGCCCCGTCCTCGGTCGGCCGCGAATCCTTCACCTGGCTGTCTTCATGGCCGCAATAGGGGCAGCGCATGGGCTGTGCCTTTCGAGGTCAGTAGATCGGGAAGCGAGCGGTCAGCGCCGCCACCTTGTCCCGCACATGCTGCTCGACCTGACCGTCGCCCTCGTCGCCATTGCGAGCGAGGCCATCGACGACCTGCGCGATCAACCCACCGATCTCGCTGAATTCCGCTTCAGTGAAACCGCGGGTCGTGCCGGCCGGCGTACCAAGCCGGATGCCCGAGGTGACGAACGGGCTGGCCGTGTCGAACGGCACTGCGTTCTTGTTACAAGTGATGAAGGCGCGATCGAGGCCCTTCTCGGCGGCCTTGCCGGTCACGCCCTTGGGGCGCAGGTCCGCCAGCATCAGGTGATTGTCCGTCCCGCCAGAGACGATCCGCACGCCGTGCTTTTCAAGGCTGGCGGCCAACGCACGGGCATTGGCGACGATCTGCCGAGCGTAGTTGGCGAACTCCGGCTCAAGCGCCTCTTTGAAGGCGACGGCCTTGGCCGCGATCACGTGCATCAGCGGGCCACCCTGCATGCCGGGGAAAACCGCCATGTTGATCTTCTTGGCAATGGCTTCGTCATTGGTGAGGATGACGCCCGAACGCGGGCCACGCAGCGACTTGTGCGTGGTCGTGGTGACGACATGGGCGTGAGGGAAGGGCGAGGGGTGCGCGCCGCCGGCGACGAGACCGGAGAAATGCGACATGTCCACGAGCAGGAGCGCGCCCACTTCGTCCGCGATCTCACGGAAGCGCTGGAAGTCCCAAACGCGCGAATAGGCCGTACCGCCCGCGATAATGAGCTTGGGACTGTTCTCGCGCGCGATCCGCGCGACGTCGTCCATGTCGATCAGATCGTCGTCCTGCCGCACGCCATAGGGCACGGGCTTGAACCACTTGCCGGACATGTTGACCGGTGAGCCGTGCGTGAGGTGTCCGCCTGATGCGAGATCCAGCCCCATAAACGTGTCGCCGGGCTGCAGCAGGGCGAGGAACACGGCCTGGTTCATCTGGCTGCCGCTGTTGGGCTGCACATTGGCGAAGGCACAACCAAAGAGCTTCTTCGCGCGCTCAATCGCCAGCGTCTCGACCACGTCGGCATATTCGCAGCCGCCATAATAGCGCTTGCCGGGATAGCCCTCGGCATATTTGTTGGTGAAGATGGAGCCGGTCGCTTCCAGCACGGCCTGCGAGACAATATTTTCGGAAGCGATCAGCTCGATCTTGTCCTGCTGGCGCTTCAGTTCGTTGCCGATCGCGGCGAAGATTTCCGGATCGGCGCTTTCCAGATGCTCTGAGAAGAAGCCGGCCTGGCGGATGGCGGGGGAAAGGGTGTCGGTGCTCATCGAAGATCCTTTCAGAGCGCGGGCTGGGACAGTTTTTCGACGCGGCCGGCATGGCGACCGCCGCCGAACTCGGTCGAAAGAAAAGCAGTGAGGATCGCCTTGGCCATGTCCTCGCCGATCAGGCGAGCGCCCATGGCAACGACATTCGCGTCATTATGTTCACGCGCGAGGCTCGCGGAAAGCGGCTCGCTGACCAGCGCGCAGCGGCACTCGGGGACGCGATTGACTGCGATGGAGATGCCGATGCCCGATCCGCAGAGCGCGACGCCGCGCTCGGCTTCGCCATTCGCGACCGCGCGGGCGAGCTTGTAGCCGAAATCGGGATAATCGACCCGCGCGTCGGTCTCCGGGCCAAGATCGACGACATCATGGCCTTCGCCGCGAAGCCATTCAGCGAGCGCGGCCTTCAGCACAATTGCGGCATGGTCGGAGGCGATGGCAATACGCATGGGTTGGTCGGTTTCCGTGTGCGGCGAGTCGAGTTTCTGGGGGCTATCTAGTGGCGAGGGCCGGCAAGTGCCACCACCGATTGCGCGGGCGCGTGTTTCCCGTGACTCTTGTCTCATCATTGCGCCAACCCACGCCGCCCGCTAACGGACACGGCATGGCCGGCACAATTCTCTCCATCCTGATGTTTGCGGGGCTCGCGCTCACTGCTGGCGGGCTGGTGCTCATTTTCCGGCAGCATAACAGGAAGCAGGGCAGCCTCATGCTGTTGGCCGCCCTCGTCATGTTCGCCAATGTAGCAATCTGGTCGTTGCCCGGCCCCGGCCTGCCAGGCTGACTGACCCTCAGCGTTCTTCGACGCGCGAAATTCCGTATAGCGTGATCTGACGTTCGCCGATGCCCAGCGCCTCCCAGGCATCCCGCCACTCCTGCATATGGGCGCTCTCCGAATGCGCGCGGAGCGCTTCCTCGTCGGTAAACATCTCGAAGATGCGGATCAGTCCGGGTTCCAGAAGGTCCGCCGCAAAGCTGTAGCCGAGGCATCCCGGTTCCGCACGGCTCGCGGCGATCATACGCTCCATTACGGGGCGCGCGTCGTCGAGCCGATCGGCGGGCAGGCGGATGGAACCAGCGAGGATCAGCATCGGTGGAGCAAGCCTTAACGAATGGGTGAATCTGGCGCGAGCCGCATGTCGAGATAATTGTCGACACTCATCATCAGCTGGTCGAGCTCATGCTCGAAGAAGTGATTGGCGTTGCGGATCTCGTCATGATGAATGGTGATGCCCTTCTGGGTGCGCAGCTTGTCGACCAGCTTCTGCACGCTATTGGCGGTCACCACTTCGTCGTTCACGCCCTGCACGATGATCCCTGACGACGGGCAGGGGGCGAGGAACGAGAAGTCGTACATATTGGCTGGCGGCGCCACCGAGATGAAGCCACGCACTTCCGGGCGGCGCATCAGGAGCTGCATGGCGATCCACGCGCCGAACGAGAAGCCAGCGATCCAGGTCGTCTGTGCCTCCGGGTGGAAGCTCTGCACCCAGTCGAGCGCTGCTGCCGCGTCGGAGAGTTCACCGATGCCGTTGTCGAACGTGCCCTGGCTGCGGCCCACGCCGCGAAAGTTGAAGCGCAGCGTCGCAAATCCGCGCTTCACGAACGTCTTGTAGAGCGCCTGCGTGATGCGATCGTTCATCGTGCCCCCGCCATGCGGGTGCGGATGCAGGATGAGGGCGACCGGCGCGCGAGGGCGAGGCGGGGGGCTGAAACGCCCTTCGAGGCGGCCTTCCGGGCCGGGGAAAATCACGTCTGGCATGGCACCTTTGTTTTTCTGCGCGGGGCCGGACCTCGAACGGGTGGCGAGGCTGGCGATGTCGGGTTGGCGGGATATATAGGTCAGAGGGCGCGAAGCGCAACGAACTTGATCGCCGGACGCGCGGGCCGGCTATCCCAATGGACGCAGGACTTTGACCGGACGCATCTATCTCGATCATGCGGCGACCACGCCCATCCTCCCGGAGGCGCGCGTCGCGATGCTTGAGGGCATGGAGCTGTGGGCCAATCCCTCCTCGCCCCACGCCGCCGGCCGGCGCGCGCGCGCTCTGCTGGAGGACGCGCGCAGCCGCATTGCGCAGCCCCTTGGCTGGGACGGATCGGTCATCTTTACATCCGGTGCGACCGAGGCCCTGACCCTTGCGATCCATGGCAAGGGCACCCCGGTATTGGCCAGTGCGGTCGAGCACGACGCTGTGCTGCGCCATGTTCCGGCTGAACGCCGCATTCCCGTCGGCACGGACGGCATTGCGATGCTCCCCGAAGACATTCCCGTCGGAGCACTTGTCGCGATCCAGCATGTGAACAGCGAAACCGGGATCATCCAGCCGATCGCCGCCATTGCCGAACGCGTTCACGCGGCTGGCGCTTATCTGCTGTGTGATTGCAGCCAGAGCGCGGGCAAGCTCGATCTGCCGCTAAGCGCCGACATGATTGTCCTTTCCGCCCATAAGCTGGGTGGCCCCATCGGCATCGGCGCTCTTCTGGTGCGCGATCTTGCCTTGCTACAGGCGCGAGGCGGGCAGGAGCAGGGCTATCGCGCTGGCACGGAAAACCTGCCCGCCGCGCTGGGCTTTGCGGCTGCTCTCGGGGCGGACCGCGCATGGCTGGAAGATGTCGCGCGACTGCGCGCCGGTCTCGATGCCGCCATCGTTGCCGCAGGCGGCGAGATCGTGGGTGCGCAGAGTCCGCGCCTTCCCACTATTTCGAGCTACCGCATGCCCGGTCTGGATGCGCGCACTCAACTCGTTCGGTTCGATCTGGCAGGCATTGCCGTGTCGGCAGGGTCCGCCTGTTCGTCCGGTTCGCTTCGGCTTGGATCTATCCCGATTGCGATGGGTTGGGGCGATGGGGCGGCGAATGAAGTCATTCGTGTCAGTCTGGGGCACAGCACGGGTCAGCGAGAGATTGACGCATTTCTGCGGGCATGGCAGGCCATGGCCACGGGAACGCAAAAAATATGACATATCTGGACTATCAGGCGACGACACCGCTCGCGCCGGAAGTCGCGGCGGCAATGGTTGATGCCATGGACCGCTTCGGCAATCCGAACAGCGCGCATCGCTATGGCCGGCAAGCGGCGAGCGATGTGGAGTTGGTGCGTGAACGCGTGCACGGCACACTCGGCATTCAGAGCGGACGCATCGTCTTCACCAGTGGCGCGACGGAAGCGCTTAATCTCGCTATCGTCGGCGCGGCGCGCGCTGCTCCGCCTTCGAGGCGGCGCATCGTTACGATCGCCACCGAGCATGCCGCAGTGCTCGATACCGTCTTGTCGCTCCGACATGAGGGATTTGAACCCGTTGTTCTCCCGGTCGATGCCAATGGTCTGGTGGATCTGGACATTGCGTCGGCGGCGATCGACGCGCGTGTCGCTTTGCTCGTCGTCATGCACGTCAATAATGAGATTGGCGTCATCCAGCCGTTTGCCGCCTTGTCGGAGATTGCGCTGGACGCGGGTGTCCCGGTGCTTTGCGACGCGGCCCAGAGCTTCGGCCGGCTGATGCTCCCCCCCGCCGACATGGTGGCGCTGAGCGCACACAAGATCCACGGACCCAAGGGTGTCGGCGCGCTCTGGCTACGCGACGGCTTCGAGATCGCGCCCGTGCTGCACGGCGGAGGGCAGGAGCAGGGGTTGCGACCCGGTACGCTCTCTCCCATGCTTTGCGCGGGCTTTGGTGTGGCGGCGGAGCTGGCCAAAGGCCGGGGAGACGCCGATCTCATCCATGTTCGCGCCCTGTGGGAGCGGGCGCTGGCTCTGTTCCCCGGCTGGACGTTGAACGGCGCGAGCGATCATCGCTATCACGGCAATCTCTCGATCCGGCGGGATGGTCTGGATGCGGCGCGGCTCATTTCGGATGTGCGGGATGTGGCGATCTCGGTCGGCTCGGCCTGTGCCAGCGGGTCCGGTCGCCCCAGTCATGTGCTGCGCGCGATAGGCTTGACGGACGCAGAGGCAAAAAGCACGCTGCGTATTGGTTTTGGTCGCTATACGACCATCGAGGAACTGGAACAGGCGGCGAGAGCGATCGTCGCAGCAGCAGAAGGACAACGTATCGTCGCATGATCAAGGTGGCCTTTCTCAGCTCCGACGGCGCGCGTACCGACATAGCCGATGCGGAGGAGGGGCAGAGCCTTCTGGAGGTCGCGCAGGCCTACGGCCAGCCGCTGGAAGGCACATGCGAAGGGCAAATGGCCTGTTCGACCTGCCATGTCATCGTTGATCCGGCCGATTTCCCTCGCCTTCCACCCGCCAGCGAGGACGAGGAGGATATGCTGGACCTCGCTGCCGCCACGACGCGCACCAGCCGGCTCGCTTGCCAGATCACCCTCACGGCAGAACTGGACGGACTGAAGGTGCGCATTCCGGGCGAAAGTCGCAACATGCAGGGGTTGTAGCGTCACCTCCGCTTGCATTTTCGGAGGCCTCCCGCCATATGCCGCCCCGGAAGTCGGGCGGACGTAGTCTTCGCCAACCTGGTCAGATCCTGACGGAAGCAGCCACAACGAATTCGCTGCGGGTCGTTCCGGCTTCCACCCTTCTCTCCCTCGACGCTTCGACAAGCGATCCGTGAAGGGCTAAGCTCGTCGCTTCATGACCGATTCACCGCCAGCCTATCGCGTTCTTGCGCGCGCTTACCGCCCTCAGACCTTCAGTGAGTTGCTGGGGCAGGAAGCGATGGTGCAGACGCTCGCCAACGCGATCCGCCGTGATCGCATTGCCCATGCCTTCATCATGACCGGGGTGCGCGGTGTCGGCAAGACAAGCACTGCGCGGTTGCTCGCCAAGGCGCTGAACTGCGTGGGGCCGGACGGGCAGGGCGGCCCGACGATCGACCCATGCGGTGTTTGCGAACCATGTCGGGTAATCGCGGAAGGCCGCCATATCGACATCATCGAGATGGACGCGGCGAGCCACACTGGCATCGACGATGTGCGCGAGATCACCGAGGCGTGCCGCTACGCCGCTGTCTCCGCCCGCTTCAAGATGTACATTATCGACGAGGCGCACATGCTCTCGCGGCAGGCCTGGAACGGCCTCCTCAAGACGCTGGAGGAGCCGCCCGCCCATGTGAAGTTCATCTTCGCGACCACTGAGGTCAACAAGGTGCCGGTCACGGTGCTCTCGCGCTGCCAGCGCTTCGATTTGCGCAGAATCTCCGCCGAGACCCTCCACAGCCTCTTCACCGACATCGCGCTGAAAGAAGGCGTCACGGCTGACGGGGACGCGCTGGCCATGATCGCAGGCGCTGCGGAAGGCTCGGCGCGTGACGGCCTGTCCATTCTCGATCAGGCAATTGCTCATGCGGAGGCGGACGGAGCGGGCGGAATGCCGCACGTTACTGCTGATCAGGTGCGCGGGATGCTGGGCCTTGCGGACAAGGGCGCCGTTCGCGCCTTGCTTGGCCATGTTTTGACTGGGGATGCCCCGGCTGTGCTGGACTCTCTCGCCGAGCAGGATGCGCTGGGCGTCGAGCCGGCGGCGACAATCAACGGCCTTCTTGAGCTCATTCACGCCGTCACGCTTGCCAAGGCATCGCGCAAGAGCGGTAACGCCGCGCAGCCGGAAGCCGAGCGAGCTGCGGTCGATCGCTGGGCCGGCGAACTTTCCTTCCCCGTTCTCCATCGGCTCTGGCAGCTCCTGCTCAAGGGGCATGAGGAAGTCGCGAAAGCGGCGCGGCCCGCGCTCGCCTGCCAGATGGCGCTGTTGCGGCTCGTCCATGCGGCCAGCCTGCCCGACCCTGCCGAGCTTGCGCGGCTGCTAGGGCAGGGCGGTGGCCTGCCGACGTCCGCGCCTCCTGCCTCGTCGCCTGCGCCGGGGCCCATTGAGAGCCCGGCATCGTCGTCAGGCAGCGCGGCAGCACCGCAAGTCACGACAGCGCCGCAAGTCAGCGCGCCGGATGCACCAGCGGATTTCGCGGCGCTTGTCGATCAGGTTTCCCGCGTGGATGCGAAAACCGGCAGCGATTTGCGGCTCTATGTGGGCCTTGTCCGCTATGATCCGCCGCATCTCGATCTCAAGCCTTTGCAGCCGCTGGATGCAACTTTCCTTTCGCAGCTCGTGGGCGTGCTGAAGCGCATTTCCGACATTCGCTGGGCAGTTCAGCTCAAGGATGGCCCGAGCGCGCCTTCCATCGCCGACCAGGCGGTCGCTGCGGACAGGGAGGCCGCGGAAAACATGGTTTCGCAGCCGATCGTGCAGGTAGCTATCGCTGCCTTTCCCGATGCGAGGCTGCTCAGGCCCGGTACTGATGACGTGTGGAGTTATAAGGCATGAAGGACATCAACGAGATTCTCGGCATGGCGAGCCGGGTTCAGGAGCAGCTCGAAAAGGCTCAGGCCGATCTCGATCATGTCGAGGTGTCCGGCGTGTCCGGTGGAGGACTGGTGAAGATCGTCGCCACTGCAAAGGGTCGGATAAAGTCTCTCGCCATTGACGATTCCCTCATGGTTCCTGCCGATAAGGCGGTTCTTGAGGATCTGGTCGTCGCTGCGTTCAACGATGCGCGGGCGAAGGCCGACGAGGCGAGCGCGAAGGAAATGAGCAAGATGGCAAGCGGTCTGCCGCTCCCGCCCGGTTTCAAGCTGCCGTTCTGATCGGTTCTTGCTCTACTGAGCGGCGTTAGGACGGCGCTGCGTCGCCGCATTGAATTGTTGGCGATGCTGCCGATATTAGCGGCGTGACTATTCGGCCTCTGGCCCCTTGGAGTTTCGATGGATCTGAATCTGCCCCTTCTGCCGCTGCGTGATATCGTCGTTTTCCCGCAGATGATCGTTCCGCTCTTCGTGGGTCGGGACAAGAGCGTCAGCGCGCTTGAAAAGGCGATGGAGGGCGACAACGACATCTTCCTCGTTGCGCAGCTTGATCCGTCAGAGGACGATCCGGATCGCGACGCGCTCTATGACATGGGCGTCATCGCCACGATCGTGCAGATGCTCAAACTGCCGGACGGCACCGTCCGCGTGCTGGTCGAAGGCAAGAAGCGCGGCACGCTGGTGAGCGTCGAAGAGGCCGAGGGGCACCTCGTGGCCGCCGTTCGTCCGCAGGAAGATGTCGACGCCGGCGGCGCCGAGGTCGAGGCGATGATGCGCTCGGTCGCCGATCAGTTCGAGAACTACGCCAAGCTCAACAAGAAGCTGCCGGCCGAGGCGCCGGTTCAGCTGCGCGAGATCGCGGAGGCCGGGCGCCTCTCGGATTTCGTTGCCTCCAACATCGCGGTCAAGGTGGCGGACAAGCAGGCGCTGCTGGTCGAAGCCAACCCGCTCAAGCGTCTTGAGATGGTCTTCGCCTTCATGGAAGGCGAGCTGGGCGTGCTGCAGGTCGAGAAGAAGATCCGTGGCCGCGTAAAGCGGCAGATGGAGAAGACCCAGCGCGAATATTATCTCAACGAGCAGTTGAAGGCGATCCAGCGCGAGCTGGGTGGCGGCGAGGGCGAGGAGAATGATGAACTCGCCGAACTGACCGACAAGATTGCGAAGCTCAAGCTCAGCAAGGAAGCCCGCACCAAGGCGACGGCGGAGCTGAGGAAGCTGAAGTCCATGCAGCCCATGTCCGCTGAAGCGACGGTAGTGCGCAACTATCTCGATACGCTGCTTGGCCTGCCCTGGGGCAAGAAGAGCAAGCTCAAGAAGGATCTGGTGCAGGCACAGGAAGTGCTGGACGCCGACCATTTCGCGCTCGACAAGGTCAAGGACCGCATCATCGAGTATCTCGCCGTGCAGGCGCGCTCGGATAAGCTCAAGGGGCCGATCCTGTGCCTCGTGGGTCCACCCGGCGTGGGCAAGACCTCGCTCGGCCGCTCGATCGCCAAGGCGACGGGTCGCGAATTCGTGCGCCAGTCGCTTGGCGGCGTGCGCGACGAGGCGGAGATCCGTGGTCATCGCCGGACCTATATCGGCTCGATGCCTGGCAAGATCGTCGCCAACATGAAGAAGGCGGGAGCAATGAACCCGCTGATCCTGCTCGACGAGATCGACAAACTTGGCCAGGATTTCCGGGGCGATCCGGCCTCCGCGCTGCTGGAGGTTCTCGACCCCGAGCAGAACAGCAAGTTCCAGGATCATTATCTGGAGATTGATGTCGATCTTTCGGACGTGATGTTCGTCACCACCGCGAACAGCCTCAATCTGCCGCAGCCTTTGCTCGACCGCATGGAGATCATCCGGCTGGAGGGCTATACCGAGGACGAGAAGGTCGAGATTGCCGAGCGCCATCTGGTCGCCAAGCAGATCGAGGCCCATGGCCTTAAAGAGGGGGAGTTCGCGGTGAGCGAAGCCGCCCTGCGCGACCTCATCCGCTATTATACGCGTGAGGCAGGCGTCCGCACGCTTGAGCGCGAGATTGCGCGTCTTGCCCGTAAGGCGCTGCGGCGCATTCTCGAAGGCAAGGCGCAGAGCGTCACTGTGACTCCTGAGAATCTCGGTGAATTCGCGGGCGTGCGCAAGTTCCGGCACGGCATGGGCGAGGAGGAGCACCAGATCGGTGCCGTTACTGGTCTCGCCTGGACGGAAGTGGGCGGCGAACTGCTGACCATCGAGAGTGTGACTGTTCCGGGCAAGGGCCTTATCAAGACGACCGGCAAGCTCGGTGACGTCATGAACGAGTCCGTGCAGGCGGCATTCTCCTATGTGAAGGCGCGCGCGCCCGCTTACGGCATCAAGCCCAGCATCTTCCAGCGGCGGGACATTCATACTCATCTGCCTGAAGGCGCCGTTCCGAAGGATGGGCCGTCAGCCGGTATCGGCATGGTGACGTCCATCGTCTCCACGCTGACTGGCATTGCCGTCAGCAAGGATGTCGCGATGACGGGCGAAGTCACGCTGCGTGGCCGGGTGCTGCCGATCGGCGGCTTGAAGGAAAAGCTGCTGGCGGCATTGCGCGGCGGTGTGACGACTGTGCTCATCCCCCAGGAGAACGAAAAGGATCTCGAGGATCTGCCGTCCAACATCCGCGAAGGGCTAACGATCATCCCCGTGAGCCATGTGGACGAGGTTCTGGCGCACGCTCTTGTGGCGCCGCTGACCCCGATTGACTGGTCGGATGATGACGATCTCGCAGCCCAGCCGACCCCTGCCGCGAACGGCGATGGAGAGACCAGCCTGAGGCATTGAGATCGGCGGGTGAGAGAAATGCTGCAACGCAGCATGTATCTTGCTGATTTGGCGGCGAGAATCTGCACGCGCGAAGGCGGGTTCTAAAGTGCGTAAATCCGGCGTTAACCGGGCTATAATTTGAGCAAAAAGCGAGGAAAAGCGTCAGTTTGTCGTGTTTAGAACGCTTGGCGTTGAAATTGTTTTGACAGAGCAAGGAACACGCGCCTTTATGCGCGACTTCTAAAGCGCGATTCCCAGCACTAAGCGAAAGACGAAGGGGGTTCCCAAGGCATGAACAAGCAGGATCTGATCAGCGCCGTCGCCGATACGAGCGGTCTCAGCAAGACTGATGCGAGCAAGGCGGTAGAGGGCGTGTTCGACTCGATCACGGCTGCGCTCAAGAAGGGCGACGAGGTTCGCCTCGTTGGTTTCGGAACCTTCTCGGTTTCCAAGCGCAAGGCGTCCACCGGTCGTAATCCGCGCACCGGCGAGACGATGACGATCAAGGCCTCGACCCAGCCCAAGTTCAAGCCGGGCAAGGGTCTGAAGGACGCCGTCAACTAATATCGGACGCTCAGCTTAGGCTGAGCGGGCGGCGCATCCGGTTCGGTTCGTGCCGCATCGGAATCGCGCCATTATCAAATCGCGCGAAGGGGGCGGCTTTATGTCGCCCCTTTTCTTTTAGGTTCTGTCGCGCAATCGGCTTGACGCTTCATGCGCCCGCGCTTTATGGCGCGCGTCTTGGTCGCAGTTGCGGCCCATGGCGACCGTAGCTCAGTTGGTTAGAGCGCTGGTTTGTGGTACCAGAGGTCGCGGGTTCGGATCCCGTCGGTCGCCCCATCATTCCCGTTCTGCAGAGCGCACCTGCGCCGTTATCGCGCTGGGCGCCATCTGGTATCTTGAGGCGCCGCATGACTTCTCTCTGGTCCATGGTCGATTTCGACGGACATGAAGACGTCCACTTCTTTTCCGATGCGCAAAGCGGCTTGCGGGCGATCATCGCGATCCATTCCACATATCGCGGCCCGGCAGCCGGCGGGGTGCGCTACTGGCACTATGCCGATGACGAGGCGGCGCTGAAGGATGCACTGCGTCTCTCGCGTGGCATGAGCTACAAAAACGCGATGGCCGATCTGCCGATGGGTGGCGGCAAGGGCGTGATGCTCGCGCCCGAAGCTGGTGCGCCCAAGATGCCGGACATGCTTGCCGCCTTTGGACGCGCGATCGGGACGCTGGGCGGACGCTATGTCACGGCCGAGGATGTCGGCATGAGCGAGGCGGACATGCTCGCCATCGGCAGGGAGACGCGCCACGTCTCGGGTTTGCCGGTGGTGAGTGGCGCTGCCGGCGGTGACCCCGGCCTCTACACCGCGCAGGGCGTTTTTCTGGGTATCAAGGCCGCTGTCGCTCGCGCGCTGGGTCGGGAGGATGTGCGGGGAGTTCATGTGGCAGTTCAGGGCGTCGGCAGCGTCGGCGGGGGCGTTGCCCGGTTACTGGCCGCAGAAGGCGCGCAATTGACGCTTGCCGATGTCGATGATGCGAAGGCAGCCGTGTTCGCGACCGAACTCGGCGCGGCGCATGTGCCCGCGAGCGAGATTCTGGCCGTGAAGGCTGACGTCGTCAGCCCGAATGCGCTTGGTGCCGTTCTCGACGAAGCGAGCATCGCTGCACTGAACGCGCCTGTGGTCGCAGGCGGCGCGAACAACCAGCTTGCCACGCCGGAGGATGCGCAACGCCTGCACGCGCGCGGCATTCTTTATGCGCCCGATTATGTCATCAATGCGGGCGGCATCATCAACGTAGCGCTCGAATATCTGGGCGCGGGCGGCCGCTCCGCAGTGATGGAGCGGATCGCCGGCATCCCGACCCGACTGACGCGCATCTGGGCGGAGAGCGAAGCGACTGGCGCGCCGGCGGGGGATGTAGCAGACGTGATGGCGCGCGAACTGATCGGGCGCGCCTGATCCTCGTCCTATCTGCGGCCGACAAAAGGCTGTTGCACGGCATCTGCACGTGCTTATAGCCCCGCATGGCCGGGCAGAATGATAATCGAGAGACGGGCGCTACGCTCGATCCCCGCTGGGACGCGCAGGGACTCGTCACCGCCGTTGTGACCGACAGCGCGACTGGCGAGGTCTTGATGCTCGCGCATATGAACGAGGCCGCGCTCCGGGCGACGATCAAGACGCGCGTCGCTCATTTCTGGTCTCGGAGCCGGCAGGCGCTATGGCGCAAGGGAGAGACCTCGGGCAACGAACTGCTCGTTCAGGACATTCGCGTCGATTGCGATCAGGATGCGGTGTGGCTTATCTGCACGCCGCGTGGTCCGGCCTGTCATACCGGCGCGCGCAGTTGCTTCTATCGTCGAGTGACCGGGGAGGGCACGCTTTCCTCCGTTGAGGAACAGTCGCGGAGCTGAGCGTCGTGCAGTTGCTTCGGGCCTTGGCTGTTGTCGTTCTCCTCGCCTCGGCCTCGTGCGAGGACCGCAAGACCGTCCATGAGAGCGCCGCCACGCCCACCGCGCGGGCGCTGGACTTGCGGGCGCGGGAGACGGGCGCACTTCCCGACCGGGAGCGGGTCGATCCTGCTGGCATCTATCAGCGTCGTTATGAGGGCGGGGGAGATCGCCTGTGCCTTGTGCCGGAGGGCGCTGGCGGCAAGCGCTTCACCTTCGGCGCAGAGACGCGCTTCGGGGGAGAAGAATATTGTCTCGGGCGCGGCAAGGCCCGCCTCGCAGGCGACAAGCTGCTGCTGACATTCGAGGGCGGGGCCTCATCTTGCGTCATCGTGGCGGGATATGAGGGAGACCGGATCGTGATGCCCGGCAGTGTCGACGTCTCCTGCGCCGCGCTTTGCAGCAATCGAGGGTCATTCTCCGGTGCCAGCTTTCCCCGCGTCCGGCAGGAGAAAGGGCGAGAACAGCCACTGAAGGGTGGAGACGGCCAACCTCTTTGCCGTTGACGTAAACGTCAATTCGGCATAGCCTCAACGGCATGACTCAGATCATTGCCGGCATCGGCCTCTCCGACACGGAAGACGACCGCCTCTTCACCATCTCCGATCTTTGCGCGGAGTTCAGCGTCACGCCTCGCGCTCTTCGCTTCTACGAGGATGAAGGGCTGATCGCGCCGCGTCGGCAGGGGTTGTCGCGCATCTACGGGCAGCGTGATCGCGCACGGCTCGCGTGGATCCTGCGCGGCAAGCGAGTTGGCTTCAGCCTGTCGGACATTCGCGAGATGATCGATCTCTATGATGCCGGGGACGGACGCGAGAGCCAGCGCCGGGTCACGATCGAAAAATGCCGTGCGCGGATTGCGCTGCTCAACGCCCAGAAGGCGGACATTGACGCAGCCGTTGCCGAGTTGACCGACTTCATCGCCACAGTCGAAGACGCGATCGGCCACGCGCGGGACTGACGCGTTACATATGAGCGGCGGCGCCAATGACCGCCGGCTTTTCTGGAGAGACGAGATATGCCGAGCTACACTGCCCCGGTCGCTGACACCCGCTTCGTCCTCGACGAGATCGTCGGTCTCGATCGGATGACCAATGTCCCCGGTTTCCAGAGCGCAGGCAGTGATCTTGTCTCGGCTGTGCTGGAAGAGGGCGGCCGCTTTTCCGCCGAAGTGCTGTTTCCGCTCAACCAGTCCGGAGACGCGCAGGGCTGCACCCGCCACGCCGATGGCAGCGTGACCACGCCGGACGGCTTCAAGGAGGCGTTCGATCAGTTCGTGGCTGGTGGCTGGACCACGCTTCACGCCCCGGAGGAGCTGGGCGGGCAGGGCCTGCCGATGGTCGTCGCCACGGCCGTCAACGAATATATGCTCTCGGCCAACCAGTCGTTCGAGATGTATCATGGACTCACGGCGGCAGCGACGTCTGCTGTACTCGTCAAAGGCAGCGATGCGCTCAAGCAGAAATATCTGCCCAAGATGATCGAGGGCGTGTGGACCGGCACAATGAACCTGACCGAGCCGCACGCCGGCACGGATCTGGGAATGATCAAGACGAAGGCCGAGCCACAGCCGGATGGCAGCTATCGGATCTCAGGCAGCAAGATATTCATTTCCGGCGGCGAGCAGGACCTCTCCGAGAACATCATTCATCTCGTCCTTGCCAAGCTTCCCGGCGCGCCGGAGGGTAGCAAGGGGATCTCGCTCTTCCTTGTGCCGAAGATTCTGGTGAATGAGGATGGCTCGCTGGGCGAGCGCAACGGTGTCTCCTGCGGCTCCATCGAGCACAAGATGGGGATCAAGGCCAACTCGACCTGCGTCATGAACTATGATGACGCGACTGGCTGGCTCGTCGGCGAGGAAAACAAGGGGCTGGCGGCAATGTTCATCATGATGAACGCCGCCCGTCTCGGCGTCGGCCTTCAGGGCCTCGCTCAGGCCGAAGTCGCTTATCAGAACGCTGTGCATTACGCGATGGAGCGTCGGCAGGGGCGCGCGCTGACTGGCCCGGCAGAGCCGGACGAGCGCGCGGATACGCTGTTCGTTCATCCCGATGTTCGCCGGATGCTCATGGAGGGCAAGGCGCTGACTGAAGGGCTGCGCGCACTTTGTCTCTGGGGGGCTTTCCAGGTCGATCTTGCGCACCTCGCGCCGACTGAGGAGGAGCGGCAGACCGCTGACGACATCATTTCGCTGCTTACCCCCGTCATCAAGGGCTACGGCACGGATAAGGGCTTCGATGTTACCGTGCTCGCGCAGCAGGTGTTCGGCGGCCATGGCTATATCGATGAGTGGGGCATGGGCCAGTATGTGCGCGATGCGCGCATCGCCATGATCTACGAGGGCACCAACGGCGTGCAGGCGATGGACCTGATCGGCCGCAAGCTTCCCGCCAATGGCGGCCGTGCCGTCCAGGCCTTCTTCAAGATGGTGGGGGAGGATGTGGTGGCCGGCAAGGCTGACCCGGCGACCGCTGCCATTGCCGAGGCGCTTGAAAAGGCGAACCAGCAGCTTCAGGCCGCGACCATGTGGCTCATGCAGAACGCCATGACCAATCCCAACAATGCGGGCGCTGCAGCCTATGCCTATATGCATATCATGGGCATTGTCGCGGTCGGCCTCATGTGGCTGCGCATGGCGCGCGCCGCGCAGGCGCAGCTCTCGGCAGGGGGTGGCAACACTGCATTTCTTGAGACCAAGCTCGTCACGGCCCGCTACTTTGCCGAGCGGATCATGCCGGAAGCCGGTGCGCTCCGCCGCAAGATCGAGGGCGGGGCAGACGCCATTATGGCTCTGCCGCCCGAGGCGTTCCTTACTGCCTAGGCGGCGCGCTAGCCTTCACGGCTTGGCGGGAAGTGCCGGAGGAGCGGCCACCGCCTGTCCGGCCGGCTGAGGAACGGTACGCAGGATGATCGTCTCGCGGGCCGGACCCGGCGGAGCCGCTGCCGGTTCCGCGCTTCGGCCCCTCATGCACTGCCCGAGAGGCGCATTGGGAATTTTCGTGCAATTATAGAGCGAGCGCTCGATCCCGGCGTCCTTCGTGCGGAGATAGGCATAGGCCATCGCCGCGATATTGGCCTCTGTCAGGGGGAAGGCGCGGGGGGCACTGTCCGCACTGATCCAGCCAAGCAGGCGGCAGCGGGGGCGTCCCGCGCAATAGGTCCGCGCGATTTCCTCGAAGCCGGATGGCCCGGCTGCCCGGTCGAGCAGCACGGCATGTGATTCGCCTTCGGGCGTGACCGCCAGCAGCCGCACGCCCGCCACGCGCCCGCCAATCTGTGCGGCCTCGATCGTCAGCGGCTTTTTGGTGTCGTCGATGAGCGAAACGGAAGGAAGCGCAACCCCGGCCACTGCCGTGGCTACCGGTGCCTCGGTTGAGACATGCTCGGGTGAGATTGCGGCGAGGGCGGCAATGCGAGGCTCTTCGCCCTTCACCCGGCGGAGAAACGCGCTGGGCGTGCCCCACCAGCCTTGCCACCGGAAGAAGAGATGCGTGTCTATAGCGGTCACCTTCTCGAGACTGCTGCTCCAGTAAGGGACCACCCAGTCTGTGTGGTAATGCGTGGAGTAGCCGACGGGGCGGAAGACGCCGCCATCCAGCATCGCAGACGCAAGCTTGCGCGCGCGTTGCCAGGCAGCGGGCGCCGGAAGCCGCGCCATGGCCCCGTCACATGTGAAGGTGAACTGGCAGCCTGTCGCGCGCTCGGACCCTTCGAAGACGACCTCGCATACCGTCTTGGGGAAGGCGGGGTGGCGCAGGCGATTGAGCACGACCTGACCTACGGCGCGCTCGCCTATGGGCTCGTCACCGGCCTCATAGAGCATTGCCGCGGCAAGGCAGTCCGTCGCGCGGGCGAGAGAGGGGAGGTCGCCGGCAAAGCGGAACGGCTTTGCGGCCGGGTTTGGCGCAGTGGAGAAGGGAACCGCCGCGTTCGCCATGCGGGCGGTCTCCGGCGTCATGTCGCGAAAAGCGACGGGCTCGACCGGCGGAGGCGGAATCTCACGCCGGGCAATGCTGCGGTGATGATTTCCTGCGCTCGGCCTCGCTGGATAGGGCGAGATCCACGCCGCGAATATCGGCAGCGCCACAATGAGCAGCGCCGCCGCTATCCACGCGAACGGCCCCGGCCGCCTTGCGGAAGCGCCGCTTAGCATTGCCGGGGTCATGCGGATGGGCTCACTGGTTCCGCTTATTCCGGCAGGAAATCCGGCACCGAGAGATAGCGCTCGCCGGTGTCGTAGTTGAAGCCCAGCACCCGACTGCCGGCCGGCAGTTCGGCGAGTTTCTGGGCAATCGCCGCGAGCGTGGCGCCCGATGAGATGCCGACGAGTACGCCTTCCTCCCGTGCCGCGCGGCGCGCAAACTCCTTGGCGTCAGCCGGATCGACCTGGATCACGCCATCCAGCAGTTGCGTCTGGAGATTGGCGGGCACGAAGCCCGCGCCGATGCCCTGAATGGGGTGGGGGCCGGGTGCGCCGCCGGAGATGACCGGGGAAAGGGTCGGCTCGACCGCGAAGACCTTGAGGCCGGGCCACGCGGCCTTGAGCACTTGCGCCACGCCCGTGATGTGACCGCCGGTGCCCACGCCCGTGATGAGGATGTCGATCGGCGCATCGCCAAAGTCGGTGAGGATTTCCTGCGCGGTCGTCTTCACATGCACGTCGATATTGGCCGGGTTCTCGAACTGCTGGGGCATCCAGGCGCCCGGCGTCTGATCGACTAGCTCCAGCGCGCGTTCAATCGCACCTTTCATCCCCTTTTCGCGCGGGGTGAGGTCAAAGGTGGCGCCATAGGCGAGCATCAGCCGCCGCCGCTCGATGCTCATGCTCTCGGGCATGACGAGGATGAGTTTGTAGCCCTTCACTGCCGCGACCATGGCAAGGCCAATGCCGGTGTTGCCCGATGTCGGCTCGATGATGACGCCGCCCGGCTTCAGGCTACCGTCCTTTTCCGCCGCTTCGATCATGGAAAGCGCAATCCGGTCCTTGATCGATCCGCCGGGATTGGCGCGCTCGGACTTGATCCAGACTTCGGTTCCATTGGGCGCATCGCCGAAAAGCCGGTTCACCCGGATGTGCGGGGTGTCGCCGATAGTCTCGAGGATAGTGTTGGCCTTCATGCCTGATTCTCCTTTGCCGGATGGTCCGTCCGCATGTCGGGTGGGTCGAAAGTGCGCGCCAGTTTAAGCTCGGGAAACAGCCGTGACCAGACGAGCGTGATGACAATTGCGCCAAGGCCACCCAGGATCACGGCCTGCACCGGACCGATGAGCGCGGCGAGGAAGCCGGATTCAGCCTCGCCCAGCTCGTTCGAGGCCGAAATGGTGAGGCCGGAGACGGCGCTCACCCGCCCGCGCATCACGTCCGGCGTGTGGAGCTGGATGAGCGAGGAGCGCACGAAAACCGAGAACATGTCGGCGCTCCCCCACATCGCCATCGCGCCCATGGCCACAATCATGTCCAGCCCCTTGGGCAGAAACGCCGTCGATCCGAAGATGATGGTCGCGAGACCGAAGACGAAGACGGACGCGAGCATCTTCACCCCGACATTGTGTCGTAGCGGAGCGAAGGAGAACCAGAGCGCGGTCAGGAGCGCGCCGACTCCGGGCGCGGCGGCGAGCATGCCGAGCCCGCGCGAATCGACATGCAATATGTCACGGGCATAGACGGGCAGGAGAGCGGTCGTGCCGGCGAGAAGCACAGCGAAGAGATCGAGCGTGATTGCGCCGAGCACCAGCCTGTTTTCCCGGACATAGGAAAGGCCATCAAGGATCTGGCCGATCGGCCGCCGCTTGCGATCCGGAGTCGCCTGCGGAACCTTGCCGACGATGAACAGGCATGTCGCGGCGGTCAGGAAGAGCCCGGCGCTGGCCAGATAGGCGGCGCTTGGGGTGAGAGAATAAGCAAAGCCGCCGATCGCCGGGCCGATGATCGCGCCGGTCTGCCAGACCATCGAGCTGAAGGCGATGGCGCGGGGCAACAGGCTCTTTGGCACCAGATTCGGCGCGAGAGAGCTCAAGGCTGGCGCCTGAAATGCGCGGCATACGCCCAGCACGACCGCGACGCAGAAGATCATCGGCAGGCTGGTCCACCCTTCATAGCTTCCGAGCGCCAGAAAAAGCGTGCAGCAGGACAATGTCGTGAGGGTGATTTGCGCCAGTCGTGTGCGGCTCATTGTGTCGGCCGCCAGCCCCGCGAACGGCGTAACCGCGAAGAGGGCAATGAACTGGATGAGGCCGATAATGCCCAGTTGCGCCGCGGCCTGTGGCGCATCCATAGTGCGCCGGGCGATGTTGTAGGCCTGCCACGCAATGATGAGGGCCATGCCCTGTGATCCAAGGATCGTCGCCAAGCGCACGACCAAGAACGCCCGGAACTTGCCGATCAGCAGCGGATGCGTGGGTTCGATCGAAGAAAGATCGGTGAGAGTGGACTCATCCGGCGGGGCGCTGGCCATCGCGGCTCCTTGGCGGAAGGTGCTCGCCAGCGCAATGTCGCTTGGACGTGCGGCGCTGCAAATTCCTCTGTGCCTGCTGGGTGAACGGACGGCCCAAACGGCCAAGCCACTGATTCAACAAACTTTAATGACGAAAAGAAAACCCGGCTCCGCCGAAGAGGAGCCGGGTCTAGTTATTGAGCACTGACATGCGATCAGCGCCCATCGGGTCGCATGGCCAGTCTTAATGATATGGTCTTAACAAAATAAGACCGTGATCCGCCATTCATCTGAAATTACAGGTCAAGAATTCTGTATTTTCAAACAATTGACTTGGTTCTGGAAATTTCTCTCCAGAATGGACGAAATAAATCCGGTCATTTGAGTGCGGAAAGTCGCGCCGGTATTCGCAGCAATGCAGTCAGGGGAAAGCGGTTCCCGCTGAGTAAGCCTCATGCGAGGCTAACGAAACTGTCGAGCACGCGCTTGCGCCCGCTCGTCTCGAAGTCGATCTCCAGCTTGTTGCCTTCGATCTGCGCAACCGAGCCATAGCCGAACTTCTGATGGAAGATACGCTGGCCCAGGCTGATATCGCTGCGCCCCTTGTTGCCGATGCTCACGGCGCTTTGGCGCGCCTCGACCAACCGGGTGGGTTCGCGCGAAAAACCACCAGAGCTGGCGGCGCGCTGCCAGCCCGGTCCCCGTCCGGAGCCTCGGGCGACATTCGCGAAAGGGTCGTCCCGCTCGGACCAGTTGGCGCGCCATAGCGAGGCGCCACCGGTCATCGTCGTCTCCTCCTCGACATGCTCAGCCGGAAGCTCGCCCACGAAGCGCGACGGGATGGAACTGGTCCATTGCCCGTAAATCCGACGGTTGGCCGCGTGAAAGATGAAGCACAGGCGGCGGGCGCGGGTGATCGCGACATAAGCGAGGCGGCGTTCTTCCTCCAGACTGGCAAGGCCGCCCTCGTCGAGTGCGCGCTGCGAGGGGAAGACCCCGTCTTCCCAGCCGGCGAGGAACACGGTGTCGAATTCCAGCCCCTTGGCGGCGTGGATCGTCATGATCGTGATTCTGGCCTCGCCCTGCGCGGCCTCATTGTCCATGACGAGGCTGACATGCTCGAGGAAGGCGCCGAGCGTCTCATATTCCTCCATGGCGCGGGTGAGTTCCTGGAGGTTTTCGAGGCGTCCGGAAGCTTCTGTCGTTCGCTCCGCCTGAAGCACCGCGGTATAACCGCTCTCGTCCAGAATGAGCCGGGCGAGTTCCGCATGGTTCATCGTCTGCGCCATGTCGCGCCAGCGGGCGAGGTCGCCCACGAAGCGCCCAAGCGCCTTGCGCGCCTGACCGGTCAGCTCGTCGGTGTCGATAATGCGCGCGGCGGCATGAGAGAGGGGGCTGGCTTCCGCGCGAGCGAGCCGGTGGATTTTCTCCACGGCTTTGTCGCCAAGCCCGCGCTTGGGCACATTAACGATCCGCTCAAAGGCGAGGTCGTCGGCCGGCTGGTGGACCAGCCGCAGATAGGCGAGCGCGTCGCGAATTTCCGCCCGCTCATAGAAGCGGAAGCCGCCCACGATGCGGTAAGGGATTCCGATCTGGATGAACCGGTCCTCAAACTCGCGGGTCTGGTGCTGCGCGCGGACGAGGATCGCAATGTCGTCGAGCGAAGTGCCGCGTCGCTCCGCCGCCTCGATCTCCTCACCGACCCGCCGCGCTTCTTCCGGCCCGTCCCATACCCCGATCACGCGGATCTTTTCGCCCGCGTCCCGCTCGGTCCACAAATCCTTGCCCAGTCGCCCGCCATTCTGCGCGATCACGCCCGATGCAGCAGCGAGGATATGAGGTGTCGAGCGATAATTCTGCTCAAGCCGGATGATCGTCGCGCCGGGAAAATCCCGTTCGAAGCGCAGGATGTTGGCCACTTCCGCGCCGCGCCAGCTGTAGATCGACTGATCGTCGTCTCCCACGCAGCAGATGTTCTTGCGGGCCTGCGCGAGCAGGCGCAGCCAGAGATACTGCGCCGAGTTGGTGTCCTGATACTCGTCGACCATGATGTAGCGGAAGCGCTCTTGATATTGCTCCAGCACATCCCGGTTCTGCCTCAGCAGCGTCAGCACGTGGAGCAGCAGGTCGCCGAAGTCACAGGCGTTGAGCGCTACGAGCCGGGCCTGATAGGCGGCGTACAACTCCTTGCCGCGCCCGGCGGCGAATTCCTCGCTTTCTCCGGCGTCGACATCGGAGGGGTTAAGCCCCCGGTTCTTCCATCGATCGACGAACGCCGCGAAGGCCCGCGCCGTCCACCGCTTCTCGTCGATGCCTGCCGCCTGAATGAGTTGCTTCATCAGGCGGAGCTGATCGTCGGTATCGAGAATGGTGAAGTTAGATTGCAGGCCGAGCAGTTCGGCATGGCGCCTCAGCATCTTAGCGCCGATTGCGTGGAAAGTGCCGAGCCATGGCATGCCCTCCACTGCTGGTCCAATCATACGCCCGACCCGCTCGCGCATCTCGCGCGCGGCCTTATTGGTGAAGGTGACGCAAAGGATTTCGGAAGGGTAGGCGCGCCGCGTTGCCACCAGATGCGCAAGGCGCGCGGTCAGCGCCGCAGTCTTGCCCGTGCCTGCTCCGGCCAGAACCAGAACTGGCCCTTCTGTGGTGAGCACGGCCTCCCGCTGCGGAGGGTTCAGGCCCGTAAGATAGGGAGGATCGTCAGGGGAGGGGACAGGATGAGACATCATAAGGGAGGTAGGAGGGGGATCCGAGACGGGCAAGCTCTGCTTCGCTCGGCAGGTCGATAAGCTAGAACAAAAAGAGAATCAATCTTGAGGAGAACCGCTTGACCTATGTTGGCGATCATGAGAACAGAAAGTGAATATCAGGGAGGCGAATATGTCGACGGGTGGCTGCCATTGCGGGGCAATTCGGTTTGAAGTGCGTGGGGAGCCGCAGCATAGTGCGCTTTGTCACTGCTCTGATTGCCGCAAGGCATCTGGCGCCCATATGGTCGGCTGGGCTCTCTTCGAGCAGGACGCAGTGACGATTTCAGGCGAGCCCGTGCGCTATCAGTCCTCAGAATATGGGGAGCGCCAGTTCTGCGGCACCTGCGGGACCAGCCTGTTCTATCTGAACCAGACCATTTTCCCGGGCAAGATCGACATTCAGAGCGCCACGTTCGACGATCAGGCGCTCTTTCCGCCACAGGCGCACATCCAGCTTGCCGAAGCAGCGCCCTGGATGGCGCAAGTGGACGAACTGCCGAAGTTTGATCGTTTCCCCGGCGAGTGACGTTCGGAGGTCAGCGCGGGAAAGCGAAGGCGGGCGAATAGTCCGTGCGGTTCATGAAGATGCTCTCCACCTTCTCGACCAGCTTGCCGTTGACCTCGGATGCTTTTGAAGCGGCCTGCCATTCGGGGTCGGCGCGGAAGGCCTGCCAAGACGCGTCGCGGGCTGCACGGTCGGGATAGGCGAGCACATAGACCAGTCTGCCATTGGGCGTTTCGGCCGTCGGCGCCTCGTTCCAATAGCCCAGATTGGTCATGCCGTGTTTTTTGAACAGCCGGATCGTGTGGTCGCGGAAGCGCGCATTCACAGCATTCAGCTTGCCTGCCGCCGGGTAGTAGATACGCAGCTCATAAAACGCGGTTTTCGGATCGAGCGTGGGTGCCTGGGTTTGAGCGGGCGTCTGGGCGTGGATCGGCGCAGTCGCGGCCATGAGGAAGAGCGCGGAAGCGCCAAAGCGAGGAAGGTGCATCGCGCCGTTGTAGCGCTGGTCCTCCGTTTGGCAATGGCTGCTTCGCTATCCGCCCGGAACGCCCTGCCCTCCATTCGTGCGGCGGAAAGAACGTTTCGGCGGCGATCCTCATATCGGATGGACCCTCACAGTCGCTGAGGATTTTAGCGTCCATCGCATGTCATCCTTCAATAGATCGAGAGGAAGAAACCGATGCGCAAGATGCTTCTTCTAGCGGGACTGACCGTCAGCACTTTGTCTTTTGCTACGCATGCTCAGATGACCCCCGGCCCGACGGCCGCGCCGCCCCCGCCAACGGCAGCGCCGCCAACGAACACCCCGCCCGCTGATGGCGGAATGCCGTCCGCCATGCCTGCGCCGCCAGCCCCCGCCGATGCCCCACCGCCGCCCCCTGGAGGCGCAATGCAGCCGACTATGGCGCCGCAAAGCCCGGTTGTTCAGAACGCACCCCAGCCGCCAGCGGACTATCCCGTTTGCGGGAAGGACGTGACGGATGGATGCGTCAACGCGGCGGATGCCCGGAAGGCCCGCAAGGCGCGTTGATCTAGTTCTGACGTGATGAAATTTCGGGTCGGTAGCCGTAGTTGCCGGCCCGTTTTACGTTTCGGCTGACGCTTCCGTGCGCAGGAGGTGGATCTTCGCCTTGCCTACAATGCGGTCGGCAATCGTCTCGAAGCCTTTTACGGCAATCGTTTCCTGTTTGGCGGTTTCAATGCTGACCCAGGTTGCAGGTCCGATCCAGCCCTGCCGCGACAGCTTGTCCAAGGCCACGCCGCCCGCTCCAGATCCATAGGGTGGGTCCATGAACAGAATGTCCAACGGCGCGGCCGCGACTCCCATGGTGAGCACGGAGGTCTGACGAATATCCGGCCGCTCTACTCCCAGCGTTGCGCAGTTCTTCTTCAGAGCGTCGATGGCGGCGCGATCCTGCTCGACGAAGAGGCAGGATGCCGCACCTCGTGATAGCGCTTCCAGCCCCAGCGCGCCCGATCCCGCGAAGAAATCTCCCACACGCAGATCGTCGAAGGCGCCGATCCGGCTTACCAGCATGGAAAAGAGCGTTTCGCGCGTGCGGTCCGCAGTGGGGCGCGTCGCGTCGCCGGCTGGTGCCACGAGAGGGCGGCCCCGCCATTGCCCGGCGATAATTCTCATTTCTTCTCAACCATTTTCGTCAGCGACTTGCGGAACTGGACAAGATCGTGCTGCCGCACTTCCACCACTTCGCCCGGCGTTGACTCACCCAGCACGAAAGGACCGTAGCGCGTGCGGATGAGGCGGTTCACCTTCAGGCCCAGATGCTCCAGCACCCGGCGCACTTCGCGATTCTTGCCTTCGGTCAGCGTCATTTCGATCCACTGGTTCCGCCCCGTGCGGCGCTCCAGATTGGCGTCGATCCGCCCATAGCGCATGCCCTCGATCTCGATACCCTCGATGAGATCCTCCAGCTGCGCCTGGCTGATTTCTCCAAAGGCACGGGCGCGATAGGTGCGCTCCACGCCGTTGGCCGGCAGTTCCAGCTCGCGCTTCAGCCCGCCATCCGTGGTGAGCAGCAGCAGTCCTTCGGTATTGAGATCGAGCCGGCCGACGGGCATGACGCGGGGCAGCTCGGCAGGCAGGCGGTCATAGATTGTCGCGCGGCCCTGCGGGTCACGCGCAGCCGTCAGGACGCCGGCAGGCTTGTGAAAGAGGAAGAGGCGTGCAGGGCTCGGCTCCTTTACCGCCTTCCCATCGACCGTGATGCCTTGCAGCGAAGTCAGAAGCGTCGCCGGCGTCTCGATAGTCACGCCGTCCTTCGCGATCCGTCCGTCCGCGATCATCCGCTCGATGTCGCGGCGCGAGGCGATGCCCGCGCGGGCGAGCAACTTGGCGATGCGGTCCCCTTCACGCGGTGCGCCGGACTCCCCGTCAGCGCGCTTTGCTGCGGGCACGGCGGATGGCTTTCCCGCCTTCGCGGCGACGGGGCCGGGGCGCCGTCCGCGTGGGGTTATGCCGCCGCTTCGGCCGCTGTTGCGCTTTGGTCGATCTGTGTGTGGCGGCAAGGCGACAGTTCCTCGAATGTTTTCGCTCGGGGCGACGCGGAGGGACTGGCGAATCACCCTCGCTCAGCGTAGCGCCGACGATGCGCCTGAAGCCCGGTCAATCGCCGCCTGATGGCGCATGTGGGACTTTGCGGCAATGTTTTTCGGGAAGGCAAGACAGCGTCTGAAGCGCGTCCTCATCGTGGAGGATGAGCCCTTGTTGGCGTTTGACAACGAGCATGCGCTGACGCTTGGCGGTTTTGACGTCGTTGCCACAGTCGACCGGATGCGGGACGCCGAAGCCGTGATCGAGAGCGAAGGCGGCGTTGATCTCCTCATTGCCGATATTCGTTTGCGTGGTGTGAGAAGCGGCATTGATCTGGCGGTCCATGCCCGTGCGCGCGATATTGCGGTGCTGTTCGTGACCGGCTCGTGCCCCACGGAAGCGCAGATCGGTGGCATCGCGCTCGGCTGGCTGGCCAAGCCCTTCGCCCCGCGCGATCTGGTCCGGTCGGTCAATATCTGCGATCGAGTCATCCGTGGCCTCGCGCCCGGACGGCTGCCGCCTGGGCTGACGCTGTTCCCCTTCGGCGCGTAAGCGCAAGCAAAACCGGCGCTGGCCAAACGCGCGCGATGCGCTAATCACTCTCCTTTCGCTGGCGTTCGCGGGCGGCTGGCAAAGGAGCGGGGATGACGCAGACTCTGATTTTTGCGCTGATCGTGGGCGTCGCTATTGGTGTGGGCTTCATCGTCCCCAGCTTCCGGCCCTATTTGCGGCCAATGCCCTTCGTGGCTTTTCTGCTCGGCATCTCCAGCGGTTTTCCGCTTACTCTGCTGCTCGCGACGATGACCTTCTGGCTCTCGAAAGTCGGCATCGAGAAGTCGACCATTGGTTTCGCCATTGGGCTGACCACGCCTTATACGCTCAAATTCCTCTGGGCGCCGCTCGTCGACAAGTTGCCCATTCCCGGACTGAGCCGGCTGCTTGGGCAGCGCCGCGCCTGGCTCTTCGTTATTCAGGCGTTCCTGTTTGGCGCGATCTGGCAGCTTGGGTCCAGCGACCCCGGTCAGGATCTTGCCCGCTTCGCGCTCTGGGCGATCATTGTCGCCTTCCTCTCCGCGACGCAGGATATCGTGATCGATGCCTATCGCATCGAGATATTGAGCGAGGATGAACTGCCTCACGGTACGGCGATGAACCAGTTCGGCTATCGCACAGGCAATCTTCTGGCGGGGGCGGGTACCATCTTCCTCGCCTCGAGCGAGGGTGCCGGTCTTGGCTGGGCCACAGCTTATGGGATCACGGCATTTTGCGTGCTCCCCGCCGCGCTGGGCGCATTGTTCGCAGGCGAGGGGCGCTATGTTCCGCACAAGGCGCTGCAGAAGGGCGCGTCGATTGGCGGCTGGCTCGCGGAGACGATCGTCAATCCGTTCCGTGAGTTCCTCACGCGCCACGGCGCGTTCCTCATTCTCGGTTTCGTGCTGATCTACAAGATCGGCGACGCCATGGGGCAGACGATGCTCGCGCCGATGATCGTCGAGCTGGGTTTCTCGGACACCGAATATGTTGCGGTGAACAAGTTCGTCGGTTTCGCCGCGCTCATCGCTGGTTCCGCGCTTGGCGCGCCGTTCATTGCCTGGCTCGGCATGGGCAGGGCACTGTTCGTCTCCGGCCTCATGATGATGTTCTCGAACGTCCTGTTCTCGCTCCTCGCGCTTTCCGGTCACTCCACGGCGATGCTGGCGCTTGCGGTAGGGACGGAGAACTTCACCAGCGGCATCGGCCTCACTGTCTTCGTCACCTATCTCTCAGGGCTGTCGAGCCTTGCCTATACGGCCACGCAGTTCGCCTTGCTTTCATCCTTTGCCGCGGTCGGTCGCACCTGGCTCTCGACCCCCTCGGGCTTTCTGGCGGAAGGATTGGGCTGGGTGGCTTTCTGGCTATTTACCGTGGTGGCTGCGGTGCCGGGAATGATCCTTCTGTGGATCATGTGGCGCAGGGGGTTCGTCGTGGAGACGGTGCGACAACCGAGCACTACCGACGACTGACGGGTCTCAGCCGGGTTCCTGCCCGTTGAGCTTGAGCACCTGCCCGGCAAGGTAAAGCGAGCCGCAGATGAGCGCGGCGCCGGTCGGCTCGCCCGATCGCGTCGCGGCAAGATCGAGCACCGCATCGATCACGTCGCTATGGGCGCTATGCGGCACGCGCCATTCCTCCGCGATCGCGGCGAAGGCCTCGGGGCCGTGATGGTCGTGGCCCGGCACCGGCAGACTCCGGATCGACCGGACATGCGGGCAGATGGGCGCGAGGAAGCCTTCCACGTCCTTGTTCGCCAACATGCCGATGACGAGGTCGACGCGTTCGTCCGCGCCCAGCGTTTCTGCCAGCCATGCCGCGATGGCGAGGCCCGCGTCGGGATTATGCCCGCCGTCGAGCGTCACGCGCCAGTCGGCGGGCAATATGTCCTTCACTGGCCCGGCATCGAGACCCTGAAGGCGCGCGGGCCACTGTGCCCACAGGGGCGCGGCGCGCAGCGCGGCTTCGCTCACTTCAAGGGCGCGTTGGTGGCGCAGCATCGCCGTCGCGAGGCCCAGATTGGCGAACTGGTGCGCGCCGGGCAGGCGAGGCAGAGGCAGATCCAGCCGTCCCGCCGCATCGCGATAATGCAGCCGCCCGCGATAGGCGGCGATGTCCCAGCTCTCGCCGCGCGGCAACCAATAGGCGCCCGCCTCGTCGATCCTGCGGCCGACCACGCTTGCGATTTCCGGCAAGTACCGCATGGTGACCATGGTCGTCCCCGCTTTGGCGATGCCTGCTTTTTCGGCCGCGATGTCGGTCAGCCTGTCGCCCAGAAACGCCTGATGATCGACGCCCAGTTGCGCGATGCCGCCGATGGCGGGCGCCGCGATCACGTTCGTGGCATCGAGCCGGCCGCCCAGCCCCACCTCAATGATGCAGGCATCTGCGGCACGCTCCGCAAAGCCAAGGAAAGCGGCCGCTGTCGTGACTTCGAAGAAGCTGGCGCTCACATCCTCCGCCACGTTCATAACACGAGTGAGCCGCGCGGCGAGTTCATCGTCGCCGATCAGCGTGCCCGCCACCCGTATCCGCTCGTTGAACCGGCAGAGATGGGGCGAGCTGTAGACATGAACCTTGCGCCCATCCGCTTCCAGCGCGGCACGCAGGAAGGCGCAGGTGGACCCCTTGCCGTTCGTTCCGGCGACGTGGAAGACGGGCGGCAAGGCGAGGTGCGGATCGCCCAGTCGGGCCAATATGGTCGTTATGCGCCGGAGGCCGAGTATGTCCCGCCCGGGAGAAAGCGTTGCCAGCCGGTCGAGCGCTGCCTGAACGGCGGGGTGATCGGAAACCGCGTGGTCGGCCAATTCCGCTCTCCGGCGTCGCGTGTCGTCAGGCGGCCTGTGCCGCTGTCAGATAGTCGATGAGCCTCGCGAGCGTCTGGCGCAGCGCTTTGCGCTCGACCACCATGTCAAGCATGCCATGGTCCAGTAAATATTCGGCACGCTGGAAGCCCTGCGGCAGCTTTTCGCGGATCGTGCTCTCGATCACGCGCTGACCTGCAAAGCCGATGAGCGCGTTAGGCTCGGAGATCTGCACGTCTCCCAGCATGGCGTAGCTGGCGGTCACGCCACCGGTCGTGGGGTCGGTCAGGACCACGATATAGGGCTGGCCCGCGTCGTGGAGCATCTGGATCGCCACAGTCGCGCGCGGCATCTGCATCAGGCTGAGAATGCCTTCCTGCATGCGCGCGCCGCCTGCCGCCGTGAAGATGATGTAGGGGCAGCGCCGTGCGATGGCTTCCTGCACGCCTTGCACGAACGCCGCGCCGACAGCCATGCCCATCGATCCGCCCATGAAGGCGAAATCCTGCACGCCGACGACCGCGCTATGCCCTTCGATCGTGCCATGGGCGTTGAGCAGCGCGTCCTGCTCGCCCGTCTGCGCCCGCGCCGTCTTTATACGGTCGGTATAGCGCTTGGAGTCCCGGAATTTTAGCGGGTCTTCCTTCACCTGGGGCACGGGCAGAGCGCGGCAGGTGCCGGCATCGAAAATCTGCGCGAACCTGTCCTTGGGACCAATGCGCCCATGATGATCGCAGTGCGGGCAGACGGAGAGATTCTCCTGCCACTCCTTGGTGAAGACCATCTGCCCGCAGCCTGGGCACTTCTGCCAGAGATTGTCGGGCGCGTCGGACTTTTTGGCGATGAAAGGGATCGCGTTGCGGACGCGGTTCAGCCAGCTCATGCGGCGGTCTCCTTCTGGGTCATGGCATCGCGCAGCGAAGCAATGAAAGCCTCCACTTGCGGGGCGGCTTGCGCACCATGCTCTGCAATAATGTCTATGATGGCCGATCCGACGACGACGCCATCGGCCACCGCGCCGATCGCCGCTGCCTGCTCGGGCGTGCGGACGCCGAAACCGACCGCGATCGGCAGATCGGTCGCGGCCTTGAGGCGAGCGACTGCCTCCTCGATGCTGGTCTGCGGGGCCTGCTGAAGTCCAGTGATGCCGGCGACCGACACATAGTATAGAAAGCCCGAGGCGCCTTTCAGCACGGCGGGCAGCCGCGCCGTGTCCGTGGTCGGCGTGGCGAGGCGGACGAAGCTGATGCCAGCGTCGCGAAGGACAGTGCCGAACCCGGGATCCTCTTCCGGCGGAACGTCCACGCAGATCACGCCGTCCACGCCTGCATCGCGGCACGCGCTGGCAAACCAGTCCGCGCCGCGTACGGTCATCGGGTTGGCATAACCCATCAGCACCAGCGGCGTTTCCGGGTGACGCTGACGAAACGCGCGGGCGATCGCGAAAATATCCGCCGTCTTCGTGCCAGCCGCAAGGGCGCGCAGGTTCGCGCGCTGGATTGCGGGGCCGTCCGCCATGGGATCGGTAAATGGCATGCCCAGCTCGATCACATCGGCGCCGCCGGTGACCAGCGCGTCAAGAATATCCACAGTGTCGCCCGGCGTCGGATCGCCGCCCGTGACGAAGCAGACAAGAGCCGCGCGGCCCTGCGCCTTTGCCTTGGCGAATGCGTTGGCGATGCGGCTCATATCTTCACACCCAGCGATGCCGCCACGGTCGCCATGTCCTTGTCGCCCCGACCGGAAAGATTGATGAGGATGATCTGGTCCTCGCGCATCGCCTGTGCCTTCTCGCCTACAGCGGCGAGGGCATGGGCGCTTTCCAGCGCCGGAATAATGCCTTCCACTTCGGCGAGCAGCGTGAAGGCCTCGATGGCCTGCATGTCCGTCACGCTTTCATAGGAAACCCGGCCGATGTCATGAAGCCAGGCATGTTCCGGGCCGACGCCGGGATAGTCGAGACCCGCCGAGATCGAGTGGGCTTCCTGAATCTGCCCGTCTTCGTCCTGCAGCAGATAGGTCCGGTTGCCGTGAAGCACGCCGGGACTGCCACCGCCGATCGTGGCGGCATGCTGGTCGGTATCGACGCCATGCCCGCCCGCTTCGACGCCGAGCATTCCGACTTCGGGATCGTCGAGGAACGGGTGGAACAGGCCGATCGCGTTCGAACCACCGCCTACCGCCGCAATCAGCAGGTCGGGCAGGCGCCCTTCCGTCTCGAGCATCTGCGCGCGCGCTTCCGTGCCGATGATCGACTGAAAGTCGCGCACCAACTCGGGATAGGGATGGGGGCCGGCGACCGTACCGATCAGATAGAATGTGTCGTGCACATTGGCGACCCAGTCGCGCAGTGCTTCGTTGAGTGCATCCTTGAGCGTCTGGGCGCCGCTCGTCACGGGCACGACTTCGGCGCCAAGCAGCTTCATCCGAAAGACGTTGGGCTGCTGCCGCTCCACGTCTTTGGCGCCCATATAGACAACGCATTTGAGGCCAAAGCGCGCGCATACGGTCGCCGTCGCCACGCCATGAGAGCCTGCGCCCGTCTCGGCGATGATCCGCGTGCGGCCCATGCGCCGGGCGAGCAGGATCTGGCCAATGCAATTGTTGATCTTGTGCGCGCCGGTGTGATTCAGTTCCTCACGCTTGAGATAGACTTTCGCGCCGTGCCCCGGCTTCGCACCTTTGCGGAAATGCTCGGTCAGCCGCTCGGCATAATAAAGCGGCGAGGGGCGGCCGACATAATGAGTCATCAGCCCGTCGAACTCGGCCTTGAAAGCCGGGTCGTTCTGGGCAGCGCGATATTCGCGTTCCAGCTCCAGCACCAGCGGCATCAGCGTCTCGGCGACATAGCGTCCACCGAAGGCACCGAAATGGCCGTTCTCGTCGGGCAGGCTGCGCAGGCTATTGGGCAGGGTTACAGTCGTCATGATCGTAGTAATCTCTCGTTACGAGGGGTCATTCGCTTCTGGTCCGGTTGGGCGGAAGCGATCAGCGCCATCGCGACGGGAGGCGTCTGGCAGGGACGATCAGGGTCGACATGAGGAAACCGCTTTGCAGAAGGCGGCGATCTTGTCCACATCCTTGACCCCGGGCGCGCTTTCCACGCCGGAAGAGACATCGACCAGCGGCGCACTGGTCAGCCGGATCGCCTCCGCCACATTGTCCGGATCGAGACCGCCCGAGAGCCCCCAGGGCAAAGGCGGCCTGTGCCCGGCCAGCAGGGTCCAGTCGAAGCGGAGCCCCATGCCGCCGGGCAAAGCGGCACCGTCGGGCGTCTTGGCATCATACAACAACAGGTCCGCCGCACCGGCATAGTGCGCGCCGGTCGCGAGATCCGCCGCAGTCTTCACCGGAATCGCCTTCCACACCGTCAGCTTCGTGCGCGCGCGGATCGCGGCCACGCGCTCGGGTGTCTCGTGGCCATGAAGTTGCAGCACCGAGAGTCCCCCGGCCTGCGTCACTGCATCGATCGTAGCGTCGTCCGGGTCCACCAGCACCGCCACGCGCTCGATATGGCCGGGTACGCGCGGCGCGATCAGTGCGAGCCGCGCAGGATCGAGATGGCGGGGGCTCCGCGCGAAATGGACGAAGCCGATGTGGCTGGCCCCGCCGCGTACCGCCACGTCGATCGCCTCGATCGTCGAGACTCCGCAGATCTTGATTGCCGTCCGGCTCATGGCCGTGCCACTAAAGGAACACGGCCCGCTTTGGAACCATCTGTGTGACGACGAGCCCCTGACCGGGGCTCAGAGCGTGGCTTCGATCTCGCGCGCGGCCATGTCGGGGTCGGCGGCCTGGGTGATCGGGCGGCCGACCACGAGGATCGATGCACCCGCATCGAGCGCCTGGCGTGGCGTCACGGCGCGCTTCTGGTCTCCCATTGCGCCGCCGGCTGGGCGCACGCCGGGAACGACGAAGAAGCCCTCTGGCCAGAGCTTGCGCACATGGCCGACCTCATTGCCGGAGCAAACAATCCCGTCGAGTCCGGAGTCGCGGGCGAGCAGCGCCAGCCGCTCCACCTGTTCGTGCGGGTCGCCGTTCATCCCCACGTCAGCCATGTCGCCCGCGTCCAGGCTGGTGAGCAGCGTAACGGCGACGACCTTGGTGCTCGTGCCGGCGGCCGCCTTCGCATCTTCCATCATGGCGCGCCCACCGGCGGCGTGGACGGTCAATACGGCCGGCTCCAGCGCGTGCAGCGCCTGCACGGCCTTGGCGACTGTGTTGGGGATGTCGTGCAGTTTCAGGTCGAGGAAGATCGGCAAGCCGAGCTTGCGCACTTCGTGAATGCCATGATGGCCATTGGCGCAGAAGAATTCGAGGCCGAGTTTCAGCCCGCCGACATGGTGCCGCACCCGTTTGGCGATATCGATCGCCTTGTCGAGGTTCGGGGTATCGATAGCAACGTAAACAGCACTTGTCATAGAGGGTCAGGTCCCCGGTCAACGATCGGCGCGGCGGGCGACGTGATTGTCGCGGGGCCGGGCGTTACTGAAGACGTGATGGGCGGCGGCGGAGGCGGCGGGACAGTCGCCGCAAGCGCACGCTCCGCGCTTTCCAGCCTGCGGCCCATTCGCCAGCGCGTAGTCTTGTGGAGCAGCCAGAAGGGCAGGGATCCCGCAAGGAAGGCGACGATCACGACCAGCGGCAGCTTGGTCTCGACCATGTTGCCGCCCCAGATGTTGATCGTCACCGGGGTCCAGTTCGTGAACGTGAAGAGCATGATGATCATCGCGAGGATGACCCAGAAGGCGGTGCGCAGAAATTGCATGGCATCCTCCCGTTAGCCGTGTTGGAGGGAGCATAGGGGGGCTTTTCGCGCTTGCCTACCCCTTGCGCCACTCCGCTTCCGCTCGGCTCAGCCTTCCCCGAACACCCGGGCGAAAATCGTGTCTACTGCCTTATAGTGATAGTCGAGGTCGAAAAGTGCCTCGAGCTGGTCGCCGGAAAGGCGGGCGCCCACTTCCGGATCGGCCTTAAGCAGATCGAGGAGCGAGAGCGTGCCGTCCGCTTCCCACACCTTCATCGCGTTGCGCTGGACGAGGGCATAGGCACCTTCGCGGCTCTCGCCCGCCTGAGTAAGGGCCAACAGCACGCGCTGGGAGTGGATGAGGCCGCCCATGCGGTTCATGTTCTTCATCATCCGCTCGGGATAGACGAGCAGCTTGTCCACCACTCCAGTGAGACGCGCGAGTGCGAAGTCGAGCGTGATCGTCGCGTCCGGGCCGATGAAGCGCTCGACCGAGCTGTGGGAAATATCCCGCTCATGCCACAGCGCCACATTCTCCAGCGCGGGCACCACGGCCGAGCGGACCATGCGGGCAAGGCCAGTGAGGTTCTCGGTGAGCACAGGGTTGCGCTTGTGCGGCATGGCCGAGCTGCCCTTCTGGCCGGGCGAGAAATATTCTTCCGCTTCCAGCACTTCTGTGCGCTGGAGATGCCGCACCTCGACAGCCAGCCGTTCGATCGAGCTGGCGATCACGCCCAGCGTCGCGAAGAACATCGCGTGACGGTCGCGCGGGATGACCTGCGTCGAGACCGGCTCGATCGACAGCCCCAGCTTGGCAGCAACATGGCTCTCCACGCGCGGGTCGATATTGGCGAAGGTGCCCACCGCGCCGGAGATGGCGCAGGTCGCGATCTCAGCGCGTGCGGCGATGAGACGCGTCTTGCAGCGCGCGAACTCCGCATAGGCTTCCGCCAGCTTGAGGCCGAAGGTGACGGGTTCGGCGTGGATGCCGTGGCTGCGGCCGATTGTCGGGGTCAGCTTGTGCTCGAAGGCGCGGCGCTTGATCGCCTCCAGCAGGCCGTCGAGATCTGCAAGCAGGATGTCGCTGGCCTGCGCGAGCTGCACGGCGAGGCAGGTATCCAGCACGTCGCTGCTGGTCATGCCCTGATGCATGAAGCGGGCTTCGTCGCCGACCTGTTGCGCTACCCAGGTCAGGAAAGCGATCACGTCATGCTTGGTCACTGCCTCGATCGCGTCGATCGCCGCCACGTCGATGGCAGGTTCCGTCGCCCACCAGTCCCACAGGGCCTTTGCGGCGGATTTGGGGACCACGCCCAGCTCGCCGAGCGCTTCCGTGGCGTGGGCTTCGATCTCAAACCAGATGCGAAACCGCGCCTCAGGCTCCCAGATCGCGCTCATTTCCTTGCGGGCGTAGCGGGGAACCATGAGACGAATCCTTCCAAAATCCAGGTGATGGCGGCCGCGTAGCAGCGCGTTCCCACCGGTGCAATCATGGTCGGGCGGGGCATTCATCGCGCCGTCCGTCCGACTCGCCGGTAAGTGGTTCGTCGAGCCCGGCGAAGCGTTCTTCCCTGCCAAAAATGGCGGAACGACGTGGGCGGGGCGGGGGTTTTAAAGGGGCAATTCAAGACATCCCGTAGCGTTCCATGAGGATCCTTCGGGTCGCAAACTGAAAGAGGACCGCCATGAAAAAGACAGCCCTTCTTATGAGTCTCCCCCTTATGTTTTCGGCTCCGGCCGTGCTGGCTCAAGATATGACGAGCCCTGCTCCGGCCGCGAATGCGCCCGTGCAGTCCGTTGATCCGGCGACAGCCGCGCCGGCCCCTGCGCCAACGCAGGCAGCCCCGGCACCCAGCGCTGCTCCGGCACCGACGTCACCGGACGCCGCTCCGACGACGGCTCAGGCACAGCCCGCACCGACCAATTCGTCTGCAGCGGTTCAGACCGCCGTCAACACCGGCTTCGGCAAATATGATGCTGACGGTGATGGCAATCTGACTGAGGCGGAGTTCAAGACCTGGATCGCCGCGCTCAAGACCGATGAAATGAAGGCCACCGGCCAGTCGGTCAACGCAGCGGAAGTCACCGCTTATGCCAACGCTGCCTTTGCTTCTGCTGATGCCGACAAGGACCAGAAGGTGAGCAAGGCCGAGGTGACAGGCTTTCTCGGCGGCTAAAATCGATAACCTTCCGGCTGCACGCCCCTGCCGGTAAGGTGGTTGAAGGCCCGGATCGCGCTGCGGTTCGGGCCTTTTTTGCGTCCACGCCGCCTAGATCAGCGCCATTGCCCGCATGCTGCTGTGGCCGTCCGCGCCGATGATGATGTGATCGTGCACGGAAATCCCGAGTGGCCGCGCGGCTTCGATGATCTGCCGCGTAACCGCGATGTCCTGCTTGCTGGGCTGGGGTGATCCGCTGGGATGATTATGCACCAGAATGAGGCTGGCGCTGCCCAGTTGCATCGCCTGCTTGATGACTTCGCGTGTGTAGATCGCCGCCTGATCGATCGAGCCGTCTCCCATATGCTCGTCACGAATGAGCATGTTCCGTGCATTGAGGTGAAGCACCCGCACGCGTTCCACGGTCAGATGGGCCATGTCGGCGCGTAGATAATCGAGCAGTGCCTGCCAACTCGCCAGCACAGGGCCGCGCGTCGCCTCTTCTTTCAATAGGCGAAGCGCGGCCGCCTGCACGGTTTTAAGCGCCGCGATGCTGGTCTCACCTAGCCCGTCTACCGCGCGTAATGCGTCCCAGTCCGCGGTCAGGACGCCCCCAATGGTACCAAATTGCCCGATCAGGCATTTAGCGAGCGGCTTTGTGTCGCGGCGTGGAATGGCGAGGGCGAGAAGATATTCGATGAGTTCATGGTCCAGAAGCGCGTCGGGTCCGCCGTCAGCCAGCCGTTGTCGCAGTCGCGCACGGTGCCCGATCCCGCCCCCAGCGCTCGCTTTCACGGCGCTCTTGCCCTCATCCCCCGCTTCGATCATGGATCGGGAAGCTAGGATCGAGTGCGGACGGCCGCAAGCGTAATGAACAATGACGTTGAAGAGAGCGAGGCGGACAATGCCGTCGAGCGTTCGCGCGGGCGGAGGTCTCGTGCCGGGCGTATCGTCGCGGGCGTTTCAGTGCTTGGGCTTGCCGCTCTGGGCATTGTCTGGATGCAGCGCATTCCCATTGCCGATCATTTCATTGCGCAGGAACTGGCCGCGCGAGGCGTTCGCGCGCGCTACACGCTCACGCGCATTGGTCCACGCACCCAGCGGCTGGAAAATCTCGTTCTGGGTGATCCCGCCCGGCCGGATCTCACGGCCCGCTGGATAGAGGTGGACGTCGGCTATGCTGGCTTCCGTCCGGCTGTCACGCGCGTGCGAGCATCAGGCGTGCGGCTGCGCGGCTCCTGGCAAGGCGGTGTCCTCAGTCTTGGCGCTCTTGATCGCTTGATGGGAGAGGGGGAGGGCGTTGCCGCCCTGCCGGACATCGACGTCACTCTCGCAGACGGGCGCGCGACGATCATCACGGATTACGGCCCGGCGGGAGCAGTGCTGAACGGCACCGGGCTCCTCTATGGCGGCTTTCGCGGTCGCGCGGCGCTGGCCTCGCCCCGGCTGGACATTTCTGGCTGTGCTCTCGCGCGACCGGTTGGCGATCTCGCGGTATCCACCTCGAGCGGGCGTCTTTCGCTCAAGGGGCCGCTGCGCGCTCCGGCGCTGGATTGCGGCGCACGGGGCATTACGGTCGCCGGTCCCGATCTCGGGGTCGACGTTCGTCTCGCCAAAGCCTTCGATGGGGCGAGCGGCGCGATCACCCTGGCGGCAAGCGCTATGAAGGGCGCCGGTGCGCTGGTGTCGCGGCCGAGCGCCCTCGTGACCTTTGACGGACCTTTTGATGCGCTGGCGGGCAGCTATGCTCTTGCGCTCGACTCGTTTCGCGCCCCGCAGGTCGGGGGCGGCGTATCCCGGCTTGGCGGTCGCTTCGCGATGCGGGCCGATCCCCATGACAGCGCTACGTCGGTTTCGGGTGCGCTCACGGTCAGCGATCTGGCGCCGACGAGCCGCGCGCCGATCGATGGTCTGTCGCGCAGTGTGGCCGCTACGCCGCTGGCCCCGCTTGCCCGCCAGCTTGAGCGGGCGATCGTCCAGGCGGGCCGGGCCAATCGGTTGACGATGACCGGCGAAGCGCGCTGGACGGGGCTGGGCGGAGAAATCGGCCTGACCAAAGGTCGGTTCGTGGCCGAAAGCGGCGCGCGCCTCGATCTGACCGGACCCGCACGCCTCGTGGTGGATCAGGCGCGTGGGCGCTGGCAGGGCGAGGGTGGGATTCGAACCGGCGGTGGCGGGCTGCCCGATCTTACGCTGGCGGTAAGCCGCACTCCGGAGGGAGAGACGAGCGGTACGCTCGCCATGCGGCCTTATGAGGCAAGCGGCGCGCGCCTTGCTCTTGCGCAAACGCCGTTCCGCCTCCGTGCGGACGGCTCCGGCAGCTTGCGCACGCAGGTTACGCTCGATGGGCCGCTGCCCGGCGGTGGCGTCAGGGGACTTAGCGTTCCGGTCGATCTGCGATTCTCGTCCGGTGGTCGCTTCGCGCTGGCGGATCGATGCACGACGTTGCGCTGGACGAGCCTTACCCTGTCCTCAGCGCGCTTCGATCCCGCGGCTCTGCGTTTGTGTGCGCCGGGTGGCCAGCCGCTCATCGCCACAGGGTCCAGTGGAATGCAGGGCGGCTTCGTGCTGGCTCCGCTGGCGCTGGCCGGGCGGCTGGGCGAAAGCCCATTGTCATTGCGCGCCGAATCTGCGCGGCTCGATCTGCGAGGGCTGCGCTTTGCGCTGGGAAATCTTGCTGTCCGGCTTGGCGATCCTGCCGCACCCACGATGCTCGACGCTGCTCGGCTCGAAGGTGGTGCGCAGGGTCAGGGATTTGCCGGTATTCTCTCCGGCGCGCATGCCCGCATTGGCGCGGTCCCGCTGGATATGACCGGCATAGACGGGCGCTGGACCTTTGCCGATGCGCGCCTCGCGCTGGACGGGGCAATGACGGTTTCCGACACGGCGCCGGAGCGCCGCTTCTTCCCGCTGAGCGTGCCGGATGCGCGGCTGGTGCTCGTCGACGGCCGGATCGGGGCGGAGGGGACGCTCCGTCATCCCTCGCGGGATCGCTCGGTCGCCACCGTCAAGATCGCTCATGATCTCGGCAATGGATCGGGCTCCGCGACCTTCGACGTTGGCCGTCTGGCCTTCGGTTCCGCACTCCAGCCCGCCGAGCTTACCCCGCTGGCACTCGGCATCGTCGCCAATGTCGAGGCGCTGGTGACGGGCAGTGGCCGCATCGACTGGACCCCGGCCGGCGTCACCAGCACCGGCCAGTTCTCCACGCAGGATGCCGCGTTCGCCGCTGCCTTTGGCCCGGTCAGCGGTTTCTCCGGAACGATCCGCTTTGCTGATCTTCTCGGTATGCGAACCGAGCCGAATCAGGAAATCCGCATTGCCAGCGTCAACCCGGGCATTGAGGTGCGGGATGGCGTCATCCGCTACGCGCTTCTCTCCTCCGAGCAGGCCCGCATTGAGGGCGGGCGGTGGCCGTTTGCCGGGGGCGTGCTCGATCTGCTGCCCGCCACGCTCAATCTCGACTCGCGCAAGGCCCGCAATCTCGCTTTCCGAGTCACCGGGCTGGATGCGGGCGCCTTCATCAACACGCTTGAGTTGAAGGACATTTCCGCCACAGGCACTTATGACGGGCTGCTGCCCATGGTCTTCGACGAGCGCGGAGGGCGCATCGAGGGCGGCATATTGGTCGCGCGCCAGCCCGGCCTGCCGCCGCTGGTGGTCGAGGACGCTTCACGTCTCACCGTCCCATGCGATCCCGCGAAGATTTCCGGCACGCTCTCTTATGTCGGGCAGGTCTCCAACGAGCAGCTCGGCACATTCGGCACCATGGCGTTCGAAGCGCTCAAGAACCTGCGCTACAAATGCCTCACCGTGCTGATGGACGGCGCGCTGGACGGCGAATTCGTCACGCGGGTCGCGGTCAACGGCATCAATCAGGGCACCCCGGCGGCTGCGCGATCGGCCTTTACCCGGCCGTTCCTGGGTCTGCCGTTCATTTTTAACGTCCGGGTCGAGGCGCCGTTTCGTGGCCTCATCAGCACAGCGCGCTCCTTCATCGATCCGGGCGAACTGATCCGTGAGGAAATGGGTGCGCAGTATCAGACGGTGCTGAATGCGGGGGAAACGTCGGCTGAGACACCGGGACTTGCCGTTCAGCCCCCGGCAAGCGACAAGGGCGTAACGAAGGGACAGGAATGAGACGATTGGCGATTATCGGCAGCAGGACGACCTTGGTCATGAGCACGCTTGTGGGGGTGTCGGGTTGCATTCAGGTGCAGGCACCGGACAAGCCGATAGAGATTAACCTGAACGTCAAGATCCAGCAGGAAGTGGTCGTGCGTCTCCAGCAGGACGCAAAGGATCTCATCCAGAACAATCCGGAGCTTTTCCCGCAATGACACGCAAGACAATCCTCTTCTCCGCTCTCGCCCTTGCCGGCGTCGCTCTCGCCGCTGGCGTGGCGCTTCGGTCCACGCCCGCCTTCGCGCAGGACGCCGCAGTCAGCGCCGCGATGGCCGCCGGCACGGTCGGTGAGCAGTCGGACGGCTATCTGGGAATCAAGGGCAGCGTTTCGGGCGATATCCGGGGCGCGGTCGATGCGATCAACATCAAGCGCCGCGCGGCTTACACGGATCTTGCCGCCAAGCGCGGCGTCACTGTCGCGGATGTCGCGGCAGCGACCGGCTGTCAGACACTGGCTGGCCGAGTGAAGCAGGGTCAGGCCTATCGTGTCGGCGATGGCCCGTGGCAGGTGAAGGGCGCTGATCCCATTGCTCTGCCCGCTTATTGCGCCACGGCGGGCTGAGGCGAACCGATCGGGCGGTCGCCCGCGGGCGATTCGGCGCTTCTCTCGCTTGGGGATGGGCGGTTTTCCGTCGGTCCCACGGCGCGTTAGGGCGCGGTTGACTTCCCGCCATCCCCTTTCTACACGGGCCGCGCCTTGACGGGGGCGGCAAAGGCGTTCCAAGGGTCGGCCAGAAACAAATGCTCGATTTTTCGGGCATGGGGGAGGCCGGACCGATGACGCCAGACACTCAACCCGGGCAGGACCCCATCGACGAAGACGCGCGCATCGCGTCGCTGCAGGACCGGCTCGCCCGTGCCCAGCAGGTCGAGGCGGAGCGAACCGGGACTACGCAGGTCGGCGCGGCGGATGAGAATTACCGCCTCGGCAATCGCGTTCTCGGAGAGCTCATCGGGGGCACTGCTGGCGGCGCGCTGATCGGCTGGGTCCTGGACCGGTTGCTTGGCACGTCACCCTGGCTCCTGCTGGTGCTGCTCTTCCTTGGAATAGTGGTGGCATTCAGGAACATTATCAGGCTCTCGAGCAAGCGCCCCGACAAGTGAGGGCGCTTTCGTCGGGAAGGCAAATGAACGTAAAGGGCTGAGCAAGCGTGGCAGAATCCGGCAAGATCGACCCGATGCACCAGTTCACGATCGAGCCGCTGTTCGGCACCGGTCACTGGTCGCTGGGCGGTTACAATATCGCCTTTACCAACAGTGCGCTGTGGATGGTGCTCACGGCTGTCGTCCTGTGGGCCTTCGTCGCGCTCGGCATGAAGCGTCAGCTCGTGCCCGGCCGCTGGCAGATGGCCGTTGAGACGATGACCGGCTTCATCGACAATCTGCTGACCGCGAATGTCGGTCCTGCGGGCAAGACCTACGTGCCCTACGTGTTCTCGCTCTTCATGTTCATTCTGGTGGCGAACCTGCTGGGCCTTCTCCCGCTTGGTCTCGTCGGCAGCCATGCCTTCACCTTTACCAGCCATTTCACCGCGACGGGCGTGCTGGCGATCCTGTCCTTCTCTATCGTGCTGATCGTCGGTTTCTGGAAGCATGGTCTCCATTTCTTCTCGCTGTTCGTGCCGCACGGCACGCCGGCCTGGCTGCTTCCGCTCATTCCGCTGATCGAGCTGGTGTCCTTCATGGTGCGCCCCTTCAGCCTTGGCCTGCGACTGTTCGTGGCGATGATGGCGGGCCACATCCTGCTTGAGGTGCTCTCCAGCTTCATCATCAACAGCGCCAATGCCGGTCCCGGCTGGGGTGCGCTGATTGGTCTGCCGAGCTTCCTGCTCATGATCGGCATCAGTGGCCTTGAGCTGCTGGTCGCGGTTATCCAGGCTTATGTGTTCGCGCTTTTGACGTCGCTTTACATCAACGACGCCGTCAATCTGCACTGACTGTTTTATCCAACATTATCATAGAGTTTAGAAAAGGAGTTATCATCATGGACGCAGAAGCTGCAAAGCTCATCGGTGCTGGTCTCGCTGCAATCGGCGCTGGTATGGCCGCGCTGGGCGTGGGCAATGTCTTCGGCTCGTTCCTTGAGAGCGCGCTGCGCAATCCGGGTGCGGCTGACGGTCAGCAGGGCCGTCTCTTCATCGGCTTCGCGGCCGCCGAGCTTCTCGGTCTGCTCGCGTTCGTCGTGTCGATGATCCTGATTTTCGTCGCCTAATAGCGACACATCATTCGGCCTGAGCCCGCCGAAAGGCTGACGCTGGCGTCAGTCCCGGCAGGCTCGGTCCGGACGATCGAGTAAACGGAAGCTCCATGCCTCAAATCGCGCAACTTGCCGAAGTCTGGTCGTCTCAGATCTTCTGGATGCTGGTGACGTTCGGCTTCGTCTTCTTCGTCATCGGCCTTGGCATGGTGCCAAAAGTCCAGTCGACCGTGGACATGCGGGATCAGAAGATCGCGGGTGATCTCGCGGCGGCCAAGGCCACTTTCGAAGGCGCCGACGCGCTGGAAGAACAGTGGCGTGCCCGAGAGAATGAGGCGCGGAGTACGGCGCAGACGCTTATGGCCGAGGCCAAGGCGAAGGCCGCCAAGCAGCGTGAGGATGCGCTGGCAAAAGCGGATTCGGCGATTGCAACCGAGATTGCCAGTGCGGAGGCTGAAATTGCAGCCGCTCGTACCAAGGCGATGGGTGAGATCGAGGCTGTCGCGGCGGACGCCGCGTCCGAAATGGTGCTGCGCGTTGCGGGCACAAGCGTTACCCCTGCGGCGGCGCTTCAGGCAGTGAAGGCAGCGATCAATGGCTAATAGCGAACATCTGAGCCCCGGTTCTGCCGAAGTGGCGCAGAACCTTGCCAATGCCGATCATACGCAGGCGCTCGTCGCGCATGGCGCAGAGACGCATGGGGAACTGGCATTCATGGGGCTTGGCCCGGGCCAGTTCGTCAGCCTAGCCATGGCGGTTTTCATTCTCATTCTGCTGATCAAGAAGGTGCCCTCGCTCATCGGCAAGGGGCTGGACAGCAAGATTGCCCAAATCCGCGAACAGCTTGACGAGGCCTCGCGGCTTCGCGCCGAGGCGGAAGCGCTTAAGGCCGAGTATCAGGCAAAGATCGCGTCCGCTGAGAAAGACGCTGCCGCGATGCGTGCAAGCGCCGAGGAAGAAGCCAAGCAGCTTCTCGTCGATGCCGGGACGGAGGCGACCGCGCTGGTCGCTCGCCGTAAGAAGATGGCCGAGGAGAAGATCGCAGCGGCCGAGCGTGCCGCCGTTGCCGATGTGCGGGCACGTGCAGCCTCTGCCGCGACGGCTGCCGCTGCCGCGCTCATTACCCAGCATCACGATGCAAAGGCCGACCAGAGCCTGGTTGATGCGGTGATCGCCAAGGTGGGCACCGCGCACTGAGCCTTCTCCATTGGAGACGGCAAGAGCCGGCTGGAGTGATCCGGCCGGTTTTTTCTTTTGTGCAGGATGCAATCTCTGCGCAGTCGCCTGCTCATCCAGCACTGGCACCGCACGGGGTTAGATATTATGTGTGTTGCGATGCAGCATAAATCCTCACGCTCTCCCATTCATCCCGGCTGGGTGATGTTCGCGCTCGCCATGGGCGGCTTCGCCATCGGCACGGCTGAATTCGCGGTGATGAGCCTCTTGCCCTATTTCTCGGCAGGGCTGGGTATCGATGCCCCGACAGCCGGGCATGTCATCAGCGCCTATGCGCTCGGCGTCGTTGTCGGCGCGCCGCTTCTCGCGGTGATGGGGGCGAAGTTCCCTCGGAAGCATCTGCTCATCGGTCTGATGGCAGTGTTTGCCCTTGCCAATGGCCTCAGCGCGCTCGCGCCCACCTATCACTGGATGCTGTTCTTCCGCTTCCTGAGTGGCCTGCCGCATGGCGCCTATTTTGGGGTCGCGTCGCTCCTCGCCGCCTCACTCGTCCCGCCGGACAAGCGCGCGCAGGCTGTCGCCCGCGTGCTGACCGGGCTGACGATCGCCACGATTATCGGCGTGCCGCTCGCCAACTGGCTGGGCTATGCGGTGGGCTGGCGCTGGGCCTTCGGCGTCGTCGCCGTGCTTGCAGCCACCACGGCCTTGCTTGTCTGGCGGTTCGCGCCGCTCGACAGACCGGCCGAGGGAGCAGGCCCGCTGCGAGAACTCGGCGCATTGAAGCGCAGGCAGGTTTGGCTCACGCTCAGCGTCGGTGCCATCGGCTTTGGCGGTATGTTCGCGGTATACACTTATGTCGCATCGACCATGCTGGAAGTCACTCATGTCTCCGCCACGCTCGTTCCGCTCGTGCTGGCCATCTTCGGCGTTGGGCTCACATTGGGCAATCTTGGTGCGGCCTGGGCAGCGGATCGTGCGCTCATTCCAACAGCGGCAGGCCTGCTTGTCTGGAGTGCCGCCGCGCTGCTGTTTTACTGGCTAGGCGCGGGGCAGATCGTCACCTTATCGCTGGCTATCTTCCTCGTGGGATGTGGCGGCGGGCTGGGCGCCGTTCTCCAGACTCGCCTCATGGACGTGGCGGGAGACGCGCAGACGCTGGCAGCCGCATTGCATCACAGCGCCTTCAATCTCGCCAATGCGCTGGGGCCGTGGCTCGGTGGCCTCGCCATCGCGGCCGGCTATGGCTGGGCCTCGACAGGCTGGGTGGGCGCACTGCTCGCGCTGGGCGGTCTGGTGATGCTGGGCATCGCGGTGCTGGATGACCGGCGCCGGGCCGTTGCGCTGGCGGCCTGCTGATCCCACTTTGTTTTGCGCCGGTGAGGCCCTATCTCGCGGCCATGTCTTCCCACGGCAATAATGGTCCTTCCGCGCCGGATCGCTTCAATGAGGAGCGCGCGGCCTACACGGTGCGTGGCTCCGGCGCGCCGGATATCGAGGCAGGCGTCGCCGCGATCCGTGCGACTCTTGCGACATTGCCTACCCGGCCCGGCGTCTACCGTATGCTCGATGCGCGGGGCGACGTGCTTTACGTGGGCAAGGCGCGGGCACTGCGCAATCGGGTGACCAACTACACGCAGGTCGAGCGTTTGCCTGCCCGCCTGCAGCGCATGGTCGCGCAGACCCGCTCCATGACGATCGTGACGACGCAGAGCGAGGCCGAGGCGCTGCTGCTGGAGGCGCAATTCATCAAGCGCTTCCGTCCGCCTTACAACGTGCTGCTGCGCGACGATAAAAGCTTCCCGTTCATCCTGCTGCGGGAGGATCACGCTTTTCCGCGCATCCAGAAGCATCGCGGTGCGCAGAAGATTCAGGGGCGCTATTATGGCCCGTTCGCCAGCGCCGGATCGGTCACGCGCACGATCAATGCATTGCAGAAGCTCTTTCTGCTGCGCTCCTGCACGGACAGTTTCTTCGCCAATCGCTCCCGGCCTTGCCTGCTCTATCAAATCAAGCGCTGCTCTGCGCCATGTGTAGGGCGCATCGGCGAGGATGCATATGCCGAGCTTGTCGGAGACGCGCAGGATTTTCTGGGCGGCAAGTCCACGAAGGTTCAGGCCAAGCTCGGCGCGCAGATGCAGGCGGCGGCGGAGGCCATGGATTTCGAGATGGCCGCCGTCTACCGCGACCGGCTGAAGGCGCTCACTTTCATTCAGGGCAGTCAGGCGATCAACGCCGAGGGGCTGGGCGATGCGGACATCTTCGCGCTGGCGGGGAAGGGCGGGGGCATGTGCATCCAGGCCTTCTTCATCCGAGGCGGGCAGAACTGGGGGCATCGCAGCTTCTTCCCGGTCCATACGCACGATGTGAGCGAGGATGAGGTGCTCACGCAGTTCATGGCGCAGTTCTACGAGGAAGTGCCGCCGGCCCGGCTGGTGCTGGCCGATCGCGAGCCCGCCGAGAGCGCGCTGCTGGCGCAGGCGCTCAGCGAGCAGGCGGGGCGCAAGGTCCGCATCGAGGTGCCTCAGCGCGGCGAGCGGATGAAGCTCATCCGGCAGGCGCAGCGCAACGCGATCGAGGCGCTGGAACGCCGTCAGGCCGAATCCACTGCGCAAGGGCAGATCCTCACGGAGATGGCCGATCTCTTCGGACTGGACGGCCCGCCGGACCGCATCGAGATTTACGATAACAGCCATATCCAGGGCACCAATGCGCTGGGGGCGATGGTGGTCGCGGGGCCGGAAGGATTCCGCAAGTCCGCCTATCGCAAGTTCAACATCAAGCGCGCCGAGACCATAGCGGGCGACGATTTCGGCATGATGCGCGAGGTTTTTGAGCGGCGCTTCGCTCGCGCCGAAAGCGAAGATCCCGAACGCGAGTCAGGCGAATGGCCCGATCTTGTCCTCGTCGATGGCGGACGGGGCCAGCTCAATGCCGCCCGCGCGGTGCTGGAGACCATGGGGATCGAGGATGTCTGCATGATCGGTATCGCCAAGGGGCCGCATCATGGCCGGGAGGGCCGCGAGGTGTTTCACCTCATGGATGGGCGGGAAATTACGCTCCCGCTCAATCATCCGGTGCTGTTCTATCTCCAGCGCCTGCGGGACGAGGCGCATCGGTTCGCCATCGGCGCCCACCGGCAGAAGCGGGCGAAAGCGCTCACGGTCAGCTCGCTGGACGAAGTGCCGGGTATTGGTCCTGCGCGCAAGAAAGCGCTGCTCATGCATTTCGGCACGGCCAAGGCCGTGCGCAACGCCAGTCTTGATGATCTCCAGCGCGCGCCGGGCGTCTCCTCCGCTGTGGCGCAGACGGTCTACGATTATTTCCACGGTTGAAAGAACAGCGGTTCAGGGCGCGGTTGCCTCGCGCATCAGGCCGCCCAGCCAGCCTGCGAAGAGCTGGACCCGTCGCGAGAGATGCTGGCGATGTGGGTAGAGCAATGTCATCGGCATGGGTTCGGGGCGATGATCGGGCATCAGGTCTACCAGTCGGCCAGCGAGCATATCGGCCTTCACGTCATAGGCGGGAATCTGGATCATGCCGAGGCCCGCAAGGCAGCAAGCGATGTATGCCTCTGCGCTGTTCACGGTAACGCGACCGGGTAGTGGCATCGTGTGGACCTGGTCCCCCTCCACCCATTCCCAGTCTTCGACGCGGCCTGTCGAGGGAGAGGCATAGAGCACCGCTTCGTGGCCGGCCAGATCTTCGGGAGAGAGGGGTATGCCATGTCGCGCCAGATAATCCGGACTGGCAACGTTGATGAGCGGCAAGTCGCCTACCGATTGCGCGATCAGCCCTGAATCGCTGAGCGTCCCGACCCGCAGCGCGCAATCTACACGATCCTCGACCATATTGACGGCCCTGTCCGTCACGCCCAGCGTCACCGAGATGCCGGGATGTCGTGCAAGAAAGTCGGGGAGGGCGGGCGCGACGATGAGGCGTCCAATCCGCCCCGGCACATCGACTCGAATATGCCCGGCCGCCTGTTCGTCCGAGTGCCGGAACAAGCCCTCTGCGTCCTCTACATCCGCGATCAGCCGCTTGCAGCGCTCGTAAAAGGCGGTGCCGTCGTGGGTGGGCGCAACGCGGCGCGTGGTGCGGTGGAGCAGGCGCGTGCCCACCCGTGCCTCTAGCGTCTGGATCGCGGCGGAGACGGAAGAGCGAGGCAGAGCCAGCGTGTCCGCCGCCCGCGTGAAGCTCGCGCAATCGACGACCCGAACGAAGATGCGGAAGAGGTCTATCCGGTCCATTGTTCTCACTATCTGACAAGTGAAATCAAATTTCACCAGTTTATCGCACTGTGCTGGATAGTAGAGTGCCGGTCAGTGGCAGTGCACTCGCATTGCGACGAGTCATGAAGGAGATTCACATGGCCGATCACAGCATCAAGGGTAAGACCGTTCTCGTCGCGGGCGGCGGCAAGAATCTCGGCGGCCTCATCGCCACGGACTTTGCCGCCAAGGGCGCGAAGGCGGTCGCTATCCATTATAACAGTCCGTCGAGCGCTGCAGAGGCGGAAAAGACCGTCGCGGCAATCAAGGCGCTGGGTGTCGATGGCTTCGCCTTTCAGGCTGATCTCACGACCGCTGCTGCGGTGACAAAGCTCTTTGCCGACGCGCTCGCGGCGATGGGCAGCATCGATATTGCGATCAACACTGTCGGCAAGGTGCTCAAGAAGCCGATGGTCGAGATCAGCGAGGCAGAGTTCGATGAGATGAGCGCGGTGAACTCGAAGAGCGCCTTCTTCTTCCTCAAGGAAGCGGGCAAGGCGGTGAGCGATAATGGCAAGGTCTGCACGCTGGTGACCTCGCTATTGGGCGCTTACACGCCGTTCTATTCCAGCTATGCGGGGACCAAGGCGCCTGTCGAGCATTATACGCGGGCGGCCTCCAAGGAGTTCGGCGAGCGCGGAATTTCGGTGACGGCGATCGGCCCCGGCCCGATGGACACGCCCTTCTTCTATCCGGCGGAAGGCCCGGAAGCGGTTGCCTATCACAAGACGGCGGCGGCGCTCTCGCCGTTCACCCCCACCGGCCTTACTCATATCGAGGATATCGTGCCGTGGGTCCGTTTTCTCGTGACGGACGGCTGGTGGATGACCGGGCAGACAATCCTCGTCAATGGCGGTTACACGACGAAGTGACGCGCAGAAGAGGCCCGTGATCGCTCCCGATCACGAGCCTCCTCGCTTTCTTCTCGCGGTCAGGCGGCTTCGGCGGCCTGCGCCGGAACCTCCACGCTGTTGCGGATCAGATGATCGAAGGCGGAGAGCGCGGCTTTCGAACCCTCGCCCATTGCGATGACGATCTGCTTGTAGGGTACGGTCGTCACGTCGCCGGCCGCGAAGATGCCCGGCTGGCTCGTCGCGCCGCGCGCATCCACCTCGATCTCGCCGCGCGGACTGAGCGCCACGGCGTCCTTCAGCCATTCGCTGTTTGGGATGAGCCCAATCTGCACGAAAATGCCTTCCAGCTCGATCTGGTGCTCCGTGCCATGGTTGCGGTCCTTGTAGATCAGGCCCGTCACCTTGTCGCCGTCGCCCAGCACTTCGCTGGTCAGCGCGGATGTGATGACCTTCACATTTGGCAGGCTGTAGAGCTTGGCCTGCAGCACGGCGTCCGCACGCAGCTGGCTGTCATACTCGATCAGCGTGACATGGGCGACGATCCCGGCGAGGTCGATCGCCGCTTCCACGCCGGAGTTGCCGCCGCCGATTACGGCCGTGCGCTTGCCCTTGAAGAGCGGGCCGTCGCAGTGCGGGCAATAGGCCACGCCCTTGTTGCGATATTCGTCTTCGCCCGGCACCCCCATCTGCCGCCAGCGCGCACCCGTGGAGAGGATGACCGTGCGGGCCTTCAGGTTCGCCCCGCTCGCCAGCTTCACCTCGTGATAGCCGTTGGCGCCGCCGGGGATCAGCATCTCCGCCGCCTGCACATTCATGATGTCGACGTCATAGTCCTTCACATGGCTCTCCAGATGCGCGGCGAGCTTCGGCCCTTCGGTGTGCGGCACGGAGATGAAGTTCTCGATGGCCATGGTGTCGAGCACCTGCCCGCCGAAACGCTCGGCGACGACACCCGTGCGAATGCCCTTGCGCGCGGCATAGATCGCGGCGGCCGCACCGGCGGGGCCACCGCCCACGACCAGCACGTCGAACGGCTCCTTGGCGGCGATCTTCTCGGCAGCGCGAGCGACCGCGCCGCTGTCCAGCTTCGCCATGATCTGCGCCAGATCCATGCGGCCCTGGCCGAAGGGCTCGCCGTTCAGATAGACGGTCGGCACTGCCATCACCTTGCGCGCCTCGACTTCCTGCTGGAACAGCGCTCCGTCGATCGCCGTATGCGTCACGCCCGGGTTGAGCGCCGCCATCATGTTCAGCGCCTGCACGACGTCCGGGCAGTTCTGGCAGGTGAGCGAGAAGAAGGTCTCGAAGTGATAGTCGCCTTCCAGCGCGCGCACGGCATCGAGCAGTTCGGCGTCTTCCTTGGGGGGATGACCGCCGACATGGAGCAGCGCCAGCACCAGAGAGGTGAACTCATGGCCCATCGGCAGGCCCGCGAACACGGCCTCAGCCTTCCCGCCATCCGCGCGGATCGCGAACGAAGGCCGACGGGCGTCCGTGCCGTCGAACCGCGCGCTCACCTTGTCGGAAGCCGCCGCGATCTCTTCGACAAGCTGGCGCATATCCGCCGACTTGGGGTCGTCGCCCAGGCTCGCGACCAGTTCGATCGGCCGGCGCAGATTGCCGAGATAGGTCTTCAGCTGGGTGGTCGTGGCGGCATCAAGCATGGTCATGTCTCGCGGGCGTCAGGCGCCAGTCGCGAAGCAAAGCTGCCTCGCGTCGGTCGCGCTGATGAAGGTTGCGGAAGGGGTGCCGGGCGACGTGTGGGAGGGGCGCCGCCCGGCCAGACCGGAGCCGCAAAGGGGGAGCGGCTCCGACAGAGGTAAAATTAAGGTCAGATCTTGCCGACAAGGTCGATGGAGGGCGCGAGCGTCTCGCCACCTTCCTCCCACTTGGCGGGGCAGACCTCGCCGGGGTGGGCACGCACGTAGACGGCAGCCTTGATCTTGCGGACCAGTTCCTCGGCATTGCGGCCGACGCCCTCGGATGTGATCTCCATCACCTGGATCACACCATCGGGATCGACAACGAACGTGGCACGGTCGGCAAGGCCCACGCCGTCACGCAGCACGCCGAAGTTGTTGGCGATGGTGTGATTCTGGTCGCCCAGCATGTGGTAGTTGATCTTTCCGATCGCCGGCGAGCTGTCGTGCCATGCCTTGTGGCTGAAGTGCGTGTCGGTCGAGACCGAATAGACTTCGACGCCCAGACCCTTCAGCGTCTCATACTGGTCGGCAAGGTCTTCCAGCTCCGTCGGGCAAACGAAGGTGAAGTCGGCGGGGTAGAAAAAGAACACCGCCCATTTGCCGGCCGTATCGGTGTCGCTCACCTCCACGAATTTGCCCTGATAGTAGGACTGCGTAGTGAAGGGTTTGATCTTGCTTCCGATAATGCCCATGAGAGGGTGGCTCCTTTGCCGTTGGGTTGAAACTGGTAGAGGCGAGATAGTGCGTCGCCACTGATTAATCCAACAGGTTTAACTGCGGACATTGATCGTATTGCTCGATCAATGCCGTCTGGACTGATCGCCTTATCGATTGCAGTCGGTGCCGCACGCTCGATACCGATCAGCCGTTCAGTTCCTCCGCAAGCGCGTCAACGCTGACACCCACTTTATCCACGGCTGAGCGAAGCCGATCTTCCGAAACTCCAAACCGGTTCGTCCAGTATTGGACTTCATAGTCCTCGGTCAGATTGACCCGCGTCGCATCCCGCGGGCCGCGATCGTTCCTGTTATCGCTCATAGGGCTTCTCCTTTCCGATCCGCTGCTCCACCGGCCTTTCACGAAGCTGCGTGACGTCCTTCGCCAAACTCATCCACGATCTTCGCGCAAAAGGCGGGGAGGTCGTCGGGGTTCCGGCTCGTCACGAGGCCTTCGTCAACGATCACTTCCTCGTCGAGCCAATTTCCGCCGGCATTCTCGATGTCGGTCTGCAGCGTCAGATAAGATGTCAGAGACCGGTCATCGAGGACATCGGCCTCCACCAGCAACCAGGGGCCGTGGCAGATCGCGCCGACCGGCTTCTTCTGGTCGAAGAACGCCTCGACGAAGTTTATCACATCGCCGTTTCCCCGCAGCGTGTCCGCACCAACCGTGCCTCCCGGAATGATGAGCCCATCGAATTGCTCTGCAGAAACCTGATCGATGGTCATGTCGACGGCATAGCTGCCTCCCGGATCGAGATCGCTGTTGTTCGTGCGCGCTTCGCCCGGCTCCAGTCCTATGACGGTCACTTCCGCTCCGGCGTCCTGCACGGCCTGCCGTGGCTGTACGAATTCGGGTTCTTCTGTGCCGCGCGGCGCGATGAGGATGGCGATCTTCTTTCCGTCGAGTGTCATGGTCGGGGCCTTTCAGGGCGTTTGCGAGAGCTTGGGAGGGGTGCCCAATGCGGGCTGCATAGCCATGCAAGCGAACTGATCTGTTACAGGTTCCGGGGAATGGGACGGGGTGTCGGCGGATGCGACGGACGGAGCCGTTTGACAGGCGACCGGCTCATCGCAATGCCAATGGTTGAACCCTGCTCCCTTCCGCGCTAAGGGGCGCCTTTCCCAGAGACGGAACCGATTTTCCCGATGCTCTTCACCTTTCTTCTTGTCGTCCAGGCTATCGTCGCTGCGGCGCTGGTCACGGTCATCCTGATGCAGCGCTCGGAGGGCGGTGGCCTTACCGGTGGCGGCAGCCCGGCGAGCTTCATGTCGGCGCGGGGCGCTGCCGATTTCCTGACGCGGGCGACTTCGATTCTCGCGACGATCTTCGTCGGTCTCAGCATCGTCCTTGCCGTCATCGCGGCGACCCAGCATCGTGCAGCGGCCATCGACACCTCGCTGGTCGGCAATGCAGCGAGCGTGAACGCTCCTGCGGCTCCGGCCCCTGCGCCGGATCTGCTTGGCAATGGCGCGGCCGGGCAGGGTGCCCCTGCGGCACCGGCTAACGCGGCCTCGAACAGCGCAGTGCCGCTCGCCAACTGACCGGCGTCACAGGACAGCCTTACCGCTGTCCTACACTGCTTTCGTTATGCATGTGTTCGTTGCGCGGCGGCCTTGGGTCGCCACGCTTACGTTCGTTTTTTTGCTCTAAGGACTAGAACCTTTAGAACCTTTGGCGGGATTTTCGTTCTCGTGCCGTCATGAGGATTCATTTTTTTCGCGCAGCAAGGAGTTGTCCGCTTGCCCTTTTGTCCTCCCTCCGCGTAAGCGTCTTCTCCCATGGCGCGGTTCATCTTCATCACCGGCGGCGTGGTCTCATCGCTTGGCAAAGGCCTCATGGCCGCCTCGCTCGCCGCGCTCCTTCAGGCACGCGGCTACCGAGTCCGCATCCGCAAGTTCGATCCCTATCTGAACGTCGATCCCGGCACGATGTCGCCTTACCAGCATGGCGAGGTCTATGTGACGGACGACGGGGCAGAGACCGATCTCGATCTCGGCCATTATGAGCGCTTTACCGGCGTTTCGGCCCGTCAGGCGGATAACGTCACGTCCGGGCGCATCTATCAGCAGATCATTCAGCGCGAGCGACGCGGGGACTATCTCGGCGCGACCGTGCAGGTCGTCCCGCATGTGACGGATGCGATCAAGGCGTTCGCGCTCGCCGAGACGGACGATCTCGATTTCGTTCTGTGCGAGATTGGCGGCACTGTGGGCGACATCGAGTCACTGCCATTTATCGAGGCAATCCGTCAGCTGCGCAATGAATTGGGGCGTGGCCAGTCCGTCAGCATCCATGTGACGTTAGTGCCCTATATCTCGGCGGCAGGTGAATTGAAGACCAAGCCCACTCAGCATAGCGTGCGGGAGCTTGCGGCGCTTGGCGTCGCTCCGGACGTGTTGGTCTGCCGCTGCGAGAAGCCGCTGCCGGACGGCGAGCGCGCGAAGATCGGGCTCTTCTGCAACGTCCCCAAGGAAGCGGTCATTCCCGCGCTGGATGCGGACAGCATTTACGCCGTGCCTGCGCAATATCATGCCGAAGGGCTGGACGACGAAGTGCTGCGCGCTTTCGGCATCGAGCCGCGCGGCGAGCCGGATCTCGAGCGCTGGCTCGACATCATGGATCGGTTGCAGAACCCGGAAGGTGAAGTGACGGTCGGCGTGGTCGGCAAATATGTCGGTCTGCCAGACGCGTATAAGTCGCTCAACGAAGCGCTCGTGCACGGCGGCATTGCCAATCGCGTGAAGGTCAACATCGACTGGATCGACGCGGAGCTGTTCGAGAATGAGGACGAGAGCGAGATCGCGGCGCGGCTTGAGCCGTGCCATGCCATTCTCGTTCCCGGCGCCTTCGGCCATCGCGGCGCGGAAGGGAAGATCGCGAGCGTGCGCTTCGCCCGCGAGCGCGAGATCCCCTATTTCGGCATCTGCTTCGGTATGCAGATGGCCTGTATCGAAGGCGCGCGGAATCTCGGCGGCGTGGCGAATGCCTCGTCCACCGAGTTCGGCCATACAGACGAGCCAGTCGTCGGCATCATCACCGAGTGGATGAGCGCGGAAGGCATCCAGAAGCGCGAATCGGGTGGCGACCTTGGCGGCACGATGCGGCTCGGCGCTTATGAGGCCAAGCTCACCGGCAACAGCGTGGTTTCCTCCATTTACGGCACCACGAGCATCAGCGAGCGGCACCGCCACCGCTATGAGGTCAATACGGGCTATCGCGCCATGCTGGAGGACGGTGGCCTCGTTTTTTCGGGCATGTCGCCGGATGGCATGTTGCCCGAGATCGTCGAGCGGCCCGACCATCCGTGGTTCGTGGGCGTGCAGTTCCACCCGGAGCTCAAGTCAAAGCCGTTCGATCCGCACCCGCTGTTCGCCAGCTTCATCGCTGCGGCGCTTCGGCAGAGCCGGCTGGTTTGACATACGGAAAAGGGCGCCCGGGTTTCCCCGGACGCCCCCGTTCTCTCGACTGGTTTGAGAGACTGGTTCGGCGATCAGGCGGCGTTCTTGTCCGCCCGGTCACCTGATTCGAGTTCCACCACGGCGCCCTTGCCGTTGATGGCGATCTTGCGCGGCTTCATTGCGTCGGGCACCTCACGGATGAGGGAGACGACGAGCAGGCCATCGGCAAGTTCGGCATTCTCGACGCGGACAAAGTCGGCCAGCTCGAACCGGCGCTCGAAGCTCCGGTTGGCGATGCCGAGGTGGAGGAACTTGGCGCGATCGTCCTGCGAGGTCTCGTCCTTGCGGCCGGTGATATGCAGGAGGTTCTGCTGCGCAGTGATGTCGATCTCGTCGGTCTTGAAGCCGGCAACCGCCAGCGTGACGCGATATCGATCCTGGTCGATGCGCTCGATGTTGAAAGGAGGGTAGTTGTCCTGCTGAAGGCGAGCGCTGCTCTCGATGAAATCGAAGATGCGGTCAAAGCCGACAGTGGAGCGACGATAAGGAGTGAGATCAAAGCTTCGCATGGTTCAAATCCTCAAATGAGCGAGTTGATGTGCGATGCCGGACCCATTTGGCGTCCGGTCATCATCCGGCCCCGTCTTGGCGACCGGATGGAAAAGAGATGGGACGGAGGAAAAGGCTTTCAAGAGGATCGGCGCATGATTTGTCGCAGCCTCAAACACTAAGCGCCCAGACTGTTGCCAGTCCGGGCGCCCGTGGACGATCAATCGTCTCCCCCTTTGGTTGGCGGCTCCACGCGCTTCCTTAGCCCCCTCAAGCTTGGAAGCGGGAGCCACCTCCCTGAACCACGGCCATGTTGTGACGAACCTGTGCTTCGAGATTGAGAGCTATGCGACTCTTCGCCGTCTGTCATCGGTCAAGTACAGGCGCGCGCAGTTTCGGTCGCTCCTGTGCCAAATTCGCAACAGACTCTTGATGCTGTTTGCCGGCGCAAATGCTTGCCTCGCCCAGTGGCGCACCATAGGGAGGCTAGGTCGTCATCGGAAAGCCATCTGCCTTCATGATCCTCTCCACCTATGAACAGATGGTCGCCCGCCGGTATCTGCTGCCGGGCAAAGGGGAGGGGTTCATCTTCCTCGTCGCCACGATCAGCCTCGTCGCAGTCATGCTGGGTGTCGCCGCGCTGATCGTCGTTATGAGCGTGATGAACGGCTTCCGGGCCGAACTGTTCGACAAGATCGTGGGCCTGAATGGCCATGCAGTCGTGCAGGGCTATGGCGGCCGGCTGGCCGACTGGCGTCAGATCGTCGAGACGGCCCGCAAGACGCCCGGCGTCACCAGTGCCACGCCGCTCATCGAGCAGCCCCTCCTCGCCACACATGAGGGGCGGGTAGAAGCGGCGCTGGTGCGCGGCATGAACGAGGCGGACATTCGCGACAATCCCTCGCTCAAGACGAAGGTGGTGGCGGGTTCGCTCGCCGCCATCCGCGCCGGAAGCGGCAAAGTGGCGATCGGATCGCGTCTGGCCGATCAGCTGGGGGTCGGCGTCGGCGGCACGATCAGCATCATCAATCCTGCGGGCCGGTCCACGCCTTTCGGCACTGTGCCGCGCCAGCTTCCCTATGAGATCGGCGCGATCTTCGAGATCGGCGTCTATGATTATGACAAGGCGTTCGTCGTTATGCCGATGAAGGACGCGCAGACCCTGCTGCTTCTCGGCGATCAGGTCGGCATGATCGAAGTGAAGACGCAGGATCCGGATCGCGTGGAAAAAATACTCGATCCGCTCGCCAAAGCTGTTGTGGACAAGGCGACCGTCATCGACTGGCGGCAGATGAATGCCTCGCTTTTCGAAGCACTCCAGGTGGATCGGGTGGTGTCCTTCGTCATTCTGTCGCTCATCATTCTGGTCGCGGTGTTCAACATATTGTCGTCTCTTATCATGCTCGTCCGTGCAAAGACCCGCGATATCGCGATCTTGCGAACCATGGGGGCGACCCGTGCGAGCCTGCTCAGGATTTTCGTGACCGTGGGCCTCTCAATTGGGACGCTTGGGACTCTGGCCGGGCTGGCTCTCGGGTCTGTTCTGCTCTATTTCAGGCAGGGCATGCTGGACCTCATCCAGTTGCTAACCGGGCAGAATATCTGGGATCCCTCGATCCGTTTCCTGACGGAGCTGCCCTCTAAGCCTGATCCGGTGGAGATCGGGGTCATCTGCTTCATGGCGATCGGCTTCAGTTTCCTCGCGACGCTTTATCCCGCGCTCAAGGCTGCCAATACCGATCCGGTCGAGGTGCTGCGCTATGAGTGAGGCAGTCCTTGAAACGCGCGGTCTCGCCCGCAGCTTCACGCAGGGGGACGTGACCATTGAGGTCCTTCGCGGTGTCGATCTTACGGTTCATGCCGGAGAGATCGTTGCCCTCCTCGGACCGTCCGGCAGCGGAAAATCGACGCTACTTCAGGCGGTCGGCCTTCTGGAGGGCGGCTTTTCCGGGTCGATCCGTTTGGGCGGGCAGGAAGTCGCGTCGCTTTCCAATGATGGGCGGACGGCGCTGCGGCGGGAGAAGCTGGGTTTCGTCTACCAGTTTCATCATCTGCTTCCCGATTTCAACGCGATCGAGAATGTGGCGTTGCCGCAACTCATTCATGGCGCAACGCCAGAAGAAGCGCGGGAGCGGGCTGCTTCGCTCCTGTCCTCGCTCGGTCTTGCGCAGCGGCTCGACCACAAGCCCAGCCGGCTTTCCGGGGGCGAGCAGCAGCGTGTCGCGGTTGCCCGTGCTCTGGCTAATCGCCCGGCGCTCGTGCTGGCGGACGAACCCACCGGCAATCTCGATGAGCGCACGGCGGATGTCGTGTTCGACGAATTCATGCACCTCGTGCGTGGGCAGGGATCCGCCGCGCTGATCGCTACGCATAATGAGCGGCTGGCAGCGCGGATGGATCGTGTCGTGCGCCTTCATGACGGTGGCCTGGTGCCGGTCACCTGAAGGCTGGGCTTGTCAGACGCCCATCAGGCTTCCGACGCCGAGGATCGACCCCACGATAACGCCGATGACCATCGAGATGGCGATGCCGACAATGGCGACAACGACCATGAACACCACTCGCTTGTCCTGCGGGATCTTCAGCATCGGGCCGCAGCCGAGATAGAAGAGATAGATACTGTAGAGGCTGCCAAGTATCGCGAGAAAGCTGATACTGGATACGAGGTTGAAAATACCGGCCAGCCAGCCTGCGGTGCCGCTGTAGGCGATCAGGCGGAACGCTGCCGTTCGGCTCTGTTCGCCACCGAATTTGGGTGAGAGTTGCTCGACGATGAACGTCATGATGAGCACTCCTGCGAGGCCCGCCACGTAGGACAATATCACGAAACCGATGCCGAAAATGGGCGAGCCGATCAACATGGCCACCGGGCCGATGGCTGCCAGCGGCATGACATAGCTCGTGAAAACGTCGCCGGTACGGATGGTTTCCCGCGCGATAATCGGCCATTCGGTTTTCGGCGTCATCAATATCGCCTTAATTCTTGCGATAATGCGTTCGACGCCCCGGTTTCTTCCTTTAGGTTCCATCTCGCATCCCCCAATCGTTGCGCTTGTGGACCATGATCTTTGCTGCGGCGCAAGCGCCCATTGCCGGCACCAAGACAGCACCCTAAGCGAAAAGCCTGGGGATAAGTCGCTCATCTTTGCAGCTTGCTCTTATCTTTGGCGTCGCGACGCCCTAAACAATATACCATGTCCTATGCGCCGTTCGTCCCTCTCCGCGTGTTCTCCTGCTACACGATGCTGGAGGGTGCGATTGATCCTAAGGCGGTAGCAAAGCAGGCTCGTAAGCTCGGATTCCCGGCCGTCGCGATAACGGACCGAAACGGTCTCTATGGCGCCATGCCCTTCTCCGACGCGTGCAAGAAGGAGGGTGTGCAGCCCATTATTGGCGCGATGCTGGCCGTGGAAAGGCCCGGCCGACCGCCCGGCGCTGCATTGGTGATTGACTGGCTCGTTCTTCTCGCGAAGGACGAAAAGGGTTACGCAAATCTCTGTACATTGGTCTCAGCGGCGCATGTCGATCGGCCGGTGGAAGCAGACGCGCATATCGATTTCGCCAGCCTTTCCCAGCATGCCGAAGGTCTGATCTGTCTGACAGGCGCGGGGGAAGGCGGACTCGCGCGGTTGCTGGCGGAAGGGCAAGCTGCCGAGGCAGCGGCCTATCTCGATCGACTGCAGGCTATCTTCCCCGATCGGCTCTATATCGAGCTGGCCCGTCGTGGAGATGCAACGGAAGGCGAGGCCGAGCCCGCGCTCATCGACCTTGCCTATGAACGCGGCCTGCCGCTTGTCGCGACCAATCCCGCCAGCTTCGCGGAGCCGGATTTCCATCAGGCGCATGACGTCATGCTCTGCATTGCCAGTGGTGCTTATGTGGAAACTGTGGACCGGCCGCGCAGTCAGCCGGATGCATGGATGAAGTCCGCTGCGGATATGGCTGAGCGCTTCGCGGATTTGCCGGAGGCAATCGCCAACACGCTCGTCGTCGCGCAGCGCTGCGCAGTGGCGGCGCCGAAGCGCAAGCCGATCCTGCCCAGCCTTGCCGGTGATCGTGCCGGCGAGGAAGCGCAGCTGCGTGCTGACGCCGCTTCCGGACTGGAATCCCGGCTGGACCGGCTCGGTCTGGAAGAGGCACGACGCGGAGCCTATCGGGAGAGGCTGGCGTTTGAGCTCGATATCATCATCGAGATGGGCTTCCCTGGTTATTTTCTGATCGTTGCCGACTTCATCAAATGGGCGAAGGCCAATGACATTCCGGTGGGGCCGGGGCGTGGCTCGGGCGCCGGGTCGGTCGTCGCCTGGGCGCTGACCATTACCGATCTCGATCCGCTCCAGCTTGGTCTGCTCTTCGAGCGATTCCTCAATCCCGAACGCGTCTCGATGCCGGACTTCGACATCGACTTTTGCGAAACCCGCCGTGGCGAAGTGATACGCTACGTCCAGCAGAAATACGGGGCGGACCATGTCGCGCAGATCATCACATTCGGTACGCTGAAGGCCCGCGCCGCGCTCAAGGACACCGGGCGCGTGCTGCAGATGCCTTATGGCCAGGTGGACCGGCTTGCCAAGCTGGTGCCGAACCACCCCACCGACCCATGGACGATCGACCGCGCGCTCAATGGATCGTCGGAATTTCTGGCCGAATATAAAGCGGATTCCAGCGTCCGCCGACTTGTCGACTATGCGCTCAAGCTTGAGGGACTGCCGCGCAACAGTTCGACCCATGCGGCTGGCGTCGTCATTGGCGACCGTCCCCTCTCGCAGCTTGTCCCGTTGTATCGCGATCCGCGCTCGGACATGCAGGTCACGCAGTTCGACATGAAATATGTCGAAGGCGCGGGTTTGGTGAAGTTCGACTTTCTGGGCCTCAAGACGCTTTCGGTGCTTCAACGCGCCGTGCAGTTGCTTGCCCGGCGAGACGTCATGGTCGATCTCGACGGCTTGAGCTGGGATGATCCCGCCGTTTACCAGCTCCTCCAGCGCGGCGATACGGTCGGCGTGTTCCAGCTGGAATCGGAGGGCATGAGGAAGACGCTTGCCGCCGTGAAGCCGACCAACTTCGGAGACATCATCGCGCTCGTCTCGCTCTATCGGCCGGGTCCGATGGATAACATCCCCATGTTCGGCCGCCGCAAGAACGGGCAGGAGACGATCGAATATCCCCATCCGCTGCTGGAGACGATCCTTGCCGAGACCTACGGGATCTTCGTCTATCAGGAGCAGGTGATGCAGGCCGCGCAGATCCTGGCGGGTTATTCGCTGGGAGACGCGGATCTTCTGCGCCGTGCCATGGGCAAGAAAATCAAGGCGGAGATGGATGCCCAGCGCGACCGGTTCGTCAAAGGATGCGCCGAGCGCAGCGACATCAAACCCGCAAAGGCCAACGAGCTCTTTGACCTTATCGACAAGTTCGCGGGCTACGGCTTCAACAAGAGCCACGCTGCCGCATACGCGCTTCTCGCTTACCAGACCGCCTGGCTCAAGGCGCATTACCCTGCAGAGTTCTATGCCGCTTCCATGGCGTTCGACATTCACCAGACCGACAAGCTCACGGTTTTCGTGGATGATATGCGCCGGGCTGGTATCGCCTGCCTCGCGCCCGACATCAACGCGAGCGAAGCAGACTTCACAGTTGAACCGGACCCTGCCGACGCTGACCGACAGGCCGTGCGCTATGCGCTGGGCGGCCTCAAAGGGGTGGGCGAGAAAGCAATGGAGCAGTTGGTCGAGGAGCGGGCGGCGCGCGGGCCGTTCCGCGATCTTGACGATCTGGCCGACCGCATCGAGCCTCGCCTTCTCAACAAGCGCCAGATGGAAAGCCTCGCCGCCGCGGGCGCTTTCGATTCGCTGGGGCTGGACCGTGCAGTGGCTTTCGCAGCGGCCGAGACGGTGCTCGCGGTGGCGGCAAGCGCAGCCCATCAGCGCGCGAGCGGGCAGGGCGGGCTTTTCGGCGGAGACGATGTGCCCCATGCCTCTGTTCCGCTCACGCAGGAGGCGCGCTGGTCTGCGAGTGAACGCATGGCGCAGGAGCGGGAAGCGTTCGGCTTCTACTTTTCTGCGCATCCGGTCGATCGGTACCGCCAGTTTTCGCGCGGGCGGGGCGTGCGCAGCTATGCCGAACTCTGCAGCGGCGATGCCGTGACCTCGGGGACGGAGCGTCCAACCGCGAGCATGGCCGCTCTGGTCGAGGACATTCGCTGGCGGGACACCAAGCGGGGCGCCCGCTATGTCTCTGCGACCTTCTCTGACAATAGCGGCCAATTCCAGGCGAGCTGTTTTGACGAGGAGAGCTGCAAGATGCTCGACCAGCTCCACAAGGATGGCGAATGCGCGCTGCTGACTGTCGAGCTGGATCGCCTGCCCGGCGAGGAGACGCCGCGTGTGACGGTGCGCGGGGTGGCACCGCTTTCCCGCGTGATGGGCAATGCGCGCATGCGGATGATGGTAACGGTCGAGCGGACGGATGCGCTTCCCGCCCTCTCCAAACTGCTCGAAGAGTGCCGGGGCGGACGATCGCGGCTGGTTCTCCACCTGCGCCTCGCAGATGACAGCTTGGCCAGCCTCTTGCTGGGCGATGATTATCTGCTCGATGCGGAATTGGGGGAGCGCATCGAGGCGATTACCGGTGTGTCCGCCGTTTCCCTCGCTGCGCTGGAGCCCAAGCTCAGCCTCGTGGCGTCGCGCTGAGCGGCGCGTCTCCCGGACGGAGGTTCGAATGGCGAACGACTTTCCCCATGGCACCGTCCACGAAGCGGGTGACGATCTGCAAGCCGCGATCCTGTCCGATCCCGCGCTTTTCGTCCTTTGGGAAAGCCTCACGCCGCTTGGTCGCAACGAGTTCATCTGCTGGGTTGAGGATGCGAAGCAGGCGAAGACGCGGGAGCGGCGGATCGCCCGCACCTGTGAGGAACTGCTGGAAGGCAAACGACGGCCCTGTTGTTGGGCGGGATGTATCCACCGCACGGACAAAGCGCCGGGCCGCTGGCAGCAGGCGGTGTTGATCGACAAGACGCTCGATAGGGGGCGCTCCTAAAACAGTCGCATCTGGTCGCTCGGCGGCACGAAAAGATCCTTACGCAACGTGATCGCACCTCGGCTGGTAATGCCGTGTCGCGCACGGGCCTTGTCGAAACGAGCGCGGATGAGGTCCGCATAAGGGCCTTCCCCCCCCATCCGGTTGCCGAAGCGCGGATCATTGTCCTTGCCGCCACGGATCGAGCGGATGATCGCCATCACCTTGCCTGCGCGATCGGGGTAATGCTCAGCCAGCCAGTCGCGAAAGAGCGGCGCCACTTCATCCGGCAGGCGCACCGGAATATTGGAGACCGAGCAGGCCCCGGCCTCCACGACCGCCTCCACCAGCGCCTCGATCTCATGGTCGTTGATCGCCGGGATGATCGGGGAGATACAGGCGTTGACCGGCACGCCGGCTTTGGAGAGCGCAGTGATCGCAGCGAGGCGCTTCTCCGGATGCGCGGCGCGCGGCTCCAGTGAGCGGGCCAGTGCCGGATCGAGGGTCGTGACGGACAGACCGACTGCGACCAGCCCCAGCGCCGCCATGGGTGCCAGCAGATCGAGGTCGCGCGTCACCCGGTCCGATTTGGTCGTTATCATCAATGGGTGCCGCGCCTCGCTGAGCACTTCAATGATCGCGCGGGTGATCCGCCACTGCGCCTCTATCGGCTGATAGGGGTCGGTGTTCGTCCCCATTGCGATGGTACGCACTTGATAGCCCGGCTTGCACAGCTCCTTGCGGAGCAGTGCGGCGGCCTCCGGCTTCACGAACAGGCGGCTTTCGAAATCGAGACCGGGCGAGAGGTCGAGCCGGGCGTGGGTCGGCCGCGCGAAACAATAGATGCAGCCATGCTCGCAGCCCCGATAGGCATTGATCGACTGATCGAATCCGACATCCGGTGACGTATTGCGGGTGATGATCGTCCGCGCCGCCTCTTCCGTGACGGTGGTGCGGAGCGGCGGAATGTCTTCGTCGCTGGCCGCGAGCCAGTCCTGCCAATCCCCCTCCACCTCGCGGCCCGGCAAATTGAACCGAGTGGAAAGCTGGTTGTGAGTCGCACCGCGTCCCTTGGTCGCCATGGCCGGATAAGAACATAAAGTGAACAAAATCGCAAGCGCGATGCGGCGCTGTTTGCCGTTCTTGCTGTCGAAAGGTTCTAAAGGTTACACCTCTTGGAGCAAAAAAAATGCGGTGGGGCGGAAGCACTGGCCCTGAACAAGTCCCGCTTAAAGCAGCGTCAGCTTTGTCGGGGGAAGCGGTCGTTCCTGGAGCGGCCTACAGACCCAAAATGTGTCTTACCCGCCGCCAGCGAGAGGTCCAATCGATCACAGTGGAAGGTGCGCCACCAAGTCGCGCAGTGGGCTGCTCCGCAAAGACGACGTTGAGCATTTTCTTAGTCAGGCCGTCAGGAATAGGGATCACTGCCGAACCAGATTCGTGATGCACGCCATCAATGAAAACTTCCACCGTCGGGCCGTTTCCCCAAATGACCAGGTTCTTTGGAGTCCACTCAACCTCACCCGGAGCGCCTTCCTCAAACCCACCGGGAGCCTTTAAAGTAATGGTTGATCGAGCTGGAACCTCGAACTCGTCACACCAAGGCTCAAGCCAGACGAGCAGACTTTCAGGCCCCGGATTGCTTAGGCCCCACTGGTAATCGGAAGTTGTCATCGAACGTCAGCATTTCAGATGGCACGAATGTCTGCAATGTCGTCGAGTCCTGACAGTCCGCTTTCGAAAAAAGCTGCGCGAATATCAGATGTCCGAACTTATCGCCTACCTTAGCATGAGCGAGACACTGTAGGACAGATCCGCCGCCGAATAGCGCAAATCAGCGCTCGTTGAGGCGCGGCATCAGCTCGACGAAATTGCAGGGGCGAAAGCGGCTGTCGAGCTGATGGACGAGGATCTGGTCCCAGCCGTCCTTCACCGCGCCGGTCGAGCCGGGCAGCGCGAAGATATAGGTGCCACGCGCGACGCAGGCGCAGGCGCGCGACTGGATGGTCGAGGTGCCGATCGACTTGAAGCTCAGCCAGCGGAACAACTCGCCGAAGCCGGGGATCGCCTTATCCTGCACCGCCTCGACTGCCTCCGGGGTCACGTCCCGCCCGGTAACGCCGGTACCGCCCGTGGTGATGACGCAATCGACTTCAGGGTCTTCGATCCATGCGTGCAGCCGAGCGACAATCAGTTCGCGCTCGTCGCGCACGATCGCGCGATCCACCAGCCGGTGACCGGCGGCGGCAATCCGTGCGGCGAGCGTGTCGCCGGAGCGATCATCTGCGAGCGCGCGGGTATCCGAGACCGTGAGAAGCGCAATGTTGACCGGGAGAAACTCCCGGCTCTCGTCGAGCGGCAAGGCTGTCAGTCCGATCCGGACGCGAGTTGGGTCGGCTTCTTCATCCGCACCGCGACATCCTTGCTCCCGTCGGGGAAGCGGGTCCACATGCCCTGCGCCATGGCGCTGAGCGCGGGCGACTGGCCCTGCGCATCGATCTGATAGATCCAGTAGTTGCGCAGCACCGCGTTCAGATAGGCCCGCGTCTCATAATAAGGGACGGACTCGATGAAGAGAAGCGGGTCGCCTTCGTCCCGCACCGCCACGTTCCACCGGTCGATCGGCGTCGGCCCGGCATTGTAAGCGGCGATCACCTTGGGCAGCAGGCCGCCGGTTGCGCTCATGCCGGCAAGCTTCTTGAGATAGAGCTGACCGAGGGCGAGGTTCATCGCCGGATCGTCAAGCTGATCGGGCGAATAGGCGAGGCCATTCGCTGCCGCCAGTTCCGCTGCCGTGCCGGGGCGCACCTGCATGACCCCGCGTGCGCCAGCCATGCTCACGGCATTGGCGCGGAAACGCGATTCCTGCAGGGTGTGGGCATAGACCAGCGCCTTCTCCACCTGCCAGCCATTGCTGGGCGTCCAGTCCGGCGAGGGATAGCGGCCATAGGCCTTTGCGGCGGCGCCGGAGGGCGAACGCTGGGCAAGCCAGAGCTGAGTGGTCGGGAGCGACAATGCACTCGCGAGGTGGACGAGCGCAGCATAATGCGTGGTGCCGGCCAGTTCGGCCTCCCGCCGCAGCACTTCGTCTGCCTGCGCGCTCTGGCCCAGCGCGGAAAGAATGATGGCGTTGCGCGCATTGGGGCGGCTGCCGACTTCGGAGAGATCGGCCGTGGTCAGCGGCTCGCGACGCAGTGCCGGGTCCGGCCCGATGCCCAGCGTTTCCCGCGCGAGCATTCCGTAAAAGGTCTCGCCATAGCGCCCGGCGGCCTGCAGCAAAGCGTTGATCTTCTCAGGCTTGCGCTCGGCCATTGCGGCGCGTGCAGCCCAGAAATATCCGCCCGAACGCAGGTCCGCATCGTCCGCGCGGGAAGCGGTCATGGCAAAGGCTCGACCGGCTTCTGCCCAGTCCTTCTCGCGCCATGCGGCAAGGCCCGCGACCCACCAGGCTGGCGCAACATAGCCGCCGACGCCGTCCTGCGTGGCGAGGGCCGCCATGCGTCGGGCGTCCGCCGTGCGGCCAGTGATATAATAGGACCAGGCAAGCCGCTGGCGCAGCTCCGTGCGGCCCTCATTGCCCAGATTGGCCTCCGCGCCGGACAGCAGCGCCTCGCCGCCTGCCGGATCGTCCGCCTTGATCTTTTCGAGGAGCGTCGTGCGCAGGCTGTCCGCCATGGCGTCGCCCTTCACGGGCCGCAGGATGGCGCGCTGCGGGGCACCGCCGGTCCACATCAGCTGCCGCACCTGCGCACCTTGCGGCAGGATCTGCGCGCCGCGCTTGGTGGCCAGGCGACCGATCTGATCGGCCTTGGGGAGCCAGGGCGCCTTAGCGAGCAAGTCCATCAGGTCGAATAGTTCGACCCGTGGCGAGTTCTTGGCAGTATAAAGCTCGCCCAGCAGCCAGGGCCGCATGCTGTCGGTCTCGTCCAGCGCGGTGATGCCCGCTTTTGCCTCAGACCAGCGCTGACCTGAAAGCGCGGAAAGGATCGGTCGGTAGCGCGCGGTGTCGCTCGATGCGCTGGCGTAGATGGCAGCAGTCGATGCCGCGAGAGACTGCGCTGCGACCGGCGCCGCCGCGATCGTCCCGCCGATGAGCTGCGCAACAGCGAGAATGAGTGACGAAACGAACCGCATGTCAGCGCAGGACTCCAGAGAGATGGCGGATCATTTTCCAGCTCTCCGCCTTGGCGCGCGGACGGCGCATCAGGAGAGCGGGATTGGGTATGGCCGCAGCGGCAATAGTGCCCGTCATTGTCTTAACAGATTGCAAACCATGGCCCGCAGTGCCGTCGCTCGTCACGCCCAGAGCACGGGCCGTCCGGTCTCCGAGGATGAGGAGAGCGCGGGGACGCGAAAGGCCGAGATAGTGACGAAACCGGTTGCCCAAAGGTGCGAGTTGCTCTTCCACGATCAGGCCACCGGCGGGACGGCGCGTGGCAAGCGAGGCCAGCGCTGCATTATCCACCTTCATGTCGAGCGTGCTCAGCATCGCGTCCAGCAGGGCGCGGGCGGGTGAATTCAGAACGGTTTCGCCCATTTCGTCCGGTATCTCGCCCACAACCATGAGCGGCGCCTCAACCAAGGCAGGCGGAAGAAGAGCGGGGCCGCCCCAGTGCGCTTCGGGCTGCGCGGGGTCTTGGGCCAGCCACTCCAGGAAGGCGAGTAGATCGTCTGGCGCGGCGGTAAAGGGTGCGGCAGCAAAGGAGGTGGTCTGGCCGGATGCCGCCGGGGCGGATGTCCGGGTCGGGGTCGCAGCTATGGCGGCGGGGGGTGCAGGGCGATCAGCGGCGCGCGAGGGCGTCTGCGCGGCGAACCAGTCGAACGGTTCGTCAGCTGTCAGCGTATGAAGACCAGCCTCGCGCCACCACAGCACGAGCGAGTCCACGCCGGAATCAAGAGTCCAGTTTTCACCGCCCCGCATCGCGCCTCCCAAGAGACAGAGGTTGACGGATTGGTCAATGTTGGCCCATCGGCAGTCCCATCAACCGTTAGGGATTTGCGGCGATCGGACTGAGACGACGATGCCGCAGGGAGAAGCGAAATGGCTGAACGCGAATCGATGCCCTACGACGTGGTGGTCGTGGGTGGCGGTCCGTCCGCGCTCGCGGCCGCGATCCGGCTGAAGCAACTGGCTGGCGAGGCCGGGGCGGAGGTGTCCGTCTGCGTGCTCGAGAAGGGCTCGGAGATTGGTGCGCATATCCTCTCGGGCGCAGTGATCGATCCGCGCGCGCTGGACGAATTGCTGCCGGACTGGCGGGATATGGGCTGTCCGCTCGCTGCGACGCCTGTGACGGAGAACCATCACTGGGTGCTGAGCAAGGCCCGCAAATTCTCGGTGCCCCACATCTTTACGCCCCCCTTCATGCACAACAAGGGTACCTATACGGGCAGTCTGGGCAATCTCTGCCGCTGGCTGGCCGAACAGGCGGAGGGGCTTGGCGTCGAGATTTTCCCCGGCTTCCCGGCCGCCGAAGTCCTCTACAATGAGGATGGCAGCGTGAAGGGCGTCGCCACGCAGGACATGGGCGTCGCTCGCGATGGCAGCCACAAGGCGGATTATCAGCCCGGCCTCGAACTGCACGCGCGCTACACCTTCTTCGCAGAAGGCACGCGCGGCCACCTCACCAAGCAGCTCAAGCCGCGCTTCCGGCTGGATGTCGATTGTGAGCCGCAGGTCTATGGGTTGGGCGTCAAGGAATTGTGGGAAATCGCGCCGGACAAGCATGTACCCGGCCGGGTCGTCCACACGCAGGGCTGGCCGCTCGACGACGAGACCGGCGGTGGCGGCTTCCTCTATCATCAGGCGGACGGGCAGGTCGCGCTCGGCTTCGTGACCTGGCTCAACTATCACAATCCCTATATTTCGCCGTTTCAGGAGATGCAGCGCTGGAAGACCCATCCGGCGATTGCGGAAATTCTGGAGGGCGGGCGGCGCGTCTCCTATGGCGCGCGCGCCATCTCGGATGGCGGCTGGCAGTCCGTGCCTCAACTTGCCTTCCCGGGCGGAGTGCTGGTCGGCGACAGCGCAGGCTTCGTCAACGTGCCGCGCATCAAGGGCACGCACACCGCGATGAAATCCGGCATGATGGCGGCGGAAGCGGCCTTTGCGGCCATTCAGGCCGGGCGGGGCAATGACACACTCGACGCCTATCAGAGCGCTTATGAAGAGAGCTGGGTGGCGCGGGAACTGCGCGGCGTGCGCAACGTGCTGCCCCTCGTGGAGAAATTCGGAAATATCTTCGGGACTTTATGGTCAGGCGTTGCGATGTGGTGCGAGCATATTGGCCTGCGCTGGCCTTTTACCATGAAGCATCACCGCGACAATGAGGCGATTCGGCGGAAGGATCTCTACAAGCCGATCGATTATCCCAAGCCCGACGGCAAGCTGACCTTCGACCGCCTCTCCTCGGTGTTCATCTCGAACACCAATCATGAGGAGGATCAGCCGGTGCATCTTCAGCTTCTCGATCCGGCGATCCCGATCGACTACAACCTTCCGCTCTACGACGAGCCGGCGCAGCGCTATTGCCCGGCGGGGGTTTATGAAGTGGTCGGAGAGGCTGAGGGGATGCCGCGCTTCCAGATCAACGCGCAGAACTGCGTCCACTGCAAGACCTGCGATATCAAGGATCCGACCCAGAACATCAACTGGGTGACCCCGGAGGGCGGCGGCGGGCCGAACTATCCCAATATGTGAGAGTAGAGAGCCGGGCTGCCGTTAGCCCGGCCCTTTATAGACTGATTAAAGCGATCTGCGGCCCGTGAGGAGCTGGAACACGAATACAATGCCGGCGATCACCAGCAGGATGTGGATGAGGCCGCCGCCGATATGCATGACGAGACCGAGCAGCCATAGAACGACCAGGATGCCGACGATGGTCCAGAGCATGGAAAATCCCTTTCAGTTCCGTATCAATGGGAAGGAGACGGTTTTTGGGCCGAAAGGTTCCCTTGGAGACGGGAAGGATCGCAACGGCGCTGGTCGCGCAAGACAGGGATGTTACGTCCCGCTATGAGCCTCCGCGTGCCGACTGAAACCGCTTATGCGAAGATCAACCTTGCGCTGCACGTTCGTGCGCGACGTGACGATGGCTATCATGAGATCGAGAGCCTGTTTGCCTTTTGTGAGGATGGCGATGTCCTCACGGCCACGCCGCGCGACGACGGCGCACTGACTCTCGCGATCGAGGGACCATTCGCCGGGGATCTGGCGGCGGACGCGGACAATCTCGTGCTGCGCGCCGCCCGGGCGCTCCGAAACGCAAGCGGAAGCCAGCTCGGTGCCGATCTGGCGCTCACCAAGAATCTGCCGGTCGCGAGCGGCATTGGCGGTGGTTCGGCGGATGCCGCGGCAACGCTGCGCCTGCTCATGACTCTTTGGGAGGTGGATGCGCCAGCGGTCGACCTGCCGGGCATTGGGCGGTCCCTCGGCGCGGACGTGCCCGCCTGCCTTGCCAGCGGAACCCTGTTCGGCAGCGGGGTGGGAGAGCAGCTCCAGCCGATCGATCTCGATCTCAGCGGCACGCCGATCCTGCTAGTCAATCCGCTTATTCCGTGCCCGACCGGGCCGGTTTTTGCTGAATGGGATGGGGTGGATCGCGGCCCGCTCGATCCGAACGCGTGGCAGCGCGGGCGCAACGATCTGGCAGCGAGCGCGATCGACCTGGTGTCGGAGATCGACGAGGTGCTTGCGGTGCTGAAGGCGCAGCTGCCGCGCGTTGCGCGCATGTCCGGCTCCGGCGCGACCTGTTTCGCGCTGTTCGGTAATGAGGCACAGCGGGATGCAGCGGCGGATCGCCTGATCGCGGATCACCCCGATTGGTGGATCATGACGAGCAGTCTGCGATGACCAGCGCGCCATTCCACATCCTTGGCGATCCGGCCGCGCCGATCCTCATTATTGCGGATCACGCCTCCAGCCATGTTCCGGCCGATATTGATCTGGGTATCGATCCCGCGTTGCTCCACGAGCATGTCGCTCTGGACATTGGTGTCGCGGAGGTAGCGGCGCTGCTGGTGGCCACGGGAGACTGCTGCGCGATCCTGGGCGGGGTTTCGCGCCTCGTCATCGATTATAATCGCGAGCCGGACACGGTTGCGCTGGTGCCGGTGCAGAGCGACGGGCACGAAATTCCCGGCAACCGGGGGATCGACATCGGGGAACGACTTGCGCGGTTCCACGCGCCCTATCATGAGGCGGTCGCTTCGCTCGCCGGGCAGGCCAATGCGCCTTTCATCCTTTCCCTGCACAGCTTCACCCCCGGTCTGCGTAGCCGGCCGGAAGAAGCACGGCCGTGGGAGATCGGGATCCTCTACAATGAGGATGATCGCGCGTCGCGCATTGCCATTCCCGCGCTGGAAGCGGCGGGGCTCGTCGTCGGAGACCAGCAGCCTTATTCGGGAAAGCAACTGAATGCGACGATGAACCGCCATGCCGAGGCGCATGGCAGGCCTTATCTGGGCGTCGAGATGCGACAGGATCTCGTGAAAGATGTTGCGGGACAGGGCCGGTTTTGCGAAATATTACATCCCATACTGATGAAATGCAGGAATAAAATTACGTGACAAGTGGCGCGAGGGCCTTGCCTTACGTGCCAGTTTTGTGGAAAGGGGCCGCGCACAGAAAGGCACGGCCATGACCCACACGTTCGACAAGTCCAAGCTCCCCAGCCGCTACGTTTCCGTCGGCGTCGAGAGCGCTCCGCACCGCAGCTATTATTATGCGATGGGCTGGAAGGAAGAGGACATTGCCAAGCCTTTCGTGGCGCTCGCTTCGGCTGGTAACGACTCCGCGCCGTGCAATACCACGCTGGACGCCCAAGCGGACTGGGCGCGCGACGGTGTGATGGCGGCGGGCGGCACGCCCTTCCGCTTCAACACCATCACCGTGACTGACGGCATCGCAATGGGTCATCAGGGCATGAAAAGCTCGCTGGCGAGCCGCGAGGTGATCGCGGACTCGGTCGAGCTCTCGATGCGCGGCCACTGCTATGATGCGCTCGTCACCTTCGCGGGCTGCGACAAGTCGCTTCCCGGCATGATGATGGCGATGCTCCGCCTCAACGTGCCCTCGATTTTCGTCTATGGCGGCTCGATCCTCCCCGGCCGCTATCAGGAGCGCGACCTCACGGTTATTGACGTGTTCGAGGCGGTCGGCCGCTATGCCGCCGGCAACTGCCCGCTCTCGGAAGTCACGGCGATCGAGAAGGCAGCCTGTCCGGGCCATGGCGCCTGTGGTGGGCAATATACCGCGAACACCATGGCGTGTGTTGGTGAGGCAATCGGATTGTCTCTGCCGAACAGCAACATGGCGCCAGCACCTTACAAGTCGCGTCAGGAAATCGCGGTCGCCGCCGGCAAGCAGATCATGGAACTGCTGAAGATCAATCTGCGCCCGCGGGACATTTGCACGCGTGAAGCCTTCGAGAATGCCGCGCGCATCGTCGCGGCGACCGGGGGCTCCACCAATGGCGCGCTGCACCTGCCTGCCATGGCAAACGAGTGCGGCATCGACTTCGACCTGTTCGATGTGGCCGAGATCTTCAAGACGACGCCTTACATCGCGGACCTGAAGCCCGGCGGGCGCTATGTTGCCAAGGACATGCACGAGGCGGGCGGTATCTACATGCTGATGAAGACACTGGGCGCCGAGGGCTTTCTGCATCTCGACTGCATGACGGTGACGGGCAAGACGCTTGGCGAGAACATCGACGAAGTCACCTGGAACCCCGACCAGAAGGTAATCTATGACGCGAAGACGCCGATCACGCCGACCGGCGGCGTCGTTGGCTTGCGCGGCACGCTGGCGCCCGATGGTGCGATCGTGAAGGTCGCGGGCATGAAGCGCCTGCAGTTTACCGGCACTGCCAAGGTGTTCGAGCGCGAGGAGGATGCCTTCGCGGCCGTGGAGGCCAATCAGATCGTGGACGGCGATGTCGTCGTGATCCGCTATGAAGGCCCCAAGGGCGGCCCCGGCATGCGCGAGATGCTTTCGACCACCGCTGCGCTCTATGGGCAGGGGCTGGGCGAGAAAGTGGCGCTCATCACGGACGGGCGCTTCTCAGGCGGCACGCGCGGTTTCTGCATCGGCCATGTCGGCCCGGAAGCGGCGGAAGGCGGGCCGATCGCCCTCGTGGAGAATGGCGACCAGATCAGCATTGATGCGGAAGCCGGCACGATCGACTTGCTGGTCGACGAGGCTGTGCTGGCCGATCGCCGGGCGAAGTGGCAACCACGCGATAACGCCTATCAGGCCGGCGCGCTGTGGCGCTATGCGCAGAATGTCGGCCCCGCATGGGCCGGCGCTGTCACCCATCCCGGCGCGAAGGCGGAAAAGCACGTCTTTGCCGATATTTGACGCCTCTGACCTCCCCTCCTCTTTAGAGGAGGGGCCGGGGGTGGTGGCGATGCGCGGGGATCGCTCGCGTTGTGCTAATAACATATGGTGCAGGACCGCCCCAACCTCTCCTCTAAAGAGGAGGGGCTTTTAATGTCCGTTCCCGTCCTCACGCTCGCGCAGATGCGCGCGGCGGAACAGGCGATCTTCGACGCCGGTACGAGCCCTTATGCGCTGATGGTGCAGGCGGGCGAAGGCGCGGCTGAGATGATCTGGCGCGCTGGGCACAAGCGCGATGCACTCGTGCTCTGCGGTCCCGGCAATAATGGCGGCGACGGCTATGTAATTGCGCGGCGGCTGCGTGAGCTGGGTGTTCCGGTGCGGGTCGCTGCGACGGGCGAGCCGAAAACAGAAAGCGCGCGACAAGCGCGGTCCGACTGGGACGGCCCGGTCGAGGACATCATGTCGGCAGAGCCCGCCACGCAGCTTGTCGATGCGATCTTCGGCGTGGGCCAGACGCGTGCGCTGGACCCCGGCCTTGCCAGGCGCCTCAGCGAACTCGTCGCAGCGGCGCAACTCTCCTATGCCGTCGATGTGCCGAGCGGCGTGGAGAGCGACAGCGGCGTGCTGCTGGGGGACGTGCCGCGCTTCGACATCGTCCTCGCCATCGGCGCCTGGAAGCCCGCGCACTGGCTGATGCCGGCAATGGCGACTGCGCGCCGCCGCGCGCTAGTGGATATCGGAGTCGTAGCTCCGGACGGATGTGCGCGACTGCTCGCGCCGCCTTATGTGCCGCTCCCTGCGCCCGATGCGCACAAATACACCCGTGGCATGGTCGCTGTGGTCTCTGGCGCGATGCACGGCGCTTCGGAGCTGGCGGCGCTCTCCGCCTATCGGGCCGGGGCAGGCTATGTGCTGCTCCTCACGGGCGGCCTGCCGCAGCCGCCCCACGCCATCGTGCGCCAACGCTTCAGCGCGGAGGCACTGGTGGATAGCCGCATTGGCGCTGTGGTGATCGGTCCCGGTCTCGGGCGCGACGAGCGCGCTCGTGAAAAGCTGAGCGCGGCGCTGGCCAGTCCGCACCCGCTGGTGATCGACGGCGATGCGCTGCATCTGCTTGACCTCGACGTGCTGCGCGCTCGGGACGCGCCCGCCATCCTCACGCCGCATGCCGGCGAGTTCGCGGCGCTTTTCGGCGCGAGCGAGGGCGGCAAGATCGAGCGCACGACGGACGCGGCGCGGCGCAGCGGTGCAGTCGTGCTGTTCAAGGGGCCGGATAGCGTGATTGCGCATCCGGACGGCCGGACACATCTGCTCGGCGGGGCAAGTCCCTGGCTGTCCGTGGCGGGCACCGGCGATGTGCTGGCGGGCGCGATTGCAACAATGCTGGCCCAGAAAAACCAGGATCCGTTCGAAGCGGCTTCCGCCGGGGTGTGGCTTCATGCAAAGGCAGCGGCCATGCTGAACCGCTGTTTCCTCGCCGACGAGCTTGTCAATGCGCTCCCGCTTGCTCTTGCCCACGCATCAGGCGGCAGGCCGTGACTGCAACCGAAGCCGCCGACATCATCGTGCGCATCGCGGCGCGGGGCGAGGGCGTGACCGCCGATGGCCGCCACGTGCCCTTCGCGGCGCCGGGAGACAGGCTGCTGCCCGACGGTGGGCTCGCCTTCGGTCCCGATCATGTCGAGCCGGTCTGCATCCATGTTCCCGATTGTGGCGGCTGCCAGCTCCAGCATGTTTCTGACGCCGCCTATGCCGCTTATGTGCGCGATCGCGTCGCCGGAGCGCTGGCAGGGCAGGGGCTTGAGGCGGATGCGGTGCTTCCCGCGCATATCTCTCCGCCGCGCACGCGGCGCCGCGCCAGTTTGCGCGCGGTGCGGCAGGGCAAGACGGTACTCCTGGGCTTCGCCGCACAGGGGAGCCACCGCATCATCGACATGCACGAATGCCATGTGCTGGAGCCGCAGCTGTTTGCGCTGGTGGCGCCGCTTCGCGCTCTGGTGGCCTCCCGTCTGGCGGATCGTAGGAGCGCGGAAGTGCGGCTGGCCCTTACCGATCAGGGCGTGGACGTGCAGATCTCCGGCCTGTCCTTCGATGGGTTGGAGGCGACCGAAGCCGTGCTCGATTTCGCGCGGACGCATGGGCTTGCTCGCCTCGCGCTGGTCGGCGCGGAAGGGGAGCCCTCGCTGACAATATGGGAGCCCGATCCGGTTACGGTGACGTTTGGCGGGGTAGGCGGTAATCTGGCGGTGGCTTATCCGCCTCATGCCTTTCTGCAAGCGACGCGGGACGGCGAGGCGGCGCTGCTTGCGGCTGTGCGGGAGGGCATAGGCAATGCGGCAATGGTGGCGGACCTCTTCGCTGGTCTCGGTACGTTCGCGCTTTCGGTCGCGGGCGATGTGCCGGGCCGGAAGGTCTATGCGGCGGAGGCTGCGCGTGATCTCATCGGGGCACTGCAGTTGGCCGGCAACCGCCTGCCGGGGCGCATCTTCCCCGAACATCGCGACCTTTTCCGTCGGCCCCTCACCGCCAAGGAAGCTGGCCGCTTCGACGCGATCGTGATCGATCCGCCCCGCGCTGGCGCCCGCGAGCAGTGCCAGCAGCTTGCAGAAGCGTCATGCCGGCGTCTGGTCTATGTCTCGTGCAATCCGGCGAGCTTCGGGCGCGACGCGGTAATGCTGGTGGCGGGCGGTTATCGCATCGCCACCGTCCAGCCTGTGGGCCAGTTTCGCTGGTCCACCCATGTCGAGCTCGCAGCGAGCTTCGTGCGGGATTAGGCGGCGAGCGCGCCGATCAGGCCGTGGATCGCCAGCGCAAGCAGCGCGAATGTCGAGAGGGAAAACAGGCTGGCGCGCACCGGAATGGTGTTCACCTTTGCCTGCCAGATACTGTGGATGATCCGCAGGCCCACATAGCTCCATGCAAGAGCGAGGTTGAGCATGTTGCCCTGGCCGAGCACCGCAAGGCCAACGACCGTTGCATAGAAGAGCGTCGGCTGCTCCATCAGATGGACATAGTTATGGGCAGGCCAATTGATCTCGCGGGGCAGAAGCTTGTCGAGATCTTGTCCGCGTCCGCCGCGCGCCTGATCTCGCGAGATCTTCAGGTTTTTCATAGCCGGAAACCGCACGAAGGCCATCCAGCCGAGCATCACGATCGACCAGATGACGAGCACGAAGACCGGTGCCAGCAGCTTAACCGCCATATTTTGCCCTTTCGCCAGTTCCGAACGCTAGCTTGCCAGAGACTGGCGCGAAGTGGAAGCGAGCGCATAGGCCCCGAAGATCGCGACGAGCAGCACCAGCGTGCCGTCCGCTGCGGGGAGGCAGGCCGCCGATGCCGAGGCGATCAGCGACCTGCTAGCAAACTTATCTTATCGGCGAATCTGAACGACGTTCGAGCGCTTCTCGACCGTGACTTCCTCGCGATAAAGGCTCGTCATCGGCTCGTCAGCGACTTCGCACACCGTCTCCGCACCGAAGCCGTTGAAATCGGTGCGCATTGCGCTGCCATAGGCGCCGAGCATACCGATCTCGATATAGTCGCCGACCTTGATGTCCGCCGGCAGATCGAACGGCCCCGCCATGTGGTCCATATCGTCGCAGGTCGGGCCGTAGAAGCTGAACGATTCGGTATCCGTCTCGTCATTGGCTTCCGGGCGGAGCAGCCGCACCGGGAAGCGCCAGCCGAGATGGGCGGCATCGAACAGTGCGCCATAGGCGCCATCGTTGATGTAGAGTTCCTGGCCGCGCCGGCGCTCGACGCGCACGACGATCGAGCTATACTCGGCGCTCAGCGCACGACCCGGCTCGCACCAAAGCTCGGCGGAGTAGGAAATCGGCAGGCTCTCGAACGCACGATGGATAGCGCCGAAATAATGCTCGAGCGGCGGCGGCTCCATGCCGGGATAGCTGGAAGGGAACCCGCCACCGACATCCACGATGTCGACAGTGACCGCCGCATCGACGATCGCGGCGCGCACACGCTCGATCGCCTGCGTATAGGCATGGGGCGACATCGCCTGGCTGCCGACGTGGAAGCAGATTCCGAGCGCATCTGCGACCTGCCGCGTTGCCATCAGCAGCTCGCGCGCATCCGACAGCTCGCAGCCGAACTTGGATGCAAGGCTGAGCTTGGAATAATCGGACGAGACGCGCAGCCGCACGCACAGCTCCAGATCTTCGGCGCCCTTGGTGGCGCGAACGATCTTGGAGAGTTCTTCAAGAGAATCGAGCGAGAAGGTGCGCACGCCGTGCTTGAAATAGGCTTCGGCTATTGCTTCCTCGGCCTTCACCGGATGCATGAAGCACAGCTTCGCGTTCGGCAGGGTACGGCGGACGAGACGCACCTCGACGATCGAAGCAACGTCATAGTGCGTGATACCGGCCGTCCACAGCGTCTTGAGGAGCGTGGGCGACGGATTGGCCTTCACGGCATAGAGCGAGCGCCCCGGGAACTTCTCAGCAAAGAACCGGGCGGCGCGGGCCGCAGCCTGCGGGCGAATAAGCGTTACCGGTGCTGCCGGTCGAAGGGAAAGAGCTACCCCCAGCGCGCTATGATGCTTGTACAATTCAAGGGACCTCCAGTGGTGTCAGCCAAAACAAGCTGCCTTGCGGTGGAAGTCCCATGGGGCAGCGGAGCGCCGATATATGGGCAAGGCCCCCCCCTGTAAAGACCGGGACTCAAAATACTGATCTTTGAAAAAGCTCGATTTGGCACGGCTTTGCACAGAAGTTCCGTCGAAACGGACCCATGAGGCGCGTGTTGCGCAAACGACTCGGGGCTGGCGATACCGCCGTTGACCGGACCTTAACCATGACAGGCGAGAAGCACGGCGAAGCTGAAAGATAAGGAAGCGGGTCCATGTCGCTCATTTCGATTCTTCGTGGAGATAATGGTCAGAGCACGAGCGAGAGTGCGCTCCTGCTCGGAACCCAGAAGATGACCGCGGCGCGGGCAGCGGCAACGCTGGAGGCGGCTCAGAAAGGGCAGTCGGCCAAAGGCGCTTCGGGTGCGCAGATCACTGCCTCTGCCCGGCAAGCCGCAGCGGCGAAAGCGGATGCGGACAAACCAATTGCCACATTGCTCACTGAGACGAGCAAGGCGCTGAAGAGCGGCACGCCACTGAAGGATCTCAGTAACCGCGCCCTGGCGGCAATCGCGCTGGATGAGACGGGCGCCTTCTCGAAGGAGCAAGCCGTCGCGGCGAAGGCAGAACTGCGGGGCCGGGATCGCGCTTCTCTGGTGGCGGCAATCGGCGCCTCCGGGCTTAGTGCTGCCTCTGTGGCGAGCTGGATCTCAGCCCAGACCGAAGCACGCGCAACGATGAGCAGCGAGGAAGCGGCGCTTCGTGCGCAGGACGGACGCCTTTTCCGCACATGATCGGGACTGCGGCCGCTCAATTAAACGGCCAGTCAGCGCCCCAATATGGCACATGTTTATAACTAACAAACTGTTAATTTATTGTTTTACCTCATATCGGTCCCCTCGCTCGAACAACAACCAAAACCGATTGGGGAAATTCATGCGTAAAACTCTTCTGACTGCCTTCGCTTCGCTGACCGCCATGATGATGGCTTCCGCGCCTGCTTCAGCCGCCATTACGTTCAACCTCAACAACGTGAACTTCAACGGCGGTGGTTCGCTGACCGGCACCTTCACCACGAGTGACGATCTCAGCACCCTGCTGGACTTCTCGATCACGACCACCGCGAACAACTATGGCTTCTTCGGCAATTTCCCGGGCGCCACGTACACGCTGGCGAACGCCTCGAACGTCCTGTGGTCGTCGGTTCTCGGTCTCTCGGCTGACTTCAGCTCGCCCATCTCGCAGATCGGCCTGCTGTTCGCGGCTCCCCTGACCTCCAACGGCACGGCGCTGGCCCTCTCCGACGAGACGGTCGTGAAGTGGAATGGCGGCATCCGCTTCGCCACGTCCGGCACGGTTTCGGCTGTCTCTGGCGCGGTTCCCGAGCCCGCCACCTGGGCTCTGATGATTGCCGGTTTCGGCATTGCGGGCGCGTCGCTGCGTCGCCGCAAGGTCGCCGTCAGCTTCGCCTGATCGGTCGATCAATATCCGAATGTGGAGGGAGGCAGGCAACTGCCTCCCTTTTCATCTGTGCTCGACCGGACGGCGCGTGAACATAATGGCCGCATCCGGCCGTTTCGGTTCAGGAAAGCCGGCTCTTGAAATCCTGATAATCGAAGCGGCGGACTTCGCGCAGCGCGTCCGTATCGCTATCCCACAGCCAGATGTCCGGCAGGGGCACGCCGTTGAAGGTGTTGGTCTTCACCATCGAGTAATGCGCCTGATCGAGGAACGCGATCCGCGCGCCCGGTTCGGCCGGCACTGGCAGCGCATAGTCCCCAATGATGTCGCCCGCGAGGCACGAAGGGCCGCCCAAACGTATGATCGGCCCATCGCCAGCCTGCTTCTCGCCCAGCATTGCCGGGCGATAGGGTGCCTCGATCACGTCCGGCATGTGACACGTCGCGGAAATGTCCGTGATGGCGACGGCCATGCCGTTGTCCACCACGTCGAGCAGTTCGCCCACCAGAATGCCTGCGTCGAGCGCCACGGCTTCACCGGGCTCCAAATAGAGGTCGCAGCCCGTCTCCGCCTTCACCCGGATCAGGAAGTCGACCAGTTCGTCCCGCTGATAGTCGGCGCGGGTAATGTGGTGCCCGCCGCCGAAGTTCAGCCATTTCAAGTCTGGAAGGAAGGGCTTCAGCGTCGGCGCGATCGCTGCCCAGGTGCGAGCCAGCGGCGCGAAATCCTGCTCGCACAGGCTGTGGAAGTGAATGCCGTCCACGCCGTCCATATGCTCTGGGCGGAGCTGATCGATCGGGAAGCCGAGGCGGCTATACGGCTGACAGGGGTCGTATTTGGCGACCTCGCCCTCGGCGTGAAGCGGATTGATCCGCAGCCCTACGTCGAAGACGGCGCCATCGGCGCGCGCGCGATCGAGAATCGGCCGAAAGCGGGCATGCTGGCCGGGCGAATTGAAGATGATATGATCGGACAGCGCACAGATCTCAGGCAGATCCTCCGCCTTGTAGCCCGCGCAATAGGTCGCGACCTCGCGGCTCCCGTCCGCGCCTGAATATTCCTCGCGCCCCAAGCGCGCCTCATAGAGGCCGGAGGCGCAGACGCCGTCCAGATACTTCGCCACCAGCGGCCCCAACGACCACATGGAGAACGCCTTGAGCGCGGCGAGCAGCTTTATGCCCGCGCGATCCCGCACCTCGGCGAGGATGCCAAGGTTGCGCCGCACCGCTGCCGCATCCACCACGAAGGCGGGAGACGGCACGCGATGCAGATCGAAATGCGCGAAAGCGCCCGGATCGCCGGCTCTGGTCTCCATTTCGGTTTCGTCGCTCCCGTCAGTCGATACAGAGGCCGGGTCGGACCTTGCCGTCCACGATTTCGGCATGGCAGCCAAACAACCGGTTATCCGCCTGGCAGCGACCGCTAGCGGCCGTGCCGGGGGCGGGGAGGCCGTTCTCGCCGGACTCCGCGAGGCACTTGCCGCTGCAGTCGCTCTTCGTCGTGCAGCTTTTCCCCGCGTCGCTGAACCGATGGACGCACATCAGCGTCTGCCGCCGGCCGCGCGCATCGAGGAAACCGCCCGAAGCGGCACAGCTGCGCATGGCAGGGCTGAGCCCGGCACGGGTGCCGGACATGTCCTGAGGCGCGCAGCCGGCTCCCAGCAGCGTAAGCGCCAGGGCGACCGGAAAAAGGCGAAGACCCGCCATGCTCAGAAGTCGAGCGGGGCGGGCAATTCCTTCACCTGCCACGGCAGTCCATGTTCGTTCAGCATGTCCATGAATGGATCGGGATCGAGCTGCTCGATGTTGAAGACGCCCTCGCCGGACCAGATGCCCTGCACCATCAGCGCCGCGCCGATCATCGCCGGCACGCCGGTGGTGTAGCTGACGGCCTGATTGCCCGTCTCGGCATAGGCGTCCTCATGGTCGCAGATATTGTAGACGTAGAGCGTCTTGTCCGTACCGTCCTTGGCGAGCCCCGTGGCGATGTCGCCGATATTGGTCTTGCCCTTGGTCGTCGGCCCCAGCGAGGCGGGCTCGGGCAGCACGGCCTTGAGGAACTGCAGCGGGATGATCTCGACGCCGTTGTAGATGACCGGGTCGATGCGGGTCATGCCGACATTCTGCAGCACTTCGAGGTGCTTGAGATAAGCGTCGCCGAAGGTCATCCAGAAGCGGATGCGCTTGATCTCCGGCAGGTGCTTGTTCAGGCTTTCCAGCTCCTCATGGTACATGAGGTACATGTTCTTCTCGCCGACCTGCTCGAAGTCGAACACCTGCTTGGTGGAGAGGGCAGGGGTCGTGACGATCTCGCCATTCTCGTAGTGCCGCGCAGGGGCGGTCACTTCGCGGATGTTGATCTCCGGATTGAAGTTGGTGGCGAAGTGCTGGCCATGGTCGCCGCCATTGCAGTCGAGAATGTCGAGCGTGTCGATCCGTTCGAAATGATGCTTCTTGAGCCAGGTGGCGAACACGCTGGTCACGCCGGGGTCGAAGCCCGAGCCCAGCAGCGCCATGAGGCCAGCCTCCTTGAAGCGATCCTGATAGGCCCACTGCCAGCTATACTCGAAATGCGCGTCGTCGCGCGGCTCGTAGTTGGCCGTGTCCATATAGTTGACGCCGGCGGCAAGGCAGGCGTCCATGATGGCGAGGTCCTGATAGGGCAGGGCCAGGTTGACCACCAGCTTCGGCCCGATCTGCCGAATAAGCGCGGTGGTCGCGGCGACATCATCGGCATCCAGCGCATAGGTGCTGATGGCCACGCCGGTGCGCTCCTTCACGGAGGCGGCAATGGCATCGCATTTGGAGACCGTGCGGCTCGCAAGATGGATGTCGCTGAAGATGTCGCTATTCATCGCCATCTTGTGGACTGCGACCGATCCGACGCCACCTGCGCCGATGACCAGCACCTTGCTCATCTGTAAGTCTCCCGGGAACGATTCGAAGCGCCTGCATATAGAGAGGCAATATGACAGAACAAGAATTGCCCAGCGCCAACCGGGTTCCGACGCGGACGCCGGAGCGTTCCGGCGACCTGCGCGCGATGGAGAAGATTGTCAGGTTGCCCGGCGGCAACGTCGATCGTGAGATAGTCTTCAAAATGCTGGACAGCTAGAGATGCCGCCGGAGAGCGTGGACGCAATCGTGCTGGGGGCAGGGGCCGCCGGGCTGATGTGCGCGGCGGTGGCGGGCCAGCGCGGTCGCCGCGTCGTCGTGATCGATCATGCCGATCAGCCCGGAAAGAAAATCCTCATTTCCGGCGGTGGGCGCTGCAACTTCACGAATATCGATACCGCGCCGGATCGCTATCTTTCCGAGAACCCCCATTTCGCGAAGTCCGCGCTGTCCCGCTATACCGCGCAGGACTTTCTCGCGCTTGTCGAAAGCGCGGGGATCGCCTGGCACGAGAAGACGCTGGGCCAGCTGTTCTGCGATGGGTCGGCAAAACAGATCGTCGCTCTGCTGCTCGATGAGTGCGCGAAAGGCGCGGTGGACGTGCAGTGCGACGCCGCGATTTCAGGCGTTCGGCATGACAGCGCGCTGTTCCATGTCGAGGCTGGCGGACGAACGATTGCTGCGCCCGCGCTGGTCCTGGCGACGGGAGGGCCATCGATCCCGAAGATGGGCGCGACGGGATTTGCCTATGATGTTGCCCGTCAATTCGGCCTCAAGATCGTGCAGCCGCGCCCTGCACTGGTGCCCTTTACATTGGCGGGGGATGATCTCCTCTTCCGGGAGCTTTCCGGCATTTCGGCCGAGGTGGTCGCGCGTACCGGCAAAGCCGCGTTCCGGGAAGCGGCGCTTTTTACGCATCGCGGCCTGTCTGGTCCGGCAATTCTCCAGGTTTCGTCCTACTGGCGTCATGGCGAGCCGGTCACGCTCGACCTCCTCCCTGATCGTGCGCCCGGCTGGATGGTCGCCGCCAAGCGCGCGACACCACGCACGACGGTCCGGCGGCTCATGCAGGATACGCTGCCAGAGCGGCTCGCGACGGCGCTTTGCGCGCGGCTTGGTGATCCCGGCGAGGTCGGTGGAATGACTGACAAGGCGCTGAGCGAGATCGAACGGACGCTCGCTAACTGGCGCTTCCTACCAAATGGGACAGAAGGCTATGCGAAGGCCGAAGTGACGGCGGGCGGGATCAGTACGGCTGGCCTTTCCTCCCGCACGATGGAAGCGCAGCGCGTGCCCGGCCTGTTCGCTATTGGTGAGGCCGTGGATGTCACGGGATGGCTCGGCGGCTACAACTTCCAGTGGGCATGGTCGAGCGGCTGGGCGGCGGGGCAGGCAATCTGACCCCGAAACGCGCGGTGGCGCAAGCGCAGGCTGGCCCATCGCGCTTTGCTTGACTAACAGGCACTTGCCCAGAATCGGAGAGGCCATGACATCCCGCGAGTCGACCAGCCTACGCGCTCTTCCGGAAGAGCGCCTCGACGGGCAGCAGCGCAGCTTAAGCGACAAGGCCTATACGCTGGCATTCGGAGCGATCGGCTGGCCCTGGCTGCTTTACAGTCTCTGGGGCGGCACGAAGGCGAGCAAGGCGCGGCTGCTGGACCGCGTTGGTCTCGAAGCGGATGCGCTGCCGCATCTGGGTAGCTGGAAGGCTGACACCGGCTTTCTCCACCGTATCGTCGATGCCGTCGAGGAGCTGCGGCCCCGCACAGTCGTGGAGCTCGGGGCAGGCGCGTCCAGCCTGATTTGCGGCAAGGCGCTGCAGGCCAATGGCGGCGGGCGCCTCGTCAGTTATGACCAACATGCCGGCTTCGTCACCGCGACTGCTCAGTGGCTCGCCGATCACGGCGTCGCGGCGGATCTGCGTCATGCGCCTCTCGCCCGGTCCGTTCCGGGATGGCCGGGCCTGTGGTATGATCTGCGCGATATTCCCGAAACGATTGACCTGCTCATCATCGATGGTCCTCCATGGGCCGTACACCCCTTTGTGCGCGGTGCGGCCGAGTGCCTGTTCGATCGGCTTTCTCCGGGCGGGATGATTCTTCTCGACGATGCCGCCCGGCCGGGAGAACGCATCGTCGCGCGGCGTTGGCGCCAGCAATATCCCGGTTTTTCATTCGAGCGTCTGGGCGGCAGCACCAAGGGCACGCTTGTCGGGCGCAAGCCGCGCGGGCCGGGCGAGGTTATTCCTTTCCCTCAAGGCGGGAGGCGGCGTGGCCGGAGTGGCTCCTGGCGGCGCGCGGCGGCTATTCTTGTATTGATGGCGACGGGCTGGGTCGCGCGCGATATTGCCGGCGGTGTTTCGCAACCGGCCGAGGCGGCATCCTTCGTCGATGAGGCAAGCGCCTCCTATGGTGCGAGCATGGCGCGGCAGAAAATGGGTCTGCAATCGCGGGACACGATACTCGATCGCGCTGAAATTGGCAGAACGACGGGGATCGATCTGCCCGGCGTTCCGAAGGGTTGGCACGTCGCGGACGTTCAGGTCTATCCGGCGGGTACGGGCATTTCCGTCGCGCTCGTGTTGCGGACGGAGCGCGGCGAACTGGTCTCGCTGTTTGCTTCGCGAGCAGAAACGCCAGCCGAGGGCCTTCCCTTGCTCGCCCAGCGGCAGGAGCGGGCGGTCGCTTATTGGGAGGCAGGTCCATTTGCTTATGCCGTAACGGCGGAACTTCCCGCTGCGCGGCTTCTCGCGATTGCCGCCCAGGTCGCCGGGAACGGAGCCGATCGCCCGGTCTGAACCGCGCGACTGTCACCAATCCGCAATCGCATCGTCACGGCAGGGACATCGCCCTCCGCTAGCGCACCCACAGCCCGGACGACCGGGCGCCGGACAACCGGAGGGACGCAACTTGGCTCATGTGATCGATCGCGCCGTCATCAACACCCACGGCATCAGCAAGGAGAGCCTGCTCGAGCGCGCCTTCGCTTTCGCTTTTCGCGGCCTCGTCTACGCACAGATCTGGGAAGACCCAGTCGTAGACATGGAAGCGCTGGCGATCACGCCGCAGAGCCATGTCGTCACGATTGCGAGCGGCGGCTGCAATATGCTCTCCTATCTCACGGCCGATCCGGCGCGGATCACGGCGGTCGACCTCAACACCGCGCATATCGCTCTGGGCCGGCTGAAACAGGCCGCCGCCCAGCGTCTGCCAGACTATGCCGCCTTCCACCGCTTCTTCGCCGACGCAAGCAGTGCGGAGAATATTGCCGCATATCGCGCATATATCGGGCCGCATCTCGATGAGACGAGCCTGCGCTACTGGGAGGGGCGCGATCTCGTCGGCCGCCGCCGCATCGATATGTTCCGGCGGGGTGCCTATAAGCGGGGGCTGCTCGGCGGTTTCATCGGCGCGGCGCATCTGCTGGCCAAGGCCTATCGCATCGATCCGCGCGCGCTGCTGGAGGCGCGCGACATGGCCGAGCAGCGCCGCATCTTCGATCAGCAATTTGCGCCGCTCTTCGACAAGAAGTTCGTGCGCTGGCTGACCGATCAGCCGGCCTCGCTCTTCGGTCTCGGTATTCCACCTGCGCAATATGGCGTGCTGGCAGGCGAGGAGAAAATGGTCGGCGTGCTCCGCGCCCGGCTGGAACGGCTTGCCTGCGGCCATGACCTCAAGACCAACTATTTCGCCTGGCAGGCCTTCGGGCGCCGCTACGGCCGGGACGAAGGCGCACCACTGCCCCCTTATCTAGAAGCCGCGCATTACGAGACGGTTCGCTCGCGCGCCTACCGGGTCGAGATGGCACATGCCAACATGACCGACTGGCTCGCCGCGCAGCCTGCCGCCAGCGCCGACCGCTATGTGCTGCTCGACGCGCAGGACTGGATGAGCGATGCGCAGCTGAACGCCCTATGGAGCGAGATCACCCGCACGGCCCGGCCCGGTGCGCGCGTGCTCTTCCGCACTGCCGCCGAGCCCAGCCTGCTGCCGGGGCGTCTCGATCCGACGCTGCTCGGGCGCTGGCACTATCACGAGGCGGACTCGCTCCGGTTCACCGAACAGGACCGCTCCGCCATTTATGGCGGTGTCCACCTCTACTCGCTGACCGACTAAGCGATGGCCACCGCCGCCGTGATCGACCACGCTGCCCGCATGGACGCGCAATATGGCTGGCAGCGCCATATCTATGATCTCACGCGCAAATATTATCTGCTGGGGCGGGATCGGCTGATCCGCAGGCTGGACGTGCCATCTGGCGGGTCAGTGCTGGAGATCGGCTGCGGCACCGGGCGCAATCTTGCGCTTGTCGCGCGCCGATACCCGGAGGCGCGGCTCTTCGGCCTCGATATTTCGGCCGAGATGCTCAAGCATGCGCTGCGTCAGGTCTCCGGCGCGCGTCTGGCCCGCGCGGACGCCACGCATTTCGATGCGCATGCGCTCTTCGGCCAGAGGCAGTTCGACCGGGTGTTCATCAGCTACAGCCTCTCAATGATCCCCGGCTGGGAACAAGCGCTCGATCAGGCGGCCCGCTGCGTGTCGCCCGGCGGGTCGCTTCACATCGTCGATTTCGGTCGGCAGGAGGGCCTGCCGCGCTGGTTCCGTGCGCTGCTCTTCGCATGGCTCGGGCGTTTCCACGTCACACCACGCGCGGCGCTCCCGGTCGTGTTGGACGATGTGGCGCAGTATCTGGGCCTCACTCTGGAGGTCAGGTCGCTCTATCGCGGATATGCGGTCGAGGCCCGCCTCAGCGCGTCGCGCTGAAAGCAAAGTCGATATCGACGGCGCCGGCAATCGAGTCGGTCGTGGCCCATTCGCCCGATCCCACGCCGAAGCTGGTGCGATCGATCCGGCTGGTGCCCGAGACAGTCGCCTTGTCGCCCACGATCTTCAGCGTGAAGCGCACCGTCGTGGGCTTGCTCACCCCATGCAGATTGAGCGTGCCCGCCGCCTCGTATCGCTCACCGGAAAGGTGGCGGATGCTGCGCGAGGTGAAAGTCGCACGCGGATGCACGCCAGTGTCGAAGAAATCGCTGCCGGTGAGCGAGCTGTCGCGCTGGCTGTCCGCCGTATCGACGGAGCCGAGATCGATCGTCACCCGGATCGTCGACCCCGCCAGATCGTCCGGGCTGAAGCGGATCGCGGCCTGCCAGCTCTTGAAGCTGCCTTTCACTGCATCGCCATTCCAACGCGCAGTAAAGCCGAGCCGGCCACCGGAGGAGACGGCCCAGTTGGCGAGCGGCTGCTTGGGTGCTTCTGCCACATTGGCTGCGGCGGTGTTGGTGGCCGTCGCCGCCTCGTTGAGGGCAATCGCTGCGTTCTCCACGGCATTGGCAGCGCTATCATTCATCGCGTTGTCCGCGGCATTGCCGGGCGCAGCCATCGCCTCCTCTGACTTGGGTTTGTCGGGATAGATGGTCTTGGCGACAAACATGGCGGCGATCACCAGCGCCACTGCGCCGATTGCCACGCCGACCGCACGACCCCGCGCGAAGGGGATCATCCGCTGCAGCTCCGGTTTTCCCAGCAGCCACTGATGGCGCAGCGCACCCGCGACATGCATGAGGAATAGGACAATCGCCAGCCAGGCCATTGCGCTGTGCGCGGCTTCCGCCGGGCCATGCAAAGGGCGACCAACCGGCAGATGAGGGAGGGGTATTGCGCCAAAGAGAAGCGTGGGCACCTGGACGCGGGCGGTCGAGACGATGATCCAGCCCGTGATCGGCCCGGCGATCATCACCACATAGAACAGCGCATGGACGAGGCCAGCGAGGGCATGTGCCCAGGGTGGGCCTTCGCTGGGTGCCGGTCGCGGTACGGTGAAGCGGATGGCGAGCCGGACGAGGCTCAGCACCAGAATGAGGATGCCGACCGACTTGTGAAGCTGGAAGCGGGCGAAAAGCTCGGCGGTGTTCGGCCCCTCCATCGTCCAGCCGAGCGAGATCTGGAAAGCGAGGAGCAGCGCGAGCGCCCAATGCAGCGCAATCGCGGCAGTACTGTATCTCTGTGGCTGCATGACGGCTCGCTCTCCCCCTAGAAAGTCGCTAGCCGATCCTGCCTCGGCTCAGGCTGCTTGCGCAAGCTCCAGATCGAGCCTGTCCCAAATTTCCACCAGCGCGCTGACCAGCTCACGCATCATCTCTTCGCTGTGCGCAGGACCGGGCGTGAATCGCAGCCGCTCGGTGCCGCGCGGTACGGTGGGGAAATTGATGGGCTGCACATACACGCCATATTCGGCCAGCAAGATATCACTGATTTTCTTCGCTTTTACCGGATCTCCAACCATCAGCGGCACGATATGCGTGACGGACGGCATGACCGGCAGGCCGTTGTTGGCCATCTCCGCCTTTAGGAAAGCCGCTGCCGCCTGTTGGGCGTCGCGCTCTACCTGACTGGACTTAAGGTGACGAACGCTCGCCAGCACGCCGGCAACGAGCACCGGAGCGAGCGAGGTGGTGAAAATGAAGCCGGGCGCATAGCTGCGGATCACATCGACGATCACCTTGTCCGCCGTGATGTAGCCGCCCATGACGCCGAACGCCTTGCCCAGCGTACCCTCAATGATCGTCACGCGATGTGCGACCTTGTCCCGCTCAGTGATGCCGCCGCCGCGCGGACCATACATGCCGACCGCATGAACTTCATCGCAATAGGTGAGCGCGTTGAACTCGTCCGCCAGATCGCAGATCTCCGCGATCGGCGCGACGTCGCCGTCCATCGAATAGACGCTCTCGAAAGCAATGAGCTTGGGCGCTTCCGGGTCGGCCTCGGCCAGCAACTCGCGCAGATGAGCGAGGTCATTGTGACGGAAGACCCGCTTCTCGCAGCCCGAATTGCGGATGCCCGCGATCATCGAGGCATGGTTGAGCTCGTCGGAAAAGATGATGCAGCCCGGCAACAGCTTGCCCAGCGTGGCGAGTGCCGCTTCGTTGGAAACATAGCCGGACGTGAAGAGCAGGGCGCCTTCCTTGCCGTGCAGATCGGCGAGCTCGGCCTCTAGGTCGACGTGATAATGGGTGTTGCCACCGATGTTGCGCGTGCCGCCCGAGCCGGCGCCGACATCGTGCAGCGCCTCTTCCATCGCGGCGATCACCTTGGGATGCTGGCCCATGGCGAGATAATCGTTGGAACACCACACTGCGATCGGCTTTGGACCGTTGTGGCCATGAAAGCAGCGGGCGTTGGGATAGGCGCCCTTGTTCCGTAGAATGTCGATGAAGACGCGGTAGCGACCTTCGCCATGGAGGCGCTCGATCGCCTGTGTGAAGATATGCTGATAATTCACTTCAGTACCCTGCACCCGCTCTTTTGCCGCGCATTTAACCGCCCGAGGGCCCGAAAGCCACTGATAACGGCTCGCAACTTTGCCTTGAGTGTTCATGTTTAGCACCGCAATTCTGAACGGGAGACGACTGGCGTGGCGTTCCACTAGCGGCGCTCCGGTGTAATCGAATTGACGTGGGTCAAAAGTCCTCGGTTCGCTGAGTGGACTTACAGCCCCTCGATCCGCCCGATCCCGAAGCCGGTCAGAGCAGGGCGCAGCGCGTCAACGCTCTCGTCCAGCCGGGTGAAGACAGCAATGCCTTCGGGCGCCGCATCGGGCCAGGGTGCCTCGCCATTCAAGTAGGCAATGCGACGCGCGATGCCCGCCCCGCCGTCCAGAAACGTCATGGGGTGGGGTGCTGCGGCGCGCAGCTCGTCCTGCACCAGCGGAAAGTGCGTGCAGGCAAGCACCACCTGATCCATCCGCTCGCCGCCGGGCTGATCGATCAGTCCCGCAAGCGCATCGGCGGGCACGGCCGGGTCGGCCGGCGCTCCGCGCAACCGCGCTTCTGCATAGGCGACCAGCGCGGCGCTGCCGTGGCGCAGAACGGTGCAGTCTGCGCCATGCTCCGCCGCGAGATTGTCCACATAGCGCTGACGCACGGTTGCGTCGGTGCCGAGTACGCCGATCACCCGGCTTCGCGAAGCGAGCGCCGCCGGCTTGATCGCGGGCACTGTGCCGACCACGGGAATGTCGAGCGCCGCGCGAACCGCTGCGAGCGCAATGGTGGACGCCGTGTTGCAGGCGATCACCGCGATGCGGGGGCGATAACGCTCGACGAGGCGACCAAGCAGTGCCGGCACGCGCCCGTTGATCTCGGCGTCGGTCTTGAGCCCATAGGGAAAGCCGGCATTATCCGCTGCATAGACCACGGGCATGGCAGGCATGAGCGCACGGGCGGGGCCGAGGATCGAGAGGCCGCCGACACCGGAGTCGAAGAACAGCACGGGAGCTTGCGCGGGATCTGGCATGGCGCGTCACTTGGGGGCGAGCCATAGCTGCTGTCAACGGGGTGGATCAATCCTCCCTCAGCCCTTGCGCTCGTCATCGCAGGCGGCAATGGTGCGCGCAGTTCATACAACGGGGAATTGATCGCGTGGTTCTTTGGCAGATGCCGGCCCTTTTGATGCTGCTCGCTTATCTGCTGGGCGCCATTCCGTTCGGTATTCTCCTTACCCGCATGGCGGGAGCAGGAGACCTGCGCGCCATCGGCTCCGGCAATATCGGCGCGACGAACGTGCTGCGGACGGGGCGCAAGGGGCTGGCTGCCGCTACGCTGATCCTTGATGGGCTGAAGGGGGCTGCGGCAGTGTGGCTGGGCGCGTGGCTGGTGCCCGATGGCGGCGCGGCGCTGGGCGGCGTGCTGGCGTTCATTGGCCATTGCTATCCGGCCTGGCTGCGTTTTCGCGGCGGCAAGGGGGTGGCGACGATGCTGGGCGTCACGCTGGCGCTTGCCTGGCCAGTTGGCCTCATCTTCGCAGCTGTGTGGCTCGGGATGCTTGCCGCGACGCGCATTTCCTCCGTGGGCGGCATGTCCGCGGCGATTGCAGCGCCGCTGGCCGCGCTGCTGCTGGATCGGAGCGAGGTCGTGACTGCGCTGCTTGCGATGGCGCTGATCGTGCTGTGGCGGCACCGGGCGAACATCGCCCGATTGCGGCGTGGCGAGGAGCCGCGCGTCGGCACCAAGCGCGGCGCATGAGCGATCTCTCCGGCGAGCGCTTCGATCGCCTTCGCCTCATCCGCTCTCCTCATGTCGGGCCAGTGGCCTACCGGCAGCTGCTGGCGCGGTTCGGCAGTGCGGGAAGGGCACTGGAGGCGCTGCCCGATCTGGCGGCGCGGGGTGGCCGTCGCGATTTCCCAGCTGCGGATGCTGGAGCGATCCAGCGGGAATGCAGAAAAGTTTATATGCTCGGTGCGCGCTACCTCATTCTGGGCGACGAGGACTATCCGGCGCTGCTCGCAGAGGCCGCCGGTGCGCCGCCGGTCCTGATTTATCGGGGGAATGCAGCGCTTTGTGAGGCGCAGCTCGTCGCGATTGTCGGCGCGCGCAATGCGTCCGCCGCCGCATGCCGGTTCGCGCGGGGGCTCGCACATGATCTGGCGGAGCGAGGAGCGATCGTGGCGTCCGGCCTTGCGCGCGGCATCGATACCGCGGCGCATATGGGGGCGGGGTCGTCCCGCACTGTGGCCGTGATCGGCTGCGGGATAGACGTGTTCTTTCCACCTGAAAACAAGACCTTGCAGGAAGACATTGCCGCCAATGGCCTGCTGTTGACCGAGCTGCCTCCCGGCTCGGAACCGCTTGCGCGGCACTTCCCCGCCCGCAATCGGATCATTGCCTGGATGAGCGCGGGCACTGTTGTTGTTGAGGCCGCGCCCCGATCCGGCTCGCTGCTCACTGCCCGGCTGGCGGGCGATGAAGGGCGCGAAGTGATGGCGGTACCCGGCTCCCCGCTCGATCAGCGCGCGGTCGGCTGCAATCTGCTGATCCGCGAGGGCGCGACCCTCATCCAGAATGGCGACGATGTGCTGGAGGCTATCGGCCGGATCGACGCCCGGGCTCTGCGGCAGGAGCGCGGGGGGTATTCACCCGAGCCATCCGGCGATCTTGGCGAGCGAGAGCGTAGCGCGGTTTTGGCGCTACTCGGGCCAAGTCCCGCGCCGGTCGACGAGATTTTGCGGCTTTCGGGCCTCCCGCCTGCGCTGGTGCAGACCGCGTTGCTCGAACTTGAGCTGGCTGGACGGCTTGAGCGCCATGCGGGCGGGCGGGTGAGCCTGAGGCTGTGAACCGCTTGACCTCATCCTCCGCTTGACGCATCGCCCCGCCGCTCTCCAAACTCGCGCGTGTACGTGAGAGCCGAATGAACCGGAGCGCCAATGCAGCTTGTCATCGTTGAATCGCCGGCCAAGGCAAAGACCATCGAGAAATATCTGGGTAAGGACTTCCGGGTGCTGGCCAGCTATGGTCACGTCCGCGATCTGCCCCCCAAGGACGGTTCCGTAAATCCCGATGAGGGGTTCGCGATGGCCTGGGAGAATTATGGCGACAAGGCCAAGCAGCTCAAGGCGATCACCGACGAGGCGAAGAAAGCCGACCGTCTGATCCTCGCGACCGACCCTGACCGGGAAGGCGAAGCGATCAGCTGGCATGTGCAGGAAGTGCTGCGCGCCAAGAAGGCGCTGCCCAAGGAGGTCGACCGCGTCACCTTCAACGCGATCACCAAGGCGACCGTCACTGAGGCGATGAAGCATCCGCGCGCGCTCGACGAGGACCTGATCGACGCCTACCGCGCCCGCCGCGCGCTGGACTATCTGGTGGGCTTCACGCTCTCGCCGGTGCTGTGGCGCAAACTGCCGGGCGCCAAGTCGGCCGGCCGCGTACAGTCGGTCGCGTTGCGGCTGGTGGTGGAGCGTGAGCGGGAGATCGAGAGCTTCACGCCCCAGGAATATTGGTCCGTCACGGCTGAGATGGAGCAGGGTGGGCAGGCCTTCACCGCGCGGCTCGTCAAATGGCGCGGTGACAAGATCGACCGGCTGACGATCGGCAAGGAAGGCGACGCGTTTGCTGCAAAGGCCGATGTCGAGGCCGGGCGCTTCACGGTCGCGAATGTCGAGACCAAACCCGGCACGCGCAATCCGCCGCCGCCCTTCACGACGTCGACGCTTCAGCAGGAAGCCGCGCGCAAGCTGGGTTTCTCCGCCAGCCACACGATGCGGGTCGCCCAGAATCTCTACGAAGACGGCGCGATCACTTATATGCGGACCGACGGCGTGCAGATGGACGGCAGCGCAATATCTGCGGCACGCAAGGCGATCGCCGATCGCTACGACGGCGGCTATCTGCCGGACAAGCCGCGCCAGTACCAGACCAAGGCCAAGAACGCTCAGGAAGCGCACGAGGCGATCCGACCGACCGACTTCAACAAGGCGACGGCAGGGTCGGGAGATCACGCCCGCCTCTACGAACTGATCTACAAGCGCGCGCTGGCGAGCCAGATGGCCTCTGCACGGCTAGAGCGTACTACGATCGACATGCTTGACGGCACGGGGCAGCACGGCCTGCGCGCCACGGGGCAGGTGGTGCTCTTTCCCGGCTTCCTCGTCCTCTACGAAGAGGGACGCGATGATGCGGAAGATGATGACTCCCGCCTGCTGCCCCGCATGAACGCGGGCGATGCCCCGGCGAAAAAGGCGGTAAACGCGGAGCAGCACTTTACGCAGCCGCCGCCGCGTTACTCCGAGGCGAGCCTCGTCAAGCGGCTGGAAGAGCTCGGCATCGGCCGACCTTCGACTTATGCCTCGACCCTGCAGGTGCTCAAGGACCGCGACTATGTGCGCGTGGAGAAGAACCGCTTCTTCGCCGAGGAGAGTGGGCGGCTGGTAACGGCCTTCCTGGAGCGGTTCTTCGAGCGCTACGTCTCCTATGATTTCACCGCGAGCCTCGAGGATGAGCTGGACGAAATCTCCGGTGGGCGCGCTCAGTGGCAGGCGGTGCTGGAAGCCTTCTGGCGCGACTTCAAGCCCAAGACCGCCGAGATCATGGAGCAGAAGCCGTCCGACATCACGGCTGCCCTCGACGAATTTCTGGCGCCCATGCTGTTCCCGGACAAGGGTGACGGTTCCGATCCGCGCGTGTGCCCGCTTTGCGGGGATGGGCGGCTCTCGCTGAGGGGCGGGCGCTTCGGGGCATTCATTGCGTGCTCCAACTATCCCGAGTGCAAATATACCCGCAAATTTGGCCAGCCGGGCGGTTCCGGCGAAGGTGGTGACAGCGGACCGGAGGTGCTTGGCACCAATCCGGACACTGGCCTGCCGATCACGCGCAAGTCCGGGCGCTTTGGCCCCTATATAGAGATGGGCGAGGGCAAGGAGGCGAAGCGTGCCTCGATCCCCAAGGATCTGCCTGACGGTGAGTTGACGCTCGACTGGGCAGTGAGGCTGCTCAGCCTTCCGCGAACGGTTGGTGACCATCCCGAGAGCGGCAAGCCGATCACGGCGAGCATCGGCCGGTTCGGGCCTTATCTGGCGCATGACGGCAAATATGCGCGGCTCAAATCGACCGCCGAAGTCTTTGAGACGGGGATGAACGCCGCTGTCGTGAAGCTCGCCGAAGCCGCCGACCGATCTGGGCCGAGGCGCGGCGCGGAACCCCTCAAGGTTCTGGGCAAGCACCCGACCAGCGAAGGCGAAGTGAAGCTGATGGCCGGGCGCTACGGTCCTTATGTAACCGACGGCACGACCAACGCCACGCTGCCCAAGGCAGCCGATCCGGAGGCGCTCACGCTGGAGGAAGCCGTGGCGCTCATTGATGCGCGTGCCGCTGCCGCTCCGGCAAAGAAGGGCAAGGGCAAAAAGGCGCCGGCGAAGAAAGCCGCAGCCAAGAAACCCGCAGCCAAGAAGCCAGCTGCGAAGGCGACCGCGAAGAAGAAGGCAGCGGCGGAAAGCTGATCTCTGCCTGCCAGAAGCAAAGCTGCGACCGCTCCGCGTTGAAGCACGGAGCGACCGAACCTAAATCGCTCCTCGCGTCCGCATGAAGCAGGATGCGAGGACGAAAGGATCAGCGATGAGCGATGCGAGCTATGTGCCCCCCAAGGTCTGGACATGGGACAAGGACAATGGCGGCGCGTTCGCTGGCATTAATCGCCCGACATCCGGCGCGCGCACCGAAAAGGCCCTTCCGGTCGGCAAGCATCCGCTACAGCTCTATTCGCTCGCGACTCCCAATGGCGTGAAGGTCACCATCATGCTGGAGGAGCTGCTGGAGGCTGGCGTTAAGGAGGCCGATTACGACGCCTGGCCGATCCGCATCAGCGATGCGGACCAGTTCGGCTCCGGCTTCGTGGAGATCAACCCCAACAGCAAGATCCCGGCACTTGTCGACCGTTCAGGCCCAACGCCACGCCGTATCTTCGAATCCGGGTCGATCCTCATCTATCTGGCGGAAAAGTTCGGCAAGTTCCTGCCAACGGATCTCGACGGGCGCACCGAGACGCTCAACTGGCTGATGTGGCAGATGGGCAGCGCGCCGTTTTTAGGGGGTGGCTTCGGGCACTTCTACGCCTATGCGCCTGAGAAGATCGAATATGCGATAAACCGCTACGCGATGGAAGCCAAGCGCCAGCTCGACGTGCTGAACCGCGACCTCGCCGACCGGCGCTATGTCGCGGGCGATGAATACACGATCGCGGATATGGCGATCCTGCCCTGGTACGGCTTCCTCATTACGGACAACATTTACAACGCGGCGGAATTCCTGGCCGTTCACGAATATGAGCATGTCGTTCGCTGGGCGAAAGAACTGAGAGCGCGCCCTGCCGTGCTGCGCGGCCGCATGGTCAATCGCACGTTCGGAGAGTTGAGCGAGCAACTCCACGAGCGGCACAACGCCAGCGATTTTGAGACCCGGACGCAGGACAAGCTGACATCGGCCACATAAACGCCCGATCTCAGACTCAGGCGTCGATCACGTCCTCGTCCACGCTCGCCGCATTCTCCTGTATGAAGGCGAAGCGGTGGGCGGGGTTGGTGCCCATAAGCCGGTCGACCAAATCCTTGACGCCGGCCCGCTCCTCATATTCCTGGGGAAGCGTGATGCGGATCATGCCGCGCGTGGCAGGGTCCATCGTCGTCTCGCGCAGCTGCCCCGGGTTCATTTCGCCTAAGCCTTTGAACCGGCTGATGTCGACTTTCTTGCCCTTCAGCGGGCCTGCCATCAGTTCTTCGCGATGAATGTCGTCGCGCGCGTAAATGCTCTTTCCGCCGGAGGTCAGGCGGTAGAGCGGAGGCTGAGCGAGGAACAGGTGCCCGCGCCGCACCAGCTCGGGCATTTCCTGAAAGAAGAACGTCATGAGCAGTGTGGCGATATGCGCGCCGTCTACATCCGCGTCGGTCATGATGACAATGCGTTCATAGCGGATATTGTCCGGATTGCAGTCCTTGCGAGTGCCACAGCCGATCGCCTGGATGAGATCGGCGATCTCCTGATTGGCCAGGATCTTGGCTGAAGTCGCCGAAGCGACGTTCAGGATCTTGCCCCGGATCGGAAGGATCGCCTGCGTCTTTCTGTCCCGTGCCTGCTTGGCACTGCCGCCTGCGGAGTCGCCTTCCACGATGAACAGTTCGGTGCCCGCCGGGTCGTCCGCCGTGCAGTCCGTCAGTTTGCCCGGAAGGCGCAGCTTGCGGCCCGAGGTCGCCGTCTTGCGCTTGATTTCCTTCTCCTGCCGACGGCGCAGGCGCTCGTCCATCCGCTCCAGCACGTGCCCGAGCAAAGCCTTGCCGCGATCCATATTGTCCGTGAGGAAATGGTCGAAATGGTCGCGCATTGCCGCTTCGACGAGCCTGGCGGCCTCGGGCGAGGTCAGCCGGTCTTTGGTCTGGCTCTGAAATTGCGGTTCGCGGATGAAGACGCTGAGCATCAGCTCGCAGCCGGACATGATGTCGTCGGTCTGAATGTCTTTCGCCTTCTTCTGACCCACGAGGTCGCCAAAAGCGCGGATTCCTTTGGTCAGGGCGGCGCGCAGACCCTGTTCATGCGTGCCGCCGTCCGGTGTCGGGATGGTATTGCAATACCAGCTGGTAGATCCATCCGACCAGAGTGACCAGGCGACTGCCCATTCGACACGCCCCGCGCCGTCTGGAAACTCCTGCGTGCCTCGGAAAAATTCCGAGGTGGCGCATTCGCGCGCGCCCAGCTGCTCCCTGAGGTGGTCCGAGAGCCCGCCGGGGAACTGGAAGACGGCCTCGGCTGGCGTATCGTCCGTGATGATCGCGGGATCGCACTTCCAGCGGATCTCAACACCCGCAAAAAGATAGGCCTTTGAGCGCGCGAGGCGGTGCAGCCGGGCCGGCTTGAATTTCAGTTCGCCGAAGATGTCGCTGTCCGGCGTGAAGGCGACCGACGTGCCGCGCCGGTTTGGTGCTGCGCCGATTTTTTCGAGCGGGGCGAGCGGCAGTCCGCGCGAGAAGCGCTGGCGATAAAGTTCGCGATTGAGCGCGACCTGGATTTCCGTGGTGGTGGAGAGGGCATTGACGACACTGATACCTACGCCGTGCAGTCCGCCGCTCGTCTGGTAGGCTTTGTCGCTGAACTTTCCGCCCGAATGAAGCGTAGTGAGAATAACTTCCAGCGCTGACTTGCCGGGGAATTTGGGATGTTCGTCGACCGGTATGCCTCGTCCGTTGTCGACGATGGTCAGGCGATTACCGGCCTCCAGTATGACTTCGATGCGGGTTGCGTGGCCGGCGACAGCCTCGTCCATAGCATTGTCCAGCACTTCGGACGCCAGATGGTGAAGCGCCCGCTCATCCGTGCCGCCGATATACATGCCCGGCCGCCGCCGAACCGGCTCAAGCCCTTCCAGCACCTCGATGGTGGATGCATCATAGCTCTGAGTGCTCGCGGCGGAGCCGGCGAAGAGATCATCGGACATTGCTGAAACCTATAGGAGGGCGGGAGTCGACCGCGCAAGGGCGATGCCGTTGGCGTGTGTTTCTGTGGCGGCACGTGATCGAAGTCCGCACGTGCTCCCTGTTGCAATTATAACACAGGTGGTTGGTTACCGATTGATGAAGAGAAACCTCCTCCGCCGTCAATCGTATGGGCCGCGTCGATAAAAAACTTCGAGGAAACATTATGATACGTAAGGATATCATTTCGATCGCGCTGGCATCGTCGATTGCATTCGCGACGCCCGCGCTGGCTCAGGACAATGATATCGGTGACTGGTCCGGGCCTTATGTCGGCGGCAGCCTCGGTCTGGCGTGGCAGCCCAATTTTGACCGGGACACCCTCGAGAGGCTGACTTTCGACACCAACGGTGACGGCGTCTACGGCGACCCCGTGAATACGGCTACTGGCGCCGACGCGTTTTCTCCCGGCTTCTGCCGTGGCCGCGCCTTGGGCAGCACGCCGGGCACTTGCGGCGGTGACAAGGACAAGCGCGTCGCGTTTTCCGGCTACGTTGGCTATGATCGCCAGTTCGGGAACATCGTTGTCGGCGGTGTGCTCGAAGGCGGGCGCACGATGATCGGCAACGCAGTGAGCGGCTTCAGCACCACTCCGGCAAGCTATGTTCTTTCGCGGCGGATGGACTGGGACGCATCGGCGCGCCTGCGTGCCGGCGTTGCCCTGCCGACCAACACACTGATCTACGGCACTGGTGGCCTTGCCTATGCGAAGGTGAAAAACAGCTTTGCGACGAACAACACGTTCAACAGCTTTACCGAAACCAATCGTTCCAGTGACGAGTGGGGCTGGACCGCTGGCGGCGGCGTCGAGCAGAAAATCTCGCGCAATTTCTCGATCGGTGTCCTCTATCGCTACACCCGCTTCAAGACGGACGGGTATACCGTGAATGCCGGGCAAGGAACGCCACCGTCCGCGACGAACCCGTTTGTCATCACGCCGGCTGGCAGCACGAATATCCAGCGCACCAACAACGTTTTTGACAATCACGGCATCCGTGCGACGGCGAGCTTCCGCTTCTGACGCAAGGCATTTAGCACTGCCCGATATCAAGAAAGGCCGGGGACATCGTCCCCGGCCTTTTCTACATTCGACTAAATCTTGAAGCTCAGCGCACCCGCGGCCCGCCATAGGGCAGGGGTGGCGGCGTGCGGCGCGTGCCGCGCGGCAACTGTGCCTGATAGGCTCGGCCGCAATGCTCCACGCAATAGGGGAAGCCGGGATTCACCTTTTCCCCGCAGAAATGGAAGTCCGGCTCGCCGGGATGACCCATGGGCCATTTGCAGATCTTCTCGTTGAGATCGAGCAGGCTGGTTTTGCCGGCGATCTCCGAACTAGGCTTGGCGGGCACGAGGCGACGCGGCGGCGCGGGCGGAATCGGCTGCTGCTGGTCGCCCGGTCCCTGGCGCAGAAATCCGCCTGGGCCCACCGAGACGATGCGCGGCGCGGGAGGCGGAGGCGGCGAATCCGGGGACGCGGATGGGGCAGGGGATGGCGCCGAAGGCGGAGGCGTGGGTGCGGGCGCAGGACGCGCCTCGACAGGCGCGGGCCGGGGCTCGGGGCGCGGGGCGGGCTTGCGTGCCGCCGGTGCGCTGGGCTTGGCGGGAACATCGGTCGCCTTCACTGGCGAAGGGCGCGCCTGAAGGCCAAGGCGATGCGCCTTGCCGATCACCGCGTTACGGCTAACGCCGCCCAGTTCCTCCGCGATCTGGCTCGCGGTCATGCCCTTCTCCCACATCTGCCTCAAATGGTCGATGCGTTCGTCGGTCCAAGACATTCTATCGTTTCCTCCGGGAATTGCGGCCATATGGGGAGTCATCGCGCAAAGGTCAAATCATCGGTGAGAGGGTGCGGGCAGCGGTTGCGCAGCGGGCTGCAAGAGTTTAGTCGCGAACGCTATGTCGAGCGAGCCTGTCGCATCTCCGCCTCCCGTCGTTCCCCACAGTCTGATTCGTCATGAACCGGGCGTTCCGGTCATTCGGGCAGTCAACTGGGCGGGCATGATGGCGCTTTACCTCAAAGAGGTGCGGCGTTTCATCAAAGTGCAGCTGCAGACCGTCTGGGCGCCTGCGCTCACGACGTTGTTGTATCTCGTCATCTTCACCGTGGCGCTGGGTCGTTCGGGCAACAGCGTGCTGGGCGTTCCCTTTGCGGACTTCGTGGCGCCCGGGCTCATCATCATGGGCATGATGCAGGCGTCTTTCCAGCATGCCAGCTTTCCGCTCATGGTCGGGAAGGTGCAGGGAACCCTCGTCGACTATCTGATGCCGCCCATTTCAACAGGGGAACTGCTCTTCGCGCTCGTTGGGTCTGCGATTACCCGCGCGGTGATGGTCGGGCTGGCAGTCTGGATTGCCATCGCCCTGTGGCCCGGCGTGCATGTGGCGCCTCGGCACCTGTGGGCGGTGCTCTGGTTCGGTCTGATGGGTTCGGCGCTGCTGGCCTTTGTTGGCGTGCTGACGTCGATCTGGGCGCAGAAGTTCGATCATAACGCAGCGATCGCGAATTTCGTGGTTGCGCCACTCTCGCTGCTTTCCGGCACTTTCTATTCGATCGATCGCCTGAAGCCTGCGTTTCAGGCAATCAGTCACGCCAATCCGTTTTTCTACGCGATTTCCGGATTCCGGTATGGGTTTCTCGCCGAAGCGGACACGCATGTGGTGACGGGCGCTTTGGTACTGCTCGCGATCAACCTCGTGCTGGGCGTCCTATGCTATCGATTGCTGGCCACGGGCTGGAAGATCAAGGCCTGAACGGACTGGGGCGCGCCGCGCGGGCGCCTTCTCAGTGCCAGTGCCGGGGGTCCATGCGGTAATTGCCCGCAGGCTCGCGACTGAACATGGAGGGCAGGGCAGGGTGGTCGATCGGCCCGCCGCTCTTGTCCTCGACCAGATTCTGCTGGCTGACATAAGCGACATAGGACGACTCGGCGCTCTCCGCGAGCAGATGGTAGAAAGGCTGATCGCGCCGGGGACGGATCGACTCCGGAATGGCTTCGTACCACTCCTCGCTGTTCGCGAAGGCCGGATCGATATCGAATACGACACCGCGAAAATCGAAAATGGCGTGGCGAACCACATCGCCGATGGCAAAGCGCGCGTGCGAAACGCGCGGTGCGGAAGCCAAATCACCGGGAAGCGGGCCGTGTTCGGGGCGATGCGGTGTAAACGGGGAATCACTTTTATTCGGCATGATGGCCCTGATGTAGGGCGAATGGACGGGGCTGCAAGGGACTTGGTGGCGCTGTGCGCGACGCGCTTGGCAAAGCGTGTTTCATCCGCTAACGACGCGCCCTCGACGACCCGCCGGCTCATTGCATGGGCCGAGACATCTCAAGACGGAGAGGTGGCAGAGTGGTCGAATGCGCCGCACTCGAAATGCGGTTTACGGGCAACCGTAACGTGGGTTCGAATCCCACCCTCTCCGCCATTCTCGCTTTTTCATAGCGTCTCAAGCTTTCCCAGAACGTCTCAGAAATCGAGCGTTTTCAATTGCTTGCCGGAATGTCGAGTCTCAGCTAATCTCAGGCCGGATCGGTTCATCGCGCTTCAATTGGTAGAACTGAAGGTAGAACTGAGGGGCGAACCAACTGGGGGAGAGCAGCGCAAGAGTCGCTCCGATCACAAGCTGACCTCATGGCGGATACGGGTCTTGGACAGGAGTCCTGGACAATGATGAGCCGTGCACTCAATCGTCTTTCTGCCGCCAGGGTGGCTTCCCTTAAAGAGTCCGGAAAATATTTGGACGGAGGCGGCCTCTATCTCTTCATCGATGGAAGCCGTCGAAGTTGGACGTTCCGCTACAGCTGGCGCGGCAGCCGCTGCGAGATCGGATTGGGCAGCGCCCGTGACCTCACATTGGCCAAGGCGCGTGAGCAAGCAGCCGAATATAGAAGCATGATCGCCGAGGGGCGCAATCCCAAGAAGGAGCGCGAGCAGATCGATCGCCGGGTGACCTTCGGCACCTATGCTGATGACTATATTGAAACCATAAGCACGTCCTGGCGCAATCCGAAGCACATCGCCCAATGGAAGATGACGCTGACGGTCTATGCGGCGCCGATTGCGAAAATGATCATTGAGGAAATCGACACTGATGATGTGTTGAAGGTGCTCAAACCGCATTGGACCCGGGTGCCCGAAACAGCAGATCGGCTGAGGGGGCGGATTGAAAGTGTTCTCGACGCAGCGAAAGCGGCAGAGCTTCGCGACGGCGAGAATCCCGCGCGATGGCGCGGGCATCTTGATCAGCTTCTTCCCAAGAAGCGGCGAGGTGGGAGGGGACATCATGCAGCCCTGGCGTTCCACAAGATCAAACCGTTCATGAAGAGGTTGAGGGCGCGGGAGTGCGCGGCAGCACGGGCGTTGGAAGCGACGATCCTGACAGCCGCGCGCACAGGCGAGGTGATCAACGCCGATTGGTCTGAGTTCGATCTACGGCAGAAGATTTGGATTGTGCCGGCCGAACGCATGAAGATGGAGCGCGAGCATCGCGTGCCGCTCACCGCGCCCGTGATCGCGCTGCTGGGAGCGACTCCGGAATCTCAGCGTGACGGCTTGGTGTTCAAACGGCCGGACGGGAAGCCGCTCAGTAACATGGCGATGCCGATGCTGCTGCGTCGAATGCAGGTCGAAGAGACCGTTCATGGATTTCGGTCGACGTTTCGGGATTGGGCAGCCGAAACCACCAATTTTCCAAATGAGGTTTGCGAGATGGCACTCGCTCACAGCATTTCGGGAAAGTCGGAGGCCGCATATCGGCGGGGCGACCTGTTCAAGAAGCGCCGAAAGCTGATGGAAAGCTGGGCAAAATATTGCGGATACCTGCTCGATCCGAGTAGACGTTCCTGATCTCTGTGCCGGGGGCGGGTTAACCCAGGGATGCTCGCCCCCTCACTCGTCGGCCACATTCATAGTATCGAGGCCTAGCCCAAGATCAGCCGGCGCGGGCCTGCCGTACTGGCGGGTCCGGACACGACAGAAGGGCCGCGAACGCGAGAGCATTACCGGTGGGCACTAGCGGTCCATGGTTCTCCGGCTTTTGAGCGCGTTCAAATGACTGAATAGCTGGCGGGGGGCGCCGGGAAGAATATAATTGCGCCCCTCGGCCGAGTCACCCGTCACGCGCAGCCTGACAGCGTGCTGCCGCGTCAGTTCTGGATAATGCGCTGCAAGCCTGCGGCCACGCATCCGAGCGGCTTGGAGGCCACGCTGACGGACAGGCCCGTCTCCGCTGCGATCATTTCCGATAGATGTGGCGTCAGAGCACTCCCGCCCGTCAGGACGACACCATTCTCTAAGATATCTTGGGAGAGTTCTGGGGAGGTTTCGAGAAGCACTTCACGAACGGTTTCGACCACCAATGCCATATGCCGCTCGACGACCTGATCAATTTCGGTCGACGAAATTTGAATTAGCGCTGGCAGCCCTGTCGTGATGCTGCGCCCTTTGATTGTCATCATCTCCGCGCCAGGTCGCTCCTCGCGATGCAGGGCATAGTCCATTTTTACCCGCTCAGCTGTCAGAGCTCCGATGAGAAACTTGTGTTTGAAATGGAGGTGGTCGGCGATCGCTTGGTCCAGCGAAGCACCCCCGATCCTGACCGAGCGGGCGTGGCAAATGCCGCCTAGCGATATTACGGCCACCTCGGTTGTGCCTGCTCCGCATTCGACGATCATCGTCCCCCTTGGCATTTGGACTGGCAGATCGGCGCCGATGGCGGCTGCAAACGGTTCGTCCACTAGGTGCACCGTGCCGATGCCCGCGTCGCGGGCTGCAGTGAGCAGCGCACTGCGCTCCGCACGTGTCGCGTCGGTAGGAACGCCGACGACCGCCGCGCTTGCACCGGCTTGCCACCTGCCTGACGTCTTACGGACTGCATAACGTAGCAAGTGTGTGGCCGTCTCAATGTCTTGGAGAACACCGCGGCGAAGGGGGCGCTTGACCGAAAGACGCGGATGGGTTCGGTCGATCATGGGACGTACATCCAGACCCGCCGCGCTCAGACTGGCAACTTCCGTCGAGGTGTCAAAGCAGCAGAGTGAGGGTTCATCGAAAACGACGCCGTCGTCACGCCGGATGATGCGGAGATTGGCGGTCCCGAAGTCGATTGCGAGCTCAGGCATTTTTCCGGCGAAGACATTCATCATAGCATCTCGTTAGCACTGCCGGCGATATATGTCCCGGCCTTGGGGTGGGGAGAGCTATTTCAGCTCCCTTGAGTACATTTTATAACAGGAAGTCACAGCCTACGTGCGGCCGGTACTCAGGAATTATTAATGTTCCGACGACACATTGATCGTTGGAGAGAGCGCGTTGAGTGTGTCGCAAAACAAGCCAATCGCCACCATGGATCAAAGTTGCTCAATCTTTGAGCGCGCTCTGGATGCGCTGCCCGATGGCGTTTTACTCGTCAACGCAGCGCGCGAAGTCGCTTACGCCAACACCGCCTTTAAGAAGTTGTGGAGAATTCCCAGCGACCTTCTGGCGTCAAAAGATGACAGCCAGATGCTGCGCTATGCCATGGAGCAACTTGCAGACCCTGCGGGGTTCTTGCGCGAAGTGGAGCGCCTGCATCCTACGAGCCAAACATCGGAGGATGAAATCCTTTTCAAGGATGGGAGGATCATCGCTCGGCGTAGTTTGCCATTTGAAGAAGGGGGAAGGCTAAGCGCTCGTATTTGGATTTTCACGGATGTGACGGAAGCGAAGAATGCCTCGGTCGATCAGTTGACGGGGTTGCCCAATCGGCTCGCTTTCTCGCGGCAATTCCCGCAATTTGTAACGGCCCCTTCCGATGGCTTGTCGCGCGCTGTCGCAATCCTCGATGTCGATAATTTCAAGAGCTATAACGACCTCTACGGCCATGCCCGCGGCGACCGAACCCTCAAAGAGATTGGGACAATACTTCAGTCTCACGTCTATCAGACCGGGGACCTTGCATTCCGCATTGGCGGCGAAGAGTTCCTTATCGCGAAACGCGTGCGCGCAAGCCCTGAAGCGACGGCATTTTTCGAAAAGATTAGAGCGAGTGTCGCGGCAATGAAGATCGCGCACCTCGGCAATCCGCCCTATAATATGGTTTCAATGTCCATTGGGTACGGCACGTTCTCGAGCGCTCCTGAGGCCAACACGGTATTCAATCAGGTGGATGAAGCATTATATCGAGCAAAAGCTCAAGGTCGGAATAGAATTGTCGAAGCGGTCTTTTAGACAAGCTTGGCTACGGCAGCCCTGAACCATCCCAATTTACAAGCACATAAAAGCTTTTCGCCTCAGCTCTTCAGATGTTGCTCGACTGCGAGCAAGCTGTTGCCGTTGCCTTGACCGCTTCCTCAACCGATCCTTGCTTACGCCGAATTTCTCCGTCCAGTAACGAACCTCATAATCCTCGCGGAGCGCTATCCGGGAGCTGTCCAGAGGTCATTAATCGCCAGAATATGCTCTAAAATGCGAAAATAGTCGGAAATCGGCATTTCCGGCACTTCATTGCCTCCGCCCTTTCTTTCACTGAAATTGAGCCTATCACCACCTAGCTTCATTACGCGCTGGGCTTAACTTGGGAATCACCGCGCGTGCATAGTTCTGATAGCAGTTTATCTGCCACCCCGGATTTGGAAGGTGCCGTACAGCGCGTTCTGACCATCCGGGAAGCGGCGCACCTACTCAAAGTGCACCCGAATACCCTCCGCAATTTGCTGGCCGAAGGTAGCATTCCCGCAGCCCGGATCGGGCGCCAGTGGCGCTTTCTGGAAGGCGAGCTTGTCGCGTGGATTCGCTCGGGCTACTCTGCGCCTGCACGAATGCAGTCGAGTGCCCCAACAAAGGAGGCATTATGGCACTCTGGAAACGTGCAGGAAAATACTACGTCAAGCTCACAGCACCTGACGGAACGCTCATTAGACGCTCTACTGGAACGACCGACAGGCTGAAGGCGCTCGAATATCACGATAAGTTGAAGGCCGAGCTGTGGGATCTTGTCAGGCTGAAGCAGAAGCCGAAACGGACATGGGACGAGGCTGCTTTGCGGTGGCTGAAGGAGAAGGCACACGAAATCCTACCGGGACGATGTGAGCCGGATCCGTTGGTTCACTAAGCATCTGCGTGGCAAGACATTGGATCAAGTGAGCAGGGACATGATCGACCGGCTCATATCGCGCCATTTCGCCCGCAAAAGCGATCGCACCAAGGATCTCTATGTCGCGCTTATCCGCGCGATCTTCCGGAAGGCGATGCGGGAATGGGAATGGATCGCGCATGTGCCGGCGTTCAAGACCTATGCGCACAGTGGCCGGGTCAGGGTGCGGTTTCTCACCCATGATCAGGCCGCTGAGCTCATGGGTCGGCTTCCTGAACACCAGCGCGAGGTGGTGCTGTTCGCTTTGTCGACCGGCCTGCGTCAGGGCAACATACTCCATCTGCGATGGGATCAGGTCGATATGACCCGGCGTATCGCCGCGATCGGATATGGCGAGACCAAGAACGGGGAGGCGCTCGGCGTTCCCCTGAACGAGGCGGCCCTTGGCGTGTTGCGGCGGCAGAAGGGCAAGCATCCGGTTCACGTATTCACATTTCGGGGCAAGCGCCTTGCCAATGCGAATACGCGGACCTGGCGTGCAGCATTGAAGGCCTGCGGGATTGAGGATTTTCGCTGGCACGATCTGCGGCACACCTGGGCGACCTGGCTCCGGCAGAACGACGTGCCCACCTGGGTGCTTCAGGAGCTGGGGGGATGGAAATCGGAGACGATGGTGCGGCGTTATGCGCACATGTCGGTGAAGCATCTCCAGCCCTATGCCGACCAGCTGATTTTGCCGGGCACAGACCCGCTGATTAATCCGGTCACAGACACGAAAAAGTCTAACTGCCCGGAAAAGCTGGGAAGCCCAGGTCACAAAAATGGTCACAGTGAGAGCCGTCCGCGGCTCAAGCTTGTCGCCGGCCTCGACGTAAACTCTTGATTATGAAGGAAGAAAAATGGTGGACGCACTAGGGCTCGAACCTAGGACCCGCTGATTAAGAGTCCACGAAAAATATTATAAATCAATTACGTGACTACATTCGTTAACATCGTTTCTGAATAAGAGTTCCCATCAAATCCTATGTTTGCACGATGTGACACAACACAAAAATGGTCACATGTTTTTGGCAATATTCGATGGGGCGTGCCGCTGCTCAATGTCGGGATAGTTGAACGATCCGGAAAGGCGGCTTCCAAAACGCGAATGGCTATAAGCTGCCGTTCCGGGAGAGTGGCGTTGGCGTCAGCTTCCGACCAGATTGCGACGTTCTCTTTTTGCGCGGCGCACGTCGCGATCTGACGGTGGCGGTCATTGAGATTAGGCGGCGCTGCTAGGCGGAAGGGTCATTCTTCCGTGCGAAACTCAGCCCAGGCCGGCGCGAGTTGATCGATGTCACCACCGAATTCCCGCATCGGTTTAGGGAATCGCAAGCGAAGTGTCGTGTAACGTTGCTTCCGCCTGCAACTGTCTGAAACGGAAGATTAACGTCGGCTGTGGATAGTGCTCGACGTAATGATCTCGTCGCGCCGTCAGTGCCGTGCAGATGAAATGGCCTCTTTAGCAAAAGTGGTCAGGAGGCTGCATCGCTAACGGCGCAGTAACTTTTCGGGGGGGGGCTATGTCCAGCCTATTCGCAGATGAGCGTGACAAGGTCCGGCAACGGGCTGTTCTATTGTCGTCGACCACGATTATGGCGCTGATTTGCTCGGCTCTCGACGTGGCGCCGGTCAGCGCACAATCGGTGACGAGTACCGGCGCAGTAACGCCCGCACCCGTCCAGACGCCGATCTGGGCCACCGGCGCGCCCATTGTTGTCGGTGACGGCACCGACGGGACGTTGACCATCACGGACGGCGGCCAGATAAGCGGCACGTCCGGCACAATCGGGAGCAATGCCATCGGCGACGTGACCGTCGCAGGCAGCGACGGAGGCGGTAACAGTTCAACCTGGTCGAACACCGGTGACCTGCTCATTGGTGATACGGGCACAGGCACACTGACCATCCAGAACGGTGGTGTTGTGACTGTCGATGGCACCAGCTTTGTCGCCTACGATGCGGGCAGTGCGGGGACTGTCATCGTCTCCGGGCAGGACGCCGGCGGCCATGCCGCGTCTTGGACCAGTGGCGGAGACCTTGTCATTGGGCAGTTCGGCACGGGCGCGTTGACCATTTCCGATGGCGGCGCCGTCACCAACGCTACCGGTTATGTCGGTGCCAGTGGGGGGAGTGCAGGCACTGTCGTGGTGTCGGGCCGGGCCGGTGACGGCACGGCGTCCACCTGGACGAACAGCGGCGATCTTCGCGTCGGCGAGGAAAGTAGTGGCGCACTGACCGTGCAGGATGGCGGCGCAGTGACGGTCGGCGGCGATCTGGCCGTTGGTGGCTTTGGTGGAACAGGCACGGTGGCGGTGACGAATGCCGGCCAGCTTTCCAGCGGATCAGGAATGATTGGCAGCAATACCGGCGGCGACGGCCAGGTGCTGGTGGCCGGATCTGGCTCCAACTGGGACACGACGGGACGGATTACCGTCGGTGGCTACGCCACTGGAAGTCTGCGCCTCGCGGATCGCGGCCAGGTTTCGAGCGATGATGGCGTCGTGGGCTCCGGGGCTCAGGGTGACGTTGTAGTGACGGGCGCAGGAACGGCCTGGGTGAATGCACAACAGTTCACGGTAGGCAGTTTCGGTGCAGGGACGCTGCGCATTGAGGATGGCGGCAGCATTATTAGCAATCAGGGCTATATCGGTGCAAATTCGACCGGCAGCGTTATTGTGACTGGCGCTGGATCGAACTGGCTAGTCACAGATTTTTCGCTGACGGTAGGCAACGATGGCGACGGTACGCTCACCATTGAGGATGGTGGACGAGTGCGGGCCGGGGGCGGACTTTCTCTCGGTGTAAGTGCGATATCGAGCGGCAACGTGATCCTGCAAGGCACGGCTGGCAGTCGTGCGACACTGGAAACCTCCCAGATCGAGGCTGGCCTCGGGGCAATAAGCTTTTCTGTCGATGGCGGCTTGCTGCGTGCAACAAGGGATGAGAGCAACTTCTTCGTCGATTTTGACGGATATGATGTCACGCTCGGTGCAAACGGCGGCGTTATTGACACGGCCGGTCATGATATCGGCATTTCGCCACGTATAGTGGGAGCCGGCGATCTTATCAAAGATGGCACAGGCACGCTGACCCTGACAGGCTCCAACACTTACACAGGTGGCACGACCATCGCCGCTGGTACGCTGCGAGTTTCCTCCAACGCCAATCTTGGAGCCGCGGCGGGTGGCGTGTCCTTCGATGGCGGCACGCTCAACACCACAGCCGATATGACGAGCGGGCGCGATGTTGTTTTCGCCGGTACCGGAACATTGGTGACCGACGTCGGCACGACGTTCAGTCACAGCGGGGCAATTTCGGGGGCAGGTTCGTTTATTAAGGCCGGATCGGGCACGGCTGTTTTGACGGGAAACAGTGGCGGTTATACCGGCGCCGCGCAGATCGAGGCAGGCACGCTGGCCGTCAACGGCATAATGGGCGGCAGCCTTGGTGTCGCCGCGACCGGCCGGCTCGAGGGTCTTGGCCGGGTAGGCACGGTGAGCAACAGCGGCGTGGTTGCCCCCGGCTTCGCTGGCGCAATGGGAACGCTCACCATCGCAGGCGACTATGCGGGCAATGGCGGCCGCCTCGAAATCGCTACGGCGCTGGGAGAAGACGACTCGCCAACAAGCCGCCTTGTCGTCAACGGCAGCACCTCCGGCACCACACAGGTCGAAGTGATCAACCGGGGCGGCCTTGGCGGCCAGACGACCGAGGGCATTAAGATCATCGATATCCTGGGCGCATCCAATGGCCGCTTCACGTTGAACGGCAATTATGTCTATCAAGGCGACCAGGCGATGATTGCGGGGGCCTATGTCTATCGCCTCTATCAGGGCGGCGTTTCCACGCCTTCCGATGGCGACTGGTATCTGCGTTCGGTCTTGCTAAATCCCACCCCAAACGACCCTTCACCGAGCGATCCCCTGCCGCTGTACCAGCCCGGTGTTCCTGTTTACGAAATCTATGCCGCCAATCTCCAGGCTCTCAACACTCTGCCGACATTGCAGCAACGGGTCGGTAACCGATCATGGACAGCGGGTGCGAACGAGGGCAGTGGTGTCTGGGGCCGGATCGAGGGGGCGCGCAATCGCGTCGATGCTCAATCGTCCACCAGCCTGTCTGATCAAACGGTGAATAGCTGGAAGATGCAGCTTGGTGCTGATCGTGCATTGATCAGCACGCCCGAGGGCAAACGGCTGATGGCCGGGGTCAATATCTATTACGGTCGGGCAACCAGCCAGGTACGATCGACGTTTGGCGATGGTTCCATCGCCACGGACGGTTATGGCGTCGGCGCGACGCTAACCTGGTATGGTGTCGATGGCTTCTACGTCGACGGCGAGGTGCAGATGAGCTGGTTTGACAGTGATCTGACTTCCCGGATCCTTGGCCCGCTCGCCAAGAACAACGGTGAGGGTCAGGCCCTAGGCATCGAACTTGGCAAGCGTTCACCGATCGGCGGAGAGCTCAGCGTAACCCCTCAGTTGCAGATGATCTATTCAAACGTCGATTTCGATGGCTTCACGGACCCGACGGGAGCGTTCGTCAGGGCCGACCGAGGCGACAGCCTGAAATCGCGCTTGGGTCTGTCGCTCGATCGTCAGAATGTTTGGGATGGCGGCCGTAGCCACGTCTACGGCCTGCTCAATCTCAACTACGACTGGCTGGAGGGTTCACGCACCCTGGTGTCAGGCACGCCCATTGACCGTACCGAAAAGCGGCTATGGAGCGAACTCGGTATAGGCGCGAGCGTGAACTGGGGCGACCGGATCACGCTATACGGCGAGGCCTCCGGCGGCAGCCCGTTCCGCGACTTCGCCAGCAGCTACGTGCTCAAGGGGAATGTTGGCGTTCGATTGCGGTTTTGAACATTTGCCTAAGGTCAAAAGGTCCGTTTGAACAAGCGACCGCCTATCATCTCAGGTTGCCGCAAAGCGGACTGTCGGCGCTGCCCAGACTGCTCGTTCCGCCGACGTCCGCGTTTGGTGCCTCCTGTCGCTCAGCAATGACTTGGGAACGGCGGGAAAGTTGCCAATTCCGGTCGCTCGCTGCTGCACGCCAGCTTGATGAACGAAGCGCAGGTTTCAGGAAGCGGTTACGAGCGGTCTAATGTCTGCAATGAGGGCGGCGGCAGACGGTCATCATTTGCGCCTGTCGCTAGACCTGAAGGTCGGCTTCATAAATCGATCTGATCCAGCTTGGCAGGCGCGGCAACGCGAAGACTAGACGCCCGTGCGCAAATGTCAGGCAATGGCTCGGTGGCTGGTTGAGACGGGAATTATCGAATACCATTCCGCGATCCGCTTTGAGGATTGCGGCGCGGATGAGAGGGGCGCCGCGCGCATACCGGGTTCGAATCTTGTCCTCGGGAACGATATGCCCGCCTTCCTCGACGCGCGTGCCGACACGCGCGACGGAGAGGTCCGGCGTATCGACGCCGACATGCATTACGATGACCGTGAACCCTCGGTTGTGCGCTTCGTCGATCAGTTCAAGCTTGGACGGGTGCGCGAATACGGTCTCGGTCACGAAATCCCGCGCCCGCGCGAGATAGTCGGTCCGGCGTGAAGATGCGACCTCGGCCGCTTCGTAAGACGCGGCGGGGGAGGGGGCGCGCAGTTCCTCGCGCTGGATGATGTCGGCGTTGATGAATGGGCCCGCGAAACTCGGCGCAATGCGGGTCTCGTAGAGCGTGGACTTGCCAGCACCGTTCGGCCCGGCAAGCACGATCATGGTTGGCTTCATGCCTTGCGTGCAACCTTCTCACGCACGAGGTTACCGGCATCGTCGAGACCGACACCCAGACCGAGCTGACGCCGCCGGGTAAAGAAAGCATTCTCGAGAGGGCTGGGCTGTCCCATTTTCTCGACAAAGCTGTCGAGCCAGACGTCCTTTTCCTCGTCTGTGAGGTCGGTGGTCTCTATGTCGCCAGCCAGGGCGGCGGTAATGCGTGCGTGATCGAAATTGCCCGATTTTTCGATAGCGCGACCGATGCGGACCCAATGGGCGATCTGGCCAGCAATCGAGCGGCTCTGCAACTCGGACTCCCGGCGAACGATCTTCATGATGTCGTCGCCAAGCTTGATGGACTGCGCCATAGGTCACCTCTTATTTTAGAGGTAGCATTTTGCTACCCAAAATTCAAGGCCATCCTATAGGTCTTCGCTCGGATGGCGAGATGGATGCACCAGATTTGGCGTGGCTGGATCGTCTTTTGTCGCAGGGGCGTGCACATGATCAGCGCAATACAAGTAGCTTAGCGTTCACGGGCCTCGACTGGGCACATGCATGAAAGCTAAGAATTTATGACTTACATGACCACGCGCGAGCAGCTCGAAGCACTGTTTGGACCACCCAACGCGATGGTGATGGCCAAGACCATCAATCATCTCGATCCCGGCGCGCTTTCCTGGATCGCTGCTTCCGCCATCATGATCGCTTCCGTCGCCCAAAAGACGATCTCGAAGTTGTGGTGGCGGAGGGCAGCGGGCTGGGCCGATGGGGACCGGAAGATGGTCTGCTTACCGACCAACTGTCTCGACATGGCGGATTGTCTGGTGCCGGGCTCAGGCTTCGGCTCAATCTTATGGTGCCGTCGATCAGAGAGCTGATGTGCGTCAACGGGAAGGTGTTATCCAATGACGGCAACATGGTCAGCATCGCTGTTGAGGAATGTTACATTCACTGCGGAAAGGCGCTCATCCGATCCGAATTCTGATCGGACCCGCAGCCGCGCCAGATCTGGCTTCTCTGGCCACCTTTGCCGAACACTGCCGCTTCCTGGCCCTCGCGACGTCGAATTCCGATGGATACGCGGACCTCAGCCCTAAGGGCGATCCGGCCGGCCTCATAGTGAAGATTGAGGGCAACACGCTGCGATTTGCTGATCGTCCGGGAAACAAGCGGATCGACAGCTTTCGTACATCGTCGATCATCCGCGGATCGCGGCTGCCCTGATCGTGCCCGGTATGCATAAAATAGCGGTCGTAAAAAGGAACGGCCCGCATCACCGATGATCTTGCAGAGCGAGAACGACTTGCCGTGGGTGACCGGGTGTCAGATCTTGCGACGATCGTGACCGATATTGATATTGAGCAAGGCTCAGCGCAGCCTTAGGCATGTCGCCATTGAGGATTTGCGTGATTTACGGCCGGGGTTCCATCCACCGCAGGTGCTAACATGGATTAGCTGCCACGAGGCCAATCGCTACACCGGATGGCTGCTTCGGATTGAACGAAAGACGTTGCACCCTCGTACTTGCGAAGGCGAAAGGACATTGTCCATTTTCCGGCGAAGCCAAATCTGATGCCCCATTGGTGTCCCGTCGGGAGGCGAAGCCCCCAAATCATATCTAAGTCATTGAAAATGTGGTGGACGCACTAGGGCTCGAACCTAGGACCCGCTGATTAAGAGTCCACAAAAAATGTTATAAATCAGGCATTTGACTGCATTTGTTCACATGCTTTCTTAACAAGAATTGCCAACAAATCCTTTGTTTGCACAACGGGCCGCAACACAAAAGTGGTCACATGTTTTGACAATATTCGATGGAGGGTGCCGCTGTTCAATGTCCGGGATTAAGGACGATCTGGAAGGTCTACTTTTAGGAACTAAGGTGGGGATAACGGACGCTCTCAGCCGGGAGAGTTTCGGGATTTGCCATGTATGCTTCATGCCCCTGGTCGGGTCGTGCCATCCCTATCAGCACCATGCTCAATCGTCCTGCCACCGGCGCAGATTCGTCTGGTCGTGATAAGCCATGCGGTCCGGCGTGGTGATGAATTCCATCGTCGTGCCCCATGGCATGCGGCAATAGCAGACCTTGTTGCCCGGACCCTTCTCGGTCGCATAGGGAATGGCGCGCGGCGCGGTGAGGGCTACGCCGCCCGCCTGCTCGAAGCGTGCGACCGACGCGTCGATGTCGTCGGTGTAGAGTGCGAAATGGGTGATGCCGAAATCGCTCGCCCGGATCGGCTGGGCTTGCTCGGGCCCGTGCATTTCGAAGAGCTCGATATCGGGCCCGGTGCCGATCTTGACCATCGCCTGCGCGCGCACGACTGTGCCGGGGAAAGCGCCGACGGCCCGCTCGAATTCGGGCCCCTGCCGCGGCGGATCCTCCGGTCGGAAGGACTGATAGATCAGCTGGGCGCCGAAAGCCGCTGCCAGGAAGGACTTTGCCGCTTCGATGTCGGGCACCGTGATGCCGATATGATTGACGCCGCGAATGACAGGTGCGGTCATGGTAATTTCCTTTTCTGTTTAGTCTATCAGTCGACCCACAGCGGCGTGGGCGCCGCGTTTCAATTCGGCTTGAGGAAATCGATCAGGGCGGCCGCAACCTCGTCCGGCCGCTCGTCCGCGACATAGTGGCTGCACCGCGCGATCGAGCCGCCCGTCACATGGGTGGCGAATTCCTCGAGCATCGGCACCATCTGCGCACCGAAGCGCTGATCCCCACCGAGGCCCAGCACCGGTATCTCGAGCGGTTGCTTCTTGTATTCGAGCGCGGCCGCGTGGTCTGCGGCGAGCGTGCGATACCATTCCATGCCGCCACGGCTGCGGCCGGGAAGCGCCATTGCCTTCGCGTAAATCTCGATATTGGCCGGGTCGAAGGTGCTGTGATCGTAGAACCGCTCGGCCATAAACGCCGAGATGTAATCATATTCGCGGCCATGGAGCAGGCGTTCGGGCAAATCCCGGTTGGCATGGAAGCCGAAATGCCAGAGCCTCGCAGTGGTCGCCTCCCACTCCGTCCAGCCCGGAAGCGGAACGTCGAGGATGGCCAGGTGAGTGACGGCATGCCTGTGGAGGGCCGCCTGCGCCAGAGCGACCATGCCGCCAATGTCATGCCCGCACACGGCGTAGCGTTGGTGTCCGAGGGCGACCATCACGTCATGCGCGTCTCGCGCCATCGTCGCCTTGTCATAGCCGCCCTGCGGGCAGTCGGAAAAACCCGCGCCGCGCAGATCGATAGCCACCACGCTGAAATGCTCGGCCAGCAGCGGCATCACATGGTGCCATTCCCACCAGGTTTCGGGCCAGCCGTGGAGCAGCAGGATCGGCGGGCCCGCCCCTCCGATAACGGCGTTGATCTTTATGCCGTTCGCCGGCACCAGTTGCTGGGTAAATCCCTCCAACGTTGGGGTCATGATCGCTCTCCAGTCAGGATTGGTGTTCAGACGGGATCGAAATCGGTAGCGATCGTGATGTCGCGCCAACCGTCGATATCGCTACGGAAGGCCGCCAGCTTCCGCTCGGCGATCGCATGTGCGGCAGGCCCCAGTGGCAAATGAAGCGGGGCGTCGTGGGCATCGACGGCTTGCAGGATCACCGCGACCGCCTTGTCGGGATCGCCCGCCTGATTGCCGTCGTTCGTTTGGCGATAGGGCTTGCGCGAGGTTGCCGCATATTCTGGCATCTCGTTCGCCGCTATCGTGATCGAACGGCCGAGGAAGTCCGTGCGGAACGGCCCGGGTTCGACGATCAGTACGCGAATGCCGAACGGCTCCAGTTCGCCGGCGAGCGCTTCGGAAATGCCTTCCACTGCGAACTTGGCGGCGTGGTAATAGCCTCCGCCGCCGCGACCCTCGATACCCGCGCCGGACGACATGTTGACGATCGTTCCGCCCGAGCGTCGCAGAACCGGCAGGGCTGCTCTGGTGGTCTCGATCAGGCCGAAGACGTTCACCTCGAACATCGGCCGATATTCCTGCGGAGCGCCTTCCTCGATCGCGCCGAACAGGGCGTAGCCGGCATTGTTCACGAGTATGTCGAACCCGCCAAAGGTCTCGACCGCCTTTGCGACCGCTGCCCTGGCGGCGGCCGGATCGGTCACATCGAGTGGCAAGGTGATCATGCGGCCGCCGAAAGGCTCGGCCATTTCCTCGATCACCGCGATATTGCGGGCCGTCGCGACCACCCGATCTCCGCGCTTGGCTGCGGCGACCGCGAGCCGCTGGCCGAAACCGCTCGAGCAGCCTGTGATGAACCAGGTTCTCATGACTAACACCTCCATGATGATGGAGGGCATTTAGGTGTTTAGATTTGTTCTTGAACTGACAGGAATGTATTCTCGTCGTTCAGTTTTGTTGGGGCTGTCAGATGGAATGGAGTGATGTCAGGATCTTCCTTGCGATTGCGCGATCCGGCACGCTCGGCGGCGCCGCGCGTTCGCTCCAGACGAGCCATCCGACCGTCGGCAGGCGCCTTCGCGCGCTTGAGCAGGCCATTGGCCAAACGCTCTTTCAGCGCACGGCGGACGGTCTTGTCATGACCGACGAGGGCCATGGCATCATCGCGCTGGCCGAGCAGATGGAAGAAGGCGCGCTGGCCATGGAGCGCCGGCTTGCGGGACAGGAGCGCGATCTCAGAGGCAATCTGCGCATTTCTTCAGCGGACTGGTTTGGGGCCTATGTCCTGCCGCCGATCCTGGCCGATTTCTCGAAAGCCTATCCCAATATCGACGTCGAAATCCTGACGGGCACGCGCCTGTTCAACCTCGCCCAGCGCGAGGCGGACGTTGCCTTTCGTATCGTCCCGTTCAACAATGCCGATGTCGTGCAGCGGCGGCTCTTCAGGCTGGAATATGGCGTCTATATCGCCGAGGAAGCAGCCGATCCCCAATATGGTGACGGCGCCGGTTTCAGGCTCATCACCCATGACACATCCACGGGCCATTTCCCGGACATCGCATGGCTGACCGAGAGTTTCCCCAATGCGAGACCAATTCTGCGATCGAACAACCGCAACGTCCAGGGGCGCATGTGCCGGGAAGGTGTCGGCATCGCCGTCCTGCCTCGCGTGGTCGGCAATCAGATTACGGGCATCCGCAGACTAGAGCTGCCGAAGCCGCCGCCGGCGCGCGACATCTGGATGGGATACCACCGGGACCTGCGACGACTCGGGCGTCTTCGCGCATTCATCTCAACGGTATCGGGTCATCTCGCGAACACATCCGCATGATCTCCGGCGCGGTTCCGACGTGCCTCAGGGCTCGACGGCCTTCGCGCGCTGACGCACGTTGCTGATGGTCAGCGAGACCGCCGAGATGAGGAAGTAAAAGGCGCCGAAGGCGGCGTAGGGCGCGATGTCGGCGATGCTGACCGGCGCGGTGCCGGCGGCCTTGCTAAGCATATGCGCCCCGGCAAGCCCCGACTGAGCGCCGCTCAGGATCATTGCCCACTGCGCGCCATAGGACTTCAAGCGCCGCACGCCGGTGACGAGTTGGAACAGGCCGGACAGGATCGCCCATACGCCGAAGATCTGGAGGACCGCATGCATGCCGTGCGACAGGGTCGCGGCGACGGCGACGGCGGTCACGACGCTGACGACGACGTTGAGCATCTGGCTCTTGTTCTTCGTTAGACCGCCACTCCGGTTTGCATCGAGATAATTCGCCAGTGCGTCCCACGCGGGATAGGCAACGAGCATTACTGCAGCCAGCGCCGGCATGGCCTTCGCCACCGTGAAGGCGAGCGCGACCCAGATCGCAGAGACCGCAAAGCGCAGATAATAGTAGGTCTTGAGCCAGTCCCGGTCCGGGGACTTCACGTCGGTGATGGTCTTCATGGCATGGTTCCTTTCTGTAAGGCAGGCGCACGTCTCCCGTCCCGGAATCCGGGTGGGTCGGTGATGGTCGGTTCAGGCGGTGCGCGGCTCGATTTACCGCGTCGGTTTTGGCTAGAGGCGGAAGCGTCTCGGCAGGCACCATCGTGCGACGGCCGTCACGGCGGCGCAACCGATGCTATACCAGACCACTACATAGAGAGGGTCGTTGAAGGGGCAGCAGAAGGCGAAGACGAAGGCGCCGCAGGCGCTGGCGGCGATGCCGGAGGCGAACGCGCTCAATCTTGGCTGGGTCGGTGCTGCCCGCCGCATCAGGGCACCGAGCAGCGCCACGAACGGCAGCGAGAGCACGAAGATCGAGGTGGCGCACATGATGCCGCTCGCCGGATCGATGCGATCGAGCAGCGCTCGCTCTCTCGCGCCATCGGGGGTGACGAACACGCCCCCGACGATGGCCGCGACCGCGAGGGCGCAGGCGAGCATCAGCCCCCGGCGCGGCTGCGCCGCCGGTGAGAAGGACCGGATCGCCAGCACGCAGGCGATCGCCGCCAGCAGGCCGAGACTTCCCACCCGCCACATCAGAAACGGCGAGCCGGCCATGTGACTCATGTCCGGCCGCATCGCGCCCAGCCCCAGGAAGAGCATGAGCTCCGCAGCACCCAGCGCGAGGACAAGTCCGCCCTCGCGCAGCATGCTGCGGCGCTGCACGGGCGTCAGGTCCGAAGACAGGTCGGCGATCAGGGATTCATTCGACATCGGCGGTCTTCTCAATGATGGCCGTCAGGCGCGCGAGCCCGCGGTGGATGTTCATCTTCACGGCGGAGACGGAGAGGCCGATCTGGCCTGACGCTTCCTCGACGCTGTAGCCCTGCACCTTGACCAGCAGGATCGCCTGGGCCTGCGCGGGGCGGAGCTCGTCAAGCAGGCTTGCGAGGACCGAGCTGCTGACCACAGATGCTTCGTGGTCATCCACGGCTATGGCGTCGGGTAGTTCCTCCAGGGGTCGGCGCGACAGGCTGCGTAGCTGGTCGACCCATTTGTTCTTGGCGATCGCCGCCAGCCAGGGCCCCAGCGGATAGTGCGGATCATAAGTGTGGCGTCGCCGATGGACGGCGAGCAGCGTTTCCTGGACAGCGTCATCTACATCGCCCGGCGGCAACCGCCGCTGGAAGTAGCGCGTGAGCCACTCGGACATCTCGGCGAGCAGGCGCCGATAGGCGCCGCCGTGGCCGTCCTGCGCCGCAACCATCAGGCTGCTCCAGTCGTCCTGCGCGGTTCGGGACGGACGCTCGCGGCTGGCCGGCGCCATGCCTGGCGCGGGCCTTGAGATCAATCTCAAGAAGAAGTTCGAGCGCATGATCTCTTATTCGCGCGCTGAGTGATTTCGGTCACGAGCCATGTCGAACTTTTTTCAGCGCCGTCTTGGTCGTGCCCGTGGCGCCGCAAATTAACCGAGCCTTCAATTTCGTCGTGTGATTGATGACCAGGCTACGACAGCCTGATAAACAAAGGGCAGATTTTAGGGAGCTTTATCAGGCGATCGAACGACGGCCATGTTGGCGTTAATCATCTACATCGGCCAACCAAGCCGGCATGTCCCGTTTGGCATGAAGCACGCGCCAGACATCTACATAGGTCTCGAATTCAAGATAGAAAACGATCCACGGAAATCCTTTCAGCCGTATGGTCCTCAATCCCGGTAAGTTCAGCTCATGAGACCACCTCGGGGATCCTGCCGCTGGCATTTCCCCGATGAAGGTATAGGTCTGTTCAAGAGCATCAATGAAGCCAAAGGCCACATCCGCGCCAGCTTCGTGCGTGTAATGCTCGACCGCAAGGTCGACATCCTCCCGCGCTTTGGCGCGCGGTATGACCAGTTTGGCAGTCACGCCCCCGTGCGTTGCGTCACACGGTCACGAAGGCCTTGGAAATATCCGGCATCGACTGGCGCGGTGGCTGCAGAACTGGCACCGTCCAAAAGCATTTCGCGAAGGCGCTGAATGTCCTGATCCTTGCGGATCAACTCCCGCACATACTCGCTGCTCGTGCCGTAACCACGCACGTTTACCTGCTGGTCTACAAACGCTTTGAGCGCGTCCGGAAGCGAGATGTTCATCGTTGACATGGACTATGATATAGCGGGCTTGGCAAAATTTGGCAAGATGTCGCGAGGCTCAAATCGCCGAACACAGCGATGTTCCGATATCTTCCGGTCGGTCAATTTTGGTCACCGGAGAACTACCATGGGACATTCAGACCTCGACCCACCCATACATGATCGGCGCCCTTGGAATACAGGGCAGAATGTTGGGCCAAAGCGCCCACTCAAGCCGCGCGATATCTGGGCAATCCGTTTCCATCTCGACGAACACAAACGCCTGCGCGATCGGGCTCTGTTCGATCTTGCGATCGACAGCAAATTGCGTGGCTGCGATCTGGTCAAGATCAGGATCGGCGACCTGATGAGTGCAGGATCATTTCGTGATCGCGCGACTGTCGTCCAGCAAAAGACTGGCCGTCCGGTGCAATTCGAGATCATGTCCGAGGCACGCAGAGCCTGAAGGCATGGCTTGATCGGCGCGGCGGGACGATCCGCGACTTCGTATTCCCAAGCAGGATTGATTACCTCGGTCATTTGAGCACACGGCAATATGCGCGCCTCGTCGACGATGGGTCTCGACGGTCGGCCTCGACAGGCGGGAGTATGGCACACACTCGATGCGACGGACCAAAGCTGCGCTGATCTACAAAGCCACGGGTAACCTTCGGGCAGTGCAAATCCTGCTCGGCCATACCAACATCGAGAATACCGTCCGATATCTTGGCGTAGATATCGATGATGCTTTGACGCTGTCTGAACGGACCGAAATCTGAAAATTCCGGCTTCCTGACATCCTTGGGAAGCCGGTTCGTTCATATGAACGATCGGCAGGTGTCAGCGAGTGCCTGCGGCCGCGCGAACACCGGCTTTGTTGGCGTTAGCTGCTGGCTTGCAGGTCCGCCGACGAAGGTGCACGATGCGGAACGGAATAGCGGGGCAAATCTGCCTCGCGCTCATTCAAGGAGAAATCCAATGAGACCGACGTTCGTTGCAGTCCCGACGGTTCTTGCGGCGCTGACTTCGCTGTCCCTGGCCAGTGCTGGCGCCGCCGAGCAAGCACCTGCGGGTCACGCCAACCACGCCCCCCAGAGCGGTAGCGAGACCAGGACGTCAGACTCGATGGGCGGGATCAAGCTGTCCGCGTCGCTCAACGGGTCAGGCGATGCACAGAAGGGCGATCCAGACGGTGCTGGAGAGTTCGCCGCCCGGCTGAACCCCGGACACACTCAGCTTTGCTACACGCTGACGAGCACGATGATTGCAGCGCCGACGGCCGCGCATATTCATGCCGGCCAGGCTGGCAAGTCTGGGGCACCAGTGGTGCCGCTGCAGGCGCAAGCGGCGACCGAAACGTGTGTCGCGATCGACAAGTCAATGGCTGACAAAATCTTGGCCGATCCGGGTAGCTACTATGTCAACGTTCACAACGCTGAATTTCCCGGCGGCGCAGTGCGTGGACAATTGACTAAGGGCTAACGCCTCTTGGGAGCTGGGACGGCGCTCTCAGCTCATCTCTATTGATCAGTTGCTTGTTTCCTGAGTGGCAAGCTCGGAGCAATTTTCGCGCTGCGTGCATTCCAGCTGCGCGCCTTCGGCGCCTGGATGGTCCCAAGGAGCGTATTCAGTGCGGTGGCCCACCTACCCGGCCACACCGGATTGCGGGGGCTTAAATTTCCGGGCGCCCATCATTGGTCGCGACGCGGCGAGAGACCGCGCTCGCCCAGATACAAACTACATTTCCACAAACCCACATTTGTGCTATGTCGATAAGACGGATTGCCAAGGATCAATTATGAGCAGATTGACCATCGATATCTCGGACCAGCAGCATCAAAGTTTGAAAGCCATGGCCGCGCTGCAGGGCAAGTCGATCAAGCAATATGCGATCGAGCGCCTTTTCCCGAATGACGGTGAGCAGGACCAGGCTTGGAACGACTTAAAAGCACTCGTGGCGCGGCGGGTTGGCGAGAGTCTGGAAGGCGCACTGTCCGAAAAGAGCTTTGACACAATCGTTGAGGAAGAACTTGGTCAGGACGGGAAAGCTTGACGCCGACATACGTCCTTTCTTCCTCGGCGGAAGCCGATCTGCGCGATATTGTCCGTCATACGCGCAAGCAATGGGGTGCGCCGCAGGCGCGCATCTACGTCGCCCAAGTCCGCGAAGGCATTGAGATGCTCGTGGCGGGACAAGGCGCTTTCAAGGATATGAGCGATTTGTACCCGGCCCTCAGAATGGCGCGCTGCGAGCACCATTATATTTTCTGTCTCCCACGGACGGAGGAGCCAGCGATCATTATCGCCATTTTCCATGAACGTATGGACTTGATGACGCGGCTCGGAGCGCGGTTGAGCTAGCGCCGCGCGTCAGTCGTAGCGCGCTCGACTGGAAAGGCGGAAGCACGACCCTATGTGCGCCGCCCCGGAGACTATGGTCTGGCGCATTCGCAAGCTCATGCGACGCTCGGACTCACGCCCCAAGGGGCGAAAATGTAATGCACCCCACGCACGGGTGCTGCGCGCGTGAATCGCCTGTGTTTCTGCAGATTTCGTGCGGCACACCTTGGCAGTCGTTTCGGCACTGATCGTCCGCCGTCGGCAGCCAGACCCTGTGCCACTCGCGGCTAAGTGACTGATACGGCTGGGCACCTTCTGGCTGCCACAGGCAGTTTCGATAAATCATTGAGATCACAGCGCAAATCGGCTATAAATGCCTTGCTTCACCATGATCACTGGCGTGCTGGACAAGGAGTCCGCCGCTTGGCACGCATCACCATCCGCATAGACGATGAATTCTATGCGCGCCTGTCCGTTCAGGCGCGAAACGCTGGCCTGGGCACCGCGACCTTCTGCCGCGACATTCTCGAGCGCTTCGAAGGGGATGATCCATCAGGATATCATGCCCGTTTCGACGAGGTCCATGCGACGCTCATTCAGGCGTTGGCTATCCTTGCGACATCGGTGGGCGAGCGCTCGCCTGAAATTCTTCAAAAGGGTTTGGACGAGGCGCGGCGCCTTCTCCGCGAAAGGGGGCTGCTTGATCCCGAGCAGGACACGCTATGAGCATCTTTCGCCACGACACGCTCGGTTCCTGGACCAGGGGCGGCCAGGCCATTGTCCACAATGTACGAATGACCACGCAGGTCTTCTACCAAACCCTCCTTGCAGGGGTTGTGGTGTGGATCGGCGGCACCCTCTGGTACGCGATTGAACAGTCATCGGACTATGAGCGCTTCGTCATGCTCAAGGTGACGCAAGCCTACTTCATGGGCGACACGCTCCCCGGCAATGCCACACCGATCCTGTTCGAGACCGAGAGGGGCGTGCAATATTGGACCACGCCTCAGGGATTGATCAACTCGGGCGTCGCGCACAAGACAATCGCCGCTTTCGAGACCTATATTCTCCATGGGGCTCTCCTCGCTGGTCTGTTTGCCCTCGCTATGTTGGGATGGGCCTGGTTCTATTTCACGAGAACGGGGAGGGGGCTCGGCTCAAACCAATTCCTCCGCGGCGCCAAGTTCGGAACGGTCAGGCAGGTCCGCCGTGCGCTGTGGCGTTATTCGAAGGGCAGCTTCAATATCGGCGGGGTCAATGTGCCGGACGCCTTCGAGCCGGAGCACATCCTGCTGTGCGGCGCGCCGGGCACCGGCAAGACCAACATCATCGTCAAGATGCTCGACGGTATTCGCAAGAAGAAGCGCCGCGCGATCGTCTACGACACTGCGGGCACGTTCGTGGAAAAATTCTATCGGCCCGGGATCGATGTTCTGCTCAACCCCCTCGACGCGCGAGCGGACTGCTGGTCACCCTGGGTCGATGTGCCCCGCGACTATCACTATGACCAGATCGCCGAGTCCACGATCCCCGACAAGACTGGCGACCCCTTCTGGGCCAAGGCTGCGCGCGGTACCCTCGTCGCTGTTCTGAGGAAGCTGGCGAAGCAGGAACGCACCCTCGTTTCAGTTCTTCTCGACACACTGCTGCGCTCCAAGCTGAAGGATCTTGCCGCCTTCGCCGCAGGCACCGATGCGGCCGCCTTCATCTCGACCGAGGGTGAGCGCACCAGCGCCGGCATTCAGGCCGAGCTCGCCTCGGTGATGCGCAGTTTCTCCTATCTCGATGACACCACTGACGGCTTCTCGATCCGGGATTGGGTCGCCAACGAAAAGGATGACAGCTGGCTCTTCATCACTGTGAAGGCGGATCAGCTTCCGTCGTTGCGTCCTCTCATCACCGTGTGGCTCGATATTGCGATCAGCGCGATCATGAGCATGACGCCTGATCGCAACCGACGCCTCTACTGCGTGATCGACGAACTGCCGACGCTCCAGCGTTTGCCTTCGCTCGGCGATTTCCTTGCCCGCGCCCGGAAATATGGCGGGTGCGGCATCCTCGGTTTCCAGAGCTATCCCCAGCTCGAGGCAACTTACGGTATTCAGGATGCCGCAGCGATTACCGGCTATTGCTCAACCTGGGTGGCGCTGCGCGCGAACGATACCCCGACCGCCAAGCATGTCAGCGAAAATTTAGGGCAGGTCGAGCAGGTCGAAGCCAATGAGGGCATGTCCTATGGCGTGAACGATATGCGGGACGGCGTGAACCTCTCGCGCATGCAGGTCACGCGGCCTTTGGTTATGCATACCGAGGTCACCAATCTGCCCAACCTGATGGGCTATCTTCGGTTTGGCCGCAGCTTGCCCGTGGTCCGGTTCGAGGACAGCTACAACAAGGTTGGCTCCCTTGGCGAAGCATTCGAAGAGCGGACGACAGCGCCAATCCGCATGCCTGCGCCTGAAGGCCCAGCGCCTTCGGTCGCTATGTCGTCATCGCCTCCGCAAAGACAGAAGGCCAGCACCTCCCAAAAAGGGAGATCCAACGCGAGAGGGCAGGAGGCCGAGCTTCCGCTATCTTCTCCCGAAGACGCTGCGGATGATCCGGTGACCCAGGAAGAGAATGAGGCAGTTCCTTTGCCTTGCGATCTGAGAGGTGATCCGCCTCAAAGCCTGCCGAGGCCGCCTCTCGAACTGTTGGGCAAGCCGGCCGGCTTCCGTCTGAGGCAGCACAGCCGACATGACGGCGTCCGCAATCCAGCGAGGCCGGCATGATCAACCCGATCCGCCTCAGGGGCAAACCCGCCAACATTGCTCGCTATTATACGGTAGGCGATTACTACACCAAAGGCTCCAACGAGCATTCCGAATGGGGCGGCAAGATTGCCGCTGAGCTCGGCTTGCGGGGCGCCGTCGACCCAGCCATTTTCAAGGAGCTGCTTGCCGGCAAGATCGAAGAGCAAAAGCTCGGCCGGCGTCGAAAGGACGGCGAGATTCACCACCACCCGGGCTGGGATTTTGCGGTCAATGCACCAAAATCGGTATCGATCATGGCGTTGGTTGCAGGGGACGACCGCGTCGTCGAAGCCCATGAAAAGGCTGTGACGGCGGCGCTCTCCTATGTTGAGGAACACGCGCTCACGCGCCATCGTGTGGATGGCGAGGTGACCGAGAGGACAACCGGGCGGCTGGTCTGGGCGCGCTTTACCGAGCATGCATCGCGGGAGCTTGACCCACATCTCCACACCCATGTCGTCGTCATGAACATCACTGACGTCGGCGACCGGGCCAAGAAGGTCAGCCTGGAGACGCGGGTGATGTTCGCCGAGCAGATGACGGCCGGACAAGTCTATCGCAATGAACTGGCACATCTCCTGAGGGAGCGGGGTTACAACATCGACTTCGATCCGCGCCGAGGCCTTTTCGAGATCAGAGGCGTTCCGAAGGACTTGATCGCGCACATGTCCCGCAGGGCCGAGCAGATCGACGCCCATGCGAGGGAGCATGGCTTGGCCGGGCAGGCAGAACGCCAGAAATCTTTTTACGCCACGCGTGGACCGAAACAGAGAGCCACGATGGAGGAGCTCCACCAGCAATGGGGGGATCGCCTGGGCCCGCATGCCGAGGCAGTGCGAGAAGCCCGCGCTGACGCCGAGAAGATAGGAGATCGCCTGATCGAGGTCGAAGCCTCGGTTGCTGCGCGAGCCATGCTGTTTGGCATTAGGCAATCGGAAGGCAAGGAGGCAGTTAACAATCTCGGGCGACTGCTGCAGACAGCATTGGCCTCCCATGTCGGAGAGGTGCGGTTGTCCGATGTGCGTCCTATCGTCGAAGAGCATGAGCGACGGACCAAACTCCTCGCTACCAAGGAGCGCACAGGGGACAACATTCATATCAGAGGGCGGACAACCCGCAGGACTGCGCGTCTCGAGATCGCGCTCTCCGACCAGCTGGCACTGGCACTGAACGATGCCCGGCCGCTGGCGCCTGTCGAGGCCTTGCGAGATGCCGGGATCGCGCGCCACCTCAAACCTGAGCAGAGGACCGCGCTCCTCCATATCGGCACGTCCGATCACCGGGTCGTCGCGGTGCATGGCGTCGCCGGTTCGGGCAAGTCGACAATCATCGGCGCGCTGCGCGAGGCGGTGGGGGAGGGGCCGACGCTGATCGCTCTTGCGCCAACTTCCTCCGCGGCGAGTGAGCTCGGCCAAAAGGCCGACATTGCCTCGCGCACGGTGGCAAGCCTTCTTGCGACCGGAGGCGCGAAGCTCGACGAGAGCCACGTGCTAGTAGTCGATGAGGCGGGGCAGCTCGGTAATCGTCAGGCGCTCCGACTGCTCGAGATCAGCCGCTCGACGGGCGCCCGCCTGATCCTGCTGGGCGATACCCGGCAAACTGGCGCCATCGAGCAAGGCAAGCCCTTCTGGCTGATGATGCGCCTGGGCATGCCAAAGGCCGAACTCAAAGACCCGGTTCGCCAAGAGAACGACGGGATCATCCAGGCGGTCCGCTTGGCGCGCCTTCAGAATTACGATGGTTCTCTGAAGGCGCTCGAGCACGTCACCAGCGGCGCGAGCAGCGAGGACCTTGCAAAAGCGCTTGTCAACGATTGGACGAGGTTAACCCCCGAGCAGCGAGCGAAGACAAACATCCTCGTCCTCGAAAACGCGACCAGGCTGCTCGTGAACTCAAGAATTCGCGAGGCCCTCAAGATGGAGGGCGCAATCGCGGCGGAGGAGACCCGACTTTCGATCCTCTCACCATCGGGCATGAGCGACCAGGAAAAGCACTTCGCGCGGTTCTTTTCTCGCGGCCAAGTTGTCATATTCTCCCGCGACAATGTGGGGCTCGGCATCGCGCGCGACGGGGAGTATCGCGTCGTGAGCGTCGGCCGCGATGCTCGCGGGCGGCAGATGGTCAATCTTGTAGATGGGCATGGCAGGGCCATTCAGTGGGACCCACGGCTCGGACGCGCGTCTCAGATCAACGTGTTCCATGAGGAGGATCGCTCCCTCGCTGCGGGCGACCGCATTCAATGGCGCCTGGTCAGCAGGGAGCTTGACCTCAAAAATGCGGAGCGCGGGACGGTTGAAAGCCTCGCTGGGTCGGTGGCCACGATCAGGTGGGACCGGAGCGCCAGAGTTCAGGACATCGATCTTTCTCGCCACAGAAACTGGGACCATGGTTATGGCGAAACGGTCTATTCGGCGCAGTCGAAAACCTACGATCGGGTTTATGTGCTGGCGCCGGTGAACTCGCCTTTGGTCACAGGGCAGAACTACTACACGGCCATCACGCGAGCCCGCTTTGGAGCCCAACTCTGGACGGAAGATGCAAAGCGGCTGGTCGACAAACTCAAGCACCGATCGGGCGAGAAGACGTCTTCACTGCAGGGACTGGGCCGCATCGATCGTGACAGCGTGAGGGGACGGAGGGCGCAGCATAGGCTGCGCTGGGACCAGCTGCGCGATGAGCAACGGACCACTCGGGAGGAGGCCATGATGCTTCGTTCACTTGCATATGCCAAACCTACCGAGCACCAGCGGGAGGGGCTGGCCGAACGCATCGCGGGCCGAGCACAGTCGGCAGCCTCCTTCCTCGATCGATGGATCGTCTCTTTACTAAAGCGAGGCGCGGACCGAGGCGAGGCGCCGGAAGCCGAACGTCCCGCTTCGGCAACCCGCGCTCCGGCGATTGAACACGTGAAGGCATACTCCCGACCGCATGGAGACGCCCATGACCACTAGGCGCCTGAAGCCCGTGGGACTGGTCGGCCTGTTAGCTGTAGCCGCCTTGGCACACCCGAAGCCGGCGACCGCAAAATCTTCCGATGTCGATGAGGCCCGTCTCGGCCTCTGTATTCACCAAGCTGCCGGCGGGCGAACATGGCTGGAGAAGACCTTGTGGGGCCTGCGTGACCAAGAGGCCGGGTGGATCGGAGCTGAGATTGCGAACAGGAATGGCACGCACGATCTCGGGCCGCTTCAGGTCAATAGCTTCTGGGTGCCGAGGCTGGCCGCGTTGACAGGACGACCGGCTCAGCAGGTTCGCACCTGGCTGATCCAGGATCCATGCTTCAATGTTCAGGCGGCCCGATGGATTTTTCTGTCGGCTCTTGCCTCAACCGGTGACTTCTGGCGAGCTGTGGGTGTCTACCATAGCCCAACCGAGTGGCGGCAACTGCGTTACACTACCAAAGTCGCGGTGCACCTTCGACGGAGGTTCGGCGAAGATGTGTTTGGCCGCTAAGTCGGACGATCCGGAAAGGCAGGTTCTGAACCGCGCGGGCAGCAAGCGGCCATTCGTTCAGTTCGCACATCGGACGTTGGCCGTCTGGACGGCATTTCCTCTCTACCCAACCTTCGCCTATAGGCGAGACATCTTGCATGGGGAATCAGATGGCATTGGCTAAGCGTGACGGTGCAAATGAAGGGGTCGCCTCGGTGGGGCGTGCATTGAGCGTTTTAACCTGTTTTCGTCAGGATGATGACCGGCTCAGCTTAGCCGAAATTGCCCGCCGCACCGGTTTGGTGAAAAGCACCATCCTGCGTCTCATCACATCGCTCGAAGAGGCTGGGCTGCTGATCAGAGTCGATGACAGCTATCAACTCGGCAGCGAAATTGTGAGGCTGCACAGCATCTACAATGCTGCAATGGGGCTTGATAAGATTATAATGCCCGTACTCAGAAAACTTGCCGAAGAAACGCAGGAAACAGCGGCTTTTTATACTGAGCAAAGCGGCCAGCGCTTTTGCCAGTTTCGCGTGAACTCTCCTCTCGCCCTGCGCCTCGACATTGCACCGGGATCATTTCGACCGATGGACAATGCATCGTCAGCGCAAATCCTCAAGATGTTCAAACATTGGCCGGATGAGCAGCCGCCTGTTCCTGGGCTGCCGCTCTATACTGCGGGAGCAACGACGCCACATACAGCCTCCCTCTCGGCTCCGGTGCTCGCGCATGATCAGCGTCTCGTGGGTGCTCTCACGATCACGGGACCCATCTCCCGCTTCACATGGGAAGCCGCGTCTCGCATTCACGAACCGGTGATGCAGGCCGCCAGCCAGCTATGCCGTGCATTGGGCGGCAGCCTGGAGTTGGTTTGGCCAGCCAATGGGGATCAGATGAAGCCATAAAGGCGAGCAGGGTTATCAACGAGGATTCGCTCTCGTTGCGAACGGTCTGGAGCCCAGTCGAGCAAAAGGTCCAGTAGCGCCGCTTCATCCGGAAGCTTTGCCGCTTGTCCGCGATGAGGCCAGTCGCTTCCCCATACCAGCCGATCCGAGGCGATATCCACATAGCTTCGTGCAATGCTGCTCAAGTCGGCGTAGAGCGGCCCTCCAGACCGGCTCGAAATATAAGCGCCGGATAGCTTCATCCAGATCTTTCTCTCAGAGAGCAGGCGCAAAATCGCATTATATTCATCGCTGGTGTAGCCGTGCTCCGGTTCGACTGAACCTAGATGATCGAGGACGACTGGCACTGGCAGCTTCATAATTGCTGGTGCCATGTCCAGGATCTGATCGGCTTTGGCGTAGATCTGCACGTGCCAGCCCATGTCGGCAGCAATCCTGGCGGTGGCATTGAGGCGACGGACGTCCGAACGTCCCCATGGCTGAGGTGACACGAAGTTTACGCGAATGCCGCGAATGCCGCTGGCAGCCATCAGTGCGAGGTCGGAAGGAGGGGCGTCGCTGTCGATGACGATCACGCCGCGCGCAGCGGCTCCAAATTGCCCCAGCGCGTCAAGTGTAGCGCGATTATCCGTGCCGTAGGTGGAGGGCGTCACCACGACCACGCGCTGGGTCCCTAGGCGACTTTGCACCTTTCGATAGGCCGCGACGGTCGCATCGTTAACCGGTTCGCCTCGCCAGTTGGCGGTTGCCGGGAAACGGGTGTCAAGAATGTGAATATGGCTGTCCGTCGCACCTGGAGGAACGTCCAATTGAGGACGCTCGTGTCCGGCTGAGAATGGGGAGCCGGAGGTTCTCGGCCCCGTGCAGGCTCCAGCAACCCCGGCGAGACCAGCAACGATAACGGCACGCCTGGACATCGCAAGCGTCGTTTTCCCGGCAACGGTTACCCGGCCGTTTCCTTTTGTGGTGGACATACCCTCTCCTTTTGTCGTGCTAAACATTTAATAACAGAACGTCGGTCTAAAATGATGCATCCCCGTCTTACCGAAGCCAATTTTCAGTGATTTCCGCAAATCTTCTGATCTCCATAAGTGGCTTAACACCGCTTTCCTGAGCTTTTCCAGCATGTAAAGCATCGTATGCAAGACATATTGCAACGCCGTTCTATTTATGTAGAATGAGTCGCGTGACGTCTGTTCAAGGGCAGCCACACAGCGAACGCTAAGGCCGCGATCGCAAAGATAAAACAACGGGACGGATCGTTCGATCACGAGGTCGACGCCCCCGGCACAGGGAGAAGGACATTGGGCTTCAACGCGTTCAACAAGCGCCTCGCGAGTACGGCATCTCTGCTGGCTTTTGTCGTAGCAGCGCCCGCCTTCGGGCAGGCTGCGGCGGACAATAACGAAGCGGCTGTGGCACAGCGAACCAGCGACGGCGAAGCGAGCGAGGCCGGAGCGGCAGACATCGTGGTCACAGGCTCGCGTATCGCGAGCGCCGGCTTTACGGCTCCGACCCCGGTCACCGTGCTTGGCAGCGAGCAGCTTGTAAAAGCGTCACCATCAACTCTTGCGGACTCACTCCGGCAGTTGCCAGCGCTTAGCAACATGTCCGGCCCGCAGCGCAACTCCGGCACAACGAATGGCGGTCAGAGCTTCCTCAACCTGCGTTCGCTGGGCGCGACGCGTACCTTAACGCTCCTCGATGGACGGCGCGTGGTCGCGACGAACCTCACAGGCAGCGTTGATCTCAACATTCTTCCCGCCGGTATCGTGCAGCGCGTCGAAGTGGTTACTGGCGGTGCGTCAGCGGCATATGGGTCGGATGCCGTGGCCGGCGTGGTCAACCTCATCCTCGACAAGCAGTTCAAGGGCGTGAAGGGCGAGGTCAACGCCGGTATCGCTCAGGAAGGGGATAACAGGGAGTTCCGTGCGACCCTCTCCGCCGGCACGTCGTTCGCCGATGGCAGGGGCCATATTCTGCTCAGCGGCGAATATTTCAACAACAAGGGAATCAAGACTGGCGCACGCAAATGGGCGAGTCAGGGCGTCGGCTTCATAAACAATCCAAACGGCACGCCGACCTTCGTCCTCGAGCGTGACATCCGAACCGTGGGTACCTTCGGGGGTATGATCACAACCGGGGTCGGCGGGACTGCGGCGAACAATGCCTTCTTTCGTGGCATCCAGTTCCTGCCAGGCGGCGTAACCGCGCCTTACAATTTCGGCACAATGACGACCTCCACGCTCCAGGTTGGTGGCGATGGCGTTCCCACCGAACTCATCCAGGAAATCAACCGCCCGCTGGAGCGCGGCAGTGTCTTTGGCCGTGCGAGCTTCGATGTGGTGGATAACGTGACCATCTATACCGAGGGTCTGTTCGGCAAATCGACGTCCACGGTTGATAATAGCTGGAACAGGCACCAGACCGCCAACCCCATCACCATCCGCCGCGACAATGCCTACTTGCCAACGACTATTCGCGACCAGATGCTCGCACGGGGCGTCACATCCCTGACCATGCTGCGCTTCTCGCCGGAGCGGGGCATGGTCAAGACGAAGGTCGACAGCGAGACTTATCGTGCGGTGATCGGCTTCGATGCGAAGCTGGGCGCGCTTAATCTTGATGGTTATTATCAATATGGGCGAACGGTCCAGGACAACGACACGCTGAATAGCGAGAATGTCACGCGCTTCACTCAGGCGGTCGATGCCGTAGTCAACCCGGCAAATGGGCAGATCGTCTGCCGCTCGACGCTGACTGCCCCGACCGACGGCTGCGTGCCGTTCAATGTCTTCGGTGTCGGCGCCCCTTCCGAGGCGGCGCTGGATTACACGCGCGGCACGAGTTCCTCCCATTCTGTTATTGAGCAGGAGATCTTCGCCGCGAACCTTGCTGGTCCGCTGGTCGAGGGCTGGGCAGGACCGATCAGTTTTGCAGTCGGCGGCGAGTACCGGAAGGAACGCGCCAATGTCACGACGGACGCGATCTCACCCACCGGTGCTTTCCTTTTCGGCAATCCCTCCCCTTGGTCAGGGCGTTATAATGTGAAGGAGGCTTATGCCGAGCTGGTGGTGCCACTGCTTCGCAACGTTCCTCTCGTCAGCGAACTGGATCTGAATGCTGCGGGACGTGTTACCGATTACAGCACGAGTGGCTCGGTGAAGACGTGGAAAGTCGGACTGAGCTACAAGCCGTTCGACGATCTGCGGTTTCGTGGCACGCGCTCCCGCGACATTCGCGCACCAAACCTGTCCGAGCTGTTCCAGGCGGGCCGGCAGAATGTCTCGTCCGTCGACGATCCGGCCAACGGCAACGTCCGGGTGATCGGCATTCCCACGTTCAATACCGGAAACGCGAGCCTCAAGCCCGAAATCGCCGACACGTTGACGTTCGGAGCGATTTACAGTCCAACTTGGCTGTCCGGCTTCAACGTTTCGGTCGATTATTACGACATCAAAATCAAGGATGCGATTGGCAGCATCGGCGCACAGACTGCGGTCGACCAATGTTATGCCGGAGTTGCCGCTGCTTGCTCCGTCGTCGTGCGGAACTCCTCGAACACGATCGTCCGTTTCAATGCTTTTCCGATCAACCTCGCATCGGCAAAGGTCAACGGTCTTGATATCGAAGCAAGCTATCGTGCCAAAGTCGGCGTGGGCTCGCTCAACCTGCGCGCCCTTGCCTCCTATATCGGCAAGCAGGAGCAGACGACGCCGGGCGCAACACCGATCGATCGTGCAGGTGAAGTTGGGCTAAGCAATTTTCCGCGCTGGCAAGGTGTTGCTCAGGTCAACTACGACACCGATCGCTACGGCGGCTTCCTGCAGATGCGCTATGTCGGCGGTGGCCGCTATGATGTGACGCGCGGGCCTGCGGTCATCGACCTTCAGCATATCCCGGCGCAGGCCTATCTCGACGGGCAGATCAGCTTCAAGCCGGATGTCGGCAACGGTCAGACCGAGCTGTTCCTCAACGTGCGCAATATTCTCAACAACGACCCGCCCTACGCGCCATCGGCGGGCAACGTGCCGGTCGCAGTGAACGTGACGCTTCACGACTCCTTCGGGCGTCTCTTCCGCGTGGGCGCTCGCTTCAAGTTCTGATTTAAACCGACGAAACATAAGGAAATTTCATGATTGGGCTGAGCGTTCATAAGCGCGTGCACTTTGTCTCCGAGGCGGACGTCGAGCGCTTCCGCGCGCTTCCGGTCGCGAATGTCAGCGATGTCATGAACCGCATCCCGGCGGCAGGGCCTACGCTGCGTCCAATGCACCGGGCCGGAGTGCTCGCTGGGCCGGCGGTCACGGTGCGGACCCGTCCTGGGGACAATCTGATGATCCACAAAGCGATCGAGATGGCGGTGGCAGGCGATGTGATCGTCGTCGATGCGGGGGGCGATCTGACCAACGCCCTGATCGGGGAAATGATGATCGCTTATGCGAAGACCAAGGGGATTGCCGGCTTCGTCCTGAATGGCGCCATCCGTGACTATGGCGTGATTTCACAGGATGACTATCCAGTCTTCGCTGCTGGCGTCACACATCGTGGCCCCTACAAGGATGGCCCGGGCGAAGTGAATGTGTCGATCGCCCTGGGTAGCCTGGTCATCGCGCCAGGCGATCTCATTCTGGGCGATGCTGACGGGGTGGTCGCCGTTCCAGTCGCGGATGTGGACGGGGTCTACGCTCTGGCGCTTGAGAAGCACAAAGCAGAGACGGCGCAACTCGAGGCGATTGCTGCGGGCAAGACCGACAAGAGTTGGATCGACCGCGCGTTGACTGCGAAAGGTTGCGCCGGGCTGCTGGAAGTGAATAGCTGATGGCGAACGCATCCGATCCCGCGCCGCGCATCGTCATTCTGGGAAAGCGGCTTGCGAAGCCGGCGATGGACCTGGCCGAGGCGGCGGGGGCCGTAGTCATCACCAGTGACACCTATTTGCGCGGTAACGAACTCGAGACCTTCATTGCGACGCATCAGCCGGATGGCGTGATCGTTCGCCTTGGCGAAATGACCGAAGCGGCAATGGCGAAGGCGCGGCAACTACGGATCATCGCCAAACATGGCGTGGGTTACGACACGATTGACGTAGCCGCAGCGGCGGCTCGCGGAATTCCCGTAACGATCGCAGCGGGCGCCAATGCCATCTCGGTGGCAGAGCAGGCCTTCGCGCTGATGCTGGGCGTAGTGCGCCGTGTGGCCTGGCTCGATCTGCGTATGCGCGAGGGGCATTGGGACAAGCCCAATTTCCTCGGTACGGAGTTGCATGGCAAAACGCTCGGCATCGTCGGCTTCGGGGCGATCGGGCGGCATCTCGCCCGAATTGCCTCCGGTTTTGGTATGAAGGTCGTCAAATATGATCCGATCGACGTGGCGCCCTCGGATCTGGGGGAAGCCGCGGCCGCGAGTGTCGAGGATCTGCTGCGCCAGGCTGACATCGTAAGCCTGAACTGCCCTCTCACACCTGCAACACGGAACATGATCAGCGGGCCTCAACTGGCCATGATGAAACCGGGAGCGGTCCTGATCAACACTGCCCGTGGCGGCCTTGTGGATCTCGACGCCCTGGCTCAGGCCCTTCCGGAAGGCAGGCTGGGCGGTGCGGGCCTGGACACTTTCCCGTTCGAGCCTCCCGAACTCGAAGAGAAGCTGCGCACGTTCCAGAATGTCGTGTTCAGCCCGCATATCGGCGCAAGCACGGTAGAGGCGGGCGAACGGGTTGGCATTCTTGCCATGTCCCACGTGCTTGATTTTCTCGCGGGTCGCGAAATCAACCCGTCCTTCATCGTCCGGGCGGGGTCAGCGAAATTGCCGATCACAGCTTAGGGCCTTCGGAGCATCGGAATATTCTGGGAGAGAAGATTATGTCGATATTCAAACCGATCGCGGGAGGCCTGGGTGTCCTTTCCCTCGGACTGGGTTCTGCGGCCCCAGCCCAACCCGCTAATGCGTCAAAGCCCTTGCCCCAGTCGGCGAGTATGAAGATCGCCGAGGCGGACCGTCTCGCCGGAAACGACTTTCTCCTGCGCGCGATGCGCAACTATCATTGTTATTATGTCGATCCCGCGCCTGCCCAGTTCCGCCCGGCAGTCATGGACACTACGAGCTTCCTCTTCGGAAGCCAGCTTGCTGATAATGTCTATTATCTAGGATATCTCAATCTTGCGGCGTACGCGATCCGCACTTCCGACGGCCTGGTTCTGGTCGACGCGGGCGGAAGCGAGGAGCACGGCCGGAAAATCCTCGAATGGATGGGGAAGGCAGGCTTCAAGCCAGCCGACCTCAAATGGATCGTCATCACCCATGAGCATTTCGATCATTTCGGCGGAGCGCCTTTTCTGAAGGCCGAGACGGGAGCCAAGATCGTCGCAGGTGCCGATGCCGTATCCGGTGAGGGCGAAGCGCAGAAGCTCCCCGCTTCGCTGCTGCCGCTCGACCTGACAGTCAAGGAGCGAACGACGCTCAAGGTGGGTACCACCGAATTGGTCCTGCTCCCCACTCCCGGTCATACCAAGGGAACGATCTCTGTCTTCGCGCCGATCGAGGTGGGCGGAGTTCGCCGCATGGCCTCCTTCTGGGGTGGAAAAGGGATGCGGCCCAATGTGAAGGACCTCCGCGAGATGGTACGCTCGCTTGCCGTCTTCACGGCGGAATCCGACCGGCTGAAGGTGGATGTTCCCCTCAACACTCATAGCTGGGGCGACGCGACCATCTCGCGGCTCATCAATATGAGTCTGGTTCCTGACGCGCCAAATCCATTCGTGTTGAGCAAGGATCAGTCCCAGAAAAATCTCCAGATTCTGGAACGGTGCACATCAGCCTATCTTGACGCCGTCGAAGCCGGATCAATCACACGCGGCATCCGCGATTAAGATCGTATAACAACTAAGAGAGGAACCGTAGTGGCGAACGCACTCGAACGGACCGTCATGCGCAAGGTGCAATGGCGCCTGCTGCCTTTCCTCATCGCCTGCTATTTGCTCGCGCTGATCGACCGGACGAACGTCGGTATGGCATCGCTCCAGATGACTGCGGATATCGACCTTAGCAAATCACAATTTGCTTTTGGTGCGAGCCTTTTCTTCGTGTCCTATTTTCTCGTCGAGGTGCCCAGCAATCTCGCGCTAGAGCGGTTTGGCGCCCGACGTTGGATCGCCCGGATTATGATAACGTGGGGTCTGATCTCCAGCGCGATGGCGTTCGTACAGGGGCCGGCTTCTTTTTACACGCTGCGCTTCATCCTGGGTGCAGCGGAGGCCGGCTTCTTTCCCGGCATCATTTTGTACCTCACCTACTGGTTGCCGCCCGCCTATCGCGGTCGCATCCTCGCCCTGTTCGCAATCGCGATTCCACTCGCGAGCTTCATTTCATCGCCACTATCCGGCGCGTTCCTCGCAATGGACGGGCTACTTGGCATGCGTGGCTGGCACTGGCTGTTTATCTGCGAGGGCCTCCCTGCGACGCTCCTCGGTGTCGCCTGTCTTTGGGTTCTGACGGACAGGCCATCCAAGGCGACATGGCTATCGGATGAGGAGAAGATGTGGTTGGAAACGGAGATTGCCTCCGCGAAGCGCCCGAACGGGTCGCAACTTGACCAGCCCAAATGGCACGTCTTCAAAAATCTCCAGTTCTGGGGCCTCGTACTGGCGTGTTCGGGCGCTTCCGCATCGGGCTCGGTGCTGGGCGTCTGGCAGCCCCAATTCCTCAAATCATTCGGGCTGAGCGATTTCACCACCGGTCTCGTCAATGCCATTCCCTATGGGATTGCGACAATTGCGATGGTTACCTGGGGCTATCACTCCGACCGTACCGGAGAGAGGCGTTGGCATACAGCGATCCCATTGCTGCTGATAACTCTCAGCACGGCGTTGGCGGCGTTTGCACCGAGTCTCGCATTGGTCGTGCTGCTGCTGACTTGTGTTCTTTGCGGCGCCTATTGCTTCAAAGGTCCCTTCTGGAGCCTCGCCTCGGGCTGGCTCAGTCCCGCGAGCGCTGCTGTGGGCATCGCAGCGATCAACGCCACCGCCAACCTCATAGGCGGTGGACTTATGGTCAATGTTTATGCCTGGGTCTTTGAGGCCACCGATAGCTTTGCGCTGGCGCTCGCGCCGCTTTCGTTACTTACGCTTGCGAGCGCAATTGCGATCATTGCTGTGGAGCGGCGAGCCAAGCAGATAACACTCACCGCGTGACGATTGCTGCAATTAGGGCATTCGAACCTTTTAAACTTTCCTCCTTGAGCCTTGCTTCGGCTTGAACCAGCTACTCGCGGTGGCCACCGATCGAACCAATGGCGGCTTTTAGAACCCCATAGTTCGCGACTGACCGTCAGCTATGTCGGCGGCATCTGCCGGTCAACTGTAGCAGTTGCACGATCGTGGCAGCTATTCACGACCCTCGCCATTCGCACGTCATCGCGTAGAGCGAAGGCAGTGTGCTCCAAGCAGTCGTCAGCCGTGAGGGTCAAGCATCCTTTAGGCGACTGCAGTGACCGGGCACCCAACCCGGAAATGCCGGACGCACCCATATTGTCAGTGACTGTAAACGGTCGAAACGCTACGCGCCAACAACGCCGCCGCTTCCGCCTGCCTATGCGTTCCCGTCTTGGCGAGAATGCGCTTGAGGTGGCTCCGCACGGTCGCAAGCCCGATCCCCATGCCTGCCGCGATATCCTCCAGCGAAGCTCCCCGTCCGAGAGCGGCAGCAACTGCTCCCTCTGTCCGCGTGAAGCCGAATAACTCACGCAGCCGCGCTACGGCGATCGGCGCTTCGGGGTCGCGGATGAATACGAGCACGGCAGGCCGCTGTTCGCCCAAGGCCGAGACTGCCGGACGCAAGGGCGCAATCTCAAGGGCCAGTGGCATGCGATCAGGACGCGGAATGGCGAGCGCAGCGCCGGATTTGGCAACCTGTCCCCGCGCGGTGGCCATTGCCCCGCGCACCAGCGCAAGCAGCTTGTCGTGAAGGGCTGGCGAGCGCAGCGCCAGCCGCCCGCGAACAACCGCCAGTTCTGCGTTATCACGCAGCAGGTGCTCTGCCATGCTGCTGGCCTGAATGACGCGGCCTGCGCCATCCACCATCAGGACGCCCGTATCCATCTTGTCGAGCGCCTGCAATGTAGCCGCATGGGCATGGGATACCGCCGCAAAGCGCTGCCCGAGACGCAGCGCCCGCTGCAAGTGCGGCAGCACCAGCGCCGCCTGCCGCCGCTCTGTTGCACGATAGCCTCCGGCACCCTGCGGCCTGTGGATACCGAGCACCCCGATAGCTCCCTCTGCTGCGGGGAACACCGCGCCAATCATGTGATGGATATCAAGGTGGCGTAGCCACTCCTGATAAAAGCCGCTCCGCGCTTGCTCCTCGCGCGTCACCAAATCCTCGTCGGTGATGATGCGTGACATGCCGTAGGCGACGCTGCGGTCCACCCATAAATCCTTGCGGTGCCAGTCGTCCGCCCATGCCTGTTCGCGTGCGGACACCATGAGGTTGTCCGTGCATTCGAGAAGGTTCACGCGGGCATTGTCGCCGTGCAATTTAAGAACGGTGCTGGTGGAGCCGAGCGTTTCCGCGATGCGTGTCGCAGTGCCTGACCACAGGGCGTCGTCTATGGCTGCATCGTAAAGATGCGCAATCAATCCCGAGACGCGGGACGATTCATAGAGTTCTTGCGACGGCATGGCCGTGTAACGCCCCCTCATTCATCTGGCAGTGCGGATTAACTTTATCTCCGCACCAACAACCTCGCATGAACAATACGGCGGGATGGCGCTCTGCCGTCCTACCGCGCCTGTTTTCTCCCCTGTTTAGGGGACGAATGCCCGCCCGCGCCACCTTAACCATAGAGGGAAGGATTTTCACGCGCGGAGATGTCATGAGCAAAACCCGTCACCTTATCGCACCCTTGCTGCTCGCGGCGGCTCTTGCCGCCTGCGGTCAGAACGCTGCGACGGTAGAGAATGCCGCCGCCACAGATGGGGCCGAGGCAACGGAGTCCGGCAACACGGCTGGGATGGCCACCGCTGAAGCTGATATCGCCGCCGCAAACCAAGCCGCCACGCCCGCTGCAACGGAAGCCGCTCCGGCCAAGACGCGAGCGGCCACCACCGCGGCCTTGCCGCTCAAGCGCGGCTATTACGTCGAGAGCGATACGCCGTGCGGCCAAGCCTCGAACGCCACCACGACGCTGCTGCGGCGGAACGGCATCGGCGGCGCAAGGGATTTCTGCGAGTTCAAGAAAATCGAGCAAACGGGGCCGAATACCTACCGCGTGACGGAAGCCTGCGGGGATTTGCAGGACAACGCGCCGCCGGAAGCCAGCACCTCCATCTACACTCTCACGGGGGATACGGCCTTCACCGCCAAGAGCGAGCATGGCTGGGAACGTAGCGCCCGCCACTGCGTCCAATCGAGCATGCCGCCCGCCTGGCGCGGGAACGATATCAGCGATGTGACGGGATAGCGCCTCGCGCCGTCATTTGCCGCCTGTCCCGCTTCTTACCAACGAAAGTAACCACATGTCTCTCACCACGATGACAGGAGTTGTCTCCGGCATTCGCCATGCCCCCGTGACCGAGGGGGTTATCGGCAAGAGTGGCGGGTCTGTCCGCACAGGCCAAGCGCTGGCCTTCCGCGTCGATGACCGCTCCGTGCAGATCAAGCTTCCCAATATGCCGGACGTGCAGGACGGCGAGACGGTCACGCTAGCCGGACGGATCAAGAACGGCACGTTTCAGGCGCTGGCGCTACGGAATGACCGCACCCGCGCCATCTACTCCACGCCTGCCATGCCGGGCTACATCATGGGCGGCCTTATGACGGCGGTAGGCTTCCCGCTGCTGTTCATCCTCGTGGGCGTCTTTTTCATCGGCTTTGGAGGCTTCACGCTCTGGCAAGCGCACAACTACGCGCAAGCAGCGAAGCTGCTGCAAGGCGCGTAAATCCTTTCCCTCAATAAATGGCAGGCAATCATGAGAAGAATGCGAAGTATTGTGCTGGGCGGTGCATTGATGTTGGGCGCGGTGTCCGGCGTCGCGGCATCGGCGGTGACGCAAGGGGTTTCAGCGGATAAGCTGGATATCACGGGCATCAAGCTCGGCATGACCGAGGCCGAGGTCACGCGTGCCATCAAGGCGTTCGACCCGAACGCGCAACTCGTGAACAAGCGCATGGCGCATTACCCTTACTCCGATGGCGTCACGGGATTTCAGACGTCTGCCTTCCTTGATGAACTCGAATTTCGTGCGGGCGATTCACGGTTCAGGATTTGGTTCGCCAGCCCGCCAACGGAGCCGCGCGTCTATGCCATTCACCGCTATTCGCGGGGAAATAAGACGCCCCCGACGCGCCAGCAGTTCGTCACTGCCCTGACTACCAAATATGGTCCCGCCCAGACCCATTACCTGCCGAACACGGGAACCACCGTCGTACAATGGACTGAACAGGAAAAGCCTGTCTGCGCGGTCAGCACGAATGCCAGAATTGCTGTGGATGGCGGCAACGAAACGCTGCTGCCCCCGCGTGCCGTCGAGGTGCTCGAAGGCATGGGACGTAGCCAGCATCCCAATCTGCGCCGCACGATGGGAACCTCCGTCGATGTGGCGCGATGTGGCACGGTGCTGCGCTATACGTGGGGCGGGCCGGCGAACGATCCGGAGTTTCCGATCTCGGAGTTCTATGTCTGGCTGGTCGATCAAGGCGGCATGATCGCCAAAGACCGCCAGTCCGCGCGGTGGGTTCAGCAACTGCGGACAGAAGCGGTGCGCAAGCGCCAAGGGCAAGGCGTCACCCCGAAGCTCTGACAGCGGCAAAAAGCGGGCGTAATGCGCCCCGCCATCCTGCTGGCGTGATCGGGGGGCATGAGGCCGTGCTGGTTGCGGCCTCATGCAACAGGACACAAATCCATGCGCCTCATCGTCGTCGCCGAACTCGATCACTGTCTTTCCTGGACGTCTGAACAAACGCCTTCAGGAAACCACGATCGTCTGCTCAACGTCCACTTTGTTGGCGTCAGCCGCCTGAACTGGCCCCACACCCTTGTCACGCTCACTTCATCGCCCGCTATCTGCCCACTGCCAGCGCAAGCACCGCTCCATCCGGTAAAATCACCAAAGATCCTGTCGAGCATCTCCAGAAGATCTCAAGTCCGCTGATGCTAGCAAGGCAGTGCGAGTTCTTTGGCTCGATGAAGCGAAAAAGGCTGAAAGTCTGTTGGTGAACTCGCGAGAACCAAGATGTCTGGTTCGCTCGTCATTCGGACAAGGCCATCCTCTGCGGGACCCAAAGCGATTTAAAAAGTCAAAAAATTTCAAAACTCTGCGACAAAAGGTTCAACAACTGTTATCCACTGCGCATTGCAGCGAACACAGCCCGCAAGCTAGCGCTACGACTGAGAGACCTTTTGTGCTCCCGCTTGCTTCTCGGGACACACAGCAATGAGCGTTATGTTCTCAAAAGGTCTAATCGCATGAGCCGTGTCGTAAGCGTTGACGCTACACCTGCGACGGTCACACAAAGATGTGACAAGCTTGGCATCACTATCTCTGTGCTCGAACCGTTGCAATCAGGTGGCACGCGCGTGATCCTGAACAACAGCGCTGATGCTGAAGCTGTACGGCGTGTTATGAAGGGCAAACTTATTACAGGACCAAGTGTCCGATCGTCACTTTACGTTTCACGGGTCAGCACACCCTATAGCTGAGAAGGTCCCATGGCTTCCGACACAATGGAAAGACGTGAAAATGGCTGACGATACTGACCCTGGAACAGATCATGAGCGCACCGCCTGGATAGACGCCTTGGCCTTCGATGACTTCTACGGAACCCAAGGCCCTGAAAAGATCGATCAGCGCATCCAAGACTGCAGGCAAGTGGGCAACAATGATGAAGCGGCGCGGTGGATCAACGTCGCAGGTAAGATAGCAGAACTGTATAGGCGGCGGGCTGCTGGTGTCGAATAAATGCGTGCGAATAGGGTCGTATTCAGAGCAACCACATCGAGTAACAGCTTAAAAAGCGGGTATGTTTGCTGAGGGTCGACATTGAAGGCGCGCTCACTCCGCCAAAGCCAAAATCCTGTCCATTTGCCAACTTATCGACATCATTCATCCGGCCTCGTATCCTGAATCAACGTCGAAAGTTCGTCTAAGGTCGTGGAAGAAGACCTATATGGCGCCTATGGGCATCTCTCGGGCGCCAAACCTCAAGGCTCCGCACGGCCACCCACTCCTAAGAGCCGTTATCTCGATAGCGACAAGGCCAAACGCCGCTATCCGCGCCCAACAATCACCGCAAACAACCGATCGAGGTTAGCCTGAACATCCTGGACATGGGCGTTCTGGGCGTATTTGGCTAACCCAAGAGGCAAGCTCATGCTCTCGTACATGGCGGACGCCTCAGCATCGGTTAGCAGACCCCGCTTACGCAAGATGTTAGCGAGGCTGAGAATCCCATTGATTGCCGACACATCCGACGCCTCATGAGCCGCGATTAGTTCAACTGAAACCAGGTCGGGATTATCGTTCATCTGTGCGCCTTCCAGTATGCGCTCACAGCAGGAAAGCGCGATTAGTCGTTGGCATAGTTAGTCGCAGACAGTGTTATGGGCGCCCCAGCTCTCACGCTCGAAATCCTTGCGCATCGACGCGGGCAAGGACCGTATCCAGGCCGAGAAGTAAGCGTCGTGTGCGGTAACACTCGTTCTGATCGCTACCTGCTATATTGCAGCCGCAAGCGGTACCAAATCGTTCTTCATTCGCGCAGCGTCGCGGTTGCGTGCGAGTTCAAGAGCCTGGTCGGCCATGTCACGCCACGCGGCCTCCGAGCGGAGTGCGCGTATCCGCACATTCTCCAAGAGAGCGCTGGCAGCTTCGTTCGCTGCTTGTTCGGCCCGTGCGGTTAAGAATTCATAGGTAAGCGCCATCGGCATTACTCCGGAGGTTTTGGATCGGATCAGGCGCGAACGGGCACCCCAACCCGTGCTACACTCCAGGCACAAGCCGCAGCCGCACCGAGTTCATGTTGAAACGCGCCGATCCGAGCGGCGATGGAAGAAGCTCGAGCCAACTGCTCGATGCGCTCACTCTCGCTGGTGGCGGAGTTGGCGCGCATCACCGCATGCTGGTGAGCAGCATATTCCAGATTAATGTCCATTCGCGATCTCCTATTAAGGATGGTAGTGCCGCCAATTCCCCTCTCGACCAGTCAGGCATGCCACGACGTGGCACGGCAATTTCGGCTTGGCGGAGAAAGCTGAATGTCCGCCATGGACCCGTGCTGGCTAAGAGGTTCACCAGGCAGATGCTGGCGCACTGCCCAGGCTCGGGCGTGAAAATTTCACGCAGGGGCAATGCTTGGGTAGCTCGCTTATCAGTCCGCCGCAGAGATAATATTCTCTCAAAGTTGGCGTCTAATAATGCATATCGTCAGGCTTTGATGGTTACGATCCCGACGGGGGCAGGCTTAGTAGAGGGGTTAGACGCACTCGGCTTGGAAGGCTTTGCAGCCTTGGGCTTGCGCACTTCCTTTTTCGATTTCATTTGACCCTTGGCCATGATGCTTCCTTGGACACTGACGTTACAAACCTTGTCGGGACGCCAGATTTCGTCTGACCCAGACAGCCGAGATCGGATAACGTGACCGAACTGAGCCGTGAAAAAGCGCCAAATTTGCCGAGGATTTACCGGGGCGGAGGCTCCCTCTTCACGCGAAGCGCTAGGAACGCGACAGTGTGACCGCGTCGGCCACACTGCCACATATCAATTAGGCAGCCTGAAGATTCACTGCCGAGGTTTTGCCTCGCTGATCAGTCTCCAGTTCATAAGAAACGGACTGATCCTTCTCGAGCGTGTGCATACCCGCGCGCTCTACCGCAGAAATGTGCACGAACGCGTCGTTGCCACCATCGTTCGGGGCAATGAAACCATAGCCCTTATCGACATTAAAAAACTTTACGGTGCCAATAATCATATGGATAATCCTTTATCCCAAGTATGACGGGTAAACACCAACGGCGGCGCGAACCCGGCTTCAGTTATGCTAGAAAGGGATAAGAGGTGGCATATAGCTGCCGATTATCCGTCGCATGCGACGTAAGCGGAACCTTATTACCATCTTATTCAAAAAATGAAAGCGAATTCGGGACCGGACGAAATAGCGATCAGCGTTCTTGAGCCATAGACTGACACCCGCTTCTAACTTGGGTCCGGGCGCAGCACCTGTGTCGGGCAGGAGTGTTTTCGTCGCTTGTTCTGAAAAGTGTCGGAAATTGATGGTTCAGCGGGGTCATATTTGGTGGCAGAACATGTCCGTCGACTTTGGCACAGATGGCAAACAGAGCGCCGATGCGTGAGTAGAGGAGCATGGCAAACGCTACCGGGCCAAGTTGGTCGCTGAGGGAAATGCTGATGGCTACGATCAGGCATTCGGGCTGAATTGACCCGACTCCTCAAGCGAACCGCACAGAGTACATTGCAGCAAAGTCCCAACGTCGGTCGATCGCCGCGCCAGGATGCTGAACGAAGGGCAGCTTTTAATTAGCCATTTGAAGCGATTGAATGTCGGCTATTGGGCGGCTGTGGACACGGAGTCGATGTCATCTGGAGCCGGCGGCTCACGACCAAAGGTGGTCGTTAGTCTTCACTCTGGCGAATGTCTGTTCCCGACGTTAGCTGCCAGTCGCTTTGACCAAAGCTAACCACTGAAACTTACTGGACGGGTGGTTCCCAGCATCGAAAGGTAGCGATCTCGCGACGCGTTAGGCTGCATCGGTGCCGCTGAATTGCTGCAGCAAAAGCTCCGTTAGCACGCGCACCTTGCGGGCGAGGTGATGACCGGGCGGCCGCACAACGAAAATCCCGACCGCCGGCAGATCCCAGTCGGTCATGATCGCCTTCAGCCGGCCCGCCGCCACATAACGGGCAGCAATTGCTTCGGGGAGCGCGGCAATCGCCCACCTGCTCTTCGTCTTTTCAGGCAAGGTCCGTTTCGGCGAGCAAGTGATCGAAGCGGGCGAGTTTTATCATCTCGGCGACGGCACGGCAGCCATCGAAGCGCTGACCGATGCCGATCTCGTTCTCTTCACGACCGATACGCAGGCTCCAGTTTTCAAAGGCGGGATGTTCAGCGGCAACGTGGCGCGGCGCTGACGAATGCTGCGCATACGAGGAGCAAAAGATGAGCGCGACAGACACGCCCCATGTCGTTGAATCGGTTCTGGAGTGGCGAACCACCTGGTTCACGGCACGGCTCGCGATCGTGCTCATATACCTGGCTTCGGCCGTCGGACATCTGATGGGGTTCAGCGCGGCAGTTACAGAGCAGGCGCAATTTGGCATGCCAGCGCCCGCCTTCATGGCGGGCTTGACCATCGCTCTCGAGCTTATTGGATCGCTGCTGATCCTCTCCGGTCGCTGGGTTTGGTTCGGCGCGGGGATGCTGGCAGTATTCACGGCCTTAGGCGCCGTCATCGCACATCCTTTCTGGACAATGCAGGGACCGGCCCGGTTCGAGGCCATGGCAACCTTCCTCGAGCATCTCGGCTTGACCGGTGGCTTGATCCTGATCGCGCTGGTCGCCGAGCGCGCCGGCCGTGGGAAAAATTTCGATGTCTGCTGAGATCGAAGCACGGCTGCGGGCGCTTGAGGATCAGGCGGAGATCCAACGCCTTGCCGCTCGCTTCTCCGACGCGGTCAATGAACGCGATTTGGAGGCTTTCGCGGAGCTCTGATCCAGTGAGGGGGCGACATGGCAGATCGGCGAGCCGCTGCCCATGCGCAGCGAAGGACGGGACGGAGCTGTCAGGATGCTTGAAGGCCTCTTCGCTATCGAGCGCTACTTCATGCAGATGACCCACTCGGGCGTCGTCAGCGTTCATGGCGATCGAGCGACCGCGCGCTTTGTCATTCGCGAACGAGGGCGAGGCGACGACAGCTTCTATGACAATCTTGCCGTCTATAATGACGAACTGGTCCGGGAGCCGGCCGGATGGCGCTTCAAGCGTCGCTCCTATTCCTATCGCTTCCTCGATCAACAGCCGTTCACCGGTACCGCCTACCCAGTACCCCGCTGATCCGGGAAACAGAACCCGGCTTGTTGCTATTGCCTCCCGCGTGGATGTGCGCGCACTTTCCCAAGACTGTCGGCGCCAGAGCGGTTGGAGGGGTCGTCGCTTCCGTCGGCCTTTAATTGCCGCACTAGGGCCGGCCTGCACCCCGGCTATCATCTGCCTCGTTGCTCGCGCCTGGCACGCCGGTCACCGATCCTTTTGTCTCCGATCTCGGGCCGACTGCGACGAGACCCAAGCCGGCTCGGCGTGCCTTGTCCGTTCGGAGGGCGCACCATCTATGGTGGGGACTATCTCTGACCCGGAAGCCGCTCATGAGACCTGAACGCGAGAGGGAGAGACTGACCGGCGCGAGACACGAAAACGCCGGTCGGGATCCGACCGGCGTCTTTGATCTAGCCTTCTGGCAAGATCGGGTCAGGCCATACCCTTGGCTGCCATATAGCCGGCGATGTTATTGCCGGAGAAGGGCAGATGTTCGCCCATCACCTTGGCATGCGCTTCGCCGTCCTGAGAGCGCCAGTCACCAAGCAACTCCGCGCCGACACCTACCCAGGTCATCGGGATGATCCCCGCCTGCACCATCCGGGCGATGGCAGCATCCTCGACGCGCTTGTCCCAGGTGCCTGATGCGTCCAGCACGGCATAGACGTCATATCCGGCCTGCTTGGCCGAGAGCGCCACGAAAGCCAGGCAGACCTCGGTCGAAATGCCGGCAACCAGCAGCTTCTTGCGACCAGTCTTTTCGACGGCAGCAACGAAGCCCGCATTGTCCCAGGCGTTGATTTCACCGGGCCGGTGGACGATCGTCGCGTTCGGCAGGCCCTGAGCCACCGCAGGCATGATCGGGCCATTGGGGCCATCGGTGGCACTGGTGGTAATGATCGAAGGCAGACGGTGCGCGTTCGTCAGCGCTACGAGCGCCTTTACATTGTTGAGGAACTCGGCCGGGTTCTGGGTCTGGACTCCGTTGGCGAGGCCCGTCTGGTGGTCGATGAAGAGCACCGCCGCGTTGTCGGAGGTGATGCGGTCATAGGACATGTTCAATTCCTTCCATCTGATGTCATCGTCGGTCGACGTGATCGACAAGCACCAGATGACGTTCCTTTGACGCATCAACTAGCCAGCGAGTGCGGCATTCACTGTTCCCCAAATCGGAACGCCGCCAATCGCTGAGATTTGCGCGAGGAACTTCCAAGGCGCGCTACTTCGGGCAAAGGCAGCCCTCTAACGGGACGGCGGCGGCCAATGACGCGCGCACGATGCATGATTTCGGGGCAGAGCAGATTCCACCGGGCGCTCACGCCGCCACCTGTCGGGTTCGCGCTTCCAAACCGGGGATCATTACGTTGAGCGTAATAATGAAGTGCCAAAACAGGTCGTTCTCGCCCGACTACTGTCGAAGCACAATGGCGCTGCGGATCGGGAATGGACCCGACCATCAAGCAGGATCTCGCCATGAAACTTCACCATCATCCTCTGTCGGGCCACTCGCACCGCGCCGTGTTGCTCGCTTCGCTGCTTAACGTTCCCCACGAGTTGGTCGAAGTCGACCTCATGGCTGGCGCCCACAAGCGCCCCGAGTTTCTCGCCCTTAACCCGTTCGGCCAGGTGCCCGTGCTGGAAGATGACAGCGTGGTCGTTGCCGACTCCAACGCGATCCTCGTCTACCTCGCAAAGAAGACCGGTCGCACCGACTGGCTGCCCGAAGATCCGCAGGGCGCGGCCGCCGTCCAGCGCTGGCTGTCTGTCGCTGCCGGCGAGGTCGCTTATGGTCCCGCAGCGGCTCGTCTCATCACCGTGTTCGGTGCCAAATTCAATGCCGACGAAGTGATCGGTCGCGCCCATACTCTGCTCGGCCGTCTGGAAACCCGTCTGGAGGGCGCTGACTGGCTGGTCGGCTCGCAGCCCACCATCGCCGACGTTGCCATCTACAGCTATGTCGCACGTGCGCCGGAGGGCAATGTCGATCTTTCGGGCTACCCGAGCGTGAACGCCTTCCTCCGCCGTCTCGAAGCGCTGCCGGGCTTCGTGCCCTTCGCAAAGACCCCGGCCGGCCTGGCGGCATAATCATGCCGCCGACAGCGGGCGCCCCGCCATGGAGCGCCCGACAGCCCCCAGCAGAGGCACGATAACGATGACGTCGAACTTCACAAAGCTGCCGGTCTGGCATGAAGGCGAGCGCTTCATTCAGGAGAAGGTCGGCGTCGCCGAGCACATGGCATCGGTCGGTCAGCGGGTCATCCGCGACTATATGCCCGATCAACACCGCGAGTTTTACGCGAAGCTCCCGTTCATCGTGCTCGGCAGCGTCGACGAGACCGGCGCGCCCTGGGCGACGTTTCTGGAGGGGCGCTCGGGGTTCATCACCTCTCCCGACGCGACCACACTCGAGATTGACGCCAACGCGGACCGGACCGATCCCGCGGTCGCCGGACTTGCACCAGGCAAGCCGATCGGGCTGCTCGGCATTGAGATGCACACGCGCCGCCGGAACCGCATGAACGGCGTCATCGGCGAAGCCGCACACGGTTTCCGGATCGACGTCGACCAGAGTTTCGGCAACTGCCCGCGCTACATCCAGCTTCGCGATTTCAGCTACGCCCGCGATCCCGGCACGTCCTATGCCGACGATGTCGAGGCCCTGAGCACGCTCGACGCGGCCGCCCGGGCGATGATTGCAGGTGCGGACAGCTTCTTCGTCGCCTCCTATGCCGATCGCGACGATCGCCGACAGGTCGATGTCTCCCACCGGGGCGGCAAGGCCGGGTTCGTTCGCATCGCCGCCGATGGCACGCTCACCATCCCCGATTTCGACGGCAACCTGTTCTTCAACACGCTCGGCAACATCTTCCTCAATGGCAAAGCCGGGTTGTTGTTCGTCGATTACGCTAGCGGCGACGTGCTCCAGATGACGGGCACGGCCGAAGTGATCTTCGATAGCCCCGAGATCGCCGCGTTTCAGGGGACTGAGCGGCTCTGGACGTTCACCGCGCAGACGATCGTGCGACGGCGCGGCGCACTGTCCTTGCGCTGGACTATGCAAGCGGAGCCATGGTCGCCGAGTTCGCTGATGACTGGCGATTGGGACGAAGCCGCCAACCGCCTTCGCGCGGCCGAGCTATCGACCCGTTGGCGCCCGCTCAAGGTGACGAAGATCGTCGACGAGAGCAGCTCTATCCGTTCCTTTCACCTCCAGCCCGACGACGGTGCCGGCTTGCTGCCCCACCAAGCGGGCCAGCATCTCCCGATCCGCGTGACGCTTCCCGGCGACGACAAGCCAGTCATCCGGAACTACACGCTGTCCGCCGCCCCTTCCGATGGGGTCTATCGCCTCAGCATCAAGCGCGAGGGTGCGGTCTCGAGCCATCTTCACGATAGCATCCGGGTTGGTGACGTGATCGAGGCGCGCGCGCCCGCCGGCGACTTCACCATCGACGCGCGCGAGACGCGCCCCGCCGTCCTGCTGGCGGGCGGTGTCGGCATCACGCCGATGCTCGCGATGCTGCGCCACGTCGTCTATGAGGGCGTCCGCAAACAGCGGGTCCGCCCCACTTATCTGTTCCACGCTGCCCGAATCAAGGCGGAGCGCCCATTCGGCCCCGAGCTGGCGACGCTGGTCGAAAATTCCTTCAGCGCCGTGAAAGTCATCCGGGTGCTCAGCGACCCCGCAGATGCCGCCGAAGGCATCGATTACGAGGCCGCAGGCCGGATCGATATGTCCTTGCTCACGCGCTTCCTGCCGTTCAACGACTATGATTTCTACCTCTGCGGCCCAGCGGCCTTCACCCAGGCCCTCTATGACGGCCTGCGCACGCTCAATATCGCCGACGCGCGCATCCACGCCGAAGCATTCGGACCGTCCTCCCTAGTCCGCACTCCCGACGTCGCGGCGTCCGCTCAAGCGCCGCATCGTCCTGCTTCCACGAAGCCGGTGCCCGTCGCCTTCATGGCGTCGGCCAAGGAGGCGCGCTGGACGCCGGCATCCGGAACGCTTCTGGACCTCGCCGAGGCGCGGGGACTGTCGCCCGAATTTAGCTGCCGCGAAGGCACCTGCGGAACCTGCAAGACCAAGCTCTTGCGCGGGGCCGTCACCCACATTCGGCAACCGGGCGTCAGCCTCGCCGATGACGAGGTGCTGATCTGCAGCGCGGTGCCCGCCGAGCAGCAGTCGGCCGATGAGGACCGCATTCAACTGGAGTTGTAAGTGGCTGCCGGGACGGCCCTTTGCATCCATCAAGTGAAACAATGCCTTCCAGCGTTTCGACGTTCATCGACACCCAGCAATGCCCCATCTTGCTCGTATCGAAGGCACCCCGCCTTCCAGGAGTTGAATAGCATGTCTGTGATCCCCACCCCCGCCACGATTGACGACGCTCCCGAGGCATCGCGTCCGATCCTTGAAGCCATCCAGAAGCAGCTTGGCACCGTGCCCAATATCTTCCGGCTCGTCTCCACCAGCCCGGTCGCGCTCAATGCGCTCGCGGGGCTCCAGGGGACGCTAGGGAAGGGCAAGCTGCCCGTCGCGACGCGCGAGCGTCTGGCGCTGACGATGGCGCAAGCGAATGGCTGCGATTACTGCTTGTCGGCCCACACCTATACTGGCGCGCGCTTCGCCAAGCTCGATGACGCTGAGATCGCTGCCGCCCGTGCCGGCACGTCGAGCGACCCTAAGGCCGCCGCTGCCGTCGCCTTTGCCCAGGCATTGACCAATGCGCGCGGGTCGGTCGCACCGTCCGAGGTCGATAAGGTCCGCGCCGAAGGATACTCCGACGCCGAGATTCTAGAAATCATCGCGCACGTCGCGCTCAACACCTTCACCAATTACGTCAATGAGGCGCTTGGCACCGAAATCGACTTCCCTCGGGTCAATCGTCTGGCAGCCTGACTTAGCGACGGGCGGCCAACAGTTCCACCCCGGCCGCCCGCCCACTCTTTTCCTAACATCATACCACAGGAGATCCACATGAGCCGCCCTCCGTTTCCTCCGTTCACAGAAGAGACCGCCATCCTGAAAATCCGGGCTGCGGAAGATGCTTGGAATAGCCGCGACCCGGACAAGGTGTCGCTCGCCTACACGGCCGACACGCGCTGGCGGCATCGTACCGAATTCGTCACAGGGCGCGACCAGGTCGTGCCATTGCTAACCCGCAAGTGGGTCCGTGAGCGCGAGTACCGACTCATAAAGGAGTTGTGGGCGTTCCATGGCAATCGCATCGCGGTCCGATACGCCTATGAGTACCAAGACGAGGACGGCCAGTGGCATCGTGCCTTCGGCAACGAGAATTGGGAGTTCTCAGCCGATGGCTTGATGTCAGTGCGGCACGCAAGCGTTAACGAGACGCCGATCACGGAAGCCGAGCGCAAGTTCCGCTGGCCGCTCGGGCGGCGGCCCGATGACCACCCCGGTCTCAGCGATTTCGGCTTCTAGCCCGCTCAGGTGCGCCATCGGGCGCACCACCCCCGAGGATTTGACCATGCAAATCTCCAAACTCGACCCGCGAACGCGCCTGTCGATCGAGATGGCCCTTGCAGGGGATCAGGGCGCCCCCGCCCTGATCCGCCAGCAGGACGACGCGGCCGCACGGATCGGCATGTGCGGCGCTGAGATCGATGCGGCACGCGAAGGGCGCAGTTTCGACGTACGCGGCGCCCGCGCTCTTGAACTGGCTCTTGCGGTCAAGCGCAGTGACTATCGCGACATCCGATCACGCGCGATCCAGGTCGGCTTCGATGACGAGGCTTGCCGGGAGATCGAAGGCATCGCAGTTGCCCATGCTTCCATTGGGAAGGCGAACGGTCATGGCTAGTGTCCCGATTACGTTTGCAGCCCGACCGGCGCCGGCTCCTGTACTGCGGTCCATTACGACTATCCTTGCAAGACTGCTCGACAGGCTGAGGTTGAACAGTAAGGATTCCGATTATTACGCTGACATGCTGCTTGATGGACTGACCGATGACGCGGCGACCGTGATGCAGATGATCTGAGATACGGTGCGACAAGAGGTGACGGATGGATCGATGGCAAGCGATGCGGATCTTCGCAAAGGTCGCCGAGACGGAGAGCTTCGCGGAAACGGCGCGGCTCATGCACATGAGCGCGCCCGCCGTGACCCGCGCCGTGGCATCGCTTGAGGATCTAATCGGCGCGCGCCTGTTCGTTCGCACCACGCGGTCGGTGAAGATGACTGAAGCTGGCACCCGCTACTTCGACGACTGCCTGCGCATCCTCACCGATATCGCCGAAGCCGAGGCCGCCGCCGCGGGCTCCTATGCGACGCCTGCGGGCACGCTCGCCGTCACCGCGTCGGCGATGTTCGGTCAGATGTATGTGCTTCCGGTCATGACCGAGTATCTCGACACCTATCCCACGATGAGCGCCAGGACGTTTTTCGTCGATCGCCCCGTCAACATCGTCGAGGAAGGGGTCGATGTTGCAGTTCGCATCGGGCACCTACCGGACTCGGGCTTCACTGCGATCAAGGTCGGCTCGGTGCGTCGGGTCGTCTGCGGCTCGCCCGCCTATTTTGAGAAACAAGGCGTGCCCTCCACGCCCGCAGACCTGAAAGGCCACCGGGTTGCAGCCTCAACCAGCGCCTGGGCCTCGCCCGAATGGCGCTTTGCAGGCGACCAGCGCGTTACGATCGACGCAACCCTTCAATGCAATACAAATGAGGCCGCGATCGCCACCGCGAAAGAAGGATGGGGCCTGACCCGGGTGCTTCATTATCAAATCGGGCCGGCGCTGATTGCCGGCGATCTTCAAATCGTTTTGACGGACTATGAGGAGCCGCCGCTCCCCATCCATGTCCTTTACCCCGAAGGTCGCCACGCTCCCGCCAAGGTTCGTGCTTTCGTCGACTTGGCTGTCTCTCGGCTGCGCGAGAACCGTCTGCTGAATTAGCGCCTCGCCTGACGCTTTTCTCTGACGTGCATTCAGCAGCGGACGCCGGAAAATTTCTCCGTCAGCAGATCGATCAGCACCCGGACCTTCCGAGGTACGTGCTGACTTGGCGGCCGCACGACGAATATGCCGACGTCGGGCAGCGTGAACCCCGTCATGATCGGGACGAGTTTGCCCGCCTCGACATAGGGGCCGGCGATCATTTCTCCCATCGCCAGGACACCGAGGCCGGCTGCAGCCGCTTCGGCGAGGACATAGGCGTTGTCCGCCTTGAACCTGCCCTGCGGATGTACCGTGAAGCTCTGATCGCCATCGCTGAACACCCAATTGGCGGTGCCGGCCGTGACAGCCGAGTGCTTCAGGATATCGCCGGGATATTCAGGCGCGCCGTGCTCCGCGATATAGTCGGGGCTCGCATAGAGCCGCATCGGCAGCGAACCGATCTTGCGGGCGATGAGATTGGAATCCGGCATGTAGCCGACGCGGATGGCGCAATCAAAGCCTTCGGCGGCGAGGTCGACATATTGGTCCGAGAAGCGGGTGTGGACATTCAGGGCCGGATGCCTGCGGGCAAAGTCGGCCAGCGCCGAGGCGAAGAACGTGCCGATAGAGGCCGGTCCCGCGATCCGAAGCAATCCCCGGAGGTCGCCACTAGGAGACATTTCCTCCCTGGCTGCGTCGATCTTTGTGCAGATGTCCGCCGCCTGATCCCGGAACGATATACCCGCTTCGGTGAGGACCGCGCCGCGTGTCGTGCGCGCGAGAAGCTCGGCGCCGAGATCCTGCTCAAGCCTTAGCAGCCGGCGGCTCACGATGGATTTGGCGAGGCCCAGCCGACGCGCCGCCGAATTGATCCCGCCGGCATCGGCCACTTCGACGAACATCCTCAGGTCCTCAATCTCCACGCCCAACTCCTCCTGCGGAAACGCCATCCTGCACGTTCCGAGGTGTTCCTCTATCCGCGACACCAAGTAGCATTCTCGCTGTCTAGTGGCGAGCGCTCGATTGGATCATTTCCAAGCCAAGCGGATGGCCCATCATCCTGCTGCAAACAGGAGATGTCCCATGAATAACACCCGTTATGTTCCGTTCGCTGGCCGGCTTCTGATCGGTCTTCCGTTCGTTCTCTTCGGTCTCGGCAAGGCTACGACCTTTGGTGCCACTGTCGCCATGGTCGGAGCGGTCGGCCTGCCGGTCCCACCTCTTGCCGCGATCGGCGCGATTGCGCTCGAAATCGTCGGCGGCGCGCTGCTGGTCGCCGGCTACAAGGTTCGCCCGGTCGCCGCGCTGCTTGCCATCTTCTCGATGGTGACGGCTTTCTACTTCCACGGCAACCTAGCCGATCAGAACAGCTTCGTTCACTTCTTCAAGAACGTGATGATGTCGGGCGGCCTGCTGCAGATCGTAGCGTTCGGCGCCGGCCCCTTCAGCCTGGAAGAATATCTGAGCAATCGCCGCACTTACTCGAACCGGCTCCCACCGCTCAGTAACTGACCCATTCTCAACCGGCGCTTCAAGCCGGGCACACGAGATCGTGTGCCCGGCTTTGCTGCGTGTTGCGGCCCGGACCACCGCGAAGTGTTCCTGAAAGTGCGACCCCGCAGAACGATCTAGCTGTCTAGTGGTACCCCCGGACCTGCGCCAAATTGCCCTCAGCAAGAACGAGATTGCCCCGGCACTCTCCCCAACGAGCGAAGGAAATCCCGATGTCGACCGTCACCGCCAAGCCCAAGATCGCCCTCATCATCGGCTCGACGCGCGCCGCGCGCTTCGCCGACGTGCCCGCGCAATGGATGCTCAAGCAGGCCCAGGCCCGCGAGGATCTGGACGTGGAACTGCTCGACCTGCGCGACTTCAACCTGCCCTTCTTCGACGAGGTTGCATCGAGCGCCTGGGTGCCGAGCCAGAGCCCCGAAGCGGTCCGCTGGCAGGAGACGCTTGCGCGCTTCGACGGCTTCATCTTCGTGGTCGCCGAATATAACCACTCACTCACCGGCGCGCTCAAGAACGCGCTCGACCACGCCTACAAGGAGTGGAGCCACAAGCCATTCACCGCGATCGGCTATGGCGGTGTTGGCGCTGCCCGCGCCATCGAGCATCTGCGCCTGATCGGCATCGAGATGCACATGGTCTCGACCCACGCAGCCGTCCACATCGGTGGCAGCGACTTCTTCACGAGCTTCCCGGCCGTCGGCAATCAGCCGATCGAGACGATCGAACAGAATCTGATCCCGTCCGCGACGACCGCGCTCGACGAGCTGGTCTGGTGGTCCAAGGCCCTCATGGCGGCACGCGCCGAGACGGCCGCCCGTAGCGAAGTGGCCTAACCGCCCCATCGCGATCCTCATCGCAACATCATGACGGGGTAGCCGACAGCGGCTCCCCGAAGGAGAAAACTCGTGTCCACCATCAGCGTCACCCGCGCAGCCAAGAGCGCCACCACTGCCCCGACCGTCGGCCGCGAAGTCATTTACCGCACGCGTGGTCGCGGCCATGGCGAGGTGTTCCGCCTCATGAGCCCGAGCGACCTGGGCGAGCAGCTCAAGCCGTTCGTGTTCCTCGACAGCTTCGGCGGCGTCATGAGCGAATTTGCGGCCGCAGGCGGGATGCATCCCCATTCCGGCATTGGCACCGTGACTGTCTTCACGCGTGGCGATGTGCATTTCGACGACCCCGAGGCCGGTTCTGGCTATATCGGCTATGGCGGCGTTGAATGGATGCGCGCCGGCGGGGGAGTCTGGCACGGCAAAGAACTGTCTTCCGGTAAATCCGAGCGCATCCACGGCTTCCAGCTCTGGTTGTCACTGCCCGCCGACCTGGAGCTGGCTCCAGTCGACAGCCAATATGTAGAAGCGTCTGACATGCACCAGGTCGGCCCGGCCTATGTCATCATCGGCACGCATGGCGGCGTCACCAGCCCCGTCAGGGCTCCGGCAGGCGTCAAATACCTGCTCGTCACCCTCGCACCTGACCAGCGCTGGGATTATGCCCCGCCTGCCGGACACACCGTCGGTTGGCTCGCGCTTTCCAAGGGCAGCCTTGTCGGGCCCGCATCCGCCTCCAACGGCGAGCTGCTCATTTTCTCCGAAGATGATGGCGTAATCGCACTGCAAGGTGGCCCGGGCGGCGCGACCTTCGTGCTCGGCTCGGCAATTCCTTCTCCGCACGACCTGCACCTCGGCTATTACTCGGTCCATGCCACAGCCGAAGGGCTGGTGACGGGCGAGCGCAACATCGCAGCGCTCAAGGAGAAGCTCTTCTCGCTCGGCAACCGCCAGCGCGCGTCCGGCTCGACCCCGATCTATCGCGGCAGCTGACTCGATCCTCTCCCCATTGCCAGGACCCCCTTCTGGCCAAAACGCAGCGAGGGCCTGCCCCCCGGTCCTGGCTGCCTCCTCTTGTGAACGTATTGGAGACCATACATGCCTACCATCGGAATCATCGGCACTGGAATGATTGGCGGCGCCATAGCCCGGCGCCTCGGTGCCAAGGGCATCCCGGCGACGATCGCCAACAGCCGTGGCCCGGAAACCCTCACTGACCTCGTCGCCAAGGCCGGGCCCTCGATCACCGCCGGCACCCGCGAGGAAGCGGCGGCCAAGGACATCGTGTTCGTATCGGTGAACTGGCCCAAGCTGCAGGGCGCGCTTGCCGGGCTCGACTGGAACGGCCGCATCCTCATCGACACCAACAACAACATGCAGAAGCCGCCGCTGCCGCCGATCGATATCGGCGACAGTGACTCGACCGCGATCGTTCAGGAGTGGGCGCCGGGTGCCCGCGTGGTGAAGGCGTTCAACCACCACTTCTTCATGAACCTGGAGAAGGCTCCCGATGCTGACGGCGGACGGCGTATCCTCTTCTACGCTGGAGACGACGAGGGTGCGAAAGCTGAAGTCGCAAAGCTGATCGATCAGCTCGGTTTCTTTGGACTGGACATGGGCGATGTCGAGCATGGCAGCCGCCTGTTCCAGTCCCCGGGCGGTCCGCTCATCGCCCATGATCTTGTGAAGATCGACAGCCCTCTGACCTTCTGAGGAGCACCCGCGCAGACGGCAAGCCATCTGCCCGCGTTTTTGGTCGGGTCATACCCAGTTCCTCGCCTACCCATGAGGAGGTGCGCGGGGTGCCACTTCGGTCAATCGATGCGGGCAATAAAAAAGGCTCTAGAGTCTGCTCTCGTCGAGAGCGGCCATTTAAGCGAAGCCTCATTAACGATGGCTTTGTCCCAAAGCCGGTCCATCGCAATGCCGCGACAGCCTGATGAACAAAGGGCAGGTTTTAGGGAACTGCTTCGAGGGGTCGAATGACCGCTTTCAGGGCGAAGGCCGAAGTGACCTCCGACGTAAAAATCTGTCCAGTCGCCCTGCCTCGGCATTATCCACATTACTGGGCGTTTGGCGTTTTCAGTCTGCGACGGGCTCCAGTGCGCCACCATTTCGGCCGTTCCCGGCTAACCGCACCCCCCTTCTGACAAAAGCCCGGTTTGAGAGCGTCTTGACAAATAGTTAGCCTCCTGACAATATAGTTAGGTGGCTGACAATATTCTTGAGCATGAGTTTGCAGCGATCGCCTTATGGGCGAAGCGTTGCTATTTCGCCGGACGAGCGGTGATGGAAGACGCCCTGCGCGTCCACGGGCTGGGCGCAACGCAATGGTATGTCCTGCACCATCTTGCCACCTTTGGTCCAACGAAGCAGCGCGACCTTGTAGCGAAGCTCCAGGTCGAGCGAGCGACCCTGAGCGCAGTGGTTAGCGCGCTCGCCACCAAGAAGCTGGTCGAACAGGTACAGGACAGCGTCGATCTGCGTCAGAAGCTGCTGTGCCTTACGAGCGCTGGCGAGACTTTGTGGACCGCGCTGCCTGACCTCAGCTTCATTCATGATGTTGCGTTCGGGGGCATCAGCGAGGCCGACGCCGCGCTCGTGGTGCGCGTGCTCCGCACTGCCACCGAGCGTCTCGCCCAAAGATCCAACGGAGGACTATGATGACGATCCTTTTGACAGGAGCGACCGGACTTGTGGGAGAGCGCCTGCTAGCTCGGCTCGTTGAAGCCGGCATGACCTGCCGCGCCCTGGTTCGTGCCGGCAAGACTATCACGGCTGGTGCAACGGCCTTTGAGGGCGACCTTTTTGATCACGACGCACTTGCTCAGGCAGTCGATGGCGTCTCGGCGGTTGTGCATCTTGCCGCTGTTTTTCGCACCGCCGACACAGATCTGATCTGGAAGAGCAATCTTGAAGGGACGCAAAACCTGATTGGCGCAGTCAAAGTGCGAGCTCCTGACGCGCGCTTCATCATGGCAAGCAACGCTCACGTCTACGGTCGAAGCGGTTCTTATCCGGGCCGCGAGAACGATATCGTCGATCCGCAGCAGGCTTACCCCGCCAGCAAGGTGGCTGCGGAGCGCGCGCTTCAGGACAGCGGCCTGGCCTGGTCCGTCTTGCGCTTCCCCTTTGTGTATGGCGACGGCGACGGTCATCTCGAGGCGCTTCCCTCGCATTTGAGCGCGTTTGCCTTCCACCCGGCGCAGCGCATGAGCACCGTCCATCACCGCGATATCGCCGGCGCCGTGAAGCTGGCGCTGGCTGGTGCGTTCGATGGGCAAATCGTCAACATCTGCGATGACGCAGCGACGACAATCTATGAACTGGTGCGCTTTGTCGGCAAAGACATGGATGCATCGTCAGAACCGATGCCGGACCCGTGGCATCTGCATGTGGATGGATCCCTGGCCCGCAATCTTGGCTTTCGACCGAGCGTGCGCACCGTCCGCGAAGCGATAGAGCTGGGCCTGATGTAGCCGATGCCGTATTCCCTTAGCGCGATTTCAAGTGCCCGCGCCTAGCTCTGAATCCAGCGTGTCGAACGCCTCGCGTAATAAAGTGGGCATCGGCCGCGCGCCGGCCTCGCGGTTGAACGCTTCCGTAGACAAACGGATCGCTCCCATCGCGATCATCGCCACTAACTGGAGCGCGGGTTCTCGCTCGGATTGCGGCCATCGCTCGCGCAACGCCGCGAGCAAGGTTCTTTCATGCTCGACATAGCTGGCCTGCTTTCGGGCCTGCACGGTTTCGCTCGTCCGCATCAGTCGGTCGATCGCAAGCATCTCGTCGGGAGGAACCGCGGCGCAAACTTCGATGACGGCATCGCGTACGGCGTGGATTGGCCGCTTGGCCGACGGAGCCTTGCGGATCGCCTCGGCAATCATGGCGCCCATCCCACTCTGCAGCGAGATAAGGATGTCGTCCTTGGACTTGAAGTAGTGGAAGAAGGTTCGCCGGGAGATCGCGGCTGCAGCGGCGATGTCGTCCAGCGTAGTCGCTTCGTAACCGCGCTCGAGAAAAAGCCTTATTCCGGCCTCCGTGATGCGCTTCATCGTCTCGCGGCGCTTTCGGGCCCGCAGGCCTTCTTCCAAATCAGCGGCAACGGATGGCATTAGAACACTCAAGCCTTGAAATATGCACCAAGTGCAAATATAATTTTGCACTTGGTGCAGTTATATAGGCAGATGCGACATGCGTAAATGGACAGCGGCTGATATTCCGGCGCAGGATGGCCGGATTGCGATCGTCACCGGAACAGGAGGGCTCGGCTATGAGACGGCGCTGGCCCTGGCCCGGGCGGGTGCCAACACGATCATCGCGGGTCGTAACGCGCAAAAAGGCGCTGACGCGGTCGCACGGATTTCTGCCCAGCTTCCATCGGCGCGCGTGCGCTTCAAGATGCTCGATCTCGCGAGCCTGGCTTCCGTCGCAGCTTTCGCCGCCCGGCTGGCAGATCGGGAGGAAAAGCTCGATCTCCTCATAAACAATGCGGGTGTTATGGTCCCACCAAGGCGTGAAGAGACGAAAGACGGGTTCGAGCTTCAGTTCGGCACGAATTACCTCGGTCATTTCGCGCTGACGAACCATTTGCTCCCGCTGCTGCGCAAGGCAGGCGGCGCGAGGGTCGTCTCGCTTTCGAGCGTCGCCGCGCGCAGCGGCGCGATCAGCCTTGACGATCTCAATGCCGAGAAAAGCTATAAGCCCATGGTGGCCTACAGCCAATCCAAGCTTGCCTGCCTGATGTTCGGTCTCGAGTTGCAGCGTCGCAGCATTGCGGGCGGTTGGGGCGTCACAAGCGTCATTGCGCATCCCGGCGTTGCGCGTACCGACCTGCTGCACAATGCACCGGGTCGCTGGAGCGGGATGGGCCTCACCCGAACCCTCTTGTGGTTCCTTTTCCAGCCGGCGGCACAAGGCGCGCTGCCAACGCTCTTCGGTGCAACCTCGCACGATGCCATGCCCGGAGGTTACTATGGTCCGGATGCATTGAGCGAGACGCGCGGATATCCCGCGCCTGCGCGTATTCCTCCGGCAGCGCTCGATGAGGCTGTTGCCCGCCGTTTGTGGGAAGCATCCGATGAGTTGATTTTGGGTGCTCCCGCGATGCCGTGATGAAAGATGGGCAAGTTACAGAAGCCATTTCGAGCGGCCGAGCGACCGCTATGTTGGCGGCTGCGGCGGCGATCCGCCTAAGCAAGCCAAACCGAAAACTCCTCCTGTCACTCCTTTAGCCCCTCCCTGAGGGGGGGGAAGGGCTCAGTGGACCGTGGAAGATATCAGCGCCGTGGGAGAAGCGTTGATGAGAGCTGTCTAGCGCCTAATTGTCGCGTGAGTTTGCCGAGCCCTGTCGACATTGTATTGATTTGTCGCAGCAGCGAGGCTCTGTCCTACATGTCGGCAGCAGTCGGGCGCACGATCACTTCATTGATGTCCACCCCTTCGGGCTGCTCCAGGGCGAAACGCACCGCGCGGGCAATGGCGTCCGGCGTCAGCGACTTGTTACGCCATTCGGCGAGCGCCGCTGCGATGCCATTGTCGCTGATATCGTTGCCAAGTTCCGTCGCCACCACACCGGGGGAGATCAGTGTCGTGCGGATATCGTCATGCTCCTGCCGCAGACCCTCGGTGATCGCCCAGACCGCATGCTTCGTCGCGCAGTAGACGGCGGCGGTCGGCATCACCATGTGCGCGGCTACCGATGCGACATTGATGACATGCCCGCCACCCTGCGCGATGAAGCGCGGCAGCACGGCAGCAATCCCGTTCAAGACGCCATGGATATTAACGTCGATCATCTTTTTCCACTCGTCCCGCTTGACCGCAGCGAGCTGCGATAGTGGCATGACGCCGGCATTATTAACCAGCGCGTCGACGCGCCCGAAGCGGCCTTCGGCGGCAGCTACGAAGGCCTCAAAGCTGTCGGCGTCGGTCACATCGAGTTCGGCCCAGCCGACCTGTGCCCCGAGCTCGTCTGCCAGCGCCTTCAGCCGACCGCTGCGCCGTGCGCCGATGAAGAGCTGGGCACCGGCCTGTGCCAATTCGCGTGCGCTCGCCTCGCCAATGCCGCTCGATGCGCCGGTGATGAGTATGGTCTTGCCAGATACGCCAGTCATTGCATGTCCTCCTTGGTTGGGGTGGCCCTCATCTGACGGAAACTCGGAGCAAGGCGGTAGAAAGATCGTCCTGGAAGATTGCCTAATTCCCCGGAATTGGACGACGCCGCTTGCGATTGAGCCCGATCCCGGGAAGAACGGCAGTATGGACAGAATGCAGAAGCTTGCTGAGGTGATGAAGCGATATGCCCCGGAAACAGGAATGTTCCCTACGCCTATTAGTCGTGTTTCGCTGTTCCGGTCAGATTATGAGACGCACCCGGTGCCTTCGGTTTACGAAGCGTCACTTTGCCTGATTGCCCAAGGTGCCAAGCAGGTATCCTCCGGGGAGCAGAGCTTCGTCTATGATGCCAGCCGCTATCTGATTGTGTCGATGGATATGCCATTGACCGGTCATGTGATCACGGCGAGCGCGCAGGAGCCCTACCTCTGCTGCAAGATAGACCTTGATCTCTTGGCTCTGGCGGATCTGGTTATCGGTGAGGGAAGCCGGCGCGCGGCGGCATCGCCGCCTGTGCTCGCGGTCTATCCAAGCGATCCCGATCTGGTCGATGCCACCTGCCGGCTCGTCGGACTGCTCGACAAACCGGAAAGCATTGCTGTTCTGGCGCCCCTGACCGAACGCGAAATCCTGTACCGCCTGCTTAATGGCCCGCATGGCCCGACGCTGCGGCACCTTGCCGCGGCCGATAGTCATCTCAACCAGGTGAGCCGCGCCATTGCCCGCATCCGAACGGGCTTCCGTGAACAATTGCGTGTCCGTGAGATCGCTAGTGCGGCGGGCATGAGCGAATCCGCTTTACACGAGCATTTCAAGGCGGTGACGCGCATGACGCCACTTGAATATCAAAAGCAGCTAAGACTTCAGGAGGCCCGTCACCTCATGCTGACCGAGGGGATGAGCGCCGGCCAAGCGGGATTTGCTGTAGGGTATGAGAGCCCATCCCAATTCAGCCGCGAGTATCGTCGCTTATTCGGTGCCCCGCCACGTCAGGATGTCGGTCGTCTCCAGGTCGGCCGCGAGTATTTCCGCGCTGTGTAGCAGAGTGGCCTTTGAGAAAACTGCATCGACTGGGTAGCTCTCTGCTTGACGGGTTAAGCCAGCTTATTCCCGAACCACCAAGGGCGATCGCCCCCTGGGGCGCCAGCTCTCGCAGGCCTGGATGGGCTAGGTGGGGAGGGGGTCGCCAATCTACGTGGGTGGCGCGAAGAATTGTTTTGGCGCTTCCATCCAAGACATGATCGCCGACAGTCGCCAGCCGACGGCGCGCACGCCGATCTTCTCCTGCTTTGGAAAGTTGCCATCTGCGATCATTCGGTAGATCGCGGCCCGCGACCGCCCGGTCTTCCTGGTGACCTCGCCGATGCGCAGGAACCTGTCGTCGATATCTTCCATGCAAACCGATCCTATTCGGTCTGCCCGCCAAAGCAGGATAAATTGTATGTCGACTGGGCTGGCCCCGCAAGAGACATTGCTCAGCGCAGCTTCGAGATTGGGGGAGGGGGAAGGCTGAGTTGCAGTTGGGCGAGATTGCCCTGGCAGCATCTGCGACGTCTTAGAAAGGAGAAGAAATCATCCTTCTGAGCGATACGAGGGTTCGAATCCCAACCGGTTTTTCTGGCGTTGGTTTATCGTAATTGTTACCGGAAGAAGTGTCGTCACAAGTATCTAATTTGTCGATATTTTTGTCGAATTCCCATTGGTAGAACTGCTGGTAGAACTACTCTCAAGAGGAGCCCGAAAATGCTTTATTTTCAAAGCTATGCGGGCGAGATAAGGCGGACACCCTCTCCGCCACGTAGTCGCGTGAATTTCATCACCTCCGATTCTGCTTCGTGATTCGCCCCAATGTGCGCCGTTTCGCGCCGGCTCCGTAATGGGAGGTGGCTGCCCAAGAGAATATCCTCCTCATTCTTGTGATTTTTCTCTGCGCCCTGCCTAGGCGGTACGGTTCACAATGATTTTAAAAACCCGGCGGTTTCACCCTGTTTTCGAAGATAACAGGGAAGGTTTTTTGGTGGCTTCATCGCGAGCGTTTCGAGAGAAATGATGATATATCAGCTGGTTAGTAGGAGTGTTGTGTCCAACCTGGTGCAAAAACCGAGTGGAATCACGCGTAATCTCGGTAAATTGTTTGCGAGATCCCAGAGATAATGCGCGAGCCCTAGCAAAACGCTGCGATGGTCGCATTATTGGCGGAATACCGCGAATTCTTCCGGAACATAAAATGCACAAGAGTTGAAATTTTCGGTTGCAGATAACCCCAACAAATTCCTAGATGTCCTTGCCGCCAAGCAAACGAATGTTTGATCTCTGATGAGGTGGCGGAATGAATACCCATAGAATCGAGTACCTGGCGCCTGCAGCACTGAAGCCGCGGGTGAGGGCTTGGCGCAGGCACAGCAAGGAGCAGATCGACACGGCGGTTCGGCTGTTGTCGGGGAATGGTCAAGTGGTGGAGCCCCCGCTGGTCGATGCCGAAAACCGTGTGGTATGCGGTGGCGCTATCGTGATGGCTGCGCAGAAGCTCGGGCTGGCTTCAATACCTGTGTTGCGCGTCAGCTCCATGTCGGCGGAAGAGCTCAGGCTTTACGCGATCAATGCTCACAAGTTGTCCGATATGGGTGGGTATGACGAAATTCTACTCGCTGAGGAATTGCGTGAACTGGAGCAGCTGCTTGGTGAGGGAAGTCTGAAGCTGCTGGCAATGGCAGAAGGTGAACTCACTCGGCTGCTTGCTCTCGACCAGCAGGAAGTCGAGGAACCAGACCCGGCACCCTATGAACAGCTGGAACCAGTCACCCGTCCGGGGGATCTTTGGCAGATTGGCTCCCACCGCCTCCTGTGCGGAAATTCGCTTGAGGCCAGGAATTTCCGTGAGTTGATGGGCACGGAGAAGGCTCAGTTCGGGTTAACAGACATGCCATACAACCTTTCAATGCGGGATATCTCGAGCAGTCGAGAGCGAGAGGAATTTGCGTTCGCGCATGGGGAGATGTCATCCCATGAGTTCACCCGCTTTCAGACCAACTTCATGCGCCACATGAAGGAGTGGAGCGAACCCGGCAGTCTTCACGCCTTCTTCATGAGCTATCATTTTCTGCCCGAGACCTTTCGAGCAGGGATGATCGTGTTCGGCAGGCCTAGGGCAATGTGTACCTGGGTCAAGAGCCAACCGGGGCAAGGGAGTCTGTTCCGCTCGCAGACGGAACAGGTTGTATATTTCCGCAATGGTGATGCGCCCCATCGCAATCACGTGATGTTAGGCAAATACGGACGCAATCGCACAACCGCGTGGCATTATGACGGAATGACCACGGCTTCTGCGGAACGTGCCGAGCTGTTGCAGATTCATGCGACGCCCAAGCCAGTTAAGATGCTGAGTGATGCCATCCTTGATGTGACCGATCGCGGAGGCATCGTGTTGGACCCGTTTTGCGGGAGCGGGAGCATCGTGCTCGCAGCGCATGCGACAGAGCGCAGGGCCTTCGCGATCGAGATCGATCCGGGCTTTGTCGATGCAACGTTGCGCCGGGTGCGCACAGCGCTGGGCATCGATGCCGTTCGCGCAGCTGACGGCCGATCTTTCAGCGAACTTGAGGCAAACCTCTTCGAGGAGGTCGAGGCATGAGCAGCAAGGCAGGGGACGGGGATAAACCAGCACGCAAGAAGCGCCAGCCGTTCCGCGAGCGCGATCCACAACAGAAGGTGGGGCCGGGCAATACACCGGCGGAATACCGCTGGCCCAAGGGGTATTGCCCCAATCGCGCGGGTCGACCGCCCAAGAAGATCCAGGAGGCGAACATACCTGAGGGCGTGAATCCCCTCCAGCGGCTGGCGCTCGAACACGCCCATAAGTTCGTCGGTGAGTTCAACGGAGAACCGATTACGCGATATGAGCGGCTTCTGGCCGGACTGGAACTCCGGGCACATGAAGATGCCGCCATCGCCAAGTTATTAGTTGGTACCTACGCGGCGGCGGAGCGGGAAACGACAGAAAATGGTCTTAAAATGCTCGCTTGGGCACTTGATTATAAGGAAAAATGGGGTCCCGTATTCGAACGGGCTAAGGCGGCACGAAGACCCCCCCCGCCAATCTACCCACATCCTGACGATCTGATCATTACCAGAAAATACTCAGTGGGACTCTGTCAGAGCAAATGCACCTGACGCGGATGCACGGACGAGGTAGGGCAGGAGATGCCTCGCCCTCGTAAGCCAGCTAGTCCGTTTCGGTGTTTCAACTCGTCACCCGAGGTGATCCGCCTCGTGGTGATGATGTACGTGCGCTATCCGCTGTCGCTGCGGAATGTGGAGGACCTGCTCTTCGAGCGCGGCATCGATATTTGCCATGAGACGGTGCGGCTCTGGTGGAACCGCTTCGGTCCATTGTTTGCCGGCGACATCCGACGGCAACGGGTAAGCCGCATGCGAGGGTTTCGGCATTGGCGCTGGCACCTCGACGAAATGTACGTCAAAATCAACGGTGAAATGGTCTATCTCTGGCGGGCGGTGGATCACGAGGGTGAGATCCTGGAGAGCTACGTTACAAAAACCCGCGACAAGGCAGCAGCCCGGCGCTTCATGAAGAAGGCTCTGAAGCGCCACGGTTCGCCCGAAGCGATCACAACCGACGGCCTGCGATCCTATCGCGCCGCGATGAAGGAGCTTGGGAACGAGGACAAGCAGGAGGTCGGACGCTGGGCCAACAACCGCTGTGAGAACAGCCATCTTTCATTCCGAAGACGGGAGAGAGCGATGCTCCGGTTCCGACAGATGAAGGCGCTGCAGAAGTTCGCCTCCGTGCATGCCAACGTCCACAACCACTTCGCCCTCGAACGCCATCTCATTGACCGACAGACCTATAAACAAAGACGCTCAGCCGCCCTGGCCGGGTGGCAAAATCTTATGGCCTAAGGTGCATCTTCCACCAGCGCCAGCTACGCCCAGTGGAGACCAGTTCGCATTAGACTGACAGCACCCATAAAATGGATACCAGTAACGATCAGTCAGCGGCGGATGCGTGAAGTGCCCGCCGCCCGGATCCGGGTTCAGATTGCAGCCGATGAAGCCAAGCTCCTTCACGCAACGCTCAAGCTCTGCGATACAGTTCGCCATGTCGGTTGCAGGCGATTGCGGCAGCATGCACACGCCTGCGAACCTATCGGGATATAGCCCCACCACCCGCGCGATCAGGTCGTTGCACCGGGTGGCCCACTCCTGCGCTACCGCTGCGTCGCCGACATGTGGGGCCATCGCAGACGCGCGTGGCGAAAAGATGGTGAGGTCCGCGCCGCGTTCTTTAATCAGCCGCAGCTGATTAGCCTCGATCGTCTCGCGAATCTCGTCGTCGGAAATCATAGGGTAAGCTGGCGGCGAGACACCGGCTTTGAACGCCGCCTTCTGTTCCTCGCGCCACGCATCGTGCCCCTTGGGCAGCACGGTATAATGGCCGTGGCAGTCGATGATCATGCTGCTTCAACCTCACTCGCGTGGCTGAGCGCTGCCAATTTGGCGTCAATGCCGGCCGGTGGCGTGCCATAAAACAGGCTCCCGATCGCTCGCTCCCGCTCAGCCGTTCCGCGCGTCATCGTGGCGTCCATGTCGAGTGCGTCGAGCGTGTTGATCACTTCCTCCATCTCGGCAGCTCGGCGCAGTCCGTGAACCATCATGCGATCGAGATTATAATTGGCGCGCTCCATCCAAGACGCCGGAGGAGGACTTTGGTCTAGGGAGGCAAGCACTTCAGTAAGTACGCCGGCCTTTTCGGCCGCCCACACACATTCGGCAGTGAGCGCTTCTAAGCCTTTCACAACGATCGAGCGAAGCATTTTAATCGAGGAGGCGGTGCCGACCTCGCCTGAAACGGCGCGGACCTTTGTAAAACCAACTGAGCACAGCGCCTGCGCGCCTTCCTCAGCGTGAGGCCCGGAAACAAGCAAAGGCACCGCAACCCCTGCCGGATGAACCGGCGCCATCACTGCTACGTCCAGATAACGCCCCCCTGCGGCCTCGACCGCCCTGGCGGCCGCGCGCTTTGTATCGGGGGCAACGCTGTTCATATCGAAGAACAATGATCCGAGCTTGAGTGCGTTGGCGGCATCTTCGGCGGCTGCCAGTGCCTGATCAGCAGTAACAAGCGACAGGACGGCCACCGCATCTGCCAACGCTTCCGCCGCACTGTCCATTCCCGCCACGTTAGTGGCGGCGTAATCAGCTCGCTTAGCAGCGGTTGTCGCAGGATTGAGGCTTTTTATATCGAATGCGCGCAGGACCGCCGGCTTCCTGGTCCAACCAACGACAAAGGCGGACGCTGCCTCGCCGAACCCAATCAAGGCTATCCTCTCGATCATGAAAAACTCTTTAGGTAGGCCAGTGAGATCAGCCCAATTACAATTGATGCTCGTCCATAAGTTTTTTCAAAGTGTCATGTCGTGAGGGGTTAGAATTGACCTCATTGCCTCCTACTGATTTTAGCACTTCAGCTTATCAGTGAGGGGGCGTTGTCAGCGCAAATGCACCTGACGTTGGCGAGGTGATGAGATAGGGCAGGGGATGCCTCGGCCTGGTAAGTCGACTAGCCCATTTCCGTATTTCAACTGTTCGCCTGCGGTGATCCGCCTCGTGGTGATGATGTACGTGTCATCCGCTGTCGTTGCGGAACGTAGAGGATCTGCTCTTCGAGCGCGGGATCGACATCTGCCATGAGACGGTGGCTGTGGTGGAACCGCTTTGGCCCGCATTTCGCAGGCGACATTCGTCGGCAACGGGTGAGCCGGATGCGAGGCTTTCGGCACTGGCAATGGCATCTCGATGAGATGTACGTGACCCGAAGGGCGGCGCAGCCAACATTAACGGAAAGATGGTCTATCTCTGGCGGGCAGTCGATCACGAGGGCGAGATCCCCGAGAGCTACGCCACGAAAACCCGGGGCAAGGCTGCTGCACTGCGGTTCATGAAACAAGCGCTGAAGCGCCATGGATCGCCAGAAGCGGTCACGACGGAGGGCCTGCGCTCGTATCGTGCAGCGATGAAAGGCCTAGGGAACGAAGACAAGCAGGAGGTCGGACGCTGGGCCGACAATCGCTGCGAAAATAGCCATCTGTCATTCCGACGACGGGAGCGCGCCATGTTCCGCTTCCGACAGATGAAGGTGCTGCAGAAGTTCGCCTCTGTCCACGCCAACGTCCATAATCACTTTGCCATCGAGCGCCATCTCGTAGATCGACAGACCTACAAGCAAAGACGCTCAGCCGCCCTGGCTGACTGGCAACCCCTGATGGCCTGAGGCACATCTTTCCTAGCGGCAGCTACGCCAAGTTCGCATGAGACTGACAGCACCCGCCACTCAAAGTTGCCATTCGTTCACGCGCTTTTCCTCGGCAGGCGGGCCCGCGACACCCACGAAACTCCGACCAAGCCTGCCCCCAGGAGACCGATCAAACCATCAACGATCAGGGCCATCGGGTCATTGGCGCCGAACAAGAAAAAGTGTCCGATCGCAAGGGTCATCAAGAGCGCGCCTGTTCCATGGCGACCGATCCGTGACAGGCTCGCCGGCGGGAGTAAGGCGGCTGCTCCCAGCGCTGCGAGGCTGACTGCTCCCCAGATCCATATCGGCACCGCTGCTGCGGCCGTGAACAGCGCGGCTATGGCCGCGCATGTCAGCGCGAGGGGTTGTCCCCAAACAGTCGCCGCCCAGACACGTTCCCAGCCTGAGGCCGGTCTGCCCTTGTCACGCCGCCGGGCCAGCCAGATGTGAACTCCGCCCGCGGCAAGATAAGTGAGGCCAAGACCCAACAGTGCATAGGCGATCTTGACGATGCCGCCACCGAACCACCCAAAATGGAGCGGGCCGAGCGACCCCAGAATCTGTTGGCCGATATTATTCTGCGCGGCCTGCTGCTGGTAATAGAGCGTTCCTGCGCGGTCGAAGGCATAGACATCGCTGCTGGCGATGCGGGACGTGTCGTTCTCAACCTCGAACATGGCGGCCGTGCCTTGCTCGGTCGGGTGTTCGACAACAAGATAGCTGATGGGAGCACCCGGCGCCCGTTCAGCGACTTTAGCGAACAGTGGCCGCAGATCGAGCGGTGGCGCGGGCCGCGCATCCTCTGCCGGGTGGGGCGGAGTGAAAATCGCATAGACCTTGGCGGTGTCGCCTTGGAACACGGCAAGCCCGATCGCCCCGATGATGACAGTACTCAGACCGAGCAGGGCGCCCGTCAGCGAAACCGTGACGTGGAAGGGAAGAGCCCAGACGCCGATGCGGTTATGCAGATCGGCCTCCTGCAGCCGCCGCGAGCCGCCGAGCCGCAAATGAAAGGCATCGCGAAAGATGCGGGGGTGAGCCAGCAGTCCGGAGATGAGGGACGAGAGCAGTGCGACGCCACTCAGCCCCACGATGAAGATGCCCCAGCTTTGCGGGAGATGCAGATTGATATGCAACCGGGTGAGAAAATGGGTCCAGCTCTCACGCAACTCTCCGGTAATACGCCCCGCGCTGTCGAAAATCCAGGTTGTGCGCGTGCCATCCTCGGTGTCGACCCGCACGGTCGGCCATGGCCGGTCATGACTCGGCATTAGAACGTAGACGTGTTCGACAGGCCCCTCGGCGCGATCAATCGCAGCGCGATAAGCTGCGTGAACGGCATCCGCAGAGACGCTCTCCATGCGCTCGGCGTCCGGGTTCTCCCAGCGATAGAATTCGTTGGCGAACACGGCGATCGTGCCGGTCAGGCAGATCAAATAGAGCAGGGTAGCGAAGGCCAGGCCGAGGCCGCTGTGCCCCTTGAGGACCGCGCGCACCATATCCGGCGACGGCAAACCCGCGCCCTTCTTGCTCGTCTGGCCTGTCGTCATGTCAGTCCCTTCAGCATGGCCGCGCCGAAGCCGATAATGGACGTTCCTACCAACACCGCTGCGGCGCGTAGAATGCGGCTGTCGGCGAGGGTCCATGCCATTGCTGTCCCCCACGCCAGTGGCACGATCAGGCCGCCGATCAGCAGCCGCGTCTGGATCTCACCGGGTGCCCAGACGGCATAGCTGATCCCCAGTCCCATCGCCGCCACCATGCCGATGGGGCCGGCCAGCGACCAGCGCAACGTGGTGCGCCAGGCGCTGGGTGCCCGGTCTGCCGGCTCGGGCGCGAGCCCTTCCCGCGTCGCGCGCTGCGCGCGAGCCGGACGCCGCGTATATCCGGATGCAACGACGCCGAGCGCTGCGACAGACAAGAGCGTGACAGCGACAAACGGTCCTCGCGCCTCGCCCAACACCCATGCTGGCCAGAGCAGCGTCACGCCCAGCAATGTCAGGCCTGCCCGGCGCCACAGCGCCTTGCCTGCTTTGAGCTGCCACGCACGCCGAAGCAACGAGGCGCCCGCTACGCAGCTTGCGATGATCGCTACAATTGCGACCGGAAACGCCACGTCACTCAAAACCCGGCTTCCAGAACCACACCCACGCTGCGCGGCGCGCCAATAACGGCAAAACCGGTATAGTCATTGACGTACTGATCGTACTTCTCATTGAAGACGTTGTTGGCGAAGAGCGACAGGCTCCAGTGATCGGCTGCATAACCGATCCGCGCGTTGACGAGGGTACGAGCACCGACGCGGCTCTCAACCTGCGGGATCGACACATCGGTCATGACAGCGCTGCGATAACTGGCGTTGACATTGGCATTGAAGCCGTCGGCGAACCTCACATTGGCGCCGCCCGAGAGCGTCCATTTGGGCGCATAGGGGAACTCGAGGCCCGAGAGATCAGTGATCGATCCGACGTCCGTTACAAACTTATCGAACTTCGTGCGCGTGTGGCCCACGCTCGCATACCAGTCGAAGGCGGATGAGACGCGATGCGCCAGCTCCACCTCAAACCCGTAGACGTGCGACTTGCCGGCATTGACGGTGTGCGTGTCGTAGGTGCCGTTGCCGAAGTTCGCGGTGGTCTGCTGCTCGGTCCAGTCAATGTAGAAGGCGTTTGCGTTGGCGGTCAGTCGGCCGTCGAGCCAGGACGAACGCAAAGAGAGCTCATAGTTCCAGGTAAACTCCGGATCGTAAGCAAACAGCTGTGATCGTGCAGTGTTGAAGCTGCTACCGCCTGACCGATAGCCGCGCTGGGCCACAAATGCGGTCGAGAGGTCGGGAGTCCATGCCATCTCAACCCCACCCTTGGGCAGAAATGCATCGAATTTTCGCGTGCCCACAGGAGCCGAGCCATTGGCGTCGTTCACCAGCCCGAGCACGAAGCCATTCAGGGCCGTGATAGCTCCGTTCAGAGGCGCGGGATAAAGAGCAGCGTTCGGCAGCGTGCCGACGAAGGACGCAATTGCTTCGCCACCGATCTTATTGCGCTCATGATCATAACGGAAGCCGCCGATCAGCGACAACTGATCGGTCACGCGGTAGCGCGCATCAGCAAACAGCGCCATGGTTTCGACCTGGGTAGGAAAATCCGAGGTGTAATCAACGGGAATGTTTGGCAACGCGGCGGTGTATATTCCTGCCACCTGCTGCGCCGTTGCCGCACCGAGGCTCGGGGCGAGCGCACTGATGATCGTACTTGCAGGGGTTGGCACCAGCGTCACCTGATGTGACTGCCGATACTGGTCGCGATTATAATAGAACAGGCCGACAAGCCCGCTTAGCCGATCGCTTTCATAATTGAGGCGCAGTTCCTGGGTGAAGGTCTCCGCCCCACCTGCGATGTCGCTATAGGCTGTGCTGACAGCCGAGGAATCTCCGTCATATTTCCGGATGAAGTTCGTGTCCGTCCAGGTGCCCAGCGTGCTGAACGAGAGGCCGCTGCCAAGATCGTAGCGCAGGTCCAGCGTCATCTGGTCGTTATTGACATCGCTGCTGTTGGGATAATCCGAGGGGTTGGTCCGCGTCTTGAAATAATCGCCATTCGACCGGTCGACATAAACGAACAGATAACCGCCCTGTGTCTCGAAGTGATGATAATTAAGCCGCGCCTCGAAGCCGGGCAAAGCTGAGGGCTTCCACAGGAGCTTGCCGCGCAGCGAAATCGAGTCCAGCGGGTTTTCAGGCGCCCGGCGGGTGGGATTATGGATATATCCATCGGAATCCCGCTTTTCGGCGGAGACCCGGAAGGCCAGCTCGTCCGTAATCAACGGTCCACCACCGGCCACGGCGAACTGGGTGGTATCAAATGAGGAGATCAGCGCCCGGCCTTTGGCGCTCCAGTTGAAAGTCGGGTCTTGGGTCCGAATGTGCACCGCGCCAGCCAGCGCATTCAAGCCCTGGATTGTCGATTGGGGACCGCGGAAGATTTCGACCTGGGCGACGTCCCACATGTCCGTCGGGCCATTGGACAGAATATCCTGCTGCACCGGCGCACCATCGACAAACACCGTTGCCGTGGCTGCATCACCGCCGCCCGATACGCCGCGCTGGTCGATGCCACGGATGGAGAAGCCGGATGCGCCGTAAGTCTCCGAGACATTCGCCGTGCGCTGGTAGATTTCCTGGATTGTCAGGACGTTTTCATCGGCGAGGCGTTCGGCTGTCACGACACCGACGGAGGCGGTCGTCTCCTGCAGACTACGCGAGGTCTTTTCGCCGGTAACAATGATTTCGGCTGGCTCATCGGCAGCTGCGACATCCTCAGCGAAGACGGGCCACGGGTTCGCAAGCGTGACGAGCAATGAGGTCGATAGCAGCCAATTGGTTTTCATGATGCCCCCGCGGTTTTGATGGGGTGCGCGTATTTTCTATGCTAATGCGAGTCAACCGCAAATAAGAATATTATGTCGGATTGGATTTCGCGGCCGCAAGACCGGAAGGGCCTCGCTCAGGCGGATTATTCACTGCAAGCGCCAACAAAGCGGCCACTTGCGCACTCGGACCGGCTCGCGGAAACCTGCCCTTAGTTCAGGAACAGCTCGGGCATGTTGCTCGCACCATCCAGCATGCAGCGTCGAACCGGGCCACATCGTCGATCACGAAACGAGCGAACTCAGCATCTAGAGCAGCCTGAAGCCGCGAAGATTGCGCCCCCTCCAAACTGCCAAGCGTCGCTTCCATGCCGCCCATCCGCCGCGCGTAGATCGGCAACTCGTTCGCAGGAAGTTCGCAAGGCACGTCGATTGGCTGGATGTCCACATCGTGCCATCCCGCGTCGGCAAGGATTTCCTTTACTCGCTCGTCACTGGCGAAGGCAAACTGGCGAGGTGCATAGGGCCGCGGCGCTGCCTGCGGTCCTAAGACCTGTGCAATGGCATCAGGCTGGATCGCCATGAAGGGATTGTCCGCTATGCTGCGCCAAACGATGCAACGCAGGACGGCCCCCGGCTTAGCAGCGTGCCGGATGTTCATAAAGGCGGCGACCGGATCGTCGAAGAACATCACCCCGAAGCGCGAAACGATCGCGTCAAAATGACCGGTGGAGAAGCCGCAACGCTGCGCATCGCCGCACAGGAAGCGAGCATTGATCTGTTCTTTGGCGGCCCGGCGGCACGCGAGATCGATGAGGTCCGGTGAGATGTCGACGCCCGTACAGACACCGTTTCCTTTGAGGTATTGCGCCATCGCGAGGCTTGTCCCGCCCGCGCCGCAGCCGATGTCGAGCACAGACTGTACGTTCAGCGCGACGATCTCATTTACGAGAATGGCTTCAAATGGAGAAAACAGCCGATCGAGCATCGGCTGCAGTTCCATCCATATATTGCCTCTGCCGGCGGTCCATTCGGCCTGATCTGCCAGCTGATGAGCCATATTCTGCTCCTTGTTTGCGGTTGCGATTCGAGGCACTCTGCCACTTCAAGTCAACTTGAGGTCAAGATGGCATTGATCGACATTGCCGAAGTTGCCCGACGCAGTGGCGTGCCCGCTTCCACGCTGCGCTTCTACGAGGAGAAGGGACTCATCGAGTCGTTGGGCCGCCGCGGTTTGCGCCGCACCTTCGGCGCGGCTGTGCTCGAGCGTCTCTCACTGATTGCGCTCGGTCGCTCGGCGGGTTTTTCATTAGACGAGATATCGGAAATTTTGGGGAGAGGCAGCGCTGCGGACATCGACCGGTCGATGCTGTTAGCCAAGGCCGAGGAAATCGACCGAACGCTGCGCCGTCTTCGCGCGTTGCGAGACGGCCTCCGCCACGCGGCCGCATGTCCAGCCCCTAGCCATGCGGAATGTCCCACCTTTCGCCGTCTGATGTCGATCGCTGCGCTCAGGACACGAAAGGCCAAACGGAAAGGCTGACGCTAACCTTGTAGACGACGATGATATCGATCCTACCGGCTGCGATATCGCCAAGCGGCTGCTGAAGGGCAGGGCGCTCGAGTGTGCCCCCTGAGAGACCGCCATCATCATAGCGGGTGGCAATCTCGCTCCAGCCTTCGCTTGCTTGAGGGAGGATCGACAGCACCATCATAATATTGTTTAAGGTGGAGCGTTGCCACTGCCATCACGACGCGCTGCCGCTCTGCGGGGCGAGAGACGCTACTCATTATCGCTTGCAGCCACCGGCATTTCTCGAGGCCGGAGCACTGGCCTGTTGTAGAGGCTGCTTCCAAAAAACCGATAAATCATACGCAAATACTATGCGGATCCCAAAAGCTGCATCTCGAATTCAAATGCTGCACTGGCCTAGTTGAAACGCCGCAGACGACTCGCACCGCAATCGGTGGCTAGCGCCTTGCGGGAGTTCCACATCATGCAAGATCTGATCTGGATCGGCATCATCCTCGGCTTGGTGGCGGCGAGCCTCGTCTACGTCCGCCTCTGTGACAACGCCTGAGGGGATAGACCGATGACCATCGACCTCTGGCTCGCGGGCGCAACCGCGATCGCCCTTCTTATCTATCTCGTGGCCGTGCTTGCGCGGCCCGAGCGCTTCTGAAGGAGGGAACCAATGACTATTCAGGGATGGGGTCTCATCCTCGTCTTCGTCGGCATATTGCTGGCGCTCGCCAAACCCATGGGGTTGTGGCTGTTCGCGCTGTTCGAAGGCCGGAAGACTCCGCTTCATGCCGTCCTCGGTCCCATAGAACGCGGTTTCTATCGGCTCTCCGGTATCGATCCGTCCGAGGAGCAAGGCTGGCGCCGCTATGCGGTGCATATGCTCATCTTCAACGTGGCGCTGCTGCTGTTCACTTACGCAATCCTGCGGTTGCAGGGTGTGCTTCCGCTCAATCCGCTGGGCTACGCGGGGACGAGCGAGCATCTCGCTTTCAACACGGCAATTAGCTTCACCTCCAACACCAATTGGCAGAGCTATGGCGGGGAATCGACCATGTCGAACCTCAGCCAGATGCTGGGGCTCACCATCCATAATTTCCTGTCGGCCGCCACCGGCATCGCGCTGGCCTTTGCTCTATTCCGCGGCTTCGCACGGCGTGAAAGCAAGACGGTCGGGAATTTCTGGGCGGATATAACGCGGATTACCCTCTACCTCCTGCTCCCCGTCTGTTTTGTCATCGCGCTGTTCTACATCGCAAGCGGTGTACCACAGACGCTGGCGGGATCGATCGACGTCTCAACGCTGGAGGGCGCCAAGCAGACGCTCGCTCTCGGCCCGGTTGCTTCGCAGGAAGCGATCAAGATGCTGGGCACCAATGGCGGCGGCTTCTTCAACGCCAACAGCGCGCACCCGTTCGAAAATCCGACCGGACTGACGAATTTCGTCCAGATGCTGTCCATCTTCCTCATTGGCGTCGGCCTGACCTACACGTTCGGCAAGGCGGTCGGCAATGTGCGGCAGGGCTGGGCGATACTGGCGGCCATGATGTTTTTGTTCCTCCTGGGCACGGCCGTCACTTACTGGCAGGAGGCGGCGGGCAATCCCGTCCTGCACAATCTGGGCATCGCCGGCGCCAATATGGAGGGGAAGGAAGTCCGCTTCGGCATCGCCGCCTCCGCCCTTTTCTCGGTCGTCACCACGGCAGCAAGCTGCGGCGCAGTCAACGCTATGCTCGACAGCTTCACTGCGATCGGCGGCATGATCCCGCTGTTCAACATGCAGTTGGGCGAAGTCGTGATCGGCGGCGTCGGGGCGGGCATCTATGGCTTTCTGTTGTTCGCCATCCTTGCCGTGTTCGTTGCTGGCCTGATGGTCGGACGCACACCGGAATATGTGGGCAAGAAGATCGAGAGTCGCGAGGTGAAGCTCGCTGTGCTTGCCATTGCCGTGCTACCGCTCATCATTCTGGGATTTGCAGCCATCGCCAGCGTGCTGGAGGTCGGTCTTGCCGGACCGCTCAACAAGGGTCCGCACGGCTTCTCGGAGATCCTCTACGCCTTCACCAGCGCCGTGGCGAACAACGGCTCGGCCTTCGCCGGCGTGACCGCCAACACGCCTTTTTACAACGGCATGCTCGGCGTCGCGATGTGGATCGGCCGGTTCTTCATCATCATCCCCATGTTGGCCATCGCCGGGGGTCTGGCGGCGAAGAAATACACGCCGGAGACGGCGGGCAGCTTCCCGACCACAGGGCCGCTCTGGACCGGCCTTCTGGTGGGCATCGTGTTGATCGTGGGTGGCCTCACCTTCCTGCCCAGCCTCGCGCTCGGCCCCATTGCCGATCATCTCGCGATGACCAACGGCCAGCTCTTTTAAGGATCCATGCACATGGCTCGGTCCGAACAAAAATCACTTTTCACGGCTGACCTGATCGTTCCGGCGATCGGCGACGCCTTCCGCAAACTCCACCCCAAGGAACTGATCCGCAACCCGGTGATGTTCACCACGGCGGTCGTCGCCGTTCTGCTCACTATGTTACTCATTGTCGGGCAGGATGGGCTCGCGACCAGCTTCAAGTTGCAGCTGGTCATCTGGCTTTGGCTGACCGTGCTCTTCGGCACCTTCGCCGAAGCTTTGGCCGAGGGCCGCGGCAAGGCGCAGGCCGCATCGCTGCGCGCCACCAAAGCGGAGCTTTCTGCGAAGCGGCTGAAGGGCGAAGGACTCGCCTATGAGACTGTGCCGGCCGGCGCGCTTAAAATGGGCGACGTCGTCCTGGTGCAGACCGGCGACCTCATTCCGTCCGACGGCGAGGTCGTTTCCGGCGTCGCCTCGGTCAACGAGGCCGCGATCACTGGAGAGAGCGCGCCGGTGATCCGCGAGGCGGGCGGTGACCGCTCGGCAGTAACCGCCGGCACCCGCGTCATTTCGGACGAGATCAGGGTACGCGTCACGGTCAATCCGGGACAGGGCTTCCTCGATAGAATGATTGCGCTGGTCGAAGGCGCCGAGCGGCAGAAGACGCCGAACGAGATCGCGCTCACCCTGCTGCTCGTCGGCTTGACGATCATCTTCCTCATTGCGGTTAGCACGATCCCCGGCTTTGCCAGCTATGCGGGCGGAAGCATCCCGGTCTCGATCCTCGCCGCTCTGCTCATCACGCTCATTCCGACAACGATTGCCGCCTTGCTCTCGGCCATCGGCATTGCCGGCATGGACCGCCTCGTGCGGTTCAACGTGCTGGCCAAGTCCGGCCGCGCCGTCGAGGCGGCAGGCGATGTCGACGTGCTGCTGCTCGACAAGACGGGCACGATCACGGTCGGCGACCGTCAGGCGACCGAGTTCCGTCCCGTCGGCGGCACGGAGATCACAGGGCTTGCCGAAGCGGCGCTGCTCGCCAGTCTCGCCGACGAGACGCCCGAGGGGCGCTCTATCGTCCTCTTGGCGCGTCATAAGTTCGGTCAGAATACCGACGCCTTGCCGGAAGGAGCGGAGGTCATCCGGTTCACGGCGCAGACCCGCATCTCTGGCGTCAAGCTGGACGGTATCGAGATCCAGAAGGGCGCCGTGGACTCGATCCTTAAAGCCAATCCTGGCCTTGGCCAGACGGCTGCTGCGACAGAGCTGCGCCGCATTACTGACGAAATTGCCCGGGCCGGTGGAACGCCACTGGCTGTTGCCAAGGATGGCAAACTGCTCGGCGCGATCTTCCTCAAGGATATCGTCAAGGCAGGCATTCGCGAGCGCTTCGGCGAGTTGCGGCAAATGGGCATCCGCACGGTGATGATCACCGGCGACAACCCGCTCACGGCCGCCGCGATCGCCGCCGAAGCGGGCGTTGATGATTTCCTCGCTCAGGCCACGCCGGAGGACAAGCTGGCGCTTATCCGAAAGGAGCAGCAAGGCGGGCGTCTGGTCGCCATGTGTGGCGACGGCACCAATGATGCGCCCGCGCTCGCGCAGGCCGATGTCGGCGTCGCCATGAACACCGGCACGCAGGCTGCGCGCGAGGCAGGCAATATGGTCGATCTCGACAGTGACCCGACCAAGCTTATCGAGGTCGTCGGTCTCGGCAAGCAGCTGCTCATGACACGCGGCGCGCTCACCACCTTCTCGGTCGCCAATGATGTCGCCAAATATTTCGCGATTATCCCGGCGATGTTCATCGCGCTCTATCCGGGGCTTGGTGTGCTCAATGTGATGGGCCTGGGCACGCCGGAAAGCGCGATCCTCTCTGCGATCATTTTTAACGCGCTGATCATTCCGCTGCTCGTTCCGCTCGCGCTCAAGGGCGTGTCCTATCGCCCGATGGGCGCGGGGCCGCTGCTGGCACGCAATCTCGCCATCTACGGCCTTGGCGGCCTCGTCGCGCCGTTCATCGGCATCAAGATCATCGACCTGGCCGTCAACGGCCTCGGTCTTGCGTGAGGAGACAGGCCATGAACAAGGATTTCATCACATCGCTTCGCCCGGCGCTCGTCATGACGCTGCTCTTCGCTCTGCTGCTCGGCATTGCATATCCACTGGCGCTGACCGGGATCGGCCAGCTCATCTTTCCGAACCAGGCTAATGGCAGCTTTGTCAGCGACAATGGCAAAGTCATTGGGTCAACGGTCGTTGGCCAGGCCTTCACTTCGGAGCGCTACTTCAACACGCGCCCGTCTGCTGCGGGCAGCGATGGTTATGACGGCTTGGCTTCGTCTGGCTCCAATCTCGGTCCGACCTCGCAGGCACTCGCGGATCGGGTAAAGAAACAAGTCGGCACGATGAAAGCTACAGAGCCCGGCAAGGCCGTACCAGCCGATCTCGCCACAGCCTCTGGTTCCGGCCTCGACCCCGATATCAGCCCGGAAGCGGCTTATTATCAGGTAGCGCGTATCGCCCGCGTCCGTAACCTTGATGGCGCTGCCGTGCGTAGGCTGGTGAATGAGAGCATCCAGCAGCCCTTGCTCGGCTTTCTGGGAGAGCCGCGCGTGAACGTGTTCGAGTTGAATCGACGACTGGATGCATTTGCCGCTAATCCCGACACGTGACGAACAACGACAGGCCCGCTCCAGAGACCTTCCTGCGCCAGGCTGCGCAGGAAGGTCGTGGTCGTCTCAAGGTATTTCTCGGCGCTGCCCCTGGCGTGGGGAAGACTTGGGAAATGCTGACCGATGGCCGCGCCCGTCGTGCTGCTGGGGTCGACGTCGTGATAGGCGTGGTCGAAACACATGGCCGGCGCGAGACCGAGGCGTTGGTTCATGGCCATGAGATCGTGCCTCGCTGCACCGTCCAGCATCAGGGGCACAGTCTGAGCGAGATGGATCTCGACGCCATATTGGAGCGGCACCCACAGCTGGTGTTGGTCGACGAGCTAGCCCATAGCAATGCACCGGGCAGCCGCCATCCCAAGCGCTATCAGGATGTCGAGGAGCTGCTTGATGCGGGTATCGACGTCTTCTCGACGCTGAACATCCAGCATGTCGAGAGCCTCAACGACATCGTCGCCTCCTTCACCCATGTGCGCGTGCGCGAGACTGTGCCCGACAGCCTGTTGGAGACCGCTGAACTCGAAGTGGTAGACCTGCCGCCCGATGAACTGATCGAGCGGTTGAAGGACGGCAAGGTCTATATTCCGCAGGAGGCCACCCGGGCGCTCGGTCACTTTTTCTCCAAGTCAAACCTGACTGCGCTGCGCGAGCTTGCCCTGCGCCGCGCCGCGCAGGCGATCGACGCGCAGATGCTCGATCATGTGCGTTCTCATGCCCTGGCAGGTAGCTTTGCGGTGGGCGAGCGGGTCGTCGTCGCGGTCAGCGAGCAAACAAGCGCGGCCGGCCTCGTGCGCGCGGGCAAGCGGCTCGCCGATGCTCTCAAGGCCCCCTGGACTGCCGTCCACATAGAAACCCAGCGGGGCGCGCATTTCTCGGATGCCGAGCGGCATCAGTTGGCCGACACGCTCGCGCTCGCCTCACGGCTCGGCGCCACAACGGCTAGTGTCCCGGCGACGGACATTGTCGAAGGGTTGCGCACCTTCGCGGCCGATGCCCGAGCGACCCAGATCGTCATCGGCAAGTCGGCACGTCCATGGTGGTTCGAACTGCGCCACGGTTCAGTTGTCGATCGGCTCGTCCGGTCGATCGGCGATGTGGCAGTGCATGTGCTGCCAGGCGATCCGACGGCCCCGAGCGTATCGGCGCATGCGCGTCGCGCGCCGGATCCCTGGGGCAGACCAAGGGACTATGCCTTGTCGCTGATGATGGTCGCCTTGATGACGGCTCTGGGGCGGCTGCTCATCGAGATCATTGACCTTGGCAACATCGCGTTGCTCTTCCTGGTGCCGGTCATGTTCGCGGCAGCCACCTTTGGTTTGCGCGCGGGTCTGTTCGCCGGTCTCGCATCGAGCCTTGCCTATAATTTCTTTTTTCTGCCGCCGACCGGAACGCTGACCGTCAACAATCCCGAAAACATCATCAGCATTCTGGTGCTGCTGGGCGTCGCGATCGTCACCAGCCAGTTTGCGGCGCGCGTGCGCGCGCAAGCCGATCTCGCCCAATCCAGCGCCCGCCAGAATGCCGCGCTTGCCAGTTTCTCCCGGCAGCTTACGGCGGCAGCCGATCAGGAAATGCTGATGCACGCGATCTGCGGAGAGGTGGCGCGTCTGCTCGACGTTCATACGGTGCTTCTGCTGCCTTCCGAAGATGGGCCGGTTCTGAGCGCCGCCGTGCCTCCAGAGGATCGGCTCGACGAGATCGAGCTGGCTGCCGCGCAATGGGCGATGGACAACGAACAGCCTGCTGGCAGAGGCTCCTCCACCCTCACGGCCTCGGACTGGCTGTTCCATCCGCTGCGCACGAGCCGAGGCGTGCTCGGTGTCCTGGGACTGGCAAGGGCCGATGCAAGCGAGCCGGTCCGGTCCGATCAGGTGCCCTTGCTCATGAGCCTGCTCGACCAGGCCTCGATCGCGCTCGACCGTATGGCGCTGGAAGAGGAGAATTTGAGAGCACGACAGGTCGGCGAACGCGACCGGCTGCGCTCCGCTCTCCTTTCCTCGGTCAGCCATGATCTGCGCACGCCGCTGACCACCATCCTGTCCGCCGCGCAGCAGATCAGACGCCACCCGTCGGACGAGCTTGCCGACACGATTGAGACTGAAGCGCGCCGGCTCAATCGCTTCGTCGCCAACCTGCTCGATATGGTCCGGGTCGAAGCCGGTGCGCTGCCGATGAAGGCGGAGGCGACCGATCTGTTCGACGCCGTGGCGGGCGCCGTGCAGGACACGCGCACGTCGCTGACCGGACATGAAGTCAGGGTGGAGATCGCGCCGGATATCCCCTTGGTCAAAGTCGATCCTGTCCTCCTCCATCATTGCCTGATCAACCTGCTCGACAACGCCGGTCGTTATGCCGACCCCGAGACACCGATCATCATTCAAGGCCGGCGCACCCATGATGCAATTCTGCTGTCCGTCCTCGACCAGGGTCCAGGCATTCCGAGCGGGAGCGAGAACCGCGTGTTCGAGACATTCACCAGGCTGGAAGGCAGTGATCGCGCCAAGCACGGGACGGGCCTTGGTCTGGCGATCGTGAAGGGCTTCTCAGAAGCAATGGGCCTGTCAGTTGAAGCCAGTAATCATGACGATCCGCATGGCGCTTGTTTCACGATCCGTATCCCTCAGCGTCTGATCATTACATATCTGGATCACAAGGGCGTCCCATGAAGCACCGCCACAAGGTTCTGATCATCGACGATGAGCCTCATATCCGGCGGCTGATCAATGCAGCGCTGAGCCGCGCCGACTATGCGACTGTCGAGGCCGAGACGGCCCGGGAGGCGCTCGAACGGCTGAAGGACGAGCGGCCGGACATTGCACTGCTCGACCTCGGGCTTCCCGATCGGGACGGGCTGGAACTGGTTCCGCTGTTCAAGCAGCAATCCGATACCACTTTGATCGTCGTGTCTGCCCGCGACGCCACGGACGAGAAGGTTGCGGCTCTGGACCTCGGCGCGGATGATTATCTCACCAAGCCGTTCGACACGGATGAACTGCTCGCTCGTGTCCGCGTGGCGCTGCGCAACCGCATGACTCGCGAGGGCGGCGTGCCGTCCCTCACGGTCGGCGACGTCACGATCGACCTGATGGCCCGGACGGTAAAAAAGGCCGGTAAGGATGTGCATCTGACGCCCAAGGAATATGCGGTTCTCGCCCAGCTCGCCCAATTCCCCGGCCGTGTGATCACCCACAGCCAGATCATGGCGCGCGTTTGGCCGCACGAGGTCGAGCACCATGTCGAATATCTGCGCGTGCTCGTTCGCACGCTGCGCCATAAGCTCGAGAGCGATCCTCAGCGCCCACAGATCATCGGCAATGAGCTGGGCATCGGCTATCGGCTGAAACTCGACGCGGAGCAGGTCAGAAACGAGGTGGGTCAGGCCTGAACAGTGCTTGGCTATCGGCCTACGACCATTTGGGTGCTGTCGGGGCAAATGCACCTGACGGTGGCGAGGATGGGATAGGGCAGGGGATGCCACACCCCTCGTAAGCCCGCTCTGCAATCAGCGTTAGTTCGGTGTATATTTGGTCAGGCGGAAGCGGCTCTGCCTGCCGTGATGTTGCTGGTGTCCACTTATCCGCCCCTTGCGTTCTACAGGTTTGCCCTGATAGCAATGATTTACCGGAGTCGGCGCTCTGCAATTTTGCCCCTTGGACCGTGATCGAAAAACGACCTGGGTATCGCAGTGAGGCCGATGAAAGAACGGTAGAGGAGAACTGGAATGAAGTGGAAGGCCCCCAAGATCCGTGAAATCGCGCTCGGCGCGGAGATCAATTGCTACGCATGCGCGGAACTGACCGCCTGAGCATAAAAGCGTGAAAATCATCGTGCTGGGGGCGGCTGCCGGTGGCGGTTTCCCCCAGTGGAACTCGAACGCACCGGGGTGCAATCGCTCACGGTCGGGTGATCCTCTCGCTCCTGCCAGAACTCAGGCGAGCGTCGCTGTCAGCAGCAACGGTGAGCAGTGGTATATCTTGAACGCCTCGCCAGACTTACGGCAGCAGATCAACGACACGCCCGCTCTGCATCCCAAGGAAGGCCTGCGTCATTCGCCGATCGCTGGCGTCGTCCTGACGGGAGGTGACGTCGACGTTATCGCGGGACTCCTGACCCTGCGCGAACGGCAGCCGTTTGTGCTCCACGCCACTCAGCGCATCCATGAGGTGCTTGAAGCGAACCCGATCTTCGAGGTGTTGGCGCGCGATGTCGTCAGCCGGAGCACGCAGGAACTCAATGCGCCGTTCGCGCTCGATGGATCGCTTGCCGCACAATTTTTCGCCGTTCCCGGCAAGGTGCCCCTCTATCTCGAAAGCGGCAGCGAGCCGCCGCCGATCGTGGTCGACGACACAACGGTGGGATTGGAGATCACAGACGGGACCAGGCGCATGGTGTTCATCCCCGGTTGCGCGGCGATGACCCATGAGCTTCGCGCGCGCCTCGACGGGGCGGACATCATCTTTTTCGATGGCACCCTATGGAGGGACGACGAGATGGTCATTGCTGGCCTTGGTCAGAAGACCGGTCGGCGTATGGGGCATATGAGCCTCAGCGGTCCTGAAGGCACGATTGAGGCTTTCAAAAGCATCAATGTCGGTCGCAAGGTCATCATCCATATGAACAATAGCAATCCTGTGCTGCTGGGGGACAGCGCCGAGCGCGCCGAAGCGGAAGTGGCGGGCTGGACCGTCGGGCACGATGGATTGGAGTTCACTCTTTGAACGGCGCACTGCTGACACCCGAGGCGCTCGAGGCTTCGCTGCGCCAGATTGGCGCCGAGCGCTATCATATCCATCATCCGTTTCATCGCCTGCTGCACGACGGAAAGCTCAATCGGGCACAAGTGCAGGCCTGGGCGCTCAATCGCTATTATTACCAGGCGAGCATCCCTGCAAAGGATGCAACATTGATGGCGCGACTGCCAACCGCGCAGGAGCGCCGCGAATGGCGTCGCCGGATCGAGGACCACGACGGTAATGGAGAAAAGCCCGGCGGCATCGAGCGGTGGTTAAAGCTTGCCGAGGGTGTCGGCCTCGACCGTACGCTGGTCGAAGGGACGACGCAGATTCTTCCCGAGACGCGCTTCGCCGTTGATGCCTATGTCCATTTCGTACGCGACCGGACCTTGCTGGAGGCCGTCGCTTCTTCGCTGACCGAGCTTTTCTCACCCACCATCATCGCCGAGCGTGTCTCGGGTATGCTCGCCAATTATGACTGGATCACCCAGGATACGCTCGCCTATTTCACGCCGCGGCTGACGCAGGCACCCCAGGACAGCGATTGGGCGCTGGCTTACGTCAAAGCACATGCCGATACGGTCGAGAAGCAGCAGGCGGTCCTGGCTGCGCTTCGGTTCAAATGTGATGTGCTCTGGTGCCAGCTAGACGGGCTCTATTTCGCCTATGTCGCGCCGGGCTTCATCCCACCAGGTGCCTTCGTGCCGGAAGCGTCGGCATGACCGTGCCCAGCTTCAGGCGGGGCGTGAAGTTCCGCTTCGACACGGTGCGCGACTGCTGGATCATCCTCGCGCCCGAGAAGCTGTTCATGCCGGACGAGATCGCGGTCGAGATTCTCCAGCTGGTCGACGGGGCCCGCTCGATCGACACGATCATCGATGATCTGGCCGCCAGGTTCGATGCGCCGCGCGATGAAATCGCCACCGATGTGATTGCCGCGCTGGAGGATCTCTCCTCGCGGGGCGTGATCCAGCTGACTGACGCTGAATGACTGCTCCGGCGCCACCCATGGGTATGATTGCGGAGCTGACGCACCGCTGTCCCTTGCAATGCTCTTATTGCTCCAATCCCCTACAGCTCGATGCGCCAAGGGACGAGCTGAGCACGGAAGATTGGTATAGCGTAATCGATCAGGCCGCGGCGCTCGGCATCCTGCAGATCCATTTCTCTGGCGGCGAACCCATGGCGCGACGCGATCTGCCTCCACTTGTCGCCCGCGCGAGCGCTGCCGGCCTCTATACCAACATCATCACCTCGGGCGTGTTGCTGACCGATGCTGCGATGGCAACGTTGCTCGATGCGGGTATCGATCATATCCAGCTCAGCTTCCAGGACGCGACGATCGAACATGGCGACAGGTTCGGCGGTTATCGTGGAGGGCATGATAAAAAGCTGGCGGCGGCCCGCCGCATCCGCGAGGCCGGCCTGCCGCTCACTGCCAATTTCGTAATTCACAAGCAGAATATCGAGCGGATCGAGGCGATGATCGCGCTGGGTGAAGCCCTGCAGGCTGAGCGTATCGAGGTTGCTCATACCCAATATTATGGCTGGGCCTTGCTCAACCGGAATGCCCTCCTGCCCACTCGCGAGCAACTCGCCCATGTGAACGAAGTAGTGGAAGCGGCGCGGGCCCGGCTCAATGGGCGCATCGCGATCGATTATGTCGTACCCGATTATTATGCAGCGCGGCCCAAAGCCTGTATGGGTGGCTGGGGCAATCGCTTCATCAACGTTTCGCCATCTGGAAAGGCATTGCCCTGCCACGCTGCCGAGACGCTGCCTGGCTTTACATTCCCATCGGTCCGTGATGCGAGCCTTGAAGAAATCTGGACCAGCTCAGATGTCTTCAACCGCTTCCGCGGTACCGACTGGATGCCGGATGTCTGTCGCACCTGCGACCGCCGGGAGATCGACTGGGGCGGTTGTCGCTGCCAGGCGCTCGCCTTGGCCGGCGACGCCGCGCTCACCGATCCGGCCTGTCACCGCGCACCCCATCATGATTTGATGGCGCAGGCTGTACAGCTCGCCGAGCTCGCCGACAGCAGCGAGCTCATTCCCCGCAGGCTTCAGCAGGATAGAATATGACAGAGTTGCGCGGTTTTTACCCCGAAATCGAGCCGTATGAGACCGGGACACTCGATGTTGGTGATGGCCACACTCTGTATTACGAGCGCAGCGGCACACGAGGCGGCAAGCCCGCGCTTTTCCTCCACGGCGGACCCGGAGGCGGCATCTCTCCCCGCCACCGGCGCCTTTTCAACCCCGACCTCTATGACGTCATGCTGTTCGATCAGCGCGGCTGCGGACGATCGACCCCTCACGCGGGACTGGAAGCGAATACGACATGGCATCTTGTCGCCGACATCGAACGCCTCCGGACCCTCATGGGCGTGGAACAGTGGCTTGTCTTCGGCGGCTCATGGGGATCGACCCTGGCCTTAGCCCATGCACAGACGCACCCAAGCAGGGTCAGCGAGCTTGTGCTGCGAGGAATTTTTACTGTCCGAGAAGCCGAGCTCGATTGGTATTATCAATATGGCGCATCGGAGGTGCATCCAGAAAAATGGGCCGCCTTCGTTGCACCTATTCCCCTCGAGGAGCGAGGAGACCTACGGTCTGCCTATCGTAAGCGGTTGACGGGCGATGATGAAAATGTGCGGCTGGAATGTGCGAAGGCGTGGAGCCTTTGGGAAGGCCGCACGCTTACACTGCTTCCCGACCCCGCAACGTCCTCGGGTTTCGAGAATGGTCATTTTGCTCTCGCATTCGCCCGGATCGAAAATCATTATTTCATTCACAATGGCTGGCTTGAGGACGGTCAACTGATACGCGACGCGCACAAGCTGCGCGGTATTCCAGGAACAATCGTTCAGGGACGTTACGACATGGCGTGCCCCACGCGTACCGCATGGGAATTACATCGAGCCTGGCCGGAAGCCGATTTCCACTTGATCGAAAATGCTGGCCACGCCTTCACGGAGCCCGGTATCCTCGACCGGCTGATCCGCACGACTGATCGGTACGCCGGTCACGTCGATGTGTGAGCATGGTTGCAACGGCCCGGTTTGATCCGCCTGGAGGGTTGCAAGGACCGCGAAGACATTTGGCGCTCACTGGCCTGTGGCTCGGCATGGCGATGTCAGCCCTCGATGCTTCCGTGGCAAACATCGCGCTGCCCACCATCGCGCGAGATCTCAGCGTCGCGCCTGCCACCGCGACCTGGGTGGTGACGGCATATCAGATTGCAGTGGTAATGATGCTGTTCCCTGTCGCCGCGCTCGCCGAGCGCGTGGGTTATCATCGCGTTTATCAAGCCGGCTTGGGCTTGTTCACACTGATGTCCCTGGGTTGCTCTTTCGCGCCGACCCTTGAGGTGCTAGCGGGCTGCCGCTTTCTGCAAGGCGTCGGTGCGGCTGCCATGATGGGCGTAAACGGGGCGCAAATGCGTGTCACCTGGCCTAGCCATCTTCTGGCGCGCGGCATTGGTTACAACGCGCTCGTCATCTCGTTAACGGCTGCGGCAGGGCCGAGTTTCGCTGGCTTTGTGCTCCTCTTCGCAGACTGGCCATGGCTGTTCCTGATCAATATCCCGATTGGTGCTGTTGCACTGGCGCTCGTGCAAGGTTTTGGTCCGCGGACGATGCCGGTTAGTCGCCAATTCGACTTCCAGGGGACTGTGCTCAATGCAGTAATGTTCGGCGCCTTGTTTCTGGCGGTGTCAGAAGCAGTCCACGGCAGCATATCTTTGTGGCTCGTAGCCACGCTCAGTATGGGTGGTCTGTCAGCGCTTCTGTTGTTCCGTCACTTAAAGTCCGATCCAAGGCCGCTGGTTCCGATTGACTTGATCCGGATCCCGCGGCTCCGTTTTGCCTATGCTGCGTCAATTAGCGGCTTTGCGTCGCAAATGTGCCTGTTGATCTCGCTGCCGTTTCTACTCGAAGAAAGATTGGGGCTCCACGCAGCTGTTATCGGCCTCCTCGTCGTTCCGTTGCCGGTAGGGGTTGCGCTAGCGGCGCCCTTGGGCAGCCGTGTCGCGAACAATAAATGGGCAAGTGCCCTGAGCGCCGCTGGTCTCTCACTCATGGCTGTCGCGCTTCTCGGTCTCGCTATGATGATCGATCCGCGCCTGCCGATCCCGGTTGTCGGCTTCGCAATGGCACTGTGCGGAATTGGATTTGGCCTCTTCCAGGTTCCAAACAACAATGTGATGCTTCGAACAGGTCCCCTGGAAAGAGTGGGTGCAGCATCGGCCATGCTTGCCCAGTGCCGTCTCGTCGGCCAAACGACTGGCGCTCTGATTGCAGCGCTTGTGATGCATTTTGATGGTCAGAGTTCAACGTCTGCGCCTATTTCGGCGGCTGCTCTCGCTGGCCTTGCTGCCCTCCTTTCATCGCGACGATAGCCACTTTCGCCAGTCGATATCGGGGGCAGCGTCAGACGCAGACAGGAATGCCTGCTCTTAAAGCAATCGGCAATTTCAACGCCATGGCAGGCTCATCACCTCATTGGCATGGTTCGAGCAGCTCATCAAAGAGGGCGGCGCACCCTCCTGCTCATCTCCAATTCCTTCAAACCAGGCAAAAAGAGACAGGCCCCCCCCCGTAAATCGTTCGCGCAATAAAGTTGTCATCGCCCACGGATAGGGGCGTCAGCGCGATGGATTTATCTGCTCCCCATTTGACCGCACAGCGAGCCGATCTGCTGCGATATGTCGGCCGGCGGGTAGGCGACACGACCATCAGCGAGGACATCGTTCAGGAAGCCTATCTCCGGTTGCTCACCTTCGAGGCCAAGCCTGAGAACAGAGTTTCAAACGTCCAGGCGCTGCTGCGCCGCATATCGCTTAACCTTGTCCGCGATTATTCCCGGCACCTGCGCCGCCGGGCGACTGTCGAACTGTCAGACGATATTCCGTGCCCACAACCAACGGTCCAGTGCCAACTGGAACGGCGGCAATTGATTTCGTTGGTTGCGGAAGTCCTCAAGGGGATGCCGCGTCTGCGTCGAGAGGTTTTCATTCGTCGGCGCGTGCACGGGGATTCGGGCGCGGACGTGGCCGACGCCTTGGGGCTCTCTCCCAGCGCGGTGAGCAATCATGTCGCACGCGCCATGCTCGATCTAGATATGGCAATCGAGAAGATCGAGAAGCGAGGCGGTTCTGTCCGAGATTGACTCGACACGTTGGGAAGCGGCCCAGTGGGTGGAGCGTCGCACAAGCGGCGAACCATTTGATGCACCCGCCTTTACCGCATGGCTTGATGGCGATCCGCGGCGTGCAACGGTGTTCGAGGCGATGTGGCGTCGCGTCACGGGGCCAGATATGGACGCGGCCGTGCGAGCTTACGGCCGACGAGGGGCAGCGCGACGCACGGTCGTTGCAAGCGGCGTGACCATGCTGCTGATCGGCGCCGTCGCTTATCAGGCCAAGCCCGTCCTCGAACTGCACTTTGCCAGCCCGCAGGAATACGCGGCAGAGGGGGGAGGCGTCCGCAAAGTCAGCCTTCCGGACGGCACTCGTCTCACATTAGCGGGCGGCGCAAAAATCGAGGTTCGATACACAAGACATGACCGCACCGTCGAACTCTCGCGCGGAGCGCTCTATGCCCATGTGACCCATGATGCGCGGCGTCCGTTCCGCATCAATACGCCAAATGCGCGTATCGTGGATATCGGAACCAGCTTCGAGGTCTTGAGCAAGCCGGGCGACACGCGCGTGAGGGTCACGTCGGGGGTCGTGGATTTTGGGCGGAACGGCTGGTTCAGTCGGCCCATACGGCTGAAGGAAAAGCAAGCCGCCATTCTCGAGGGGGCAAGCCTGCGCCGTCTTGCGGACGTTGATCCGACTGCGGTTGCGCGATGGCGCAACGAATGGGTCGAATATAAGGGCGCGCCGCTTCGCCAAGTCATTGCGGATCTTGAGGCCCTTTCACTCGAACGGATCGAGATTGCCGATGACGCTTTGGCCAAAAAGCCCGTGAGCGGTCGGATAAGACTCTCCGATCCTACCGGTCAAATTGAGAATCTGGCAATTACCCACGATTTCAGAATACACCAAGCCTCAGGCACTTTTATTTTAGATTCAAAATAGATTTATCATATCGTCAAAATACTCGTAACAAAATTGAAACAAAAAACTTTGTGAATTTTCGAGATTGCTCACGTCTTTCTCTCTGAACCCATTCATTTACTCAGGGGGAACATTCGGTGTCTACGGTTCATGGTTCGCTTCGGGCGAGCGTCGCAGCTTTTTCTCTTATCATTGGCGCTTTCGGCGCATCTTCTGCGCTGGCCCAGAGCGGCATTACGCTTTCTGCAGCGAGTTTGGAGGATTCGCTCAGTGCTCTATCCCGCCAGTCTGGCGTGCAAATCCTTGTCGATCAAACCCTGCTTCGTGGAAAAGCGGCCCCCGCCATCCGGGCAGCATCGTCCACCGAGACGGCGCTGGATCAGTTGCTGCGTGGGTCTGGCCTGACCTACCAGAAGCGTGGCGACGCATTTCTGATCGTGCGCGGTCGACCTGCTGCTCAAGGCAGCAGTGCCGAGCGTCGCACCCCACGCACGCTGGCAGGGTCCGAGCGCCGGACCGCAGCTGTCGATGAGGCTGGCGATCCATCAGAGACCGAACAGATCACGATCACCGGCTCGCGGATCGTGCGTGACGGCTTTGACGCGCCCACGCCTGTCACGGTGCTTGGCGAAGAAGAGATCAAGCGCGACGCATCCGTCAACATCGCCACCTATCTTTTGAAGATTCCGGCATTCGCCGGAAGCCTTTACAACAATGGCAGCACAACCAGCGCCGGATTGCCCGGGATCAGCTCACTGTCGCTCCGCAACCTCTCCCCACAACGGACATTGGTCCTTTTGGACAATCAGCGTCTGCCAGTCGCCAATACAGGCGACTATGTCGATATCAATGCCATCCCCAACGGCATTATCAAGCGCGTGGATATCGTCACGGGCGGCGCTTCTGCCGCATGGGGCTCCGATGCCGTCGCCGGCGTGGTCAACTTCGTGATCGACAAGGACTACACCGGAATAAAGGGCGAACTTTCCGGTGGCGTCACCCAAAGAGGCGACGACGAAAACTACAAGGTGTCGCTAACCGCTGGCACGAAGTTCGCCGATGGTCGCGGCCACCTGATCCTCAGCGCAGAAACCTCTTACAACGCTGGCGTGAAACGCGTGGCGCGCGACTGGTACAAGGGGTTCCGCAGAGTCGTGAACCCCGCTTACGCTGTCGGCAATGGCCAGCCCTATATCTTGTTGGCCGAACATGTCGGACCGCGACAGGTCGCGCCCGGTGCCATCGTCACGGCCGGGCCGCTCACCGGCATCGTTTTCGGGCCGGGTGGGCAACCGTTTCAGCTCAATCAAGGCCAATATGCTCCCGGTGCCGCATATATGATCGGCGGCGACTGGCAGATGGGTGACTGGCACCCGATCACACAGAACATGCAAGTCCCTCTGTCGCATCAGAATGTCTTCGCACGGGCGAGCTATGATGTTGCGGACAACATCAACCTCTATGCCCAGTTCATGTACGGCCGAGCCTATGTGGATACGCTGACGACGCCATATTATCAGTATGGCGGACTTACGATCCAGCGCGACAATGCTTTCCTGCCAGCCTCGGTCGGCGCGGCGATGGATGCCAGCAACCTGACGAGCCTGACCGTTGGCACGTGGAACCAAGCGATCGGTGCTCTGCCTTACCAGACAGAGAAGCAACTCTATCGCTACACGCTGGGCGGAAGCGGAAATTTCGACCTAGTCGGCTCGAACTGGACCTGGGCGGCTTACGCCACGCGGAACAAAAGCGACTTCTCGCAGGATTATGGCGCACCGATCATGGCCAACTATCGGCGTGCCATCGATGCGGTGATGGGACCGAACAACGTGCCGGTTTGCCGCTCGACCCTGACCAATCCCAATGACGGCTGCTCGCCCTTCAATATTCTCGGCACCGGCGTCGCCACATCATCAGGTCTGAACTATGTGATGGGCGTCGCGCGCATGAAGGGCTGGGTTACCCAGGACATTCTCGCTGCCTCATTCAATGGCGAACCGCTGAGCACCTGGGCTGGCCCCGTTTCCGTCGCCTTCGGTGTCGAACATCGCCGCGAAAAGGAAACGGGCTGGTCTGATCCGATCTCGCAGGCACGAGGCTATTGGGCCGGCAATTACCAACCACTGGTTGGCTCTTACAACGTAACCGAGGGCTTTGTTGAGACGGTCGTCCCGATACTCAAGGACTCGTCCTTCGGCAAATCGCTCGAGCTCAACGCCGCGATCCGCCATGCACATTACAGCACAGCCGGCGGCGTGACGCCCTGGAAGATCGGCCTCACTTACTCGCCGATCGACGACCTGACCCTGCGCGCCACACGGTCCCGCGACATTCGTGCAGGTAGCTTGTCCATCTTGTTTCAGCCAGGGCAGGTGCTGACCCAGGCGCTGTTCAATCCATGGACCGGAACCACCCAGACGACGCAATTCACCACCATCGGGAACCCTCAAATCGCGCCGGAAAAAGCGGACACGACCGTGTTTGGCGCTGTGCTTCGACCGCGCTGGATCCCCGGACTGACCTTCTCGGTGGATTACTGGGACGTCAACGTCCGGGACGCCATCACCACGATCAGTGTGACGAGCCTGATCGACGGATGCTATTCGGGGCGCTTCCCGCAATATTGCGAATTTGTGGGCCGCGACGGCGCAAACAACTTCACCGCGATCACGCAGGTGCCGGTCAATCTCGCCCTGTTCAACGTGCGCGGACTTGATTTCGAGCTGGGGTACGGTCTGCCAGTAGGCAACGGCCAATTTTCCATCCGCGCCCTTGCCACTCGTGGCCTGAAGAACGTGACGAACAGCGGCCTGCCAGGGGCGGTCGATTCAAACTCTCTCGGCATGAACGCCTCCATGCCTCGCTGGCGCTACAACATCTCTGCGAGCTACCAGCAGGGTGCATTCACTGGCGCGCTGACCGCACGGGGCATCTCATCCGGCGTCTACTCAAACGATTACATCGAATGCACCAGCAACTGCCCCGCCAGAACCGCCACCAAGGATACTATCAGCAACAATCGCTACGGCGGCGCGCTCTACTTCGACCTCTCCTTGAATTATGAATTCATGGCGGGACTGGAAGGCTTTTTCGCCGTCACCAACCTTGCGGACAAGGATCCTGAACCCGTTGCGCAGGGGATCGGCGTCAGCAATCCCCAGTGGGGCATCATGACGCCGGGCAATGGCTATGATTATCTAGGCCGCTCCTTCCGCGCGGGCGTGCGCTTCAATTTCTAGCACATCGACGAGGGCAGCGCGGGTCTTCCCGCGCGCCTTTTCAAAATCGAGGAACTATCCAATGGCCATCGACTTCCGGCGCAAAGCCATCCTGTTTGCCTGCACGCTCGCCATCTATCCAACCGGTTCGGCTCACGCAGAATCGCTGCTGCTCGTCAGCATCGACGCGATGGGGCCTGATTACATCCTCAAGGCTGATGAATTGGGCCTCAAGGTTCCCACCTTGCGCAGCTTCATGAAAGACGGCAGCTACGCGAAAGGGGTTCGCGGTGTCGTGCCCACCGTCACATGCCCGAGCCATGCGTCGATCGTCACCGGCGTGACGCCTTCGAAACATGGGATAACGGGCAATGATCCGCTGAAGAGTGATGGTTTCGCCTCAGTCTTGTGCACGTTCGCCAGCGATATCAAAGTGGATGCACTCTACGATGCCGCTGCGCGGGCCAGGATCGAGACCGGCAGCGTTGGCTGGTTGAACACCGCCGGCAGCCCCAGCATCAAATATAATCTGCCCTATACAGACCCGTACAAGTCCGAGATCGCCATCAAGTTTCAGGAAGCCATGGCCCGCCCCGACGGCTTGTTGACTGATCTGCAATCGAAGCTCGGCAGCTATTACCAGGACGCCGATGAAGCCGGCAGCACGATCCGGCTGCGTTTCGCAACCGAGATCATGAACCGCTACAAGCCGAGCTTCATGATGTTTCACACCGTTTCGGTGGATCACACGGCCCATGCCAACGGACCATGGAGCGTCGAAGCTAAACGGGCGATGGAGCATGAAGACGCGGTCCTTGGCGAGATCATTACGACCGCGCTGGCGAATGATCCCGACACGGTGATCGCCGTCGTGTCCGATCATGGACAGGCTGCATATACACGCATCCTCAACATCAATATTCCGTTGATCGAGGCCGGTCTGATCGAGATCGAGCCACTAACGCCGGGCCGCGCGGTCGCGGTGAAGGACTGGACCGCGAAACGCTGGGGCGATGCCATCCTGCTCAAGGACCCTTTAGACGCCGCAGCACGGGCCAGGGTTTCAGATCTGCTGCGCCGCCTAGCGGCCGATCCCGCCAATGGCATTGACCGCATTATCGAAGGCGTAGAGGTCGAGAAGCTCGGCGGCTATCCCGGCGCCAGTTTCGTTCTGGCGATGAAGCCGGGCACCGTGCTGGGCGGCAGCTATGTCGGGGACAGGCTGGTCACTCTCCCCACCACCCGGGGAACGCACGGTTATCTCCCCGAAGTTTCGGCGATGAACGCTTCCTTCTTCATCAAGGGCAAGGGCATCAAAGCCGGGCAGGATCTCGGCGTGGTGGACATGCTTCGGATCGCACCCACTCTCGCTCAAGCCATGGGTGTAAGCCTGAAGGATGCGCGCGAAGCCCCGTTACCGGTATTCGAAGCAGCCTCGGGTAAGCGCTGAAAAACAGCCGAAAAGGGCAGGCGCCTCTTTTCGGTTTCAGCCTGAAACAACGGTCGCTTTCAAAGATCGGATTAAGGCAAGCGACCGATGGTTTTGCTGGCGAACCTGGAAGTGCTTGCCATTTGACCTGTGTGGGGTGGGGCTACTCCCGGTGCGTCTTGCGCCCACGGTTGTGCAGGTCTGCGCGGCGCGCAGGATAGCGTTCATCGGTGAAGTCGGCTCGCGTTAAGCGAGCATCTCCACATCTGGCGATCACCCACTTAATTGCCGCTCACAGGTTCTTCAGTATCCATTCCGGGCCCTCGCATTGCCTGAACTTCGGCGGCGGATTTGTAGTCGAGCAGTTCGACCTGAAACACGAGATCCGAGTTGGCCGGGATCGGGCCTGAGCTTTCCGAACCATAACCCATCGCGGCAGGCACGCAGATCCGGGCGACACCAGTTTTTGCGATCATCTGCAGACCTTCGGAGAAGCCAGGGATCACGCCGCTCACGGGAAAAGCAGTCTGCATTCCCTGATCGAAGACAGCGCCCGTCGCAGCCAGATAGCCAATATAGTTGACCAGGACATAGTCAGCGCTCGTAGGTTTGGGACCGGTTGCCTGACGGAGCATGGTGTAGCCAAGGCCCGAAGGCGTGCTGGACGTGCACAGCCGTTGTCCGGCAGGCAATGTTGGGTTGAGCGGGAGGGCAATGATGTCATTCGTCGCCTTTATCGCAGATGGCACTGTGCTCGGCGCAAGAGGCTTTTCCGTCTCTGCCGCGGCAGCGCATAAAGGCACGGCCAACAGGGACACCGCGACGACACGGGCCAGGCGCGAAGAATGAGGAGTAGTTGTGATCATGAGCAGGCCTTATCCGGGAGAGCAGCGCTCGATCAACTGCTCAATCCTTGAAACGCGAGGTCTGCAATCATGTTTGCGCAATATGCGCCGCACACGTGCTAGTGAGGATCAGAGTCCACTCTTCTCCAGCGAATATCTCCCCCCGAGGTGAGACGGTTTGCAAAGAGTTGCTGACCAGGCGGCATCCACCCGCTATGGCGCTCGCGAATTTTCAAGAGAGGAGTTTTACGAATGAACAATGCCGACCTCGCGGAGAAGATCGCGACCGCTCATGACGTCAGCAAGGCAGATGCCCGCAAGCTGGTGGATGGCGTGCTCGCCGCCATCGTCGATGCTGCCGCAGCAGGCGAAGAAGTCAGCCTGTCCGGCTTTGGAAAGTTCAAGGTCAAGGCATCTCCGGCCCGCGAAGGCCGTAACCCCGCCACCGGCGCGGCGATGACCATCGCTGCCTCCAAGAAGCTTGGCTTTGCGCCCGCAAAGGCAGTGAAAGACCGGCTCAACGGCTGATCGGCCTGCATGAGAGTTCCGGCGCGCCGTCAGCGAAAAGATGACGCGCCGGACAAACCCAAACCTCAGAGCATAATTGCCGTTCGCGATGACGTGCATGCGAGGTATGCAGCGAGACTTCTAGAAGCAAAAGCTCCAGCCGGATCCGAACGGGCTCTGGAGTGTTTTCCACGGATCTGTCAGCAAGAAATCAACCAGCGCTAAAGGAGTTCTCCATGCGTAGTCTCGCCGCCCTCCTTCTCCTCTCGCTGGGAGCAACAGCTTGCTCGGAAGCCCCTAAGGGCGAACGCGGCAACAATATGGCTGAGAATGACATTGCGGCCGCCACGTCGGTCGATGCCATTCAGCAGGGGAATGGGATCGCGAATAATTCCCTCGGCGCTTCCAGTGCTGCTGCGCCGACGAACCGCGACGGCTGGGTTGGCCGTTGGATCGGCGTGGAAGGGTTGAACCTTACGGTCTCAAAGGGAAAGTCTGCGGGCCTCTATTCGCTTAAGATGCAATATGGGACTGACGAGGACATGTCCGGCACCTTCGAGGGTGTCGGAACAGCCGAGGGGATCGCGTTTGTGAGGCCCGACGGCAACCAGGTCCTGCGTGCGTCGACCGGTGACGACACCGGCCTGAAATATCTTGCGGGAAAGACTGACTGTCTCAAGGTGAAGGACGGCGAAGGCTACTGCCGCAGATAGGCAGGCCGATGCCTTCATTTCGGAGGTTTAGGCTGCTAAATGGGCATTCCGAAAGCGGCTGCTCGTTCATCGGCGCGTGCCAGCCATCGTCCACGAGGGCGAACTGCTCGCTGAATTAGTGGCGATCATACTCTACCTTCTCGGCCTCCAGCGCGACAGCCGTCATGAAAGAGAAGGCGGCCACGAAATCGCGGAATTCAAAATCTCGCACGAGTGCATCACGAACCGGTTCGTATGTCCGCTTCGGCGCGTTCCTGATCGTTCAATCGCTGCATTAGATGGATTCTACTGTCTGGGAAATCGTGCCGAACAAGGCTTGACCACAGTCGTCCTCCATCCAGATCCGGACAGTGTCGCCATGCCTGAGAAAGGGCGTAGCCGGCGTGCCATAGCGGATCGTCTCGACCATCCGCACCTCGGCGATGCAACTATAGCCAAGGCCACCATTGGCCACGGGCCTGCCGGTGCCGCCATCCGCATCGCGATTGGACACCGTGCCTGAACCGACAATCGTTCCCGCGCCAAGCGACCTGGTCTTTGCGAGATGCGCGATGAGCGTTCCGAAGTCGAACGTCATGTCGACGCCAGCATCGGCGCGGCCGAAGGGCTGGCCGTTGAGGTCGACATGCAGAGTGCCGTGCAGCTTGCCGTCCTTCCACCGCTCGCCTAGCGCATCCGGCGTCACGAAGATGGGCGACAGCGCGCTGGCCGGCTTTGACTGGTAGAAGCCGAAGCCCTTGGCCAGTTCGCCCGGGATGAGGTTGCGCAGTGAGACGTCATTGACGAGGCCTACGAGCCGGATGAGTTTGCGCGCGTCTTCCGCAGTGGTACCTTGGGGGACATCGTCGGTGACGACGACGACCTCCGCCTCCATGTCGCAGCCCCAGGCTTCGTCGACGAGCGGGATGGCGTCGCGCGGGCCAAGGAACCGGTCGGAGCCGCCCTGATAGACGAGCGGTTCATGCCAGAAGCTTTCAGGCAGTTCTGCTCCGCGCGCCCGGCGGACGAGCTCGACATGGTTCACATAGGCCGAGCCGTCGGCCCATTGATAGGCGCGCGGTAGAGGTGCCGCGAGCGCAGCGGGATCGAGCGGCTGGGCCGCAACCGCGCCCTTCGCCAGATCATCCGCAAGGGCCGCGAGCTTCGGCTCGATGGCTGCCCAGTCGTCCAGCGCCGCCTGCAAAGTCGGGGCGGCCGCCCCGGCTTCGACATAATGTGAAAGATCGTCCGATACGACAATCAGGCGACCGTCTCGGCCATGCTTCAGGCTGGCGAGCTTCATGCGTTGGGGTCCTTGTGCAGCCATTCGGCGTGGCGGGGGGCGCGCTTGGTCTGGCTCCATTCCTCAAGCATCAGCGGGGCGATGCGCTTCAATTCGGCATATTGCGCATCGGTGCCGATGTTGCAGGCCAGTTCGACGCGGTGGCCATTGGGATCAAAAAAATAGATCGAGCGGAACACGCCATGGAATGTCGGGCCGAGCACATCGATGCCCTGCGCCTCGATATGGGCCTTCGCGGCAAGCAGCGCGGCCTCATCCTCCACCTCAAAAGCGAGATGCTGGACCCAGGCCGGGGTATTGAGGTCGCGCCCCATCGCCGGCTGGTTTGGCAATTCGAAGAAGGCGAGCACATTGCCACTGCCGCAATCGAGGAAGACGTGCATGTAGGGGTCGTCCTCGCCGGTTGAGGGCACCTTGTCCTCGGCGAAAGCGGTGGTGTAGGTCATTCCCAGCACGCGCTGGTACCATTCCACCGTCTCCTTCGCATCGTTGCAGCGATAGGCGACATGGTGGATGCGCTTGAGCTGTGGTGCGACTGTGCTCATGCTGGCTCTCCCACATTCAGCGCGCCGCGCTGCAACTGGTCGCGCTCGATGCTCTGGAAGAGCGCAGTGAAATTGCCCTCGCCAAAGCCCTCGTCCTTCTTGCGCTGGATGAACTCGAAGAAGACCGGGCCGATCTGCGGCTGGGCGAAGATCTGGAGCAGCAGGCGCGGGTCGCCATCCTGCGTCGACCCGTCGAGCAAGATACCACGCGCCTGAAGTTCATTGACCGGCTCGCCATGGCCGGGGAGGCGCTCGTCCAGCATCTCGTAATAGGCGGCGGGCGGCGCGGTCATCAAGGGCACGCCCAGAGCCTTGAGCCTGTCCCAGGCGGCAATGAGATCATCGCAAAGCAAAGCGATATGCTGGATGCCTTCACCATTATAGGCGCGCAGGAACTCCTCGATCTGGCCGCCGCCGGCTTTGCCTTCCTCATTCAGCGGAATGCGGATCTTGCCGTCGGGCGCGGTCATCGCCTTGCTGGTGAGGCCGGTATATTCGCCCTTGATGTCGAAATAGCGGATTTCGCGGAAGCCGAAGACGCGCTCGTAGAAGCTCGCCCAATGAGCCATGCGGCCCCCATAGACGTTGTGGGTCAGGTGATCGATGATCTTGAAGCCCGTGCCTTCGGGGTGCCGGTCGACGCTCGGCTCGTAGACGAAATCGATGTCGTAGATCGATAGTCCGCCAGTCTCGTCCTCGTAACGGTCGATGAGATAGATGATTGAACCTCCAATGCCGCGCACGGCGGGCAGGCGCAGTTCCATGGGGCCGGTGCTGACCTCGACCGGCTCGGCACCGCGTTCAATGGCGAGGGCGTAGGCTTTCGCCGCGTCCTTTACCCGCCAGCCCATGCCGCAGGCCGAGGCGCCATGCTCGGCGGCAAAATAGGCAGCGGGACTGCGCGGTTCATAGTTGGCGATCAGGTTGATGCCGCCCTGACGCCACAGCTGGACGTCCTTGGACCGGTGTCGGGCAATCAGGGTGAAGCCCATCGCGGTGAAAACCGGCTCCAGCAGGCCCTTCTCGGGCGCACTGAACTCCACGAACTCAAAGCCGTCGAGGCCGATGGGATTGTCAAACAGGCTCATCTCTTCTTCCTCTCAAGACATCTGGTTAGCTGGTGACGCCGTTTGCGCGTGCGTAGCCTTGGGTTCCTGCGTGGAAGACCCGATCGGTTGGGAGAAGGGCTCCAACCTCGATCGGCTCAAGCTCGCGCACACGCTCGTAGATTGGTCCGAGATCCACATCGCGCGTCTGCCGCAGAAGATCTTCGAAGCTCTCGATGACGAAGTAGCTCTGCTGGTAGTCATCGATCCGGTATCGCGAGCGCATTACCCGTTCGAGGTCGAAGCCAATGCGGTTCGGGGACGGATCGTCGAGAGCGAAGAGACTTTCGCCATAGGACGAGACGATGCCTGCTCCATAGAGCTTGAGATCATCGCCATCGCGAACCAGCCCGAACTCGACAGTGTACCAGTACAGGCGGGCCAGTGCCTCGATCATACCGAGCTTGGCCGCCCTCAGACCACCTTGGCCATAGGCCTGCATGTAATCGGCAAAGACCGGGTGGACGAGGAGCGGCACGTGCCCGAGCACATCATGGAAGATGTCCGGCTCCTGCAGATAGTCGAGCTGCTCAGCGGGGCGGATGAACCGACCAGCCACGAAACGGCGATTGGCAAGGTGCTCGAAGAAAATCTCGTCGGGCACAAGGCCGGGGACTGCAACGATTTGCCAGCCGGTTGCACGATGCAGCCGCTCGTTCAGTTCCTCGAAATCCGGAATGCCCGGCTTAGACATGCGAAGGACATCAAGGCCTTCCATGAAGGCAGGAACCACCCGCGTAGGCAGCATTTCGGCCTGGCGAGCGAACAGCCGATCCCACATTTCATGCTCTTCACCCGTATAGGAGGCCCACTCCTGAGGAATGGTCCAGTCGGGTGCGGCGCCGGGCGGCAGGAAATCCGTGCTTCCCATGACGGCAATTTATCAAACCCGCGCGAAAATTCGTTTCATTCATGGGAGTTTCTACGGGTATATTGGATTGAATTGATCGGAAATCTGGCAGTCGAGATAGATATTAATCACCATAATGATGCAATGGTCCGGGTGATCGTTCGAGGCACGACCCACGGTAGACGGAGGCAAGACTATGACGATGACCCTGCACGGCTATTGGCGGTCCTCAGCATCGTACCGGGTGCGGATCGGCGCTAACCTCAAGGGCATCGACTACAGCCAGTCGAGCTATGATCTTCGCAAAGGTGAGCAGAGCGGGCCGGCGCTAGGCCGACACGCGCCTCTCGGTCTCGTGCCGGCACTTGAAGTCGACGGAGAGAGTCTGTCGCAAAGCCTCGCCATCCTCGAGTGGCTCGAGGAAAGCTACCCGACGCAGCCGCTTCTTCCAGCCGACGCCATGAGCCGTGGCATTGTCCGCGCTATGGCGTCTACCATCGCCTGCGATATCCATCCGCTCAACAACCTGCGGGTTCTACAGGCTTTACGCCATGACCTTGGCGTGCCGGAAGATGCAGTGAAGCGCTGGATCGAGCGCTGGATTCATGCCGGCTTTGCGGCGCTGGAGATCATGATACGCGACCATGGCAAGGGCTTCTGTTTCGGGGAGACACCGACGATAGCGGACTGCTGCCTGGTCCCGCAAATCTATAACGCCCGCCGCTTTCACGTCGATTTGACTGATTTTCCCGAACTGCTGGCGGTGGATGCCCGATGCAGCGAGATCGATGCGTTTGCTCGCGCGGCACCCGAGCGCCAGCCCGATGCCGATGGAGCGGGGGCATGACTTTGGAACGCCGGATCGATGCCATCGATCGCAAGCTGCTGTATGAGTTGCAGCGCGATGCGTCCATCAGCCATGCTGAATTGGCTGAACGCGTCGGTGCCTCGACGGCCTCTTGTTGGCGGCGTATTCGCGCTCTGGAAGCCGACCGGATCCTGGGTAGCCAGGTGCGCCTGGTCGATGCAGCGCGTCTAGGCCGAGGGGTCAACGTCATCTGCCACATCAAGATCAAGAACCATTTGATCGAGACGACGGAAGCGTTCGAGAGCTTCATCGCCTCGCGCGAGGAGATCATCGAGTGCTATTCGATGTCGGGCGATTGGGATTATCTGCTGCGCATCCTGGTTGCCGATGTGGAAGACTATAATCGCTTCCTGATGCGAACCGTGCTGCGGCACCCTTCCGTGGCTACCGGTTCCTCGCATTTCGCGTTGGCGCAGGTGAAATATACCACTGCGGTGCCGCTATAAGGGGGGCGACGCCCTCGAGATACCCGCCTTTGAGGTGGAGTGAATTGGTAATATAATTTTACCATTGATATAAATGGCCAAGAAAATATACAGATCGGCGTCGGTGGCCGGCACAGATCGTCGTGCCAGGCCAGATATAAACGCCCGAGGGAGCAGGATCGTGCAATCAGGCCAGGAAAATCATGCCGCTTCCTCAATGGGAACTGGAGTAAAGCTCCATCGGCGTCAGTTTTTGGAATGCGCAGCTTTGGTCGGCGCGGTCGGAATAGCGGGCGGCATGCTGGACGGCGGCTTTTCGGACGAGGCCCATGCGGCATCGGCTGGCGGTGCGGCCGACACTGCCGGCTCTCGCCTGCCTGACGGCACGCAGTTCACTTATTGGGAAAAGCCGCTGACCTTCTCCCGGACCTATTATGTGGATAATGGCGCGGCAAGCGCGGACGACAATGGACCGGGCGACAAGGCGCGGCCGTTCCGCACGATCGGCAAGGCGGCGGAGGTGTTGCAGCCGGGCGAGCGGGTCGTCATCGCTTCGGGCGTCTATCGCGAATGGGTGCGTCCGGCACGCGGCGGCACGGGGCCGGACCGGATGATCAGCTATGAGGCGGCGCCGGGCGCGAACGTCTATATCCGGGGCTCGGAGGCGCTCAGGGACGGCTGGAAGCAGGAGAGCATCTCGACCGGGCCGCGCAATGCGCCCGGGCCGTCCGTTACGGTCTGGCGCTATGATCTCACGAGCGAGATGTTCCCGGATCTCTATAATCCCTTTGCCTTGCCCAGCATTATGGGGTCCTGGGGCTGGCTCGACACTGCCATCGTCGACATGGGACCCTATCTGCGTAGGCGCGGTCTCCTCTTCGTAGACGGCAAGCCGCTGGAGCCGGTCGAGCAGCTGAATGAGCTGGCGCAGCCCAATCTTTCGCCGGTGCCCGACTACACGAAGCCGGCTGCGCCGCAGCGCGGAATGCCGCCGCGTCGCCGTGGCGGTGCGATCATGCAGGAACTGGGCGGCACGCTTAACGGGCGCTTCTATGTCAACAATAGCGGCACGGCGATCTACATCCGGCTGGAGCAAGGGACTCCGGCGGATCATCTCATCGAGGCGACGACCCGCCCCGCCACGTTCGTGCCCGCCCAGAGCGGCTCAAGCTACATTCGGATAAAAGGCCTCAACTTCCAGCATGCGGGCAATCCCTACCCCTATCCCGGCGGGCAGGACGGCATGGTTTCGCTGGGCGGCGGCGACCACTGGATCGTGGAAGACAACATCATCGAATGGGCCAATGGCTCGGGCCTCATCATCGGGCGGGATGCCTATAGCAGCCTGCCGGGCGGGGCGGCCAAGACGCCCGGTCAGTCGCAGATCATCCGGCGCAACACACTGCGCTACTGCGGCGTCACGTGCCTTTCGGGGCTCGGCACGACCGACACGCTGATCGAGGACAATCTCATAGAGTGGTGTGGCTGGGCCGACGCCGAACGCGGCTGGGAAGCGGCGGGCGCGAAATTCCACTTCGCCAAGAACATGCTTTTCCGCCGCAATGTCATCCGGCACATGCGCCATGCCAATGCCGCCTGGTGGGATGTCGACAATGTCAATTGCCGCATCACTCAGAACATCATGGCGGACGTGCTGACGGTTGGCTCCGCGCTGCACATCGAAATGACGCCGGATCAGGATCTGATCGACAACAACATCATCTGGGATGTGCGCAACGCCGAGCCCGGCACGCCCGGCCAGAGGGGTTGTGCGGGTTCGGGCATCTTCGACAATGCGTCGAGCAAGCAGATCATCGTTCAAAACCTGATTGGCCAGTGCAATAACGCCGGCATCTTCGCTATCGTTCGCCCGGACAGAGGCCTGCCGCAAGCCAACGGCAACACGGTAGCCGGCAACATCTTCACCAAGTGCAAGTCGGCGATCAATTTCGTCGACAAGAACAATAAGGCGGACAGTAACGTCTATGCCGGTCTGCCGGAGCGATTTCAGGGTCTGTTCGAGGGCGAGCCGAGCCCGACATATGATCCGGTCGCCTGGCAGAAGATCAAATTCTATGATCTGCCGAGCTGGCGCGCCATCCAGGGTTGGGATCAGCAATCCGTGCTGGCGGACATGGAGATCGATTTCGACCCCAAGACGCTGCGCCTCACGATTTCGAGCAGCAAGCCTCTGCCCAAGTTCAAAGCGTTTCCCGGCATCGGCATTGACCTCATGGGAAGGCCCGTGGGCGAGGCACGGGTCGCGGGGCCAATCGGCGATCTCTCCAAGCGGTCGTGGAGTGTCGATCCCCGCGTTATGGCCTGATGGGCGATTTTCTCCCCGCTATCCCAGTGCCATCCCGATGCGGAGTCCCATCGCGACGTTTCTCGCTGTTTCAAGAACATTGCTGCTTGCCTGCTCCAGTGCTTCTTCCATCGTACAGGGATAAGAAACTACACTGAACATCGCGTCGATCCCATGATCGAGGACGAGGCTGGCGCCCTCACCGAGCGCACCGGTCAGCGCAATGACCGGCTTTGCATGGCGCTGACCCAGAGCAGCGACGGCCACCGGGGTCTTGCCGTGGATGCTCTGGCCATCGATGCGTCCTTCGCCGGTTATGACGAGGTCGGCCTCACGCACATGACGGTCCAGGCCAACTGCGTCGAAGATGATCTGGGCGCCCGGACGCAGAATGGCGTGAGTGAACGCTACAAGCCCTGCGCCGAGTCCACCTGCGGCGCCGCCGCCGGGCAGATGGGCAACGTCTATTCCCAGATCGCGCGCAATACACCGGGCATAATGAAGGAGGCTCGCGTCAAGCTGGCTGACCATTGCGGGCGTGGCGCCCTTTTGCGGGCCAAAGATGGTTGAGGCGCCCGAAGGCCCAAAGAGCGGACTGTCCACGTCGCACGCGACTTCGATCTCGCACTCCGCCAGGCGCGGATCGATACCAGCGATGTCGATATGGGCCAGCGAGGAGAGAGCGGCCCCGCCGCGTTCGATGGCTTTGCCGTTCCTATCCAGAAGCTGCGCGCCCAGCGCCTGAGCCATGCCTGCGCCGCCGTCATTGGTAGCGCTACCTCCCAAGCCGATAATGAAGTGCCGCGCACCCAGATCAAGGGCGCGCCGAATAAGCTCCCCTACGCCGTAAGTGGAGGTATGCAGGGGGTCGCGTCTCTCCAGAGGCAGCAGCATCAGCCCGCCCGCCGCCGCCATTTCGATGACTGCGGTCCTGCCATCGCCCGTCAGTCCGAAGAAGGCGTCGACGGCATCGCCCAGCGGCCCGGTAACTCTGTGGGAGATGTGCCGTCCGTTTGTCGCCGCGACAAGCGCATCGACTGTCCCTTCCCCTCCGTCCGCGACTGGCATCTGGACATAAGTCCAGTCGGGAAAAACCTCTCGGAAACCCGCCTCGATGAGTTCGACCACTTCCCTGGCGGAGAGGCTCTCCTTGAACGAGTCAGAAGCGATTACAACTTTCATTGACGTATTGCTCATGCAGGCTGTGTGCGAGCAGGCGTGCGCAGCACAAGGACGATGCCGAAGATCATGGCCGCTGCAAGCAATTGCAAGGCGAGGCGCGTATCTCCCGAAACGTCCTTGATCCACCCCACGAGATAAGGACTCGCGAAACCTGCGACCTGGCCGCAGGAATTTATGAGAGCGAAGCCACCGGCGGCAGCCGCCGCACTGAGATAGGCATTGGTCAGCGGCCAGAAGAGCGGAAGGCCGGTCAGCGCACCCATGGTCGCCAGTGTCATGCCGGCGAGGGACAGCAGCGGATCATGCGCTACCGCCGCCAGGAGGAGGCCGGCTGCTCCGGTCGCCAGCGGGACGATCAGATGCCACCGTCGCTCCTGCCGGCGGTCCGCTGAACGGCCCATGACGATCATGAACACGACCGCTGCGAAATAGGGAACGGCGCTCATCAGGCCTATCGTCATCGGGTTTGTTTCGCCGCTCGCCTCAATGATCGTGGGGAGCCAGAAGTTGATGGCATATACGCCGCTTTGAATGCAGAAATAGAGCAGGCCGAGCATCCAAGTTGCGGGATTGCGAAGCACTGCCGCGAAAGACTCTGCGGCGGTTACGGGCCGGTTTCGTTCGTCCTCGGCAAGGGCATTGCTGAGCGCCGCCTTCTCCCTCTCATCCAGCCAGCGCGCGTCAGCGAAGCCGTCGCTCAGGATGAACGACACCGCCATGCCCAGAAATACGGTGGGCAGGCCTTGCAGAAGGAAGAGCCACTGCCATGCTGCCAGCCCTCCCTGTCCGGTCGAGAAATGGCTGAGCATCCACCCCGAGGTCGGGCCACCGAGCACGCCGGATACGGGAATGGCGGACATGAAGACCGTCATGACCCGGCCATGGCGTGCGCGGGGGAACCAGCGCGTCAGATAAAGGACGACGCCGGGAAAGAAGCCCGCCTCGGCCGCGCCGGTCAGGAAGCGGAGGACATAGAAGCTCGCTGCACTGTTCACGAACATGAGGGCAGTGGAGAACAGTCCCCACGTAACCATCATAGCGGCGATCCAGCGCCGCGCACCGAGGCGCTGAAGCATCAAGTTGCTCGGCACGCCGCATGCCAGATAGCCAATGAAGAAGATGCCCGCGCCCAAGCCATAGACCGTCTCACTCATCCCCAGATCGCCCAGCATCTGGAGTTTGGCGAAGCCGACATTCACTCGGTCGATGTAGTTGAACAAATAGCAGACGAAGAGGAAAGGGATGATCCTGACCGTGACCTTGCGGTAAATCGGGGAGAGGTCGCTCGTCATCGATCGTCATCTCTGGGAGGCATGGTCACTCTCTCTGGGCGGTCTGACCGCTGTCTTGTCTGTGACGGTCCCGTCAGCGCCGGGGAGGGATACTGACGGGACCGGCGTGCCGGGGCGGGGGGCGCCTCCGGCACGATCAGAATTTGCCGCGAATGCCTGCAGTAAAATAGCGACCGATGATGTCGTAGCCGCTCGCCCCGGGGAAGAACAGGCCAGGCACGTTGTTCTGGGTTCCAACGATCGGCGGCTTCTTGTTGAACAGGTTTTCGACCGTGACGAACGGCGTAACCTTATGACCGCCAAGCGTGATCTCATAGTTCATCGAGATGTCGGTGTAGCTGTAGGCAGGAATGTCAGGCCGAAGATCGTAGTTGATCGAGCGGTCGCTTGGCTGCTGCTTGGACTGCCAACGCTCGGTTACCAGCAAGCTAAAGTTGTCGATATTATAATCGAAGCCAAGGTTCACGACGAGCTTTGAACTTCCCTGGACGCCGGCAGAGTTGGTTGGCGGGACCGACGTAACCGTCTGGCGCTTCACCACCGGCTGGTACGACGCGAGTGCGCGGATAGCGAGCGCACCCGGCAGGCTTTCGGCGACATCGGCGAGATTGAAGCGATAATTCGCTTCCACGTCGACGCCGTGCGTCCACTGCCGCGCCGCGTTGATATTCTGGGATAACACCCGCGTCGGGAAGTTGGCCGGTGTTCGGTCGCTGAACGGAAGTGGTCGCTCCAGCAATGCGCAGAAAGCCGACGCACCGTTGGAGTTCTCGCACTCGCGCTGAATGGTCGTGTTGAAGCCGGACGCGTTGATGATCGCATTGTTGATGCGAATGCGGTAGAGGTCCACCGCAAGGCTGAAGTTGGGCAGGAATGCCGGCTGCAGCACCACACCAAGTGTCGTCGTGTTGGCAACTTCGGGGACCAGGTTCCGATTGCCCTGCGTGTAGATGTTGGTGACGCGCGAGATGTTGGTATGCAGATCGGTGAAGCCGCTCGGTCCCTGCGACAACGGCGCAAACAAATCCTGCAGAGTAGGTGCGCGGATGTCACGTGAGCGTGACGCGCGGAAGCGAATGCCTTCTACGGGCTCCCATGTGCCGCCGATTTTCCACGTCTCCACCGAACCGCTGGTGCTGTAGTCGGTATAGCGTCCGGCGAGGTTCAATTCGAGCGAGCGGACCAGTGGAACATCCTTGAGCAGCGGGATGAGCAGTTCGCCAGCGATTTCCTTGACGTTCTGCTTGGCGAAGATGCTCGATGAGACGTCGTGCTGATATTTGGTAAGGCCGGCGCAGTTCGCGCGGAGACCCGTGCAGTCCGCTGGTGCGGTGGCCTCCACGCTGGAGCGGTTGCGCAGCGACAGCCAACGATATTCACCGCTCAATGCCACGCGAACAGGCCCAGCCCAGAGGTCGAACGGTGATCCGGAAATGGCGAAGTTCACGTCCTGCATGCGGTTGGTCAGCGTGAAGAAGGTATCCTCGAGCACAAAGCTTTGCGCGCCTTTGCTCGGAGCTGTCGGTCCAAACACGTTCATTGGCTCGCAGCCCGGATATAGAGAAGCGAACTGGGTCAGCGAGACCTGGCAGACCACCCGGCCCGTCGCCGGGTCGGTCACCGCATCCAGCGCCGCCGCGAGTTTTTGCACATTGGTGTTGTTGCGGTTTTTGACGTGCTGTTTGCTGACCGAATAGATGTAGTTGACGCTCCAGTCGAAGTCGCCGAAAATCTTGCCGGAGAAGCCGCCCATCGCGAAGGCATTGGTCGAAAGCACATGATTGGTGCGCGGCGGCCAGCCATCCTCGACGCTCTGCAAACGTGCAATTGTGATCGACGGTGTGTTGGTTGCCGTCATGATCTGCTGGATTGTCTGGTTGGTACCCGGGACGATTGCAGTCGGGATCAGCGGATTGCCGCTCAGGATCGTTGAAGAGTAGCGCACCGACGCATATTGATAGTCAGCAAAGGCGCTGCTGTACGTGCCCTGTACGTAAAAGTTGATGTCATCGGTGAGTTCATAGTCGAAGCGGCCGAAGGCCTGGTTTGTACGCACCGGCGCGAGATAGGTTGTGGCATCGTAATAGCCTCCGTCGCCCCCGCTCTCGAGGCCATTGACGCCTGAGTTTGCGCCATGAACGAAACGGGTCGGAATGCCATCGGTATTAAAGGTCAGCTCGCGAAGGGCTGCGGGAAAGCCGGTGTTGGTATTCGAGATGAACCCGCCGCGATTGCCCGTAAGTATTCTGCCGTTGTAGATCAGGCGGAACGGATTTGCCTGCGTACCGGCGCCACCGACAGTCGGAATCTGGTCGGCAGGCTTTCGCACCCCGACGCCGATCAGGCCCTTGGAGTCGTAATGGTCGAAGCTGGCCTCGATATGGCCCCGCTCGCCGAAGATCGGCATGCCGCCGGCAATGCCGAACCGCCAGGAAGAATTGTCGCCGTAAGTGGAGGTGCCAATCTGGGCATTGGCTTTCAGCCCGTTAAACTTCTTGTTGATGATGAAGTTGATGACGCCAGTGACCGCATCTGAACCATAGACCGCCGAAGCGCCGCCCGTCACGATCTCCACACGTTCGACCAGAGACTGCGGGATCGTGTTTGTGTCGACTGCACCGCTTGCGGCCGTCGGCGGCACGCGACTGCCATCGAGCAGAACGAGGTTTCGGTTAGAGCCGAAGCGCCGGAGGTTGAGGAAGTTGCCGGTCGCATTGCCTTGTGCATTGCCGATGTTGCGGGTCGAAGGCTGCGCGGCGAATTGCGGCAGGCGATTGAGCGCGTCTGGGATGTTGGAGGGCGTCGTCTGCTGCAACCGCTCGGTGGCGATCACGGTGACGGGTGTCGGGGCCTGATTGCCATTGCTTACAACGCGCGACCCCGTGACGATTATGTCCGCGTTCGAAGCAGCGGACTGGCCTGCCTGATCTGAATCGCTTCCGCTAACAGATGCGGCATTTGTCGATGAAGGCGCAGTCTGAGCCAAAGCGGACGGCGTAAGAGCAATCGCGCTCGCGCCGATCAAAAGGATCGACGCATTTCGAGTCCGGTTCATTTCATCCTCCCCAGTTGGTCGTTTGCGCCCATTCATCCTGGACGTCAGATGCCACCAGGGGTGCGTATAAACTTTTACCAAACACATCAATGGTAATTTTATTTGACCAAAGTTTTTAGTGGTCAATCACCCTGTCCGCATTTTAGGAATGGGTCATGAGCGAGAATGAAGAAGGCGGCATCCTGCCGATTAAGCCGGTCAAATTGTCCGACACCATAGCCCAGCATATCCAGCAAATGATCCTGGAGGGCGTTTTGCGTCCGGGCGAACGGCTGCTTTCGGAGCGCGACCTTTCCGTGAAACTCAGTGTCTCGCGGCCGTCCCTGCGCGAGGGGCTGGACAAGCTCATTGCCTTCGGTTTGCTCACCACGAATGCGCAAGGCGCGACCTATGTCAGTGAGGAAATCGGCAAGAGCCTTCGCGATCCGTTGCTGGTGCTTATGGACGATCCAGCTGCCCGCTCAGACCTTATGGAGCTGCGCGCGGTCGTGGAAGCGTCGGCTGCCGGCTACGCGGCGGAACGTGCGTCTGATATCGACCGGGAGCGACTCCAGGATCATTTCGAGGCGATGATGGACGCGCATGAGCGGGACAGCATCGATGATATCGCCAGGAGCGATGCTGAGTTCCACTTCGCCATTTACGAGGCGAGTCACAACATCATGATGCTGCACCTCATGCGCAGTCTGGAAAGCGTGCTGCGCTCGAGCGTCTATTTGAACCGCCAGAGCCTGTACAAGCATCGCGCCGATCCGGGCTCGCAGATCGTGGAGCACCGACTCATTCTCGAGGCCATTTTGGCCGGTGATGCGGATCGGGCGCGCGCTGCGGCGCAGGCCCACATGGCTTCGGCGATCAGGACGCAGCAGGAGATACACGAGAGCGAGAAGCGTCTGGAGCTCTCGATCCGGCGCCTCTCCAGAAGCGATCTCATTGCGAGCCGGAAGCGGCGGGAGACAGGTCCGGCCAAATAGCGCCGGTTTCCGTAAACAAGGTTGGAACGACGCCTCAATGGCGCGCTTCGCACGACGGACGGATCAGGGGAGAGGACGCATGGAAACGACACGTCGCGCAATGATGGCTGGGGCGCTGATGGCAGCAACTGCAGCCACGTTGCCCCAGCCAGCAGGACAGTCACTGGGCAACGTGGCCCGGCGGCGGGGCATTGCCTTTGGCACGGCGATGAGTCGGCGTGCCGTAGCGCAGGATCCGGCTTATGCGTCGCTGGTCGCATCGCAGAGCACGATCATGGTCCCGGAGAACGAACTCAAATGGTATGCCATCCGTCCGGACCCGACCACGATCGACTATAGCGCGGCTGACGATCTGCTGGACTGGGCAGAGGAAAATCGTCTCGCCATTCGCGGCCACAACCTCCTGTGGCAGGTCGAGCGTCGCATTCCCGAATGGCAGAAGAGCTTCGATTTCGGCCCCGATCCTAAGCGCACGGCGCGTCAGATGATGGTCGAGCATATCGAGCGCACCTGCCGTCGCTACGCGTCGCGCATCCAGTCATGGGACGTCGTGAACGAGGCGATCGATCCGGCGGACGGATCGCTGCGGACCACGTCCTTCTCGAAAGCGTTTGGCGACAGCGGCGAGATGGTCGACCTCGCCTTCCACCTTGCCAAGGAGAATCTCCCGGCTTCGACCGAGCTTGTCTACAACGACTTCATGAACTGGGAGCCATCCAACGAAAAGCATCGGGCAGGGGTGCTGCGGCTGCTCGAAGGGTTCCGCAAGCGCAATGTCCCGGTGCACGCCCTTGGCATTCAGGGCCATCTGGGCGGAGGTGGAACCACAGGCAATACCAGTGGGGTCGGCGGCTTTGGCGCTCATGACGAGCGGGCGTGGCGCGATTTTCTCGATGCGGTCACCGCGATGAACTACCGCCTTCTCATCACCGAGTTTGACGTGAATGATCGCTTTGCCGTGGCGCCGGTCGCGGAACGCGATGCACAGATCGCCGCCTATGCCAAGGCGTTTCTTGATGTGAGCCTGTCCTATCCGCAACTGCACAGTGTCTTGCTCTGGGGGATGTCCGACAATCATACCTGGTTGCGCGGCAGCGGCAGTGGACCGCGCGCGGATGGGCTTCCCAAGCGCCCTTGTCCTTATGATGACCGGCTCCAGCCCAAGCCGTTGAGAGAGGCGCTGATTGACGCGCTCGCGGCTGCTCCGCTGCGATCCTGACAAACGGAGCGAGTCTCACCGCTGCCCATAACAACGATTTCATCTGATAGCCCATCCGGCTCAGCGTTGTTCGACAGAAGGCTTGGGCAAACGATGTTGCCCTGACATGTCGATTGTGAAAACTTGCAGCCGATGAACGGGAGCAGCCATAACCTGTAGAGGCCTCCTGTGCCGATCACGCTCAAGAGAGGAAGTAATGGCGCGCGCGAGTTTTCTATTTTCCGTCTGTCTTTTGCTGGCCGCCTGCTCATCCGGCACGCCCGATGGATCGGCCACAGCTGCTCTCGACGAGAATGGTGATCCTTTGCCGCCGAGCGCCGCTGACGGGCGAAAGCTGATTGCGGACTGGCTTGAAACCCGACCCGCCTGCGCACCATTTTTCAACATGCCCTGGGACGTTGCAGTCGACAGTCCGGTCGAGCGCCGCCGCGCGCAGGCATTTACCGAGGCCGGTCTGTTGGAGCCTGCCGGGTCTTCTTCCTTCGAGGGTCCGGTCGCACCTCGCCCAGCACTGCGCTACGCTCCCGCGTCAGGCAGTGAGCAATATATCCGCTCTGGCGGCGATGACTATGGCGGGGCAAAAACGATCATCTGCTATGGCGATATACAGCCACAGGAGGTCAGTATCGAAAGTGCCGATCCGATGGTGCGTCGAGCGACGCTGCGCTATCGCTTCCGTTTGGCGAATGTGCCTGCCTGGACGAAGGCGCCGGGGATCAAGACACTTTATCCCTGGTTGGAGCAGCGACTGGCAGAGGAGGGCGAGGGGCTGGTTGAACTGGTGTACCGTGACAGCGGCTGGCGCATCGAACGCGCCGCACCGCCGCTCGTTCTGGATCTGCGCCAGCTCAGCCACTGAAAGACCTGCGTAGCTGCATGTTATATTGACTTGCTCGATGCCTCGCAGATGACCCTGCCGGATAGGAGGGCACGCTCTCTCATTCTGGCTTCTGGCACACGGCCTCGACGTTGACCCCATCCGGATCGATCACGAAGGCTGCATAATAGGCAGGATGGTAATGCGGCCTTATCCCGGGTGGGCCGTTATCCCGTGCACCTTGCTCAATTGCCGCTGCGTAGAAGGCGTCGACCTCTGCTCTGCTACCGGCTTGAAACGCGATGTGAACGCCAGCGCCGCGTGGTCCGTCCGGCAGGGGCCGGCGATTGTCGGTCGAGAGCCAGAAGAACGGCTTTGGGGCGACCCCATAGCCGATGCCATGATAGCCACCGGTTTGTTCGGGCGTCACCTCCATCACATTTGTGATGCCAAGCGGCTTCAGGGCAGCGTCGTAAAACTGTCGCGCCCGTTCCATGTCTGTGGGGCTGATACCCATATGGTCTATCATAGTGCTCACCTTTTGCAGTTGTGCCTTGACACCATGTAGCAGGCTCGACCGTGGTCTTTGTTGTGCTACATCAATGGATCAGGCCAATTGGTCAGCGGTGACCATGTTACGCATTCAATAGGTGCTGATAATGCACGAAGCCCGACCGCTCTCCAATCCGGTCATAGAGGAGCATCGCTGTGCTGTTGGTCTGATGCGTGTGCCAGTACACCCGCGAGAATCCGGCCTGTGCTGCTAGCTCATAGAGCGCGCCGATCAGTTTGCCGCCGATGCCCTGTCCTCTGACCGACGGGTCCACAAACAGATCTTCCAGATAGAGATAGTCGCCACGCGTCCACGTCGAGCGATGCTGGACATGGTTGGCGAAACCGACCGCTTTCCCGCCTTGCCGCGCCAGAATGCAGCCCATCGGCTCTTTGGGATCGAGAAGGCGCTGCCAGCTCAGTTCGGTGACGGCATCGGAAATATCGGCTTTGTAGAAGATCAGATATTGCGCCCAAAGCCCCAGCCACGCCTCCTTATCGGCCTCGGTGACGGGATTGAGTGTAACATCGCTCGTAATGTCCATGTCTGACCTCCCTGGAGCAGCTGTGCTCGAGGCGGTGCAATAGAGAGGGTCTGGTCTGCCAGAGAGGGCCGGATTGGAATTTCAGACTAGGCCGGCTCAGGTGGGACGAGACGCGACCAGCAAGCGCACGGCCTGAGACAGTTCCAGCTCATCAAGGCTGGCGAACCCCACGCGCAGCGCCTCAGGCGGCGCTGTGACATCAAGCGTGAACCGGGCGCCCGGCGATATGCTAAGTCCAAGCTTCAGCGCACGGTCGCTCCACTGCTGCGCGCTCAGCCCCTTCCGCATCTTCAGCCAGATCGCGAGGCCACCCGCAGGCACATCGAAATCGACCGTGTCGGACAGCTGCTCCTTCAGCAAAGCCACGAACAGATCGCGCCGCGCCTGATAAATCCGGCGCGCCTTGCGGGCATGGCGGCGGACATCGCCCTGCGCGATCAGCGATGCGAACGCCTGCTCCAGCGGTAAGTCGCCTTGCCGGTCGATCGCTTCGCGCACGGTCGCCATCCGCGTGAGCGTCGCGGGAGAGGCGACCACGTAACCCAGCCGCAGCGCCGGGGCCATCAGCTTCGAGAGCGATCCCAGATAGACGATGGGCTGATCGTCGGACGCCCGCGCCGCCATGGGCAGGATCGGGCGGCCATCGAAGCGGTACTCATTGTCATAATCATCCTCGATCACGGTCAGGCCATGGCGACGCGCCAAGTCGAGAAGGCGAAGGCGGCGGCCGGCACCCAGCGTGACAGTCGTGGGATATTGATGATGCGGCGTGACATAGACGGCCGTCAGCCGCGGGGGCTCCGCCGCCATCTGTTCCAGCCGATCCAGATCGATGCCGCCGCCATCCACCGGCACGCCGACGACATTGGCTCCAGCGGCGCGGAAGGCCGCCCAGGCCAGCGGATAGCCCGGTTCCTCCACCGCGATAACATCTCCCGGCGCGATCAGCGCTGCTGCGGACAGGAACAACCCCATCTGGCTGCCGCGCGTCACCATGACCTGGTTGGCGGGAACTGCCAGACCGCGTTCATGCGCCAGATATTCGGACAGCACGGACCTCAGTCGCGGCGCGCCATAAGGATCGCCATGGGCCATCTCCGTCAGCATGGCGGAAGAAGAGAGGGCTGCCCGGAATGCCCGCGCCAGTTCCGCATGGGGCATCAGCCGCGCGTCCGGCGCGCCATCGGTCATGTGCAGAACGGGCGGCATCACCGAGGCGACGGACGGCTCGACAAGCGCTGGGGCACGCATTGCGATCGCCGGGCTTTCCGGCAGATCCGTCGCGACGAATGTGCCGCGCGAGGGGCGCGCTTCCAGCCAGCCCTGCATCGTCAGTTCGTGATAGGCCGCATCGACAGTGTTGCGGTTGAGCTTGAGGCTACGCGCCAGCGCACGGGTGCCCGGCAAGGGATCGCCGGGCTTCAGCCGGCCCCGCTCGATCTCGGTGATAATCGATTGCGCCAAATCGATAAAGATCGGCCCCAGGCGTGTTGCCGGCAAATCGATCTGCAAACTCCCGCGCGTCTTCAACCGGCCCACTCATATTAACAAAACTGGCCCATCCTAAATGGGCCGGAACAGCTTAGCGATGCCCGCGACCGACCGCAATAAGGTGCGCCACCGCGCCACCGCTTTTCGCTCCAGAGGTTTTAAGAGATGACAATCGATCCAGATCTGCACGCCGCCATTTCGAGCGAGGCGCGCCGCCAGCATGAGCATATCGAGCTCATTGCGTCGGAGAACATGGTCAGCGCGGCCGTTCGCGCCGCGCAGGGTTCGATCCTCACCAACAAATATGCCGAGGGCTATCCCGGCCGGCGCTATTATGGCGGCTGTCACGCGGTCGATCAGGTGGAGCGGCTGGCGATCGAACGGGCTTGCCGCCTGTTCGGGGGGCGCTATGCGAACGTCCAGCCGCATTCCGGGGTGAACGCGAACGTCGCGGTCTTCTATGCGCTGCTCGCGCCGGGTGACAGCATCATGGGGCTGGACCTTGCCTGCGGCGGGCATCTCACCCACGGTTCGCCGGTCAGCATGTCCGGCCGGTGGTTCAAGCCGGTGCCTTATCTGGTCCGCCGCGATGACGAGCGGATCGATTATGACGATATGGCCCGCCGCGCGCGTGAGGCGCGGCCAAAGCTCATTTTCGCGGGCGGCTCCGCCTATCCGCGCGAGATCGATTTCGCCCGGATGCGCGCCATCGCCGATGAGGTCGGGGCGTGGGTGGTCGCCGATGTCGCCCATTATGCCGGACTGATCGCGACCGGCCTTTATCCCAACCCGGTGCCTCATGCGCACATCGTCACCTCCACAACGCACAAGACCCTGCGCGGCCCGCGCGGCGGTATCATCCTCACCAATGACGAAGCGCTGGCTAAGAAGATCGACAAGGCGATCTTTCCCGGGACACAGGGCGGCCCCCTTATGCATGTGATCGCCGGCAAGGCGGCGGCCTTTCATGAGGCACTGCAACCGGAATTCCGCACTTACAGCAAGGCCGTCGTGACGAACGCTCAGGCGCTGGCGGACGTGCTTGTCGCCGGCGGCCTGCGCGTTGTGACAGGCGGCACGGACTGCCATCTGGTGCTGGGCGATCTCCAGCCGTTCGGGATCACCGGCAAGGACGCCGCCGACGCGCTCGAAACGTTCGGCATTACCGCGAACAAGAATGCGGTGCCGTTCGATCCGCTGCCCCCGACGGTCACCTCCGGCCTGCGGCTGGGATCGCCCGCGGCCACTTCGCGCGGGTTCGACGAGGCGGCGTTTCGCGAGACCGGCGCGCTGATCCTCGATATTCTGAACGGCGTTCGCGGCGGGCATACGGATCGTGCCGATGTCACACGCCGGGTGAACGCGCTCGTCTCCGCCTTCCCGATCGTGGAGCCACCCCTTGGTTGAGGTCGCTGTCGCCCTGAAGCGGGTTCAGGCCACGATCGGCGAGGCCGCCGCCCGTTCGGGTCGCTCCGCTGACGCCGTCAGGCTGGTGCTGGTCACTAAGACCATTGCAGCCGAGCGGGTGCGGGAGGCCATCGACGCCGGGCATGTCGATCTGGGAGAGAATAAGGTTCAGGAAGGGCGCGCCAAGGCTGCTGAGCTTGCCGACACCGGCGCGCGTTGGTCGATGATCGGCCATCTGCAAAGCAACAAGGTCAAGGACGTGCTGCGCTTTGCCCAGGAGGTGCAGTCGGTCGACCGGTTATCACTGGCGGCGGCGCTGGACCGGCGGCTGCAATCGCTCGGGCAGGAATTGCCGATCCTCGTTCAGGTCAACACGTCCGGCGAAGCAAGCAAATATGGGCTTTCGCCGGACGAGGTGATGCCGTTTCTCAGCGAGCTCACCGCATTCTCCTCCCTTCGCCCTCATGGTTTCATGACCCTCGCCACCTTCACGCCTGACGAGACGGAGGTGCGCCGCTGCTTCAGGCTGCTGCGCGACATCCGCGACCGTGCCCTGCAGGAGGCGCCACAGGGCGCGTCGTTGCAGAATCTCTCCATGGGCATGTCGGGCGATTATGCCTGGGCGATCGAGGAAGGCGCGACCATCGTGCGCGTCGGTCAGGCCGTTTTCGGAAAACGTCCGACGCCCGACGCCTATTACTGGCCCGGTATTGAGAGATCAGAGGGTCACAGCCGCATCGACAGCTCGACGTCGTCGGTGAAGGGGGAGGGTGATGTAGCCATTCTCGACCGTACTGATATGCGCAAGATAGTCAGGCAGTCATCGACATTGTCGGCCAGGATCAAAGCGCCGGGGCGCAAGCGATCTTCGACGAGCTTCACCGTCGAGCAGGAGCAGATCAATCGTCTCGGGGAGATCGTTCAGCCGCAAACTCAAACAAGTATTTGATTTGTTTCGTCCTCCTGACCCTTCGGCAAATCTCAGGACATGCCTGAGCGGTATTCTGGTATCAGCTAAGCGTGGTCACGCTGCTGCCCGGCCCAAACATGACTATTTTTTTATCTTCCATTTAGCACCGGGTTTGGCGCGGCAGCGTACATGCAGGCGTTGGCTATGCTGCAAAGATGAAGATGCCGCCTCCGCGATCCGAACCTGACGACCTGATCCCGCAGGGGCGCGAAGGGCCGCATAGGCGGGCGGCGCTCGATGAGCAGACATGTCGGCTGATCTGTCCCATCGCGGCGGCAATGGTCGGCGTGTGCCTCACCGGCATCGGCCTCCTGCGCTTTACGACACTGGTTCATGGGCGCGGAACGGCGGCGGACGACATACTTGCGGTCGATGCTCTGCTGTTTCTCATCGCCACACTAGCGTCCTATTTCGCCTTACGCGTTGCGTCCCGGTCGCGGTTGCACTGGCTGGAGCGCGTCGCTGACGTGACATTTATTGTCGCGATGCTGCTGCAGACCATAGCCTGCTTCGTCATCACTTATGCGCTCAATTTCTAATCAGGGAGGTCATGCCATGGTAAGGATCGGACGGACTCTCCGCAGATGGCGGTCGTTCGCCGCCGGCCTCTTCATAGCGGCTCTTATTGGCGTGGGGCTTTGTGGCGGGCATCTCGGCTACCCGTGGGGATCGATCTACAAGATGGTGCCGTCGACAGTCGGCAACCCTCGCCTGAAAGGCACCGTCGCCGTGTTCTTCTCCGGAGACATGGGCTTAAATACCGGTATGGGGCCGAAGATTGCGGCGCATCTCGCAGCGCAGGGCATGCCGGTCCTGGGTGTCAATTCGCTGACGGCATTCTCCAGCCGGCTTTCGCCTGAGCAGACTGAAAAGCTGGTCAGCCAGGCGATTGATCGTGCGCTTGCCATACCGGGCGCACAGCGCGTTCTTGTCATTGGCCAGTCCTTTGGCGCAGATGCGCTGGTTGCGGGACTGCCGAGCCTGCCGCAGGAAGACCAGGCACGTATCGCGCTCGTTGCCCTCGTCGTGCCCGCGGATACATTATCCTATCGGGCGACGCCGGGCGGGATATTCAACTGGGGCAATGACGGGCCGTCTTTGCCACATGCGCGCAGGCTGGTCTGGGCGCCCACGCTCTGCGTTCATGGCGAGACTGAAGCGCACAGCCTCTGCCCAATCTGGAACCAGCCGAACGTCACGCGGGTGACCCTGCCGGGCGACCATTTTCTAAACAGGAACTCGGCCCTTGTCGCTGATACCATCATGCAGGCTTACGTCTCGCCAGACGGTTCGATGATCCGTGCAAGGTAACGAATAATTTAAGCCGCACTGAGTTTCCGGTCATGTGGGACGTGCTATCGTCCATGCAATGGAACCAGGGGTTGCCTATGCGCAGTCTATTCATAGCACCATTGCTCGTCGCGCTTGCCATACCGGCTTTCGCTTACGCGCAGCCTGTCGCGAGCGAGGCAGATGGCCTCTGGATCAATCCCCACGATAGCGTGGTGGTCCGCACAAGCTCCTGCGCCAATAAGCTTTGCGGTTGGATTGTCTGGGCAAATGGAGAGGCCGTTGCGGATGCCAGGGAAAGCGGCGTCAGGCAGCTGATAGGCACCGAACTCCTGCAGGATTATCATCCGACGAGTGCACATAGCTGGTCGGGAACCGTGTTCGTGCCGGATCTGGGGCGCTGTGTTTCTTCCCAGATCAATCAGCTTTCGCCCAATGAGCTGAAAATCAAGGGCTGCATATTAGGGGGGCTCATCTGCAAGTCCCAGCTCTGGACCCGCATTGAACGGGTGCCGCAATGAGGGGGCTCATCGCGCTGATCCAGCGTCACCGCAGGATCGTCATCGCAGGGGTCGTGCTTGCCCTTGTCGTGCTCGGCTTTACCGCTCTGGAGGCGGTCACACGTGAAGTGCGCTATGCCGATGTCCGCGCGGCGGCACATGCTCTATCCGGCAGGCAGATCTGCCTTGCGCTGCTCTTCACAGCCGCCAGCTATCTGGCACTTACATTCTACGATTATCTCGCTCTGCGGGTCATAGGCCGGCCGCTGCCCTGGCGAACGGCGGCGATGGCGTCCTTCACCAGCTATACGCTCAGCCACAATCTGGGCCTTTCGCTGCTGACCGGGGGATCGGCCCGCTATCGCATCTATACGGGCGCCGGGCTCGACGGTCCTGATATTGCGCGCATAGTAGGATTGGCGAGCGGCACCTTCTGGTCCGGCGTAGTGACTGTTTCGGGCGCCGCCCTGCTCATGCATTCCGGGCCGATCGGAATCGGCTCGTTCGCTCTTACCGATAGCCAGGCGCATCTGCTCGGCGCGGCTGTGCTCATGGTGGTCGCTGCCTTGCTTATGGCATCGGCGCTGATACGAGGGCCGCTCACTCTGTTCGGCTTCGCGTTACCCATGCCCGGTCCGTTGCAATTTGCCGGGCAGATCGCCATCGCACTGGCCGACATCGCTTTCGCCAGCGCCGCTCTGTTCGTTCTCATTCCCGGCGCCGATCCGGCAACGTTGCCGACTTTCATTCTTGCCTACTCGCTCGGCATTATCGCTGCGGTCATCACCCACGTGCCGGGTGGTCTCGGAGTATTTGAGGCAGTCGTTCTGGCAGTCGTGCCGAGCGACCACGCGGCGATCTTTGCGGCGCTGATCGCCTATCGCGTCGTCTATTATCTTCTGCCGCTGGCCATCGGCGTCATCCTGCTCGTCTGGCATGAGGGTGTGCAGCTCCGCCATGCCGGGCGGATCGTGGCGGGGGCTCAAACTGTCATGTCCGGCCTGTCGCCTCTCGTAATGAGCGGTGCGACCTTCCTGAGCGGTGCTATGCTGCTGCTCTCCGGTTCGTTGCCGGCGCTGCATCACCGTATCGGCGCGCTCGCCAAGGTTCTTCCACTGCCTTTCATCGAGGCGAGCCACGTCGCGGCCAGTCTGGTGGGCACGGCGCTGTTGCTGCTTGCGCCAGGCCTTTATCGTCGGCTTGACGGCGCCTTTCATGCCACTCGCGCGCTTCTTCTTGCAGGCGCGGCCTTCTCGCTCGCGAAGGGTATCGACTATGAAGAGGCACTCATCTGCCTTGCGCTTGCCGGCCTGCTGCAGTGGACGCGCGCCGCCTTCTACCGGCGTACCGCCCTCACACAGCAGCCGCTCTCGGCCGGATGGATCGTGTCTGCCGCCAGCGTCGTTGCCCTTGCCGTCTGGGCCGGCTTTTTTGCGTATCGCCACGTGCCTTATGCCGACCAGCTCTGGTGGGAGTTTGCGTTGCACGGCGATGCTCCTCGGTTCCTGCGCGCCATGCTCGCGGTTGCGGTGTTGCTCGCCGGTGTGGCTGTATGGCGACTGCTGGCCCCCGCGCAGAGGACATCGGCCGACACTGGCGACGATACCAATATGGCAGTTATCCGTGCGATACTGGGCCAAGCCAGACGGGCGGAATCGATGCTTGCCCTGACAGGAGACAAGCGGTTCCTCGTCTCGGAGAAGGAGGACGCGTTCCTCATGTATCAGGTGCAGGGATCGAGCTGGATTGTCATGGGTGATCCGGTCGGCGCACCGGAGGCATGGGGCGAACTGCTCTGGCGCCTGCGTGACTTGTCGGATCGTCAGCAGGGCAGGCTGCTCCTCTACGAAATTTCGCCTTTGACGCTGGAGCTTGCAATCGGGCTGGGGCTGTACATCGTCAAATTCGGTGAAGAGGCGTTTGTGCCCCTCGCAGATTTTTCGCTCGATACGCCGCGGATGCGGAGTCTTCGCAAGTCCGAGCGCGCGGTCGCTAAGACCGGCGTCGAATTCCGCATTGTTCCTGCTGAGGCCGTGCCGGTCATCCTTGATGAGCTAAAGGCCGTGTCGGATGAGTGGGTCGAAGAGAAGGGTCATACCGAGAAGGGCTTCAGCCTCGGCAGCTTCGACCGTGACTATCTCTGCAGTTGCGATGTAGGCCTCGTGACCCTTGAGGGGCGCATTGTCGCCTTCGCCAATCTGTGGCTGACCGAGAACAGGAGTGAGGCCTCTATCGACCTGATGCGCCATGGCACGAATGCCCCGAAAGGCAGCATGGACTTTCTCTTCGTGCATTTGCTGCTCTGGGCGAAGGAGCGTGGCTTTGAGCGCTTCTCGCTCGGCATGGCGCCGCTTTCGGGCATTGATGGGCGCCGGCTGGCGCCCGCCTGGGCGCGGGTGGCGTCGCTGATCTTTCGGCATGGTGAGCGTCTCTACGGGTTCCGGGGATTGCGCGGCTATAAGGAGAAGTTCGCCCCAGTCTGGGAGCCGCGCTATGTAGCCGGTCCCCCGGCTGTCGGTCTCGTGCGGGCCTTGCGCGATCTTTCCCGGCTGATTGGCCGCGCGCCCGCAAAGAGCGCTATTTAGATCGCGCCCGGCTTGCGTTGCCCGAGGATAATCTGTGCGAGCAGCGGAGCGTTGCGGTCGAAATGGTGGCCGCCGGGCACCAAATATTGCTGAGCGATGCCTGGCGGGATCTGACCGCAGGCACTGTCATCTTCTTCCTGTCCGCGAATGCACAGCATCGGCAGGCCGCGCAGTCGGGTCACGGCTGGTATCGTCGGAAGCGAATTGTCCGACCCAATGTCGAGCCAACTACCCAGATGAAACTGGAAATCGGCCGTGCTGCTGAACCCCAACAAGGCAACCTTGGCGATCTTGTTGCGCGTTGCCGCGGGTAACTGTCCGATCATTGCAGGCATGGCATCGGCGCCGAAACTGTAGCCCACGAGGAACACGCGCGGCCGCCGCCAGTCTGCGCTGAACGCTTCGATAAGCTGACCCAGATTTTTGCCGGCGCCGGCTGGTGTTCTCGCCGTCCAGAAATAAGAGAGACTATCGACACCCACGACCGGAATGCCGGCTTTAGACAGCTCTTCGGCGACATCGCGATCGATCCCGACCCAGCCGCCATCGCCGGAATAGATAATCGCCATGACGTCGCGATTGGCGCTGCTCGGTTGAGCAGGTATCAACGAGAGTGGCATATCAGGAATACGCAAATTTCCCGTTCGCGCATGTTGAACCGGTGCCGGAAGCAGTTTTGCTAAGGCGTCGGCGACGGGCGTTGGCCATTGTGTGGTGCGGGCAGGCAGCGGCATGACACGAGCATGTGGCACGGCTGCGGCCAATGCATTTATGGCGACGGTTTCGGCACGCGCATGCATTGCGATCCAGGGCAGCTTGATGCGCTTATTGGGACCGAACTGCCACGCAGTTCCGTTCGCTGTGCGCTTTGCGTTGAAGCCCGGCGCCGCGCACCAGGGCAGGCTGCTCGGAATCGCAGGTGCGAAGCCAAGAGATACGACGCCCAGATAGGAGCCGTTCGGCCATTGTGAGAGGCTGGCATACGCCAGCGTGCCGCCTTCGTTCATGCCCAGGATGACCGGCTTCATATAAGCTTTGACACCGAAGCGGTGCTGCACGTCTCGGGAGAGATCGACGAGTGGATAGTTGGCATTGAGGCAGCGGCTGGCCCAGCGACTGGGCTCTTTCATGAGCTCACCCGTGGAGACCAGCGCGACGAGCATGCCGCGTCGCCCCAGCTCCTCCGCAATCGCTGTTTCCGTCTGCGAAATCCCTTTTGAGCCCGACAGGAAAAGCACAATGCTACGTGGCTCGCTCTGCGGACGCGTCACCCGCACCGGGCCAAAAGGGGCGAAGGTGTAGGAAGACGAAACCGCCACTTTTTTTATGGGCGACGCGCGATCGGCTGTCACGGCGAGTAGGCTGAAAATCGCCAATATCACGAGGGCAGTTAAGCGCATGGAGCGTCGCTATTTGACAGTACGGGTCCGTCGTTGTGCGATAATAACGATTGCCATCTCACGGTCCTCCCAACGGATCGCTTGCGATATATTGGTATGGCATTGAATGCTCTACATGCAATGCCTGGACTGACTGATGACCCCGTTTGCCCGCGGAAGGTCAAGATCCCCACTTATAAGATCATCAGCCAGCGCGGGATCGAGGCGCGTGGGTATTCCTACGATCTGGGAGCGACTGGGTCTCCGCTCCCACCCCCGAGCGCGCGATACAGGCCCGCCGCGCTGGAGAGTTCCTGACGCCGTAGGTCGAGCAGCGCTTGTCGTGCAGCGTAATCGCTGCGCTGCGCGTCGAGAAGCTCCAGGCGGCTGTCTAAGCCCGCGCGATAGCGCAGCGTTGAAAACTCGACGCGACGCGCTGCCGCTTGGGCCGCCTTGCGCTGCGCATCCAATTGCTGCGCGAAGGTGGCGCGGCCGGCGAGACCATCAGCCACCTCGCGGAAGGCGCTCTGGATCGCGCGCTCATATTCGGCGATGGCGATGGACTTGCGTACCTGCGCAAGGCGCAGTTCGCCGCGCAGGCTGCCACCCCGGAAGATTGGCTGGCTGATCTGCGGGGAGAAGGACCATGTGCGGTTGTCTTTGGTGAACAGATTGTCGAAGGCAAGGCTAGTGAAGCCGAACAGGCCGGTCAGCGACAGGCGCGGGAAGAAAGCCGCGCGCGCCGCGCCTACATCGGCATTGGCCGCGATCAGCGTGTGCTCGGCCTGCCGGATGTCCGGCCGGTTGGCGATGAGATCGGAGGGAAGGCCAGCGGGTAACTGCGTCTGGATCGGCTGGTCCATCAGAGAGATTGGTGCCGGTAAATCGGCGGGCAGGGGCGCACCGACCAACAATTGGAGCGCATTGCGGGCCTGCGACAGCGCGCGGCTGCGCATCGCCTGATCGGCTTCGGCCTGGCGAACCTGCCCTTCGGCTTGAGCGATATCCACGCCGCTCACCTGCTTGGCCTCATGCCGCTTGCGGGTGATTTCGAGCGCGGCGGTCCAGTCCTCCAGAATATGGTCGGTCAGCGCGAGTTGCTCCTGCGCCAGCCGTTCTTCCAGATAGGCATCCACCACCGATCCAATCAGCGCGATGCGCGCCGCGCGGCGGCCCTCATCGGAGGCGAGATAACGCTCGAAAGCGGCCTGACTCTGCGAGCGGAGGCGACCGAACAGATCGATCTCGAAGCTGGTGAGTGCGGCATTGGCCGAATATTGTTCGAACTCGATGCCGCTCGGCGCTTCTCCGCCGCCCGGAATGCCGCCGATGCCGGCTGCTGCCGCCGCCGTTGGCATGCGCTGGCGGGTGTAGCCGCCATTGGCGTCCACCTGCGGCAGTTGTGCGCCGCGCGCGACGCGAAACTGAGCGCGCGCCGCTTCGACATTGAGGGTGGTGACACGCAGGTCTCGATTATTCTCCAGCGCGACCTGGATGATCGCCTGTAGTCGCGGATCCGCGAACATATTGCGCCAATCGAGCGCGGCGGCACTGGCAGCCTCCTGCGCGGTTGCATCGGGGAAGCTCTGGGCAACCGGCGGGGCAGGGGTTTCCAGCTTCGGGTTCATCGAGCAGGCGCTGGTGAGGAGCAGCGCGATCAGGGGAAGCGTGCGCATCGGATCAGCCCTCCACCGCAGGATGTTCGGCAGGCGGAGTTTGCCCGTCCTTCTGCTTCCCGAAGCGATCGACGAGACCGAGCACCACCACGAAGAAGACCGGCACGAAGAAGATGGCCAGCACCGTCGCGGTGATCATGCCGCCGAACACGCCAGTGCCGATCGCTTGCTGCGTTTCCTTGCTTGCGCCGGCGGCGATCATCAGAGGGACGACGCCCAGCGTGAAGGCGAGACTGGTCATGATGATCGGCCGCAGGCGCAGGCGGGCCGCATGGATCGCAGCCTGTACCGTCGACATGCCTTGCTCGCGTGCCAGCTTGGCGAATTCGACGATCAGGATCGCATTCTTGGCGCTGAGGCCGATGATGGTAATCATGCCAACCTTGAAGAAGACGTCATTGGGCAGGCCGCGCAGCAGCACAGCCGCGACTGCGCCAATGAGACCCAGCGGCACCACCAGCATGACCGAGAGCGGGATCGCCCAGCTCTCGTAAAGGGCGCACAATACCAGGAACACAGCGACCATGGAGAGGATGAGGAGCATCAAGGCTTCGTCGCCCGCCTGCTTCTCCTGATAGGACTGGCCGGTCCACTCGATGCCGAAGCCGGGCGGTAGCTGCGCGGCCATTTTCTCGATCTCAGCCATGGCCTCGCCGCTTGAACGCCCGGGGGCGGGCTGACCGGCGATGCGCAGCGAAGGATAGCCATTATAGCGCACCAGCTGCAGCGGCGTGCTTTCCCAGACCGGATTGACCAGCTCGGCCAGCGGCACGGAGGTGCCGGCGCTGTTACGGACGTAGAGCTTGAGCACATCGTCCAGCTTCATGCGCGCCGAGGCATCGGCCTGGACGATCACGCGCTGCATGCGGCCCTCGTTGGGATAGTCGTTCACATAGGCCGATCCCATGGCACCGCCCAGCGTATCGGTGATCGAGGTGAAGGGCACGCCCAGCGCCTGAGCCTTCTCACGGTCGATGTTCAGCTTGATGCTGCTGCCCGGCGGGAGACCCTCGGGATAGACCATCATGAACACGGGATTCTGGGCGGCCATGCCAAGCAACTGGAACTGCGCAGCCATCAGCGCTTGCTGGCCTCGGTTCGCACGGTCCTGAAGGCGGAAGGATAGACCGGCGGAGTTGCCGAGACCTTCGACCGAAGGCGGCATCACGCTCATGATCGTGCCTTCGCGGATCACCGAGGTCGCCTGATTGGCGCTGGCGACTTCGCCCAGAGCCGTGGCGCCTTCGCGCTTGCCCCAATCGCTCAGGATGGTGAAGATCAGCGCTGCGTTCGGGCCTGAGCCCGAGAAGCCATAGCCCAACACCGCTTCGGTATCGGCGACGCCCTTGCGCCCGGCATTGTGCTTCTCCAGCACCGACACGGCTTCCTGTGTGCGGCTCATTGTCGCATCGGCAGGCATCTGGAAGGAGCTGATATAATAGCCCTGATCTTCTTCGGGGAGGAAAGCGGATGGCAGGCGGAAGAAGGCGAAGGCGAGCAACGCGACGACCACCGCGAAGCCGGCCATCATGCGGCCGCTGCGCTTGAGCAGCTTCGTTACCCAGCTTTGATAGCCATCAGCCATCGCGTCGAATTTGCGATCGAACCAGCCGAAGAAGCCCTTCTTCTCCTCATGGCCGTGCACTGGCTTGAGCAGCGTGGCGCAGAGCGCCGGCGTCAGTGAGAGGGCAAGGAAGGCCGAAAAAAGGATCGAGACCGCCATCGAAATGCTGAACTGGCGATAGATCGCGCCGGTCGAGCCGCTGGAGAAGGCCATCGGGATGAACACTGCGACGAGCACCAGCGTGATGCCGATGACGGCGGTCGTAATCTCGGACATCGCCTTGCGTGTGGCCTCAACCGGCGGGAGCCCCTCTTCCGCCATGATGCGCTCGACATTCTCCACCACGACGATCGCGTCGTCGACGATGATGCCGATCGCCAGCACCATGCCGAACATGGTGAGCACGTTGATCGAGAAACCGGCCATGAGCATCACGGCGAAGGTGCCCAAAAGGGCAATGGGCGCGACGATTGCGGGGATCAGCGTGTAGCGGATCTTCTGGAGGAACAGGAACATCACCGCGAAGACGAGCACCATCGCCTCGATCAGAGTATGGATGACCTTCTCGATCGAGATCTGGACGAAGGGCGCCGTGTCGAAGGGGATGGTATAGGTGAGGTCGGACGGCATCGCCTTGGCCAGCTCGGCCATGCGCTCGTGAAGCGCGGCCGAGGTGGTAACGGCATTTGCGCCCGGCGCGGGCAGGATCGCGATGGACGAGACAGCCTTGCCGTTGGCGCGGACGACGAAGGTGAAGTCCTGCGCGCCGAGCGCGACGCGCGCGACATCGGCCAGCTTGACGCTCGACCCGTCCGGATTGGCGCGCAACACGATGCGCTGGAACTCTTCGACCGACTGAAGCTGGCCATCGGCGGTGAGCGGCACGGTGACGCGCTGATCGCCAATGGTCGGCGCGCTGCCGAGTGCCCCTGGCGCGATCTGGAGATTTTGGCTGGCGATCGCCGCCGTCACTTCGGACATGCTGAGATTGACGGCGGCGAGCTTGGCCGGATCGACCCAGATGCGCATCGCGCGCTCGGAACCGAATTGCTGAACGCGGCCGACACCGGGCACGCGCTTCAGTTCCTCGACCACATATCGCGCGGCATAGTCGCCCAGCGCTTCGGCATCGGTATTGCCGCTCTTGGACTGGATGTTGACCAGCGCGAGGAAGTTGGACGAGGCGGCCTCGACGTAAACGCCTGTCTGGCGCACGACCTGCGGCAGCCGCGGTTCGGCGGTCTTGAGGCGGTTCTGCACGTCGACCTGTGCGAGTTCGGGATCGGTGCCCGGTTCGAACGTCGCGGTGATCGTGGCTGTGCCGGAAGTGTCTGTGCTGCTCTCGAAATAGAGCAGCTTCTTCACGCTCGAGATTTCACGCTCGATCAGGCTGACGACCGCATCGTTCATCATCTGCGGCGTGGCGCCGGGATAGGTCGCGGAGATGCTGATCGTCGGCGGTGCAACCGTAGGATAGCGCTCGATCGCCATGCGGGGGATCGAGATGGCGCCGATCAGGATGATGGCGATGGCGATGACCCAGGCGAAAACCGGGCGATCGATGAAGAAACGGGGCATGGGCTGGTTCTCGCCTGATCAGCGCTGGGCCGCAGAGGGGTTCTGCCACGGAACGGGTTTGACCGCGGCGCCGGGCTGGACGCGATCCTGCCCCTCGACGATCACGGTGTCGCCGGCTCTCAGACCTTTCTGGATGAGGATATTGCCATTCTGCTCATCGCCGGTGACCACGGGGCGGGCGGCCGTCTTGCCGTCCTTGCCGACGACCGTCACCATTGCGCCGCCTTTGGGATCACGCGTGACCGCTTGGCGCGGAATCGCGATCGCATCGGGCAGTGACAGGCGCGGCAGGCGCGCGCGGACGAACATGCCGGGCAGCAGCGCACGCTCCGGATTGGGCACTTCGACGCGGGCGATCACCTCGCCCGTGTTCGGGTCCACGCTGATGCCTGAGAAGAGCAGCCGGCCCTTCACAGGATAGGCATGTCCGTTGCTGGAGACCAACTCCACTGGGGCGCCCTGGTTGGCGGTGCCCGCACGCGCCGCCTCACGCAGCATTTCGAGGCGGGTGGCTGGCTGGCGCACGTCTACATAGACGCGGTCGATTTGCTGGACGGTGGCGAGCGGTTGCTCGCTGGTCATGCTGGCAAGGGCGCCCTCGGTGAAAACCGCCTGGTCGATGCGGCCGCTGATTGGCGCCCGCACAGTCGCGAAGCCCAGGTCGACCCGCCTGCGCGCCAGATCCGCCTGGCTCGCGGCGAGATCGGCGACCGCTTGGTCACGGGCGGCCACGACATCGTCATAGTCCTGTCCGCTCACCGCATCGGCCTTCACCAGGGGAGCGAGGCGCTTTTCCTGAAGGCTCGCCCGCGAGAGTGTCGCCCGGGCGCGCTGTACGGCGGCGGCCGCACTGTCGGCATCGGCGCGGAATGGCGCCGGATTGATCTGGTAGAGCGGCTGGCCCGCGCGGACTTCGGTTCCCTGTTCGAACAGCCGGCGCTGGATCAGTCCGTTCACTTGCGGTCGGATCTCCGCCACACGGAAAGCGACCACCCGGCCCGGAAGCTCGTCGGCCACGTCAATGCGGCCCGGCTTCACGGTCACGACCGAAACCTCGGGCGGCGGGGGCGCAGGGGGAGGGGCGTCTCCGGAGCAAGCGGACAGCGCCAGCGCAGATGCAATGACGAACAGGGCGTGGCGGCGCCCAGGGGGGGGAGATACGATCATTGCTATACTCTGGCTTTCGTGTTGCGGGCCATTGCAACGGCCTTGTCGAACAACTGTCGAGCTAATGTCGAGAAAGTGTGAAGATGCGTGGCGTGTGCGCTCAATCTAGCCCATTATGAGGGCAACGGAGCGCTTTGCTGAATATGAACGCCGATAATGCCCTGATCCTGGTGGCCGAGGACGAGCCCGAGATTGCCGAGGTGATTGCGGCATATCTGGAGCGCGAGGGCTTCCGGACGGTTCGGGCCGCCGACGGCGTCGCGGCGCTCGAACTCCATCTCGCCCTCAAACCCGATCTTGTAATGCTCGACGTGCAGATGCCGCGCCTCGACGGCTGGGCGGTGCTGGCGGAACTGCGCCGGCGGGGCGATACGCCCGTCATCATGCTGACGGCGTTGGACCAGGATATCGACAAGCTACAGGCTTTGCGGATCGGCGCTGACGATTATGTCGTGAAGCCATTCAACGCCATGGAGGTCGCGGTGCGGGCCAGGGCCGTGCTGCGCCGGTCAGGCGGCGGCACTGGAAAGACGTTGCGGGTTGGAGCCGTCGAGGTCGATCTCGACAGCCATCTCGCAAGCGTGGTCGCACAGGGAAGCGCAGATCGCGTCATGCTGCCGCTGACGCTCACCGAATTCCGCCTTCTCGCTCATATGGCCCGCGCGCCCCGGCGGGCCTTCTCGCGCAGTGAACTGGTCGATGCCTGTCTCCCCGGGGGCGAGGCGCTTGACCGGACTGTCGACACGCACTTGAGCAAGCTGCGCCGCAAGCTTGAGGAGGCAGGCGCGCCGGGGCTCGTCAACAATGTCCGCGGCGTCGGGTTCAGGCTGGCGGACGTGTCGTGAAGCGCCCGTCTTCCGGCCTCGGACGGGAGATCATCCTGTCCACCGTCATTGCCACATTGACCTCCGTCATGGTCACAATCGCCGGTCTATACATTTTTTACGGCGTTCTCATTCGGGTCTCGCCCCAACTGCTGTTCCCGCTCAACGATCAGTGGTTTCCGCGGGGCGTCGAATGGATCGTGATCGTGGTGCTGTGCATCGTCGCGGCCAGCATTGCCGTGGTCATAGCGACACGCCTTGCCCGTCGGGTCGTCAAGCCGCTCGTCTCCGTCGCGCAGAGTGCGCGCAGCATCGTTGCTGGAGATCTCACGGCGCGCGCCGAAACCGGCGATCGCGCTACGCTCGAAGCGACGATGCTGGTCGAGGATTTCAACCATCTGGCCGAGGAGCTGGAACGTGCGTCGGAGGCGCTGCCGCGCTGGAACGCCACCATAGCGCACGAATTGCGCACGCCGGTGACGATTCTCAGCGGTCGGTTGCAGGGGCTTGCGGACGGGGTATTCAAGCCGGACGACTCCCTGTTCCGCTCGCTTTTGGCGCAGGTAGATGCACTTACCCGTCTCATTGAGGATCTGCGCACCGTCAGCTTGCTGGAGGGAGGACGGCTGGAAATGCAGTTTCAGTCGGTCGAGCTTTCCGACGAGATCGAGGCCGTCATCCGCCTTGTGCAACCGGGCCTGGAGAGCGCCGGCTTTACCATCTCAACAGGTCTCGACAAAGGTCTCTGTGATGTTGACACCGCCCGCATCCGCCAGGCACTCCTGGCCTTGCTCGACAATGCGAGGCGCCATGCACGCCCAGGGCGGATAGACGTCGTACTTCGGGTCGAAGAAGACCATGTAAGCCTCCATGTCGCCGATCAGGGGCCGGGCCTGAGCCCTGACTTTGCAAGACATGCCTTCGAACCGTTCCGGCGCTATATGGAGCAGGGTGGCAATGCTAAAGGCAGCGGTCTTGGCCTGTCTGTTGTTCGAGTCATCGCTAAAGCGCATGGCGGCGACGCCACCTATAAAACGGTTCATGGCGGCGCGTGCTTTTGCATGGAAATCCTGCGACACAACTGAGGCACGCGCTGACGCCATCGGCGAGATGATCCCCCAAAGATAGTTTGGTCATCATTTGTCATGTTCCGGCTGCACATGGAAATGATGCACTTGCTATCAGGGTGCTGGCCAACAGGCTCGTTTCCCCCGCGAGCAGGCCCACCGACTGGCAGCCGTCGTCCCCCTCGGCAGCGGCTGTTAGTCGGACCAATGCCCCAGACGGCTTGGGGTATGCCTTCCGTCATTCCATCGAACACTGGGTAGCCTGCCATTCGCACGCGGATCACCGGGACAACATAGTGTTTCGCCGCGGAACCAGCCGATGTCCCCCTCGTTCAAGTGAGACATCCCAACTAAAGGTGGACCAGATGCTGGCTTCGGCAGATAGGAACGTGTTGGTCAGTCTGGCGGACATTCTCGCGGACTCAGCCTCGATTCATGAAGCCGCAGCCAAGGTTGCCGATGATGAGGGCTTGAGCAGCCGCCTTTCCGTTCGTGCTCAAGAATTGCACGCGTTGGTAAGTGAAGTCCGCCGGGGATCTGATGAAGGTGAAGCAGGCTCATTTCTCAAGATCATGGATCATCTGAGGCTTCGGGTCGACCAGTGGGTGGGAGATGACGACGAAGCGGCGATGTCGGCAAGCCGAGAATCGAAAGCTAAACTGCTCGCGTTCATCGATGATATGGGCAGGCGCAGTGATCTCTCATCGACCACCAGAACAATTCTCGCCGAAGCGCGCCAACACATCTCAAGGAGCGGCGTAGCCCCGGCTACCGCACCAGGCCTCACAGATCTGCCGACCTAAATCGCTTCCTCAGGCTGGGCCTCCGCACGTTCCAGTTCATCGCTGAGCGGATCTTGCTCCAGCCCCTCCAACTTTGTCCCGGAGACATAAGCTGCGCGGCCCAGCAGCTGCGCGCCAATCGGCAACGTCAGGAGCAGGAACAGGATTACCAGGGCGCTGGTGGAGAGGCCCTCGAGCGTGCCAGATAGCATTGCTCCCAGCAACATCAGTGTCGCGCCGAGCGTGCCGGCCTTCGTCGCGCTGTGCATCCGCTGGAGCGGATCGGGTAGCCGAACCACGCCGATCGCCGCGACCAACAGGAAGGCCGCACCCAATATGAGGAGCGCCGTGGCGATCAGGGTCAATCTTTCCTCCTTTTCCGTTCGAGGAACACGGCGAAAGCTGCAGTCGCCACGAAGTTAATGAGCGATATGCCCAGTGCGACGTCGAGAAACGCGCCACGGCTCGTCGTGATGGTCCCCACGACGGCAAAGCCCACTGCGATTGCGGTGAGCATATCGAGCGCAATAAACCGGTCGGCGAAGCTGGGGCCACGCACCATCCGCCAACCGGCAAGAACCAGCGCTATGCTGAGCACGATCGCGAGGCCATCGGCGAGAAGCGGAAGGCCGATCATCGTTCGAGCTCCCTGATCCAGCGCTCATAGAGATGCTTGAAACGCGAGATCGAGGCTTCCGCATCGGAGGTATTGAGCACATGGACGTAGAGGCGCTTACGATCCTCCGACACATGAAGGCAGGTCGAGCCGGGTGTGAGGGAGGTGAAATAGGCAAACAGCGCAACGGCCCAGGGACGTTCAAGCGCGACCGGTACGACGATGATCGCCGGCGAGGTTCGTATCGTCGGGGAGAGGACGATCTTGGCGACGGCAAACGACGCGATCAGCAAGTCCCAGAGGAAGATCAGCGCGAGCAGGAGCGCGGCGCGGGCGCGACGCAGCAGGCTCATGACGGTCCTCCCGACAAGGTGCTGAGTGCTTGTGCGGAACGTCGAGCGACGAGCCACAGCCATTGGGGCATCAAGCCGATGAGCAACGTCGCTGTTGAGAGCAGGGCCATTGCGAGTAGCCCCGCGACGGGCACACGCCGCACCGAATGTCCACGTGCTTCCTTCCAGCAGGCGTCCGACCAGAAGGTCGAAACCGAGACGATTGTCATGAACCCGGCGATAATCGCGGCGACGCCGAGCCAGACCATATCAGCGTCGAAGCTTTCGCGGATGACGATGAACTTGGCCCAGAAGCCGGAGAGCGGCGGGATGCCGGCCAGCGACAGGAGCGGCACCGCCAGAAGCCCGGTGAACAGTGGATTGGCGCGCGCCATTCCGCCTGTCCGCGTAAGATCCCAGCTTCCACTTGCACGTCGGATCAGCCCGGCGCCTAGAAACAGGTTCGCCTGCACGATGATGGAGTGGATCATGTAGAAGACGGCGGCGGCGATGCCCTCTGGTGTCGCGAGTGCCAGCCCGGCCATCATGTAGCCGACTTGCGCGACGATATGGTAGGAGAAGATGCGCCGCATGTCGGTCTGAGCGAGCGCACCCGCGACGCAGACGATCATCGTGCCCGCCGCTATCCAGCCGAGTAAAGGCATGAGCTGGGCCGCGCCGATCCCGCCCGTGCCGATGCCGAACAGGCCGGCCATCACGATCAGCAAAGCATAGAAGCCCATCTTGGTCAGCAGGCCCGCAAACACCGCTACGGCCGTGGTCGGGCCGGTATGATAGGAGGCGGGAAGCCACAGATGGAATGGAAAGAGGCCTGCCTTTAGCGCAAACCCGCCGAGCAGCAGTGCTGCAGCCACGGCAGTCGCGAAGGTGGGCGGGCGGTGGGCGAGGGCGCTACTCGCTGCGCCTATGTCCAGCGTGCCGGTGACGCCGTAGATAATGCCCACCCCTAGAAGGATGAAGGTCGCTGCCAGCATCGCAAATGCAGCGTAGCGGATCGCGCCGTCGATCTGGGCAGGCCTTCTGTCGATTGTGAGCAGGCCCAAAGCGGCGATGAGGGCGAGTTCGAACCACACATAGAGATTGAACAGGTCGTGCGTGAGGAAGGCGCCATTCACAGCGCCGATCAGCGCCAAAGTCAGTGCATCATAGCCCGCGCGACGACGCCGACCGCCAACGTCAATGAGCGAATAGATAGCGGCCGCAAAGGCGATGAGTCCGGTCAAGACGACCAGAGCCGCACCGGGCAGAGCGGCTCTGAAGCTGATCCCGACGCCCACCGGCCAATTGCCGAAGACGATGGTGGCCAGGCTGCGGGTTTCGCTCGCCCGCATGAAGAGCAGAACCGATAGTGCAAGTAGCGTTCCGGTGACGACAATGTTGCCCACCGCCGTCCCGGTTGTGAAACGTCGGAAGAGAAGGGCTGCCACGGCGCCGCAGAGCGGCAGCATGACGGGAGCGATAAGCAGCCAGGCGTCAGTCATCCGCCGCCTCCCGATCGCGGGGCGGACCCAGAGTCTCCGCCGAATCCAGTTCGCGCGCGTCCACGGAGCGGATGGATCGCCATGCCCGCAGTACCAGCACAGCGAGCATGACGGTTAGCGCGAAGCCGATGACGATGGCAGTGAGGATCATCGCCTGCGTGATCGGATCGGCCGCTTCGCCCAGTGTCTTTTCACCCGTCCGGATGATCGGCGGCTGTCGGCTGGCGATGCGTCCAGAGAGGAACAGCAACAGGTTCGTGCCGGTTGCGAGTAGCGAGAGGCCGAGCAGCATCCTCACAAGATTGCGTGAAAGCACCATGTAGAGCGCGCAGGCAAGGATGCCAGCTCCGGCGATCGCATAGAGAATTGTCATCGCGTCGCCTCCCGCTGGAGGCCGAAATGGAAACTCAGCACTGCGCCCAGAACGACGAGATAGACGCCAAGGTCGAAGATCATGGTGGTGCCGAGCTTGGGTAACCATCCTTCCGGCTGCCACCACAGGTGGGTGAGGAAGGGCTGCCCCGAAGCCATGCCGGGAAAGCCGCTGGCCAGCGTGCAGGCCATGCCGATGCCCACTAGTGTCAGCGGCGATATGCGCAGCGCTTTCTCAGCGCGATCAACGCCATGAGCAAGGGCGATCAGCGCAAAACTCAGCGCCGCCACTAGCCCACCTACGAAGCCGCCGCCGGGCTGATCGTGCCCGCGCCAGAGAATGACGACGGAGGCGATGAGGAGCAGTCCGGCCAGCCAACGCCCTGATATTGCCAGCGAGAAATGCACGGGCGGGGGTGCGCCCGCCTGTGACTCTCTTCGTTGGGAGGTGAGCAGCGCGCCAGCGAGTACGGCGGCAATCCCAATCACCATTGTCTCACCGAGCGTATCGAACCCTCGGAAATCGACGAGGATGACATTCACCACGTTATGCCCATGGGCGGCGACATAGCTCATCCGCCCGAAGAAGCTGCTTGCGGCGGAGACATGCTCGTCTGCCGTCATGTCGATGATGCCGAAGCACAATAGTCCGGCCAGCACAGCGGCGATCACGGCGTCGCGGCGACGCATGGAGGACGTGCGCGTGGCAGGGCTGGCAAGCGGCACTGCGAGCAATAGCGCTGTCAGCAGGACGACCAGCAGCGCCTCGACCGTGAACTGGGTCAGCGCGAGGTCTGGCGCGCCGTTCGCCAGGAAACTGATGGCGATGGCGAATCCGGACAGGCCGGTAGAGATCATCGCGGCGAGCAGAGTGCGCGCGCGAGCCGCCATGAATGCACTGGCCAATCCCACCAGCACGACGATCGCCTCGCCGATCCGGATCGGTTCCAGGACGGGCAGACGCGGTGCCACGCCCGCGGCGATGACCGACCAGCCGACCAGCAAGGCGATGCCGCCGATCACCCCAGCCAGATAACAGCGCAGATCCCCGTGCTGTAGATGTTGAGTGAGGGCGCTGGACACCGTTACCAGGAAGCGCAGTGCCTCTTCCCACAGCGGTTCGATCGCAAGGGAGTCGATCCGCCGCGTTCGGCGCAGGCGCATGTGGATGGGGCGCCAGAACCGGACGATCAATGCGCCGACCGTAACCACCACGCCGCTCAGCAGGAGCATGGGCGTGATGCCGTGCCAGACGGCAATGTCGACTTCTACCGCGCGTCCATAAACGGCCGCGACAGCGGGCCGCAGCGCAATTCGCGTGATCCAGTCCGGATCGAGGCTGATGGTGAGGCCGGCGAGCGCCAGCACGAGCGGTGGTGCGACAAGCGAAAAGGTCTCGCCGTGATGGATCTGCGTCACCTTGCCGCGCCCCATGAAGAACGGGCGCATCGTGATGACACCGGCGACACCCACCATCACTGCATTGACGATGACGGCGATGGCGAGGGGCACCAGTTCCCAGCTGCTCTCCAGTTGCGCCTGAAACAGGAACTCCTTGGAGATGAAGCCCATGAAGGGTGGGATGCCGGCCATCGAGAGGCTGGCGCCCACGCAGGCCAGAGCTGTGAGCGGGAGGAAGCGGGCGAGGCCGCCCATCGCGCGGAGATTATACAGTCCGGTGGCATGCAGCACCGACCCTGCGCAGAAGAAAAGCGCTGCCTTGTAGAGCGCGTGGGCCAGGAGAAATCCCACCATGGCCACCGACGCTGCCGGTCCGTCCAGTCCCACCAGCATCACGAGAATGCCGAGCGAGGCTATAGTGGAATAGGCAAGCGCAGACTTGAAGTTTTCGGCACGCAGCGCCTGAATGGCCGCCAGAAGCATGGTAATGCAGGCCACCGTGACGAGTAGGCTGCGGCCCCAACTGGTTACACCGATTACGGGCTCGAACCGGGCGAGCAAATAAATGCCCAGCTTCACCATCGTCGCAGAATGCAGAAAGGCGGAGGCGGGTGTCGGAGCCTGCATCGCGTTGGGCAGCCAGAAGTGGAACGGGAACTGCGCGGATTTCGTGAAGGCAGCGATCAGGACGCAGAGGACAATCGCATTTCCCCAGCCGCTGGCCATCAGATCGGCGCGCCGGTCGATTGCTTCCGCCATCGAATAGCTGCCGAGTACATGGCCGATCATGATGACGGCAGCGAGTAGGGCCAGGCCGCCGAGCGCGGTTACCTGCAGGGACATCAGGGCCGCGCGACGCGCGCGGGCGCTGCGACCATCGAAGCCGATGAGTAGGAACGAAAGGATGCTGGTTGCCTCCCAAAACAGGAGCATGACCAGCAGGTTTTCGGCGAGGACAGTCCCCAGCATCGCCGTCATGAACAGCAGGATGTAAGAGAAGAACCGTGCCCGGTCCCGCCGAGACTTGTTGGTGAGATAACCGCCAGCATAGATGGTGACGAGTCCGCCGATCCCTGTGATGAGAAGGCAGAACAGGAACGAAAATCCGTCCAGTCGCAGCGTGAAATCCAGACCGAGCCAAGGCGCCCAGTTCCTTCCTTCTCCCCTTACCCAACCGCGCTCGACGATGGGGGCAAGAGAGAGAAGTGCGGCCAGCAGGCCGAACGGGAGCAGCGAAACCACAAGACCGGCGCCGCGACCGACGAGACGGGCGACCAGTGGCAGCACGACCGCGCCGATGAGGGAGGCGAGGAGAATAAACAGCATGCGCGGGCTGATCTTGGCGCGAGTGACGCAGAAAAGCGAGCAAAATGACGATGATAAGATGGCTTAGCTCTGTGAGCGGGTAGGGGGGCAGGGGCCCGCCTCGCTCTCGCAAGCCGTCAACTCATTGCGTGAAGCGATCTGAGCATATGAACCCGCTCGCCGATGCGGCCCGTTGCGAGCGCGCTCTTTACCAAGACAAAGAATGTCCGGCCAATGATGGTCGGGCGCGGGAAGGAAAAAACTCCCGCGCCCGCTCGCCCTACCAGCTCAGGCTGATCCGGCCGTAGAGATAGCGCCCATTAAACCCGAAGGGCGAGTAATAAGGGAAGCCGACCAGACCCGTGCTGTTGAGCGCTGTGCCCCGGGACGAGGTCAGCTTCACGAAGTCGGGGTAAGTGTCGAACAGATTATTGGCACCCACCGCAAGATTGAGGTTCTTCACGACCTGATAACGCGCCTCCAGATCAAAGATGGTGTGACGGCCGGTGTGAATGTCATCCTGAGCAAAGCCGTTGCTGCTGGGTTGTGTGACGTCACCATAATAGGATGCGCGTGCGGTAACGCCCAGATCCTGCAGCGACCAGTCGACGGTGCCGACGACTTTCGTGCGCGGAGTGCCTTGCTCGAAGGACACGATGCGCTGGCGGCTGAAGATAGGAAGAACCGCTGTGCCGGTTGACGAGGTAATCGTGGCCGCGCCTGGCGCGCGTGTTATTTCGATATCGTTGAAGTTGCCTGCTGCTGTGAGATCGAACGTACCAAATCCTGCGGTCGCTGCGCGGTAGTGAGCGACAACGTCAATGCCCTTTGTCGTCGAGCGAATACCGTTGAGGAAGTAGCGTCCGGCGGTGACCGCAGTAATCCCCTCATCGCGCAGTCTGCGGACCACGACGGCACCGCTTAGATTCTCCGACAGAGCGATCTGATCGCGGATCTTGATCTGGTAAGCATCAATGGAGAGGTCAAATCCTCCCGCGCGGAATACCGCACCCGCCGAAAGGTTGCGCGATTTCTCCGGTCGCAATGCCTGACCGCCCAGAGCGCGACCTACTGCGCTAGTGGAAGGGAACAGGCCGGTCTCGACGATGTTGCCATCAGTCAGCACGGAGGCCGTGGACGTGAAATGTTGCTGCTGCAGCGACGGTGCCCGGAAACCTGTCGATCCCGTGGCACGCAATGCGAACCAAGGCGCAAATTCGTAACGCAGACTGAGCTTGCCCGTCGCGGTGTCGCCAAAGTCTGAATAGCTTTCGGCGCGGCCGGCAATGCCGAGCGTCAATTGCTCGACAGGCTTGGCCTCAATGTCGAGGTAGGTCGAGAAATTGTTGCGATGCGCGTCGACCTCATTCGACGGCTGAAAGCCGGGGAATCCCTGCGCGCCGGAGCCGAGCGCAGCCGCCGCGCCGGGGGCGCGATTATAGGAATCCGGTTCGCCGGCCGCGATCTTGAAGCCTTCCCGTCGATATTCCTGACCAAAGGCGATATTGACGGTGCCTGCGCCCAGCGGCAGTTCTTTTGCGACGTCGATGCCGCCTACCAGCTGGTCGTATGTCAGCCGGCCATCATAGAAGCTGGTCTGCGACGCTGCGCCGTAAGTCGCGTTGCCCGAGTTGTTCGTGTTGAAGCGCAGCTGATTGCGCCCGTAAGATGCGTTGATATCGATCTTCCAGCCCGACACTTCGCCACGGATACCGCCCGTGGTCGTGAAGTCCGTGGAGCGAACCGCGATCAACGGAGTGAAGCCGTCCGGATAGAGACTGGCAAGCGCATCAGCACTGGCATTGGCGTTGCTGCCAGTGCCGCCGACGATGCGTGGGGTCGCAGCGCTTGCACTGTCTCGATGCTGATATCCGCCAAAAGCATAAAGCTCCCACCCGTCGCTGTTCAGGGGATGGGCGGCGTTTGCATAAAAGCTGTACTGCTCGACTTCAGGGTCACCGAAGCGCGACCGAACCCGGATCGGCGCCTTGCGCGGGTCGAAGTCGCCGCGACTTGTAGGATTGCGGTTTAAATACTCGCCCGACAGGGTCAGGAATCCCTCGGAGCCCAAGGCAAAGCCCTGCCAGCCCGCTGCGGTCACCGTTCCGCCATCGCGCTCCTTGCGCGACCCACGGGCGGTGTCGACGTCCGTGATATATTTGCCGTAGGTGACTGAGGCGCCGCCGCCGCTCCGGGCCTCGCGCAGGCGCAGGTTGACGACGCCTGCGATGGCATCGGAGCCGTATTGGGCCGCAGCGCCATCGCGCAGCACCTCAATCCGGTCGAGCGCTACGGAAGGAATTGTATTGAGGTCGACCGCCGCAGAGCCGCGACCCACTGAGCCGTTGGTATTGAGAAGAGCCGACGTGTGAGCGCGCACGCCGTTGATCAGAACGAGCGTCTGATCGGGAGACAGGCCGCGTAGCGTGGCGGGACGGATCGAATCCGTTCCGTCGACGGCGGACGAGCGTGGGAAGGTGATGGACGGCGTCACGCTGGCGAGCGCCGTGGCAACCTCGGTCGTGCCCTGGCGCCGCAATGCTTCGCCCGAGAGAACATCGACCGGCGAGACCGCATCCAGCCGGGTCCGACCTGTTGTGCGCGTGCCGGTGACGATGATCTCGCTGTTCCCGTCCGCAGTTTCTGCGACGGCAGTCGATTGCGCGAGGGCGCCGGCTGGCATGGCGCCTAGAGCTGCCGTAAATAGCAGAAAACTCTTATATTTTGACATGGTCTCGCTCCCTTTTCGTTGCAGCCGGCGCCGCTCGTGGCGAGAAGATATTTCAAGCAATATCGTAGATAAAGACAGTTTTGCTTGGGCTGCTGATTGCATTTCAACCTGTTGCTGAAAAACTATGGCACCAATGCCGGCGGGTGTGGGTGGTTCCCCACCATATTACGCCCCTGGATGTGCAACCAATTTGGGGCTTGCGTGTTTGGCTGCCTGATAGGGGTCGGTTTTTTGGGGGGAATAATGACAGATCGGGATACCCCCGCGATCAGCGCAGGCGAGTGGCGCCAGATTGTCGACAGTGCGGTCGAAACAGTCATCATAAGTACAGATATCGAAGGCCGCGTCACGAGCTGGAACGAGGGCGCCTGCCGGATATTGGGATGGTCTGAGCCTGAGGTCATAGGTCAAACGCTGGAACGCCTGTTTCCTGAAGGGGAGGGGGCGGCCGCACTTCGCAAGGAAATGGGTGATGCGCTGACCATTGGCCGTGGTGGCGGCATGGAAGGCTGGCGCGTGCGGCGCGACGGGTCCCGTATCTGGGCAGTCGGCGAGATGTCGCCTATCCGCGATCGGGCGGGAGCAGTCATAGGCTTCACGAAAATATTGCGTGACAGGACGAGCGATCGAGAAGCGCGGGACGCGATTTTCGAAGAGAGGCGGGCGCTCGAAGTGCTCAACCGGGCCGGAATGAGGCTGGCCGCAGAGACGGACCTGCAAGCGCTCGTCCAGATTGTCACGGACGCCGGGGTGGAGCTCACCGGCGCTGAATTTGGTGCCTTCTTCTACAATGTCGAGAACGAGGATGGCGAGAGTTACATGCTCTACACCTTGTCTGGCGCGCCGGCCGAGGCGTTCGCTAATTTCCCGATGCCGCGAAACACCGCAGTGTTTGCTCCAACGTTTTCTGGACAAGGTATCGTGCGGTCCGACGATATCACTGAAGATCCCCGCTACGGTCATAATGCGCCCCGCAAGGGCATGCCGGAAGGTCATCTCCCCGTCCGGAGCTATTTGGCGGTTCCGGTGGTATCGCGCAGTGGCGACGTTATCGGGGGGCTCTTCCTAGGGCACGCTCAGCGCGGGATGTTCAGTGAGCGCTCGGAGCGGGGTCTCGAAGGTCTTGCAGCGGAGGCTGCAGTCGCGATCGACAATGCGCGACTTTTTCAGGCGCTTCAGCGGGAGCTGGCGCACAGGCTCAAAGCAGAAGAAGAACTGGCAGCGAGTGAGGCGCGGCTCCGTCTTGCCACTGAGGCAGCGGAAATTGGAACGTGGGACTATGAGCCTGCATCCGGCGAGCTTCGGTGGGACGTGAAGTGCAAGCAGTTGTTCGGTTTACCGCCGGAAGCCAGCGTCACTTATGAAGGCTCGTTTCTCGCGGGACTGCATCCGGAGGATCGTGCGCGCGCCGATGCGGCCGTCGGGGAAGCGATCGACCCGCAGGGCTCAGGGCGGTATGATATCGAGTTCCGGACGATAGGCATACAAGATGGAAAGCTGCGTTGGCTTTCGGCCAGCGGGCGTGCCTTCTTCTCTGTCGATAACAGCATCCGCTTCGTCGGCACCGTTATCGATATTACCGCCCGCAAAGAAGACGAACAACGCTTGCAGGAGTTGAACGAGCGGCTGGAAGAGCAAGTCGAGATCGAGGTCCGGAAGCGCATAGATGTGGAAGATGCGCTGCGTCAGGCGCAGAAGATGGAAGCTGTTGGGCAACTGACAGGTGGAATTGCGCATGATTTCAATAATCTGTTGGCCGGCATTAGCGGTGGTTTGGAGATTATCGAGCGCCGCTTATCGCAAGGACGCAGCGACGGGATCGAGCGTTTCATTGCCGGGGCCCAAACATCTGCACAGCGAGCAGCCGCGCTGACTCAGCGCCTGCTGGCTTTCTCCCGCCGCCAGACCCTCGATCCGAAACCCACGGACGTGAACCGACTTGTGTGTGGAATGGAAGACCTGATCAGTCGGACCGTTGGACCGGCGATCAAGGTCGAGGTTGTCGGCGCGGCGGGCTTGTGGCTGACCAAGGTCGATGTGGCGCAGCTCGAGAGCGCGCTCCTGAACCTCGCGATCAACGCGCGAGACGCGATGCCCGAAGGAGGCACGCTTACGATCGAGACTGCCAACAAGTGGTTGGACGACCGAGCGGCGCATGAGCGCGAATTGCCTCCTGGGCAGTATATCTCCGTTTGCGTCACGGATACCGGCACGGGCATTCCAAAGGATATTGTCGACCGCATTTTCGATCCGTTCTTCACCACGAAGCCGATAGGGCAGGGAACCGGGCTCGGCCTCTCAATGATCCACGGCTTTGTGCGGCAGTCGGGTGGTCAGGTGCGTGTATATACCGAGGATGGACAAGGCACGACCATGTGCCTCTATCTTCCTCGTTATGCGGGCAATGCCGACGAAGAGATCGAAGCCCCGAAAACCCAGATATCGGAAACCGGCGACGGCGAAGTTGTGCTGGTGATCGACGACGAGCCAACCGTCCGCATGCTGATCGTCGAGGTTCTGCGGGAGGCGGGATATGTCGCTCTGGAAGCGGACGATGGCCCATCGGGGCTGAAGATCATTCAATCGGACGTTAGACTGGATCTGCTGATAACGGACGTTGGTCTTCCTGGCGGGATGAACGGGAGGCAAGTGGCTGACGCGGCACGCCTGACGCGTCCGGATCTGAAGATTTTGTTCGTCACTGGCTACGCAGAGAACGCCGCGGTTGGGAACGGGCACCTCGAACCGGGGATGGAAGTGATAACCAAGCCTTTCGTCATGAGCCAGCTTGCTAACAAGATCACGGACCTGATCGAGAAGGGATAGGGACGTCCTGCAAGCTCTTTGGTAGGCCGAAGTGCTGTGCCGTCTCTCGAAAGGCGAACCTCGCAAGGAACCAAGGGGTAGGTTTACAGATTGGATAAAGACCCTGTTAGTCGGAGCGCAAATTGACGTCAGCCAATGAGGATCGCATGCCCGAAGATGGGCAATCTACTGGCGTGCCCGCCGATGGCTCAGCTGATATGGGGGCCAATGAACCCCTCGGCACATCCGGACAGCAACACTGGCGCGAGAGCACCATAACCGAGCCGGGCTTGAATGACCGTGGCAACGTGTTTTTCGCTGCCATTGAAATGACGCGCATGCCGATGATCCTGACGGATCCTCATCAGCCCGACAATCCGATCGTCTTCGCCAATAAGGCCTTTCTCGATCTCACCTTGTATGAGGAAAGCGAAGTCATCGGGCGGAATTGCCGTTTCTTGCAGGGCGCGCAGACCGACCGTGAACAAATCGCCGAGTTGCGGCAGGCAGTAAAAAATCGCGAGTCCATTGCCCTTGAGATTCTGAACTACCGGCGCGACGGCTCACCATTCTGGAACGCGGTTTTTATCGGTCCGGTTTACAACGTCTCGGGGGAACTGCTTTATTTCTTCGCCAGTCAGCTTGACGTTTCCCGCCGCAGGGAAACCGAGCAGTTCCTGAGGCAGGCCCAAAAAATGGAAGCCATCGGGCAACTGACGGCCGGTTTGGCGCATGATTTCAACAATTTGCTGCAGGTTGTTGGCGGCAGTCTCGAACTGGCAGCTCATCGGGTTTCCGACGAGAAGGCGCTGCGCCATATCCAGAATGCGCGCTCCGCAGCGGACAAGGGAGCGAAACTGACGGGACAATTGCTCGCGTTCGCCCGCAAGACTCGGCTTGCTCCGCGATCCGTTGATGTGAGCGAGTGCATCCAGAGCTTTGTGAATGTAATCGAGAGCGCGATCGGCAAGGATGTTGAACTGCACCTCAGCCTCCGCCGCAATCTACCCAGGGTTCACATCGATGCGGATCAGCTGGAGATGGCGATCCTGAATGTGGTGATGAACGCCCGAGACGCTTCGTCAAAAGGCGGTCTCATCACGATCGCGACGAGCAAGGTCCATCTCAACGGCGACGCCAAGTCCCGCGAGCTTTTACCAGGCGACTACATAGCGGTGGAAATCAGCGACGAGGGTCAGGGCATGGCACCTCACGTGGCTCAGCGGGCTGCCGAACCCTTTTTCACGACCAAACCAACCGGACAAGGAACCGGTCTAGGACTCGCAATGGCCAGCGGCTTCGTTCAGCAGTCGCGCGGTCGCCTGGAAATCGAGAGCGAAGTGGGTGCCGGCACGACGATCCGAATGCTCTTTCCCATTTCCAAGCAAGTCGACGAGGACGATTCTCCGGCCCCTCTTCCCGTTCGAGCGTCCGAACGGAGTGAACTCCCCGCTAAAAACGGCGAGCGTATCCTTGTCGTCGAGGACAGTCCGGAGGTTTTGGTCCTGGCAAAGGAAATTCTCGAAACGGCGCACTATCGAGTGACGACGGCCGTTTCAGGCGATGAGGGGCTCAAAATCCTGTCAGCGAATTCGAAGGCAAACCGGTTCGATCTCTTGTTTACCGATCTCGTCATGCCGGGCAGCCTCAACGGCATCATGCTTGCGCAGGAGGCGATCAAACTAGATCCGGATATCGGCGTCCTGATGGCCACGGGATATAATGAGGAACTGGTGGCAGATGGTCCAAGTGACGTGGCGCGTGACGTCCTTGGTAAACCCTATAGGCAGGCGGAACTGCTCGACCGTGTTCGCCAGGCTCTCAATCGCAGACAGGAACCAAAGGAAGCGCGGCGCAACCGATCCGACTTTGGACATGCGGAAGCTTAAGGCCGAACTGACAGCCGGAGAACGGGCCGCGAGAGCGGGCTCTGGGATAGCTTTCGCATGACGGCGTTCTGATAGCGCATGTTGTATCCAGACGATCAAAATTTCCTTTGTTTTCTTAACCTTTTCGTTGGGAATGCCTCCTAAAAGGAGGCATGCGTTTGGCGACCATCACCAACTGGGCCTACGGCGCGACTGTAGCGCTCACGCTCATCTCGGGCAGCACGATGCTGCTCGCGTCGAACGCGCAGGAAGAGGAACGCGCCGCAGTCGAGAACCGGTATCGTCTGGATAAAGCCAGTTCCGCGCTCGGCCGCGAAATTTCGGCGCTGACCGACCACGCGCGTCAATATCTTAACAGCGGCGATCCGACCTATCGCCTTCTCTATCAGCGAGAAAGCGCGGCACTCGGCACGATCGAAAGCCGGATCAGGCATTTGAACGATGCAGGTGCCAGGCCGGAGGAGCTGAGAGCCCTCAAAGACGCGATTGCGTGGGCCGATACTCTCCATGACGAGCAACGCGAGGCGCTTAGGGCGCACGATCGAGGCGACGAGAAGCGCGCGCGCCAGCTGCTTTTTGGGCCGGAATATGAGCGAGAGCTCGACCGCGCGCAGATGATGGTCGAGCAGTTCCAGAGCCGGCTGGATCAGCGCACTCAGGCAGATGTGGACGCAGCGGAAGGTATTGCCCGGATATGGAAGACGGTCTCCGAGATCGTACTGGCCGCTACGGGTCTCATGTTCCTCGGGGTGCTCTATTTCGTCTTCAAGCAGCGGGTGCTGCGACCCGTGGTCCGGCTAAGCGACGTGGTGACTCGTCTGGCGGCACAGGATTACGCTGTCGAGCCGCCTGAGATCGATCGCATAGACGAGATTGGCGATATGGCGAACGCAATCCGTGTCTTTCGTGAGAATGGATTGGAGCGCCAGCGCCTTGCGGCCGAGCGGGACGCCGACCTTCAGGTGCGCGAGCTCTTTTCGAGAATGGCCCAGCGTCTGCAGGGCTGCGACACGCTGACCGAGTTGCAAGGCGTGCTCCAGCGCTTCGCTCCGGAGATCGCACCCGGGCTGGCCGGTCGGCTATACCTCTCGGACGAAAGGCGCGGCGCCGTCGTGGAGGTTTGCCAGTGGCAGGCCCCGCGCTTCTCTCGTGCGGAATTTACCCCGCTTGCATGCTGGGCGCTGAGGCGCGGACTGCCACACAGACCGGCCGGAACGCAGGTCGATGTGCCCTGCGAGCATCTGGATCTGCAAACCGAAGATCATCATCCGGACACGCTCTGCTTGCCGCTTACTGCGCAGCGAGAGCTGCTGGGTATGCTCTACTTTGAACCGGTGGCCTCCGCTTCTCATGGGCCCACGCCGCTGGCTTACCTCCAGCTTCTGGCAGAAAATGTCGGCCTTGCGCTTGGCAATTTGCGACTGCGCGACACATTGCGTGAAATGGCAATGACGGACGCGCTAACGGGTCTCGCCAATCGACGACGCCTCGACGCAGTGCTGGACGAACAGGTTACTGCGGCGGAGCAGAAGGGCAAGCCGATCAGCTGCCTGATGATCGATGTCGACCATTTCAAGCGTGTCAACGACGTGTTCGGGCATGAGGCGGGAGACGCGGTACTGCGTCAGGTCGGCGCAACCATAAGGAGCGAGATGCGCGAGCAGGATTTCTCGTCCCGCTATGGTGGTGAGGAATTTCTGGCGCTTCTTGTTGGCGTGCGCGCCGATCAGGCCGAAGAGCGGGCCGAAATGATACGTAACCGAATTGCCTCGCTGCAAATCCGCGCCGGCGAAAATGACATTGGCGCCGTGACGGTCTCCATCGGCGTGGCAACGGCACCGACGCATTGTTTGGCGCGGAACCTCGTCGAAGTTACTGACGCCGCGCTCTACCGGGCTAAATCTTCCGGGCGGAACCGCGTAGTCGTTGCGCCATCAGCGCAGAGGCATGCGGTCGCCTGAAACAGGTATCGTCGCGCGCGGCGCCTTTCCCCGAAACGTCACCGCAGTTGACTATCTTTGCTCCCGCGTCTGTTGATGCCCGAGATCACAGGTCTTTTGTCTCTTGCCGACTGACAGGCCACGCAGGTTCTGGCGCCCGGCAGCGCCCGTCGACGCGCTTCAGGAATTGGTTCCCCACACGCTTCGCAGTCGAGCAGACTCGGTCCCGACGGCATTCGCGCGCGCGCGGTTGCGATCGCATCCTTCACGCTGTCGTCGATTTGATCCTGCACGGCGCCGTCGGGCGCCCAGCCATTGGCCATTTCGCTTCTCCTCCGGAAAACAACGCCGACTCTATATAGTGCGGCGGTCAGTGGATTTTTAGCGCGTTCACCGTCTCCGCTGACGAGCGATGCCTACCCGACAGCACAATTTTCTTCCGGCGCGTGAAAAGGGCGGAACCGAACAAGGATTGCTTCGTTTGCCCTCCGCTGGGGAGGCTCGGGTGTCGCACATACTGATAATAGAGGATAATCTGCTCGTCGCGCTCGACGTGCAAGCCTGTGTCGAGGAGTTGGGGGCCGGTTCCACAGATGTTGCATCTTCTGAAGATGATGCGGTGCGCATGGCGTTATCGAAACGTCCTGACCTCATCACATCAGATGTGCGGCTTGCCCAAGGACTGGGGATCGAGGCGGTTCGGCGCATCGTCGAACATTATGGCGATATTCCGGTCCTCTACATCACGGCCAATCCCGATGCTGTGAAGAGCCACGACCCGGAAGCCCGGATTGTCGTCAAGCCTTACCGTTGGGAGCAACTCAAGACCGAGGTGCATGCTATAGGCCTTGTCGGCGCGTCAACTTGAAGGGCGCCGGCAAAGGCGTCTCTGGCGCGCATTCCGTTCAGCATATTTCTCACGCATGTACGCACATTGATCCGGGCAGAACGGCCGCGAGCTCCGTGCCGCCGGTTGATCGCTCTTCGTCTCTTCCGTCACCCCCGCCATTACCGCACGATGAGATGCCAATGACTAACCGTTCCGCTTCCCAGACCGTTCGCACCAGCACTGGGCTGAACTGGGGAACATGGGCTGGCTTGGTGCTCGTCCTCCTCTTTTTTCTCGGGAGCGGTTTCACAGCTTATCGAAACATATCCACTCTGCGTGCGGATACGCGCAACGTTCAGCATACTCACGACGTCATCACTGCGCTGGGCAAGCTCCTTTCGGGTGCGCAGGACAGCGAGACGGGCCAGCGCGGCTATCTGCTCACCGGCGACGAACAATATCTGGCTCCTTATGCGGAAGCCCGCAAGCGCACCACGGAACAGCTCGACCATCTGGCCGACCTCACCCGTGATAACGAGACGCAGCAGGCGCGCCTGACGACGCTGCGGAGCTATATCGACGCCAAACTGGCTGAACTGAATCGGACAATCGAGCTGCGCCGTAGGGGCGAAACGGTCGCTGCGCTTTCGATCGTGAATGGCGGCGAAGGCAAGGCGGACATGGACCGCATCCGCAGCCAGATCGACCTCATGCAGCAGGAGGAAACGCGGCTACGCGCTATCCGTGTGGAGGAGATGGAGGCCGCCTACACCGCGGCATGGGCCACCGGCATCGGCACGATGCTGCTCGGTATCGCTCTTACTCTGGTCGTCGGTCTCCTGATCCGCCATTCAGCGCAGGTCCGCGAACGGCGGCAGTGGCTGCAGGCCGGTCAGGCCGAGTTGTCTGCCGTCATGCTCGGCGACCTGGGTGCGACCGAACTGGGCGAGCAGATCCTAGCATTCATGACGCGCTTTCTTGGCGCTCAGGGTGCCGCACTATTCGCCGGTCAGAGTGGGCGTTTCCATAGGATTGCTATGCAAGGCGTGCCCGGCGATGCGCGCATTATCGAGAGTTTCGCTTCGAAAGAGGGCCTGCTTGGCCAGGTTGCCGCTGAGCGGAGGGCCATGCTGCTGCAGGATGTGCCAGAGGGGTATCTGACGATCGGATCGGCGCTGGGTCGGGACAGCCCGCGCCATCTCGTCATCTCGCCTGCTATTGCGGATGATGTGGTTCAGGGCGTTCTAGAGTTTGGCTTTCTTCAGCCCGTGTCGACGGAGGTGATGGAGTTTCTTACCGAAGCGCAGATCGTCATCGGCACTGCGTTGCGGTCCGCACGTTTTCGGGCGGAACTCCAGAACCTGCTTGAGGAAACCCAGCGTCAGGCAGAGGAGCTTCAGGTCCAGAGCGAAGAGTTGCGCGTTTCGAACGAAGAACTTGAAGAACAAGGTCGCGCGCTCAAGGAATCGCAGGCCCGGCTGGAGCAGCAGCAAGTCGAACTGGAGCAGACCAACGCCCAGCTTGAGGAGCAGGCGCAGCAGCTGGAGGTCCAGCGGGACGATCTCGCGCGGTCCAGCGCCGCGGTCGAACTCAAGGCACGAGAGCTTGAGCAGGCGAGCCGCTATAAGTCCGACTTCCTGGCCAACATGTCGCATGAGTTGCGCACACCGCTCAATTCGCTGCTCATTCTCTCGAAACTGCTCAGCGACAATCCGGCGGGTAATCTAACCGGTGATCAGGTCAAATATGCCCAGACTATCCAGTCTTCGGGCAACGACCTGCTGACGCTTATCAACGATATTCTCGACCTTTCGAAAATCGAGGCCGGCCAGGTCGAAGTGCGTCCTGAGCCCATTGCGCTCGAGCGATTGACGAGCGGTCTGCAGCAATTGTTTCAGCCGATCGCGACCGAACGCCAGCTCTCCTTTGAGGTCTCAGTGGCGGATAATTGCCCCAAAGAGCTCGATGTCGATCGCCAGCGCCTTGACCAGATTCTCAAGAACCTCCTTTCCAATGCGCTTAAATTCACGGAAGCGGGCAGCGTCCGCCTCGACATAAACTGCACTGAAGACAAGCGCGTTGCCTTCGCGGTCACCGATACCGGCATCGGCATTGCTGAACATCAGCAGGGCGAGATTTTCGACGCTTTCCGTCAGGCTGACGGAACGATCAGCCGGAAATTTGGCGGCACGGGCCTCGGCCTTTCAATCTCGCGTGAGCTTGCCCGGCTGCTCGGCGGCACGATCACGCTGAGCAGCAAGCTCGGGGAAGGCAGCACCTTCACGCTGACGATCCCTATTACATACGATCCCGCTCTGGTCGCGCCGCGTGAGGAACCGGTTCCAAGTCCAGGCCCCCGTTCCAGCGCCGCTCCGGCTCCCCGGATCGAGCAGACGCCCTCTCCCGTGCGTCGCGTCGAGGATGATCGTGAGGCACTTATGGGCACCAGCCGCATCCTTCTCGTAGTGGAGGACGACCGCAGCTTCGCCGGGATTGTGCGGGATTTGGCACGCGAAATGGGCTTTCAGTGCCTTGTCGCCGGAAGTGCGGACGAGGCGCTCCGTCTCGCGCATGAATACCAGCCCAGTGCCGTCGTGCTCGATATCGGCTTGCCTGACCAGTCGGGCCTCGCGGTCCTTGATGCGCTCAAACGCGATGTGGAGACGCGTCACATACCGGTTCATGTCGTTTCCGCCGCTGACCACAGCCAGACGGCGCTGTCGCTCGGCGCAATCGGCTATCTGGTCAAGCCAGTGAAGCGCGAGGAACTAGCCGATCTGCTGGAGACATTGGCCGCCAAGCTTGCCAGCACGTCGCGTCGCGTCCTCATTGTCGAAGATGACGCTGTGCAGCGTGAGGCAGTGGCCCAGTTGCTCGCAAGCGGTGACGTGGAAACGGTGACGGTCGGTACGGCAGCCGAATGCCTCGAGCGTCTGCGTACCGAAACGTTCGACTGCATGGTGCTCGACCTCTCGCTTCCGGATGCATCCGGCTATGCGCTGCTCGAGAAGCTCCATCAGGATGATAGTCACAGCTTCCCGCCGGTCATCGTCTACACGGGCCGCGACCTCTCGACCGAGGATGAGCAGCGACTGAGGCGCTATTCCGACTCCATCATCATAAAGGGCGCCCGGTCGCCCGAACGGCTGCTGGATGAAGTCTCGCTCTTCCTTCATCAGGTCGTAACGGATCTGCCGCCCGAGCATCAGCAGATGATCCGGAAGGCCCGCAGCCGCGATGCCACGCTGGAGGGGCGCCGCGTCCTCATCGTCGAGGATGACGTTCGCAACGTCTATTCGCTGACCAACATTCTTGAGCCGCAAGGCGTGCTGATCGAGATCGCACGCAATGGCCAGGAAGCGATCAGTGCACTTGAAAAGTCCGCCGGAGAGGGTGGCGAGGCAATCGATCTGGTGCTCATGGATGTCATGATGCCAGTGATGGACGGCCTCACTGCCACCCGCAAACTTCGCGAAGACAGCCGTTGGAAGCGGTTGCCGATCCTCATGCTCACCGCCAAGGCGATGCCTGACGATCAGCAGAAGTGCATTGATGCCGGGGCGAGCGACTACATGGCCAAGCCGCTCGACGTGGATAAGCTGCTGTCGCTTGTCCGCGTCTGGATGCCGCGCTGACCATGTCGGACGCGATCGAGGATATCGAGATCAGACTGCTGCTGGAGGCCCTGTACCAGCGCTATCATTACGACTTCCGGAACTATGCGCAGGCCTCGATCCGTCGACGGCTGCGACAGGCGCGCCAGCAACTCGGCTTCACGACCTTTTCGGCGATCCAGGAGGGCCTGCTGCATGACGAGGGACTGCTGCCGCGTCTGCTCGGCTATCTGACAGTGCAGGTCAGCGAGATGTTTCGCGATCCGTCCTATTTCCTTGCCCTGCGCGAGCAGGTCGTCCCCCATCTGCGAACCTATCCCTCGCTCAAGGTCTGGGTCGCCGGGTGCAGTGGGGGCGAGGAGCTTTATTCGTTGGCCATCCTGTTTCGCGAAGAAGGGCTGGCGGATCGCACTCTTTTTTACGCGACTGACATTAGTCAGGAAGCGATCGAAACGGCTTCACGCGGCATTTATGCCCTCGATCGGATCAAGGGGTTTACGCAGAATCATCGGGCTTCCGGAGGGAAGTCATCGCTGTCCGACTATTACACTACCGCGTATGGCGGCGCGGCATTCGACAAAAGCCTGCGCGAACGGGTCGTCTTTTCCGATCACAGTCTGGTGGCGGACGCGGTATTCGGTGAGATGCATCTCATTTCCTGTCGGAACGTGATGATCTATTTCGATCGTGTGCTGCAGGATCGCGCGCTTGGGCTCTTTCGCGACTCCCTCGTGCGCAACGGCTTTCTCGGTTTGGGCGCGAAAGAGAGCCTGCGTTTCTCCGCTCATGCGTCTTCCTTTGCGGACTTCATCCGCTCAGAGCGCATCTATCAGAGGCGGGATATATGACTGCCGGTGCGGCGCGCATCGTCGTCATCGGGGCTTCGGCAGGTGCCATTCAGGCGCTTTCGCAGATCCTGCCGGCCTTGCCGGCTGATTTCCCGCTGCCGATCCTTGTCGTTGTTCATGTGCCGGCGGATCGAAGCAATTTCCTAGCCCCCCTTTTTCAGGACAAATGCCAACTCACCGTCCGCGAAGCCGAGGACAAGGAGCCGGCGTTGGGTGGAACCGTCTACTTCGCGCCGCCCGACTATCATCTACTGCTTGAAGCCGACGGGTCGCTTTCACTCTCGAGCGATGAGCCCGTTCAGCATTCCCGTCCGTCCGTTGATGTCCTTTTTGAGAGCGCCGCCGATGCCTTTGGCGCGGACGTGATCGGCATCGTGCTGACGGGCGCCAATGCAGACGGCGCCGCAGGCCTTCGCGCCATTGCCGCCGCTGGTGGCAATGCGCTTGTCGAAGATCCCCGGTCTGCCTTCGCCGATGCCATGCCGGACGCAGCCCGAAAGGCCTGTCCCTCGGCTAGAATTCTGCCCCTCGACGGGATCGCCCAATTTCTTCTGGAGAATGCTCAAAGATGAACAGTGGACAAACCCCTGTCCCGATCCTGCTTGTCGATGATCTGGAAGAGAATCTTCTGTCTCTGGAGGCATTGCTCACTCGCGAGGATGTGCGCCTTCTCACGGCGCATTCGGGGGACGAGGCTCTCGAACTATTGCTGCGTGAGGATGTCGCGCTCGCACTGCTGGATGTGCAGATGCCCGGCATGAACGGCTTTGAGCTGGCCGAGTTCATGAGGGGTAACGAGCGAACACGCTCCATTCCTATCATTTTCCTGACGGCCGGGACGGCTGACGCGCAGCGCAGGTTTCAGGGCTATGAAGCAGGCGCTGTCGACTTCATCCAGAAGCCGATCGAGGCGGATATCCTGCGCAGTAAAGTCGATGTGTTCGTCAAGCTTTACCAGCAGCGTCAGCTCCTCGCTGCCCAGCGCGATGAACTCGCCGCCACGACCAGTGCCTTACGCGAAGCCGACCGCCGCAAAGATGAGTTTCTGGCGGTTCTTGCGCACGAACTGAGGAATCCTCTCGCTTCGCTTCATGCCGGCGTGAACCTCATTCAGCGCAAGGTAGGTACGCCCCAGGCGCCGATCATTCAGGAAAGTATGCACCGGCAGATTTTCCACCTGGCCCGGCTGGTGGATGATCTGCTTGACGTATCGCGGATTACAGAGGGCAAGATCTCCCTGCGCAGGGAGCGGCTAAACCTTGCCGAGGTGCTCAGCCTCGCGATCGAGGGCAGTCAGGCGCAGATCGACGCGGGACATCACCATTTCACCACCGATGTGCCAAGCGAAACGGTTTGGATCGATGGCGATCTTACCCGGCTGGCGCAAATCATCTCCAACCTTCTCAATAACGCCGCCAAATATACGCCTGAAAACGGAGAGATCAGACTTTCCGCGCGGGTGGTGGACAATGAGATCGAGATTGCAGTCCAGGACAATGGGCTGGGTATTCCACCTGAGAAGAAGGATCATATTTTTGAGATTTTCGCGCAGATAGACGAACATCAGGAGCGGGCAGGGGGCGGGCTCGGCATCGGCCTAGCGCTCGTTCATCAGCTTGTGGACCTCCATGGTGGCAGGATCGGCGTTGAGAGCGAGGGCCTGGGGAAGGGCAGCCGGTTCTTCTTTCGCATTCCTGTAACGGGAACCAACTGAAGATAACGAGATCGTAACTGTATTTCCGCTACCACGGTCCCGCGTCGGACTTGGCGTGGGGTGGGGCAGGAATCATGGGAAAGTTGGAGACGTTTCTCCGGGCGCGGGGGACGCGCGTGGCATTGGCCGTCTGTTTACTCGGGACGGGCGCGATGGGTTTTGCGCCCTACGTATTGAACGACGTTTCCACACAGGCTGCGATCAATGCGCCCCTCATCCGCCTGACCGCTGCGGCAGACGGCACTGTCGCGAACCTTCCGGTGGATGGACAATATTTTGGGCGGCCTACCCCGATCCGGCTTCTGGACATCGCGCAGGACACAGGCGAAGTCGCTGACCTTAACGCGCGAGAGGAAATCGCGCTGGCGCAGATCACCCTCAGCAAGCGTCAACTCGCTGAACTGACCGCACAGGAAACGCGCCTCGATCATCGCGCGGCGCTCTTCTCTCGAGCGACCTCAGCGCGCCTGCTGCAAGACCGGGTTGCCGCACAGGCGGCGATCGAGAGTTGCCAGGCGGAACGATCCGAGCAGGCCGCAGCGCTGGTGCGTGCGCGCCAGCTTGCCGCGCAGGGCTTCATGTCGCAGGCCGGCGTCGAAAAGGCGATGGCAGCGGCCTCTGCCAAGGAGAGCGATTGCAGCAAGGCCGCAGCGACACTCCGGTCCATTCAGATCGCGAGCGACGCTGCTCGCTCGGATGTCTTCGTCGGCGACAGCTATAATGACGCGCCCTATGCCGTGCAGCAGGCCGACCGGGTGCTGCTCCAGCGCCAGACAATCGAGAAGACGCTGAGCGACGCGACGGCTGAATATGCGCAAACGCGGGTCCGACTGAAGGACGCGCTTGCCCGTGCGAGCTATGTTGCGCCCGCAGGCACGCTGGTCTGGGCGGCGACCTCAAGTTCCGGTGCGTCGATCCGCGCCGGTGAACCCGTGATCGATCTCGTCGATTGCCGCCGCCGCTTCGTGCAGGTGTCCCTGCCTGAGCGCAAGGCGGAGGTCATTCAGCCGGGCGGGCACGCGGATATTCGGATGATCGGCTCCAGCACCTGGATGAAGGGCCGGGTCGTGAACATCACAGGAGGAGCGGGTCGCCGTCAGGAACGGCTGCTTGCTGCCTCGACCTATTCGCAGCCGGGCGCGCGGGAAATCATCGTCGACGTTGCTCTGCCTGCGCAGTTGCCGGCCAAGGTCGATGCAAGTCGCAAATGCGATGTCGGGCGCCTGGCAGAGGTGCGGTTCGGCCGCAGCATCTGACCGAGATGGAGAGCGTAGCGCTCAACGCGCCGTTCACGGCGCTCGCGCTGGTGCTAGGCGCGTTCATCGTCTTCGGCAGCCTATGGCGATCTCGCGCGGGGATCGTCGCTACCGTGGCGGCCACGGTCGGCAGCTACGTTTACTGGCGTGTCATGGATACTATTCCCTGGGGAGGTTCTGCAGGGGATCTATGGTGGCCGCTTACCTGCCTCGCGATCGAGATGGCCGCGCTGTTCGATGGCGCGATCCTGCTCGCTCTGCTCTCCCGGCCGACAAACCGTTCCGCTGAGGCCGACGCAGGCGAGGCGCGCTGGCGGTCGCTATGGGCGCAGAATGCCGGTCTGCTGCCGCCCGTCGATGTGTTCATCGCGACCTATAACGAGCCACGCGAAGTACTGGAGAAAACCGTGCTCGGCTGCCTCGCGCTGGACTGGCCTGAGGCGCGCGTATGGGTGCTTGACGATGGGCGGCGCCCCTGGGTGCATGACATGTGCGTTGCCAAGGGCGCGGGCTATATTAACCGGCCCGACAATAAGGGCGCCAAGGCCGGCAACATCAACCATGGGCTGACGCTGACAGATGCCCCCTTCGTCGCTGTTTTCGATGCGGACTTTGTACCGCAGCGCAACTTCCTGCTGCGCACGATGGGCTTTTTCGAACAGCCGCAGATCGGCATCGTCCAGATTCCCCACAGCTTCTACAATCACGATCCCATGCAGACCAATCTGGGTCTGCAGCAGGCCATGCCGGACGATCAGCGCTTCTTTTTCGAAGCGATTATGCCCGGTCGCGATGGGTGGGACGCCGCCTTCTGTTGTGGGTCCAATTCCGTAACCCGCCGCTCAGTTTTCGAGGAGATTGGCGGAGGCCTGCCCGAAGGTTCGATCACCGAAGACATGCTGCTCACGCTTGCTTGTCTGCGCGGGGGCTATGTCACGCGTTATCTCAACGAGCCGCTGGCTTATGGTCTCGCCCCGGAGAGTAACGCGGCCTTCTTCGTTCAGCGCCAGCGCTGGGCGCAAGGGGCGATCCAGATCCTTTACTTAAAGCTCGGGCCGCTCGGCCCAAAGTTGAGACTGCGCTATCGCTTCCTGTTCCTGCCCACCGCATGGCTCACGCAGGGTTTGCAGTCCGCATTCACTATCCTCGCACCGATCCTCTTCGCGCTGTTCAACATGGTGCCGATGGTGCGCGTCGATCTGAACGCCGTTATCTTCCACGTCCTGCCGATGATCGTGGCGCTGATCGGCGGCATCAGCCTGCTGGCACCGGGCCGCTATTATCCACTGGCTGCGCAGATCCTGACCGTGTTCCAGACTTTCCGCATTTTGCCGGCATCCCTCAAGACGCTCCTGGCACCCAAGGGCCTGACATTTAAGGTAACGCCCAAGGGTTCGAACTCCGGCAGTGAGGCGCCGACCGGCGTTCTTTTGGCCGCCTTGTCCCTGGTTGGCCTGAGCCTCCTGGCTCTTGCGCTCAATATGACCGACTATCGTGTGGTGGATTATGACGGTCTGATCCCGATCGTCGCGTTCTGGTTGATGCTCAATATGGTGATGCTTCTTCTCGTCGCCATGATGTGCCTGGAGAAACCGCGCGTGCGGCTTGAGGAGCGCTTCCCCCTTCAGCAGGGCATCACGCTGATCGGCGAGCGGGGCGAGATGATCCAGGCAAGTGAGGGTGACATTTCTATTTCAGGGCTTGGCATTCAACTGAATGCCGCCACCACCCTAGCGGTGGGCGATCGCGTGCAGGTCGTCCTACCCGAGGTTGGGATCATTCGCGGGTTTGTGCGCCACTCCAGCCGACGGATCGGGATCGAGTTCGATTTTTATTCCGAGGAATTGCGAGAGCGGCTGATCGTCGCTCTGTTTACGAATGGCATGAACGTAAATGCGCAGCGACCATCGGCGCTTGCAGTTGCCGGCGCGGTGCTCAAGCGGCTCTGGTCCGCGGACCTCAGTGTCCGTCAGGAGCTGGCCGCGGCCTTGGAGAGGGCCGGGCCGGCCGAGAAACTGAGCGCGATCACGCGCCTCATTCCGCCCACTAATCGCGTCGATCTCAAGACGCCGCAGCTGGTCGCACTGGCGGGCGAACGCCAGAACGCTCCCGAAATTCCGCTGCCGGAACACACTCCCGCAAGGCAATACGGCTGATGCCGGGCTGGAGGCCGCCACCGGTTTGCGAGCTGTCTCCAAGCCTGGGACAAGTTGTCCAGCTTTTCAAATTGACCTAGATTATCTATGGCAAGGATGTGACCGACTGTCAGTCCTGCGTTGTGCGCAATCGCGCGATCTGTTCCAGCCTCGACGCCGAGGAGCTCGCCGTTCTCGGGAAGATGGGGCGTCGCCAGCGAGTCAAAGCCGGCCACACTTTGTTGTGGGAAGGGGATGATGCTCCCGTGGTGGCCAACGTGCTGGAGGGCGTGCTCAAGCTGGTGGTCGCCGCGACAGAAGGCCGCGAGCAGATCGTCGGCGTGGTTTTCCCATCGGATTTCATTGGGCGCCCGTTCGGCAAGGAAAGCCCTTACAGCGTTACGGCGATGACGGATGCGGAAGTCTGCATCTTCAACCGCAGCAATTTTGACGAGTTTTCCGGCAATCATCCCGATCTTCAGCAGAAGCTGCTGCGTCGTACGCTCGACGAGCTGGACCGCGCGCGCCACTGGATGATGCTGCTGGGCCGCAAGTCTGCGTCTGAAAAAATCGCGTCCTTCCTGCTCGAAATGTCGGACCGGCTTCCCGGGCAGGGATGCGGCGCGAATGCGCAAAGCAGTTTCGAACTGCCTTTCGGGCGGCAGCAGATTGCGGACATTCTGGGCCTCACAATCGAGACGACGAGCCGCCAGTTAACGAAGATGCGCGCTGAAGGCGTGCTGGACCTCCCGTCTCGCCGCGAGATCGTAATCAACGACCGCGCGGCGATGGAGGACATGGCGGGTTAGAACCGGAAGCCGACGCCTGCGCTAATGACCCAGGGGTCAAGCTTGTGGGTCGTGCGAAGGACTTCGGTTGCTCCGGCGAACCAGCGTGCGGTTGGGCGCATGAAATAGCGCTTGGCATCGAAGGTGACGGCAAGCCCCTTGTCATTCACCGGGATGTCGATGCCTGCCTGAAGCGCGGCGCCGACTTTGTCTCCCATCTTTTGCCGGGTCGCGCCACGCGAGCGCGTCGTGGCACCCGGCCTCTCGTCGATGAAGATGAAGTAGCTAGGGCCGGCGCCCACATAGGGCTGGATGCCGCCTTCCTTGCCGAAATGATATTTCAGTGTCAGCGTGGCGGGCACGATCTTCGCATCGGAGACGAGCGTAGCGCCATCAAGGGCGCCCCGGCCATCGACATCATGCTGGGTGACGCCCGCAATGGTCTCGATCGAGATATTGTCCGCCAGAAAATATTCGATGGCAATCGTGGGGATCACATTGTTGTCGGCCTTGGTTTTGGTGCCGGCGGGCAGGCCGATGCGGTCAAGTTCGACATCCTTCAGCTTGCCATTGGGCGCGACAAGCGTGCCGAGCAGCTTGAGCTGCACGTCGCCGCTCTTCGCGGCCACCTGCCCTGGAATGGCCAGCGCTGCGCCCAGCGCGAGGAGGGGGAATAGTCGGGTCTTCATTGGTCGGCTCCCTGTGTTGCCTTCATGTTTTCGACGAGAGCGTCTCTGAGCCCGCCCACCTGCGGTCGCATTGATGGAACGCAATTTTTTCGTTGATCCCGGTCAATGTCTCGGGGCGCTCGTGCGTCCAAAGCGGCCCAGATCCGCGCGATCGGCAAAGTCGCGCCAAAAAGGGGCAAGCATGATGGACAGTCTGGTTATGAAGGCGGGGGGCTGGTTAGGCCTGGCCTTTGTCGCCCTTATTATGGCTGCGATTGCGGTCGATGCACCGTTCGCGGTGCACATGGTGATTGTGGCGCTCACCTGCCTCGCCATGCTGTGGGTGACGATCTCGCGGGCCGATTACGGCGCGATCGCGCGGGGCATTCTCAAGATGCCCGCCGATGAGGGCATTTATGATGACGACCCGGTTCGCTGGGGCGTGATCGCGACGCTCTTCTGGGGGCTCGCGGGGATGATCGCGGGCGTCTATATCGCGCTGCAGCTCGCTTATCCGGTGCTGAACCTGGGTCTAGAGTACACCACGTTCGGCCGGTTGCGTCCGCTTCACACCTCGGCGGTGATCTTCGCTTTCGGCGGAAATGCTCTCATCGCGACGAGCTATTATGTGGTGCAGCGCACCTGCCGCGCACGATTGGCCTTCCCCACAATGGCCCGCTTCGTTTTCTGGGGTTACCAGCTCTTCATCGTCCTTGCCGCGACCGGGTATGTGATGGGCGTCACCGAGGCGAAGGAATATGCCGAGCCGGAATGGTATGTCGATCTGTGGCTGACAATTGTCTGGGTCGCCTATCTGGTGGTTTTTGTAGGAACGGTCGTCAAACGCCGTGAACCTCATATCTACGTCGCCAACTGGTTCTATCTGAGCTTCATCATCACCATCGCGATGCTCCACATCGTGAACAACCTCTCGGTTCCGGTGAGCTTCGTCGGTTCGAAGAGCTACTCGGCCTTTGCCGGGGTGCAGGATGCACTGACCCAGTGGTGGTATGGGCACAATGCGGTCGCCTTTTTCCTGACCGTGCCCTTCCTGGCGATGATGTATTACTTCGTGCCCAAGCAGGCCGAGCGTCCGGTCTACAGCTATCGCCTGTCGATCCTTCACTTCTGGTCGCTGATCTTCCTCTACATCTGGGCCGGTCCGCACCACCTTCATTATACCGCGCTGCCAGACTGGGCGCAGACGCTGGGTATGGTCTTTTCGGTCGTCCTGTGGATGCCGAGCTGGGGCGGCATGATCAACGGCCTGATGACGCTCAACGGCGCATGGGACAAGATCCGCACTGACCCGATTATCCGTATGATGGTCATGGCGCTCGCCTTCTACGGCATGGCGACCTTCGAAGGCCCCATGCTGTCGATCAAGGCAGTGAACAGCCTGTCGCACTACACGGACTGGACGATCGGTCACGTCCACGCCGGCGCGCTGGGTTGGAACGGCATGATCATCTTCGCCTGCGTCTATTATCTGGCGCCGCGTCTGTGGGGCCAGAAGCGCCTCTACAGCTTGCGCATGGTCAACTGGCACTTCTGGCTCGCGACGGTGGGGATCGTGTTTTACGCCGCCGCGATGTGGGTCGCCGGCATCATGCAGGGCCTGATGTGGCGCGAATATGGAGCTGACGGCTATCTGGTCTACAGCTTCGTCGAGACCGTCGCCGCGATGCACCCGATGTACCTCATCCGGGCTGCGGGCGGAGCGCTCTACCTCGCCGGCTTCATCATCATGATCGTCAACGTGTGGGCCACACTGGCCGGCAAGATCCGCGACGAGAAGCCGATGACCGAGACCCCGCACAACGCCGCAGCGGACCGTCCGCTCGCGCCAGTGCCTGCCGAATAAGGAGCCCGAAACATGGCCACTCAACCTGCTGAAAAGGGCTTCAGCCACAAGAAGATCGAGCGCAACGTCACGCTGCTCGGCGCCCTGGCTCTGGTCGTCGTGACGATTGGCGGCATTGTCGAGATCGCCCCACTTTTCTGGATCGACAACACGATCGAGAAGGTGGACGGCATGCGACCCTACACGCCGCTCGAACTCGCCGGTCGCAACATCTACATGCGCGAGGGCTGCTACACCTGTCATAGCCAGATGATCCGCCCGTTCCGTGACGAAGTGGAGCGCTACGGACATTACAGTCTGGCGGCGGAGAGCATGTATGACCATCCGTTCCAGTGGGGCTCCAAGCGCACCGGGCCGGATTTGGCGCGTGTAGGCGGGCGCTATTCGGATGAGTGGCACCGTGCGCACCTCGCCGATCCGCGCAGTGTGGTGCCAGAGTCGGTCATGCCGCCTTATGCATTTCTCGCCGAGCGCGAACTCAAGGCCGGCGACATGCGCAAGGATCTGACTGCGCTCAGCCGGGTTGGCGTGCCATATAGCGACGCGGACGTCGAGAAGGCCAACGAGGATCTCGCCGCCCAGGCCGATCCCAATGCCGATACGAGCGACCTCCTCAAGCGCTATCCCAAGGCGCAGGCTCGCGATTTTGACGGCGACCCCGCCAAGCTGACCGAGATGGACGCGCTGGTCGCCTACCTCCAGATGCTCGGCACGCTTGTCGACGTCGAAAAGGGAGCTCCGCAGGAGCAGCCTCATGAAGCGACGACGCAGGCGGAGAAGGCGCGATGAGCTACAACGATCTGCGCCATCTGGCTGACAGTTGGGGCCTGCTGGTGATGACGGTGGTGTTCCTCACGCTCATTGCCTGGCCCTTCCGCAAGGGAGGCCGCGACCGCAGCGACGAAGCCGCAAAAATGATTTTCAGGGACGACGACCATGGCTGATACGCACAAGCATCAGGCCTCCGCCGGGGGGAAACGTATCGACGAGGCCACCGGCACGAGCACGGTGGGTCACGAGTGGGACGGTATCGAGGAGCTTGATACGCCCATGCCGCGCTGGTGGTTGTGGACCTTGTACGCCACGATCGTCTGGGGGCTCGTCTATATCGTGCTCTATCCTGCCTGGCCGCTGGTCAACAGCGCAACCAAGGGTGTGCTCGGGTGGTCGAGCCGTGGTCAACTCGAGCAGGAAATGGCGGCAGATGCCAAGCGTCGCGCGCCCGTCCTGAGCGCCATCGGGGCGACGCCCATTGCCGACCTGCCTGCCAAGCCGGAGCTGATGCAGGCGGCAGTGCAGGGCGGCGCGGCTGCCTTCCGCGTCCATTGCATCCAGTGCCACGGTGCGGGCGGCGCGGGCGTGAAGAAGCTATATCCGAGCCTGACGGACGATGACTGGCTGTGGGGCGGCGACCTTGCCACCATCGAATACACAATCACTCACGGCATCCGGAACCCGGACCACGACGAAACGCGCGTCAGTCAGATGCCGGCCTTTGGTCATGACGGCCTGCTCGACCATGCGCAGATATCGGACGTGGTGAGCTTTGTGCGGGTAATCAGCCTTCAGGAGAAGGCGAGCGCGTCCTCCAGGCGCGGAGCGGCGATCTTCGAGGCCAATTGCGCGGTCTGCCATGGCGTGGACGGCGGGGGCGGGCGCGAGGTTGGCGCGCCCAGGCTGACCGATGCCGTCTGGCTCTACGGCGGCGACCGCGAGAGCATCACGGCGACGATCAATCAGCCCCGTAACGGCGTGATGCCGCGTTGGAACAGCCGGCTGGATCCAGTGACGATCAAGATGCTGGCCGCCTATGTGCATTCGCTGGGCGGTGGCGAGAAAGCACCTGAAGTGGCTGCCGCTCCTGCGGCGGAAGGGCAGGGAGCGGATGGCCAGCCCTGACACGGACGATACGCATCCGGCGCTGTACGAGGCACGGAAGGGCGTTTACCCGAAAGCGGTAAACGGCCCTTTCCGCCGCTTCAAATGGGCTGTGATGGCGATTACCCTGGCGATCTACTACGGCACGCCGTGGATTCGCTGGGATCGTGGGCCCTATGCGCCGGATCAGGCCGTTCTGATCGATCTGGCCCATCGTCGCTTCTACATGTTCCAGATCGAGATCTGGCCGCATGAATTCTATTATGTTGCTGGTCTGCTCATCATGGCGGGGATCGGCCTGTTTCTCGTTACCAGCGCGGTTGGCCGGGCCTGGTGCGGCTATGCCTGTCCGCAAACCGTTTGGACGGACCTGTTCCAGCATGTCGACCGCCTGATCGATGGTGATCGCAACGCTCAGATCCGGCTGGCGAAAGGTCCATGGACCGCTGAGAAAATCATCAAGCGCACCGCCAAGTACGCGATCTACCTGACCATCGCGTTCTGGACCGGCGGCGCGTGGATCATGTATTTCGCTGACGCGCCAACGCTCACCCGCGACTTCTGGACCGGTGAGGCAGCGCCTGTAGCCTATGCAACCGTAGGGATATTGACAGCCACGACCTTCGTGCTTGGTGGTTTCATGCGCGAGCAGGTGTGCGTCTATATGTGCCCCTGGCCCCGCATTCAGACCGCGATGATGGATGAAAAGTCGCTGCTGGTCACATATAAGGATTGGCGCGGGGAACCGCGCGGCAGCGTCAAGAAGGCGCAGGCCCATCCCGGTTCGTTCGGGGACTGTGTAGACTGTCTCCAGTGCGTTGCGGTTTGCCCCACAGGCATCGATATCCGGGAAGGGCCGCAGATCGGCTGTATCACCTGCGCACTCTGCATCGACGCGTGCGACGGCGTGATGGCTCAGGTCGGGCGGCCCCGTGGTCTCATCGATTATTGCACGCTGGAAGACGCAGCGACCGAAAAAACCGGCGGCACCTCAAAAGCAATACTGAAGACCCTTCTTCGTCCGCGCACGCTCATCTATTCAGGCATCTGGGTCGCGATCGGCGTTGCGATGCTCTTTTCGCTGGGGCAGCGGACCCGGCTCGACCTCGCCGTGCAGCATGAGCGTAGTCCGCTCTACGTCCAGCTTTCTGACGGCTACATCCGCAACAACTATACTCTCAAATTGCGCAACATGGAGACACGGCCGCGCCGGGTCGCCGTGACAGTGGAAGGACTGGCAGGCGCTGAGCTCTGGACCGACACTGGCTCCCGCGAGACGGCGGGACAACGCATCGAAGTGATGGTGCCGGCTGACAGCGTCGCTCGGATCGGCCTCTTCGTGGCGGCACCGGCCAAAGGCCCAGCGCGGCAGGACTTCACGATCAGCACGCGGGCGCTCGACGGCGACCCACGCGGCGATAGCGATACGATACAGTTTGACCGGCCGGAGACATGACGATTAACGGAAAGACCCCTCGCACATTCACCGGCCGCCATATGACGTTCATCCTTGTCGCCTTCTTCGGCGTGGTGATGGCCGTCAACTTCACCATGGCGCGATTTGCCCTGTCCACATTCGGTGGCACGGTGGTCGACAATAGCTATGTCGCGAGCCAGCGCTACAATGAGTGGCTGGCCCGTGCCGCCGCTCAGGACAGGCTGGGTTGGGTTCAGTCCGTAACGGTGGGCGAAGGGCGACATCTCCTGATCTCCGTGAAGAAAAACGGCGCTTCGCTGGAGGGTGTGCGCGTTTCCGCGACGCTCAACCATCCGCTCGGGCAAGCGGAGCCGCGCCCCATTCACTTTTCCCGTACAGGAGATGGCGCGCTCCGTTCGGCGGAGGCTTTGCCCGCGGGACGCTGGCGGCTCGACGTCGTCGTGCGCCATGGCGAGGACGTGGCGCGCTACCGGGACGATCTGCAATGAGCGCCGTCGCCCTCGTCGAGCGGGACTTCGCCGTCCCTGACATTCGCTGCGCCGGTTGTATTGCGAAGCTGGAGCAAGGGCTGGTACGCGACCGGCGCATCGCGGCGGCGCGCGTGAACTTCACGGAAAAGCGCGTGCATCTCTCCTGCCTTCCAGATGCGGACATGCCCGATCTGCTTGGTGCCTTCACCACGCTCGGCTTCGAAGCGCATCCGATCGGCAACGGGCCGGAGACTGCCGATGCCGCAGCCGAGAGCAGTCGCGAACTGCTGCGTGCTGTCGCGGTGGCCGGCTTCGCCATGATGAACATCATGCTGCTGTCGGTCTCCGTCTGGTCCGGCGCGGTCGGTGTGACGAGGGATCTTTTTCACTGGCTTTCGGCACTGATTGCCCTGCCCGCCGTGGCCTATACCGGTCGCCCGTTCTTTCGGTCTGCCTGGCGAGCGGTAAGTCACGGGCGCACCAATATGGACGTGCCGATCAGCATTGGCGTGCTGCTGGTGTGCGCGATGAGCCTTTACGAGACGGCGACGGGGGGCGCTCACGCCTATTTCGACGGCGCGGCGATGCTCCTGTTCTTCCTGCTGTGCGGGCGCTGGCTGGATAGCGTGATGCGAGACCGCGCGCGGGGCGGTGTCACGGCTTTGCTGCGCAACATGGGCACCGGGGCGATGGTGGTGCAGGAAGATGGACACACGCGCTGGACCGACACCACGGCGATCCAGCCTGAGATGGTGATGCTCGTTGCCGCAGGAGAGAGGCTGTCTGCCGATGGCGTCGTGACTGGCGGAGAGAGCCGGATCGATCTTTCCCTTCTTACTGGCGAGAGCGCGCCGCAGGCGGTGCATGTAAACGACCTTGTCCATGCCGGTACGCTGAACCTCGATGCGCCCATCCGGGTGAAGGTCACTGCGGCGGGAAGCGACACGGCCATCGCCGACATCGCGCGGCTGATGGGCGAGGCGGCGCAGGGTAAATCGCGCTACGTTCGGATCGCCGACCGCGCGGCTCGGCTTTATGCGCCGGCGGTCCACACATTGGCTCTAGCCGCATTCGCGGGCTGGATGATCGCTGGCGCAGGTTGGCACCATAGCCTGCTCATTGCAGCGGCAGTGCTCATCATCACATGCCCCTGCGCGCTCGGCCTTGCCGTGCCCGCTGCCCAGATCGTTGCGGCAGGCGCGCTGATGCGGAACGGCGTTCTCATCAAGGACGGTTCGGCGCTGGAGCGCTTGGCCGAGGTGGATCGTGCGCTCATCGACAAGACGGGCACGCTGACTCTGGGCCGGCCAGAGGCTGTCGATCTCGACGAGCTCGACAGCAAAGACCAGTCCCTGATCCTCGCATTGTCCCAGGCGTCCCGCCATCCGCTCAGCGAAGCGCTGACCCGCGGCCTGCAGGCACTCGATGTTCGTCCCGCCCAGCTGTCCGGACTGCGCGAAATGCCGGGTTTCGGGGTGGAGGCGCAGTGGCAGGGCAGTATGGTGACGCTGGGCCGTCCCGTGGAGGCGGACATGGGGGATGCGCTTGCCACACAGCTTGCCATTGATGGGATGCCGCTGGCGACGATCCGTTTCGCCGACCAGCTCCGCCCGGATGCGCGCGAGGCGATCGAAGCGTTACGGGCGGAAGGCATAGATTCCATGATCCTGTCCGGTGATCGGACAGAAGCGGTCGCACCTGTCGCGCGGCAGCTGGGTCTGACTGCACAGACGGGAATGAGCCCGCAGGACAAACTGAGTGCGATTCAGCGGCAAAGCATTGTCGGCCACAAGATCCTCATGCTGGGCGATGGACTGAATGATGGCCCGGCGCTGGCTGCCGGCCATGCATCCATGGCACCGGGGTCGGCGAGCGATGTCGGCAAGAACGCCGCGGACTGCATTTTCCTTGGTGATCGTCTCATGCCGGTCGTGAGCGCGATCCGCATGGCACGGCGCACCCAGGCCGTCGTGCGCCAGAATTTCATGGCTGCGATCCTCTATAACGTCGTCGCGGTGCCGCTTGCTTTCATGGGGTTGGTCACGCCTCTGGTGGCCGCCATTGCGATGTCCGGTTCTTCGCTGATCGTTGTGGGCAATGCGCTCCGTCTGAAGAGGGCAAGCAAATGAACGGGCTCGCTTTTCTCATTCCCATCGCGCTGGGGCTCGGGCTTCTGGGTCTCGCGGCGTTTTTCTGGTCGCTCCGCCAGGGGCAGTTCGACGATATGGATGGCGCCGCGCTGCGTATCTTCGTCGAGGACGAGGAGGGGCGTGTGCCATGAGGGGCGCTCAACTCGTAGCCATTCTGGCGGCAGTCGCGCTGGCGCAACCGCCAGTAACGGCGCAAGCTCGCGTTATGACGATCATGATGTGCGGCGGTCAGACCGTGCATATGGTTGTGCCCGGCAATCCCGATGATCCCGAGCAGGGGCAGCATTGCCCGAAGGCGTGCCATGCAATTGCGGAGCGGCGGGCGAAACCCGGCGAGCTAGAGCAAGACTGCTGTTGATGCGTGCGCCGTTGATCACGATCAATGTCGGCGCGGCCTTCCCGTCATAGCGTTGCGCCATGTGGACCTATCACCCTGATCTGCTCGCTCGCCCGGTGCCGCGCTACACCAGCTACCCGACGGCGATGGAATTTGCCGAAGAGGTCGGCGCGGAGCACTATGCGCGTGCGCTTGACGGTCTTGAATCCGCGACGCCGGTCTCGCTTTATGTGCACATTCCCTTTTGCGAGCAGATTTGCTGGTACTGCGGCTGCAATACTGGCGCGTCTGGCCGGAAACAGCGGCTGACCGACTATCTTACTGCGCTTCATGCGGAAATCGCCCTCGTGGCGAAGCGGCTCGGCGGCCGGGGACGCATTCGCAGGATCGCCTTTGGCGGAGGCAGTCCCAATGCGATCGCGCCGGTGGAATTCGTGCGCTTGCTGGACCGGTTGCTGACGGTTTTCGATGCTAATCGTCCCGAGGTCTCGATCGAGATCGATCCGCGCGGTTTTACGCCGGAATGGGCGCTGGTCCTCGCGGCGTCGAACGTCACGCGTGTCAGCCTGGGCGTGCAGACTTTCGCGCCGCATGTGCAGCAAGCCATCGGCCGGGTGCAGCCGCTCTCCGATATTGAAACAGTGATGACTTCGCTGCGATTGCGGAAGATCGAGGCGATCAATTTCGACCTGATGTATGGCCTTCCGGGTCAAAGCCTAGCCGATCTTGAGGAAACTCTCACTGAAACGATCCGGCTCGCGCCGAGCCGCGTCGCATTGTTCGGTTATGCCCATCTGCCCCAGATGCTGCCGCGCCAGCGACGGATCGATGCGACGAACCTGCCGGATCAGCGCTTGCGGTTCGAGCAGGCGGAGCTGGGCTATCGGCGGTTGACCGAGGCTGGATATATTCCCGTCGGCTTCGATCATTTCGCTCATCCGCGTGACCCGCTGGCGGCTGCCGCACGAGAAGGCCGGGTTAATCGCAACTTCCAGGGATTCACCGAGGATGATGCGCCCGTTCTCCTTGGTTTCGGCGCAAGCGCGATTAGTCGCTTTCCCCATCTGATTGTTCAGAACGAGAAGCGCGCAGGCCCCTATCGCGATCTTCTGGGGGAAGGGCGGCTCGCCGCCGCGCGCGGTGTCACCCTCGATGCGGAGGAGAGCGTTCGGGCCACGACCATCCGCGATTTGCTGTGCAATGGCCGCGCTCATCTCGCCAATGCGGCCGCCGTCCGCAGCAGCAGCACAATGGCGGATTTCGAGCAGCGCGGCCTCATTGATTGGCAGCAGGATGAACTCGTCATCAGAAGTACCGGGTTGCCTTATGCGCGGCATATCGCTGCGCAATTTGACCAGCGCCGCGCGGGTTGCTGAACCTCTAGCGGTTGATTGCAGCCAAGTCGTTGCGCTGACGACCGATCGCTCCAAATGTCTGACGTTCGCCCGGGGTGTGTCGTAGCGAACGGCACCAATAGACAATCTGCTGGTTCTGTCCGGAGGGGGCGGCAAAGGAGAGCGTCATGCCTCGCGGAGACAAATCCAGCTATACCGACAAGCAAAAGCGCAAAGCCGAACATATTGAGGAAGGCTATGAAGATCGCGGCGTAAGTCGCGAGGAAGCCGAGCGCCGTGCCTGGGCGACCGTGAACAAGGAGTCCGGCGGCGGCAATAAGTCCGGATCAGGGCGCGGCAAGAAAGATAGCCACGAATCGTCGCGCAAGGGCGGGCGGATCGGTGGATCGAGCCAGAGCCATGAGAAGCGTTCGGCTGCTGCCAAAAAGGGCTGGGAAACGCGGCGCAAGAAGGCGAGCTGATTTTATCTTGAACGACTAAGCGCTTTTCGATTTCGCGCCCGTCCTAAGTTCGATCGCGCCATCAAGGCATGGGGATTTTTGGAAAATCCCCATGCACTTATTCGTTGGTGGTGATCGGCCTAATCGTTGCGGTCGGCCAGCGGTTCGCCACTTTCTTCTTCCTCGAGCAGAATAGCGGCGGAGCCATTTGCGGAGAGCCGAACCTGATTGCCCTCGACAGTCGCAATCAGTCCACCCGAAAAATAATGATGGTGATCGTCGTGCGATCCGCTGTCGGCCTTGGTCATTTTGATACGGTTGCCTTCAACCTTGTCGACAGTGCCGATATGGACACCATCGGCGCCGATAATTTCCATATGCTCTTTGATCTGGCTAATATCGACCATGTTCAAGCTCCTTCCTGTCTGCTTCACTGTTGGGAGGGGTAATCTTCTGGTTTGACGGTCCCTACGTTCGGCCGGTCCTCGACCTTTTCCTGTGGTTGGCCGCCGCCCGTGCGGGTGTTATGATTGGCGCTGTCCGGTCTTGCATCACCGAGCGGGCCTCGGGGCATATCGTCAGGGTGGCGATTTCGGTCGGCATGTGCGCCGTCGCCACTTTGCTTTCGATCGTCCATGCATCTTCTCCTCTCGCCGTGCCCGGTCTCCGCATGGTGCGATGTTCTGCGGGGACACGCGGCTTGCGCTTCTCCCTTCAAACACCCGAGAACGGAAATTGTGGCGTGGTCGCTCAGAAAGAGATGAGAAATGCCGACAGGTAAGGATGTGTGTTCCTCAAACGGATCGAGGCGAGGGGGAGCGCCCGCTTTCGCGAAGGCATTGAGCGACACGACAAGCTCTGGCAGGATATCCCCGCGATAGAACATAGTGTTGCAAGGATGAGGACAGCCAGACGATGAGCCTTTTCGGACGATTTAATCCCGCGACTTCCTTCTCTGGGTCGGCTTGCGCCCTGGCGTTCTCCCTTGCCGCGCTGAGCTTTTCTGGCGTTGCTCAGGCGGCGGAGGCTGACTGCCCCGCCAACCCGCGTGTGGATGCGGCAGCGGCAGCATGGAAGGCGCATCAGCAGCAGCCCCCTCTATCGATTGATCTTAAAGACGCAGTCTGCTTCCGAAATGCTCTGCTCGCGAAGCTGGCACCTGAGCTCGGCCCGTTGATCGGTTACAAGGTCGGTATCTGGAGCGCGGCGGCTCGGGCGACCTACAAGGTCGATGGACCGCTTGTCGGTATGCTTTATCGGAACATGATGATTCCTGAAGGGAAGCCGGTTTCCCTCAGCTCGATTTTTGCCCCGATGGCTGAAGCCGACTTCCTCGTCGTGATAGGCGATGCAGGGATCAATCGGGCCCGCACGCGAGAAGAGGCCTATCGGCATATCCGTGGTTACAGGCCGTTCATTGAGCTCGCCGACAATCACTATCCTGCACCGGTTACGCCGGATGCCGGGCGCGTCGCGGCTCTGAATGTAACGGCGCGCAGCGGCGTCATGGGAGCCGAAGTGGCACTGCCGCAGACCCCCGCCGGGTTTGCCGCGCTCGCTGCTCTGAAGGTCGACACCGTGATCAGCGGGCCAAGTGGAATGCGCGAAGAAAGCGCGGTAAGCGCGAAGAGTTTGGGCGATCCGGTAGAGATCGTGCTCGCTGCGCGTGATCTTCTTCGCAAGGAGGGCATCCAGCTCAAGGCTGGCGACATCATCAGCCTCGGCACGCTGACGCCGGCGCATCCGCCTGTTGCGGGAGAGCGTTTCACCGTGCGCTATACGGTCGGCGACCGCACCAGCGAAATAAGCGCGGCGTTCACGCCCTGAGGCGAGGCGCACGCGCGAGACGCGCTGCACCTCGCGTTGAGCGGGGATGATTGCCTATATGTTACAATTTGCGACTGGACCAAATCGCCTGTCCTTTGCACTCAGGCAGCATGTGGCGTATCAAATTCCTGCTCCTCACTGGCGTCGTGCTGCTGCCCGCATGTACGCAGGCTCCGAAATACCGACCGAGCACAGCATCGAGCCTCGGCGTGCCGGATCAATGGTCCGTCACGGCTGAGTCCGGGCAGCAGAACCTCGATCGCTGGTGGCAGAGCTTTAACGATCCCGTCCTGACCAAGCTGGTTGACGAGGCGGTGTCAGCCAATCTCGATCTCGCGCAGGCCGTCGCTAGACTGAGGCAGGCGCGGGAGTCGCTCATCGTCAGCCGTGCGGCTCTTTTCCCGTCCCTCACTGGCTCCGGCAGCTATAGCCGCTCGGAACCTCTGCGTGGTGGAGGGGCCTCCCTCACTCTTCCTGATGGCACCGTAGTCAGCGCCGGTGGTGGCGGGCGCGACAGCTTCTCCCTTGGTCTGGATGCCAGCTATCAGGTCGATCTTTTCGGCGGCGTGGCGAGTTCGGTTTCGGCCAGTCGCGCGGATTATGAAGCATCGGGCTTCAATTACGCGACTGTGCTGCTCTCGGTAGAGAGCGAAGTCGCACGAAATTATGTGCTCGCAAGGGCCTATCAGGCGCAGCTGGCAAATGCTCAGGCCAGCTTGGCCATTCAAGACGATAATCTGGAGATCGCAGGTTTTCGCGTGCAGGCGGGTCTGGTTTCCTCGCTCGATGCCGAGCAGGCGCGCGCGAGCCGGGCGCAGACCGCCGCGAGCGTTCCTCAGGTGGAACAGCAGTATAATGCTGCGGTTTCGCGCATCGCAGTGCTGACGGGCCGAGAGCCCGGCGCCCTCAAGCCGCTGCTGGGTGAAGTCAAGCCGATCCCCACCGGGCCGAACAGCATTGCGGCAGGCATTCCTGCGGACGTGCTTCGCCAGCGTCCGGACGTGCGGGCAGCCGAGCGTTCGCTCGCGGCTGCCACCGCGCGCATCGGCGTTGCCAAGGCCCAGATCTTGCCCGCGCTCAATCTTACCGGCAATATCCGCGCCAATGCGCCGACCATGGGGGATCTCCTCGATACCATCACCGGTGGCATCTTCGCCGGCATTAGTCAGGCGATTTTCAACGCTGGCCGGCTCAACGCGCAGGTCCGCTCCAGCCGCGCGGCGGCGGACGGCGCATTCGCCGCTTATAAATCGACGCTTCTGGGCGCGCTTGAGGATGTCGAAAATGCGTTGGTCGCGCTTCGTTCGGCAGAAGAGCGGGAGCGTCAGTTCTCCATCGCCTATGAGGCGGCCAACAATTCAGCGATCCTGGCACGCAGCCAGTATAATTCTGGCCTCACCGACTTCACGACGCTGAACACCCAGGAGGCGTCTCTCGTCTCCGCGCGTAACGGTCTGGTCCAGGCCAGATCCGACAAGGCGACCGCAGCCGTCACGCTTTATGCGGCGCTTGGCGGCGGATGGGATTCAAGCACGACACCGACTGCGCCCAATTGAGCGGAAAGAAACAATGGCAGATCAAAACCTTGATGAGTTCCTTGGCGTGAGGGCGCAACCGTCCTGGCAGCGTTATGCCAAGTGGGGCGGCGTAGCGCTGGTCCTGCTGCTGCTTCTCTGGCTGTTGATGCGCTTTCTGGGCGGCGGTGATGCGGTCGGCTATGCGACCGCTCCGGTGGAGCGCGGTGCGCTGGTCACTACGGTCTCGGCAACCGGCAAGCTGGCGCCGACCAATCAGGTGACCGTCGGTTCCCAGCTTTCCGGCCTCGTCGTGAAGGTGCTGGTCGATGTGAACGACCGGGTGTCGGCGGGGCAGGCTCTCGCCGAGATCGATCCCGAGCAGATCGAGGACCAGATCCGGCAGGGGCAGGCGCAGCTCTCTGCCAATCAGGCGCAGGTAGCCCAAGCCACGGCCACCGTGGCGGAATCGCAGGCGCAACTGGCTCGCCTCGAAGAGGTTTCGCGCCTTTCTAACGGTCGCGTGCCCTCCCGCACGGAAATGCAGACCGGGCAGGCGAACGTCCAGCGTGCGCTGGCTGCGCTCAAGGTCGCGCAGGCAAATGTGCTGGCGAGCAAGGCTGCGCTTTCGCAGAACCAGACACAGCGTGCCCGCGCCATCATCCACTCGCCTGTTGCGGGCGTGGTGCTGGCTCGCGAGGTGGACCCAGGCCAGACTGTCGCGGCTTCGTTCAACACGCCCACTCTTTTCGTGATCGCTGAGGATCTCTCGAAGATGAAACTGCAGGTGTCCATCGACGAGGCGGACGTCGGATCGGTGAAGGAAGGCCAGAAGGCGAACTTCACAGTCGATGCCTTCCCGGGTCGCACCTTCCCGGCTGTCATCACGCGCGTGGACATTGGCTCCAACCAGACGGTTTCCTCGTCCACTTCATCCTCGACCGCCACCGCAGGCGCATCGACTGGCACGGTCGTCTCCTATGCGGCCGATCTCTCGGTCTCCAACGAGAAGCTGGAGTTGCGCCCCGGCATGACTGCCACAGCCGACATCGTTACATCGGACAAGAAGAATATCCTTCTCGTTCCCAATGCGGCTCTTCGCTTTACGCCCACAAGCGGGGCCAGCGGCGGTCGCCCAAGCAGCGGCATTACCGGTGCGCTTCGCATGGGGCCGAGGCGGCAGGGCGGCGGCGCGGACCGCACCGCCACGCTGAGCAAGGGTGCCGAGCAGACCGTTTATGTGCAAGGTGAAGACGGACAACCCCGTGCGGTCAAAGTGACTACCGGCGATACTGACGGCTCGCGCACGGAGGTTCTCTCCGGCGGCCTCAAGCCCGGCATGCAGGTCATCACTAGTCAGCTTGCGGGCGGCAAGTGAGGCAGTGGGGATCGTGACGACCGATCCATTCATCGCAATGCGCCGGATCACTAAGGTCTATGGCGAAGGTGCGACGGCTTTTCAGGCGCTCAAAGGCGTGGACCTGAATGTCGCTCAGGGGGACTTTATTGCCGTCATGGGGCCGTCAGGCTCGGGGAAATCGACGGCGATGAACATCCTTGGATGCCTTGATGTGCCGACGACCGGAGAGTTCATCTTTAAGGGCGTGCATATCGAGACGCTGGACCGGGACGAGCGCGCTCTTCTGCGGCGACGCTATCTGGGCTTCGTCTTTCAGGGCTTTAATCTGCTGGCGCGCACCACGGCGCTCGAAAATGTCGAGCTGCCGCTGCTCTACCGGGGTGATCCCAAGGAACAGCGCCGCGAGGCGGCTATGAGCGCGCTGGAGAAAGTGGGACTCGACCGGTGGTGGGACCATACGCCTGCCCAGCTTTCGGGTGGACAGCAGCAGCGCGTCGCGATTGCCCGCGCCATTGTGACCAACCCCGACGTTTTGCTGGCGGATGAGCCAACCGGCAATCTCGACAGCGCCCGCTCGGTGGAGATCATGCAACTGCTTGCTAGCCTTAACCGCGATGCGGGCATCACTGTGCTCATGGTAACGCACGAGCCGGATATGGCGGAATTCGCCAAGACCATCGTCCACTTCAAGGACGGGCTGGTGGATCGGATCGAGGCAGCCGCCGGCGGCGTGGGAGCGCACTAGATGCTTGGAACGACCTTCATGCTCGCTCTGCGCTCCATCCTGCGTCACAAGATGCGCTCGTTCCTTACGACGCTTGGCATCATTATCGGCGTGGCGGCCGTCGTGACCATGGTGACGCTCGGCAAAGCGACGACGGCGGCGGTTCAGCAGCAGATCGCGGCACTTGGCACCAATGTGCTGCAGGTGCGGCCCGGCCAGGGATTCGGGCGCGGCGGCGGCGGCCCTATGCCCGCCGCTTTCGATCCGGCGGACATTCAGGCGATCCAGCAGCAACTGGCCGGCATAACTGCCGTGGCACCGCAGGCTCAGGCCAGCGCGACGGCCATTTATGAAGGCGCCAACTGGTCCACTACGATCAACGGCACGACGTCCGCCTATTTCACCGTTCAGCCATGGGAGTTGTCCGGGGGGCGTTATTTCACGCCGCAGGAGGAGTCTGCTGGAAAGGCGGTTTGCATCATTGGCGCTACCGTGGAGAAAAACCTGTTCCGCAGCGGCGAGGCCGTGGGCAAGCGCTTCAGGATCGGTGAAGTGAGCTGCGACGTCATTGGCACGCTTGTCACGCGAGGGCAGGCCGGCTTCGGCGGGGATCAGGACGATGTGGTCATCATGCCAATCAAGGCCGTGCAGAGGCGCTTTACAGGCTCGCTGGATATTCGGGCCATCCTTATTGGCGTCGATCAGCGGTACGACACCACGCAGGTCCAGGCCTCACTCTCCGCGTTGCTGCGCGACCGCCGCCATATCGCGGCGGGCAAGGACGATGATTTCAATATCTTCGATACCAAGCAGATCTCCGACACACTGACCGGAACCACGACCATGCTCACGCGGATCGTGGCGGCCGTGGCGGGGATCAGTCTGGTGGTGGGCGGCATCGGCATCATGAACATCATGCTCGTCTCCGTGACCGAGCGCACACGGGAGATCGGCATTCGCCTCGCCATTGGCGCGATCGCGCGCGAAGTGCTGATGCAGTTTCTTGTGGAGGCGGTGGTGCTCTCATGTCTCGGCGGCGTAGTGGGGCTGTTGATCGCGCAGCTCGCAATTGCCGGCGCGACGCCACTCATGCAGGTGCCCTGGACGTTTGACCTTCAGATCAACGTCTTTGCGTTCGTGATTTCCGCCGTGATTGGCGTGGTCTTCGGCTATTTCCCGGCGCGCCGGGCCGCCGCCCTTAACCCCATCGACGCGCTTCGGCACGAATAGCCTTCATGCAAATGTCAGCGCGGTTGTGCCGCGGCCGCATGGCTTGCATGGGTGGGCATGCGGGCGCTTAGCTGGCCGATTCATTCCTGCCTGCGTTGGCCTTCTCCAGCGCCGCGCGCACTTGCGGGGCAATCCGCTTGACCACCACATCCACGCCGGCAGCGTTAGGATGGACCGTGTCCGCCTGCATGAGCTTGGTGTCGCCGATCACGCCTTCCAGAAAGAAGGGGTAGAGTGGCACCTCATAGTCCTTGGCGAGGGCGGGGTAGATCGCATTGAATCGTGTGGCATAGTCCGGTCCCATGTTCGGCGCGGCGAGCATTCCCGTGAGCATCACCGGGATATTTCGGGCGCGAAGCTTGTCGAGCATCTGCCGGAGGTTAGCGTCGGTCCGTGCCGGATCGATACCCCGCAGCATGTCGTTCCCTCCCAGTCCCAGCAGAACGAGATCGGGGCGGCGCGGGAGCCCGTCGAGCGTGAAATCGAGCCGTTCCAGCCCACCTTGCGTGGTCTCGCCAGACACACCGGCGTTGCGCACATCGGCGGTCACGCCAGCGCTTTTCAGCGCCTGCTGTAGCTCGTGGGGAAAGCTCTCATTTTGCGCCACGCCGTAGCCGGCATAGAGGCTGTCACCAAAGGCCAGGATCAGCTTGCCTTGAGCCTGCTGGGGCGCGGCTTCTCTGGCCACGTTCTCGCTGCCAGCTTCAGTCCGATTTACGACCTGATTTGCGCCGGGTTCGCCCGAGCAGGCGCTAAGCGATTGCAGAGCGAGCGCTCCCAACACATATGCTTGCCATCCTCTTGCCATCAGGGCTTCCTCATTCATGCACGGCCGAACCGACGCTTCCCATATCGCGATCGATGCGCGCGATGTCACCCTCTCGCTAGGCGCGGGGGATGCGCAGACCAGAATATTGAAGGGCGTGAGCTTATCTATTCCGCGAGGCGAGAGCCTAGCCATTCTCGGGCCGTCGGGCTCGGGCAAGTCCTCGCTCATGGCGATCCTCTCTGGCCTTGAGCGGGCGACGAGCGGCGAAGTCACCGTCGCCGGGATCGATTTCGCCCGAATGAGCGAGGACGCGCTGGCGCGCGCCCGGCGAGGCCGCATCGGCATCATATTGCAGAGCTTCCATCTGCTGCCGACCATGACAGCGCTCGAGAATGTTGCGGTCCCGCTCGAACTGGCCGGCATTGGCGATGCGTCTGGGCAGGCGGGAACCGAGCTTGAGGCCGTTGGCCTTTCCCACCGGCTCCATCATTACCCCTCGCAGCTTTCCGGCGGAGAACAGCAGCGCGTGGCCATTGCCCGCGCGGTCGCGCCTAGACCGCCGATTTTGTTCGCCGATGAGCCGACCGGAAACCTCGACAGCCGCACGAGCGAGGCGATCGTCGACGTTCTGTTCGACCGGCGGTCAGCGGCCGACGCGACGCTCGTCATGATCACGCATGATCTTGCGCTCGCCAGACGGTGCGACCGCATTGTGGAGATGCGCGACGGAGAGATTGTTTCGGACGGGCGCCCGTGAGCGACGTGCCGGAGGCGAGGGGCTGGTCCACCCACTGGCGGTTGGCGCGGCGCGATCTTGCACGCAGTTTTCGTGGCCTGCGGCTGCTTTTCATCTGCCTTTTTCTGGGCGTGGCGACACTGGCGACGATTGGCAGCCTCACGGCCGCGATCACGGGCGAAATCTCGTCCAGAGGCCGCGAGTTGCTCGGCGGCGATGTGGAGATCGCTTTGTCCCAGCGGGAAGTCACCGCAGAGCAAAAGGCGGCGTTCCGGCGGGAAGGGGCACTCAGCGAGACCGTCCGCCTTCGGGCCATGGCGCAACGATCGGTCGGTGCCGCCACCCCCGGTGAGGGTCCGGCAGCGGTTCTGACGGAACTCAAGGGCGTGGATGGTGCCTATCCACTCTACGGAAGTCTGACGGTTCAAGGCAGCCGCGCAGCATCTCTTGGTCCGGGTGAAGTCGTAATCGGTCAGGCGCTGGCGGATCGGCTCACGATCCGGACGGGCGACGCGCTTCGTTATGGCAATGCCAGCTTCCTTATTCGTGGGATCATCGCCGACGAGCCGGATCGGGTGGGGGAGGGGTTCACGCTCGGACCCGTCGCGATCACGACCATTGAGGGTGTACGGCGAACCGGCCTGATCCAGCCGGGCAGTCTCTACACCAGCAAATATCGTCTGCGTCTTCCACCGCAGACGGACGTCGAGCAGGTGCGCGATCGCCTCAAACAGGCGTTTCCGGAGGCCGGTTTCGAGATCAAGGACCGGGAACGCGCCGCTCCGGGGACCAGCCGGTTTTTCGAGCGGCTCGGTCAGTTTCTGTCGCTCATCGGCCTAGCGGCGTTAGCCATTGCCGGCATCGGCGTCAGTAATGGCGTGACGTCCTATCTTACACTCAAGCGAAACGGCATCGCCACGTTGAAGATTCTGGGCGCAACGTCTGGCGACATCGCGCGGATCTATCTTCTCCAGATCGGGGCCGTCGCCGCGGTGGCGATCCTGTGCGGACTGGGCGCCGGCGTAATCATCCCGTTTGCGCTGGTCAGAGCCATTGGCGACCTGCTCCCGGTTCAGCCTGCCAATGTGCTTTCAGTCACGCCGCTCGTCGTCAGCGGGCTCTACGGCTTGCTGATCGCGCTGCTGTTTACTCTGCCGCCACTGCTGCGCGCCAGAACGACACCCGCCGCGGGACTGTTTCGCGAGACCGTCGATAATCAGCGCCGGGTGGATCGTCTGACTGTCGTCACCGTCACGTTGACCAGTCTGGTTCTGCTGGTCCTCGCGCTGGGAACTGCGCGCGAGCCTCTGTTTGCGGCGGCGGTGCTCGCGGCGGTAGGGGCTGTGGTCGTCCTGCTGTTGGGCATAGGATACGCCCTGAGGGTCGCGGCGCGAAGGATGCCGCCCGCGCGCCACCCCTTCCTGCGTCTGGTGGTGGCTAATCTTCACCGTCCGGGCGCGCAGACGACGGCGCTCGTCATTGCTCTTGGCCTTGGACTGACGCTGTTCGTGACCCTGGCGGCGATCCAGTCCAGCCTTTCGAATGAGATGCGCACGACCGTGCCTGAAACCGCGCCGGACCAGTTCGTGCTCGATATTCCCATGGCCCAGCAGCAGGCGTTTCGCGCGCTGGTGGCGCAGCATGCGCCTCACGCGGAGCTCAATCTCGTACCCGCCCTGCGCGGCACGATCGTCGCTTTCGCCGGACAGCGCGTTTCGGATCTGAAGGCTCTCCCTGAGGGGGCGTGGTTTCTGCGCGGCGAGCGCGGCGTCACTTATAGCGATGTCCTGCCCGAAGGGTCCGAACTGGTCGAGGGGCAATGGTGGCCGAGCAGCTACTCCGGCCCTCCGCTCATTTCGCTGGATCGGGAGGCCGCGCAAATCATGGGCGTGGGCGTGGGAGACAGTCTCACCGTTTCCGTGCTGGGGCGCGAGATCGATGCGCGGATCGCCTCGCTGCGGCAGGTCAACTGGGAGACGATGGGTTTCAACTACATCGTGGTCTTCTCTCCCAATACGTTGCGGACCGCGCCGCACAGTCTCACGGCCACGATCAGCCTGCCGGGCACGTCCAATCCGGCGATGACCCGCGCGTTGCTTTCGGCCTTTCCGTCCATTTCGATCATCGAGGTGAGCGACGTGCTGACGCAGGTGACAACTCTGCTTGGCTATATGTCGACGGCGATTGTCCTCGCAGGGTCGGTCACGATCCTTGCAGGCATCGCCGTGCTCATCGGCGCTATCGCCGCGTCCCGGCAGAGGCGCGCCTATGACAGCGTGATCCTGAAAGTTCTGGGCGCCACGCGGGGGCAGATACTTGGGGCACAAGCGCTCGAATATGCGCTGCTTGCCACTGTCCTGGCGGGAGTAGCCCTCGCGCTTGGGTTGGGCGCGGGATGGTTCGTCATCGTCCGGGTTTTCGAGTTCCACTGGGCGCCTGACTGGCTCCTGGTCCTCGCCACGCTCGCGGGAGGCGCTATCCTGACACTGGGAATCGGCCTTGTCGGGTCGATCCCGCTCCTCTCCGTGCGCCCGGCAAGCGCTTTCCGGCAGGTATGACCTCTTGCGACCTTTCCGGCGTTTTGGAGGTGGAACAGCTTGGCAAGACTCGTTAACGTCCGCCCCGATACGGAACGAGGCGGCCCCCTCATCTAGGATGTTGGGTCGCAGGGTCACGCGATGGAAGCGACAAAAGGAGAGGATATGCGCGGGAAGATCATGGCGAGCGTCGCCGCACTTGGAGTAATGGCCTCGCTCGCTGGTTGCTCGGGCGGCAGTGAGCAGGCTGCCAACGGGAGCAATGAAATCGTGAACAATTCCGCTACGGCTGAAGTCGCTGCGTCCGTCGAGCGGCTGGATCCGGCGCTTGACGCTGTGATCGCCCCTGATGCGAAGATCGAGAAAGTGGCAAGCGGCTTTGCCTTCACGGAAGGCCCGGTATGGTACAAGGGCCGCCTGTGGTTCGCCGATCTGCCGAACAATCGTGTCGTCGCGACGACGGCTGACGGCAAGACCGAGACTGTGATCGAAGAGAGCGGCGGCACACCTACGCCTTCGACCAGCGGGTTCAAGGGCTCCAACGGCATGGTCGTCGATAAGGACGGCACGCTGCTGATTACCCAGCATGCCGCACGCCAGATCGCTCGCGTCGACGATGAGATGAAAATCACGACCTTCCTGGACAAGTTTGAGGGCAAGCGCCTCAACAGCCCGAACGACCTTGTTTACGCGCCGGACGGCGCCCTGTGGTTCACTGACCCTTCCTATGGCCTTGCCAAGCAGAACGACGACCCCGCCAAGGAGATCAAGTTCAACGGCGTCTATCGCTACAAGGATGGCAAGCTGACGGCGGCGATCAAGGATTTGACCATGCCGAATGGCCTCGGCTTCTCGCCGGACGGCAAGGTGCTGTATGTCGCCAATTCCGGGCCGGCGATGGCCCTGTGGCGTTATGATGTCGCGGCGGACGGCACCGTCTCGAACGGTAAGCCGCTGGCCGAATGGCCCGGCTCGGCTGACGATGTGCCCGATGGCCTGAAGGTCGACAGTGCCGGCAACATCTGGGCGACCGGCCCGGGCGGCATCCGCATTATCGCGCCCGACGGCAAGGTGCTTGGCCAGATCAAGCTGCCCGAAGTGGCGGCGAACCTGGGCTGGGCGGACGATGGCAAGACCGCCTATATCACCGCATCGACCAGCATCTACCGTATCCCGCTTGCCGGTCGCGGCCAGATGCCGCTCTATGTGAAGCCATGAGCTACTGGACGAACCGGTCGCGGCCCGCCGCGATCGGTGCGGCCGGACTTTTCGTCGCTCTCCCGGCGCTGGCACTCGCTCAGCCGGTCGGCATGACTCTGCCGGACGATCCCTATACGGCGTCCAGTCCGCTTTCGCGCACGCATGTGCCGCTTGCGGAGCGCATCGCGCATGGGGGAGATGGAAAGCTCGAATCCTATCCGCCCCACCCGGCCGTTCACAACGGATCCGGGCCGATGAACTACATGTCGCTGTGGAACGACAGCCCCACTGGCGAAGGCCGGGGCGCGAAATTCAACCTCGGCGTCAATCTCTACTTCCTCCATCGTGGCGTGATTCCGCCGGGCGGCGGGATCGGCATGCATTTCCACAATTATTGCGAGGAGATGTTTGTCATTCTGGATGGCGAGGCTGAGTATACTATCGATAGCCGCACCTCCGTCGTGAAAGGTCCGGGAGGCGCGGTTGCGCGGCTTGGACATAGCCATGCCATCACGAACCAGAGCGACAAGCCGGTTCAGTGGATGAACATCAATGTTGGCCTGTTGCCGCATTTTTACGATGCGGACGACCGGAGTGACGGGCGCGTCGGTGCACCGAAGGATGCGATTCCCCAGTTCACTACCATGAACCTCTCGAAGGCACTCGATCGGCCGGTTGAGAACTATATGGGCGGGAAGGGCACCGTAATGTACCATCGCGGTATTGGCCCGTCGAACTTCTACACGACCTGGTCCTATGTGGATCATCTCGTGCTTCCCGCCGGAACCAGCATAGGCCCCGCGACCCGCAAGGATATGGCGGAGATCTATTATGTACTCGGCGGTGCTGGCACTGCCACGATTGGCAGGGAAACGGTTACAATCAAGGCCGGCGATGCGGTTCCCGCTGCGCTGGAGGAGAGCCGCGCCTTTGCCCAGAGCGGTGCTGAACCGCTCGAACTGATGGTGATCGGCATTGCGCGTAACCAGAACGCCAAGCGCGACTACATGCTTTCGCCCGAGAGCCGCGTGGGAGGGCCTGCCCCGGCGCGTCCGGCGCGGTAGGAGCCGTTTTTGCTCTTGAGAAGGGCTTAAGCGGAACGTTCCACAGCGGCTGAACAGTGCTCGGGTGAGACGCAGCCTTTGCGACGGCTATGGGAGAACGCTGCCGCGTCCCGGCGGGACGCTTACGCACAGGAAAATGGTGCCAGAAGAGGAACCACAGCGAAGGAGCAGAACGTTGTTTTCAAATGATAAAATAGATTTTGTCCTTGGCTATGTTCACATTTATGGACACAAGTCGCACCCGCGACCACAAGTTTGACGCCCGTTACTTCCATCTTCTCCTCGGTCGGGACGGCCCGCTTCTGTCCTTCGGCGTCAGTGAGAATTTCCCTCCAAGGTTGGCACTTAGGTTAGACCTGTGCTCAAACGAAATTCACGCACAACCCCATCACTTATCCGTGTTCAAAGGCACGCCGTCGCAAGCGGCTAAAACGGCATGGGGCAAGGCATGGCTATCTGAGGTGATGCCTACAATGCACGCGTGAGCTAGAACTGAAAAAGTCACGTTTCTAACGAATCGGTAATCTGCTCGAAGCCAGTTAAGCCAAGCTCGAAACAAACTTTCTGTCTTGATGTGCATTTCTCACGTCAAAGCCTGCCTCTTGTTGATTCACGGCATCTGCAAGGCGCTTCTCGACATTTTTTACCACTTCAAGGAATTTCGCCGAGTCGTTTATGACCTTAAGCGCCTCCATCGCGTATTTCCTTTGCGCGCCATCGCTGTTGAGCGGCGGACATGGCCCAAAGCTTCTGCGCACCAGCATCGCAATAATAAATCGGAACTTCCACAAGCTCTTTCTCGCAGCGCCTGTACAGAGCTTTTCGACCTCCTTCAAAATCTTAGAAGAAAGAAGATATGGCCACATCGAATGCGCCTCCAAATACATCCTACTCTCGTACTTCCTGAGCAGGACGCCGTAATAGTCGTTGGCGTCTACCGGCTCCTCGAGAATGCAGCTTACGAATGAGTAAGTCAAGCTTGTAAGAGTTACTATATTCTGAACAGTGTACGGCGTGTCTGAGTACTGCCGCTTCCTGCGTTCATAAACGACCCTGCTATCCGGCACATCATCTATACTTAGAAAAAACCGCTCAAGCTTCTTGTGAAAATCGCTTAGGACGACGAATGCCTCGTCCTTGACTTCAGTTTGTCTGTTGGTGGCTCGCACGATGTCATTCACGATGTCGCGGTCTTCGACTTCTATGATTTTCACCGGTACGGCGGTATCATCGTGAAGATTCTCGCGATTTGCAAAAATGATGTGACTAGTTTGGCAACCGTTGACTATTTGAAAATCCGCTAGTGTGAATTTCTTTCCTACGAGTGATACGTTTTTAGCTACAATGGTAATGCCATTATTCAGTGCAGCAAGTCTGCTCTGCTGATCTGGAGAGTTTATAGTTGAAGCAATGTCATCATTAACAGGATTTCGACTCAAAAAATCCCTGACATTCTCGTTGAATAGGGCCTTGTGCAACTTGTCATCCGAATTAGAGAGAAGTTTTACGAGCTCTTTGCAAGGTAGAATCCCTAAATACGCCTGCCGAATTCCAGTTATATGCGGAAGTGAAGCAAATTCATTCATCTGAATTTCTCTTTCTATCCGCAAATTTACTTCTTGATAGCGCTCCTGAAGCTTGTCAGAGTCAATGAAGTTAAAACTTATATCAGAGAACAGCCCGTAGGCCTTAATCTCGTTCACTCCCGCCTGGACACGCGCCGTGACGACCGGGTCACCTTGGAAATTTCCGGCGTAACAGTAGTAAAGATGGAGTTGGGGTTTCGCCCTGAATTTGACGCTAATTGCGAACACCGAATCCGAAAGATCGCGCTTATCTGAGACCGAGTCGTTCGCTGGCATATATCGCGCGCCAAAAAACTCTTTAACTCCTTGTAAGAAACTCCCGATTTCCGCTGCGTTCAGAGACTTTGAAGTTTTAGACTGAATAAAACAAAAGTCGGCATTAATCCTCTGCCGGGACGAAATATCGGTCACTTGGGCCGGAGAAGTTACATGGACATCGTTCAGAAATATAGCTGCACAGTCGATACCGGTATCCTGCCCGCCAGCTATGACGGTATCGGATAGTTCGGTATGCTCAGAGAAATCTCTGTGCATTACACAATATGCTGAAAAGTACTCAAAAATCTCCGATTCCTTCAGGCCGGAAAGACCGAATTCCGCGGAGAATTCTTTTAGGTAAGAGTTGAGGATTGGGTCGTCCATCTGTCCCTCGTTGATATTGTACTGCTAGCGCATGGTTGGGTGCGCCTTGCTGCTTGCGCTTGGGAAGCCGCGCGGCGTTTGCTTCGCAATTGTTCCAATCACCCCGCCGGGGAAGTCAGCGTGAACGGCCCTTCACTCCATTGAGCAGTGGCGAATGGATTGATCTCTTCGGCCATGCGCCCCGGATCGGTCACCATCAGATAATGCCACCCGCCGTACTGGCCGAGGCGATTGACCGCAGCCGCCCAACGCTCCGCAGCCTTCGCTTTGGCATCAGCGCTGTCCGTCACCTGCCCCTTGATCTCGACGATCACCTTCAAGCCCTTGTCGGTCATGGCGATGAAGTCAGGAATATAGCGGGCAGGGACACCGCGATTTCGATAGGGGATGAAGAAACCCAACCGATCGTTTTTGACCCAGCGGACGACTCCGGGGTGGCTATCAAGCAGGAAGGCAGCACTTTGCTCCCACTTCTTCGTATCGGCGACCATCGCATTCAGGTGGCAGTTGTTGACTGGGTAGATCGGCTTGGTCGTGTGGAAATCGACAAAGAGCGTACTGCCGCGCCCAGCGGCACCTTGAGGCACAACGGCGACCTCAGCATCTGACGTGGACGCGCCCTTTTTGATCGCTTCAAGCAGGGAGCCGACTGCCGCCTGCATATACTCGCCAACAAGCAGCACATCACATGGCTGGCTTCCGCCCTTGCGGTCCAACTTCTCAGCAAGGAAGCGCTTGGCCGCAAACGCGACCTTGGGGAACAGCACCTGCATGGGCACTGCCGCTGCACCATTGTCGGCAGCCCATCTTGAACAGATTTCCTTGGCTAGCCGGAACGCAACCTGCTGCTCACGGAAAAGCGCCCGCCACTCCTTCAACGACAGGACGGGCTTTTCGCCCGGTCCGAAAGCCGCCAACGCGCCATCCGGGCTGGTGAGCGGCGTGAGTTCGACGATCTGCGGTATCTTCATCGGGTCGATCGTGACTTTCGCCACCTGATCCCAATCCACAAACACATCGAATTGCCCGGACTGGTGATAGCCCGTGACGACCGGGAAAGTGATTTCGAACGCTGCCTTTTCCGGCACTGAATAGATGTGGTTCGGCTCTGGCTGCGGCGGCGTTGGGCCGGGAGGGGAAACCTTGAACGGGATCAGTTCGAACGGGACGCCAAAGACCTTCGCCGTTTCCTCGGCAAACGTCTGCGTCTCTTCGTCGAGCGCATAGCTTTTGCGGCGCAGCGCGCGTCCGACAACCTGCTCGCAAAGCAACTGCGAGCCGAAGGGGCGCAAGCCGATGATGTGCGTGACCGTGTTCGCGTCCCAACCTTCTGCAAGCATGGCGACCGACACGATGCAGCGAACATCGCGGCCCGGCGGAATCCGCTCGTCGATCCACTTGAGCGAGCCGTCGTTGTCCTCGCTGGCGACCTTGTCGTTGTGCTTGCGGACGAGTTCCGACCACTCTTCGGGCACCTTGACGCCCGGCCATTCAGCCTTGCCGACCGTGTCGAGGATGAAGCGCAAGCGACGGGTTTCGTCCTTGGTGCCACCCTCTTCAATGTCCTCGACCACCTTGGAGTCGATGCGGACAGTCACCTCTTGCCCAGGTGTGTTGCGGAACCATTCGGGCGCGACGCCATAGCTATCGTTGCCGTTCGCCAGCCACGAGTGCACTTCCTTGGCCACGGCGGTATCGCGGCAGACCACGATGAACACCGGGGGCACGGGATGCTTGTGCTGCTCCTTGCTGGTCTGCTCCCACTGCACGAAATCCCGATGCCACTCTGCCGCGAGCAGATTGATGGGCGCGCTGGCGTAGTTCATCACGATTTCTGGGGTCAGGGTCGTGCCGAAGCCGTCCTCCTTCGCCTTCGCCTGAACCCAGCGCCAAATGTTAAAATAGGCCGCCTCGTCCGCGCCGCTTACATCGCGCGATGGCAACTGCGGAATCTTGACCAAGCCGGACTCGATCGCATCGAGCAGGCCGAAGTCAGAAACGACCCACGGGAACGGCTGGCCGACCTCATTGCCGGAACCCTGAATGTAGAACGGGGTGGCAGACAGATCGACGCAAAGGTTGATGCCGCGCCGGTTGCTCCCAGCCGCCAGCTTATTGATGCGGTCCAGTCCCTCAATCCAGATCGTCGCTTCGCGCGCGTTCTTTTTTGCAAGCTCCTTGTCGTCATCCAGCGTTTGAGCATCTTCGTCAGTGTCGCCGCGCCGATAGGCGTGATGCGCTTCATCGTTGAAGATCAGCCAGCGTGAACTGCGGCCTTTCCCCGAGCCGAGTTCGCGGCGAATGCGCTTGAACCAAGCGGCATCGGATTCGAAGTACTTGGTTTCGACACTCTCGTTCGCTTTGCCCGCATTCTTGACGACCTGCACCGGCTCGCCCGTCTTGACGACCTTGGCGGAATCGCCGTTGACGCTGTTCGTCTCCTTCTTTGCGAGGCGATGCCAATTGGCGATCATCACTTCGCCGCGCCGCAATTCTTCCATGCGGTGCGGGGGCACAAGCTGGCGGGTTCGATAGAGGCTTACGTCGCCAAGCGCGGGGTCGAGTTCTTGTAGGCGTTCGCGGATGGTGACGTTCGGGCAGACAACCAGCACGGTATCGGAAAAGCGATCATCACGGGGCGAGGCAACGCGGTTGAGGATCGACCATGCCGACAGCATCCCCATGACCGTCGTTTTGCCCGATCCCGTCGCCATCTTGCAGGCGTAGCGAAGGAATGCGCGAACCCCGGCAGCTTTCGCCTCAACTCCCGGTTCGTCCTTGGGCACATCGGGGATGCCCTTGCCGTAAATGTCCGCAGCTTCGCTCAGGAAGATGATCGTTTCCGCAGCTTCGATCTGCGCGAAGAACAGGCGCTGCATCCGTTCTTCACTGCGCCACAGGTCGAGCAATTCCTTGGTGACTGCGGATGCGCCATCATATGCAATGCCGCCCGATCGTGTGCCTTCGCGCCATTCCTTCACCCGCTCGCGGATGAGGTTGACGATCTGAAGTTCGACCTCTTCGCCCTTCGCATCCTCGAAGAGATCGGCTTCGGCGCGGCCACGCCGCCCCCGGCCCGCGTGTTCGGGAACCCGATAGAAATAGCTGGCACGGCGACGACCGTCGGCCTTTACCGGCGGCTTGCCGCGCTCGATCTGCCAATGGCATTGCGGCTCGACAAATGGCGAATTGATGATCGGAGATTCGACTTCCGCGACCGTTGCAGGCCCCTCCTGCGGCTGGGCAGCGGGCATCAGCTCGCGCCTCCGATCGTGCGGACGACCATCAACTCATTGCCCCGCTCGTCGATCGCCTTGACGGCGATGCGCTGCTTGTCTCCAGCCGCGAAGGGCTCGCTCTCCGTGCCTGCAAGGTGTTCCCAGACACTATCGGCAAACTGCCCTTTTAGGGACTTTTGCAGGTTATCCCACGCGCTGGTCTTCGGGAAGAACACCTGCGAGGCGAAGAAGGCCATGCCGTTGTAATTGGTATCGAGCATCCAGCAGGGCAGGTTCTCCCCCTTAATCTCGTCCGTTTCCATTGTGTCGGGCCGGAAAATGTCCAACCCCTTGATGACGACGCGGTAGAGCGGTTCGCCGTCCTTCTGCCCCGCCGCGACAACGTCCACATCGGGCAGGCCGGTGATGGAAAAAATCTCACTCGATTTGGTGGTCTTGAGCAGATCGGACATCACCACGTCCGGCGCAACCGCGACATAGGTTGTCGGCATTTTCAGCTTTTCTAGCATTTCGCGCGCCTTCGCCTGAATGGCGAAGCCGAACAGGAAAAGCTGGCTGTATCCTTGCTGCAACGCCTCGGTATGAGCATTGAACACATATTCGGAGCCGATCGCCCCGTCCTCCGGGCCGAACACGAAGGCGATCCGCTTCTCCGTGCCGTTGCGGGCGATCCCTTCGGCGTGAAGAAATTCACGGTCAGCAAGCGGGCTGACCGTTTCGAGTTCAAGCGTGACGTTGCCGGGCAAGCGCAACGTCTTGCTCTGCCGCAGCACTTCAATCATGCGATCGAGATAGGCGCGCGGACTGCTAGATTGCGGCTGGGACGCCTGCTGCGGGGCATCGCCGTCCATGCTCATCGCGGCCTGAATTGTCGCCTCGACAGTGAACGGGCCGCAGACACGAGTGACGCTATTGTTGACTTCCGCCCGATCAAGAATGGTCTCTAAAGCTGGCGTCTCGTCGTTGGCGATATTCTCGAGTTTGGTTCTTGGTACCAGACCACCAATCTCCTCACCCTTGTTGTTCTGCTTTCGCTCATAGACGAAGCCGCCAGCCGGTCCCTGTGCTGGATTCTTCAATTTGTACCAGTCGAACGTACTGGTCAGAAGCCGCTGACGAGTCAAAGCGAGAGGAACGCGCGATGTGTCCGCCGTTATCCACCGGCGTCCCAAGCCTTCGGCTGCGAATGCGGTCGTCCCACCGCCGCAAGTAGGATCAAAGACCAGATCGCCCGGCTCCGTCGTCATGAGCAAACAGCGTTCAATGACCTTTGGATTGGTGCGAACGACGTAAAGTTTCTTATCCGTAAAGACGCCTGTGACTGTATCGGTCCAAATATTCCCAAGCTGCTGGAATGGGAAGTCGTCGGCGAAGCGCCGATAGCGTATCGAGTTTTTAGAAACGTGGATCCTGCCCGCGTCTGCAAGACGCTGCATCCCGGTGGGATAATTGGCTTTCCAATGCTTACCCGCGCTCGGCTTGTATGTCTTGCCAAGGTATTCAAAGGGCTGCGGCTCGGACGCTGCGCCGTCGGACTGCAAATCTCCGGCAACATAAAACCGCGCCCCTTCCGGAATTGGCTCTTCGCCGCGCGCTTCTGTCGCTTTCACGCCCCGATATGTACCATCCGGCAGGAGGATTTTTTCGGCATTACCTTCGCCCGGCACTATGACTTGATCGCGGAAAAGTTTGTTCACTTTAACCTGCTCAACGTCCTTGGCATACCAAAGCAGGTAGTCGCCCAATGACGCGATAGTTTTTGTCTCAAACCCCGATGTGGTTTGGAAAAAGATTATCGAAATGAAGTTCTCAGACCCAAAAACCTCATCCATTACTTCTCGGACGTGATGCAGATTATCATCCGAAATCTGGAGGAAGATCGAACCGCTTTCCGAAAGAAGGTCTTTCGCCAACAAGAGCCTGTCACGAAGATATGTGAGATACGAATGAAGGCCTAGCTCCCATGTATCACGATACGCCTTCACCATTTCGGGCTCACGGATCATGTCGCCATCTGAACCGTGGCTCACACTATTTTTCCGCACGAATGGCTGGAAGTTCGAGCCGAATTTCACCCCATAAGGCGGGTCGAAATAGATCATCTGCACCTGACCGCCCATGCCCTCATATTCGAGCAAGGAGTTCATCACCTGCATGGAATCGCCAAGGATCAGGCGGTTAGTCCACGGTCCCTTGTGTTCATAGGCATCCAGCTTGTCGGCAATGTCGAGGTCAATGTCCCCGAACAGATCAAGGTTGGTCCCCTTCGCCTTATGAGATTTCAGCGTATCAAGGATGGCCTGGGTCGAATGCCGCTCATGCACGAACAGCGGCAGCGTGGGTACGGTGATCTGCTGGCGCTCGGCCTTGCCAGCCCAATTGAGGAAAGGCTTGGTCAGGCTCTGCAAGCGGGCGACGCACTGCGACAGTGAGGTGAATTTTTCTTCGGTTCCCTGCCACACCTGCGGCTGGGCAAAGACGGTCGCCTCGCCCTGCTCCGCCGCCGTGGCGATCAGCCCGAGCAGCCATTCCGCATAGGCGCGCTCCGCGCTTTCATCCCACGCCAGTTCGGGCGACAGGCTGGAATCATAGCGGTAGGTCTTGGGAGCCTTCTTGTTCGAGAACTGCGCCTCCACGCCAACATCGGGCCGCTGCACGGCTTCGTCGCCGTGCTTGTAAACCGATGCGCCTGCGCCATCACTCCCCGCCATAAGCCCCCACTGAAATCCAAATCACCGTGATGTTTCGAGCATTCCGAAACAGTTGAGCCTCTTCTTAGACCGAAGGGTTGATGATTTGGAACAGCATGAAGCGAATTTTGCGGGGGCAGGGGCGCGGACGCGCTATTCACGGGGAAATCGCCCTTCGCCCCGCGTCAACGTGCCCACGGCGCATGAAAACGAAGAATCCGGGGCGATACGGCGAGGAAAAGGGCAAGAACGCGAAAGCCGATGAACGACCCATGTTTTAAGTTGTTTTACGTGCCAACCACATATGCTTGCCCGATCCATGTCGATCGAAAGGACGGCGCGTTATCCGCCCCAATTCTTCACGCAAACGCCGCATATGACAGCGATTTGCGTTCGCGGGCGATAGGGGCACCTCAGCAAGTGACCGCCCTCACAGGGGCGCTGTGGCGCTGGATAACGTGGTTTAAGGTAATCAGCGCCCAGCCGCCGCTATATCGTTCCGCTGATTGGTGATGGCACGATTGCATTGGGCTAGCGTGAAATTGAGGTCGGTGTCGGCCAATCCCTCGTCGAATGACCGGCGGTAATAGCCGCGTACTCGTGCATCGTCGGTCTGACCAAACTGGCTCACCAATGCATCCGAGCGTGCCGCGCCGATCTGCGCCCGACACGTGCCTGCAAGCATCATCATGTCGCCCCGCGCCTGAATTGCAGGGGTCTGCCAGCTTGCCAGCCCACCGGCTTCCAACATGCTATCGGAAAATGCGGTAACGGCGTTGTTCAGGTCATATCCGGCGGGGACGGTGATGACCTGTGAGAAGATCGGGTCGCGGATGGCTTCCATACAGGTACGGCCATAACCCATGACGATCGCACGAAGGCCGCGAAGCTGCTCGTCCGTCCTTGCGTTGCTCGATGCCGTATCGAGGTCCACCCGGAGCATTGCGTTCTGCCTGCGAAGCGAGGCAAGTTTCAGGGCATCAACGATTGCAGGCGCTACCTGCCACGTGGCCGTTTCAGCTTGGAATGCGGCTTCGACCTTTGTGCCGATTGCGGGGTCAACCGTCATCCCTAGGCGCTGGCATATGGGCGCAGTCACGACCAATTGGGCGACTTTATCAATGCGGTCCTGCTGCGCCTGACTCTGCGCGAAAACCGGTGCAGAAATGATCGAGCAAAGCGCGGCCGCGCCAAATATGAATTTCATGTGCCGTTCCCCTTGTGGCTAATTCCAACTGCGAAGATCGGCGGACGTTAGCCGCTTATACTTAATAGGGACTATATTCCCTAGAGAATATATGCCCGATCGCCATTCCTCTGGCGATGGCGGACTGGCGCGGCATTGTTGGGAGGAATGTGCGAAGGTTGCGCCAGTCGGCGGGACTGACCCAAGAACAACTCGCCTTTGATGCCAGTATCGACCTGACCTATGTGGGCGGCATCGAAAGGGGACGGCGCAACCCGAGTCTGCTCGTCATGGTGCGAATTGCCGAGGCATTGAAGGTCGATCCGCAAGCCCTGTTCAGTCGAGACAGCGGCTAATCACCGCGCAGTTGGATAAAGCACAGCCCCACGTATGTCGCGGGCGCGCGGCTGCTAATCGCGCTAATTTGCTAAACAGTTGAGGGCGACCGCGAACGATCGCCCTCGCCTTAACTATCTTTGATCGTAGTGTTCGGGCTGCGCTTGCCGTGGGCGGTCGTCACAAAACGACCACTGATTGCGCTCCGATACGTGCCGCCGGTGCTGCCACCGCCAGCACGCTCATGAACAGTGGTCCGTGGCGAGGCCTTGCCATGCTTTGCCGTCACGAATCGTCCACTTATCGCGCTGCGGTAGGAGCCGCCGCTCTTTCCTCGTGCCATTGCGTCGTTCCTTTGTGATTGGGCCGCGCAAATAATGCGCGGCCCGGAATTGGTTCAGCCGCGGGGCGGGAAGGGATCGCCGCCGAAGCTGTCACGCTCACGAATCTGGCCGTTACGGCCGTGGATCAGCAGTTCGCTCTCTTGATTGCGCGCAATGCTGCGCGCCGCCTCGATCGCGGCCGCTTGGGTTTCGTGAACCGACGTAGCGCGTTCATTGCCCGCGCCCCGAACCGCCCAACCGCCCGCGTGCGGGACGACGTGTTGATTCTTGCCACTCATGCTATGTTCCTCCTTTCTCGCGCTTGCGGGTAAGTCGGCTTGCGACACCGCTCCCGAACACCTTCAGCGATGCTCAAAGGTGTAGGCTGGTCGGGGCCGATCCCTCGGACACGGGAAAAATATTTCTGGCTGCGTGTCCGAGGAGGGTTCAGGAGTCAGCCTACCTTCTTTGGCAGCCATGAAGGAGTGACGTGGAGCGCGACGTTCTCGACCCTGATGAGGTTCGTCAGCAAATCGAAAGCCTGACGAAGGTTGATCTCGCTCGTCTGCGTAAGGCGGGAAGGATTAAGGCGTTCGGCCTTGGTTGCGAGGCTGATGATCTTATCGGGCGTGCCGTCGAATTGGCGATGACGGGCAAGCGTCAGTGTCCGCGAGGCACCGACTTTGTCGTGTTTCTCTACAACGCCTTGCGCAGTATCGCATCGGCCATGCGAGCCTCACCAGCCAACGCGGAGCCGATCGCTTCGCTCGACGCGACCGGCACCGATGGAAGGCCGGTTGTCATGATCGCGTCACCTGAACTGGATGCCGAAGCCCTCAGCCTTCGTGCCGAGGACACCGCCCAGCGCATCAAGGCGCTCGAAGAGTTGTTTGCAGACGACGACGATGCACTTTTGATGATTTGGGCGGATTTGGAAGAGACACCGAAAGAGGAGGTCAAGATGCAGCACAATCTCGACGATAAAGCCTACGCCACGATCCGTCGCCGTATCCGCCGAGCCATCGATCGGAGGTTTCCCAACGGGTGGAGCACGTGAGCGGCGAGAAAACCCCTGATCCCACGCTCAACCGACTTCTCGATGAATTGGCCGACGATTTGATGAATCTCACAGATGAAGAGTTGCTTGCTGAATTTTCGGCAGACGGCATCGATCTGGATTCTGAGGCTGGTGCAGCTAAAGTCGCGATTGAAGCGGGCATGGCGCGCGTCGGTCGTCAGCGCTTGGCCGCTGCGAAGGTAGCTGCTGCACGTGATCGGACTGCACGTGTGTTGCGTTCACCGATCCGCGCTGATCGGCGCGGCGGTGCGCTCGCGACCTTCGCCAAGGGTGATGCAAAGTTGAAGGGGCGACTTACCATCGCTGCTAGAAAGGGCGAAGGACTGACGGATGCTGAGATTGACTCAGTGTTGGCCGATCTCCGTGAGCTAGGTGCAATCGACGAAGACGGGAATCCGACGACGTGACGCATGGCGGGCCGGCGGAATCATTGCTGCGGTCGCTAGGGATCGCGAAACCGGCTGAGATTGATGTTGAGGCCATTGCGTGGTCGGTTGGGGCAAAGGTTCGAGAGGGGAAACTCGAAAGCTGCGAGGCGCGGATCATCGGGTACAAGGATCGGGCTATCATCACCGTCCGACAGGGTGGTGATCCGCGCCGTAAGCGCTTTTCAATCGCCCACGAATTGGGGCATTGGACACATCACCGCGGTCATTCATCGATTTGCCGTGCGAGTGAAATCGGGAATCCTGGCGTCGCCAATCAAGTTGAGAGGCAAGCGGATCGGTTTGCAGCCGACCTGCTGATGCCGCGCTACTTATTTGAGCCATCCGTTGCGGGGCACCGGCGGCCCAGTTTTGAAGCTTTGGATGCCCTTGCCAGCGAGTATTCGACGAGCCGCATCGCAACGGCGATGCGTTGCGTAGATATTGCGGCGTGGCCGATCATGTTGGTTTGCCACAATGCTGCGGGACGACGCTGGTTCAAGCGGAGCGAACTAGTCCCGGAACGCTGGTTTCCTCGCGCCGACTTAGACCCCTCTTCACCATCGATGGCCGTCCTATTCGGCGACCTCGATCGATCACGCCCTCAAATTATCGCTGCTGACGCATGGTTCGACCGACGTGATGCGAGTGGATACCGAGTGACAGAACAATCGGTGAAGGCGCTTGGAGGTGAAATGCTCACCCTGCTCGCCTTTAACGATCCGAAAATGCTCTCGTGACTAGCCTTCGCTGGCACGGGATGGCTTCAAAACACCAGTTGGAACACGTCCTTCCGAGGCTTACCCTCTACCGCCATGCCGGGCTCCAAGCGTTCAACCCAGCCATGATCGACCAACGCTTTCACCGCCTCTTTTGCTGCTTTCGCGGTTCGTAGGTCCGGCGGACCATATTGGTAGATCTTGGCAAGGTGCAGGATAGGGTCATCGCGCCGTTGCCACCATTCGAGCAGCTTTTGAGCATGGCGCAACGGTAGCGGGATGCTTGCGCCACCATGCAGCCGCAGCATCTCCATGGCGAAATGCTCCGCCAATTGAATGCCCGACTTCATCGCCCACAAGGGAACAAGCTGCGCTTGCGGATCGGCGTAAGCGGTCAGAACTGCCGAAAGCCGCCCAGCGTGCTCGGCCAGTTTGGCGGCAAAAGGCTTGATGGTGACGAGTTCTCCGTTCTTTCGGATCGCCGTCTCGCATTGATCGTGAAAGATGATCCACTCGGCGCTTGCATCGGCATCCAGCGGTAGGACTCGCGGAGCGAGTTCGCGGTTGTCGAAATCATTCGTGGCAGGCTCCATCCTCAGCAGCGCAGCGATCCGGTCACTATAGGCTTGAAGGATCGCGGCATTCTCAGGCGCATCCCGTTTGAACAACCGACTGCCCGCCGTGCTTTCGGGCGCGACGATGAGCATCCGCGCAAGCATCCCCATTCCGTCTAGCATGGAATCGCCAAGCAGCCTGTCCGCGACGACCTGCTGCATCATGATATGCGCGCAGCAGCGGCGACCTGGCAGGAATGTCGTGCCTGTGCCAACTCGCTGCCGTCGGATAGGCTCGCCGTCCCAGAGGCTATTAAGCAGTGCCGCTGTGCGCATCCGGCTCTCGTCGGTGAACGCAGCGCCGCCGACAAGGATTCCGCCTTCGGCGGTAAACAGTCCTGCCATCGGCCTGCCTTTCTCCAGATGCAGGACCAATGCTTCCGGGGTCACGTCCGAGCAGATCAGCATCGGGTGCGGCGGTGCCTCCGGCTCCAACCCGATTTGGCCCAGCGCGGCCAACATATCGGCGGCAGTCCCCTTCTTCACGCCTGACCGTGCAGACTTCCACGCTACAAGGCGGTTGTCGTAATCTGCCGTGGCAAGCTTGTGAGCTCTATTCCATTGCGATTCCATGTCCCGCACGGGAGCGAGCGCAATCTTGTCCACGCTGGTTTTGCGCTCCCCGCTTTCGGCAATGGAAACAAACATATTCACGACAGGCTTGATGCCGCCGCCCGGCAACTCAACGTCGATATGTGCTTGAACCGCGAGGGTGGCGACGGCGAGGACGGACTGCGCACAAATCTCGATCGGCGCTTGCGTTTTGGACTGGATGGCGAGCGCAGCCGCTTTCAGCGGGCCAAGTGCATTGGCTGGAAATACCGGGGGTGGCGGCAGTTCTCGAAACAGGGGACGCTTTTCGGGAATCTCCGCCTGTTCAGCGGCGGCATCTAGCAGCAAGCCCTTGGCCTCAGTACGGGTCAGGTTAGCGGGATTTGCACGATTAGCAGGCATCGTGATCGCCCCTCAATATCGTGCGCAGACCGCTGATCGCGGTGTTTCGCGTCTCCCGCATCGACAAACCTATCCGCGCGCCCGCTTCATCAAGCAGCATTTCTGCGACTTCGATAGTGAGCAGGTCATCCCTCACCATCTCAGCGAGGCGGCAGGTCGCCCAGAACAGTACTTTGTTCCGGTTGCCCTCTTCGGCGCGCAGAACGGCAAGGATAAGACCTTTGATCTGGTTCCGCAGAGTGTCGTCATCAACGGCAATGGACCGGCTCATGCCTCCCCATTTGGGCGCAGGTGGATGGACGAGCAGCGGCAACATCCATTCGGGAGGGTCGGGAAGGAGGCGCGCGGCAATGGCCTCCGCAAAATGCGTCAAACCTCCCTCTATCAGCCGATACCAACGGCCATCGCCCATCTGGCATTCGGGCGCGATCACATACCCATTGTCGCGCACGTCAACCGCTTCGCAGAGATGCGCCTTGGTCGGACCCAATCCGGCGGGTCGGTTGAAGTAGAAATGATAACCGTTGTTTGGCGTGGCGACCGTTGGCACGTCGCGCCAGTCGAACCCATGTCGTTCGAACAATGCGAGCAGGTTGGCAACGCCATCACCATTGCCGTGCCGGTCGGCATCAAGCACCAGCACATTGTTCAGTGCGCAAGGCAGTCCCCACACAGCATAAGGGAATTTCCGTGCCCAGACTTCTCCGACGAGAACGTCTGCGGATGCCTGTTTGAATCCCCCATTGAGGTATGGCGCTTTGAGGCGCTCGCCCAACTCACGACAGGGGAGCACCATCACACCCGCCCTCATGAGATGGCTGCCGACAGTAATGTTGTGACCGATCATGCCCTGCCTCCCATGACAGGCAGGGAAGCTGCCCATGCCTCCGCTTCATCAAATGCGATACGGCTCGATCGCCCGAACTTGATGATTTCGAAGGCGCCTTTTTGCGCAAGGCGGTAGATCGTGGAACGGCTGACCTGATAGCGATCGCCAAACTGGGCGAGGGTCAGAAACTTGGGCTGTGCCAAAGCGCCATCGTGCTGCAACATCTGCTGTCTCCTGAAACACGCGGACATCGCGCGGGACAGCAGGAGGTAGTAATCACCGGGATGCAGGAGTCAGCAACGAAGCAGGCCAAATAAATCAGCGAATTGAGGCGTCACTCTATCGCGTCATGCGCTGCTTGCGCCGATCGACGGGTCTTGATCGCTGCCTTTACCGCCGAAGGTTGGATGCTGAATTTTCTGGCTGCCGTGTTCACGGCATCCGCATATTTGTCCGGTCGAGGGTCGCGAGCCTGCGGATCGTCAGCTCGATCACCCAACTCCATCCGCGCCTCGGCATATGCGGCGGCATCCCAGTTGTGGCAGACGCCTGTTTTCCCCGGTCCTCTCGCGCGACGAGAAAGCTCTTTGACCCGAAATTCAGATTCAGCGTCTGGATCAAAGAGATCGGCTAGCCATTCTCGGGCAACAGCAGGGAGCGGCTCATCACTGCGTAGAATCTGGCTCAATAGCTTCAAGTTAGGCTCGGCCCGCTTTCCGACTGACGCGGCGTGAAAGCCGATCTTGCCATCTTGAACCGAACAACTCGCGGGCGATTGGCGACCTTCAACTGTATCGCGCACAAATTCCCATTTGCGGTCGTCCGTAACGAATAATTCGGCCAAGGCGTTCCCCCTTCATACTTGATTAGGCAGTGGGCTGTTCACGCCAAAGCGCGACGACCTCACCGCCTTCCCGAAGGCGATCAAGATAATCACTCCACCACGTCATCATCTTTACGCGATCATCCCAATAGTGCCCGCGGTTGTAGATGCCTCGCACTGCGTCACTGTCCCCGTGAGCCAGCGCGCGCTCGATCGCATCAGGATGCCATTTTCCGCTTTCGTTGAGAAGGGTCGAGGCAGTCGTTCGCAGGCCGTGTGCCGTCACTTCGTCGCTGGTGTAACCCATGCGGCGGAACGCCTGATTCATCGTGTTCTCACTCATCGGGCGGCGCGTGGTGTGAAATGCCGGGAAAACGTATCCTTCCGCCGGCCCGCTGAACTGTTGCAACTCGCTCAGATAACCCAGAACCTGCTCGGACAGCGGAATTGCATGGGGACGGCGCATCTTCATTCGCTCAGGTTTGATGCGCCAAATCTTGGCATCGAGATCGAACTCGTCCCATGTCGCCTGTCGCAGCTCACCCGGCCTCGCCATGACGTGCGGCGCAATCTGCAAGGCCAGCCGAGTAATCGGAGCACCTTCGAAGGCATCAATGCTCCGCAACAATTCCCCCAGTTTGCGAGGCTCTAGGATCGCCGCATGGTGTTTCACCTTCGGGGCGATCAATTGTCCCGCAAGCATCGCGGCTGGGTCGCTTTCTGCTCGCCCCGTCGCGGCGGCATAGCGAAACACGCGACTGGTGAATGAACGGCAACGCTTGGCCGTTTCATGTTTGCGCTGCCCCTCCAAGCGTCGAAGAACGCCAAAAACCTCGGCTGGCTTGATTTCGACAAGGGGCTGGTCCCAGAGCGGCTTCATCTGGAGGAGCAGCCATTTCGCCTTTTCGACGGTGACGGCGGCCCGACCTTCTCTGACCAGCTTGTGCTCGATATATTCTTCTGCAACCGCTCCAAACGTGTTGGCAGCGTTGAAACGAGCCGTCAGCTTGGCATTCTTGCGCTCAACTCCGGGGTCGATCCCATCACGCACTGCGCTTCGGGCTTCGTCTCGCAGTCGGCGAGCCTCTTTAAGCGACACCTCGGGATATGGCCCGAGTGCGAGTTTTCGCGGTTTGCCTGCAAACCGATAGCGAAAGCGCCACAACTTCGATCCGCTCACAGCGACTTCGATGCATAGCCCTTTCTCGTCAGCGACCAGATAGCTTCGATTCTGAGGCTTCAGAGCGCGGATGGAGACATCGTTCAATGCCACGACCGTGCCCCCTCAACAGATGCGTGTGTACATAGCGACGACCTCGCCCGCGAATATGGACACAGAAAGGTACACAGAATCGGTGAACTGCCCAGACACATCGAGACGCACTCCGCGACGAGATATGCTGAAAACTAGCAGTTTTCCGCCATTTTGGCGAGTTATTTAGCTACATCGGGAAATGAGTTGTTGGTGCCCAGAAGAGGACTCGAACCTCCACGACCTTGCGATCGCCAGCACCTGAAGCTGGTGCGTCTACCAATTCCGCCATCTGGGCACGGGGCGAGCATTGCTCGCCGGGTAGGTGGCGGCGCCTAGCCGGGCACGGCTTGGCTGTCAATCACCAAGCTGAGGTTCGTTTGCCTTGGCCTCGTTTCGTCCACTGGCTGGAAGCATATGCCAATCGCTTGCTTGTGTCTGCGGGCGGGGTGAGGCAATGAGCCTGTGTGCGATGCAGCACGCATGATCGGCGTAGCCTTTAGGCGCGCGCCGCTCATGCCGGAACGGCAAGGGCAGGTGACGAGCAGCATATGACCGGCAAGCAAGAAGTGCAGGGGCCAGTGGTGATCTTCGGTGGCGGCGGTTTCGTCGGCAGGCAGGTAGCGCAGGAGCTTCTGCAGCGCGGCTACCGCGTGCGGATCGCTCAGCGAGATCCCCGGAGCGCCTTTCAGGTGAAGGCGCTGGGCGGTCTTGGTCAGGTGCAATTTGTTGCTGCGGATGTTGCTCGGCCGGAAAGCGTTGCCGCGGCGGTCGTGGGCGCCAGCGCAGTCGTCAATCTCGTTGGGCTGCTCAAAGGGCCCATGCAGGTCGCCCATGTCGATGGGGCGCGTAACGTTGCGGAAGCGACTGCGCTCGCAGGCATGCCCGTGCTCGTCCATATGTCTGCAATTGGTGCGGATGCCGGGAGCGATGCCATCTATGCCCGCACGAAGGGCGAAGGGGAGGCGGCAGTGCGTCGCGCATTCCCCAGTGCGACGATCGTGCGCCCCTCTATCATCTTCGGACGCGACGACCAGTTCACGAACCGGTTTGCGGGCCTGATCGCTGCTTTGCCGATCGTCCCGGTGATCCGTGGCGCGGTCAAGTTCCAGCCAGTGCATGTGGGGGATGTCGCCCGCGCTATCGCGAACCTCGTCGAGGATGCGGGAGCACATGCCGGGACGACGTATGAATTTGGCGGGCCGGATATTCTGACGCTTTCGCAGATCAATAGCTGGCTTGCGCAGGAGACGGGCCGTTCGCCCATGTTCGTGCCGGTGCCTGATGCTGCGGCCTGCGCGCTGGCCACGTTGACAGGCTGGGCGCCGGGCGCGCCAATCACCGCTGACCAGTTCCGAATGCTGCAGACCGACAATGTGGTGGCGCCCGGCTCCAAAGGCCTGTCGGATCTCGACATCGAGCCGACGCCGCTTGCGTCGGTGGCGCCGGCCTGGCTTTCGCGCTTCCGCAAGCATGGCCGCTTCTCTTCGCGCGTGAGTGCCTGACCTTCTTCAGATTTCTGATGTTCCCTTATTTCGTTGCGGAGAAGCGGCGCGCACATGGATAGTCATCTTCTCACCGTCATTCTCCTCGGTATCGTGGAGGGTCTGACGGAGTTCCTGCCGGTCTCGTCGACTGGCCATCTCATTCTGGCGAGCGAGTTGCTGGGCTATGACGCTTCGCGCTGGGCCACGTTCAACATCGTGATCCAGCTCGGCGCCATTCTGGCGGTGGTTGTGCTTTACTGGCGCACCTTCTGGGATGTGTTCGTCGGCCTGATCGCGCACCGATCGGAGAGCTGGCGTTTCCTCCGCAATCTGCTGCTTGCGCTGATGCCTTCGGTTATATTGGGTCTGGCTTTTCATGACCGGATCGAAGGTATGCTGGGGTCTCCGCGGATCGTCGCAGTGGCGCTCATCGTCGGCGGCATCGCCATTCTCGTAATCGAACGCCTTGTGCCGACCGCGCGCAGTGTCGGGGTGGATCGCTTGCCGATGACGACCGCGATTGGCATCGGCCTGGTCCAGTGCATTTCCATGATCCCCGGTGTCAGCCGTTCCGGTGCCACGATCATGGGCGCGCTCAGCCTGGGCGTGGAGCGCAAGACTGCCGCCGAGTTCAGCTTCTTTCTCGCTGTCCCCACTATGCTGGGGGCAACCACGCTGGAACTGCTGAAGAACCAGGAGGCGCTGTCGAATGGCACAGTAAACTGGGGCGACATTGCGGTCGGCTTTGTCGTCTCGTTCCTGGTCGCCATCTTCGTCATCAAGTGGTTCGTCGGTCTCGTCTCGCGGCGGGGCTTCGGCCCTTTTGCGATATACCGAATCATCGCTGGCGCGGCCGCTCTGATCTGGCTTTCGTTTAGATAGGTCCGATGCGGCCATTAAAATCGTTGCAATCGGATGCTATATCGCAATAGCGAAACGAGTAACCGGTTTTATAGGTCATATATACTGCCTTAATTGCCGCTTCCTGCGTGACTTTGGCCTGCTCCTGTCATAAAGCGCGAGGAGACACGCAGGAGCCCAGTGAATATGGCCGACAATCCGATGCTGAAGTTCGTCCAGCGGACGCAGTCCTATCCGGACAAGCGCCCCGCGCAGGACAGGGCGGATGATTTCGGCGAAATCTACCGGAGCTTCGAAACCGCTCGCGCGGAAGAGCAGGCCGCGCGGTGCTCGCAATGTGGCGTGCCCTATTGCTCAACGCATTGCCCGCTTCACAACCATATTCCGGACTGGCTGCGCCTGACGACGGAAGGGCGGCTGCGCGAAGCGTATGAGTTGTCCAACGCAACGTCGACCATGCCGGAAATCTGCGGCCGCATCTGCCCGCAGGACCGTCTGTGCGAAGGCAATTGCGTCATCGAGTTTTCGGGGCACGGCGCCGTCACCATTGGCAGCGTCGAGAAGTTCATCACGGACACGGCGTGGGAGCAGGGCTGGGTCGAGCCTCTGGCGCCTGGCGCACCAACTGGTCAGTCGGTCGGTATCATCGGTGCCGGGCCGGCCGGGCTCTCAGCGGCGGAGTATCTGCGCGCCGCGGGACATGAGGTGCATGTCTATGACCGGCATGACCGCGCTGGCGGTTTGCTGACCTATGGCATCCCCGGCTTCAAGCTGGAGAAGGAAGTCGTCATGCGGCGGGTCAAGCGCCTGGAAGACGGCGGCATTCAGTTCCATCTCTCGTTCGACGTTGGCAATGATGCGACGATCGCGGAGCTGAGGCAGAAGCATGATGCGCTCCTGATTGCGACGGGCGTCTATAAGGCGCGCGATATCCGTGCGCCCGGTGTTGGTGCGCCTGGCGTCGTGAAGGCGCTGGACTATCTGACGGCTTCGAACCGTGCCGGCTTTGGCGAGACGGTGCCCGAGCATGAGGATGGCTCGCTGTTCGCGGCAGGCAAGGATGTGATCGTCGTTGGTGGTGGTGATACCGCGATGGACTGCGTTCGCACCGCGATCCGCCAGGGTGCGAAGTCGGTTAAGTGCCTCTATCGCCGCGACCGTGCGAATATGCCGGGTTCTCAGCGCGAAGTCGCCAATGCCGAGGAGGAGGGCGTCGAGTTCGTCTGGCTTTCCGCGCCGATCGCATTTGAGGGCACAGAGGCCGTAACAGGTGTACGGATCACGAAGATGCGTCTCGGTGCTCCGGACGCCTCCGGCCGGCGCGCGCCTGAGCCGGATCCGGGCAGCGAAGCGACCTTGCCTGCCGACCTCGTCATCAAGGCTCTTGGCTTCGATCCTGAGGAATTGCCGCGTCTCTTTGGAGACCCCGATCTATCGGTTACGCGCTGGGGCACGCTGCGGGTCGATCACAAGACGATGATGACATCGCTGGACGGCGTGTTTGGTGCGGGTGATATCGTGCGCGGTGCCAGCCTTGTGGTCTGGGCCATTCGGGACGGACTCGATGTGGCCGACCGGATGCAGGCCTATCTCAAGGCAAAGGCGCAGGCCGGAGGGGTGAAGGTGGCGGCATGACAGGGCGGACCGCTTTGTTGTGTGCCGGCCTCTTTGGAGTGCTGGCCGTGCTCCCGGCAGGTGGCGTCGCGGCGCAAGCGCCGGCGACTGCCACGCCTGCGCCCACCACGCCTGCGCCCACCACGCCTGCACGTGTGCCGGCTCCCGAACCAGAGCCGGACCGCCTTGCCGCCGCCAAGGAGTTGGTTGCGATGATTTTCCCGGATGATCGCAGGGATCAGATGGTAGGGCAGGTCGTGCAGGCAGTGAACGGTGCGCTTCTGAACGTCATCGCGCGCAGTCCCTTCATGCAACAGGGCGGCGCGCAGAACGAGGAAGTTCAGGTCGTCGTCAAAGAGTTCATCGAGCAGCGCCAGACAGCGTCTTCTGCGCTGGCGAAAAGCGAAATGCCGGCCATGGTCGAGGCGGTCGCGCGCGCCTATGCGCGCCGATTCACTGTGCCGCAGATGGAAGAGATCAAGCAGTTCTTCCAGACGCCGACTGGCAAAATCTACGGCGAGCAGTCTCAGACGATCATGTCCGATCCGGATGTCGTCGAATGGCAGCAGAATATGATGCGGCGATCAATGGCGGACGCGCAGCGGGATGCTCCCGCGCTGGCCGCCAAGCTGCGTGCAATCGACGAGAAGGCGAAGGCCAGCTCGAAACCGAAGACGAGGTAATACTGCATCGCGAATGATGGAGCGATCCCATGGGGGTCGCCAGCGTGGATGCAGGAACAAGGGATTGGAAGGACGACGACATGAGCGAGGGCATGAGCGAAGCTGAGCACGTCGCCGAGCGCGAGCGTATCGCCCGCGAAGGCATGTACCGGCCCGATTTCGAGAGCGACGCTTGCGGTGTCGGGCTCGTCGCCGCCACGGACGGCAAGGCGTCTCGACGGGTGGTGGAAAGCGCCATCGATGCGCTCAAGGCGGTGTGGCACCGTGGCGCGGTCGATGCTGACGGCAAGACCGGTGATGGCGCGGGCATTCATGTCGATCTGCCTGTCCGCTTCTTCGATGATGCGATTGCTGGTGCAGGGCATAAGCCGCTGCCGAACCGGCTGGCTGTGGGTATGGTGTTCCTTCCCCGTACCGATCTCAGCGCGCAGGAGACCTGCCGCACGATCGTCGAGGCGGAAATCATCGAAGCCGGGTACACCATCTACGGCTGGCGTCAGGTGCCGGTCGACGTCTCGGTGATCGGCGAGAAGGCTCAGCGCACGCGGCCCGAAATCGAGCAGATCCTCATCGCTGGCCCGTTGCCGGAAGAGCAGGACATGGCGGAGTTCGAGCGCGATCTCTACTTGGTGCGCCGGCGCATCGAGAAGAAGGTCGTGGCCGCGCAGATCAATGACTTCTACGTCTGCTCACTGTCCTGCCGGTCTATCGTCTACAAGGGGCTGTTCCTCGCGGAGAGCCTGTCGGTCTTTTATCCCGATCTCACCGACGATCGTTTCGAGAGCCGGGTGGCGATCTTCCACCAGCGCTATTCGACCAACACCTTCCCGCAGTGGTGGCTTGCCCAGCCGTTCCGCAATCTTGCTCATAATGGCGAGATCAACACGATCCGCGGCAACAAGAACTGGATGAAGAGCCACGAGATCAAGATGGCGAGCCTCGCTTTCGGTGAGAATAGCGAGGACATCAAGCCAGTGATCCCGGCGGGAGCGTCTGACACCGCCGCGCTCGACGCCGTGTTCGAGGCGCTGTGCAAGGCGGGGCGGGATGCGCCCACCGCCAAGCTCATGCTTGTGCCCGAGGCCTGGCAGGCGGCGAACGACGTTCCGTTGCCTCACCGCCACATGTACGATTATCTCGCCTCCGTCATGGAGCCCTGGGATGGCCCGGCTGCACTCGCAATGACCGACGGGCGTTGGGCCGTCGCGGGCATGGATCGCAATGCACTGCGCCCGCTGCGCTACACGCTGACGGCTGATAATCTGCTCATCGTCGGCTCCGAGGCCGGCATGGTCGTGGTGCCGGAGCAAACTGTCCGCAAGAAGGGCCGGCTCGGGCCGGGCCAGATGATTGCTGTCGATCTGGATGCGGGTGAGGTGTTCGATGATCGTGCGATCAAGGATCGCATCGCGGCCGAGCGCCCCTACGCCGATTATGTGCGCGGTTTCCGCACCGCAGCCGATCTGCCCGAGCCGGAGGCCGACGCGCAGCCGCTCTGGGATCGCTCCGAGCTGGCGCGCCGTCAGATTGCCGCCAACCTCACGCTGGAGGACATGGAGCTCATCCTCGCGCCGATGGTGGAGGACGCCAAGGAAGCGATCGGCTCGATGGGGGATGACACCCCGCTTGCGGTGATTACTGACAAGCCCCGGACGATCAGCCACTTCTTCCGTCAGAACTTCAGTCAGGTCACCAATCCGCCGATCGACTCTCTGCGCGAGCGGCATGTGATGAGTTTGAAGACACGCTTCTCCAATCTCGCCAATATTCTGGACGAGGCTTCCCAGAGCAGCAACGTCCTCGTTCTTGACTCTCCGGTTCTCACATCGGCGGACTGGTCGCGGCTGAGGAGCTATTTCGGCAAGGCAGTGGCGGACATCGACTGCACCTTCTCCTCGGAAGGCGGTGCCGAAATGCTCCGGCAGGCGATTGCGCGGATCCGTGAGGAAGCGGAAAACGCGGTGCGGGCCGGCCAGACCGAGCTGTTCCTGACCGATGAGACTGTCGGCAGCGATCGTATCGGCGTGCCGATGGTCCTCGCGGCTGCGGCGGTCCACACGCATCTCGTTCGCAAGGGACTGCGCTCTTACGCGTCGATCAACGTGCGGGCGGCCGAATGTCTCGATCCGCACTATTTCGCGGTGCTGATCGGTGTCGGCGCGACGACCGTGAACGCCTATCTGGCGGAAGCGTGCATTGCAGACCGTCACGCCCGTGGCCTTTTCAACGAGCCATCGCTCGAGGTTTGCGTGTCGCGTTATCGCACGGCAGTGAACGAGGGTCTGCTCAAGATCATGAGCAAGATGGGCATCGCGGTCATTTCCAGCTATCGCGGCGGCTATAACTTCGAGGCGGTTGGCCTCTCACGCGCGCTCGTCAACGATCTCTTCCCGGGCATGCCGTCGAAGATTTCCGGCGAGGGCTATGCCTCGCTGCACTACAACGCGTGTGTGCGGCATCAGGCCGCTTATGAAAGCGCCGTGGTACGGTTGCCGATCGGCGGCTTCTATCGCCAGCGCGCCGGGGGAGAGGCCCATGCCTATTCCGCCCAGCTCATGCACTTGCTGCAGACGGCGGTCTCGACGGACAGCTACTCCACATATGTGCAGTTCTCGCGCGGCGTGCGCGATCTGCCACCGATTTACCTGCGCGATCTGCTGGAGTTCAACTATGTGAACCAGCCGGTGCCGATCGACGAGGTCGAAGCGATCACCGAGATCCGCAAGCGTTTCGTCACGCCGGGTATGTCGCTCGGCGCGCTCTCGCCTGAGGCACATGAAACGCTGGCCATTGCCATGAACAGGATCGGCGCCAAGGCCGTCTCCGGCGAGGGTGGCGAGGACAAGATCCGTTACAAGCCCTATGAAAACGGCGACAACGCCAACAGCGTCATCAAGCAGGTGGCATCAGGCCGCTTCGGCGTCACGGCGGAGTATCTCGGCGCGGCCGAGGAGCTCGAGATCAAGGTCGCGCAGGGCGCCAAGCCCGGCGAGGGTGGCCAGCTTCCCGGCTTTAAGGTGACCGAGTTCATCGCGCGCCTGCGCCACTCGACGCCGGGCGTGACGCTCATCTCGCCGCCGCCGCATCACGACATCTACTCGATCGAGGATCTGGCGCAGCTCATTTATGATCTGAAGCAGATCAATCCGCGCGCGCGGGTCTGCGTCAAGCTGGTCAGCCAGGCTGGTATCGGCACGGTTGCTGCCGGCGTTGCCAAGGCGCATGCGGACGTCATTCTTGTCTCCGGGCATGTCGGCGGCACGGGTGCATCGCCGCAGACCAGCATCAAGTTCGCCGGGCTTCCCTGGGAAATGGGTCTCGCTGAGACCAATCAGGTGCTGACGCTCAACGGCCTGCGCCACAAGGTGAAGCTGCGCACGGATGGCGGTCTCAAGACCGGCCGCGATATCGTGATCGCGGCGATCCTGGGTGCGGAGGAATATGGCATCGGTACGCTCAGCCTTGTCGCCATGGGCTGCATCATGGTCCGGCAGTGCCACAGCAATACCTGCCCGGTGGGCGTGTGCGTGCAGGACGAGCGCCTGCGCGCCAAGTTCACCGGCACTCCGGAAAAGGTCATCAATCTCATGACCTTCATTGCGGAAGAAGTGCGCGAAATTCTGGCGCGGCTCGGGTTCCGCAGCCTCGATGAAGTGGTGGGGCGCACCGAGCTGCTCAAGCAGGTCAGTCGCGGTGCCGAGCATCTCGACGATCTCGACCTCAACCCCATTCTCGCCAAGGTGGACGCGGCGGACGACAAGCGCCGCTTCAATCTGCCGACCTTCCGCAACGAAGTGCCGGACAGTCTGGACGCGCAGATCATCGCGGATGCCAAGGCCGTGTTCGAACGCGGTGAGAAGATGCAGCTGACTTATACGGTGCGGAACACCCACCGCGCTGTCGGCACGCGGCTGTCGGCGCTCGTTACCGCCAAGTTCGGCATGTCGAGCCTGGCAGATGGGCATATCCATGTCCGCCTGCGCGGTACGGCCGGCCAGTCGCTTGGCGCCTTCCTGTGCAAGGGCGTGACGCTGGAGGTTTTTGGCGACGCGAACGACTATGTCGGCAAAGGACTGTCCGGAGGCATCGTCGCAGTGCGGCCGATGGTTTCAAGCCCGCTCGAAAGCCAGAACAACACGATCGTTGGCAACACCGTTCTCTACGGCGCAACCGCAGGCAAGCTGTTTGCCGCAGGGCAGGCTGGCGAACGCTTCGCCGTGCGTAACTCGGGTGCCCAAGTTGTGGTCGAAGGGTGTGGCGCGAACGGCCTTGAATATATGACTGGCGGTGTCGCAGTCATTCTGGGCAGCGTCGGCGCGAATTTCGGCGCGGGCATGACTGGTGGCATGGCCTTTGTGTTCGATGAGCAGGGTCAGTTCCCCACCCGGGCCAATCCCGAGAGCATCCTCTGGCAGCGCGTGTCGAGCGCGCACTGGGAGGGCGTGCTGCGTGACCTGATCGAGGAGCATATCGCGCGGACGGACAGCGCGTGGGCCAAGGGGCTTATGCAGGACTGGGAGCGCAATCTGCCGCACTTCTGGCAGATCTGCCCGAAGGAAATGGTTTCCCGCCTTGCGCATCCGCTTGCCGACAATGATGACAGCTTGATCGCTGCTGCCGAGTGAGAGGGCCAACGGCCCAGTCATAGACAATGACCGAAAGGACAAAGACTTAGCTAAGCTTTTGTTCATCATCTCTGAGGTAGAGTGTTTCTGACGGCGTACCCCTGCGCCTCAGACCTTTCCTAGCGAAGATGGCCCGCTCCACGGATGTACTGGAGCGGGCTTTTTCGTGCGTTCTGGCTGGTTAGCGGGAGGGCGGCCAGCCGCGCCCCAATCCGTTGAACGCGCGCCATAAAAATGCGCAGAGCTGCGACGAAACGATCGTCTCGGAAAGGCTTGTTAACGATTGCCTTGTACGAAGGATGAACAACAATTTGAGTTTCTTACGACATGGATCAGCGGCAGCAGCCCGAACTAGGACTGGCGGGGTGGCTCCTGCGGTCGAAGGCTGATTTGCCTGCCGCAATCGAGATCCAGCTCATGAACGGGCTTTTCACGTCCGTGCCGATTTTCATGGGCGGCATCATCAACAGCATCGTCGTGGCGTCGGTCGCCATGTGGCGACAGCCTATGCTGGCGTTCCTTGTCTGGGTCCTTTTCGAGATCGCTCTTGGAGCAGGCCGGCTGACGGTCTTGCTCAAGGGTCTGCGCGCGATGAAAAGGGGCGAGGAACCGCCCCGGCGCGTAGCGACCGTGCTGGCCTGTGCCTGGGCCGCGTCGGTCGGCATTGGAACCTTCCTATGCCTGACAAGCGGCGACTGGGTGCTGGCGACGATCGCTTGCCTGTCTGCGGCGGCCATGGTCTGTGGGATTTGCCTGCGGAATTTCGGAACGCCCCGGCTCGCGGGGACGATGGTGTGTCTTGTTCTCATGCCCTGCGCCATTGCGGGCCTGCTCTCGCCTGAGCCGATCATGCCGCTCATCAGTATTCAGTTGCCGATCTACCTGCTGACGATCATCTCGGCGGCATTCTCCCTTCATGGAATGACGGTTGCCCGTATGACCGCGCTTGGAGAGCTGGAGCGCAGCGAGTCTCTCAACGAAACGATCCTCCGCGCCAGCCCGGATTACACGCTCATCCTCGATGAGGATCATTGTGTGTTCTTCTGCAACCGTCCGAACGACTCCAGCTACGCGGGCACTGCGTGTGTCGGGCAGGCATGGCTCGATCTTCTGCCCGAGCGTGATCGCCCCTTGGGTGCCCAGGTACTGGAAGAGGCAAAGGCGGGCGTTCAGGGCAACCTTACTATCCAGCATCTCGACGAGGCCGGAAACGCGCGCTGGTTCGATATTATCATCAGCCGTATCTCGGAGGAGGCCGGACGGCTGATCGTTGTCGCTCGGGACATCACCCATCAAAAGAAGTCCGAGGAAAGCGCGATTTGGATCGCGCAGCATGATGCGCTCACTGGCCTGCCCAACCGCGCCGTGCTGCAGGACCGGCTGGATGCTATGCTCGAGATCGGCGGCCAACCTGGCGGGGGCGCTCTGCTGATCGTCGACGTCGATAATTTCAAGGCAATCAATGACACGTTGGGCCACGATGCGGGAGATGCGCTTCTGTGCCGCTTCGCCAGCCAGCTTAAGGCGGCTGTGGAAGAGGGCGACATGGTCGCGCGCACGGGGGGCGACGAGTTTGCCCTGGTACTGGCTGCGCGGGCCGACCGGAAGGTGGAACGCACCGCGGCACGCATTTTCGAGCAGTTGCGCGAGCCCTTCAACTACGCCGGTCGGCTGATGGAATGCAGCGCGAGCATCGGCGCGAGCTTTATCCCGCGCGATGGCAAAGTGCGATCAGACGTGATGAAGGCGGCGGACATCGCCCTTTATGCGGCTAAGGCCGGCGGCAGAGCGACGATGAGAGTTTTCGAGCCGCAGATGATGGTCGAGGTCGAGCGGCATCAGGCGATGATCGGCGCCGCGCGCTATGCGCTGCAGAATGACGCCATCATGGCGCATTACCAGCCGAAGATTTCCCTGCGCACTTCCGCCACGATCGGTTTCGAGGCGCTGCTACGCTGGCGCGCGCGCGACGGGTCTCTTGCCGGTCCCGATCGCATTGGCGCGGCCTTCGACGATCCGGGGCTGGGCGGCCAGATCGGCGAACGGATGCTCGAAAAAGTGCTGCATGACGTGCAGAGCTGGCTCGAAGCGGGGGTGCCTTTCGGCCATGTTGCGTTGAACGTCGCCGCTGTCGATTTCCGCAGAAAGGCCTTTGCGCACACGCTCCTAGATCGTTTGCGGGAATGCCGTGTCCCTGCGGCCTGTATTCAGATCGAAGTCACGGAGACCGTGTTTCTCGGGCAGGGAGCCGAGGATGTGAGGGACGCCTTGCGGTGTCTCAGTGATAACGGAATCCGTATCGCGCTCGATGATTTCGGCACTGGCTATGCCTCGCTCTCTCACCTCAATCAGTTCCCAGTCGATATCCTCAAGATCGACAAGTCGTTCATCGGCAAGCTCGGATCGAGCCCGGATGCGGAGGCTATTTCGGCGACCGTCGTCAATCTCGGACATTGTCTGGGCCTCGAGGTCGTTGCGGAAGGCGTGGAGACGACGGCGCAGGAACGGCATCTCGTGGGAATGGGATGTGACACCGGTCAGGGCTTCCTTTACTCCCGGCCCCTCGCGGCAAACGACGTCGCGGCTTTTCTTGCGCATGAGGCAAGCATGTTGAAGTCGGCCCGCCGGGCCTGATCTTTCTCCCCATTCGTTACTGCGCGATGCGCCACCGCTCGCTAGACCAGACTGTCTGATGACCAGTCCCGTGATTCTCTGGCTTCGCCGCGATTTGCGGATCGCCGATCAGCCGGCCTTGCTTGCCGCGTGCCGCGCGGGCCCAGTCATCCCGGTCTATGTTCTCGATGATAGTTCGCCCGGTGATCGCGCCATGGGCGGGGCGTCGCGCTGGTGGCTTCATCATAGTCTCGCCACTCTTGACCGACACCTGCGGGAGAGGGGATCGCGGTTGATTCTGCGACGCGGCCGGGCAGTGGACGACATCGCGAAGCTGCACGACGAGACAGGGGCGTCTGCCGTTCATGCGCTTTGTCATTATGAGCCATGGTGGCGACGCGCGGAAGCCGAGCTCGCTGGCCGTGTCGATCTTCAGCTCCATGACGGCAACTATCTGCTGCCGCCTGGCGCGCTTCGCACCGGTTCCGGTACTCCCTATCGTATCTACACGCCGTTCATGCGCGCGCTGCTTCAGCATATGCCGCCGGCCACGCCGCAATCCGCGCCTGCGGAGATCCCGGCGCCATCTCGTTGGCCAGCTAGCGATCGGCTGGAGGATTGGGGTCTACTTCCCTCGAAGCCTGACTGGGCTGCCGGCTTCAAGGAAGAGTGGACGCCTGGTGAAGCGGGGGCCGCGGCGCGTCTTGAGGACTTCGAGGACGTGGCAGATGCCTACGCGGCCGGACGCGATCTGCCAGCAATCGAGGGGAGTTCGCGCCTCTCTCCCCATCTTCATTTCGGAGAAATCTCGCCGGCGCGGATATGGCATGCGCTCGCCGGGAAGGGTGGGCGCTCCGAAGAAGGCGTGCAGACCTTCCTCAAAGAGATTGTCTGGCGAGACTATGCCCAGAACATCATCCTCGCCATGCCGGATTATGCGACGGCCAATGGTCGCGAGACGTTCGATCGCTTGGTCTGGCGCGACGGCCGAGAGGCGAAGAGCGATATTGCCGCCTGGCGGGAAGGGCGAACCGGCTACCCGATCGTGGACGCAGGCATGCGCCAGCTCTGGGCGACCGGCTGGATGCACAATCGCGTCCGCATGATTGCCGCATCCTTCCTCATCAAGCATCTGCTCGTCGACTGGCGAGTTGGGGAGCGCTGGTTCTGGGACACGCTGGTGGACGCGGACCATGGAAATAACGCAGTCAACTGGCAGTGGGTGGCGGGCAGCGGCGTGGATTCCAACATGTTCGTCCGCATCATGGCGCCTTTGACTCAGTCAGAAAAATTCGAGGCTGCAGACTATATCCGCCAATGGGTGCCGGAACTGGCCGCCCTGCCGGACGCGGCGATCCATGATCCAGAGGCGCATAGTTGCCGTCCCGAGGCCTATCCGCCCAAGATCGTGGGGCACAAGGAAGCACGGGAACGGGCGCTCGGGGCCTACGCGCGGATCAAATAGGCCCAAGTTCGTCGGCGCTGCGACAGACGATTGTGCTGAGGGCGTTCTTGGAGCCATAAGGCGGTCATGAACGTCTCCTCGCCTCGTCTGGGATTTCGCCGAGCGGCAATCCGCAGGGCGCTGGCGCAGAGCCGGCGTTCGCTGTGGCGCTTGTTGCCGGATTGGCCGTTCGATGCCGTCCTGTCCCGCATCGACAAGGGTTTGAGGGAAGGGTCTTTGGAGGCCCACTTGCCCGATGGCACTGTGCGTCTGCTTGGCGGGCGGACACCCGGTTTCGCCTGCGTCGTCCACTTGTCCAACTGGCGGCCCTTGCTTCGCCTCGTGCGATCGGGGTCGATCGGCTGGTACGAGGGCTGGGCGGCAGGCGAGTGGCATAGCCCCGATCCTGTGCCGCTCTTTGCCCTGTTCATGGCGAACGCTCGCACGCTTGGGGGAAGCGCCAGGGCAAAGGGTATGGCCCGATTGGGCAACGTCCTCAGTCATGCGGGCCGCGGAAATACCCGGCGCGGGTCGAAGCGAAACATCGCTGAGCATTATGACCTCGGGAATGATTTTTACCGTTTGTGGCTGGATGAGACGCTGACCTATTCCAGCGCGATGCCTTCCCATCCGCGCGAGAAGCTCGAGGACGCGCAGATCCGTAAGATCGATGCCGCGCTTGATCGGCTGGCGCTTAAAGACGGCGAACGGCTGCTGGAGATTGGCTGTGGCTGGGGCGGCCTTGCTGCGCGTGCGCTGGAGCGCCACCGGATCAGCTATGTCGGGCTCACGCTTTCCACTGAGCAGCGCGAGGCAGCGATAATGAGGCTGCCCCAGAGCCCTGATGTCGAAGTCAGGCTTCAGGACTATCGCGATGTCGAGGGTCAGTTCGATGCCATTGTGAGCATCGAAATGGCGGAAGCCGTGGGGCATGGCTACTGGCCGGCATATCTTGGCGCCATCTCGCGCTTGCTGCGGCCGGGTGGACGCGCATCCATCCAATTCATCTCCATCGATCATGCGCTTTTCCCGGCCTACCGTCGGAGCGCCGACTTCATTCAGCGCTATATTTTCCCAGGCGGCTGCCTCATCGATGTGCCGACCTTTCGTACCATCGCGCAGAGTCAGGGACTCGAGTGGGGTGCGGATAGCCACAGCTTTGGCCATGATTATGCCTGGACCCTGCGGAGTTGGCGTAAGCGCTTCGATGCCGTCGTTGAATCCGGTGCGCTGCCGCCGCGGTTCGACGAGCGGTTCGTCAATCTCTGGCGCTATTATCTCATGTATTGCGAAGGCGGGTTTCTCGGGCGGGGTATCGACGTGATGCAGGTGACGCTCACGAAGCCGGCCTGATCGCCTTCACTTCCTCGCGCAGATCGGCAATCAAGGAAGACATCCGCTTGAGGCGGGGTTCCTCTTCATCGAGGATCGCCAAAAAGATGCGACGCTTATATTCTGCGGCGACCTTGGTTTCCTCCGGCAGGGTAGAGAGCAGAATATCGATCAGGCGGTCGGCGCCATGCAGGCGACCCCAGAGGTAATCATTCTCCCGATACGCCCTGCTGAAGAAGGCGCCGAAGCAGTTGAACTCGATGCCGCGCAGCGTTGCCGCAGCGCCCCCGGACCGGATCGCGGAAGCATCATCCGGTGAGATGCGATCGACCCGGATCGGATCATATTCGTCCAGCCCTTCGCCCTGAAGAATCGGCAAAGTCGCTATATCGTAAAAAGGGTAACCAAGATAACCGCGCAGCAACACGCGTCGTTCCTCTGTGGGCAAGGCAACGAGCGCCTCGCTAAGCGCCGCGTCCGTTTCCTCGTCCAGGTCGTCGAGACTGCGCGCTGAAGCGATCGTCGCCAAGGCTGTTGCCGCGTCGCTCAATGAGGCGACGGGGAGGTCCGGAACTGTGGCTACAATCCACGCGGGCATCTGACGGTCGGCATAGCGGGTGATTGCCGAATAGAGCATCTCCCGCATTGCCGCTCGTGCTTCGTTCGTGGCGGGACCACCATCGTCAGGCACGTCGTTCTGCCCCGCATCGACCATAAGACGCGTGAGAAAACGCAGACGACGGATCCTGAACTCGATATCATGTTGCCGATAGAAAGTGATGAGATCGGCCGAGGCCGCGTCGCGACCGCTATTCGTCACCTGGTCGATCCTGCGTGCCCGCACTTCCGCCCATAGGCTTTGGCGCTGCGCTTCTCGCTGAGCGACGCTGTTGTGCCCTTTCAGATCGGAGACGGTCGCCGCCAGGGTCTCCACGATTCCCGAGAGCTTGAGATGGGCGTAGGCCGGATAGGCGAAGCCTGCGGCCTTCACAGCTTTGCCGTGCAGACGCGCGCGCCAGCTTGCGAGGCGCCGTGCGGTGGGACGCGTCAAGAACAGCGTGCGACCCATGGTTCGCTCGACCGTCTGTTCGATGTCTGGCCGCAGCGCTTCGACAATGTGCTGCATCCGGCGAATCCGGCGGGAGCGCTCGGCAATGGTCTCCAGATTATCGCGGATCGGCTGCTCGCGCGGAATGTCGCTCACGGCACCGAAGATGGTGCGGAAAAAGCCGGGGAGGGGCGGCAGTTCGCCCGGTTCCGCAGGTGCAGGCGATGTCAGGCGGAAATTGCGGCTTGAGGGCGTCGGTTCGATATAGACGAAGCGCCGATCGACCGGGCGCCGGGCCGGTCGATCCTTGAGAGCGGCAATCGCCTGCGCGAAGGGTGCGTTGGCCAGCACCGAACCATCGATGAGCACGACATCCTCGACGTCGCGCGCCGCGTGTCGGCGCGAGAGAATCCGCGCAAGAAAGCGCTCCCGGGAAGGCCATGCCTGCCCCCGCCGATCCAAAACCCGATCCAGCTCCCGCGCCGTGAACGGGGGGAAGGCGCCAGGAAAACTTGCCGTGGCCCGCGCCGCAAACGCAAGCTCGGCTGTCTCCGCGAGCATGCGGGGCCGAAAGCCACGCGCCTTGAAACCGATGGTGAGGCGGTGCTCTGTCTCGATGACTTCCGGTGGGCTGTTGAGTGCCAGCGCTTCTTCATGACCGCTAAAGTCGGTCACGGTCACGAACAGATCGAGCGGATGCCCATCGGGCAGGAGCGGCTTTCCCGCTGGCGCCGCCGCCATTGCATCGAACGCATCGAGCAGCAGCCCGGAAAAGCCCTCTCCGCCGAACGGAGGGGCGAACCATCTTGCCCGCACGAGATTCGAGAGCTTGCGGCGCACTTCCTCGCGCGTTTCGGGCGCAACGGTACGTTCCACGGTGTCGCCGCGTCGGCGCATCAGCAGCCATAGCAGCGGCGCGGCCCAGAATTTGGTGAAGCGGGAGAGGGGGCGCGCGTCCGGGTCGAGCAGCGTGTCGGCATCGGCCGACTTCAACCAGAGCTCGGTGAGCGGGTCGAGCGATTGGCCGCTCTCCAGCGCATGGGCGAGGAAAACACCGTTTATGCCCCCGGCGCTTGCGCCCGAGATGATATCCGGCACGACGCGGAGCTTGAGGTTCAAGCGGCGCTGTGCGTCCGCCAAAATCTGCTGATAAATCGCGCCACTCGATGACGGCGCGAGCGGCTCGTTATCGAGCTGTGCCCGACTCGCCTGAGCCAGGTGCCAGATTTCCTTTGTGACGCCGTGCATATAGACGGCGAGACTCACGCCGCCATAGCAGATCAGCGCCAGCCGCAGTTCCTTCTCCCGCATCTCGTTAGGCAGGATGCGCGGGCGCGAACAGGATGTCGAGGCTCAATCCGAGAAATCGAACGATGCCCAGATGGGCAGATGGTCCGAGGCACGGCGAGAGACGATGCTCGCATGCACGCCACACTCGGCGATAGACAGCTTTCCCTGCCACATGATGCGATCGAGCGCGGCAAGCGGCCGGCCCGCATGATAGGAGCGACCGCACGGAGCAATCGTGAACGCACGCTCGAAGTCCCGCAGGCAGCCGCCCTGGCTCCATTCGTTGAGATCGCCCATGGCAAGGACAGCGTCCGCGGCCATCGTCGAGTCAAGCGAGAGGTGATGCAGAATCGCGGCCGCCTGCCGCCGGCGCCACAGGCCGGAAAGGTCGAGATGCATGCCGATCAGGCGGATATCATACCCCTTGTGCCGGACGAGAGCCGTGACTGCGCCGCGCGGCTCGATGCAAGGCAGGTGGATGATGTCTCGCTCGACGAGCTCGATGCCACGCCTCACCAAGAGCGCATTGCCGTGCCAGCCCATGCTCTCTGTCCGGAGGGAGAGTGGGACGGCGGTGTAGTCGCTATGAGCTTCCAGCATCCGCTCGGGCAGGATGGCGTGGCGAATGCCGAAGCGGCGATCCGCTTCTTGAAGCGCGATGACGTCCGCGTCGATTTCGTTGAGGACCTCGATGATCCGTTCGGGCTTGCGCCGCCGGTCGGTGCCGATGGCCTTACGGATGTTGTAGCTTGCGACCTTGAGCATCTGTCTCCTCATCTCTGCCTTGCTAACGCTCCGCAAGCCCGATTTGGCGCAATCGCGCAACTTCGTCGCCATTTGCCACGTTATGTCGCTGTAACTGCTGCCAACATGAGGAGAGAGCGATGCAGATCGAAACGGACGCGCTGGTCATGGTGCTGGATGGCCGCAAGATGTTGATGCTCCGCAATCATGGCGACGCGACCTATCCGAACCTCAAGGTCGAGACTGTCGAGGAACGGGATAATCCAGCCGACCGCGATCAGGGAACCGACCGTCCCGGACGTGCGCACTCGTCGGTGGGAGCGGCGCGAAGCGCCATGGAAGAAGTGGACTTCCACCAACAAGAGGAAGATCGCTTCGCGGCGGATGCTGCCGCGCTTCTTCGCGAGCGTGCGCTGGCGAATGAATATGAGAGCTTGATCGTCGTCGCACCGGCCAACACGTTGGGCGAACTGCGCAAGCATTATCATAAGGAAGTGGAGCGCCGCCTTTCCGGCGAACTGGCCAAGGATCTCGCCAGCCACCCCATTTCCGAGATCGAGGAAATCCTTCTCGCGAACTAACCCTCCGACACCACTGGCGTTCGCTGTTCGTTCCGTCTATTGATGCGGAATGGTGAAGGTCAAAAAGCGGTTTGTCTGCCAGTCCTGCGGGTCCGTAGCGAGCCGCTGGCAGGGGCAATGCGACGATTGTGGAGAATGGAACACTCTGGTGGAGGAGGCAGGTGCCACTGCCTTCTCCGCCAAGCATGATTTGCAGACGGGCGGGCGATCGATTTCGCTCATCGGCCTTGATAGCGAGATTGCGCTCCCGCCCCGTCTCACCACGAGCATCGCAGAGTTCGACCGGGCGCTCGGCGGTGGCCTGGTCGCCGGCTCCGCAACGCTCATCGGCGGCGATCCCGGCATCGGCAAATCCACGCTGCTGCTTCAGGCGGCGGCCCTTATTGCCTCTTCGGGCAAGCGCGTGGTTTATATCAGCGGAGAGGAAGCTGCGGATCAGGTGCGGCTACGGGCAAAGCGGCTGGGCTTGGGGAACGCCCCGGTCGCGCTGGCGAGCGCCACCTCCGTCCGGGACATATTGACGACCCTGGGGAATGGGCGCGCGCCGGACCTGCTGGTGATCGATTCGATCCAAACCATGCACAGCGATCTCATAGAGGGCGCGCCGGGTACGGTCAGTCAGGTGCGCGCCAGCGCGCAGGAACTCATTCGCTTCGCCAAGCAGGGCGGAACTGCCCTGATCCTCGTCGGCCATGTGACCAAGGACGGATCGCTCGCCGGTCCGCGTGTGCTGGAGCACATGGTCGATACCGTCCTGGCATTCGAAGGCGAGCGGAGCCACCAGTACCGGATTCTTCGCGCCACCAAGAACCGGTTCGGGGGCACGGACGAGATCGGCGTGTTCACCATGGGGGAAGAGGGGCTTGCGGAAGTCGGCAATCCCTCCGCGCTGTTTCTTGGCTCACGTGATGAAGCTATCGCGGGAACATCGGTCTTTCCGGCGCTGGAAGGCACCCGGCCTGTGCTGGTGGAAATTCAGGCGCTGACCGTTCGGCTGGCGAGCGGCGCCACGCCGCGCCGTGCCGTCGTTGGGTGGGACAGTGGCCGGCTTGCGATGATCCTCGCGGTGCTCGAGGCCCGCTGCGGACTGAGCTTCGCCTCGTGCGAGGTCTATCTGAATGTCGCTGGCGGCTATCGCCTGCAGGATCCTGCTGCTGATCTAGCGGTCGCGGGCGCGCTGATTTCTGCCCTCTCGGAGCGGCCGATGCCGACCGATGCCGTCCTTATGGGCGAGATTGCGCTGTCAGGCGAGATCCGACCCGTCGCCCACGCCGCTTTGCGCCTGCGTGAGGCCGCCAAGCTGGGCTTTTCGAGCGGACTCGTACCGCGCGGCTGCACGGACGCGCCGGGCGGTATTTCGGTGCGGCGTTTCGGTTCTCTCGCGCAGTTTGTTGACCACAGCCTTGGGCGAGACTAGCCGAACGATATGACCGCCCTCGACATCGCCGTGTTGCTCGTGATCGGCTGGACATCCGTGCGCGGCGTCATGCGAGGCTTCGTCGCGGAAGTGATCGGCATTGCCGGGCTTTTCGCCGGCATGGTCGCACTCCGCCTTTTTCATGCGCCCGTCACGGAGCTTCTAACCGCATGGATCGGGACGGCAGGTGGCGCAGCGATTCTCGCTTTCTTCCTTGTTTTCGGGAGCATCGTGGGCGCTGCCAAGCTGTTCGCTGGTCAGCTTGGCAAGTCGAGCCGGGCATCGCTGCTCGGGCCGGTAGATCGCGCGCTCGGCTTCGGTCTTGGCGGTCTCAAGGGGCTCTTGTTCGCAACGGTCCTGTTCATGTTGTTCACGCTGTTCTTCAACACGCTTTACGGGGCGTCCGAGCGGCGACCCGAGTGGATGCGCACGGCTCATGTCTTCCCCCTGCTGACCGCGAGCAGCCTCGCGATGAGTGCCTGGCTGGAGGAGCGCAGCGATCATGGCGGGCTCATGGGCGCCATTTCGGGTGAAAGCGACGCGCAATCGGATGGCGGTGACAAGGATGAATGAGCCGCTCTATGGAATGGCCGTGCTTCGGCTGGCGGCGGCAGTGGCGGACTATCCTCCGCTCGATGGTGCGGACGCGACGGTCGAGAAGCGCTCGCCGATTTGCGGAAGTCGGGTCGTCCTGACGCTTCGGCTCGATGAACAGGGCCGAGCGGCGGGCATCGGCATTCAGGCGCAGGCTTGCGCGCTGGGGCAGGCGGCGGCGACAGCGCTCGCGCGTGGAATCGTGGGTCGATCGGCGGAGGAGGTCGCGCGGGTGACAGCGGACTGGTCCGATTATCTGTCCGGCACGACCGAGGAAGTTCCCGACTGGCCGGATCTCGCGCTTCTGGCGACCGGGCGTAATTATCCCGCGCGTCACGCTTCCCTCCGGCTGGCTTTCGAAGCCGCGCCCGAGGCGATGGCGGTGGCGTTGTCTGAGAACTTAAAGTCATGACAGCGACCGATTTCCTTCTGTCCGAAGGTGTGATCCTGCTCGCGGCCGCGCTTGCGTTCGTCATTCTCTTCCGGCGGTTCGGCTTGGGCGCCGTGCTAGGTTATCTCGTTGCGGGCGCGCTTGTGGGGCCATTCGGGCTCGGGCTGGTCGGCGGCGGCGAAAGCAAGATGGCGATTGCCGAAATCGGCATCGTGCTGCTGCTCTTCCTCGTAGGGCTTGAACTCAACCCCTCCCGTCTGTGGCGCTTGAAACGCGACATTTTCGGGCTTGGCCTCATGCAGGTCACGCTCTGCGGGCTGGCGCTTGCCGCCTTCATTTTCGTGGCGACGGGCTTCAGCGGGCCGGCGGCGCTTGCCCTTGGTTTGCCGCTCGCGCTCTCGTCGACCGCGCAGGTGTTGCCGGGCCTTAAATCCAGCGGGCGGATCAACTCGCCATTCGGGGAAAAGGCGTTTTCCGTCCTCCTGTTTCAGGACCTTGCCATTGTTCCCCTGATCACGATCATCGCGACCCTGTCTCGTGCACCGGCCGATCCCAGCGCTCCGCCGGGCTGGCTCCTAGTCCTTTATACGATGGGGGCCATAATCGGGCTGGTGCTGGTCGGGCGGTTCGTTCTTCAGCCGCTCCTGTCACTCGTCGGGCGATTGGGCGAGCGGGAGCTGTTCGTGGCGCTGGGTCTCTTCACAGTTCTCACGGCCGCGTCGCTTATGCACGCGCTGCATCTTTCTACCGCGCTCGGCGCCTTCGTCGCCGGTGTCATGCTCGCCGATTCCCCCTATCGGCATGAGATAGAGGCCGATGTGGAGCCGTTTCGCACCATCCTGCTCGGGCTGTTCTTTGTTGCGGTCGGAATGGTACTGGACCTTGGCGTCATTGCCCGCTCCCCGTTCTTTATCTTCGGCATGGCCATCATGCTGGTGGTCATCAAGGTGGGGATTATCACACTGGTCGCACGGCTTTTCGGCATGGATTTTCGCGGAGCGCTCGCTCTGGGACTACTGCTCAGTCAGGGCGGCGAATTTGCGTTCGTATTGTTCGGACAAGCCCAGACCGCGCTTCTTATTGAGGCGTCCGCCGGCAGCATGTTCAGCGCCATCGTCACCCTTTCGATGATGACCACGCCGTTTCTGCTCGTTCTCGCGCGTCGGCTGGAGTTCTCGGCCGCCGGCGACAAGGATCTCGAGGGGCCAGACGACGCGCCGCGCGGCGGTGTGATCGTGGTGGGCTATGGTCGTTTCGGCCAGACAGTCGCACAGATGCTCTGGCGGCAGGGCACTCGCGTAACCCTGATTGATCAGAAGCCCGCGCAAATCGAACTGTCCGGCCAGTTCAATACCAAGGTCTATTATGGCGACGGAACCCGGGTCGATCTGCTTCGCCGTGCAGGCGCCGAGGATGCATCGCTGATCGCCTTCTGCCATGACGACAGGAACTTCGGCCCCAAGGCAATGAAGCCCATCGTTGAAGCCTTTCCCCAGGCCGCAATTTTCGTTCGTGCTTTCGATCGTCGTCAGGTCATCGCCTTCGACGGTATGGAGATTGCGCATGTCCAGCGCGAACTTTTCGAGTCCTCAGTGGCGATGGGCCGGATGGCCCTTGCCGAACTGGGTGTGTCGCCGGACGAGGTTGCGGAGATAGAGCATCAATATCGCCTCAACGATCAGGCGCGGTTGGACAAGCAACTCGCCGAGGGCAACCTGCTGGCTGCGCGGGATCTCATCTGGAACCCCAGCCGGGCGATGAAGCTTTCGCCGGAACCGCTTATCGGAGACGATGCATGATCGCGACGATCGCTGCTCTCAGCGCTGCTCTGGCCATCGCGGCGGGGGCGTTCGGCGCACACGGCGCCTCTTCGGCGCAGGCTGCGGAATGGCTGCGGACCGGCGCCTTTTATCAGCTCGTTCATGCGGTCGCCGCGCTTGTGCTGATTCGGGGGGTGTCGCAGCCGGGTATCGCTGCGTCCATGCTCGGGGGAGCGGCGATCTTTGCGTTCACGCTTTACGCGATGGCGCTCGGTGCGCCTAGATGGCTGGGCGCCGTCACACCCGTTGGCGGCGCCATCATGATCGGCGCGTGGCTGGTCGCGGCGTGGCGGTTCAGCCGTTTCTAGCGATATCTGAGTCCAGGAACGCGGCAACGTCGGCAAGGTCCACGTCCTTGGCGAGATAGGTCTGGCCGATGCCGTTCGCCAGCAGGAAGGGCAGGGTGCCCGCCGCCATCTTCTTGTCGTGAAGCATATGACCCACCAGTTGCTCGCCGCTCGCTGAGACTTTGGCATCGACGAGGCTCGCAGGCAGCCCCGAGGCGCGCAAATGCGCGGTAACCCGCGCGGCGTCCTCAGCCGGGCAATGGCCGCGCCGCACCGAATAATGGAACGCCAGCGCCATACCTGCCGCCACGGCTTCACCGTGGAGCAGGCTGTCCCGAAAGCCATGCTCGGCCTCCAGTGCATGGCCGAAGGTGTGGCCAAGGTTCAGTAGGGCACGTCGGCCACTCGTCTCGCGCTCGTCGTCGCGCACGATAGCCGCCTTGGCGGCGACACTGGTGCCGATGGCGTATTCCCGCGCGGCCGCATCGCCGGACAGAAGCGCTTCGCCATTGGCCTCGCACCAGGCGAAGAAGGGCGCATTGTCGATCAGGCCATATTTCACGACCTCGGCATAGCCCGCGGCCACGGTCCGGCGGTCGAGCGTGTCCAGAACCGTCGGGTCGATCAGGACGAAGCTCGGCTGGTGAAACGCGCCGACGAGGTTCTTGCCCGCGCGGGAGTTGATTGCCGTCTTGCCGCCTACGCTGCTGTCGACCTGCGCGAGCAAAGTCGTTGGTATCTGCACGAAAGCGCAACCCCGCTTGAGGATGGCGCAGGCAAACCCGACCAGATCGCCGATGACACCGCCGCCCAGTGCGATGACATGATCGTTCCGCTCCGTGCCCTGTTCGATCAGCCAGTCGGTCACGGCTTCCAGCTGCGACCAGCTTTTCGTCCCTTCGCCGCTCGGCACCACGAGCAGTGTGCTGGCAAGGCCGGCGCGGCCTAGCGCCGCTTCGAGGCGAGGCCACTGCAGTGCCGCTACGCGATCGTCAGTGATGACCGCGAGCGGGCGCTTGGACGCGAAAGGCGCGAGCGCAGCGCCCGCATCGTCGAGCAGGCCACCCTCGATACGGACATCATAGGCGCGTGCGCCCAGTTCCACAGGGATTACGGACATAGCTTCACGGCTTTCAATATCTTCTCCACCGTCGCGTCGTGCGGCGAGGCGGAGCTTTGGATGTGGATTGGCGCTTGCTGGTAGAACGGGCGGCGCACCTTGGCGAGTTCGAGCAGAACCTCGCGCACGTCCCGTCCCTTGAGAAGTGGGCGCCCATCGCGGCGCGATACGCGGTCAACCAGCACCTGAATGTCGGCATCCAGCCAGATGGCGGTTGCCCGATCGAGGATCAGCGAGCGGGTCTCGTCATTGACGAAGGCGCCGCCGCCCGTGGCGATGATCTTGGCCTCGCCGTCGATAAGCCGCGCGATCACCCGGCGTTCGCCATCGCGGAAATGCGCTTCGCCGAACTTGTCGAAGATTTCCTGGACGGTCATGCCCGCCGCTTTCTCGATTTCCTCGTCGGCATCGACAAAGGGAAGACCGAGCCGTGTCGCCAGCCGTCGACCGATCGTCGTCTTGCCGACTCCCATCATGCCGACCAGCACGAGGGTCCGGCGGACATCGTCGACCTCATATTTGCGGTTTCGCTGCATGACGTGCGGGGCTATACATCCGCCTGCCGGACAAGCAATCGCCCTTTTCCCTGTGGAAACGACGGTTCCGACTCAGGCTGGCATATCCTCATGAGGCAAATTCGAAACGGATCATGAAATTATCTCGCCAAGATCCCTATCGCCGGCGTCGCAGCCCGATTTCCATCGTCGTCATCATCCTGCTGCTCGTCATTCTGGCTGTTTTTGCGCTCGCATGGATGCGGGGCGGGCCTCAGCCGCTCCAAACCGTCGAAAAGACGATTCCGGCCGATCAACTCGGCAAGTAGTTTGAGGGCCACGACGTGAAACCGGTAAGCGGGGCATGGCTATTCGCGGCAACGCTGCTGGCGATCGGCATACCTGTGCTTGCGCAAAACGGTCCGGAGTCACTGCTGCCCGAGGGGTTTGGCGAAAGTGGTCCGGAGCCCGGCCCTGCGCCGTCGAGGCCGGCCGGCAGCACCGGTAATGCGAGTGCTCCTACGCTCGCACTTCCGACGAACCCGGCGCTCGCCATTGCGGAGGGGGCTGCGGCCCTTTCGTCCGGGGGGAATAACGCTTCCGTCAACGAAGCCGCGATTGCGGAGAAATATGATCTTCCGGCGACGGCCCGGCGCTCACTCGCTCAGATCGGCCCATTGACGTCAGCGAGCGGGGGCCTTCCCGTCAATGCCTTCGGCGTCACGCGCGGGCCATTTCTGGCCTCGCTTATGCGGTCCTCCCGCGCACCGTTCGTATCGCGTTGGGGGAGCATTCTCCTGCGTCGCGCGCTGCTGAGCGGCACGCGGACGCCCGGGGAGATCAACGGTGCCGACTGGACGGCGGAGCGGGCCTGGCTGCTCGTGCGCATGGGTGAGGCGGACGCTGCCCGCCTTCTCGTGCAGAGCGTCGATTCCGACCGATATACCAAGCGGCTCTACGCTGTGGCGATGCAGGCGCAACTTGCCACGGCTGACCCTGCTGGTTTCTGCCCGCTGCTGCCTCGTGCACGCGATTTTTCCGATGAACCTGGCTGGTTCATGGCGCAGGCGATTTGCGCGTCCTTCTCCGTCGAGCAAGGGCAGGCAAGCGCGCTGCTGGCGCAGGCGAGCCGGCGCGGCATCGCTCGAGGCATCGACTATCGCCTTGCCGAGAAAGTGGTGGGCAGCGGCCCGAACAGCCGACGCTCGGTCAAGATCGAGTGGGATGGTGTGAACCAGCTCACCAACTGGCGTTTTGGCTTAGCTACCGCGACCAATGTCGAAATTCCCGAAGCCTTGTTTTCGACCGTTGGGCCGCAGGTGCGGGCGTGGGAGGCACGCGCGCCGACCCTGTCCTATGAGAGGCGCCAGCGCGGCGTCGCTGTCGCGACACGGCTGGGAGTCTTCTCCGGCGACGCAGCGCGCACATTCTGGTCGGAATATGCCGATGCGTCCGAGAATGGATCAAGCGCGAGTGACATCGGCGATCTTCTTCGCACCGCCTACGCAGGCGAAAGCATAAGCGAACGCATTGGCGCTATGCGGAGCTTCTGGTCGCGGTCTCCGGCTGACGGCGTAGCCGGTCCGGGGGGCGTCGATTATGCGGCCCTGCCTGTGCTGGCGCGCGCGGCAGCAGTGCTGACTCCCACTGCCGATGCTGGCGACGACACGCCGTGGCTCATCGCGGCCATGCTGTCCTCCGGCTTTGACCGGTCTGCCCAGAGATGGGGCGGCGTCGTGGGCAGTCTGGAAGGTGCTCCGGGCGAGCGGGCATGGGCGTTGCTCGCGACCGGTTCTCCGACGCCGCAGGTCGATCTTTCCGCAAGCCGAATTTCGCGCTTCATCGGCAGTGACGAGGCCGGTGTGAGTGGACGGCTGCTCGTTGCGGCGTTGGGAGGACTGGGGCGTTTGCCCGATGGGAGCAGAGATAGCATTTTGGCGGAAGCGAAAATCGCTCCGACGCCGCGCACCCGTTGGGCGCGTGCGCTCATGTCCGCTGCCGCCCGTCGGGAGCAGGGTACGGTTGCGCTCCTCGTGGCGGTCGGTCTGCAGACGGGCCGGTGGGATAGTCTGCCGGCAGATCATCTTTATTTCATCACGGCTGCGCTGACCCGCGTAGGATTGGGCGCGGAGGCGCGGATGATCGCCGCTGAGGCGATGGCGCGCACCTGATGCCCTGGGGCGCGGAGGATCTGCCCCCTCTTTCCGTCGAGGATGCGCGATCAATCGATCGCTATCTGGCGATGCTGGCGGCGGAGCGCGGCGCCGCACGCAACACGTTGCTCGCCTACCGTCGCGATCTTGAGGAAGCTGCCCGACGGTTGGCCAGGCTGACGCATGCGACCGGTGAGAGTCTGCGCGCGCTGGAGAGCGTTTGGGCTGATCTCGCTCCCTCCAGCCTCGCTCGTAAATCTTCGGCTCTGCGGGGTTTTTTCGCCTTTATGGAGGCGGAGGGCGTGCGACCCGACAATCCGTCCTCCTGCTTGCCAAAGCCGGCGGTCCGGCGGCCCTTGCCCAAGATACTGGGGCATGAAGCGGTCGATGCGCTGTTCGCGGCGATCGACGCGCGGCTCGCGAAAGATCCCGTCAATCCTCTCGACATGCGACTCTCGGCGCTGATCGAACTGCTTTACGGTTCGGGGCTCCGCGCCAGCGAACTCGTCTCGCTCCCTGCGCGTGCGCTTGCGGCGGATCGGCCTTTCATCATCCTGCGCGGCAAGGGCGGGCGCGAGCGGCTCGTTCCCATTTCGGATCGGGCGCGGGCAGCCGTGGCCCGGTGGCGTGAGCACTTACCCGAAGATGCGCTCTATCTTTTTCCGGCGGGGAAGAGCTTCCTCAGCCGGGTGCGGCTTTTTCAGATCGTGCGTGCGCTGGCGGCGGAGGCGGGACTCGATCCGTCGAAAGTCAGCCCGCATGTCTTGCGCCACGCCTTCGCCACGCATTTGCTGGAAGGGGGTGCGGATCTGCGCGCGCTACAGGCCATGCTCGGCCATGCGGACATCGCGACGACCCAGATCTACACGCACGTAGATGCCGCGCGACTGGTCGCGCTGGTGAATGCCCGTCACCCGCTCGTTGACCTAGCGCCGCGTCGCGCCTAACTCGCCGGGATGAACAGCTTTCTGGATTTCGAGAAGCCGGTCGCCGCGCTTCAGTCGCGGATCGCGGAACTGCGCGAGACAGCGCAGGATGGCGCCATCGACATTGATGCCGAGATTGAGCGCCTTCAGGGCCGATCAAACGTGATGCTTGCGGAGCTCTATGGCAAGCTGACGCCCTGGCAGAAGACGCAGGTTGCGCGCCACCCGGAGCGTCCGCACTTCCGGGACTATGTCGCGGGAATGTGCACGGATTTCCTGCCGCTGGCGGGGGATCGCGCGTTTGCCGACGACAAGGCGATCGTGGGCGGGCTCGCGACGATTGGCGGGCAGCGCGTCATGCTCATTGGCCATGAAAAGGGCCATGATACCGAGAGCCGGGTGAGGCATAATTTCGGGATGGGAAAGCCGGAGGGCTATCGCAAGGCGATCCGCCTCATGGATCTTGCCGATCGGTTCGGGCTGCCAGTGGTCACGCTCGTCGATACCTCGGGCGCGTTCCCCGGTGTGCAGGCCGAGGAGCGCGGTCAGGCGGAAGCCATCGCCCGGTCGACGGAGCGCTGTCTGGCTCTGGGCGTACCAATGGTCGCCGCGATTGTGGGCGAGGGCGGTTCGGGTGGCGCCGTCGCGCTTGCCGCGGCCAACCGGCTGCTGATGTTCGAACATGCGATTTACTCGGTGATTTCACCCGAGGGCTGCGCCTCGATTCTATGGCGAACTGCCGACAAGGCAGCGGATGCGGCCACCGCGATGCAGGTGACGGCACAGAATCTGGAAGCGCTGGGCGTCATAGATCGGATCGTGCCCGAGCCTATGGGAGGCGCTCATCGCAACCCTTCCGAAGCGATCGAATCGCTTCGCCGCGCGATCGATGAGGAAGTTGCAGCGCTCGTGCCGAAGACGGCAGACGAACTGAAGCGGCAGCGCGGCGATAAATTTCTCGCCATGGGGCGTTGATCCCAAGGGGCATTCGCGCGTTCTATCGTCATTCGGCCGCGAAGCTCGCGGCGCTGGCTGGGGAGGGAGTTTATGTCGCGCAAACGGATCGGTGCGGGAGTCGCTGTCGCGCTGACGGCACTCGCATTGGCGCAGCCCAGTGCAGTGGGGCAAGCGCAGCGGCAAATCCGTACCGTCAACAGCATGACTCCCTCGGAGAAGGCAGAAGGGGCCAAGGCCCATCCGCAGCTGCTGGAGGAGTTTGGCGGACTGTATGACGGGCGGCAGGCCGCTTATGTCGCCAGCGTTGGCAAGCGGATCGCGACTCAGTCGAGCCTTTCCGCCCAGCAGAGCGACTTCACGGTCAGCCTGCTCAATTCGAATGTGAACAACGCCTTCGCCATCCCCGGTGGCTATGTCTATGTGACACGCCAGCTCATGGCGCTGATGAACGATGAGGCGGAGTTGGCCGGCGTTCTGGGCCATGAAGTGGGCCATGTGGCTGCCCAGCATGGCAAGCGTCGGCAAAGTGCTGCCCAGCGAAACTCCATTCTCGGCGCTCTCGGGCAGGTTCTCGTCGGTGCCGTGGCGGGCGATTCAGGGTTTGGCCAACTCCTTCAGCGTGGGATCGGCACTGGCGCACAACTCCTCACTCTCAAATTTTCGCGCAGCCAGGAGTATGAGGCAGACGATCTGGGCATCCGCTATCTTGCCAAGGCGGGTTACGATCCCAAGGCGCTGTCTTCGATGCTCGCGTCGCTGGCTGCGCAGAACAGCCTCGATCAGCGGCTTGGCGGTGATAATCAGGGCGTGCCCGAATGGGCGAGCACGCATCCGGATCCCGCGTCGCGCGTTCAGCGTGCCCTGCAGGGCGCGCGGCAGAGCGGATCGACCAGCACGCAGCGCAACGCCGCCGTTTTTCTCTCGCAGGTCGATGGTATCGTTTACGGCGAAGATCCCAAGGGCGGTGTTGTAGAAGGTGGCCGCTTCATTCATCCCGTTTTTCGGCTCCAGTTCTCCGTGCCGAACGGTTTCGGGCTGGAGAATGGCGCCCAGGCGGTGTCCATTGCCGGATCGGGCGGCCAGGCGCAGTTCACGGCAGGCAAGTTCAACAGCGACCTCGGCGCTTACGTCCGGAGCGTCTTCCAGAAACTGGCTGGTCAGAACCAGACTATCCCTGACATTCAGATCAATCGCACGACAATAAATGGGCTGCCGGTCGCTTATGGCACGACCCGTGCCAGCTCTTCGCAGGGCGGGGCGCTGGACATCACGATCTTCGCCTATCAGTTCAGCCCGACCACGGCCTATCATTTCCTTGTTGCGACACCGGCAGGGCAGGGCGTCGGACCATTCGGCCCGATGCTAAACTCGCTGCGCCGGATCAGCGAGCAGGAGGCCTCGGCCGTTCGGACGCGCCGGGTCCAGGTCGTGACGGTCGGGCGAGGCGATACCAGCGCGTCACTCGCTGCGCGCATGGCCTTCGATGATTATAAGGCGGAGCGCTTTCAGGTGCTGAATGGCCTGCCGGCGAATGCAAGATTGACGCCGGGCCAGAAGGTCAAGATCGTCACTTATTGAGCGGGCATTAAAAAAAGGCGGATCGACAGGAGTCGAGCCGCCTTTTTTAAATCGAACGCCGTCGCTGGCGCCCAGTTTACTTATTCAGGTTATTCGCAACCTTGTTGAAGGTCGTCGTGAGATTGGTGCCGAGCGATGACATCGCGCCGATGGCGGCCACGGCGATGAGCGCAGCGATCAGACCATATTCGATCGCGGTCGCACCCTTTTCATTCTTCAGCATCTTGCGAAAAGTCTTCATGTTCGGTCTCCTGTCAATTCCGTCATCCCTGCCCCCTCACCGATCTCTCAGTGAACAGTGCGATAAATAGAGACGGTTTGATTTCGAAAGAGTTAAATGCCGCAGCGATGTGTAAGGAAAAGAGGGTTAATTACCGCTAACCTTGTTCGAGACATTGCCCCACATATTGTTTGTTTTTTCGGCAACTTGGCTAAGGCTGGCAACCATCGCGAGAAAAATCAGCGCAAGGATCAAGCCATATTCCACGGCCGTCGCACCCTTTTGGGAAGACAGCAGTGCTTTCAGCTTGCCAAACACGTTGTTTCTCCAGCATCCACAATGATGTGGCTGTAAAGTTTGAAGCCTTAAAAAAGAGTAGTCATGACGCCTGACTCAGCCCCGTTCGCGCCTCCACAGATTGTCGTTGCCGCAGCCCTTGTGGATGGGGCGGGGCGCGTGTTCATTCAGCAGCGCCCGTTGCACAAGGCGATGGGCGGGCTCTGGGAATTTCCCGGCGGAAAGGTCGAACCGGGAGAGGCGGCGGAACATGCGCTGGTCCGTGAACTGCGCGAGGAACTGGCGATCGAGACCGAGACGGCGTGCCTCGCGCCGGCCACCTTTTCCACCGGGACCATAGGAGAGCGCCCGTTGCTTCTGCTGCTCTATGTCTGCCGAAAGTGGACGGGGCAAATCGTGGCGCAGGAGGCAATCGACACGCGCTGGCTCCTTCCGCACGAACTCTTCGCCGTGGAGATGCCGCCCGCAGACCGCCCGCTTGTCGCGATGCTCGATGCTTTATTGTGAGCGGGGGCCCTTCAGCGCGTCCGCGAGGGAGACTGTCGCGCTTCCTCGCCGGGCCGGACGAGGTTGATCGGGCGAGGGTGCCCATCCACTGCCGTGGAGGATGACGAACGTCTCCCGCGTCTTGCCGTCCGGCTCTGCCTGCGCAGCGAATGCCTCGGCCATAACCATCAGCGCTGATCGGGTGAGGGGCGGCGGTGGGGAAGCAAGGCACTGGGCCGCGCCCATGCCGCGCAGGTCGTGCATCAGGCTCAGGACCGATCCGTAGCGCACGGCGACTCCCTGATGATCCGCCACCGGCATTGCAAATCCTGCGCGCTGGAGCAGGTCGCCCAGAGCCCGCACGTCGACCTGCGGGTGGAGGCGCTGAGCGGGTCGCTCGCTTTCCCCTACGCGCAGCGCACTGCGAAGCATCGGCAGGGAGCCCGCGCCGATGAAACTGACAAGGCACAAACCGTCCGGGCGCAGCGCCCTGCGAAGCGCGATGAGCGCGCCGGGCAGATCGTTCACGCTGTCGAGCGTCCCGCAACTCAGGACGAGGTCAAACTGGCCGTCAGGGAAAGGTAGCGCGTCCTCCCTGCCGTGGACGGCGCTGCGCGCGCTCGCGACCCCGAGGCTGGGTTCGAGCATCGTGACGCGGGCGCCGCTGGCCTGCAGATGATCGGCCAGGCGCATGTTCAGTGTGCCGATTACGAGCGCGTCCTCGAAGGTGCGGCTCACATCGGTCAGGCGCTCGATCATCTCGTCCGCCATCGCGTCCAGCAAAAAGGAGAAGGCCGCGAAATTTGGCAGTGCCCGCTCGCGGCGGCGCTCGCGCAGTTTGTCGTCGAATATGCTGGGAACACTCATTGGGCGGCTTGTGGCGCTTCGGCCGCCGTGGAACAAGTACCAGATGCACTCGATGTGGGCACCCAACCTCCGGCGCGCATTCGCTCCCGTCCTCGATTATGCCTTGCCGGCGCGCTGCCCCGGCTGTGGCGAGATTGTCGCGGAGGATGACGTTTTCTGCGTGGATTGCTGGTCCAGCCTACCGTTTATCGCAGCGCCCGTCTGCGCGCGATGCGGCATCGATTTGCCCGATCTTGCCGAGGACGGGGCGGAATGCGGGTCGTGCCTTGCCGAGCCGCCGCCTTTCGGGCGGGTTCGTGCGGCGACCCGTTTCGAGGGTGTTTCCCGTACGCTGGTCCACCGCCTGAAATATGCGCGCCGTACGGGCCACGCCCGGATCATGGCTAGGCATCTCGTGCGCCTCCTGCCCGATGAAGCGTGCGATGCGCTGCTTGTCCCGGTGCCGCTCCATCGCTGGCGGATCTGGTCTCGCGGGTTCAACCAGTCCGCTCTCATTGCCCGCGCGCTGGCCGGACGAACCGGGCTTGGGATCGAACTAGACGCAGTGCACCGCGTGAAGCGCACTCCGCCTCTTTATGCGCTCGGGCGGGCTGCCCGCCAGCGCGCGGTACGCGGTGCCTTCGCAATTTCGAAGAGTGGAGCGGACAAGGTTCGGGGACGTCACGTGATCATCATCGATGATGTCTGGACGACCGGCGCGACCGCCACGGCCTGCGTCCGCGTGCTTCTGGATGCCGGTGCATCCCGAGTGGATGTGCTTTGCTGGGCGCGGGCCATGCCAGGCGGTGCGGATTGACAAGAGACGGCCGGCAACCGACATCGGGTGCCTGGAGGATCGGCGATGGCTAAGGTTGAGGTCTATAGTAAGGAATTCTGCGGCTACTCCTCGCGGGCTAAGGCGCTGCTGCGCGAGAAGGGCGTGGATTTCACCGAATATGACATCACGATGGGCGGTCCTGTTCGCGCGGAGATGATTCAGCGGGCCAACGGCCGCTCCACGGCACCGCAGATCTTCATCGATGGCACGCATATCGGCGGATGCGACGATCTGTACGAGCTCGAACGGAGCGGCAAGCTGGATCCGTTGCTGAAGGCCTGACGACAAACTTTCCCATGCGTGTTGCTCTTCTCCAGATGACAGCGGGGGTCGATCCCGCCGCCAACGCCGCTACGATCGTGAAGGCGGTTGCTAAGGCTGCCGAGGGTAGCGCGACCTTTTTGTTCACGCCGGAGATGTCCGGCGCTCTGGATCGCGACCGGGCACGATCGGCAGCGGCGCTGCGGCTCGAAGCGGAAGATCCGGTACTTCATGATGTGCAGGCAGCGGCCCTTGCACATGACATGTGGGTATCGCTCGGGTCACTGGCTGTTCTGGACCGGGCGGATGAGAAGCGGCACAACCGCGGCTTCGTGATCGGACCGGATGGAGCGATCAGGGCGCGCTATGACAAGATCCACCTCTTCGATGTCGATCTGCCGGACGGGCAGAGCTGGCGAGAATCGGCCACTTACGCCGCCGGACAGGATGCCACGCTGGTGCAGACGCCGCTTGGCGTGCTGGGACTCGGCATCTGCTATGATCTGCGCTTTCCCGCGCTTTTCAATATGCTCTCGAAGGCTGGGGCGGATGTTATAGCCCTCCCTGCCGCTTTCACGGTCCCGACGGGCGAAGCGCACTGGCACACGCTCCTGCGTGCCCGGGCGATCGAGACGCAGTGCTTTGTCATCGCTGCGGCGCAGACCGGGCAGCATGAGGATGGGCGCGAAACCTTTGGCCACAGTCTCGTCGTCGATCCGTGGGGACGTGTGCTTCTGGATGCCGGCACCGAGCCCGGACTTTATTTTTGCGACCTTGATCTGAACGAAATAGCGGCAGTGCGTGCGCGTATCCCGGTTCATACTCATCATCGCCCCATCGGTGGACCGCTCATCCTGTGATCGTGTTCGATCTTAAATGCCGCTCCGGTCATGTGTTCGAAGCGTGGTTCGCGTCGAGCGAGGCCTATGAACGGCAGCGCGTCGACAAGCAGCTGGTCTGCCCGGTCTGTCAGGATGGGGAGATCGGAAAGGCGGTGATGGCGCCCGCGGTGTCCGCGAAGGGGAACCAACGATCCGAAACCATACCCGTGCCACTGCCTCAGGCTGAGAAAGCCCCGATCGCCGTCGGCCTGCCGCCTGCGGTGCGGGAGAAACTGGCGGAAGCTGTAGCCGCGGTTGCGCAAGCTCAGCAGGAGGCAATCGCCCGGTCGCAATGGGTCGGGGACAAGTTTGCTGACGAGGCGCGGGCCATGCATTATGGCGAACGCGAACAGGCGCCTATCCATGGCACCGCAAGCGCCGACGAGGCGCGCTCCATGATGGAGGAAGGGCTGGCGGTCGCACCGCTCCTCGTCCCGGTTGTGCCGCCGGACCAGATCAATTGATCCTGTCGAGTTGACCCCCGCCAGCGTGGGCAATAGAGCCTTTCGCGGGCACCCATAGCTCAGCAGGATAGAGCACCAGATTCCTAATCTGGGGGCCACTGGTTCGAATCCAGTTGGGTGCACCATTCCGCAGATTGTTGGCTATAGTGCAATGTTGCCGAGGTGGTGCCGGCTCCAATCAATCGCCCAACCAATTGGCCGTAATCTCTCCCCTGTGCCCCTCCGGCGCCAGCGCGGCGCGCAGGGCTTCCAGCAGAGGCGGCAGCGCCTGCGTAAAGGCGTAAGGCGGATTGACGATAAAAAGGCCCGCGCCGTTATAGATGTCGGGCTGATCGTTATCGTACAGCCAATGCTCGACCACCAGACACTTCGGGATGCCGAGCCTACTAAGCTGCGCCTTCCACCGCATATGGGTGGCGCGGTCTTTCAGCGGATACCACACCACCGTCACGCCATGTGCCCATTTGCGGGTCGCTGCCGCGAGGGTAGCAGTGATACGTGCGCGTTCGTCGGTCTGCTCGTACGGCGGGTCGACGACCACCACGCCGCGCGGCGTGCGGGGCGGCAGCACCGCCATCCAAAGCTCGTAGGCGTCGCGCTGATGCACGGCGGCGGATGTGTCGCGCATCGCGCCGCGCAGGGCATAGGCGTCTTCGGGATGTTTCTCGTTCAGGATCAGAAAATCCTGCGGACGCAGAAGCTGCGCCAAGAAGCGCGGCGATCCGGGGTAGAGACGAGGCTGGGCCCCGGCATTTACCGCCTGAACGGCGGCGCGATAGTCGTCCAGCAAAGGGTTCGTGTCGGCAAAGGCGCGCACTACGCCCTGTGTAGCCTCCCCGGTGCGTTGCGCCTCATCGCCGCCAAGGTCGTACAGGCCGCAGCCGGCATGGGTGTCGATCAGGGTGAGCGGGCTCTCTTTGAGCTGCAACGCCCGCACGAGGGCGATCAGCAGGCTGTGCTTTACGACATCGGCGCTATTTCCGGCATGAAAGCTGTGGCGATAATTCATTGTAATTCAAAAATCCTGGCGATCTGCCTCTAAACGACCGGCTGCGCGTGGAAGCCAGGCGCGAGGCGATAGAAGCAACCAATCCAGTGCCCGTATAGCGTCGGGCGGAAACCTTCAAAGTATTCTGCGCACGGCCTCAAACTCGCGCTAAAGTACCATCGAAACTATAATGCTCATCTTCGGAGAGTGTGGCGCACCACTCCCGTCGATCGGTCCGGGCAGGCCTTCCTCCCCGCAACCGATCGACTTGCGATATTGCTCTTATGGCTGGGCCTTAACCGGGAGACGAAATGGCGCACCGAGCCGGTTGAACGCGTTCATCGCGGCGATCGCAATAGTGAGATCAACCAGCTCCCTGGGCTCGAAAGCCGCCGCCGCTGCCGCATAAGCTTCGTCGGACGCATGGGTTTCGCTGACCATCGTCACCTCTTCGGCCCATGCCAGCGCTGCGCGATACTGGTCGGAGAAGAGATGGGGCACTTCTGCCCATACCGGAACAAGCGTCACCTTGTCGGCGGCCATCGTCTTGAACAGGTCTCGGCTATGCATATCGATGCAGTGCGCACACCCATTGATCTGCGAGATGCGGAGGAAGACCAGATGGATCAACTCCTCCGGTAAAGCCGTCTTGTTGAGAAGATAGTGGTGGACGCCGAAGAGGGCCTTTGCGCCCTCGGGTGCCACTTCAAACCAGTTCAAACGTGCGATTGCAGTCATGACGATGTCCTCGATAGGCGCCGACTATCGGCGCTACGGGACATGACGAGACAGCAGCGGCCAGTGTGACATGAGGCCGCAATTTTTTCTGGCCTCGACTGGGCAGCTACGGCGTAACCGTGAGAATCACGCGCTGATAGCGGGTCAATGGCGGGCTGCCCTTGTCCGTCACTTTCACGATGAAATGTGCCTCGCGCGGCGCATCGACCTTAGGCGCCGTGAAATCGACCGTGTGGATGTTGGCGGCGATGCCGTTGGGAATGGCCGTCTGCCAGTGGCCAATTTCAGCATAGTGGAACCACTGGAAGCTCAGGCTGTCGCCATCGGGATCGGTGCTGTCTCTTGCGCTCAGCACAAAACGCTCGCCCGATTTGACCGTCATGCGACCTGGATTGGCGAGCCGCACAACGGGCGGGTGATTGGCTTGCGAAAAGGGGCGGGTGGTCCAGTCCATCCGCGCGGCGAAGTCGTTCTGGATATCGTCGCGCCAGCGCCAGATTCCGCCCCGGAAATCCTTGACCGCCCGCTCTCCGGGCACCGTGGCCCGGCCGAACTCGCTTGCGATCTCCGGCGTGAAGCTGTCGATGGCGTTGGTCCAGATCGGTCTGGTTTCAGGCTCTATGGTCACGCCGCTGAAGCCGCTGGGATCGGTCGTCGCGATGGGCGGGGTGTAAAGCTCATAGCGGCCGCCCCAGCCGCCCCAGTCCGGGCGTTCGGGGGTGCTGAGACCATTGGGAATGAGTGAAAGGAAGGCCGGCGTGTCGCCTTCCATGCCGTAGGACACATCTGGATAGAGCGCACCGAACGGTCCATGGCCTTGCTGAATGTTGTCGCGCAGCCATGCGTTGCTGATGGTCTTGTTGTCTGTCCCCGGGATCAGCGTGTGGATGCCGGTCCAGGCTCCCGCTCCATATCCGCCGGGACTGACGACATAGAAAAGCTCAGGGAATGTCTTGCGTATCCACGCGCCCGCATCGTCCTGGTCGGAGATGGTATAGACGCGCAGCTTGGCAATCATCCGCCGCGCCTCGTCAGGAGAGCGCGTCTGCCGGATGCTCTCGAGAGCTTGGGCAAGCGTGTTTACACCGCCCCACACGGATATCCACAGGGGTCGCGGATCGCTTCGCCCCAGCGCCTCCACGATCAGGCGCGAACCCGGCGTGTCCTTGCCCGGACCGATCGCGGCCATGCCATAGCCCGGCTGACCCTCGCGAACGAGGCTGCGGAGCGCGTCCGCTGTGGGGAAGCCGGCCTCGTGCTTTGCGAGATTGGGTTGGACCTTCGCATAACCATCAATGATGCGGCGGATCGAGTCCGGGTGGATCGAGGTCTTCATGTGGATGGAGGTGGTCGCGACCAGCCCCTCCAGGTCGATCTGGTTGGCGTAGAGGAAAAGCCGCACGAAGGACTGGGTGTCGTCGGGGTCGGCTTCGATATCGCTCAGCACGATCATGCGCTGTTTCGCCGTCGCCTCGCGCACCGGTTGGGCAGCGGCGGGCTGGGCCGCACAAAATGCTGGCAACGCAGCGATCAAAAGGAATGGCAATCCGCGCATGTCTGGCTCCCCCTTCTGTTTACGGCGTTACGCGCCAATGGTCGAAGTCGAACAGGAGTTCGTCGTTCCCGCGGCCTCTGAAAATCAGAAATAGGTCATGTACCCCGTTTGCGCCGGTCAGCGCGGCGGTGCGCTGCTGCCAGGCATCTGAACCGCGAGTTTCGCCCACGTCTACGGTGCCGATCAGCGGACCATTCGGGCGATCGAAGCGAAGCTCGATCTTCGCGCCCGGCGTTCCGTTTCTGACATTCGCCATGAAACGCGAAGCGCCCTTGCCGAAGTCGACACCTGCGACCTTGATATAGCTGCGATCCTTTATCCGCGTGAGATAAATGCCCGATTCCGCATCGCCTGCAGTCGTGACGCCCGGCGCCCAGGGATAGGGACGATCGCGGTCGCGCTTGAGCCGCGAGGTCCACGCAATCGTCTCCGCCTCCACCCGCTTATAGGGATTGAGGGGTTCGATTTGTGGAGCGCTCGTCCGGTCCCACCAGTGAAGATTGGGAATGGTGCCGTCGGCATTATAATCGAACTTGGCGACGGTCACGGATCGGCGCTCATGATGGATCGGCGTCATCGCGAAGTTCAGCTCATAGTTGAAGCCAAACAAGTAGGAGCCGCCCTTATACTCGATGATGCCGGGGTGATTGCCGGTGGAGCGGGGATCATGGGCCATAATCGGCCCTTTGTACGTCCAGGGGCCAGTGGGCTTGTCGCTCATCGCATAGCCAATGCCTTCGGAGCAGCAGGTCGAGGCGAAAGCCATGTAGTAATGGTCCTTGCGCTTATAGAACCACGGCCCTTCCTGATAGTCGAGGATGCGGGGCATCTTGGTGATCGGGCCAGAATAGGAGACCATGTCCTTGTTCAGCTTGACGTACCACAGGTCTGGATTGCCCCAGTAGAGATAGGCCTGTCCGTCATCGTCGATCCATACTGTCGGGTCGAAATAGCCTTCGCCGGGTTCGATCAGCGGCTTGCCCAGCGGATCCTTGAAGGGGCCTTCGGGTTTGTCCGAGACTGCGACACCGATCACGTTTCGAGGCGACCCCGGCACGGTCACCGGCGCGTAAAGATAGAATTTGCCGCCGCGTTCGATGACTTGAGGCGCCCAGGCATCATTGTTCTGATTGGCCCACGAAAAGGTCTTGAGCGAGGCGACGACGCCCCGATCCGTCCAGTTCGCCATGTCTGTCGAACTGTACAAGCGCCAGTCGAGCATCTTGAAGCCTTCGGCGTCGTCCTCGTCATGGCTGGTATAGAGATAGACGGTGCCATCATGGACGAACGGCGCCGGGTCGGCCGTGAAGCGCGTCTGGATGATCGGGTCGCTCTGCGCGTGAGCCAGCGGCGCAACCGCCGTCAGGGCCAGAGAAGCTGCGACTATAGGGAACAAACGGATCATCAGAACTGCACCGTCATTGCCTTGCCGTCATAGGATACGCGCCGGGTCGCCGGGAGCATCTCCACTCCGCCCTTCGCGTTTGCGTTGCGATCGATGAGAACGAAGTTGAGATTGCGCCGGAGAGTCATGCCGGGGAAGCGCCCCTTGCGGGCACTGATCGTCAGCGAGCGCGAGGCGTCGTTCCACATCAGATCATAGGTTGCCCGTTCGCCCTTTTCGTAGGCGTATGTCTCGTTGTCGTCCTCATACATAGTGAAGCGCGCATCTGCGCCCGGATAGATGCGCATTTCATAGGCAGCGCCGGGGTCCTGCGTCGCATATTGGACATTCGGTCCCATCGGCACGATCGATCCGGCCCGCACATAGAGCGGGATCACGTCCAGCGGGGCCTGTCGCGTCACCCGGCGACCACCCTCGAACCGCTCGTTCGTCCAGAAATCGTACCAGCCGGCACCGGCAGGCAGATAGGTCTCCATGCTTTCGTCGAGCGCCGGCTTAGGACCACTCAAAGCCAGTCGGTCGCTCGGGCGACGCCACGCCAGACGGAGCACGCGATTGCCGTCGACCTGATAATAATCGATGCCGACCTTCACGGTTTGCCCCTTGCGCAAGCTGACCGTCGTGCCCTTGTAGCGCGCCGCACCTGCGGCCCAGTCGTCGACCACGGTCTTGCCGTCGAGTTTCAGTCGAAAGCCGTCATTGCCCTCGACACCGATCTCATACTCGCCATCTTCAGGCGCGGTGATCGTGCCGTCCCATTTGGCGGAGAAATGCTGGAGGTTGGAAAGGCCCGCAGGCACCTCTGCCAATGGCGGGTCCGGCCATGTGTGGTCGACCTTCAGATCGACGAAACGACTCTTGGGCGTTTCGAAATTCTCGCCCTCGAAATACTGCCCGGCAAGCCCCGGCTGACCATCGGGCGTGCGCAGATACTCAGTCGGAATCGTCGCGGCCGGCGGGGGCAGGATGTTATACATTGCGCGCGTTACTGGATGGACGAGGAACGACGGCCCGAACATGAAGCTGTCGTCGATCCTGTCGGTCGTCCGGTCGTCCGGGAAATCCATCATCAGCGGTCGCATGAGCGTGTAACTGTCGGAGGTCACCTTCGCGCTTAGGGAATAGGTATAGGGCAAAAGCCGATAGCGCAGGCGCGTGCTGCCCAGCAGCGAGGCATAGGCCCGCGGGTCCATGGTTTTGAAGAGATAGGGCTCCCGCTCGACGTTCGTGCCGTGAATGCGCATGATCGGATTGAACGCCGAGAACTGCAGCCAGCGCGCATAGAGCTCTCGCCAGGCCGGATTTTTCTCGCCGCCGGGGAAGTCCGCGACGAAGAAACCGCCCGCATCCTGCGTCCAATAGGGATTGCCTGTCACTGTCACGTTGATCCCGTCGGCGACCTGCTGCTTCAGCGTCTTCCAACTCGCATAAATGTCGCCGCTCCACGAGGCTGCGGCCGTGCGTTGGGCACCAGCCCAGCCTGATCGGGTGAGGGTGAAGACGCGCTTGTCGTTGATTGACCGCTGCCCGTCATAAGTGCCCTGGGTAGTCAGCAGCGAATAGGGATTGAGATAGCGGGTGAAGTCACCCAGCGCATTCTTCCCCAGCGCCTTGGTGTCGCGGATATTGTCCTGCGCGTTCCACATCGCGCTGCTGACTTCGATCTCGGTGCCGTCCATCCACAGCGCATCCACGCCCTTGTCGAGCAGGCCGGACTTGATGTGCTTGAAGTAGATCTGCCGACCAAGCGGACTATAGGCGTCGTACACGCGCGCGTGCTTCGAGATCCAGTGGAGCGGCTCGAAACGCAGCCCATGCTGGTCCAGCTCTTTGGCCAGCGCCGTGTCGTTACCGATCGACGGCCAGATCGATACCATCAGCTTGAGGTTCATGTCGTGAACCTGGCGGACCATGCCGGTGGGATCGGGGTAGCGGGTCGGATCCCAGATCATCCCGCTCCAGCTGCCGTCTTTGTCCGATCCCCAATATTGCCAGTCTTGCACGATGTAATCGAGCGGGAAGCCATCTTTGCGGAAGTTGCGGGCCACTTCGAGCAGCTGGTCCTGCGTCTTGTACCGCTCCTTGCTCATGAAGAGCCCGAACGCCTGCTTGGGGTACATCGGCGCCTGACCCGTGAGTGCGCGATACGCGCCAACTACGGCATCGGGTGTATCGCCGGCCATGAAGTAATAATCGACGCCACCCGGCGCGCTCTCCGCCCACATCGACGCGCCATTGGCATCGTCCTTGAAGCGCATTTGGGAATAGGTGTCCCAGAGTACCCCATAACGGCGGGAGGACATCAGAACCGGAATGACGATCCCGACATTGGTTTGGACCAGCAGCAGATCCTTGCCGCGCCGGTTGCTCTGGTCCTCGCCGAGGAAGCCTAGCCCATAGATCGCTTCATCCGGACGCAGCGTGAAAACATTGCTCACCTCCAGCGTCGGTGCGCCGGAAATGGTCATCTTCTTGAGGGACTGCGGCGCGTCCGCCTTCTCCTCGGTGTAGAGCTTGCCGGTCGTGTCCAGAAAGCGGATCGCGCCAGTGGCCTTGCTGACCTCGATGCGCAGCTTGGCGCTGCTGATTGTCAGTGTGCCGGGAGTTTCGCTGGTGGTGAACGCCACGGTTTGCGGCTTGCCGATCACGGCGAGGCTGGGTGCGGTCCAGTAGTTCTCGCTCAGATTGGCGTTCACCCGCACGGTGTGCGGCCCGTAGAAGATGATGTTCTTGGTTATGCCGGAGGTGCGCAACTGCACCCCCTCGCGAAGCCGCGCATAGCTAAAGCCCGCATTCGCCGGGAGACTGACCGCCAGCAAATGGCCGTTGGAGTCGAGGCCCGTTGAAGCGGTCGCGGCAGGGGGAGCGGGCTGGGCTCGCGCTACCGGCGCCAAAGCCGTTCCGGCTGCGAGCATTGCGGCGAGGGACACCGCGATACGTCCCGTCATCATCCTGTCCTCTTCATCGATAGGGAGCCTTGTTCCCGAAAACGTTTACGGTAACTTGCCAGCCCGGATCAATGCGCTTTGTCGCTTGCAAAAGAAGAGAGGCTTGCCTCCTGTTGAAGGCATGAATATTCGCGGCCTGGCCGAGCACCTCAACCTGTCGATCGGCACGGTTTCGCGCGCGCTCAATCACGGGCGGGATGTGAACGCGGAGACCCGGCGCCGTGTGATAGAGGCGGCCCTTGCGCTTGGTTACACGCCTAATCAGTCCGGCCGAGCGCTTCGCCGCGGGCGGACGGGGACGGTCGCCTTCATTCTGCCGTTGACGACGGACAGCGGGACTTATGGCGATCCCTTCTTCATGGCCGTTCTTGAAGGAATACAGGCTGCGCTTGAGCGCGAAGGGCTGGAACTGGTCGTTCTTCCCGTCCGGCGCGATCAGGATCATGTCGAGCATTTGCGGCGCCATTTGGGGCGGGGGACAGCCGATGCCTGGTTGCTGGTCGAAATAAAACGGGAAGACGAGCGCATTGCCTTGCTGGAGCGGCAGCGCGTGCCGTTCGCCACCTTCGGGCAGAGCCTGACGCAGGGTCATCAGCCCTGGATTGATCTCGATTTCGAGCAGGTCACCGGCATTGCGATCGGCCGGTTCACTGCAGCGGGACATCGTCGCATCGCACTCATCGTGCCAGGCGACGATGTGAATTTCAGCCAGATCGTCATCGGTAGCTATCGTTCCGCGCTGGAGAGGGCTGGGCTGCCGGTCGACCCCCAGCTGATTTATCAGGGTCCGGTGGATTCCGCCGCGAGTGCGGCAGCGACTGCGCGCCTTCTGGCGCTTGAGGATCCGCCCAGCGCGATCTTTGTGGTGAGCGAGAACGGCCCCGTTGGTGTCTACACCGCCCTGCGCGCGGCAGGTCTGGAGCCGGGACGAGACGTGTCCGTCATCGGCTCGCGTGAGACCGCCGCCAGCGCGCTGCTCGATCCGCCGCTCACATGCTTTTCGCTCGATCTTCAAAGACTTGGGGGAGCCTTTGCAAACATGCTTATAAGATCGATGAAGGGCGAAGGGGAGGCGGGTGACCCGTCCATCCTCTGGCCGTTCGAGACCATCGAGGGACGGAGCGACCACCCGCGCATCGCGTGAAGTCACGTGTCTACTTCGGCAATGAGACCTGCCGCTTGATCGCGAACTCGCTGCTCGCGCCGGCGACGCCGGTGCCCGGTTGCCCGGAGCCGACGGTCAGCCGGTACTGGCCGGGGATCAGCAGGCGCTCGCCATCCTTGTTGACGAAGCTCAGATCCCGGGGAGACAGGGTGATGCTGATCTGGCGCTTTTCGCCCGGTTTCAGCGTCACGCGTTGGAAGCCGCGCAGCGCCGTGAGCGGTGCGCCCTCGAAGCCCGGCGGCGTGATGTAGACCTGAGCGACCTCGTCACCTCCGCGTGCCCCCGTGTTGGTCAGCACGGTGCGCACCACCACGCCTTTCTCGATTGCGCCATCGACCGGCGAAATGGAGACGTCGCCATAGCTGAAGCTGGTGTAGCTCAGGCCATGGCCGAACGGATAGACAGGCGTTCCCTTGTAGTAGCGATAGGTGCGACCGGCCATGTTGTAGTCGGTGAAGGGCGGCAGATCGGCGACGCTCTTGTAAAAGGTGAGGGGGAGGCGACCGGCGGGATTGGTCTTGCCGGAAAGCACATTGGCCACCGCGAGACCGCCCGACTGGCCCGGATACCATGCCTCAAGGATCGCGGACGCGTTGTCCTTGGCCCAGGAGAGGTCCACTGTGCTGCCGTTCATCGTCACGACCACCAGCGGCTTGCCGAGCGCCTTGGCTTTTTCGAGCAACGCGCGCTGATCGGCCGGCAGGTCGAGCGTGGTCTTGTCGCCACCTGAGAAGCCCTCGACCTTTACGGGCATTTCTTCGCCTTCCAGATCGGATGTCAGGCCAACGACGGCCACGATGACATCCGCGTCTGCCGTGCCTGCGCGAAGGTCCCGATCCAGATTGTCGGTGACACGCTTCCAGAAAATCTGCGGCGCCGGCGGAATGCCGCTCTCCGCTTCCAGCTTGACGGCCAGACGCTCGCCCTTGGTCATGCGCACATCCACCAGCTTGAGCGGTTCGGCCCAGCGTGAATAGTCCTTCGCCTCGACGACGGGCTTGCCCCTCAGCGTCAGGCTGCCCTTCACGCCGGTTAGGGCGAGGCGATAGAGGCCCGCCTCCGGCGCAACAAGAAAGCCGGTCCAGACCACCTTATGATTGTTGGTGATCTGCTTGAACTCCGATGCGCGCGTGACGAGGCTGGTTTCCACGCGGCTCAGCGTCGGCGTGGCTGCATATTTGCGGGGTGTGGCTGGAGTGGCGGCTACACCGTTATCGATCGCGTTGTAATATTCAGCCTTGATGCCGGGGCGACCATCCGGCGTCAACAGCGCCGTTCCCGGCACCGGATCGCCGTCCGTGATCGATGGGCTGAAGGGGATCAGCGTCACCTTCGATGCCGAAAGCACCTGCCGCATCCCGTCCGCGACCGAAATCGGCGGCGCGCTGCGGGGAGACGAGTAGTTGCCGCGCAGCACGCGGGTAGCGTCGGAGAGCGGACCGATCAGCGCAACCTTGGCGCCGGGGCGCAGAGGCAGAATGCCGTCATTCTTGAGCAAGACCATGCTCTTCTCGGCCGTCGTGAGCGCGAGATTGCGGCTTTCGGGTGTGTCGATCGCGCTCACCGGGGTGGCGTTCTGCTTGCGGGCCGAGAGGCCGGGCAGATCGCCGTTGCGCATGCGGGCGGAGAAGAGCCGCACCAGTGCGGTATCGATGTCGCCAGTGGTGATATAGCCCCGCGCAAGGGACTCCTTGTAGCGATCGCCCAGATCGGTGCGTCCGCCCAGCGTCGCGTTGTTGCACTCGCTGTCCACGCCGTGGGTCAGCGCGACGGCAACGCCTGTGGCGGCATCCGGCGCATATTTATGGTGCTCGTAGATATCGACGACGGAGTCGCAATCCGAGACGACATAGCCTTTGAAGTTCCAGGCACTGCGTAGATAGTCGCGCAGCAGCACCTGACTTCCACAGGCGGACTGCCCATAGACGCGGTTATACGCGCACATGATCGATCCAGCCTTGGCATCGACGATCGCGGCACGGAATGCGGGAAGATAGGTGTCTTCCAGATCGTGCAGCGAGGGATAGATGTTGTCGACATGGCGGCTCGGCTCCGGGCCGCTGTGCACCGCGAAGTGCTTGGGCGTCGCCACGACATTGGGCAGGTCCGGGTTCTTGCCCTGAATGCCGTTGATGAAAGCCACGCCGATCTGCGCCGTCAGAAACGGGTCTTCGCCATAGGTTTCCTGCCCCCGGCCCCAGCGCGGATCGCGGAAGATGTTGATGTTGGGCGACCATGTGTCGAGGCCCGTGCCGATCCGCCCAAGATGGCCGGTCTGGCGACCAAGCGTGTGGAGGCCTTGGACTTCCGTGCTGATCGTGGTGGCGACACGCTCGATCAGCGGCGCATCAAAAGTGGCGGCGAGGCCGATTGGCTCAGGGAAATTGGTCGTCGGCACCGCGCCGATCGCGCCATGAAGGGATTCGGTCCACCAGTTGTAGGCCGGAATATTGAGGCGTGGGATCGCCGGAGCGACGTTAAGCAGTTGCGCCACCTTCTCGTCGAGGATGAGCTTGTCGACGATCTCGCGCGCCTTCTTGTCCGCTTCCTCCCGCACCGAGGGCTGCGCCTGCGCGGGCAGGGCAGTTGCTACCGCCAGCGCGGCGAGCGAGCATGAGGCAATACGCGTCAGCAAATGGGTCATGAGTTCCCTCCCAATCCTCAAATTTTTCAGTTCTTGCCCACCGGCGACATCACGACCACTGCACCGCCCGATCCTGCCAGAGTCAGGGACAGATTGCTGCCACGGCTGACCGACGCTGTCGATGTCCGGATGTCATTCACGCCGGCTCCGTCCTGCCAGATGCGGGCCTGCCATTTGCTTGCCCCGTCCAGAAAGCCGAGCGGCACGCGCACCTTGCGCCCGGTTTCGTTGGTCATGGCGCCGATATACCAGGTCTCGCCCTTGCGCCGGGCGATGGCGACATATTGCCCGATGTCTCCGGCAATGAAGCGCGTTTCGTCCCAGCTTGCCGGCACCTCCTTCAGGAAATCGGCGCCCGCGCTCAGTTTCCCGTCCGCGCTGACGTAGGAGTCCGGACTGTCCGCGAGCATGACGAAGGGGCTGTCATAAACGACGTACATGGCAAGGCCGTGGCCACGCGTTGTCTGGACGAACGGCCGGATGGATCGCTTCTGCTTCTCGAACTCGGCGGGCGGCAAGGCACGGAATCCGCCGGGCGTATAGTCCATCGGCCCGAGCAAACCGCGTGTGAACGGCAGTGTGACGTTGTGGGTTGCGGTGATCCGCGTGCCGAACTTGTTATACTCGGCACCGAGCACGCCTTCCTGCGTCATGAAGTTCGGGTAGGTCCGCATCAGCCCGTCCGGCGGATAGGCGCCATGCAGGTCGACCATCAGATGATGCTTTGCCGCCTTTGAGAGCAGGCGATGATAGAAGGCGACCATCTCCTGATCGTTGCGATCCATGAAGTCGACTTTGATGCCCTTGATCCCCCAGGCTTCGTAAAGCGGCAGGGCGGCGTCGAGCTGGCGCTCGAGCTGCTTCCACTGGAGCCAGACCCACACGCCGACATTCCGCTCGGCGGCATATTTGACGATGCCGGGGATATCGACCTCGGGCTTGGGGACAGTCACATCCGCAGGCGCCGGACCTTCCGAGCTGCCCTTGTACCAGCCCTCGTCGATCAGGCTGTATTCGAGCCCCATCTTGTGCGCGAAGTCGATATAGGCTTTGAAGGTGGCGGTGTTGACGCCCGCATTGGGCACATCGACAGCCCAGCCATTATACCAGTCCCATGCCGACTTACCTGGCTTGATCCAGCTCGTGTCCTCGATTTTCGAGGGTTCGGCGAGTAGTTCGAGCAGGTTGGAGGGAATGAGCGCGCCAGCGGAATCGCCAAGCATCACGACCCGCCATGACGTCATGAGCGGCCCTTCGGAGAGCGCGGTATGCACTGCGATTTTCTGTACGCCCTCGGGCGTGTCGGGGCGGATCGTCAGGCTGACGTTGACGCCGAGTCCACCATCGCCGCGCCGCCGGAAATAGCCACCCGCATAGTCGCGCTTGTCCGCTTCGGCGAGCGCGAAGGTCGTGCCCTTGCCGGTGTCGCACAGGAGAGGCGCGTCATAGAGGTGGAAGTTGCGCATCCGCGACGCCTGAACCGGATCGAACTCGAATTCGTGGCTATTGGCGTGAATGCCCGCATTGGCGCCCCAGCAGGAATAATCGGCCGGGAAATAGAAACCCGTCGTCTCCCAGTTCACGTCGATCGTGCGAAAGCGCTCTTGCGCTGGCACGACGAAGCGGAAGGCGACGCCGTCCCGATAGGCGCGGGCAATGAGATCGAACTTCACGCCGTCCCGCTTGCGCACGAGATGAAGAAGGATCTGGTTATACTGATCGCGGACTTGGGACGCCTTGCCGACGACGGGCCGATATACATCGTCTACTGACGTACGTTCCACACTCGTGAGTTCGACACTGTCTCCGCCGATCGGGCCCTGACTGGTGAAAAGACCGGCGGGGGAGGGGGAGAAGATGGCCCTACCGTCGCGCGTGACCGTGAAGCTCAGCTTTCCATCGTCCGCCTTCACCTCGATGCGGTTACGCTGGTCCGGCGAGGTGGCGCTGAGCGTTTCCTGCGCTAGCGCCAGGCCAGGCATCGCCGCCAGGATCATCGCCGAGGTCGCCAGAAGTCCTTTAAGCACGGGATGTTTCCTTCAGTCTGCCAGCTTGGTCTGCACGGCCCGTCCGGCATAGGTGATGGATGCCCCGGTGCCTAAGTCGCCGAACGAGCGTCCGCTCGTCATCCGGTGAAGGCGAAGCGCCCTCTCTCGAGGCATGTCGCGGTAGTTGCCCTCGCGACGGCCAACGCGCAGCAGGCTCGCCCCGTCATCCCACCGCAGAGCGGTGAGCGCCCGCGCGCCCTGCTCGCAGGCATAGCTTGTGCCGTCGTCCTCATAGAGGAGTGCTTCACCCTCCCGGCCTGGATAGACGAGCAAGTCCAGATCGCCGCCGAGCAGCCCCGCCGTGGACTGGCCGACGGGGCCAAGCGGAAGGATGCTGCCTGCGCGCACATGAAGCGGAATGCGGTCGAGCGTGACGGGAACGTCGTAAGTGCGGCCGCCCGCGCGATGCTCGCCCGTCCAGAAGTCGTACCAGCCGCCTTCGCTTTCTGGCAGATAGACCGGCCAGCTGGTCACGCCGGCAGCCAGCACGGGTGCCACGTGCAGCGCCGGGCCGAACATATAGCTGTGCGTCTCATCCAGAGCGCGCATATCTTGCGGGAAGTCGAAGACGAGCGGCCGGATCAGTGGCATCCCCTTCGATGACGCCTCGGACGCCAGCGAATAGATATAGGGCATCAGGCGATAGCGCAGATCGAGGTAGAAGCGGGCGACCGTCTCCACGGTCTCGCCATAGCGCCAGAACTCCGTGTCGGTCATGTAACCGTGGACGCGCTGCATCGGCAGGAACGTGGCGAACTGGAACCATCTCAGGAACCGCTCGTGATAGGCTTTGTCCGCATACTGGCCCTTGCCGGGGCGGAAGAAACCGCCTGCATCCACTGTCCACCAGGCTTGCCCAGCCGCTGCCATGTTGAGACCGGCGGGGATCTGGCGGCGCAGCGTCTCCCAGTCGTGACCGATATCGCCGGACCATGTCGCCGCGCCATAGCGCTGCTGGCCGGGCGCGGCCGACCGAGTGAGAATGAACACGCGCTTTTCCGGATAGGTCTTGCGTTGCGCCTCATAGACCGCGCGGCTGACGTATAGCGGATACATGTTGCGCTGCTTTTCGCCCGGTTGCTTGCGCCCCGGCGCGGCGTAAATCATCCGCCCTGCAAGGTCGTCATTCTCCGGCTCCGTCGCGTCCTGCCACCAGCCGTCGATGCCGAGAGCAGCAAGCCCCGCATTCTGGCGCGCCGTGTAGAATTTCGTTGCTTCCGGGCTGAAGAAGTCGATCCACTCCGTATCCGGTATGTAGAAGTTGTTCGCCGCCACTTCTTTGCCGAGCACAGTGTCCTTGCCCACCTTGGACCAGACCGACAGCATGAAGCGCATGTCCATGCCGTGCAGATCGCGGATCATGCCCGCCGGATCGGGATAGCGTTCCTCATCGAAGCGCATCGCGTTCCAGCCATATTTGCCCCAATACTGCCAGTCCTGCACGATCATGTCGCATGGCAGCTTGCGGCGGCGGAATTCCCGTGCCGTCTCCAGTATCTCGTCCGAGGAATGGAAGCGTTCGCGGCAGTGGATATAGCCCATGGCCCAGAGTGGCATCATCGGCTGGGGGCCAAGGATCTCATGATAGCCTGCCATCACATCCTGCGCGGCCGGTCCGGCGATCACGACATAGTCGATGCCGTCCGACACTGGCGACTCCCATGTCGTGCGGTCCTGCACCGGAGCGAAGTGCAGGCTGGGCATGTCCTCGTCGCCTGCCTTCACCAGCACGCTGTGTGCGCCGGGGGGGAGATCGGCAAAGAAGCTCGCCGTGGGCGGCAGCCATATATTGGTGAGGTCCGTCGCTGGCTTGCCGTCGATCTCCACATAATGACGCGACGACATTTTGCGCCCGAGGTCGAGCAGGAAGCCCTGCTTGCCTGGCGCGGTCGTGGAGAAGCGCCCCGTGAAAACGGCTTCGCGGCGTTCTACTCGCGCGTTGCCCGCAGTCGTCGTCACATCGGCAGTCTGCGCTGCACCGATCGCAGCCTGACGGGTGAGGGCAATGGGCGTTGTCGGGCGGTTATATTTCGCCAGACCCGTGTTGTGCCACAGCAGTCCATAGCCTTTGCTGGAGAGCAGGAAGGGCTGGCTGATCTGCGTGTTTACTTGCGTCAGGCGTCGCGGCAGGCCGCGAAGATTGAGATGCCCGTCCTGGAAGCAGCCGGTGCCGAAGAGTCGCTCGTCGGCCGGACAGTCGAAAGCCTGCGCAATGGCCAGCGTGGGTTCGTCCCCTATTCTGCTTGCCTGAACGCGGCGGGAGCCCGGCGACTCACGGAGAAGAAGCCTGTCCTCGCCGTCATAGAATGAGAGGCTGCGCGACGCCGCGTCCCACTCGCACTGCGCCTGAGCGGTTTTCAGGCGCAGCCGCCCGCTGGCTCTTGTCTGACGAGTGGCCGGACGCCTGGCGGGGCCTGCAAGCATCTCGCCCGCATTTCCTGCAGGGGCGCCCTCGGGCACCACGCGGACGCGAAATGCGCGGTCGCTCAGTGCCGTTACCGATATCACCAGACCGTCGTCACGAAGGACCATGTCGGCGGAAGGAGCAGCAGTTGCTGCCAGCCCGGCCTTGCCTATTCCCAGCGGGATGGCGGCAGTCGCAGACAGGATGGCGCGCCGTGATACGGTCCAGTCGAAGCTAGGCATCATTCTCCCCCTCATCGCATTGCGATGAAACTTATCAGATATGCTGTCAGGTGATTGGCACGATCATTTTATCAATGCAATCCTCCCGACCGTTATTGGTCAGACGCGTTGAAGCGCAGTCGACGCGCTTCAGTTTACGCAGGAGGCGAGAGGCGCTGCTCTGCTGCCGAGAGCGCCTCAGGGTCGTTCAGATTGTCGAAGGGGTCGCCGCCGGGCGAGAGCGGCCAGACGATGTCTATCAGATCGCGCGTGACGGCAAAGCGACGCAACGACATGCCGCCGGCGAGCAAATAGGCCTTCAATGCGGGCTCATCCACACGCCACAGTGCTGCGAGCGGCTGATACTGATTGTTGATGACCGGCATCGCCACGTCATGTCCGGCAATCGCCTGGGCAAGCGTCTCGGCCAACGTAACTGGCAAAAAGGGCTGGTCGCAGCCAATCAGAAGGAGGTGCAGGCGTCCCTGTTCGCATGCGAAACGGAATCCGGTTTCAAGAGCACTGATGGGACCGATATCCGGCCCCGCATCGAAGAGCAGAGGCAGATCTTGCGCGCTGACCTGATTGCAGTCACGCACTGCCAGAGCAACGCAATCGGACTGGGTGGTAGCGAAAGAGATTGCCCGGTCGAGCAGGCTTTTGCCACCGAGCGAGCGCAAAGGCTTGTTTCCGCCCATCCTTTGGCCGGCGCCACCTGCGGCAATGACGATAGCGGGGCTGAGCATGGGGTTGACCTGCTTCGGTTCCAAGAAGCGCACTATATAGTCACGTCTTGGTGACCCCTACGGGAATCGAACCCGTGTTTCAGCCGTGAAAGGGCCGCGTCCTAACCGCTAGACGAAGGGGCCACATGCGCCATGGCTCGATAAGCCAGCATGGGTCGCGCGCCTATGCCGCGTGATGTGCCATGATGCAAGAGCGAAGTCGCCCGAAGTGTCGATCCGTGCCCACCCTCGGAGCCAATGCCGGTCAGAGACCGTCGGCCGTGTCGCAGTTCTTCTTAGAAGGATGGCTGCCGTCATTGATGATGTTCCACTGGTTCTTGCGCATGCGGAACACCGCCGTCCTCGTTATGTCCTGAGGCACGGAGAAATAGCTGAGCGCCTTGGCGTTCACGAAAAGCGGCTGATAGCGGTAGCTGGCCTGAGCGTGGACCATGATCTCGTTGAGCGGCAGCGTCCGCCCGAACGTGGGCAAGGTCACCTTGCTGTGGCACCCCATCAGCGGCGCAGCGGACGTGTAACCGCCATCGAATTGCTGCGAGTAGATATGCGAGTCGGCAAACTCGTTCCTCACCGTGCCGTTGCTCTGCCCGACCCCCTTGATCACCGTGAGGATGATCCGGCCATGCTCGCGCAGGTTGAGCGGTCGTCCGGACGCGTCCAGCGCATAGAACATGTCGTAGATCTGCGCTTCGCTGGTCGGTTGGTTGTTCATGCCTGCCTGCGAAAGCATGTCGGCGGACATGGTGGCGAGGCGCTGGACCGTATTATTGGCGATGATGAAGTTCGCCATCTCCAGCCCGCCGATCGTCAGCCCGAGGACGAGCGGCAGCGCCAGCGCGAACTCAACGAAGGCGATCCCGCGCTCGTCGCCACCGGGCAGTCGAAGCGTGCGGCGAGCGGTCATTCCGTCTTGGTCGCTTCGTTTCGCACGACAGCGGTCGCATGTAGCGAGACCGTCTTCTTGCCGTTGAAGTAAATCGGGAAGAGGTGTTGCACGTCCAGCGTCGCGAGATAGCTCACCACGTCGCCGACGTCGCCCATGGTCTTGGCGCCCGAGTTCAGCGGGGTGGACGCATCCCATTTGCCGTTGCCGTTGCGATCCGTGAAGGCTTCGCCGGGGAAGGGCGGGGCCGGCGGGTCGTACTGGCCGTTATTGTTGGTGTCGATATAGGGTTCGGGCTGGCTCGCTGCGAAGGTCTTGAATACCTTGGTGTCGACGACGGGTTGGACAGCGGAATAGGGCGACATCGTCTGGCTGATGCTCGCCCGCATGGCCGCTTGCCGGTCATTCTCGGACTTTTCCATGCTGACGGCGTTCAGGCGTGCAGCTTGTAGCAGGGCGCCGTTGAGAGACGTCTGGGCAAGATAGAGATAGCCCAGATCCATTGCCCCGCAGATCAGGAGAAACATCACCGGCGCGAGCAGCGCGAATTCCACCAGCGTCGTGCCCCGATCGCTGGCATCGCCACGCATAAGGAGGCGAGGCGACCTCATTTGGTGAGGTGGACGTCAGTCAGCGTCCGCGCGATCTGCGCGAAGGCATTGTTGAGGTCGGTCGGGTTCGTCGTCAGCCAGTAGCCCGACGTGCCGCAATTGCTGAGCCGTGTCTGGCCGTCACTGTCGATGTCCGAACCCCTGTTGATCGCCACGGTGAAGATCAGCGGTGTTTCGCCCGTATCGAGGATCGGCGTGGTGTTCGCGGCGGCGCAAGCCTTGGTGAAGCGGATCTTAGCGCCCTCCAGATATTTGCTTACATCCGCCGTGGTGGCGACGAGTTTGTCTGCGACAGCCCCATATTCGCCATATATCCGGGGCGCCCCGCTGCCCGGCATGTTGAGGGCCAGCAGGCCGTCCGTCATGAAGACGAGCGCGCGACGGGGCTCTCCCGATCCAGTCGGCGGGGTACGCCGGAACACGTCCGGCCGGGCCAGCAGGCGCCATCCCCAGATGAAGCCGGCATGATGCATCGTGCCGTTCGCGGGCTTTACCGGCCAGACCCGCTTGTCGACGTAGTCGTCATAATAGGATTTGGTGCGGCCATAGTCGATGGGGATGCCAGGCTCGGGGCATTGGAAATTCGGGGTCGGTCCATCTACGTTTGTTTTGTTGATGTCGTAATGTTTGAGCGGAAGATATTCAGAGAGATTGGGAATCTTGTTCCAGCGCACATAGAAGTTTGTGCCAACATTGGTTTCGTCATTGTACGCGGTCGAAAGGCTGGTGTCGTAATAGCTTACACCATCTTCGGCGACGATCACATCGTCGCTCATGTTGGCGGCGCCGTTGTTCAGGGCCTTGTAGAGCCGGTAGAGACCACGCTTGAAGGTCCATGAATTGGCGAGCGTGTTTTCCTCCCCACTCGGAAATTTGTACAGATTGGGACCGGCGTAGTTCGTGCCGCTCGCACTCTTGTAATAATTGCTGGTGGGATTGCTGCTGACAGTCCAGCTGGCGGGAATGAAAGTCTGCGGATAAAGAAACGGCTTGATCGGCGGCATCGGGGCAAATGAGTTCGTCGTCGGCTTCTCATCGGGCAGGGTGAGCCAGATGTCGTAGCTGTTCTGGTCGACATTCGGCACGCTGTTCGCCGTCATGGTGTTCATCGTCTTGTCGCCGACAACACAGCCTTTCCAGCCCAGATTGTTGCCCGCCGCCCAGTCGCGATCCGTGAAACCCGGCATGGATTCGATCGTCACGCCATATTGCTTCAGGATGCCGCCGACATTGGCGGCGATCGTGTAGTTTATGATGCCGATCGCGACGTTCGGCTGAGTGTCGGCACCCTGATACAGCACGTTGAGAAAATTGTGCATGGCTTCCTTGAGCGCCGCCATCTTGGTCTTGCCGCTGATCGAGTCGTCCATGGAGCCGGTATTGTCGAGCACTACCATCACTTCGAGCGGGTGCGGCTGGAACTCGGCGGTGGCCGTCACGCTGATCTGGTGAGGCTGGAATCCGAACAGCTTCATGAAGGTCATCGGCAGTGATCCGGTTGCCGTAACCACTGTCTTGCTGATGCCGTTTTCCTGCGAGAAGGTCGGCTTCAGCAGCGTCGTCGAGGTGCCATAGGGCGTCGTGCCCGTCGTCGTCGTGAGGCCCATATAGCCGTTCGGCACATTATCGAGATAATAGGCGACGGCCTGCTTGTAGCGGCCGTTCGCGTCAGTCTCGGAGGCGTTGTCATAGGCATTGGCGGCAGCCAGCGCTGCAGCGTCGGCGCCTGCCTGCATTTGGCTGCGGGTGATGTAAATGCGGCCGATGTCCACTGCGCCACCAAGCGCTGCGATCATCGGGATCACCCCAGCCGCCATCATGGGCAGTGTCGCTCCCTTCGCGGAGCGCATAAGCCGAGCGATGACGCCCGGCATCTTGAAACTGTAGACAGGCATTCCCGCGCCTTCCCCAACTCGACCGTGCAGCGATTAGGGGGAGCGAGTAAAAATCAGGTAAAGCCGGCCTTACGGGCCACCCGGAGCATGGCGCGTGAGATCAGCAGGGCGTCATGTCCGGCGATCAGAGAATATATTTGGAAAGGTCCGTGTTCCGGGCAATGCCCTGCAACTGCCCATCGACATAGGCCGCGTCGATCGAAATGGTCTCGCCCGCGCGGGTGTCCGCGTCGAAGCTGACTTCTTCGAGAAGCTTTTCCATCACCGTTTGAAGACGGCGCGCGCCGATATTCTCGACCTGCTCGTTCACGGTGGCGGCGATGCGGGCGATCGCCCGGATGCCGCTTTCCTCCAGCCGGATGGTCACACCCTCCGTTGCGAGCAGCGCGCCATATTGTTCGGGAAGGGACGCTTTGGTGTCGGAGAGGATCGCGACGAAGTCCTCCTCAGTCAGGCCTTTCAGCTCGACACGGATCGGCAAACGTCCCTGCAGTTCGGGCAGCAGGTCGCTTGGTTTGGCGACGTGGAAGGCGCCGCTCGCGATGAAGAGAATATGGTCGGTCTTGAGCGGGCCATATTTGGTGGCCACGGTCGTGCCTTCGATGAGCGGAAGAAGATCGCGCTGGACGCCTTCGCGGCTCACGGAGCCGCCCCGCACGTCGCTGACGGCGATCTTGTCGATCTCGTCGAGGAAGACGATGCCGTTCTGCTCAGCGCTCTGGACCGCGATGCGCGCGACATCGTCCTGGTCGAGCCGCTTGTCCTGCTCCTCTTCCAGCAGGCGAGCGCGCGCTTCGCTCAGCTTGAGCTTGCGGCGCTTCTTGGGCGTCTGTCCCATCGCCTTGCCCATGATGTCGGAGAGATTGATCATGCCCAGCTGGCCGTTGGCGCCGGGAATGTCGAAGGGCATGGAGGGCTGCTCGGCCACTTCGATCTCGATTTCGGTCTCATCCATGAGCCCGCTCTCGATCTTGTCGCGGAAGGAGAGGCGGGTCGCCTCACTCGCTTCCTTGCCGGTCAGTGCGTCGAGCAGGCGCTGCATGGCCGACTCCGCCGCTGCTTCGCGCACGGATTCCCTGCGGCGCTCGCGCTCCATGCGCACGGCCTCTTCCACCAGATCGCGCACGATCTGCTCCACATCGCGGCCGACATAGCCGACCTCGGTGAACTTGGTGGCTTCCACCTTGATGAACGGCGCGTCGGCGAGCTTGGCCAGCCGCCGACTGATCTCAGTCTTGCCGCATCCGGTGGGGCCGATCATCAGGATATTCTTTGGCGTCACCTCATCACGCAAATCCGGCGCCAGCTTCTGGCGGCGCCAGCGGTTTCGCAGGGCGACAGCGACAGCGCGCTTCGCCTCTGTCTGGCCGATGATATGTGCGTCGAGGGCGGCGACGATCGCCTTTGGCGTAAGATTGTCGTTCATGTCCGGATGATTTTGAGAGAGGAAATGTTTGGAAGCCTCTAAATGGGGTGAGGCGGGCACTGCTTTCAAGGGAGCGATCATGTGGGGGGCGATCAAGAGCGTCGTTATCGGGGCGATGGAGCGCATCGCGCCGCGTCTGCTGGCGGCAATGCGGGTTCGTCGCGCGCGTGCCGGAACGGAGCCGGAGCTTGGCTTTCTGCCATTTCTGGCGGATGCAAGCGGCACTTTCGTGGATGTAGGCGCCAACAATGGCGTCTACAGCTATGCCGCTATGCGCTCCTTCGGCCATGTCGTCGCGATCGAAGCCCATCCGGATTTGACCGCGCCTCTTCGCCGGATTCTGGGTCACCGCGGCACGGTGCTTCCGGTCGCGCTTTCCGATGCCCCAGGCGAGGCGACCTTGTGGGTTCCGCGCCATGGCCACATGGATGTCACGACCCGCTCATCGCTTGATCAGCAGGCCAATCCGGGCTTTGCGCTGCGGCCCGTTCAGGTCGCGGTGACGACTTTGGATGCGCTGGCCATCGAACGTCCGGCGGTCATCAAGATCGATGTCGAGGGGCACGAGTTCAGTGTCCTTTCCGGCGCGGTCGAGACGCTGAAGCGCTACAGGCCGGTCTGCATCGTCGAGGTCGAGGAGCGCCACAACGCCGGCGGCGTGGCGCGCGCCTTCGCCTTCTTCGCGGGTCTGGGATATGAGGCGTGGTATCTCCACCGGGGACGACTGATGCCGGGCGCTGGTTTCGACGTGGTCCGTCTGCAAAGCAGCGACGGCGCCAAGACTTTCGAAGGCGCGCAATCGCGGGACTATGTGAACAATTTCCTGTTCGTCCATCCCGACAATGCGGAAGGACTTGCCCGCATCCGCGCGGCCTATTGCTAGGCCGGGTCCGCGCCTTCGATTGTCTCGATCGTCACATTCTCGTTGGTATAGACGCAGATATCCGCTGCGACCTTCATGGCCTTGCGGGCCAGCGTCTCCGCGTCCTTCTCATAGTCCTTGAGGGCACGTGCCGCCGAGAGCGCGTAATTGCCGCCCGAGCCGATCGCCGCAATGCCATCATTGGGCTCCAGCACGTCGCCATTGCCTGTGATGACCAGCGTCACCTCCTTGTCGGCGACGATCATCATGGCTTCCAGGTTGCGCAGATACTTGTCGGTCCGCCAGTCCTTCGCCAGTTCCACCGCCGCGCGCATCAGTTGCCCGCCATGGCGCTCCAGCTTCGCCTCAAGCCGCTCGAACAGCGTGAACGCGTCGGCCGTTGCGCCGGCGAACCCGCCGATAACGCTGCCGTCATGCAGCCTGCGGACCTTGCGGGCATTGGGCTTCATGACTGTCTGGCCCATGGAGACCTGCCCGTCGCCGATGACAACGACTTTTCCATTGGAGCGGACGGAGAGGATGGTGGTGCCGTGCCAGGTCGGCATAGCGTTTTCGCGGGAAGATGACATGCGCGGCGATATGGGCAGGGCCGGCGCGGAGCGCAAGCCATCCGCAGCGGGTCACAAGCGCCTTTCGGATTTCCTCCCGATCGGCTATCGCGCCGGCTCTTTCTTTCATGTCAGCCAGTTTTGAGGAGCCACGTCATGGGCTATCGCGTCGCCGTCGTGGGCGCCACCGGGAATGTCGGCCGGGAAGTGCTCAATATTCTCGCGGAACGCGAGTTTCCTGCGGACGAGATCGCCGCCGTCGCATCCGCGCGCTCGACCGGCGACGAGATCGAGTATGGCGAAACCGGGCGGATGCTGAAGTGCAAGAATCTCGAGCATTTCGATTTCGCCGGATGGGACATGGCGCTCTTCGCGGCAGGCTCCGCGCCGACGAAGGAATATGCGCCCAAGGCCGCTGCCGCCGGCTGCGTCGTCATCGACAACAGCTCGCTTTACCGCATGGACCCGGATGTCCCCCTCGTGGTTCCCGAAGTGAACCCGGAAGCGATCGACGGCTATAAAAAGAAGAATATCATTGCCAATCCCAACTGCTCGACCGCGCAGATGGTGGTGGCCCTGAAGCCGTTGCATGATGCCGCAAAGATCAAGCGCGTGGTCGTCGCGACCTATCAGTCAGTCTCCGGCGCGGGCAAGGCGGGCATGGACGAGCTGTTCGAGCAGAGCCGCAACATCTTCGTCGGCGATTCTGCGGAGGCCAAGACGTTCACCAAGCAGATCGCCTTTAACGTCATTCCTCATATCGACGTGTTCCTCGATGACGGATCGACCAAGGAAGAATGGAAAATGGTCGTCGAGACCAAGAAAATCCTCGACCCCAAGATCAAGGTGACGGCGACATGCGTCCGTGTACCGGTGTTCGTTGGCCATTCCGAAGCGCTTAACATCGAGTTTGAGGATGAGATTAGCGCCGAGGACGCGCAGAAGATCCTGCGCGAGGCCCCTGGGATCATGCTTGTCGATAAGCGTGAAGACGGCGGTTACGTTACACCAGTCGAATGCGTGGGCGACTATGCGACGTTCGTGAGTCGGGTGCGCGAAGACCCCACGGTCGAGAACGGCCTGTCGCTCTGGTGCGTGTCGGATAATCTGCGCAAGGGCGCGGCGCTCAACGCGGTTCAGATCGCCGAGCTGCTCGGTAGGCGGCATCTGAAGAAGGGGTGACCCGTTTGAGGCAATGGCAGAATATAGCGCGGTCTCAGTGCTTGTTGATCGCAAGCCTTTTGATTGCTGTTATCGCGGCCAATATTGCACAGCCCTATCCGCAACTTGCGCTACTTCAGCATGCGCCTACGGCTGCGCTTATTCTTGGCGCACCGTGGCTTTTGGAGCGCTGGCCGCTTTCCACGCGGAGCGTGGCGTTTCTCTGGCTTTTCTTGCTGCTACACACATTGGGTGGCGTTATATCTATTCCAACGTGCCCTATGATGGATGGGTGGCCTCCATCACCGGGCGAACGCTGTCGGACATGTTCGGCATGGCACGAAACGGCTATGATCGCCTGGTCCACTTTATGTTTGGGCTGCTTATTACGCCCGTCTTAGTGGAGATCGCTCGACGTCATGGCGGACTAGCGCGGCGCAGCTCATGGATCATGGCTTTCGCTTTGGTTGGGCTGGTAAGCGCGCTTTATGAAATCTTCGAGTGGCTGCTCACCGTTATCGCGGCCGGGAAAAGGCCGATTACTACAATGGGCAGCAGGGCGACATATGGGATCCGCAGAAGGACATGGCCTTGGCGCAGATTGGCAGTGTTGTTGCACTGTTTGCCGGCGCGATCGTTCGCAGCAAAGCGGCACATTAGCGCCCTTCATTTGTAGTGAGAAACTGCCTTGAAGGGCTTTGACACGATTAGTTTCTGCTGGAAACCGCTACGCTTTCTTGCCATGTCTTGTCAGACAAAATGAGCGGGAGACGATGATGCGTGGTTTGAAAATGGGCGTGGCGCTGGCGATTGCTACGCTTGGTGTGGCGGGGACTGCCTTCGCGCAGGACTTCGACCTCATGGAATTCGCTGATGGCGACCATGACGGCAAGGTCACACCTGCAGAGTTCGCCCAGTTCTCTGAGCAGGGCTGGAACTTTTTCGCGCAGGGCGCCGATTCTGTGAAGGTGGCGAACCTCGATCCCATGGCGAAGGGTTCGTTCAGCTCGATCACGCCCGACGCCAATGGCGTGGTGACGAGAGAAGTCTATATGGCCGCCGTTCCGGCGCGCTTCACAGCGGCGGACAAGAACGGTGACGGCACCGTCGACGCCAACGAACTCAACGCCGCGATCATGCCGGCGAACTGAACCGAGAACTGACGGGGCGTTCTGCGCCCCGTCACGACCCCATGTAGCGCCCGGGGCGATGCCATGCGACCAGCACGCCGTTGATCGCGGCGGCGGAAAGCACTGACCAGCCGAATTGCGCACCGCTCAGCACGCTGAGCGAGATCAGCAGGATCGCGCAGTCTATTGCGATCTGGCTGAGGCCTGCGTTCACGCCATGGCGCTTGTGCAGCCAGAGCGTGAGAATGCCGGTGCCGCCTACTCCCGCGCCATGCCGGGCCAGCGCCAATATTCCCATTCCGATGACCGTCCCGCCGACCAGCGCGGCAAAGGCGGGGTTGAAAACATGGATTCCTACGCTGGCTCGCATTGCCAGCGAAAGCGCGGCGATGCCGCCATTGACGATCAGCGTCTTGAGCATGAACGTCCGGCCCATCGCGCGCCAGGCAAAGGCGAGGAACGGGATGTTGATGAGCGTGAAAAGGAGGCCCGCCGGCACCGGGACGACATAGGAGAGGAGCAGCGCGATGCCCGCAATGCCCCCGGTGACGAGATTGGCAGCGCTCAGCAGCGAGAGGCCCAGAGTCACCAGAATGCACCCGACGATCAGTGCATAGACGTCCTCGATCCGCCCATGAGGCACGCCACTGACGCCCAGGTCTGGAAGAGACGAGGCGTGCCGGGCGGCCTTGCGGGGAACGAAGGAGAGCATGCGTTTATCTTTGCCGCAAAGGAGGAGAACTGGGAGATGACACGTCTCACCTGGACCGATCCCGGATCGGCCACCGGCTTGTCAGTCGGCTATGACCGGCGGAGCGGCACCCGCCCGGCGTGCTGGCTTCCGCAGAAGAAGCACGAACGGGACTGCCAGAAGAGATGCCCAGGCCATCAGCACGAAATTGTCGAGATAGGCGATCATCGCAGCCTGCTGGTTGACGACGCCGTCCATCACGGAAAGCGCTGCGTCGCCCAAGCTGCTGAACCGCGACGCCATCGCCGGATCGGCCGGGAGGCTGCCCGACGTGACATGCTGGGAGAGGTCCGAATGACTGATCTGGATATTCCGCGCGAGCAGGAAGGTGACGACTGCGATGCCGATCGACGAGCCGATATTGCGCGAGAGGTTCATCATCGCCGCCCCCTCGGTGCGGTAGCTGGGCGGCAGCGTGCCGAAGGCAAGCACGTTGAGCGGCACGAACACGAGGCCGATGCCCAGCCCCTGAACGAAGCCGTTGAGCACGAAGGGCACCCAGTCCTGATCGAGGCTCCACCCGCTCATCAGCCATAGGGAGAAAGCCGCGATCGCGAAGCCCAGGCCAACGAGCACGCGCGGATCGACCTTGCCGACTAGGCGCCCCGCCATTCCCATCGTGATGAACACGCCCACGCCGCGCGCCGCGAGAATGACTCCGGTGTCGATAACGGGATAGCCGAAGAGATTTTCTAGGAGGGGCGGCAGCAGCGCCATTGCGGCGAACAGCACCATGCCGAGCACGAACATGAAGAACACGCTGGTCATCAGATTGCGGTCGCGCAGCATGATCGGCGGGAAAATCGGTTGCCGGGCCGTGGCGATGTGCACCGCGAACATCCAGAACGCGCAGACGCACAGCCCACAGTAGATCCAGATTTCCGTCGAGGAAAACCAGTCCTGATGCTGGCCCCTGTCCAGCATCAACTGGAGGGAGGCCAAGGCGATCGCAAGCAGTGAAAACCCGAACACGTCGAAGGCGCGGGGCGGGTTTTTCTTCTCGGGCAAGAGAAACCACAGCCCGGCCAGACACACCGCACCCACGGGCACGTTGACAATGAAGCACCAGCGCCAGTTGACGGTTTCGGTGAGATATCCGCCAAGGATCGGCCCCATGATCGGCCCGACCATGGCGCCCATGCCATAGATGGACATGGCGCGTGCCTGTTCTGACGGGCGATTAATGTCGAGCATGATGCTCTGGCAGAGCGGCCCAAGGAACGCGCCGCCAATCCCCTGAAGGACGCGGAAGGCGACCATCTCCTCAAGACTGGTGGCAATCCCGCAAAGCGCTGACGCAAATACGAACAACGCGACAGATCCCAGAAGGAGGACGCGCATACCGATCCGGTCGGAGAGCCAACCGGTGATCGGGATCGCAATGGCCGACGCCAGAATGTAGCTGGTCAGCACCCAGCTGACCGTCTCCTGAGTTGCGCCCAGCGAGGCCTGCATATGCGGCAGGGCGACATTGGCGATCGTGGTGTCCAGCACCTGCATGACCATCGCCGCCATGATGGCGACGGTCAGCAGTGCCTTATTGGCCACCGGAAGGTGCGGCTGGTCGGCCATGATGCCCGGCGAACTGGCCACGGGCGGACTATTTGCCGGTTTCGTTGCGCAGGTCGACGGTCACGTCGGCGCTGATCCCCGCGATGAGCTGTCGCGGCGAGCGGCCGTCTATGCCGATGCGCACGGGCACGCGCTGGGTTACCTTCACCCAGTTGCCATTTGCGTTCTGAGCGGGAAGCACGGAAAATTCCGAGCCGGTTCCAGCGCCAATGCTCTCAACCTTGCCCTTGAGCTTGAGCCCCGGATAGGCATCGAACTCGATCGTCGCCGGCTGGCCGGGATGCATTTTGTTGAGGTCGGTTTCCTTGAAGTTCGCCTCCACCCAGCTTTCGTCGTCCGCCACGATACTGAGCGCGGGGAGGGCCGTGACCATCATCTGGCCCACCTGAAGCCGGGAGACTTGGCTCACACGCCCGGAAACAGGCGCGCGCACGACCGTGCGGCTGAGGTTCAGCATGGCCTGATCGCGCTGCGCCCGCGCCGCTGCCAGCGCGGGATTGACGCCGGGGATCTGCTGGCCCGTCGCCAGCGCGGCCTTCGCCTTGGCGGCATCGGCCCGCGCGGAGCGGACGCCGAGCGTCGCTACGCGATAGGCATTCTCAGCCTGCTGGAGGCGCGCGCGCGTCGTGAAGCCGTCGCGCATGAGCGCTTGCTGGCGTCCCAAATCCTGCCGCGCATAGACGACGGCTTGTTCAGCAGTCGCGATGTCCACGCCGGTCGCTTCATAGTCGGTATTGAGCTGCCCCAGAGCGACTTCGGCTGAGGCAATCTGGGCGTTCGCCTGCGCCAGACTCACGCGATAGGGCTCGGGGTCGACGACGAAGAGCACGTCGCCCTCCTTGACGATCTGGTTTTCGCGGACGCGCACCTCGATGATCCGCCCTGCTACGTCGCTGCTGACCGAGACGATATTCTGCTTCACATAGGCATTGTCGGTCGAGACGGTGCGACCGCTGGTCCCCCACGCATAGGCGCCCGCTGCGATGATGAGCACCGGGATCGAGAACATGAGGATCCGGCGTCTGCGTGTCGCGCGCACGTCGGGGCTGTCTTCGTGCACCTCGGCAGGTGGCGCGAAGGCGGCGGGGGAGGGGGAGATGCTATGTTGTCCTTCGGCACGTTCGATCATGGGGTCAGCCTCAGCCATGCGTTGCTGCCTTCTGTTCTTGCACGGGGGAAAGCGCCTTCATAAGATTTCTACGGATCGTGTCGAGGCCACTGCGCACAGCGTCTACTGAGCCCTCGTTCATGCCCATGATGGACTCGCCGAGCACGATTTCTCCAAGTGCCTGCATCTTCTGCATGATGGGGTCGGCGGCAGGCGTGAGATGAAGCTGCCAGGCCCTGCGATCATGCGGATCGCGTCGACGCTCGACCAGCCCGGCCTGTTCCAGCCTATCCACCATACGGCATGTGGTTATCGGCTCTACCTCCAGCTTTTCCGCGAGAGTGCCCTGATTGATGCCGGGCGCGCGCCCGATGCCGATAAGCGCGCGCATCTGCGGCCCCGTGATGCCGAGGCTGCGGGTCACTTCGTCGAAACGCCGCCGATAGAGGCGGGCGACGTCGTTGACCAGAAAGCCCAGATGAGAGGGATCCATGGACGGGGCACATAATAAGTCGGCTTATTTCTTTCAACGAATTTGTGCGATGCGGGATTGCGGACAAGGTTGGGAGATTGCATGGCGGCGCGATGGAGCAGAAATCGATAAAGCGTCGCCTGGTTCCCGGCATGGGAGGCGCGTCCATCGCTGTCCACCAGCTGGGGGAGGGGCGCCCGCTGCTCCTTCTGCACGGGCTCATGTCCAGCGCGCAGATCAACTGGATCAAATATGGTCATGCCCAGCGGCTCGCGGATGCAGGTTTTTGGGTCATCATGCCGGATTTCCGCGCTCACGGGCAGAGCGCTTCTCCGCATGACCCCGCCGCCTATCCGCCTGATGTGCTCTCCATGGATATCGAAGCGGTTGTCGCGGAACTCGGGCTGGAGGATTTCGATCTTGCCGGTTTCTCGCTCGGCGCGCGCACCTCTGTTCGGCTCATCGAGCGGGGACTGGCGCCGCGCCGGCTGATCCTCGCCGGCATGGGGCTCGAAGGGCTGTTCGGCTGGGAACAGCGGAGCGCGTTCTTCCTCAATGCGATAGACCGGTTCGATGTCGCGAAGCGCGGAGACCGCGATTATTTCGTGATCCAGTTCATGAAGAGTACCGGTATCGACGCGGTCGCCGTCCGGCTTCTGCTGGAAAGTGGGGGAACAATCGACGAGGGTGCTCTGGCACGCATCACCATGCCCACGCTTGTGCTCTGCGGAGAGGAAGATCAGGACAATGGCGATCCGGACGCGCTTGCCATAGCGTTGCCGGACGCGACCCGCGCCACCGTGCCCGGCGGCCATATGAGCAGTGTCACCTTCCCGGCACTCTCGGAGGAAATGGTCCGCTTTCTGCTGGCTTGACTGTGTCGCGGGGGCAAGTCACCTAGATCCCAATACGCAATTTGTAAGGGGTCTTTCCATGTCCATGCTGAGTTCGCGCGCCGCCATGGCTGTCGCGCTGAGCCTTGCCGCCCTCGCGTCGCCGTCTCTGGCGCAGACCGCGCCTATCGCGGCGCCGACGGCAGCTGACGCGGCGAAGTTCGTCGCCGATGCCGAGAAGTGGGGCTATGATTTCTCGATTGATGCCGGCCGCGTCTACTGGGTGAACGCGACTTACATCACTGAGGACACCGACGCGATGGCGGCGAAAGCCGGGGCGGAAGGCACCGAGAAATCGGTCGAGTTTGCTCTCGCCGCGGCGAAGTACCAGAACGTGCCAGGCCTCTCGCCGGATGTGAAGCGCAAGCTGGATATGCTGCGCTCGGGCATTGTGCTGCCCGCGCCCACGACGCCGGGCGCGGCGAAGGAGCTCAACGACATCGCCACCAAGCTGCAGTCCTCCTATGGCAAGGGGCGCGGCACGCTCGATGGCAAGGAGATCAACGGCTCGGATATCGAGGCGGAGATGGGCGAGCTCAATCACACGCCTGCCGAATATGCCGAGATGTGGAAAAGCTGGCACGACAATGTCGGCAAGCCCATGAAGGCCGACTATGTCCGCATGGTCGAGATCGCCAATCAGGGCGCTAAGGAGCTGGGTTTTGCGGATACCGGCGCGATGTGGCGCTCGGGCTACGACATGCCGGCCGATGACTTCGCCGCGCTCACCGAGAAGATCTGGCAGGAAGTGAAGCCGCTCTACGACTCGCTTCACTGCTACACGCGCACCAAGCTCAACGAGAAATATGGCAACGCGGTACAGCCCAAGACCGGCCCGATCCGCGCGGATTTGCTGGGCAATATGTGGGCGCAGGAGTGGGGCAATATCTATCCGCTCGTTGCCCCGGCAGGGTCGGGCGATCTCGGCTATGACGTCACCGATCTTTTGAAGGCCAAGCAATATGACCCGGTGAAGATGGTGAAGGCTGGCGAGAACTTCTATTCCTCGCTCGGTTTCGCGCCGCTCCCCGAGACGTTCTGGAAGCGCTCGCAGATCGTGAAGCCTGCGGATCGCGAAGTCATCTGCCATGCTTCGGCGTGGGACTTGGACAACAAGGACGACATTCGCATCAAGATGTGCACCAAGGTGAATTCGGACGACTTCACCACCATCCACCACGAGCTTGGCCACAACTATTACCAGCGCGCCTATCAGAAGCAGGATCCGCTCTATCTGAATGGCGCAAATGATGGCTTCCATGAAGCGATCGGCGATTTCATCGCGCTGTCGATCACGCCGCAATATCTCGTCGACATTGGTCTGCTGGACAAAGCGAAGGTGCCAAGCGCGGACAAGGATCTGGGGCTTCTGCTCCGTCAGGCCATGGACAAGGTAGCGTTCCTGCCCTTCGGACTGCTGATCGACCGCTGGCGCTGGGGCGTGTTCGATGGTTCGATCAAGCCCGCCGACTACAACAAGGCGTGGACGAATATGCGGCTGCAGTATCAGGGCATCGTGCCCCCCGTGGCCCGGCCGGACGATGCGTTCGACCCGGGCGCCAAGTATCACATTCCGGGCAACACGCCTTACACGCGCTACTTCCTTGCCCGCGTCCTTCAGTTCCAGTTTTATGAGGCCGCGTGCAAGCAGGCGGGCTGGAAGGGGGCGCTCCACCGTTGTTCCTTCTATGGAAACAAGGCCGTCGGCGCGAAGCTGAACGCCATGCTGGAGATGGGTGCATCCAAGCCCTGGCCCGATGCGCTGCAGGCCTTCACCGGCAGCCGGGAGATGAGCGGCAAGGCGCTCATCAACTACTTCAAGCCGCTCAAGACCTGGCTGGACAAGCAGAACGCCGGCAAGAGCTGCGGCTGGTGACACGTCGGACCAACTGAACTGGGCGGAGCATGGGAAGGTCCGTGCTCCGCACCCCAGCCTAGTCGGGCTGGACCAATCTCAAGGGCCGCGTCCCGATCGGCGCACCATTTGCGCTGTCGATCACCAGCGGCTGCACGGCTTCCCCGGTCGCTTCGTCGACCAGCCGGGAGATCGGGCCTTCTCCGCGATGCTTGTAGCCCCAGCCCGCGATCGCCGTGAGGATGGGGATGAAGTCGCGCCCCGCTTCCGTCAGCACATACTCCTGCCGGGGCGGGCGCTCGCTATATTGCCGCTTTTCCAGCAGGCCTTCCGCAGTCAGGCTGGCGAGCCGCCCCGACAGAATATTGGGCGCGACGCCAAGATTTGCGCGCAACTGATCGAAGCGGGTCATGCCCCGCTGGACATCCCGCAGGATCAGCATGCTCCACCTGTCACCCACGCAGGCGAGACTCCGCGCGACGGGGCAATGCTCATCCATAAATTTCTTCTCTGCCATTGAATGGATATGAGTGAGTTACTATCATTTTGCAAGTGACTCGGGATAGCCGGGTTTTGCAGGAGTAGAGACGATGACAAACCCTTCAAATCAGGCCAATCCCGGCACCGCGCTCGTGACCGGCGCGTCATCTGGCATTGGCGCCACCTATGCGGACAGGCTTGCCCGGCGCGGATATGATCTTGTGCTGGTCGCCCGCAATGTGAGCCGACTCGATGCGCTGGCCGAGCGTCTGCGCGCCGAGACGGGTCGGACGATCGAAGTGCTTCCCGCGGATCTGGGTGACAAGGCGGACCTTGCGCGCATCGAGCAGCGGATCGCGGACGATGCGTCGCTCACATTTTTCGTCAACAATGCCGGTCTTTCGCTTCAAGGCGACACGCTGGACAATGAGCCGGACGAGATCGAGCGGATCGTCGGCATCAATGTCACGGCCGCCGCGCGGCTGGCCATTGCTGCGGGCCGGGCTTTCGGTGCGCGCGGGCGCGGCGCAATCGTCAACACTGCGTCCGTCCTCGGCGTCGACTATGACTTCTATGAAGGCGTCTATGCTGGTTCAAAGGCCTTCCTGATTGCCCTCAGCCGCAACATCGCCGCGCGGGTGCGCGACAAGGGCGTGCGGGCGCAGGCGCTGCTCCCCGGTGCCACGCGCACTGAGATCTGGGAACTGGCCGGCAAGGACGTGAACGCGTTTCCGGCCGAATGGGTGATGGAAGTGGGCGATCTTGTGGACGCGGGGCTGATCGGGCTGGACCGGGGCGAGGAGGTGACGATCCCGCCGCTCGCCGATGAAAGCTTGTGGACCGCGTTTGAAGATGCGCGTCTGGCCATGAAGGGCAAGCTCTCCAACCGCGACGTCGCGGCGCGCTACCATGAGCCTGTCGGCGCCTGAGCCGAGAGAAACGGACCTCCTCCCGTCAACGGGAGGAGGCTCGCGGTTTACCGGAAGGGCGGTTCGTTAAACGCCCGCAGTTTGCGGCTGTGCAGCCGGTCGCCCTGCTCCCGCAGCAGTCGGCATGTCTCGATCCCGATGGCGAGATGGCCGGCAATCGCCTGTTCGTAGAAGAGATTAGCCTGTCCCGGTAATTTCAGTTCGCCGTGGATCGGCTTGTCGGAGACGCAGAGCAACGTGCCATAGGGCACGCGGAAGCGATAGCCCTGCGCGGCGATAGTGGCGCTTTCCATATCGATGCCGACTGCGCGGGAGAGGGAGAAGCGCAGCGCAGATTGCGAGTAGCGCAACTCCCAGTTCCGGTCATCCGTGGTGACGACTGTGCCGGTCCTCAACCGCCGCCTGAAGTCCGGCCCGTCGCCCAGGATCGCGCCGGCCGCCTGCGCCATGGCCACCTGCACCTCCGCGATGGCCGGCACGGGGATTTCGGGCGGCAGCACCGGGTCGAGCACATGGTCGTCGCGCAGATAGGCGTGGGCGAGCACGTAGTCGCCGATCCGCTGGCTGGGACGCAGGCCGCCGCAATGGCCGATCATCAGCCAGGCTTCCGGCCGCACCACCGCGAGATGGTCGCAGATCGTCTTGGCGTTCGATGGGCCGACGCCGATGTTGACGAGCGTGATGCCCTTCTGGTCCGGCGCGATCAGATGATAGGCGGGCATCTGGTGCTTGCGCCAGGCGCTGTCCGCGATCATCCGCGCCGGGTCCGCCGTCTCCTTCGTCACATAGACGCCGCCCGCGCCGGACAGGGCCGTGTAGGGCGTGCCCTCGCGCTGCAGCTCCGCGCAGGCCCAAGCAACGAATTCATCGACATAGCGGTGATAGTTGGTGAAGAGTATGAAGCGCTGCACGTGCTCGGCCGGCGCGCCGGTATAATGCTTGAGCCGCGCGAGCGAGAAGTCCGTCCGAAGCCCGTCGAAGAGCGCGAGCGGCCGCGCACCGTCGGCATCGGGCAGGAACAGCCCGTCCGCGATTTCATCGCCGATATAGGCAAGCTCAGTCGTCGGGAAATGGCGGGCAAGGTCGTTAGGCGAGACGCCTTCCATTGCGCCTGCCGGCAGCGCGTCGAGCACATAGGGGAAGGGAATCTGCTGGTCGCTTCGGCCCACGGAGATGGCAACGCCATAATCCTCCAGCAGCAGATCGAGCTGCTCGATCAGATAATCCGCGAACATGCGCGGGCGGGTGATCGTCGTCGTGTAGCGGCCGGGGCTGGAGAGACGCGCAAAAGAGCGGATGCTCTCCGGCGCCTTCACTGGCGTGGTGTATTCGATGGTCAGCGATGGGTAGCAGAAGGTGCGGTCGACGAGATATGCCGGCCCGGGGGCGGTGCCTTTGTTGGCAAAGGCCAGCATGGCGTCGCGCAACGCATCGGTCGCGGCGTCATAGCGCGCGATGAGATCCGCCACGATCGCGGTGCTTTTCGATTTCGACATAGCAACGAATGTAGCATGTCAGGCGCGTGGCGGAAGAGTGCCGATCGCGAAAATTGTGAAGCGTCCTGGCAACCGATTAAGCACCAAGGGCGCGCCGGTTCGCCTCAACAGCTGCCGGCGCGCTCCTGTTTCGGTTCTTAGAGTTGGCCGAGCATATGCTCGGCGGACGAAACCTTGAACTCGCCCGGCGCCTCGACATTGAGCTGCTCGACCACGCCGTCATTGACGATCATCGAGAAGCGCTGCCCGCGGGTGCCGAGGCCGAACTTGCTGCCGTCCATCTCCAGACCGACAGCCTTGGCGAACGCGCCATTGCCATCCGCCAGCATGGTCACGGCGTCGTCGGCGTGGCTTGCCTTGCCCCAGGCGCCCATCACGAAGGCATCGTTGACGGCGGTGCAGGCGATCTCGTCGACGCCCTTGGCTTTCAGATCGGCCGCTTTTTCCACGAAGCCGGGGAGATGCTTGGCCGAGCATGTGGGTGTGAAGGCGCCCGGCACCGAGAAGAGCGCAACCTTGCGACCCTTGAAATAGCTTTCGCTATCAACCTGTTCCGGGCCATTCTCGGTCATCTGTGTGAAGGTGATGGCGGGGATCTTGTCGCCAACGGTGATGGTCATGGCCTGTCTCTCCTGATCTGCAAGCGAAGCTGGAAAAGCGGGTGCGCCCGCGCGCCGCAGACCTCGTGTCGCGGGGCTCCGGAGTCAAGGGGCGTCGCTGGCTGGCTCGCGGCTACACGGCAGGGCGCACTACAATGCGTTTGTCTGAGCGTGGGGCGGTTGCCGAACGGGTCAATGAGGCATAGCTTCGGATCATGTTCGCGGATCCGCCTTTTGAGAGCTACGAGGGCCGGCTGCTGATCGCGATGCCGGATATGCCCGATCCGCGCTTTGCACGGTCAGTGATTCTGCTGTGCGCGCATTCGCCTGCGGGGGCCATGGGCCTTACGCTGAGCGATCCCATGGAAAGCGTGGGGCTGCACGGCGTGCTGAGCGAACTCGACATTGCGACCGCCAGCGCGCCGGACTCGCGAGTGTTGCGCGGCGGACCGGTCGAGCCGGGGCGCGGCGCTGTGCTTCATGGGCTGGACTGGTCGAGCGAGGAGACGGTCGGGCTGACGGAGAGCCTGGCTCTCACGGCCTCGATAGAGATTTTGCGGGCGATCGGCCGGGGCGGCGGGCCACAGCGCTACGAGCTTTTTCTGGGCTATGCAGGCTGGGCCGGCGGTCAGATCGAGGCTGAGCTTGCCGCTCCGGGCTGGCTGCTGGGGTCCAGCGACCCCGCGCTGCTTCTCGATCTCGCGCCAGAGCGCCGATGGTCCGCTGCCCTGCTAGCGGAGGGTGTCGATCCCGCCATGCTTGCCACCGTCAGCGGCCACGCCTGACCCAGAGGCCGAGCGCGGCACCACATTCAAAGTACCTCGCGGATCGCCTCGGGCGGCCGGCCAATGCGCACGCCCTTATCCGTGACGACCACCGGGCGCTCGATCAGGATCGGATGCGCGGCCATGGCGTCGAGGATCGCGTTATCGTCAGCCTCCGCGAGGTTCAGCGCCTTCGCCTCCTCTTCCCCTTTGCGATAGGCGTCACGTGGCGAAATCCCGCCTCGGGCATAAACCGCCGCCAGTTCGGCGCGGCTTGGCGGCGTCTTGAGATATTCGACGATCTCCACGTCGATACCGGGTGTCTCTTCCAAGATGGCGAGCGCCTGCCGCGACTTCGAGCAGCGCGGATTATGCCAGATCGTTGCCTTCATGGGGCTTTTCCTTCCCTTTGTTCTATGGCGTCCAGTATCGTTTCGACATGGCGGAGCCAGGTGCAGCCCATTGCCTTGTCATGCGCTCGCCCGGCGAGCGCCGTTCGCTGGTCCGCGTTCCGCAGTAGCGCCTTCAGCCCCTCCGCAATCGCGTGTGGATCGTTTCCGTCCACCAGCAGCCCGTCTTCGCCATCGTCGATCAGTTCGGCAGGGCCGCCGTCCCGGCCCGCGATCACGGCACAGCGCACCAGCATCGCGTCGGCAATGGCAATGCCGAACCCTTCGAAGTCCCGACCCTTGTCGATGGTCGACTGGGGATGCAGGAAGATGTCTGCTGCATGATAGAGTGCATCGGCACGCGCATTATCCACGAAGCCCAGGACATGCACTCGGTCGCCAAGGCTCAGCGCGTCCACTTTGGCTTTCACGTCGGCAAGATCCGGCCCGCGCCCACAAATGACGAAGCGAAACTCGAGCCCATAGTCGCGGCACTGGGCAGCTGCCTCCACGGCGTTCAGGATGTTCTTGCGGGGCTCTAGACGGCAGAGGCTCAAGATCAGCGGGCCGGAGCCGGCGGGGATGGCCGCATCACACTTCGGCAAATCTGGGCAAATCGCCGTGCCGTTCCATGCCACGATCGGCGGCGCGGGGAGGCGAGGGATGCGCTGTGCCAGCCGAAATGCGGTATAACGGCTGACGGCGACACAGTGACGTGCCCGCCGGGCGATCAGGCGCAGCACAGCGGCCGTCGCGCGACCGCCATACATGAACTCGCGACCGTGAAACGTCGTGATGAACGGCAGGCCGGCGAGCAGAGGCGGGATGGAGGTGCGCCATGTGGTGGCGTGGAGCAGGGCGGGGGCGCCCAGTGCATCCCGCTCACGCCGGAGCAGCCCATGCAGGTGGAAAGGCACGTTGACGGATTTGCCCGAGCCAATGTCGATCAGGCGGACCGGTCCGACCCGTTCGTCGCGCGGGCCGAGGCTGGTCTGGGAGAAGACGGTGACGTCGGCACCGAGAACAGCATAGGCTTCTGCCACGCCGCGCGCATAGGTCTGCATGCCTCCCTCGTCCGGCGCATAGCCCTTGGCCATCACCCAGACACGCTGACCCGCGAGGCGGCCGGGGCGTGTCATGCGGCCCCGGCTGACCTCAGGATTGCTTCGCGAGCCACTCTTCCAGCCACTTGATCGTATAGTCGCCGTTCTGCACGTCGGTGTCGGCGATGAGCTTTTGGTGAAGCGGGATCGTGGTCTTCATCCCCTCGATCACATATTCCTCCAGCGCGCGCTTCAGCCGCATGAGGGCGCCCTCGCGCGTGCGCCCATAGACGATCAGCTTGCCGATCATGCTGTCGTAATAGGGCGGCACCCGGTAGCCCTGATAGAGCCCGCTATCCACGCGCACATGCATGCCGCCCGGCACGTGATAGGCCGTCACGGTTCCCGGCGAGGGCATGAAGGTCTCGGGGTCTTCGGCGTTGATCCGGCACTCGATGGCGTGACCGGAGAAGACCAGTTCGTCCTGCGCCACAGAGAGCGGGCGGCCCTCCGCTACGCGGATTTGCTCGCGGACGAGATCGACGCCGGTAATCATCTCGGTCACCGGATGCTCGACCTGAAGCCGGGTGTTCATCTCGATGAAGTAGAACTCGCCGTCCTCGTAGAGGAATTCGATGGTGCCGGCGCCGCGATAGCCCATGTCGGCCATCGCCTTCGCCACGATGCCGCCCATCCGCTCACGCTCCGCGGCGGAAATGACGGGGGACGGAGCTTCTTCCAGCACTTTCTGGTGGCGGCGCTGGAGCGAGCAGTCCCGCTCACCCAGATGAATGGCGTTGCCGTTACCGTCGCCGAACACCTGAAACTCGATGTGGCGCGGATTGCCGAGATATTTCTCGAGATACATGGTGCCGTCGCCGAATGCCGCCTTGGCCTCCGCGCTGGCCTGGCTCATCAGCGTCTCGAACTGCGCCTCGTCCGGCACCACTTTCATGCCGCGTCCGCCGCCGCCGGCAGCCGCCTTTACCAGCACCGGATAGCCGATCTCGTCGGCAATGCGCTTGGCTTCGCCGATGTCCTCGATCGCGCCGTCCGTGCCCGGCACCAGTGGCAGGCCCAGCGCGCCGGCGGTGCGCTTGGCTTCCACCTTGTCGCCCATGGTGCGGATATGCTCGGGCTTGGGGCCGACGAAGATCAGGCCGTGCGCTTCCACGATCTCGGCGAACTGGGCGTTTTCGGACAGGAAGCCATAGCCGGGATGAATCGCGTCCGCGCCGGAGATTTCAGCGGCGGAGATGATCGCAGGGATGTTCAGGTAGCTGTCGCGCGCTGCGGGCGGGCCAATGCAGATCGCCTCGTCCGCCAGCCGCACATGCATGGCATCGCTGTCGGCAGTCGAGTGGACTGCCACCGTCTTGATGCCCATTTCATGGCAGGCACGGTGAATACGCAGCGCGATCTCGCCGCGATTGGCGATCAGCAGTTTTTCGATGGTCATGCCCCGCGCGCCTTATGCGACGACGATGAGCGGCTGGTCGTACTCGACCGGTTGTCCGTTCTCGACGAACACGGCCTTCACTGTGCCGGCAGCGGGCGCGGTGATCGGGTTCATCACTTTCATTGCTTCGACGATGAGCAGCGTCTGCCCGGCCTTCACCGTGTCTCCCACGCTCACGAACGGCGGTGCGCTCGGCTCGGAGGCGAGATAGACTGTGCCGACCATCGGCGATTTGACGGCATTTGCGTCCGCCTGCGGGGCAACCGCTGCCGCGACGGGTGCGGGCGTTGCGGCCGGGGCGGGGATGGAGGCGAGGGCCGGCGCCGCCATTGGTGCGGTTGCTACGAAGCTTGCCGCCTGCGGAGCGGGCTCGCGCGCCACGCGGATGCGGCGCTCGCCATCTGCCACTTCGATCTCGGTCAGGTTGGTCTGGTCGAGCATCTTGGCGAGATCACGGACCAACTTGACGTCGATCTGCATCGGTCCGCCATTGCTTTCGATCTTGTCGGCCATGTGCTTCCCTTGTTCGTTGTCGTCATGCGTTTGGCGGGCGCGCCTAGATCGCTTCGGCTCTCAAGGCAACCATTTGGTCGTTTCAGAGGTCCAGTGCCGCTTCCAGAGCGAGCATGTAGGAGAGCGCACCGAAGCCCGCGATCGTTCCCTTTGCGGCCATGCCCACATAGCTTTTATGGCGATAGGCTTCGCGTGCATGCGGGTTGGAAAGGTGGACCTCGATCACCGGCACCTGGATTGCGCGGATCGCATCATAGAGCGCCAGCGAGGTGTGCGTGAGCGCCCCGGCATTGATGATGACGGCGTGCGCGCCCTCTGCGTTCGCTTCCTGCAGCCAGTCCACCAGGTGTCCCTCATGGTTGGACTGGCGAAAATCGATCTCGACGCTCTCGCGCTGCGCGGCGTCGTCCATGCGCGCAGCGATGTCGTCCAGCGTGTCATAGCCGTAGATGTCCGGCTCACGTGTGCCGAGCAGATTGATGTTCGGCCCGTTCAGCACGAAGATCCTGCGTGTGTCCGCCATCGCCTGTTCAAATCCCTTATGCTGGGCGCATGTCTTTAAGTGACGTCGCGGTTGCGGCGCCCGACCGCGCTTCCCTATATGGCCCCCTGAGCGCAAGCGAAAGCGAAAGGTAGATAAGAGCGCATGAGCGTTGATGGGACCATCGGGATTCGAGTGAATGGCGAGCACCGGCGCGTGCGCGGCGGCCTCACCATCGCGGCGCTGGCGGAGGAGGAGCTCGGGCTTGTCCCGGCCCGGCTCGCCGTGGAGCGCAATCTGGAAGTGGTGCCGCGCGCGCAGCTTGGCGAAACCATCGTGGAAGATGGCGACGAGCTGGAGATCGTGCACTTTGTGGGCGGCGGCGACCACCAGCCTGCTGTGGTCGAGGATAGCTGGAACGTCGCTGGCCGGACCTATCGCTCCCGACTAATCGTCGGCACGGGCAAATATAAGGATTTCGAGCAGAACGCCGCCGCCGTCGCCGCGTCCGGAGCCGAGATTGTCACGGTGGCGGTGCGCCGCGTGAACGTCTCGGACCCGAAGGCGCCGATGCTCACCGACTATATCGACCCGAAAAAAGTGACATATCTCCCCAACACCGCCGGCTGTTTTACCGCCGAGGAGGCGATTCGCACGCTGCGCCTCGCGCGCGAGGCTGGCGGCTGGGATCTGGTGAAGCTAGAAGTGCTGGGCGAGGCGCGCACGCTCTATCCTGATATGGTGGAGACGATCCGCGCGACCGAGATCCTCGCCAGGGAAGGTTTCCTTCCGATGGTCTACTGTGTCGATGATCCCATTGCTGCCAAGCGGCTGGAAGACGCAGGCGCCGTTGCCATCATGCCGCTGGGCGCGCCGATTGGCTCGGGGCTGGGTATTCAGAACCGGGTGACGATCCGTCTCATTGTGGAAGGCACCAGCCTGCCAGTTCTCGTGGACGCTGGCGTGGGCACTGCGTCGGACGCCGCCGTCGCCATGGAACTGGGCTGCACCGGCGTGCTCATGAACACCGCCATTGCCGAGGCGCGCGATCCCATCATGATGGCCGGCGCGATGAAGAGCGCGGTGGAAGCAGGCCGCGCGGCCTATCTTGCCGGGCGCATGGGACGGCGCATGTATGCCGATCCGTCGAGCCCGCTTGCCGGACTCATCTGACCCGGTTTCAGGGCCATTGTTCAACAGCCCGCCGCAAATCGCGGAACGGCTCGGGTCTCCGTTCGTTCTCCCAGCACCCCCCAAGCGAAGGAGAATCACCATGGGCGAACTGATCGACAAGGCCAAGGGCGCGATCAATGACGCGATCGGCAAGGGCAAGGAAGAGCATGGCCGCAAGACCGGCAATGACAGCCTCGTTGCCGAAGGTAAGGTTCAGCAGGCCAAGGGCGCCGGACAAAAGCTGAAGGGATCGGTGAAGGGCGCGTTGGGCGACAATATCTGATCGCTTAGCAACATCCCATTGGCGAAAAGGCGGCTTCTGGCCGCCTTTTCTTTGCGTGCTCCGGTTTCTTTTGCGTCGCACAAATTGACCCGCGCGGCGTGCCTTCCTATTGCGGTGAAGCCATCAGCGACAGGAGGCAATGTCTCGCATGAAGAAGCTCTATCCGGATGCCGCTTCGGCGCTTGAGGGTCTGCTGTTCGACGGGATGCAAATCTGTGCCGGCGGCTTTGGTCTGTGCGGCATTCCCGAGCGGCTGATCGACGCGATCCGCGACGCAGGCGTGAAGGATCTCGTCATTGCGTCCAACAATGCGGGCGTGGATGGCGAGGGGCTGGGCAAGCTGCTCCGCACCCGTCAAGTGCGCAAGATGATCTCCTCCTATGTCGGCGAGAACAAGGAGTTCGAGCGGCAGTATCTCGCCGGAGAGCTGGAAGTGGAATTCTGCCCCCAGGGCACGCTGGCCGAGCGCTGCCGGGCAGGGGGCGCGGGCATACCGGGCTTCTACACCAAGACTGGCGTCGGCACCAAAGTGGCCGAAGGCAAGGAAGTGAAGAGCTTCGACGGGCAGGATTATATTCTCGAGCGCGGTATCTTCGCGGACCTCGCCATCATCAAGGGCTGGAAAGCGGACGAAGCAGGCAATCTGGTCTTCCGCAAGACTGCCCGCAATTTCAATCATCCCATGGCCACCGCCGCGAAGATTTGCGTTGCGGAAGTGGAGGAAGTGGTCCCGATCGGCGCGCTCGATCCCGATGCAATCCATCTGCCGGGCATCTATGTGAAGCGCATGATCGTTGGCGCGCCTTACGACAAGAAGATCGAGTTCCGCACGACGCGCCCACGCCCGGAGGCGGCAGCGGCATGATGCGAGGGGCGCTTGCCCGTTCGCCAGTGCTGTGCGGGGCTCTCGCGCTTGCCGCCTGCGCCGCGACTCCGCCCCCCGCAGCCAGCGAGACAGCACCCGCACAACCGGGGCGGCAATATCGCTGGCAGCTCGGATCAGGCGAGGCGGCGGTGCTCTCGGCCCAGGCGCACCGCGCGATGGCCACCTTCGTCGCCGCGCACGCCCGTGGCCCGGCGAACAGCGTCGTGCTCGCGCCCGGATCAACACCGGCGGCACCCCGGTTCGAAGCGTGCGGAGCTGGCCCGCGTGCGGTCGTTTATGATATCGACGAAACGGTGCTTCTCAACACCGGTGCCAATTACGACAGCGCGCGACGAGGCGACCCACCGTTCGATCCGGCGCGCTGGGCGAAGTGGGAGCAGGGCGGCGCGGCAAAGGTCGAGGCCGTACCCGGCGCCGTCGATGCGATCGCGGCGATTCGCGCCGCAGGCGTGACCGTTATCTTCAATTCGAACCGCGACCGCGCTGCTGCCGCCCCGACGGTCGCCGCGCTTGCCTCGGTCGGGATTGCGGGCGCCGTGCCCGGCGATACCTTGCTCCTCAAGGGCGATGTCGCGCCCGGTTCAGCTAAGGACCCGCGCCGCGCCGCGCTTGCCGCGCGCTATTGCGTGATCGCGATGGCGGGCGACAATCTTGGCGACTTCGCCGACGCCTTCAACGACAAGGCGCTGTCCACTCCCCCGCGCCGCTCGCTTGCGCAGAGTCCCGCGCTCGTGCCGCTTTGGGGCAATGGCTGGTTCCTCATACCGAACGCGCTCTATGGCGGCTGGGAAGGCGCTAACTTCGACGACATCTTCCCCGCCGACAAGCGCTGGAGTCCCGAGCCATGAACGACGCAAGCAGCGCGATCACGCCGCGATCCGGCAACATCGAGACCATTCAGGAAGGAAGCTTGAACTGATGCCCCAGGATGCGAAGGGCTGGACCCGCGACGAGATGGCGGCGCGCGCGGCGCGTGAGCTGGAAGATGGCTTCTACGTCAATCTGGGCATCGGCATCCCGACTCTGGTCGCCAATCATATCCCCGCCGACATGGAAGTGACGCTCCAGAGCGAGAACGGGATGCTCGGCATTGGCCCATTCCCTTATGAGGGCGAAGAGGACCCCGATCTCATCAACGCAGGCAAGCAGACGATCAGCGAGCTTCCCAGCAGCGTCTATTTCTCCAGCGCGGACAGCTTCGCGATGATCCGCGGCGGCCACATCGATCTCACTGTGCTCGGTGCGATGGAAGTGGCGGAGAATGGCGACATCGCCAACTGGATGATCCCGGGCAAGATGATCAAGGGCATGGGCGGCGCGATGGATCTGGTCGCTGGCGTCAAGAAGATCATCGTCGTCATGGAGCATAATGCCAAGGACGGCAGCCCCAAGTTCATTCCCGCCTGCACGCTGCCGTTGACCGGCCGGAATGTGGTGGACATGGTCATCACGGACATCGCCGTGTTCCATCGCCCCGATCATGACAGTCCGTTTCAGCTTATCGAGCTGGCGCGCGGCGTCACTGCAGAAGAGGTCGCAGCGAGAACGACGGCGGCCTATGGGGTCGCGCTTTCGATGTAGGGGAGGGTCTGTCCTACAGCGGGTAAAAGGCGTTACCCTCGGCAGCGGTGCCGCTCGGCTCTTTCCCGCTTCGATCGCACCCATATGGCGATGTTTTTTTACTCCAAGGACTAGAACCTTTAGAACCTTTGAAGGATCAGGCGCAGGGGAAGCCGGCGGGTGCTCGCCATGCATTTTCCTTGAAACTGCGTCAAAAAAGGCGTTAACGCGACACGAAATGACAGAAAAACCGCGCACACTGTACGAAAAGATCTGGGACGCGCACGTCGTCGAGACGCGCGACGATGGCACGTGCCTCATCTATATCGACCGCCATCTGGTCCATGAAGTGACCAGTCCGCAGGCATTTGAAGCGCTTCGCCTCGCCGGGCGCCGGATGCGCCGGCCCGATCTCACGCTTGCGGTGCCGGATCATAATGTGCCGACAACGGCGCGGGTGGACGCGGCGGGCAATCGCATCCCCATTGCCGATCCGCAGAGCGCGCAGCAGCTTGCGGCGCTGGAGCGCAATGCGCCCGAGTTCGGCGTCAAATATTTCGATGCGGTGGCGCCCGAGCAGGGCATTGTCCATGTCGTCGGCCCCGAGCAGGGTTTCACGCTGCCGGGCACCACGCTGGTTTGCGGCGACAGTCACACTGCCGCTCATGGCGCGCTGGGGTCGCTGGCATTCGGTATCGGTACCAGCGAGGTCGAGCATGTGCTCGCCACGCAGACGCTGCTCCTCAAGCCCTCGAAGACGATGGCCGTGGAGATAGACGGCACGCTCGGTCCCGGTGTCACGCCCAAGGACGTTGTTCTCGCCATCATCGGCAAGACCGGCACGGCGGGCGGCACGGGCTATGTCATCGAATATCGCGGTTCGGTGTTTCGCGACATGAGCATCGAGGGCCGGCTGACGGTTGCCAACATGGCGATCGAGGGTGGCGCGCGTTCCGGGCTGTTCGCGCCGGACGAGAAGACCTTCGCGTATCTCAAGGGGCGGCCGATGGCGCCTACGGGCGAGGCGTGGGACAAGGCCGTTGCCTGGTGGAAGACGCTGGTCACGGATGAAGGCGCGCGCTTCGACAAGGTCGTGCGTCTCGATGCGGCCGATATCGTGCCCAATGTCACCTGGGGCACCAGTCCCGAGGATGTGGTGCCGATCACGGGTGTGGTGCCGGATCCGGAGAGTTTCGAGGATGCCTCGAAGCGCGAAGCCGCGCGCAAGTCGCTCGACTATATGGGTCTCGTCCCCGGCCAGCGGATGCAGGACGTGTCGGTCGAGCACATCTTCATTGGCAGTTGCACCAACAGCCGCATCGAGGATCTGCGGGCGGCGGCGGCGATCCTGCGGGGGCGCCATATCGCGGACGGCATCCGGCAGGCGCTGGTCGTGCCGGGGTCCGGCCTCGTCAAGCGTCAGGCGGAAGCCGAGGGGCTGGATCGCATCTTCATCGAAGCGGGATTTGAGTGGCGGGAGCCGGGCTGCTCGGCGTGTCTGGGTATGAACCCGGACAAGGTGCCTGCCGGCGAGCGCTGCGCCTCGACGAGCAATCGCAATTTCATGGGCCGTCAGGGGCCAGGATCGCGGACGCATCTGCTTTCCCCGGCCATGGCGGCGAGTGCCGCAGTGACCGGCCGGTTGACGGACGTGCGGGAACTCACCGCGAGCGAAATGGCCTGAGACCTACAGAGTCGACAGGCGGAGAGGGGTGCAAATGAAGAAGGTATTCTGGGTGCTGGTCATGGGCGCCGTCGCTAGCGCCGCGATGGCGATTGGCCTGGGCCGCGCCGAGGTTCTTACCGACAAAGAGATTCGGCAGTATAAGGGCAGCATTTGATGGAGCCGGTTTCCCGGGTTGAGGGGCGAGCCTATCCGCTCGGCCTCAAGAATGTCGATACGGACATCATCATTCCCGCTGCGTGGCTCAAGACGATCAGCCGCGCGGGTCTGGGGAAGGGCGCGTTCGAGGTTCTGCGCAAGGAGCCGGGAAATGTGTTCGATGATCCCGATTATGCAGGCGCCGCGATCCTCATCGCCGGGGACAATTTCGGTTGCGGGTCCAGCCGGGAACATGCTGCCTGGGCGCTCATCGACATGGGCGTGAAGGCCGTGATCGCGCCCAGCTTCTCGGACATTTTCTCCGGTAACGCGTTCAAGAACGGTATTCTCACTGTGGCGCTTCCGCAGGAGGCGATTGACCGCCTGCTAGAGGTGGCGAAGACAGACCCGATCTATATCGACTTGGAGAACCAGACGGTCACCACGCCGTTTCAGGATCGCTTCACCTTCGAGATCGACCCGTTCCGCAAGAGCTGCCTGCTCGGCGGGCTGGACGAAATCGGCCTCACTCTGGGCCGGAGCGATGCGATCGCCGCGTTCGAGCAGTCCGATATGACCCGGCGGCCATGGCTGGTGCCGGCAAGCGTCTGAAAATTGCCGGCCTCCTGAAAATTGAACGCGAGCCTGCGTTGCCAAGGCACGCGGCGCGACCTAAGTGATAAGCAAGAGTTTGGATACCAGCGGGGCTGACTGATGACGACTTTCGACGATCGCGAGAAGGCATTCGAGGCGAAATTCGCCCGTGACGAAGAAATGGCTTTCCGCATCACCGCGCGGCGCAACCGCCTGCTCGGCGAATGGGCGGCGGGGCTGATGGGACTCACGGCTGAAGAGACCGACGCCTATTCCAAGTCCGTCATCCAGGCGGATTTCGAGGAAGCGGGCGATGAGGATGTCGTCCGCAAGCTGCTCGGCGATCTCGTCAATGCCGGCGTCGATATGGACGAGGCGAAAGTGCGCGCGGCTCTCGGAGACAGGGCTGCCGAGGCACGCCGCCAGTTCATGCAGCAGAGCTGAGACACTCAGCCATGCCCATGGCCGCGAACGATATTGAAGACCTGATCAAGGCCGGTATTCCCGATGCTGAGGTGGAGATCACTGATCTCGCCGGGGATGGCGATCATTATGCCGCTCGCGTCACGGCCGAGAGCTTTCGGGGCATGAGCCGTGTTGCGCAGCAGCGTGCCGTTTACGCCGCCCTTGGTGGCCGAATGGGCGGTGTGCTTCATGCCTTGCAACTGACCACTGCCGTTCCCAACTGAGCGACATGACCCAAGCCGCGCGAAGCGCCGGCGCGAAGGAGCAGCGTTTCCCATGAGCCAGCCCGTTCACGATCGCATTTCAGACATTGTCGGCAAAAACGATGTCGTCCTCTTCATGAAGGGGACTCCACTTTTCCCGCAGTGCGGCTTTTCCAGTCGCGCGATTGCCATCCTTGAGCATCTCGGTGTCGACTATGACACCGTGGACGTCCTTCAGGATCAGGAAGTGCGTCAGGGCATCAAGAGCTTCTCTGACTGGCCCACCATCCCGCAGCTTTATGTGAAGGGCGAATTTGTCGGCGGAAGCGACATCATGATGGAGATGTACGAGGCCGGCGAGCTCCAGCAGCTCTTCGAGGGGCAGGGCATCTCCAAGGTGCAGTAACGCCACTCGGCCAAGCTCTCTCGCATCGATTGACTACATCTGTAGTTTCAACTACGGATGTAGTCGTTGAGTCGAAGAGTGGAGCGAGCCTGTGGCCGAACGGATCAGTGATGCCGAACATGCAGTGATGGAGGTGCTCTGGGAGCGCTCTCCCGCAACCGCCACCGATGTGGCCGAAGCGATAGGGGATGAGCGTGGCTGGAGCCTCCAGACAGTCAAGACTCTGCTCTCTCGCCTGATCGCCAAGGAGGCGATTGCTCACGAGCCCGAGGGGCGTCGATACATCTATCGCCCGCTTGTGCCGCGCGAAGCCTATCTCGAAAAAGAATCGAACCGGCTGGTTGATCGGCTGTTCGGCGGCAAGGTTTCCCCCCTTGTGGCGCATCTGGCGCGCACCCGGCAGCTTTCGGGAGATGACATTGCCGAGCTTGAGGCGCTGCTCAAGGAGATCAAGCCATGATCGCCTGGGCGATAGAAGCCGTCGTCGCCAGCACGGCACTCATGCTCCTCGTCATGGTCCTGCGCCGCCCCGTGGCCGAGCATTTCGGCGCACAGGCGGCCTATGCGCTTTGGGCGCTGCCGGCCCTGCGCATGGTCCTGCCGCCCTTGACGCTTGGCCTTGGTGTGTCCGCGCCCATGTTGGCGGTCGAGCCGGTCTCGGGTTCGATCAGCGATGTGGTGCGCAGTTCGATCGTTGCGGGTGGCACAACGTCACATGCCGCAGCCGTCATACCCGTATCAAACAGCCTCGGCAGCGCGGGCTGGATTGCCCTCGCTGTGCTGATCTGGCTCGTGGGCGCGGGCCTGTTCCTCATCGGCCATGTCTGGGGCTATCGCCGCTTTCGCGCGCATCTGCTCTCTGGCGCCACGGTGATGGGCGAGGCCGCGCCGGGCGTCGCGCTCCTCGCCAGTCCCCGCGCCAGCGGACCTATGGCGTTCGGCCTCCGCCAGCGCCTCATCGTCTTCCCTGCCGACGCCTCGGATCGCTTCGACAGCGATGAACATGCACTCGCTCTTGCGCATGAGTTGGCCCATCACCGCCGTGGCGATCTCCTCGCCAATGCCTTCGCGCTGCTGGTCGTCGCGCTGCACTGGTGGAACCCGGTCGCGTGGGCTGCCTACCGCCTGTTTCGCGCCGATCAGGAGGTCGCCTGCGATGCGCAGGTGGTTGCCGAGGCGCGTCGACGCGGTCTCGGCCAGGCTTATGGCCGCACGCTCATCAAGGCAGCGACCAATCGCGAGTTCGCCATTGCCTGCCACCTCACCTCGGTGGAGACGCTCAAGCGCCGTCTCGCCATGCTTGCCAAGGCCACGCCGAGCAGCGGCCGGCGTCGTCTTGGCCTCCTGCTGATTGGCGGCACGACGCTGGGCGGGCTTGCCCTCACGGCGTCCGGGCAGGGCGTGGCCGCAGACATGGGGAGCAAGGTCGCGCACGCGCTCCCCGCGCAGTCTGTCGGTCATGTGCTGAGCCGCACGCTCGCGCCGGTCGCGCGGCTGGCGCCGGTAGCCTCCGTGCGCAGTGTCGCGCTCCCGACGTCGGTTGCCGCACCTGCGGAAGTGCCCGTTTTGCCAGCGGCGCCGGAGCAGGACGCTGGCCAGACGGATGTCGCCTGGGCGCCGCCCACGCCCCCTGCACCTCCCGTCGCTCCCGTTCCGCCCACGCCCCCGACGCCGCCGCGCTTCGATGTCGCGCAGGCCCGCGCCGCCGCTGCTCAGGCGCGCGAGCAGGCCCGCCAGCATCAGGCCGAATGGGCTGCGGCACAGGCTGAGCGGGCGAAGGCGCTTGCCGAAGCCGAGGCAGAGCGCGCTCGACTGCGCATCGACATGGCCCGCACGTCTGCCGATCGCAGCGCGGCCCTCGCACAGGCCCGTGCCAGCCAGGCGCACGCGCTTGCAGCGGTTCACGCCGCCAATATCCCCACCGTCGTCGTCACACAGGACTGCAAGGACGTCTCCCGTTCCGGCGTGAGCGAGGTGCACAGCGTGGAGCATGGCGGGCGCACTACGGTTTCCATCCGGGCGTGCGGCGATGCAATCGCCCGCAATGCGCGGGCGCAGGCCATTGCTGGCATCAGGGAGGCGCGCCAGGACATCATGAACGACCAGTCGATGTCGCACGAGGTCCGCATGAAGGTCCTGACCGATCTGGATCGGCAGATCGCCCGTCTGCGATCGCGACAGGACTGACGGGAGCCCTCCGCCGCGCCTTGATTTCCCGGCACAAGCGCGCACATGGGGGAGGATGGCAACGCCGGCTCCCCCTACTTCTTCAGAGACCGGCACGGCTATCGGCCTTTCGCCGCTTGTCGCCCGCGTCCTCGCGCCCAATCCCTCGCCGTTCACTTATACCGGCACGCAGACCTACCTCGTCGGCACGCGCGATCTCGCGGTGATCGATCCCGGCCCGGACGATCCGCGCCATCTCGCCGCGCTCATCGCTGCGATAGACGGCAGACCGGTCGTCGCCATTGCCTGCACTCACACCCACCGCGATCACAGCCCCTCCGCGCGGCCGCTCGCTGACCTGACTGGCGCGCCGGTCATCGGCTGCGCGCCGCTCACACTGGACGACGAAGGCCCGCGCGCGGATGCCGCTTTCGATCCCGTTTATGCGCCGGACCGCGTGCTGGCCGATGGCGAGCGGCTCAGTGGGCAGGGCTGGACGCTCGAGGCGATCGCGACGCCCGGCCACACCTCCAATCATCTCTGCTTCGCGCTGGCGCAGGAGCAGGCGCTCTTCACTGGCGATCACGTCATGGGCTGGTCGACCAGCGTGGTCGCGCCGCCCGATGGCGACATGACCGCCTATCTCGCCTCGCTGGAGCGGCTCATCGCCCGCGAGGACGCCATTTACTACCCCGCCCATGGCGAGCCGATCGAGCGGCCCCGGCGCTTCGTGCGAGGAATGCTTGGCCATCGCAAGATGCGCGAGGGGCAGATCCTCCGCCTGCTCGGGCGCGATGGCCCCGGCGCGATCCCGCATATGGTTCAGCACATGTACAAGGGGCTTGATCCAAGACTGACCGGAGCGGCTGGGCGGTCGGTTCTGGCGCATCTTCTGGATCTGGAGCGGCGCGGCCTCGTTATGAGGCTGGGAGAAAGCGAATGGCAGGCAATATGACCTCGGAAGAGAACGGAAAGGACAGGCTGGCGGCGCGGCTCACGCGGCGCATCGCGCTGGTCGCCGCGCTTGTCGTGCTGGTCGTCGGCCTCGTCTGGGCCGCCGCCTGGTGGGCCGGGCGCTCGCTCGATCAGCGCATGGAGGGCACGGTCGAGTCCGTCGCCACCGCCAGCCTGCAGAGCCTGCACGAGCAGGCGCGGCTGGTTCCGTTCGTCGCGCGCTTCGTGGCCGTCACCACCAGCGAGCAGCAGCGCTTTGGCCTCACCGCCAAGCAGACGATGATCCTGCCCGGCCTTGTGCGCTATGAGGTGGATCTCGCCGCGATCCGCCAGCAGGATGTCGTGTGGAACGAGGCGGACAAGACCCTCACTGTCACCCTCCCGCCGCTGGAAGTGACTGGCCCGCAGATCGATCTCAAGCAGATGCAGGCCTATGACGGCGGCGGGCTCCTCATGGCGCTCACCGATGCCGAGAAGACGCTGGACGCCGCCAATCGCGCGCGCGGGCAAGCAGAGCTGGTCGCACAGGCGCGGGCGGAGGTGCCCATGCGCCTTGCCCGCAATGCTGCCAAGTCGGCCATCGAGCGCAGCTTCGTCATGCCGCTGCGCGCTGCCGGGCTGGATGCGCGAGTGGTAGCGCGGTTCGAGGGCGATCCGGCGGGGTAGAGCAGGTTTGAGGGAAGCGAAGTAGGTTCCATGCCGTCGTCTTTTTCGGCTGGGTGGTGCTGTATCTCGTCCAGACCATCCTGGCCGCCACTGGCAATGTCCGTTTCCACCGGCAGCTTGGCTGGCTCGCGCTGGCCTTCATTCCCGCGATGGTCGCGCTGGGCACGCTCATGACGGTGACGACCCTGCGGCGCAGTGGCGGGCCGTTCTTCTTCGATCAGAACCAGTTTCTCATTGTCAATCCGCTCGGCATCACCGCGTTCGCCGGGTTGGCGATCGCCGGGCTCGTTATGCGTCGGCGGACGGACTGGCACCGGCGCCTGATGTGCTGCGCCATGATCATTCTCACCGGGCCGGGCTTCGGGCGGCTGCTCCCCATGCCCCTCATGGTCCCCTATGGCTGGTACGTCGCGGCGATTGTCGCGCCGATGGTGTTCTTCGCGGCGGGGATGATTGCCGATCGTCGCCGGTCCGGCCGGGTCCATCCTGCCTGGTATTGCGGCCTCGCCGTGCTGGTCGGCACGCAATTGGTGGCGGACGGCGTTGCCTATAGTCCGGCGGGCTATGCGCTTACCGAGCAAGTGCTCGCCGGCACGCCCGGGGCGGGCCGTCCCATGGCCGGGCAAATGAGCTCGGCGCCTCTCCGCCCTTGATCCTGCCTCGCCGTCGGGCCATCTGCCGGGGGAACGGGACAGGAGATTCGAAGTCATGGACGCACGCGGCGGTATCGGCGGCTCTCTCGCAGGGGTCGATCTGCTCGGCGAGATCAATCGACTGCGCAAGGAGCGCAATGCGGTCATCCTCGCCCATTATTACCAGAAGCCGCAGATTCAGGATCTGGCGGACTTCGTGGGCGATTCGCTGGAACTGTCCCGTAAGGCCGCGGAGACGGACGCTGAGGTGATTGCCTTTTGCGGCGTGCGCTTCATGGCGGAAACCGCGAAGATCCTTTCGCCGGACAAGACGGTGATCCTGCCGGACATGGACGCGGGCTGTTCCCTTGAGGACAGTTGCCCGCCCAGTCAATTCAAGGCGTTCCGCGAGGCGCACCCCGACCATATTGCGCTCAGCTACATCAACTGTTCGACTGAGGTGAAGGCGCTCAGCGACATCATCGTCACCTCGTCCTCGGCGGAGATCATCCTCTCGAAGATTCCGCCCGAGCAGAAAGTGATTTTCGGGCCGGACAAGCATCTGGGCGGTTATCTGAACCGCAAGCTGGGGCGCGACATGCTGCTCTGGCCGGGCGTGTGCATCGTCCACGAGAGCTTCTCGGAGACCGAACTGCTCAAGCTCAGGGCGCAGCATCCCGGCGCGCCGGTCGCCGCGCATCCCGAGTGCCCGCCGCACATCGTCGATCATGCCGATTATGTCGGCTCGACGAGCGGTATTCTGGCCTTCGCTAAGGCGCTGCCGGGCGACACGCTGATCGTCGCCACCGAGCCGCACATCATTCACCAGATGGAGCTGGCGGTGCCTGAGAAGAATTTCATCGGCGCGCCGGGGGCGGATGGCAACTGCGCGTGCAACATCTGCCCCTATATGGCGATGAACACGATGGAGAAGCTCTACATCGCGCTGCGCGACCTCAGCCCCCGGATCGAGATGGACGAGACGCTCCGCCTCGCGGCGAAGAAGAGCCTCGACCGGATGCTGGAGATGGCCAGCGGCACAGTGGGCAGGGGCGATCTCGGCGCGCGGGACTGATAGCTATGACGCCTTTCGACCTGCCCGGTTTCGATCTCGATGCGTTTGTCGCCGCCACCCTGGCCGAGGATCTGGGCTCACCGCCACGCGACGTGACGAGTGAAAGCGTCATTCCCGCTGACGCCCTCTTCACGGGCGCCATGGACAGCCGTGATGCCGTAACTGTCGTCGGCCTGCCGATTGCACAGGCCTTCTTCCGTGCGCTCGATCCCGATGTGGAGATCGAGTTGCTGGTGGGAGAGGGGGACAAGGTTTCGGCTGGGACCGACCTGATGCGCCTTCGCGGCAAGGCGAGGGCGCTCCTCACCGCCGAGCGCTCGGCGCTCAATACCGTGCAGCATCTCTCCGGTATCGCCACCATGACTCGTGCCTATGTCGATCGCATCGCCGGCACGGGCGCCACTCTGCTCGATACGCGCAAGACGATCCCTGGTCTGCGTGTGCTGGAGAAGTACGCGACCCGTATGGGCGGCGCGACCAATCATCGCATGGGCCTGTGGGACGCCGCGATGATCAAGGATAACCACATCGCGGTCGCAGGGTCGGTGGGTGAGGCGGTGCGCCGGGCAGTGGCCGCGGGGATTGGACAAATCATCGTAGAGGTCGATCGTATCGACCAGATCGAACCTGCGATTGCTGCTGGCGCGACACATTTGCTGCTGGACAATATGCCGCCTGCCGTTCTGCGTGGCGCCGTTACGCTGGTTGGCGGGCGTGTGCCCACGGAAGCATCGGGCGGGGTGCAATTGGAGACGATCCGGGAGATCGCCCAGACGGGCGTGGATTTCATCAGTGTTGGCCGCCTCACCCAGTCGGCCCCGGCTGCGGACATCGGTCTGGATTTCGCCAATGCGTAGATCGCTTGCTCGGCTTACCGCCGCTGGCTTCGCGATAACTGCTCCGCTTCCCGCGCTCGCGCAGGCCGCGAGCTGCACTGCTCCCTCGATTCTGCCGCGGCCCAAATTCGATGGCCCCAGCAGGAACGAACCCGTCCGGCGTATTCCTACCGCGAGCTATACACTGGCGATCAGCTGGTCTCCGCAATTATGCCGTAGTCCCGGCCGTAGTGACGCGCTGCGGTGCGGCGGTAAGCTGGGCGCCTTCGGCTTTACGCTCCACGGGCTATGGCCTGACGGTGCTGGCAAGACCTGGCCCCAATACTGCCGGACAGCTACGATCCTGCCTCAGTCGCTCGTGCGCCAGAATATATGCGTAACGCCGTCGCCCGATCTCATCCAGCATGAATGGGCCAAGCATGGAACCTGTATGGGGCGTGATCCGGCTCCCTATTTCTCGAAAAGTCGCGCCTTGTACCGAGCCCTTCGCTATCCCAACATGGATGCGCTTTCCAGGCGAAGGGATATGACAATCGGTGGCTTTGTCGATGCATTCGTCGCTGTGAATCCGGCTGTCCCTGCCCGCGCAGTTCGTGTCACGGCGACGAGGGACGGCTGGCTGGATGAACTCTGGCTCTGCCTCGACAAGCGCCTCCGCTATGAAGCGTGCAGGGCCAATCAGGACGGCGGGGCCACGTCTCGCCGCAAGCTGCGGATCTGGCGCAGAGGCTGAAAACGCCGCCAGATCATTGCTCGATCGTCGTAGTGCCGGGATGATGTCGGTCCAAGTGGCGCCTGATGATCCTGAGATTGCGAGAATTGGATTTGAACGCGAAGTCGAATGCATCCCCCACCAGTGGGATGGCGCCGATCGCGGTGTCGAAGCCGACATTCGCAGCCATTCGGGTGATTTGCCACCGGGACATTCCGAGATTGCGCGCCTCCCACACGATCCATGCCCCCATAGCCGCCGTGACCAGATCCCCGACCACAGGAACAAGGCCGATCAGGGAATCGAGACCGAAGCGGAGTCTCGTTCCGGGAAAAACCAGAGCATTTTCGAGGAGATGCTCCATCATCTCAATTCGTTGGCGGATGGATTGAGGATCGCGCCCGAGGCCCGGCATTGCATCGAGCATGCGGGCAACATCATCGGCTGTCGGGCGGGCATTGCGCATTTGCACAGGTCTCCTGAACGGCCTTGCCCGGCCGCCGTCCCTAATTGGGGAGGGGGAGAAGCTGATTCAACGGATGTACCCCGCGCGGCGAAGGCTGGAAACCGGTGAGCCGGCGCGCGACGAGGGACCAACGGATCGGTGTTCCCAGCGGGATGAAATTGTCCTGCCCGACCACCAGCGCTTCCGCTTGAGCCATGAGGCGAGCTTGCGAGGCAGCGTCGCCAGCTGCGCGCGCATCAGCTAATCGCGCGAGACTTTCCGGATCGCATCCGGGTCCGGACTTGCATGCAAGTCTGCCTATATACCAGTGCGCGCTGTCAAATGGCGCAACCTCGTCAATGAGAACGAGGTCGGCGCCGCGCGTGTCCAGTTGAAACTGGAGACTAAGGCCGATGTCCGCGAGGTCGGAAGCGATGCGGCGGTAAAGTAAACGCGAGCCTGACTCAGGTGGCAACGCAATCTTTAGAACAGGGGCATCTCCGTTCTTGGATACCCACTCTGCAACTGCGGCCCGCGCGGTCGCCCGACGCTGAGCAATGTCCTGCCCGGACCAGACTGGCGCAGTAGGCGAGCCGGCAAGGTCGAGCTGTGCCGGCAGGAGGCGTTCGGCGATCGTCCAGCCAGACACATTGAATGCGCTGGCAATCGCGCCGCGATCGACGGCGGAATTGATCGCGGCGCGGATCGTCGCGTCTTTGAGCAGGGGCGAGTTCCCGGACAGGAGAAGGCCGAAGAGGCCGCTGACCGGATCGGCCCGGATGCTTGCCTCTCTTATGCCAGCGACTCCCAGCAGCGGGAGATCCTGATAGCGGCCGCCGAGCACGAGGTCAGTCTGGCCGCGTTGAAATCGCACGAGAGCAAGCGAAGCGCGAGCGACTTCCAGTGTTCTGCGGTCGCGGTCCCGTTCGGGGCTCGCATCTGCACTTTCCGGGTCGAGGCCATCGGGGAGTGGGGTTAGGTAAGCGCGCTGAAGACGGATTGTTGCGCCATAAGGCCCGCTGCCGACAAAGGGAGCGGCCTTGAGGAGGGGCAGTCTCTGGCTCGCCAGAAGCTGTATGAAAGAGGGCACAGCGGTATCGATCCGGATCTCGATGACCCGATCCGTCATTGCGCGCACTTGGGGCTGGAGACCGCCCAACAGATCTGGCGCCGCCTTAAATCTTGCTTGCAGCAATTTCGCGACTTCGTCTGCGCGAACGGGTTTACCGTCGGACCAGTTCAGCTGCTTCAGCCGAAAAATGTAGCTTTGCCCGTCATCTGTCACGATCCAGCTTTCAGCGACGCCGCCTACTATTTCCCCTCGGGCATCGAAAGACAGCAGGCCCTGCGCGGTGGCGCCCAAGAAAGTCCGGGAGACGATTGAAACATTTCCGGGCTGAGGACGGGCTAGCTCCTCCTGCCGGCCAATCAGATCGACGACGACGGGCTTGTCCGAGCCACGCTCACATCCGCCGAGAACAGCGCATGCGGCGAGCAGACAAATGGTCGCGCCTCGCAGGGTCGGAAAAAAAGCTGGCATGAAAGAACAGACCTTCGCATCCCGGCTTCTACCGGGCACTCCCCCAACTGCGCGAATTTCGCTCCTGAATCAACGGAGCGTTCGTTGGTGCGGACGGCGGGACTCGAACCCGCACTCCCAGAGGGAAGCAGATTTTAAGTCTGCTGCGTCTACCGGTTTCGCCACGTCCGCACGAATATGCAGTGCTCTGGAGGCATGTCTGGTCAGGCTTGCCCGGCCGTCCCGTCGGTTCGACGGGCGATCAATCAGGCGTCGCTGTTCAGGCGCTGACGGATTTCCTTGCCGGGTTTGAAGTGGGGGACACGCTTGGCCGGAACCGTCACTTCCACGCCTGTACGGGGATTGCGGCCTGTCCGCCCATCACGTGAGCGCGTTGTGAAAGCGCCAAATCCCCGCAATTCGACACGGCCGCCTTGGGCAAGGCGATCGGTGATGGCATCGAAGACAGTGCTGACGATCTTATCGACCTCACTGGTTGTGAGGTTGGGATTGAGTGTAGCCAGGTGCTGAACAATTTCAGACCGGATCATCAAATCGTCCCTTCTCTATCTGCGCTCAGTATTGCTTCTGTCGCAAGCTGAGGAGCAGTGTTTCGATCCGCTTAACGGATATGCATCATTCATGCGACGGAAATAGCGAGATGCGCAACAGAAATTACTCGTAACTGCAACCATCTCGACGATGAAGAAAGGGCTCGCCGAGTGTATCGACGAGCCCCTTTTCTTAAAAGCAATGGAAGCTGGGATCAGCCCTTCGCTTTGAGCGCTTCGCCCAGAATGTCGCCCAGCGATGCGCCGCTGTCGGATGAGCCATACTGTGCCACGGCCTGTTTCTCCTCAGCGATCTGCAGCGCCTTGACGGAGAAGGTGGGCTTCTTGGACCGGTCGAAGCCAGTTACCAGCGCGTCGAACTTCTGGCCGACCTGGAAGCGGTCGGGGCGCTGTTCGTCGCGATCACGACCCAGGTCGCTGCGCTTGATGAAGCCGGTGACGCCGTCGTCGCCGGCCTGAACCTCAAGGCCGCCATCGCGGACTTCAAGCACAGTGACGGTGACGGTGGCGTTCTTCTGGAGGCCGCTCGACGAGGCGGCGCTGCCGATGGCTGGCGCACCCTTTTCGAGCTGTTTCATGCCAAGGCTGATACGCTCCTTCTCGACATCAATATCGAGAACGATCGCCTGAACCGTCTCGCCCTTGCGGTGCAGGTTCAGTGCGTCTTCGCCCGAGATGCCCCACGCGATGTCCGACATATGAACCATGCCATCCACATCGCCGTCGAGGCCAATGAACAGACCGAACTCGGTCGCGTTCTTGACTTCGCCTTCCACGGTCGAACCGACCGGGTGACGATCTGCGAAGCTCTCCCAGGGATTGGACTGAGCCTGCTTGAGGCCCAGGCTGATGCGGCGCTTCTCGGCATCGACCTCGAGCACGATGACATCGACTTCCTGGCTGGTCGATACGATCTTGCCGGGGTGGACGTTCTTCTTGGTCCAGGACATTTCCGAAACGTGGACGAGGCCTTCGATCCCCGGCTCCAGCTCCACGAAGGCGCCATATTCGGTGATGTTGGTGACACGGCCGTGCAGCTTGGCGCCGACCGGGTATTTGACGCTTGCGCCTTCCCACGGATCGCTCTCGAGCTGCTTCATGCCGAGGCTGATGCGCTGCGTGTCGCGATTGATACGGATGATCTGGACGCGAACGGTGTCGCCGATGTTGATCATCTCGCTCGGGTGATTGATCCGCTTGTAGCTGAGATCGGTGACATGGAGCAGGCCATCGATACCGCCGAGATCCACGAAGGCGCCGTAGTCAGTGATGTTCTTGACCATGCCTTCGATGATCTGCCCTTCGGACAGGGTCTGAATGAGGCCGCTGCGCTGCTCGGCGCGGGTCTCTTCCAGGATCGCGCGGCGTGAAACGACGATGTTGCCACGGCGGCGATCCATCTTGAGGATCTGGAAGGGCTGGGGAATGTCCATGAGCGGCGTGACGTCGCGGACGGGACGGATATCGACCTGGCTGCCCGGCAGGAACGCCACAGCGCCGTCGAGGTCGACAGTGAAGCCACCCTTGACGCGGCCGAAGATGACACCCTCGACGCGAGCGCTCTCGGTGAACTCGCTTTCCAGCTTGTCCCACGCGGCTTCACGGCGGGCGCGATCACGCGAGAGCATGGCTTCGCCGATGCTGTTCTCGACCCGATCAACATAGACTTCGACTTCGTCGCCAACCTTCAGATCGGCCTTCTGGCCGGGGGCGGCGAACTCGCGCAGGGCAACGCGGCCCTCGCTCTTGAGGCCGACATCGATGACGGCCATGTCGTTTTCGATGGCAGTGACAGTGCCCTTGACCACGCGGCCTTCAAAGCCGCCGTCGGCGCCACCGAGAGAATCGTTGAGAAGCGCGGCAAAATCATCGCGCGAAGGAAATGCCGTAGAGGCCATAGAAAGAAGTCCTTGAGTCATTGCTGGCCAGCCGGTTGTGTCCGGCGGTCTTGCGGCCAAACTGCCCGCATGGCCCCATGCCGATGCAAGCATCCGCGCACGTTACCCGCTGGAAAAATGCTCAGGAGAGGAAAAGCGAAAAGGGCGCCCCGCTATGCGACGCGCCTCGGCCTGTCGCCCTAACGGCGACTTTCCAGTCGAGCATCCACCAGCGCGATCGCGCTTTGGATGGCGGCGCCTATAGTCAAATTGCTCGTATCTAGCAAGTCCGCGCCATCTGCCCGCCGGAGCGGGGCACTGGAGCGATTGGTGTCGCGCGCATCGCGAGCAGCAAGGTCTTCTCTCAAACTGTAGAGCGTGCGGGAAGGATCTTCGATATGGCGGCGGGCGGCGCGCGCGTCCACGCTTGCGGTCACAAAGAGCTTTGCGTCAGCATCGGGTGCGATAACCGTCCCGATGTCGCGCCCGTCGAGCACTGCACCACCTGGCTGAGCCGCAAAGACGCGCTGTCTTTCCAGGAGCGCCGCGCGAACTGCAGGATGCACCGATACGCGAGACGCCAACGCGCCGGCTTCTTCACTTCTCAGCTCAGGCTCGCGCAAAAGCGCGTCCGGGAAGTTGCATGCCTCGGTCGCGTTCGCCTCGTTGTCCGGGTCAAGCCCGGCACGCGCCACGGTCACTCCCACCGCTCTATAGAGCAGGCCCGTGTCGAGATGGGGCAAACCATAATGCAAGGCCAGGCCACGTGCGATCGTGCCTTTGCCGGACGCCGCCGGTCCGTCCACCGCGATGACTGTCATGACACAGGTTCTATCGCGCCGAGTTCGGCGAGCATATCCTCGAAGATCGGGAAGCTCGTTGCCACCGGACTCATGTCATCCACGATCAGGCCGCCTTGCGTGCCGAGGCCCGCGATCGCGAAGCTCATGGCGATGCGATGGTCGAGAGAGGCGGAAATCGTGGGAGGCGCGTTATCGCCCGGCAGCTGCTCTCCGCCTGAGCCTTCGATAATGAGGCCGTCCTCACTCTCGTTCACGCGGACGCCGAGTCGCACCAGTCCCTGCGCCATAAGCGAGAGGCGGTCCGACTCCTTCACACGCAACTCTTCAAGCCCGCTCGTGCGGGTCACCCCTTTTGCGAAGGCAGCCGCGACGAAGAGTATCGGGAATTCGTCGATCATGCTTGGCGCGATTTCCGGCGGAACGTCGATACCGGTCAGGCTGCTGTGGCGAGCTGTAATATCGGCGACCGGCTCGCCGCCAACAGTCCGTTCATTGGTATAAGTCAGGTCTGCGCCCATATCGCGCAAGACGGAGAAGAGGCCCGCCCGGGTAGGATTCAGGCCGATATTTTGAACAATGATCTCTGAGCCCGGCGTGATGAGCGCAGCGACGACCGGAAAGGCAGCAGAGGAGGGGTCTCCCGGCACGACGATATGCTGGGGGCGGAGTTCGGCCCCACCGCGAACGCGAATGATTCTTGCGCCAGCGCTATCGATTTCGACGGTTAGATCGGCGCCAAAGCCCGCGAGCATACGTTCGCTGTGGTCGCGTGTCGGCACTGGTTCGATCACGGTGGTCAAGCCCGGCGTATTGAGCCCGGCAAGCAAGATTGCCGACTTTACCTGCGCGGACGCGACGGGGAGGCGGTATTCGATTGGCACGGCTGGCGATAAACCGCGCATGGTGAGCGGCAACCGCCCTCCAGGCGACGTCACGAAATCCGCGCCCATCAGACCGAGTGGCTCGGTTACGCGGCCCATCGGCCGCTTGCTGAGCGAGGCGTCGCCCGTAAATGTCGCTGTGATCCCGTGGCTGGTTATCAGTCCCATCAGCAATCGCGTAGACGTTCCGCTGTTGCCCATGTCGAGCGCGGTCTCGGGCTGGAGCAGACCGCCCACGCCCACGCCGCTCACCAGCCATGCGCCTTCACTGTCGCGCGTGATCGTCGCGCCCATCGCGCGCATCGCCGCCGCCGTGGCGAGCACGTCCTCGCCCTCCAGCAATCCCTCTATGCGTGTCTCACCCACAGCCAGCGCGCCGAGCATGAGCGAGCGGTGAGAAATGCTCTTGTCGCCGGGAACGCGCACTGTCCCTCGCAGTGCAGGAGCGGGCCGGAAGGTTGCGGGCTTCGCGGTCGAGTGCGTCATCAGATCATCCAGGGTCAGGGTCAGCCAAGGCAAAAGAGGCTGGAAAAAGTGCGTGCGGCTTTTGACAGGGCCGATCCGCTATGGCAAGGCGCCCGACACTTTGAGGCCGAGGGTGCTCCCGAAGGCCGGATTTTTCTTTCCGCTCGTTATGAAGGACAAGAGGCGACACATGGTGAAGCCTGAATGGGGTACCAAGCGCACCTGCCCCAAATGCGCAACGCGTTTTTATGATCTCGGCAAGGACGAGCCCGTCAGCTGCATCGAGTGCGGCAACGTCTGGACGCCCGAGCCGGTCCTGAAATCCAAGCAGCCGCTGCCTTATGAGGAGCTGCCCCAGAAGGCGGCCGCCGGTGGTGCTGGGGAAGATTCGCAGGCCAACGATGATCTCGACATCGATATCGATGTGGATGAGGGTGAGGCTTCGCCAGACAACGACGTGGATCTGGGCGGAGATGATGATCTCGGCGTCGACGCGTCGGATGGAGAAGACGAAGAAAACTAAGTCTTTGGGTGGCTTTGAGCTGCCTCAAGTTTTACGCTTGCAGCGAGGCGTTGCCTGACATAAAGGCTGCGCCTCGCAGTGCCGGTCCAGCCCGGCACACTATTGGTTCGGGGCCGTAGCTCAGCTGGGAGAGCGCTACACTGGCAGTGTAGAGGTCAGGGGTTCGATCCCCCTCGGCTCCACCATTTTCCGTAGATCCATTGTTTGGACAAGGATCCGGATGCTCGCCGTTTTAAGTCGGTATTTCTCAGCGCTCGCAAGAGCAGTTTAAGCGTGCATGTTCTGGCTTATGGCCCCCTATCATGTGCGCCGGTACTCCGGTGCTCTTTGCGTGACCAACTTCAATTTTCGTTTGCCTGAGCTTGCGATGACGGTGGTGCAGGCGGATGGCTAGGATGTCGAGCCGGTCGAGACGGATGAGATTCAGATCGCCATCGCCGAAACCTACGATGTGATCGTGACGCCGCAGGTGGCCCGGCCGTTCGCGATCATTGCGGAGGCGATCGACCGTTCGGGCCTTTGCCGGGCGACGCTTGCGCCCCAGCCGGGGATGACAGCAGTGATGGTGTCTCTGCGTGAGCGCCCTTTGCTCACCATGAAGGACATGAGGTGGAAGGGGAGATGTTCCTTTCCAACAAGGGTGAGCTGACTGGGCGAGCGGAAGCGAACTACGATCTGCGCCTCTCGCAGCGCGTGATCCTCCAGCCAGCGGTGGAGTTGAATTTCTCAGCGCAGGATGTCGAGGCGCTGCGTCTGGGCGCCCGGGTCAGTTCCGTCGAGCTGGGGGCGCGTGTGCGCTACGAATTCGCCCGAGAGTTCGCGCCTTACCTGGGCATTCACTGGGAGCGCAAGCTGGGCGGCACTGCCCGCTTCGCCCGCGCATATGGAGAAGAGGTCGGCGGGCTGAACTTTGTCGCCGGGGTTCGCCTCTGGTTCTGATTTGAGTCCCGGCGTAGGATTAGTGGGCCGTATGATCCGCCATGTGGTTTCCGACTGCGCCCGAGGCCGCGCCCGCTCCACCGGTAGGCTTGGTAATCGGCGCGTCGACCAAAATCCGGTCGCCGTTCGAGAAGATGAAGGTCAGCGTGATCTTGCCTTGGGCGACGATACCCGGGTTGATCGACCAAAGCATGAGATGCTTTCCACCCGGTGCGAAAGTCACGGTCTGCCCTGCGGCTACGTCGACGGTCTGAATGGGCGTCATGCTCATCATCCCATCCTTCATTTGACTGTCATGCATCTCCGCACGCACCGCGCCCTCTGTTGTCACGTCGCGCAGGGTGACCGGGGATGAGCCGCCATGTATCGTGAAGTATCCCGCAGCCGGTGCCTCGGGATTGGCATTGAGCCGTACCCAGGCCTTGTCGACGTACAGAGGCTTGTCCTCGCAACCGGCAAGAGCCAGTCCCGCAAAGGCAAGAGTACGAAAAGCAAGTGCAAGGCGCATGGCGTTGCCTCCGTCACGATGTGAAACAATCTCTCCTGCGCCTAGTCTCCCCGGTGACTTGTGCCAAGAGAAAGCCGCCCTATATCGGCCGGGACTTATGCGGCGGAGGATCGGCTCAGATGAGCGACTTTCCCCGCAAACCGCTGAAACTTTTGGGGTTACGAGGGCATAGATGGCAAAAGTAATTGGTATTGATCTTGGCACGACCAATAGCTGCGTAGCGGTGATGGACGGTGGCAAACCCAAAGTCATCGAAAATTCGGAAGGCGCACGCACTACGCCCTCCATTGTCGCATTTGCTAAGGATGGTGAGCGTCTGGTGGGGCAGCCTGCGAAGCGTCAGGCAGTGACCAATGGCGACAACACGATCTACGCGGTCAAGCGCTTGATTGGCCGCCGCTTTGATGATCCGCTGACCAAGAAGGACATGGAGCTCGTTCCCTACGATATTGCCAAGGGCCCTAATGGTGACGCTTGGGTGAAGGCAGGAGGCAAGGAATATTCTCCCTCCCAGATTTCCGCATTCACCCTTCAGAAGATGAAGGAAACTGCCGAAGCGTATCTCGGCGAAACGGTCACGCAGGCTGTCATTACGGTGCCGGCTTATTTCAACGATGCGCAGCGCCAGGCGACCAAGGACGCTGGGCAGATTGCCGGGCTTGAAGTTCTTCGCATCATCAACGAGCCGACTGCGGCGGCGCTTGCCTATGGCCTTGAGAAGCAGGACGGCAAGACCATCGCTGTCTATGACCTTGGCGGCGGCACGTTCGACATCTCGATCCTCGAGATCGGGGATGGCGTGTTCGAGGTGAAGTCGACCAACGGCGACACTTTCCTAGGTGGCGAGGATTTCGACTCCAAGCTGGTCGAATATCTGGCTGAGGACTTCAAGAAAGCCGAGGGCATTGACCTCACCAAGGACAAGCTGGCGCTTCAGCGCCTGAAGGAAGCGGCGGAAAAGGCCAAGATCGAGCTCAGCTCGGCGCAGACGACCGAAGTGAACCTGCCTTTCATCACGGCCGACGCTAATGGTCCGAAGCATCTGGTGAAGTCGATCACGCGCGCCGATCTGGAACGTCTCGTCGCTGACCTCATCAAGCGGACGATGGAGCCTTGCAAGAAGGCGCTGGCCGACGCTGGCGTTTCCGCAAGCGACATCAGCGAAGTCGTGCTGGTGGGCGGCATGACTCGCATGCCCAAAGTGCGTGAAGCTGTGAAGGACTTCTTCGGCAAGGAACCGCACACGGGCGTGAACCCGGATGAAGTCGTCGCCATGGGCGCCGCTATTCAGGCCGGTGTGCTGCAGGGCGACGTGAAGGACGTGCTTCTGCTCGACGTGACGCCGCTGTCGCTGGGCATCGAGACGCTCGGCGGCGTGTTCACCCGCATGATTGATCGCAACACCACGATTCCCGCCAAGAAGAGCCAGGTTTATTCGACTGCCGATGACAATCAGCAGGCGGTGACCATCCGCGTCTTCCAGGGCGAGCGTGAGATGGCGGCGGACAACAAGCTGCTCGGACAGTTCGACCTGGTCGGCATTCCCCCGGCGCCTCGCGGCGTGCCGCAGATCGAGGTCACGTTCGATATCGATGCCAACGGCATCGTGAATGTTTCCGCGAAGGACAAGGGCACTGGCAAGGAGCAGCAGATTCGCATCCAGGCCTCCGGTGGTCTTTCGGACGCAGACATCGAGCAGATGGTCCGGGATGCCGAGCGTTTCGCTGAAGAGGACAAGAAGCGGCGTGAAGGCGCTGAGGCGAAGAATAACGCCGAGAGTCTAGTTCACACGACGGAGCGTCAGCTGGCCGAACATGGCGACAAGATCGAAGCCGATCTCAAGAGCGAGATCGAGACGGCGATTGCCGCGACGAAGATCGCGATTGAAGGCGGCGACGCCGACGCCATGAAGGACAAGGCGCAGGAACTGGCGCAGGTAGCCATGAAGCTTGGTCAGGCGATCTACGAGAAGGAACAGGCTGCGGCCGCGTCTCCGGCTTCGGATGGGGCGCCCAAGGCCGACGATGACGTGGTCGATGCCGAGTTTTCTGAAGTCGACGAAGGTAACAAGGCTTAAGACCTTGAATGATATGGGTTGCCCGGGTTCGAAGCCCGGGCAACTTTTTTAAGCGGGCGGTTGGTGGATGAGCGCAGAAGTCGACTATTACGAGTTGTTGTCGGTCGAGCGGACAGCGGATGCAGGCACGATAAAGAGCGCCTATCGCAAGCTGGCCATGCAATTTCATCCGGACCGCAATCCGGGCTGCAAGGATAGCGAAGCAAAATTCAAAGCCATTGGCGAGGCCTATGAGTGCCTCAAGGATCCGCAGAAGCGCGCAGCCTATGACCGCTTCGGTCACGCGGCGTTCCAGCAGGGTGGAATGGGCGGCGGAGGCTTCGGCGGGAGCAATGGCGGCTTTTCCGATATCGGGGATATCTTCGAGACGATCTTCGGTAATGCGGGATTTGGCGGCGGGCGACAGGAAGCCCGGCGTGGCGCAGACCTGCGCTATGATCTCGAAATCTCTCTCGAAGACGCGTTCTATGGCAAGAACACGTCCATAGAAGTTGAAGTTTCGGCTGCGTGCGAGCCCTGCAAGGGGACAGGCGCAGAGCCGGGGACTAGCGTCGAGACTTGTCCGACTTGTGGCGGACATGGCAAAGTGCGGGCGCAGCAAGGCTTCTTTGTCGTCGAGCGGACCTGCCCAGCCTGCCATGGCGCCGGGCAGCGGATCAAATCTCCCTGCCGGTCATGTCGTGGCGAAGGTCGCGTCGACAAGGCCAAGCGGCTTGAGGTTGCGATTCCTGCTGGCGTCGATGAGGGAACGCGTATTCGCCTGTCCGGTGAAGGCGAGGCCGGGCCACGCGGTGCGCCTCCCGGCGACCTTTATATTTTCCTGCATGTGCGCCGGCACGCGATTTTCGAGCGCGAGGGTACCAATCTCTTCTGCAAGGTGCCGATCAGCTTTACCTTGGCCGCTTTGGGAGGCTCGGTAACCGTGCCTGCGCTCGGCGCGCAGGAAGGCCACGAAATCAAGATCCCTGCCGGTATCCAGTCGGGCAAGCAAATTCGCCAGCGTGGTGCTGGGATGCCAGTGCTTAATGGGCGCGGGCAGGGCGATCTCGTTGTTCAGGTTGAGGTCGAGACACCGACGCGCTTGACTGCTCGCCAACGGGAGTTGCTCGAAGAGTTTCGCTCGCTTGAGACAGGCGAGGAATGTCCCGAATCGAGCAGCTTCTTCACCAAGATCAAGGACTTGTGGAGCTGATCTTCTGCAGGCTCTAAAAGCCGCCGTGAGTTATTTCGGCAGGTCTAGCCGGTAGCCGTCGGGCGTATCCGCGACGATGAGATTTACGATCGCCTGCGCGACCACAGCCGGAGTTTTGAGGCTCGCCGGGTCTTCGCCGGGATAGGCGCGGGCGCGCATTGCGGTGCGCGTTGGGCCAGGATCGACGATGTGCGTGCGCACATTCGTGATGTTCCGCACTTCCTGCCCGTAGGCGGCAACAAGATTGTCGAGCGCAGCCTTGGAGGCGCCATAGGCACCCCAATAAGCACGCGGCTGCGGCGCTACTCCGGAGGAGAGTGAGATCACCCGCGCATCCTTACTGGCGCGGAGCAGCGGATCGAAGGCGGCTATCAAAGCCTGTGGAGCCGCGATGTTGAGCGTTAGCAAGCGCGCGAATTCCTTGACGTCGATCGCCGGTACAGCGGCCAGCGAGCCAAGCGTTGCCGCGTTAATGACGAGGATATCGAGTGAGTCCCAGCGGCCAGAAATCGCCTGAGCGAGCTTGCCGATGCTCTCAGCTTCCACGAGGTCAAGCGGAGCGATCGTGGCACTGCCGCCCGCCGCGTGGATTTCGTCCTCTATCTTCTCAAGGTCCTGGCTTGTCCGCGCAACGAGCACCACATGTGCGCCCTCGGCGGCCAGCGCCTTGGCGGTTTCCGCGCCTATGCCGCGACTTGCCCCGGTAACAAGGGCAAGACGCCCCGAAAGAGGCTTGAGGACAGTGTCGGTCATGGAAAGCGCTTTCAGGAAAGTTCAGGCAACTCGCTCGCGAAGGAGCTCAAGCTGGTTGACCTCTATCGTTTCGTCGAAATCGGTAAGGCGAGTGGGATAATCGCCCGTGAAGCAGGCGTCGCAATAGCGCGGGTTTTGGCTGTCTCGTCCCGCTTCGCCCAGCGCCTTGTACAGACCGTCGATCGAAATAAAGGCCAGGCTATCGGCGTGAATGAAGGCGCACATTTGCGCGACATCCATTTTATGGGCCAGCAGCTTGGCGCGCTCGGGCGTATCGACGCCATAAAAGCAGCTGTGACGCGTGGGCGGGCTTGCGATGCGCATATGCACTTCGCTCGCGCCGGCCTCGCGCATCATCTGCACGATTTTCAGGCTTGTCGTTCCCCGAACGATAGAGTCATCGATGAGGATGACGCGCTTGCCTGCAATCAGGGCGCGGTTGGCGTTATGTTTGAGTTTCACGCCAAGATGCCGGACCTTGTCACCCGGCTGAATGAACGTGCGGCCGACATAGTGCGAGCGAATGATACCAAGCTCGAACGGAATATTTGCCTGCTGCGCATATCCCAGCGCCGCAGGCACGCCGCTGTCCGGCACCGGAATGATGTAGTCCGCGTCTATCGGGCTTTCGATGGCGAGTTGTGCGCCGATCGCCTTGCGCACCGAGTAGACGCTGCTGCCATCGACAATCGAATCCGGGCGCGAAAAATAGACGTGCTCGAAAATGCAGGGGCGGGCGCGGGTCTCGTTGAACGGATGATGCGAACGAATTTCGCCGTCCTGCGTCACCACAATAAGTTCGCCGGGCTCCACGCTGCGGATATACTCTGCGCCCACGACATCAAAGGCGACCGTTTCGGAGGCGAAGATGATGGACTCGCCCAGTCGGCCCATCACCAGTGGACGAATACCGAGAGGATCGCGGCACGCGATCATGCCTTCGCTGGTCAGGCAGATGAGCGAATAAGCTCCTTCGACCTGCTTCAGTGCGTCGATGAACCGGTCGAGCAGGGTGCGGTAGTTCGATCGCGCCACGAGATGAATGATGACTTCGGTATCGCTGGTCGACTGGAAGATCGCACCATCGCGAACTAACGCCTTTTTGAGCGTCATCGCGTTGGAAATGTTCCCATTGTGCGCGATCGCAAAGCCGCCGGATGACAGGTCCGCATAGAGCGGCTGGACATTGCGGACGGAAGTCTCGCCGGTTGTCGAATAACGGACATGGCCGCAAGCGACATTGCCGGCCAGGCCACGAATAACCTCGTCCCGGTCGAAGTTTCCCGCCACATGGCCCATTGCACGGTGGCTGTGAAAGGTCCGGCCGTCCCAGCTGGTGATGCCCGCCGCTTCCTGTCCCCGATGCTGAAGGGCGTGCAGACCGAGCGCGACCATCGCCGCTGCCCCTTCCGCGTCATAGACGCCAAAAATTCCGCATTCCTCACGGAGCTTGTCGTCGTCAAAAGGATGGGTGACCAACATGTGCGCGTCCAGGGCCAATTCAGCCTCGTTCGGGATGAAACCCATGACTTCCTGCATCTCCAAGTCGCTGACAGGAGAATCGGGCGGAAGGCTCTTTCCGCGTCTCCGTCCCGGCGCATATAGGAGCGCCCGACGAGTTTGTCGCCCCATTGTCACGAAAAATGGCAAATCGCTGAAAACCGCGCCTATTACGCGTAGATGTGAGGCTTCCCACGGAGGATCGTAGCCCTTAAAGGGGGAGCGATGCATGTGCTCGCCAACCCCCGGCGCTTCCTCTCGATCGCGAGGCCATTGACGCCCTGGCTGCTTTGGGGCGGCCTGCTCCTTATCGCGCTCGGCTGCGGTGCGGGGCTTTTCTTGGCCCCCGCCGATTACCTTCAGGGCGAGAGTGCTCGCATTCTCTATATTCATGTGCCGGCCGCCTGGCTCGGCATGGGGGGCTGGAGCGGCATCGCCATCGCGGCAGTCATGCAACTGGTCTGGAGGCACCCTCTCGCTGCGGTCGCGGGGCGCGCCGTCGCGGTTCCGGGCGCGCTTTTCACCGCGATCTGTCTAGTGACCGGATCGCTCTGGGGGCGGCCAACTTGGGGGACTTATTGGGAGTGGGACGGGCGCATGACGTCCATGCTGATCCTGCTTTTTCTCTATATCGGCTATATTGCGCTGGCCCGGTCGAGCGCGGAGCGCAGCGAAGAAGGCGGTGTCAGCCGCGTGACGGCAATTTTCGGTCTCGTCGGCACCATCAATCTGCCGATCATCAAGCTATCGGTCACATGGTGGAACACGCTTCATCAGGGCGAAAGCATCTCTGTGCGAGGAAGCAGTATCGACGCTTCGATGCTCTGGCCGTTAGGGTTGACCGTCATCGGATTCTCGCTGTGGTTTAGTGCGATCGTGCTTCTGCGGATGCGAACGATCCTGGCTCTTAATAAGGCAGAGGCGCGTCAGCGCCGACTGGCCCGAGGCTGAAGGCTGCTCCCTATGAATCCCTGGCCCTTTGTCATTCTAGCTTATGCGCTCACACTGGGCGCTGCGCTTATGACTACGTTTTTTGCCGTGCGCTCTGCCCGCGTGGCGGAAACGCGAGCCGAACAGGGGCAGCGGCGGGATTAATGGCTATAATGTTAAGAGGAAAGCACCAGCGGCTCATGCTGGTCGTGGTGGCGCTGGTCGCGCTGATCGGTGCCGGCGTGCTTGCGGTATCTGCCCTGAAGGACCGCGCGGCTTATTTTTACACGCCCAGCGAAGCGAAGGCGGCGAGCGTTGAGGCGGGCCGCGCCATTCGTCTTGGCGGTATGGTTGTGCCGGGCAGCCTTAAGCGCGCGCAGGACGGAGTCGCGATTGATTTTGTCGTCAGCGACGGAAAAGGAACTGTGCCGGCCCGCTTCCAGGGGATCGCGCCGAGCCTGTTCCGCGAAGGCTCAGGAGTGGTCGCGGAAGGCGCGTTTGACGAGCGCGGAACCTTTCAGGCGACCAACCTTCTGGCCAAGCATGATGAGCGATATATGCCGCGCGAGATGGAAGGTATCAGCTATGACGCGGAGACGCATCAGGTGAAGGCTGCCAATCCGTGATCGCGGAAGCTGGTCTTGCAGCGCTCTGGCTCGCGGCGGCGCTTGCCTGTTTGCAACTGGTTCTCGCATGGACAGCTGTGAAAGATCCGAACAATCCTACGGGCGGTTTGGTGAGGCCCGTCGCGATTGTTCAGGGCGGACTGACGCTCCTGTCGTTCGTTCTGCTGATTACCCTCTTCCTACGTTCGGACATGTCGGTGCTGCTCGTCGCGGCAAATAGCCATTCGATGAAGCCGTGGCTTTACAAGCTCGCGGGCACATGGGGCAATCACGAGGGATCGATGCTCTTGTGGGTGAGCGTGATGAGCGTTGCAGGCGCTGTCGTTGCTCTGCTCGAGCGTAAGCTGGATCGGGCGACGCATGTCGCGACATTGGGCGCGCAGGCTGCAATCAGCCTCGGATTTTATGCGTTTCTGCTGTTCGCTTCCAATCCCTTTGCGCGTTTGAACCCTGCGCCGGCGGACGGGCAGGGGCTCAATCCTTTGCTGCAGGACCCCGGCCTCGCCTTTCATCCTCCCACGCTTTATTTGGGTTATGTCGGCCTTTCGGTCGCCTTTTCCTTCGCAGTGGGAGCGTTGCTGACCAGACGTGTTGACGCTGAGTTCGCTCGTGCAATGCGTCCCTGGGTGCTCGGCGCCTGGGTTCTCCTTACACTCGGCATCACTGCGGGGTCATACTGGGCCTATTACGAACTGGGATGGGGCGGCTGGTGGTTCTGGGACCCGGTCGAGAACGCGTCGCTCATGCCGTGGCTGGCGGCGACCGCATTGCTCCACAGTACCAATGTTCTTTCCGCGCGAGACGCTCTTCGCGCCTGGACGGTCATGCTTGCCGTGCTGGCGTTCGCTATGTCGATGGTTGGCACGTTCCTCGTCCGCTCAGGCATATTGACCAGTGTTCACGCTTTTGCCGTGGATCCGGAACGCGGCACTTTCATCCTCGCGCTGCTCGCCATCTACATCGGAGGAGCTCTTGCGCTGTTCGGTGTGCGCATCGGCACAGTGCGAGAAGGTAAGCAATTTGACCTGATGAGCCGTGAAGCGATGCTGGTCGGTAACAACCTGCTGCTTTGCGTGATCCTTGGCCTGGTGCTGGTCGGCACGCTTTATCCCTTGCTCACCGAAATGGCCGGCGTGCGCGTGTCGGTCGGTCCGCCTTATTTCAATGCGGTGATCGGTCCGATCACACTTGCGTTGATGGCGCTCATGATCGTGGGGCCGGTGACGCGCTGGCGACATGACGAGGGGAAGGTTGTGGCAAAGCGCGTCTGGCTCGCCGGCCTGGCGGCTTTGATCGCGCTGATTGCTGTGCTCGTGGCGAGTTGGGGCCATATCGGCATTCTGCCCCTGCTGGGGCTGGTCATCGCGGGCGCTGTCGCAGTGGGCAGCTTGGCGCCTCTCTGGAAGCGCAATCTCCTGCGAACGCCTCTTTTTACGTGGGGCATGGTTATCGCGCATTTCGGCTGCGCCGTGAGCCTCGCCGGAATGGCCGCCGATAGCGCTTTCACGCATGAACGTCTCGCGGCGGTGCGCCCCGGTGAAACTGTGGCGCTGGGCAACTGGGCACTTCGTTTCCAGAGCGTCTCGCCCGTAGCCGGGCCGAACTGGGCAGCGATCGAAGGGCGCTTCATCGTTTCGAGGAATGATCGGGCGCCCCGCATGATGCGACCACAGGCCCGCTTCTTCCCAGATCCGCCTACGCCTACGACCGAATCGGCGCTCCTCACGCGTTGGGACGGACAGCTTTACGTCGTTCTTGGCGAGCAGCTGGAGGATGGGCGCTGGCAGGTCAGGATCTGGTGGAAGCCCTTCGTGACATATATCTGGTTCGGCGGGGCGCTCATTGCGTTGGGCGGCACCTTGGCCCTGCTGGGCAGAGTAGGGCGGCCGTGGTGGCGGCAGCGTCGTCTGCGTCGGCTGGAGGCGCCAGCATGAAAAACAGCGCGCTCATCTGGCTACCCCTTGGGTTGTTCGTTGCGTTCCTGGTCGTGCTGAGCCTCGGTCTTGGTCGACCGGAAACACAGGTCGTCACCTCGAAGATGATCGGTAAGCCCCTCCCGCAATTTGCGTTGCCCGCAGGCGCTAGTGCTGCGGACGGGCTGACTTCGGAAGAGTTTAGTGACGGAAAGCCTCGCCTTCTCAATATCTTCGCGAGCTGGTGTGTGCCCTGTGCTGCGGAGGCGGCGCAACTCGCTACTCTTGCACAGCGGGGCGTCATCATCGAGGGGGTCGCAGTCCGTGACGCCCGGCAGGATGTGGACGCTTTCCTTACTCGCTACGGAAATCCCTACCGTCATATCGGTCTTGATGAACGCAGCGCCCTTCAGTTCAGCCTGGGCTCGTCCGGTGTGCCCGAAACCTATGTGATCGATGGGAAAGGTATCATTCGATACCAGCACATTGGCGCGATCAACGCTTCCGACGTTGAGACGATCATTGCGCGATTGGCGGAGGCGGGTGCATGAGAGCCCTGCTGTTCACGCTACTTCTGGCTCTCGTCGCGCCGGCGCTTGCGGCTCAGACCGCTTTGCCCCCGGCACCGTGGGCAGACCGCCAGCTTGCCGATCCGGCGCAAGAGGCGGACGCGAAGGCGCTTATGGAGAGCATTCGCTGTCTTACCTGCCAAAGCCAGTCGATCGCGGATAGTAACGCGAGCATGGCTGCCGATCTGCGCTCCGAGATAAGGGAACGCATCGCTCGCGGGGAACAGCCGGAAGCGATCCGTGCCTGGCTTATCGAGCGCTACGGAGATTGGATCAGCTACAAGCCAAGCGCTACGCCGGTCCTCTGGCCGCTCTGGGCTGCACCGATCCTTCTGATTGTGGGCGGACTGGTGGTTGCTCTGAGGCGCGTGCGCAGGCGGCGCCAGTCATGACCGGTCTTTTCATCGCCATGAGCCTTGCCGTTGCAGCGCTCGCCTTGCTTTATCTGTTCGCTCGTATTCCGCTCCGGCATATGCTCGCCCCGGCGACGGCCATTCTTGTCGGCCTTGCTGGATATGCGTGGCAGGGACAGCCTGCTCTCCCTGAGCAAACCCCCGACGCCGCGAAGCGACTCGTTCGTTTCGACGAGAGGCTGGCCGATCGAAGAAAAGCGATGAGCGATCGGCTTGGTCCGGCAAATTCGTGGATCATTCTTTCCGACGGATTGGCGCGTCAGGGTAACAGTATAGATGCCGCCAACGCTCTTACCGCAGGTTTGCGGCAGTATCCGCGCGATCCCGCTTTATGGGTGGCGCTTGGCAATGCCCTCATGATTCACACTCAGGGTGTGATGTCGCCCGCCGCCGACTATGCCTTCCGGCAAGCTGAGCGCTTTTCTCCCCGTTACGCTGTGGCGCCGCGCTATTTTTACGGTCTCGCAATGGCACAGGCAGGCCGAATGGCAGATGCTCGCAAGCTTTGGCTCGGCCTTGTGATGGACTTGCCGGAAGATCATCCCCTGCGGTTCGAGTTGGCTCGCAACCTCATGATCATCGATGCGATGGAAAAGCGGCAAGGGGGAGAACAGCCGCAATCTGGCGCGACAGGATCGCCGTAATGGTGCGTTGCAGCGCGCTATACAAAGTGCTAGCGACACGGCCGCTCGGTTATGACCCGGCGCCAGGGGGTTGGCGGCAGATGAATTCGCTTCCTACGCAGCCATGACGGCATCCCATCAGTCGGAAGCCAGCCTGCAGGACGTTCCGCCGGATTTTCAATCTGGTGGACATGAGCCGGCGAGCACGGCCAAGCTCGCTCTCGGTGCGATAGGCGTCGTCTTTGGCGACATTGGTACTAGCCCGCTCTACGCGCTCAAAGAGAGCTTCATCGGCCATCACGAACTGCCGGTCGATCTAGTCCATCTCTATGGCGTACTGAGTCTTATCTTCTGGACGATGATGATCATCGTCACCGTTAAATATGTCGGCATCATCATGCGTGCGGACAATAACGGGGAGGGAGGGAGTATGGCGCTTCTTGCCCTCATCACCCGTAGAACGGGCGGTAAGCGTTGGACGAGTGGCCTTATTATGCTCGGCGTCTTCGCCACTGCTCTTTTCTATGGGGATAGCATCATTACCCCCGCCATTTCCGTGCTTTCTGCGGTGGAAGGGCTAACGGTGGTGCAGCAGTCGATGAGCCCCTTTGTCCTGCCGATCGCGCTCGTCATCATCGTGGGCCTGTTCTTTCTTCAGGCACGCGGCACGGATGCAATGGGCAAGCTGTTCGGCCCGATCGTTCTTGTCTATTTTCTCACATTGGCGGCGCTGGGCGTCTATCAAATATTGCAGCGGCCGGAGGTTCTCTCGGCGCTCAACCCCTACTGGATCGCACAGCTTGTGATTTCTGATCCGGTTCGTGCTTTTCTCGCGCTCGGTTCCGTGGTGCTGGCGGTTACGGGTGCGGAGGCGCTCTACGCCGATATGGGCCATTTCGGTCGCAGGCCGATCGCGCTGGCATGGATCTATCTCGTTTTTCCGGCTCTTATGCTCAATTATCTGGGGCAATGTGCCCTGCTAATGAACGATCCTGCGGCGGTGCAGAATCCTTTCTTCCTCATGGCACCGGAGACTTTGCGCCTTCCACTGGTGATCCTCGCGACGCTCGCCACGGTCATCGCCAGTCAGGCGGTCATCTCAGGCGCATTCTCCGTGACGCAACAGGCCGTGCAGCTCGGCTTCATCCCGCGTCTGCGCATCATGCATACGAGCGCATCCGCGCAGGGCCAGATCTATATCCCCTTCGTCAACTGGGTGCTGCTCATTCTGGTGATCCTGTTGATCCTGATCTTCCGGGAGTCCACGAATCTCGCGGCTGCTTATGGTATCGCGGTCACTGGAACGATGTTCATCACCTCGCTGATGATGATGGTGCTGGTCTTTCGGGTATGGACCTGGAACAAGTGGGTTGCTGGCGGCGCGATCACGCTCTTCTTCTTCGTTGACGGCATGTATCTGGCCTCCAATCTCACCAAGCTGGTGGATGGTGGCTGGGTGCCGCTGCTGGTGGGAATGATCGTGTTCACGCTTCTCACGACATGGTCGCGGGGCCGGAAGCTGATGATGGATCGGCTGCGCGAATCGGCCATGCCGATCCCGGTCTTCGTCGCGTCTGCGGCGAACAGCGCGGTGCGTGTCGCGGGCACGGCGGTGTTCATGACCTCCAGTGCGGACGGCGTGCCCCACGCGCTGCTCCACAACCTCAAGCACAACAAGGTGCTGCACGAGCGGGTCATCCTCCTGACGGTCAAGATCGCCGATGTGCCCTCCGTGGACCCGACGAAGCGCTGCGAGATCGAGGATCTGGGACGCGGCTTCTTCCGGCTTGTCCTCAAATTCGGCTTCATGGAGGAGGCGAACGTGCCTGCCGCGCTCGCTCAGGTCACTGCCTGCGGGCAGGAGTTCCGGATGATGGAGACCAGCTTCTTCTTGGCCCGCCAGACCCTGCTCCCCTCTGCTCGCCCTGGTATGCCGATCTGGCGCGAGAAAATCTTCGCCTGGATGCTGCGCAACGCGGAAAGCGCGATGGAGTTCTTCCGCCTGCCCACGAACCGCGTGGTCGAACTGGGAAGCCAGGTCGAGATCTGACCGCAGCGGCGGTCGATCACGCCCGCTTGACGATCTCCACACCGGACGAGCCGCCAACATGAAGCTCGTCGATCTCGCTCAGAAAAAGCCCGTGACCCACCAGGCCCGGTACGTCTGAAAGCTGGCGGTCGAGACCCGCAAGATCACTGAGTACCTGCCACTGACAATCCAGGATTATGTTTCCCTGGTCGCTCATGCCATCTCGCAGCACAGCGGAGCCACCCAGTTGCGCGATGGCTCGGCCGACGAAACTGCGAGCGAAGGGCAGCACCTCGACCGGAACCGGACGCTTTCCAAGTGCGGCGACCCGCTTGGTGGAATCCACGATGCAGATCATCCGGGCGGCGGCCCGCGCCACGATCTTCTCCCGCAAGAAGGCGCCGCCAGCGCCTTTGATCGCGCGGAGCTGGGGATCGACTTTATCCGCGCCGTCGATGGCGAGGTCCACCGCTGCCACATCGTCGAACGCGATCACGTCCAGTCCGCGCTGCCGGGCCAACGCATCGCTCGCGAGCGAAGTCGCCACGCACCGAATGTTCAGCCCTGCGGCGGCTCTCTGAGCCAGTGCTTCGATGGCGAGGGCCGCAGTCGATCCGGTACCGAGCCCCACCAACATGCCCGGCTCTATGAGGGCGACAGCGCTCGCTGCCGCCGATGCCTTGGCCGCGACGATATCCTCAGGAGACAGCGCAAGAGCGCCGCCATCCCTGCTCACTGCGGCATCTCGACATGGCCGCCGAAACCGGCGCGCATGGCCGAGAGCAGCCGCTCGCCAAATGTGTTGTCGCTGCGTGAGCGGAACCGCGAGAAGAGGGCAGCGGAGAGGACATAGGCCGGAACGGCTTCCTCCATTGCCGCGTCGATCGTCCAGCGGCCTTCGCCACTGTCGTTGACCTTGCCGCTGAACTGGCTGAGCTGGGGATTGTCGGCCAGTGCGATGGCGGAAAGGTCCAGCAGCCATGACGAGATGACCGAGCCGCGCCGCCAAACCTCTGCGATGTCGGTGAGATTGAGGTCGAAGCGCTCGTCTTCGGGAACCCGCTCCGATGCCTTGTTCTTTAGGATATCGAAGCCTTCGGCATAGGCGGCCATGAGGCCATATTCGATCCCGTTGTGCACCATCTTGACGAAATGGCCGGCGCCCGGAGGGCCGGCATGGATATAGCCCTTTTCCGCTCGGGCATCGTAGCTGGAGCCTTCACGCCCCGAGGTGCGGGGGATGGTGCCCTGACCGGGAGCCAGAGCATCGAATATGGGATCGAGCCAGTCGACGATTGCCTTTTCGCCGCCGATCATCATGCAATAACCCCGGTCGATGCCCCACACGCCGCCTGACGTTCCCACATCGACATAATGAATGCCCAGCGGCTTGAGCATGGCGGTGCGGCGCAGGTCGTCCTTGTAGAAGGTGTTGCCGCCATCAATGATGACATCGTCCGCAGAGAGCAGGCCTGCCAACTGGCTCACCATGCCTTCGGTTATCTCGCCCGCTGGCAGCATGACCCAGACCGCGCGTGGGGAGGGGAGCAGGGATACGAGCTCCTCGACCGAAGCCGCCCCGGTCGCGCCGTCCGCCACGACGGCATGCACCGCAGCGTCATCCCGATCGAAAACGACCGGCGCATGACCCGCCCGCGTCAGCCGCCGCGCAATGTTCCCACCCATGCGGCCCATGCCAATGATGCCGATCTGCATAATGCTTCTCCTGAGTCCGGTTTGGGCCTTTTTGAGCCTGAGGCGGGCGCGCGCGCAATGGATAAGACGGGCCAACAGGCGCTCGCCATACCTGAGCGTGCCGAGAGCAGGCGGGTCTCGCAGGCGAAGCGGTTCGCAATGTGGTGAATGAACTGGTGACCCCTGCGGGAATCGAACCCGCGTTTCAGCCGTGAGAGGGCCGCGTCCTGACCGCTAGACGAAGGGGCCGGCACCGGGCGTCGCATGGACTGCCGCCGGGCTGCGGTGGCCCCTTTAGGTGCTGACCGGACAGGGGTCAAGGCCCAAGGACGGCTCAAGCCGGTGCCGCATCGTCAAGGTGGAGCTCTGCAGCAGGCCTGGCGCCCCAGTCGTCCAGCTTTGCGCGCCCTGCGAACCACCAGCGTGTGCCCGGCTGAGCGCTGAGCAGGGCCTGACCCAGCGGCGTCTCGCCTTGCCGGAAGCCCATGACCTTGAGCGAGCGCCCATCGTCGCCCGAGACGATCATCCGCACATGATCCGTGCCCACGATGTCGCATTTCACGATGCGGGCGGGGCCAAGCACCACGCGCGGCGCAGGCCAGCCATTGCCATAAGGACCGGCCGTTTCCAGCTCTGCGATGAGCGCAGGGGTGAGGCCGCCGGGCGCGGCAAGAATGTCCACATGAAGGGCGCGCTCGGCCCGCGCGCGTTCCACGTCGCGGGTCAGCCGCTCTTCAAGAAAGTCCGCGAGTGCGCTCACATTGGCGCGATCGATGGTAAGGCCCGCCGCCATGGCGTGGCCGCCGCCCGCGACAAGAAGGCCGCTCTCCTTCGCGGCGAGCACGGCCGCGCCGAGGTCGACTCCGCCGATCGAGCGGCCGGACCCCTTGCCGACGCCATTCTCGTCAAGCGCGATGACGATGGAAGGGACGCCCGTCTTCTCCTTGATGCGCCCGGCGACGATGCCGATGACGCCGGGGTGCCAGCCTTCGCCGGAAAGCACCGCGACAGCGCGGTCGTCAACGGTGGAAAGCTGGGCCAGCGCCTGCTCCTGCACCGCTGCCTCTATCGCGCGGCGCTCTTCATTGAGGCGATCAAGCTCCCGTGCGATGGCCTGGGCTTCGGCAGGGTCGCGGGTGGTGAGGAGGCGGACACCAAGATCGGACCTACCCACCCGGCCACCGGCGTTAATGCGCGGCCCCAGCGCGAAGCCGAGATCATGGCAGAGCGGCGCGCGCTCGATGCGGCTGGCGCTAAGCAGCGCGACAAGGCCGATATTGCGCTGCCGGGCCATGGCCTTCAGTCCCTGAGCGACGAAGGCGCGGTTAAGACCCCGGATCGGCGCGACATCGGCCACGGTGCCGAGGGCGACGATATCCAGCAGCGCCATCAGGTCCGGCTCCGGCCGGGAGGCGAACCAGCCGCGCGCGCGGAGCGTGCGGACGAGGGCGACGCCGAGCAGGAAGGCGACACCGACGGCGGCGAGATGGCCATGCGCCGTGCCTTCCGCGCACTCGTCGAGCCGATTGGGGTTCACCAGCGCAAAGGCCGGGGGCAGGGCAGTGGCGCATTGGTGATGATCGACCACGATCACATCCAGCCCTGCCTCTCGCGCTGCCTCCAGCGCCGCAAAGGCCTGCGCGCCGCAATCGACCGTGACGACGAGCGAGGAGCCCTGCCGGGCGAGGGCGACCAGGGCATCGCCGGAGGGGCCATAGCCTTCCATCAGCCGGTCGGGGATATAGGCACCGGCTTCCAGACCGAGATCGCGCAGCAGTAGGATGAGCAATGCCGCGCTGGTGGCACCATCCACGTCATAATCGCCGAAGATGGTGATGCGCTCGCCAGCCATCACCGCAGCGGCGAGCCGATCGGCAGCGCGCTCCATATCCCGGAAGAGCCCCGGATCGGGCATGAAAGCGCGGATCGTGGGGCTTTCCTCGCGGATCAGATCTTCAGGGACGACGCCCCGCGCGCGCAGCAGATCGTGCAGCATCGAGCCACGCGTCCCCGCCGGAGCCCCGCCGCGCCAGCGCCAGCTCTGCCCGGTCAGCGAGCGTTCTATATCGAGAGCGAAGGCCATGATGGCGCGCAGGTATCCTTTACCAGTGAGGGCGGCCAGCCCGCCGCCACGGGACGGGGGAGGGCCGTCGAAAGGTTCTAAAGGTTCTAGTCCTTAGGCGAAAAAAAACGAGGGGGCCACGACGGCAACTGCATCCCTGCTCAGGAGGCGGCTCTGTGGCGGTAACATGGGCGAAGGGATGTAGGACATGGGGTTGAAGTAGCGCGATAAAGGACAGGCCCGTTCTTTGTCATTCCTGCGAACGCGGGAATCCATCCAGGCCAAAAGCGGCACGGGTGAGAGTAGAGGGATTGCCTACAAGCGTTTCGGCTCGATCAATCGCATTGCCCAAAGAGCCAACTCAGAACTGGATTCCCGCGTTCGCGGGAATGACAGGGGAGATGGACGCGAGATGTCCGTCCGCCCTGCGCCTCGGTTCTCATAGTCCGTATGCCCCTTCAGGAGGCTGTTCTGGGCCGCGTCGGATAGACGATGAAGTCCGTATGCCGGTCGATTACTGGGGCAGCCTCCATCTTCGCGACCGCCTGCTGAAGCTCACCGATCACGGAAGGGGAGAGGGGAAGCGGGTGTTCCGAGGGATGGGTCTTGGCCTGCATGGGATAGTCCTGCTGCGGCGTGCTGGTCATCTCGATATGGGCGCCAAGCAGCGCGCGGATCGGATGCTTGGCGGCGAAGGCGGCGAGCCGGTCGACGCTTGCGCGATACTCTCCGAATTTGGGCACCGGCACATAGAGCCGACCCGGATAGATCATGTCCCCGGAGAACAGCAGCCGCGTGCGCGTGTCATAGACCATCATGTGCGCTGGCTCGTGGCCGGGCGTGGGAATGAGATCGAGAACGCGCCCGCCCAAATCGAAGCGGGCAATATCGTCCGGCCAGCGCGCGATGTGGAAGTAGGCCGCGACCTCCTCGGGCTTGAGGCCCACGACATCGGTATCGGGCCGGTCGCGAAACTCGCTGTCCCCCGCATGGTGATCGCCATGGCTGTGCGAATGCGCAACCACCAGGTGAACCGGGCGCTTGCCGTGCTTTGCTTGCCAGTCCGCGATCAGCCGGTCGATGGTCGGGCGGATCTTTAGGCCTCCGGCGCCGGTGTCGATCAGCAGAGCACGATCCTTGCCGAAGAGGAGATAGAGAAACGGCGCCTCGAAATTGGTCGCGACAGACTGGCGAATCACGAATGTGTTCGAGTCGATCGTCTGGACTTGCGTCTCGGGCTCGTTCGCGGTGGTGCCGTCGATCCAGTGCGCGAAGCGAGGCATATCCGCCGCAGGCGGTGCTGCAGCGACCAGAAAGGCCGCGCTGGCCAGAACGAAAGAGAGCCGCCAACGAGCGAGGGGGCGAACGGTGCGAAGCGGGCGAGCCAGATCCATGCGCTTTCGATATGAGTTATTACGCTGTGCATCAAACGTAATATTGGCTTGAACGCCGTCGATGCAAAGTTCGCAACTGCTACTCTTGCATTCCCGTTACGATTGCTTAGCTCCGTGCCCATGTCAGAAATCCTCTCGGTCCGCGGTGTGGGCAAAAGCTATGCGAGCGGCCACCGGGCGCTCGGCAGTTTCGATCTGGACGTGCGCGCCGGCGAGATTTTCGCGCTGTTGGGGCCGAACGGCGCGGGCAAGACGACGCTTATCTCGATCATCTGCGGGCTGGTGCGCGCCACGGAAGGTAGCGTCACCGTGGCGGGCCACGACATCGTGCAGGATTATCGGCAGGCGCGCTCGACGATCGGTCTCGTGCCGCAGGAACTCTCGACCGACATGTTCGAGCGGGTGATCGACACAGTGCGGTTCAGCCGTGGCCTCTTCGGCAAGCCGCGTGACGACGCGCTGATCGAGAAGATTCTGCGCGACCTCTCCCTCTGGGAAAAGCGAGAATCCAAGATCCAGGAGCTTTCCGGCGGCATGAAGCGCCGGGTGATGATCGCCAAGGCGCTGGCTCATGAGCCGCGCCTGCTCTTCCTCGACGAGCCAACCGCCGGTGTGGACGTAGAGCTGCGCCGCGACATGTGGAAACTGGTGCGGCAACTGCGCGAGAGCGGCGCGACGATCATCCTCACGACTCACTATATCGAGGAGGCCGAGGAAATGGCCGACCGGGTGGGCGTGATCGCCAAGGGCGAACTCATCCTCGTCGAGGAGAAGGCGGCGCTCATGAAGAAGCTGGGGCGCAAGACGCTGCAGGTGACGCTAAGCGACCCGCTGGGCGCGCTGCCCGAGGGGCTGGGCGAATGGCCGCTCGATCTGCTGGATGAGGGGCATGTGATCGAATATGTGTTCGACAGTCAGGCCGAGCGAACCGGCGTTTCCGCGCTGCTGCGGCGGCTGGGCGACCTTGGCATCGGCTACAAGGATCTGGGAACGCGAGAGAGCTCGCTGGAGGATATTTTCGTGAGTCTCGTCCACGCGCCTGCCGTGCAGGAGAGCCGCGCATGAACCTGCATGCAGTCGGCGCGATCTATCGCTTCGAGATGAACCGCTTCCGCAGGACGCTGCTCACTGGCCTCGTCGTGCCAGCGATTACGACCTCGCTCTACTTCGTGGTGTTCGGCAGCGCGATCGGCGCGCGCATGACGGAAGTGGATGGCATCCCCTATGCCGCCTATATCGTGCCCGGCCTCATCATGCTCTCCATGTTTACCGAGAGCATCTTCAACGCCAGCTTCGGCATCTACATGCCCAAGTTCAGCGGTACGATCTACGAGCTGCTCTCCGCGCCCGTCTCTCCGCTTGAAACGATCATGGGTTATGTTGGCGCGGCGGCGACCAAGGCGATGATCGTGGGCCTCGTCATCTTCGCGACGGCGCATCTCTTCGTCTCGCTGCCCATTGCTCATCCGTTCGCCATGATTGCGTTCATGGCATTGATCGCGATCAGCTTCTGCCTGTTCGGCTTCATACTGGGCATTTGGGCGCAGAGCTTCGAGCAGTTGCAGGTCATCCCGCTGCTCATCGTCACGCCCATGACATTCCTGGGTGGCGCCTTCTACTCGGTGCATATGCTGCCCGAGCCCTGGCGGACGATCACGCTGTTCAACCCGGTCGTCTATCTCATTAGCGGCTTCCGCTGGACGTTCTTCGGCAAGGGGGATGTCGCCATGGGATTCTCCGTGGCGTTCGTCACGGCGATGCTGGCGATCTGCCTTGGCATCATCACCTGGATGTTCCGCACGGGCTACCGGCTGAAAAAGTAGGGCAGTTGCTCTACGTCATCCCGGCCTCTGAGCCGGGATCCCGCTTCTCAACCCTATCGGGCCAGTAAAGCTGGACCCCGGGTCAAGCCCGGGGTGACGAAAAAAGGGAAGCCGCGATATGATGCCCCGCGAGCGCGGCAGCAAATCAGTCCGCGTTGCCGTGAATGCGGTGCTCGCCCTTGACCCAGCGCACAGTGCCGGATGAGGCGCGCATGACGACGCTTTCGGTCGTCAGGCGGCCGCCGGGCAGCCGCTTGACGCCGCCAAGCAGCGACCCGTTGGTCACGCCAGTGGCAGCGAAGATGCAGTCGCCCTTTGCAAGGTCGCAAAGGTCGTAGATCTTGTCGAGGTCCGCAATGCCCCATTTGCGGGCACGGGCGCGCTCGTCGTCGTTGCGGAACAGCAGGCGCCCCTTGAACTGGCCACCGACGCAGCGCAGCGCAGCACAGGCGAGAACGCCCTCTGGCGCGCCGCCCGATCCCATGTAGATGTCGATCGTGGTTTCCGGATTCGTCGTGGCGATGACGCCCGCGACGTCGCCGTCTGGAATGAGCATGACGCCGCAGCCGACTTCGCGCAACTCCGCGATCATCTTCTCATGCCGGGGACGATCCAGCACGCACACGATGATCTCGTGCGGGGCGACGCCCTTGGCCTTCGCGACGGCCTCGACATTCTCGCGCGGTGATTTGGTGAGATCGATGATCCCCTCGGGATAGCCGGGACCAACCGCGATCTTGTCCATATAGACGTCGGGCGCGTTCAGCAGGCATCCGGCCTCGCCGGCAGCGAGCACGGCAAGAGCATTCGGCCCCGCCTTGGCAGTGATGGTCGTGCCCTCCAGCGGATCGAGCGCGATGTCGATCTTCGGCCCTTTTCCGGGCGCGCCGCCGACCTTCTCGCCAATATAGAGCATGGGCGCCTCATCGCGCTCGCCTTCGCCGATCACCACCGTGCCGTCCATGTAGAGCTCGTCGAACGCCTTGCGCATCGCTTCGACCGCGGCAGCGTCCGCCGCCTTCTCGTCGCCACGACCGATGAGCTCGGAGCAAGCGATGGCTGCAGCCTCGGTCACGCGGACCATTTCGAGGACGAGAACGCGATCGAGAACTGAACTCGGCTTCACCATGGTCTGCACACCCCTTCTGCCGTTAAAAACTTGAGGTCCGGATAGGCGAGGAGCGCAACGTTGTCGATAAGTGCTGCGCCGATAAATGTCGGCCGCACTCACAGGCGCGACGAGCGGGGCAAAGGCGAGGGTGGGGCCGCCCGCAGCCCTCAATCCAATATGTGCATCACCATCGGCGCATCGAGCAGACTGTCCGATCCGGACAGGCGCGCAATCACTTCATCAATCGCGGAAAGTGCCCCATTATGGGTCACAATAGCAACCAGTACGCCGTCGCCGTCCGTCACCGCGCGCTGGATGACGCTCTCGATGGAGACGCTCGCATCGCGCATCGCTGCCGTGATTTCGGCCAGCACGCCGGGCTTGTCCTGCACCCGGAAGCGAAGATAAGCGCGACCCTGACGCTGGCCGGCATCGGCCTTCACCTGACGCTCCAGCCATTCCGCCGGCATGGCGAAGGCTGGACCATATTCGTCGCGCGCGACATCGATGATATCTGCAACCACCGCCGAAGCCGTTGGCCCTTCGCCCGCACCGGCGCCCTGAAAGAACAGCCGGCCGACGAAATTGCCTTCCGCCACCACGGCATTGAGCGCGCCGCCGACATGGGCGAGGGGATGATCCAGCGGCACCAGCATGGGGTGGACGCGCTGGAACAGGCCGAGGCTCTCCTCGCCTTCGCCTTCACATTCGGCAAGGCCGACAAGGCGCACCTTGTAGCCAAGCGCGGCAGCCTCACGAATGTCAGCAGCCAGAACATGGCGGATGCCGGTAATGTCCACGGATGCGAAATCGATCTCCGTGCCGAAAGCGAGGCTCGCAAGAATGGAGAGCTTGTGCGCGGCGTCGATCCCGTCGATGTCGAAGCTGGGGTCGGCTTCCGCATATCCCTTGTCCTGCGCCTCTTTCAGCACCTGCGCAAAGGGGCTGCCGTCCTTCTCCATAGTGGAAAGGATGAAATTACAGGTGCCGTTGAGAATGCCATAGACCCGCATGATGCGATTGGCGGCCGCGCCTTCCCGCAGGCCCTTGATCACGGGGATACCCCCGGCAACTGCCGCCTCGTACTTTAGGGGAACGTCTGCCTTTTCCGCTTCGCCGGCCAAACCAAGGCCATGATGCGCGATCATGGCCTTATTGGCGGTCACGAAGGGCTTGCCGTTGGCGAGCGCCTGGCGGGCAAGCGTAAGGGCAGGGCCATCCGCGCCGCCGATCAGCTCGACGATGACGTCGACGTCCGCACGGGTCGCAAGGCTGCCCATGTCGTCGACCCATTCATAAGGAGACAGGTCGATGCCGCGATCCTTGGACCGGTCCCGCGCGGAAATCGCCACGACCTCAATCGGCCGGCCGGCGCGACGAGAAATAAGATCCCGATTTTCGGTCAGCAGCCGAATCACTCCGGCGCCCACGGTGCCGAGTCCGACTATCGCCAGCCTGAGCGCTCTGCTCTCGTTCATGCCTGTTCGTTTCCCTGTCTGCCGCTTGCCTTCATCAAGGCCCGCCGCCCTTAGTCGTTCGAAGCCCGAGAGGGAAGTCGCCCGCGCCGCGCTATCGCTGGGCGTCTATCGTGAACAGGGACCAAGCGCCGCCATCATCTCCCGATAATCCCGGCGCGCCGCCTGTGCGTCGTTCGGTTCGACGCCGCTGAGCGCCTGTTGCGGCAGGTCGGCGGGCAGATGACAAGCGAGGCGATACCAGAGCAACGTATCCTTGGGCGGCAGTTGGCCGTCCTCGCCCACGACTTCTCCGATCGAAACGGTGTAGGACGGCGTCTCGTCCGGCCGGCGGATAATCGACAATGAAATGGGCCGCTTATCCTCAGTCTGCAGGAAGATCTGGCTTTCGCTTTCGCCGGTCACATTGCCTGCGACATGAAAAGCCGACTCGATGCGACTGATGGCTGGCGGCGCGTTCGGTGCGATGATCTCGCCAACGATTTTGCGAGTCAGCGCTTCAGATGCGGAGCTCCAGGGGACGACGCTCTTGGCCGAGAGCAACCGGAACTGATCCACCCGGGCACCGACGCTGCCGAAGATAAGATACTCCTGCCCTTTTACGACGGGGTGCGCCTTCTTGTCCGGCGATCCATCGACCAGGAACGAGATGCGCTGGGCAAGGCCGGCATTGCCGCGAATCAGGCTCGTCGACTCCGCCTCGACATAATAGCGCGCTTCGCCGGCCCGGAGGCCCGGAGCGCGATCCGGCGCAAGCTGTGCGACCGACCTGACGCGTACATGGGCAATCGCCTCCGCCTGCGTCGCCTGATCCGCGACGAGAGCATAAGGGGGAGGGGGCAAAGGGGCCGGTTCCTTCCGCGCGATTGCAGCGGAAGACAAGATTCCGGTAAGGAATCCGGCGAAAATGAGGCGAAACCCGGACCTTCGAAAACTGACATCCGGATGTGAAAAGCGGGTCGCTGTCATGATCTCAGGCATACTCCTCTAACGTTCCCCGCCCCACTTTTACATGCTGTAACCGGCGTTTGACCTAGTGCCAACAAAGCGTTTGCCAGAGCGGAAATGCCGCGATAGGTATCTGCTACGAAATTGGTCCCCGGTATTCCGGGTTTGTTTCCGTGCACGAATTGTGGCGGTTCGTGGGCGGTGGAGCCGGGGCGTTTCGGATAATGGGTTCAAGGAGTGTCGTTGCTGAATGGCTTACGCTGACCACTCGCAATCGTCGAGTCGGACGATATCGATCATCATTGTCGCCTTGATTCATGCAGTCCTCGGCTATGCCTTCGTGACGGGTCTGGGCGTACAATATATCAAGAAGGCTGCGGAACAGCTGAACGTGGTGGATATTAAGGAAGAACCACCGCCACCAGAGGAAGAGCCGCCGCCACCACCACCGGATCAGCCGGTTCCGCCACCCCCGGTCTATATACCGCCGCCGCAGGTCGCCCTGCCATCACCGGCTCCGCCGATCATGGCAACGCCCGTGCTGCCGCCACCGCTGCCGCCGGCGCCCACAGCGCCGCCCGCACCGCCGCCTCCGCCCGCGCCTGTCGTGAGCAAGGCTGCCGGTCCCCGGGGTAACGCAGCTGCGTGGTTCGGTACGGACGACTATCCTGCGCGCGCTCTGCGTGAGGAAGCGGAAGGTACTACCGGTATCTCTTACGATATCGGTGCGGACGGTCGCGTCACGGCTTGCCGTGTTACATCATCGAGCGGAAATTCTGACCTCGATGAAACGACCTGTCGTCTGATGATGCGTCGTGGGCGGTTCACGCCTGCGCAGGATCAGGCAGGCAATCCGATCGCGTCTACCGGCACTCGCCGCGTGACGTGGCAGATACCGAAATAATTCGACTTCCCGGCGGGCCGGACAAGATCCTGGCCCGCCAGCTTTATAGACTGGTTTGAAGAGGATAATCTAAATGTTCACTCAGATTATGGCCGCCGCCGCGCCGGCAGCTGGCAATAACCCTTACGGCCTCATGGAAGCGCTCGAGCAGGGCGGTGTCATCGCCTGGACCGTTTTCATCATTCTCGTCGGCATGTCGGTCGGCACGTTCTTCATCCTGTTCACTAAGCTCATCGAGCAGCAGAAGGTGATCAATCAGGGCAAGAAGGTCCGTGGCACGTTCTGGCGCGCGACGAGCCTCAAGGAAGGTTCGGCCAAGCTGGAGAAGAACAGCGCCTACAAGCAGCTGGTCGATGACGGCATCCTGGCTCAGGAGCACCACAACAAGCTGACCGATCCGGTCGAGGCGCATGACTGGATGCATGCTTCGCTCGCTCGCTCGGAAGCGGCGATCAACTCCCGTCTGGGCGGTGGTCTCGCGTTCCTCGCGACCGTCGGTGCGACCTCGCCGTTCATCGGTCTGTTCGGTACCGTGGTCGGCATCTATCGCGCGCTCATCAAGATCGGCGCGTCCGGCCAGGCATCGATCGACGCGGTCGCCGGTCCGGTCGGTGAAGCGCTCATCATGACCGCTCTGGGTCTCGTCGTCGCGGTTCCCGCAGTGCTCGCGTTCAACTTCCTGCAGCGTCGCAACAAGTCGATTGCCGAAGACCTCTCGGGCTTCAACAACGACCTGCTTGGCTACATGGTCTCGAACGGCGCGGTTCGCCCGGTCGTGGCTGCCGCTCCGGTTGCCGCCGCCAAGCCCGTGGCTGCCAAGGCTTGATCTGACGGATTTGGCCGGCTCCTTTCGGGGCCGGCCATACCGCCAGCGTCATTCGCCAAAAGCAAGCAATAGGATTTTCGATCGATGGCAATTAGTACATCATCGGGTGGTGACGACGCTCCAATGTCGGACATCAACACGACGCCCCTCGTGGACGTCATGCTGGTGCTTCTCATCATCTTTCTCATCGCCGTTCCTGTCGTGATCCAGACGGTGCCGATCCGGCTTCCCAAGGTGGCTTTCGAGCCCACCACGACGAAGCCGGAGAATGTCTCGCTCAGCGTCATCAAGGAAGCCGACGGCTCGTGCGGCGTCTACTGGAACCTGACTCGCGTGACTTCTGACGACTTGCTTACCCGCGCGGTGGACAAGCTCAAGAAGGACATCGAGAAGGCCGGCGGCGTTCAGAACATGAACCCGGACGATCTGCCCGAAGTGCATATTCGCGGCGACATCGACGTGCCCTACAAGTGCATCGGTGGCACCATCTTCACGATGCAGCGTGCGGGCTATCCCAAGGTCGGATTCATTTCCGAGCCTGAGCCCGGTTCGATCAGCATCCGTCGTCTCTGACGGCCAGATTGAGAGGAGTATAGCCCGATGGCTATGAGTGCGGGCCGCGATGACGGCGAGCCGATGATGGACATGAACACGACGCCGTTGATCGACGTCATGCTCGTGCTCCTCATCATGTTCATCATCACCATTCCGATCCAAACCCACGCGGTGAAGATCGACCTACCGCAGAACACCCCGCCGCAGGATCAGCCCATTGTCGATCCGGTAAAGAACAAGCTGGGCATCGGTGCGGACAGCACCGTATACTGGAACGGTTCACCGATCGATCAGCTGGTGCTGCGTCAGTATCTGGATGCGACAAAGCGCATGAACCCTGAGCCCGAGCTGCAGTTCGAGCCCGACGCAAATGCCCGCTACGTGACTGTCGACGAGGTTCTCGCCGTCATCAAGCGCAGCGGCGTTTCGAAGATGGGTTTCGTCGGCAACGAGCGCTACGGTTCGTTCTGATCGCAGCGGCATTCGACGGCCCCCATATGGGGTCGGCGGTTGATAGGATTGAAAAGGGAGGCTTCGGCCTCCCTTTTTTATTGTTCGTCCGGAGGACGCTCGAGCATTGGCGGGGGGAAGCCAACGCTGCCGGAGGTGACGCTGCACCTCGATCGTTACAGTTCAACTGCCGTCAGACTGTTCTGCTCGGCTTAAAGTGCGAACGAAGGGCGAGAGTCGGTTCCGCTGCACCATCACCGTGGTGTCCATAACGGCCTTCGCCCCCAGTCATCGGTGTCCTTCTCCATCGGGCTGAATATCTGGGTGATGGTTCCGGATTTGAGGGGCGCACGGAGTCGTAAGCTGTCTCCACAAAATAGGGCTGACTGCAGGTTCGAGTCCCTTCATCCCGCTGCCTTCGATCATCTAATCCAAATGCTTGAACGGAATCCGGAGATCGGAGCGGTGGCCCGGTTCCAAGGGCGGCCGGAGGAAAATGCGCCGGGTGGTCGAGCGGGCGAAATGCGCGAACGTTGGAGGCTGGGCGTTGATTGACTCGGTGCCCCAAGAGAATCAGATGTTCCGAAATGCATTGCTGGTGGGTGCGGCGCGGGCGCGATGAGCCGCTCGGATGCCGCTACGCACGAAAGCCGCTCTTTCCGATGCTACTTTAAATGTGACCCCTAAGCGCTGGTCGAATTTGCTCAAGGATGCCCTGAGCGGACTGGGTGTTTCAGGCCGCCGTATCGGTGAATTGCAATGCAGCGAGCCTTGCATAAAGGCCGCCAAGACGGAGCAGTTCCGCGTGGGTGCCCGTCTCGACGATACGTCCATGGTCGAGGACGACGATCCGGTCCGCGCTACGCACTGTCGCGAGTCGATGGGCAATGACGAGCGTGGTCCGATCGCTCATCAGCCGGTCCAGCGCGTCCTGCACGAGTCTTTCCGACTCCGCGTCGAGCGCCGATGTCGCCTCATCCAGCAGCAGGAGCGGGGCATCGCGCAGGATCGCGCGGGCAATAGCGATGCGCTGGCGCTGGCCGCCGGAGAGACGCGCCCCAGCCTCGCCAAGCTGAGTGTCCAGCCCGTCTGGCAAAGCCCGGAGGAATTCCTCGGCGTTGGCAGCGCGTGCGGCCGCCCAGATTGCGGCATCGTCCGCCTGCCAATTGCCATAGCGCAGATTGTCCCGTGCGCTCGCGGCGAAGATGACGGTTTCCTGCGGAACCAGAGCGATGCGGGCGCGAAGATCGGCGAGATCGACATCACGAATGTCGACGCCGTTCAGGCGCACGCTGCCCTGCTGCGGATCGTGGAAGCGCTCGGTAAGCTGAAAAAGGGTGGACTTGCCCGCGCCCGACGGGCCGACGATTGCCACCGTTTCGCCGGGCTCGACAGTCAGAGAGAAATCCTCAAGCGCTGCGACTTCCGGGCGCGAGGGATAGAGGAAGCGGACGTCCTCAAATGACAGGCGAGCGGAGCGGCCACCGGGTATTGCCGAAGGACGGACGGGCGCGGCAATCGTGGGCTCGACGCTAGTGAGTTCGGAAAGCCGGGCCGCAGCGCCTGCGCCGCGCAGAAGGTCGCCCCAGGTTTCCGTCAGTGCCCCAAAGGCTCCGGCGACCAGGCCGCCGGTCAGAACGAAAGCGGCAATGGCTCCCCCGGACATGCGGCCTGCCGCGACATCGAGCGCGCCCTGCCACATGATGAACGTGATCGACCCGAAGATCATCAGAATGACGAGCGCAGTCATCCCCGAACGCACGACGATGCGTCGGCGTGCCGTGCGAAAGCCGGTTTCCACAGCGTCCCGGAACCGCTCCTCTTCGCGCTTTTCCTGCGTGAAGGCCTGCACGATTCGCATCGCGCCCAAGACTTCTGTCGTGACGCTGCCCACAGCGGCCAGCCTGTCCTGACTGTCGCGCGAAAGTGAGCGCAGGCGGCGGCCAATGAAAATGACCGGTGAAATGACCAGCGGAATGCCGACGAGCAGCATCGCGGTGAGTTTTGGCGCGAGGGTGAAGAGATAGATGATGCCGCCCACGCCGGTGAGGATGTTGCGCAGGGCGACGGAGACGGTGGTGCCGACGACCTGCTCGATGACCGCCGTGTCGGCCGTCATGCGTGAGGCGATTTCCGAAGGTCTGTTTTCTTCGAAAAAGGCGGGCTGCTGGCGCAGGAGATTGCGCTGGGCCGCCATGCGCATGTCAGCCACGACGCGCTCGCCGAGCCAGGAGACGAAGTAGAAGCGCATTGCCGTGGCGATGGAAAGCACGACGACGAGAATGAGCAGATACTCGAACCACCGGCCAATCGCGATGTCGCTGGCGCCGGCGGAGAAACCGCGATCGATCACCAGCTTGAACCCGTTGGGTATGGCAAGAGTCGCAGTCGAAGCGGCGATCAGCGCGAGCGCGGCACCCAGAAGGCGACCGGGATAGCGGCGGGCGAGGCTCCAGACATAACGGAGCTGACCGAGAGCAGGCCGGGGACCGTCCTGCGTTTCGTTGGGGGATTCAATCGTCCTCATGGCGTCGCGCTAGAGCATTTTTCCGCGCCCGTTGAAATAGCGGAGGTCGTAAGACGAGCAGCCTCACGGTGCATCATTGCCGACATCGTTCTGACTGATTGCATTTTTTGCATTGCGGACGGTGGATAAACCTCCTCTATTGTTTGTTCGCACACGCACAACGCGGAAATGTCGGAAGGAAATCCAGAGCCGATGCTCTACAACGCCTATGAGATTCAGCGCAGCCTGCTTGCCAGCGCGAGCGCCGTGGCGACGGCGGGTGTGGAAATGCTCAGCAACCCCGCCAATCCTTTCGCTTATTTCGGTGGCGGCCCAATGCTGGCCTCTGCGCTCAACGTATTTGCTCATGCCGCCGCGCCGCGTGGCAAGCCCGCCTTTGGTTTTACGCACACGGTGGTCGACGGTCAGGAACGTATCGTCGATGAGCGGATCGAGGCGCGCAAGCCCTTCGGGCAGCTCAAGCATTTCGTGAAGAAGGGTCTGCGCAAGAAGCAGCCCAAATTGCTCATCGTCGCGCCGATGTCCGGCCACTTCGCTACGCTGCTGCGCGGCACCGTGGAGCGGATGCTGCCGGGCCATGATGTCTATATCACCGACTGGCGCGATGCCCGGCAGGTGCCGCTGTCGGATGGCGCGTTCGACCTCGACGACTATCTGGATTATCTCGTCGGCTGGCTGGAGCATATCGGCCCCGGCGCCCATATGCTGGCTGTCTGCCAGCCTTCGGTGCCGAGCTATGCGGCTGCAGCGCTCATGTCAGCGATGAACCACCCCTGCCGTCCCCGCACGCTCACGATGATGGGCGGGCCGATCGACACGCGCGAGGCGCCCACGGCGGTGAATACGATGGCCACCGAGCGGCCGCTGAGCTGGTTCCAGCAGAATGTTATCGTGACGGTGCCTTTCGGTCATCCCGGTGCGGGTCGGCGCGTCTATCCCGGCTTTCTGCAGCTCGCCGGGTTCATGACGATGAACCTGGGCAGCCATTTGATGAGCCACTGGCAGATGTTCCGGCATCTGGTGGAAGGCGACGAGGACAGCGTGGACGCCACCAAGGCGTTCTACGACGAATATCGCTCGGTGTGCGACATGACGGCGGAGTTCTATCTCCAGACCATCGCCGAAGTGTTCCAGAAGCACAGCCTGCCCAAAGGCGAACTCATGCATCGGGGCAAGCGGATCGATCCGGCGGCGATCCACGATATAGCGCTGTTGGCGATCGAGGGCGAGCGTGATGATATTTCCGGCCTCGGCCAAACCAAGGCCGCGCTCACGATCTCGACAGGCCTCGATGACAGTATGAAGCAGTATCACATGGCGGAAGGTGTCGGCCATTACGGCATCTTCAACGGGTCCAAGTGGCGGAACCGTATTGCGCCGATCCTGGAAAAATGGATCGCGACTCATGAAAGCCTGCCGCGCGGCTGACGGGTGAGGAGCGGGGCGGTGGCTCGTCTGGAGAGCGTGAGCGTGGAGCGCTGGCCAGTGGCCGGCAGCTTCAATATTGCGCGCGGCGCCAAAACCTATGTCGACGTCGTCCACTGCGTCGTGACCGATGGCAGGCACCGGGGGCAGGGCGAGGGCACTGCCATTTATTATCATGGCGAGACGGCGGAGAGCTGCGCCCAGTCTATCCGGGTCTTCGCTGAGGCCAATCCCACGTTCGACCGGGAAACCGTGAATGTCGGCATGCCCCCTGGTGCAGCGCGCAATGCGCTCGACTGTGCGCTTTGGGATATGGAAGCGAAGGCAGAAGGCGCGCCGGTGTGGCAGCTTGCCGAATTGCCGGAGCCGCGCCCGCTCGCGACTGCGTTTACCGTCAGCCTCGATACGCCTGCGGTCATGGAAGCGGCGGCGCGAAAGGCGGCGCTCACCTTTGGCCTGCTGAAATGTAAGCTGACCGGCGAAGGCGACCGTGACCGGATTGCCGCCGTCCGCGAAGGTGCGCCTGATGTACGACTCATCGTGGATGCCAATGAGAGCTGGCGGGGCCGGGACATCGCGCTTGAAGCGGAAGCGCTGGCTGCGCTGGGCGTGGAATTGATCGAGCAGCCGCTACCGGCGGGCGACGATGCGGGGCTGGCGGATGTGCGCTCGTCCGTTCCCTTCTGTGCCGACGAGAGTTGCCAGAGCGCGCGGGATTTGCCGAATCTGAGGCAGTATCAGGCGATCAACATCAAGCTCGACAAGGCCGGCGGCCTCAGCGAAGCGATAGCGATGCGCGCCGCCGCCCGCCGCGCGGGCCAGAAAATCATGCTGGGCTGCATGCTCTCGACATCGCTGGGCATCGCACCCCCTTTCCTGTTGGCCGGAGAAGCGGACTGGGTGGATCTGGACGGCGCGCTGCTACTCGCCAACGACCGCGCTGGCGGATTCGTCGTTCGCGACGGGTTGCTGCAGCCCGGCGCAATCTGGGGTTAACTTTCCGGCCTTAACGTCTTACCGACTTGACTTGCCTGCATCAGCGTCCAGAAAGTCAGCCCGCGGCTGACATATGCCCGAGCTGATGTCTGGCGGCTCCGAGGAGAATATTGCGTGAGAATTGCTCGGATCATGGCGTTTTTGCTCGCGCTGATCACGATTGGGATTTCCGGCTACTATTTTTCGCTCTCGCCGGTGCTGCTCCCCAGCGTCGTGCCTGCGATCCTTGGTGTGGTCGTTAGCCTCTATTTTTGGAGAGTTGCGCCAGGCAAGAAGAAGGCTCGCCGTCGGGCTGCGCTCGCGAGCGTGGCCGTGGTGCCTTTCACCTTTACCAGCGCCGTGATCAGCCTCTTTCTCTCGCCAGTTTCGATCTGGCCAGTCTATCTCTGCCTCTCCGCGCTAGCGGCTATGCTGGCGGTCTATGCCCTGCTGCGGGTCAAGAAAAAGCAGTCGCACCCCTGGGCGGACTATTATCAAGAAGTGAGCTGAGCGCGCTCACGCGACGGGAATGCGCGCGTGTCCCTCAGGATTTCGCTTTGCCCGGCGATGATGCTGGGAGAAATTCGGGATAGGGCATGATGAGCGTCCCGTCCGGTGCGGCGGTGAGCGTGGTCTGCGTGGGATAAGCGAATTCGATCCCCTCGGCATTGAACCGCGCGACGATGGCGAGCGCGAGTCGGTGCCGGCTCATGAAATAATCGTGCGTATCGGGATCGGGCACGTCCACGTTCAGATCGAAATTGAGCGAACTGGCACCAAAACCGGTAATGCCCGCATTGACGAAGGTGAGTCTGCAACTCTCGGCAACTTCCTTCAGGATGGCAGGCACGCGCTCAAGGACTTCCATGGGCGTCTGATAGATGAGGCCGAGAGTGAAGGTGACACGGCGCTGGGCAAGCGTTTGCAGGCTGGTGATTTCCTTCTGGAGCAGCTGAGCATTCGAGATCACCTTATGCTCGCCGGACATGGCGCGCAGGCGCGTGCTTTTGAGGCCGATGCGCTCCACGCGCGCCGTCGTCTGGTCATAAGTGATGACCTCCCCCTGGCGGAATGGTCTGTCGAAGATGATCGAAAGCGCGGCGAAGAGATCCGAGAAAATGCCCTGCGCGGCAAGGCCGATGGCGATGCCGCCAATGCCGAGACCCGCGACGAGGCCAGTGACGTTCACGCCCAGATTGTCCAGCACCACGATGGCTGCGATGATGAACAGGGTGACGGTGACGAGGAGACGAATGATCCCCATCGCGTTGGCGAGGGTATCGTGTCGGTCGGCATTGGTGCGCCGCTCGATCAGCCCGATGATGATCTCGCGCGCCCAGATCGCGACCTGGAACGCCGCCACGATCGTGAAAAGGAACTTTATCGTGGTCAGCACCATGACCGGCGGATCGGCGTAACCCGCGACCAGCCGCGCGGCGACCAATATCATGAAGCTATGCGTGGTGCGTGCGACCGTGCGGCCAATGACCTCTTTGAACTGCGTGCCGTGAACTGGCGAGACGAGGCGCTTGCGCACCGTGCGGCGGACCACTCGCAGCCCGAAATAGATCGCGACGCCCACAGCGACAGATATGGCGATTTGAAGCCAGTGCACTTCGATCCAGCCCGAGACGGCATGCCAGGTCACGGAAACATTGGGAAGATTTGGCAGGGGCTGGGCGGCATTCATCTTGGGGAGTGTCCTTCAACGGGTCCGGTCGATGGAGTAACGATCCGCGCGCATGCGCGTTTCATCGCTTGCGGATCTCAGAGGTGGGACGCGCGCAGAATATAGTTGATCGACGTGTCGCGCTCGATCACGAAACCAAGGCGCGGATCCGCGACGATGCCGCTGAGGTCGCGGACGATCAGCCCCTCATTCTCAAGCAGATCGGTCATTTCAGGCGGCGTTATGAACTTGCTCCAGTCGTGAGTGCCGCGCGCGATATGTCCCAGACCCTCGGCCAGCGTCACGATGGCGAGTCGGGAGAGGGGGGTGCGATTGGGCGTCGAGAGAATGAGCAGCCCACCGGGCGCGAGCCGGCGAACCAGAGCATCGACAAAAAGAGCGGGATCGGTGACATGCTCCACGACTTCGAGCGCCGTGACCAGATCGAAGGTCTCGCCTTCCAGCGTTTCGACACCGCAAGCACGATAGTCGATCGTGAGGCCCATCTCCGCAGCATGCGCGCGCGCGACGGCGATGCTCGGCCCGGCAGCATCGATAGCGGTGACGGCCGCGCCCATGCGAGCCAGCGGCTCCGCGACCAGTCCCGCGCCGCAGCCGACATCAAGCGCACACTTTCCCGCGAGCGGCCGCAGCGCCTTCTCGTCGCCGTGCCAGTGCGTGTCGATCGCGTCCCGAATATAGCCCATACGCGCGCGCTGGAGCTTGTGCAGCATCGCGCTTTTGCCTTTGGGGTCCCACCAGTCTTCCGCCTGCGCACCGAAATGCTCTGCCTCGCGCGGGTCGATCGTGGTCTTTTCGGGTTCGCTTGCCATTGTTCCGTCTGCTTACTAAGAGGCGCCGCTCGGGGCGGACATGAGGGACTTACCGGGTCCGATCCCCTGCACTGATTAATCGTCGAAAGGCCGACCGCAAGACCATGGCGCGCATTGTGATGAAGTTCGGTGGCACTTCCATGGCCGGGATGGAGCGCATTCGCAACGTCGCTGCGCGTGTGAAGTATGTCGTGGAGCAGGGCAACGAGGTTGCCGTCGTCGTGTCCGCGATGGCTGGTGAGACCGACCGGCTGGTGAATTTCTGTCGGGAAGCGAGTGCGCTTTACGATCCGGCCGAGTATGACGTCGTGGTTGCAGCGGGTGAACAGATCACCAGCGGCCTTCTGGCGATGACGCTCAAGGCCATGGGTGTGGAAGCGCGCAGCTGGCTCGGCTGGCAGTTGCCGATCCGCACCGTGGAGACCCATGCCAAGGCGCGGATCAGCGAGATCGAGACGGACGCGCTGCTGGCGGCGATGACCTCCGGTCAGGTAGCGGTCATTCCCGGCTTTCAAGGGATGATGGAGGATGGACGCATCTCCACCCTTGGCCGTGGCGGATCGGACACCTCGGCAGTCGCGGTCGCCGCGGCCGTGAAGGCGGATCGGTGCGATATCTATACTGACGTCGACGGTGTCTACACCACCGATCCCCGCATCGTGTCGCGCGCGCGCAAGCTCGGCATGGTCACCTATGAGGAGATGCTGGAACTGGCTTCCGTCGGCTCCAAGGTACTCCAGACCCGCTCGGTGGCGCTCGCCATGAAGGAGCGGGTGCGCGTGCAGGTGCTCTCGTCCTTCGAGGCGCCAACGCAGAACGACATTCCCGGCACGCTCATCGTGAGCGAAGATGAAATCGAGGACAGCAGCATGGAACGCCAGCTCATCACCGGCATCGCGCACGACAAGAACGAGGCCAAGATCATCGTGACCCGCGTGCCGGACAAGCCCGGCGCGGTCGCCAGCATCTTCGGCCCGCTTGCCGAAGCCAGCATCAATGTCGACATGATCATCCAGAACGACAGCAAGGATAATGAGGAGACGGACGTCACCTTCACGGTGCCGCGTGCCGACCTTGCCCGCAGCGTCGATATTCTGGAAGCGCGCAAGGACGCGATCGGCTTCCGCCGCATTATCACGGACGCGGAGGTCGCCAAGATCAGCGTCGTGGGCGTGGGCATGCGCAGCCATGCCGGTGTCGCGGCGCTGATGTTCCAGACGCTGGCCGAACGCGGCATCAATATCGAGGCGATCTCCACCAGCGAAATCAAGGTCTCCGTGCTGATCGACGAAGACGAAACGGAGCTGGCGGTGCGCGTGCTGCACACGGCCTATGGTCTCGACGCCGAGCAGACCGCCGCATGACGTCGGCCCGGCTCGCCGCGCTCATGGCGCGGGGCAATGCGTTTCTCGGCAGCGATGTTGCAATTCTTTGCGGCGCGATGAGCTGGGTCTCGGAGCGGAACCTCGTCTCGGCGGTAAGCAATGCGGGCGCATTTGGCCTCATTGCCTGTGGTGCGATGACGCCCGAACTGCTCGATACGGAAATCGCGGCCACGAAGGCGCTGACGAGCCGCCCCTTCGGCGTCAACCTCATCACCATGCACCCGCAGCTCTTCGATCTGATCGCGGTGTGCGTGAAGCATCAGGTCACGCATATCGTGCTAGCCGGCGGCCTGCCGCCCAAGGGCAGCATCGAGGCGATCAAGGAAAGCGGCGCGAAGGTCATCTGCTTTGCCCCGGCGCTGTCGCTGGCCAAGAAGCTGGTGCGGTCCGGCGTGGATGCGCTCGTGATCGAGGGCATGGAAGCCGGCGGCCATATCGGCCCGGTGGCGACGAGCGTGCTTGCGCAGGAGATTCTGCCCGAACTGGCGCTCGACGTGCCGATCTTCGTGGCGGGTGGCATCGGCCGTGGCGAAGCGATTGCCAGCTATCTGGAGATGGGCGCGGCGGGCGTTCAGCTTGGCACGCGGTTCGCTTGTGCCAGCGAAAGCATCGCGCATGAGAACTTCAAGAAGGCGTTCTTCCGCGCCAATGCCCGCGACGCCATCGCCAGCGTGCAGATCGACCCGCGCCTGCCGGTCATTCCCGTGCGCGCGCTCAAAAATGCCGGCACCGAAGCGTTCACGGCCAAGCAGCGCGAAGTCGCGCAGTTGCTCGACGACGGCAAGGTCGACATGGGCGAGGCGCAGCTTCAAATCGAGCATTACTGGGCAGGTGCGCTGCGCCGCGCGGTGATCGACGGCGATATCGAGAATGGTTCGCTGATGGCCGGTCAGTCCGTCGGCATGGTCACGAAGGAAGAGCCCGTGGCGGACATCATTGCCCAGCTCGTGGCGGAAGCAGACGCAGCGCTGGATCGCAAGGCGGCCTGAAGATCGACGTGCTTCGCCAGGCTATGCCTCGGCGACCATCGCGATTGAAACCTTGAGCCCTCGAATGTGCACAGGCATTTTCGCGCCCTGTCGCGCGGGTGGGTTTTCCGGGAACCAGCGCATCCATTCTTCATTGGCGGCGGCGAAGTCATCCTCATTAGCCAGGATCAGGGTCGCACTTACGGCCTTGTGAAGGCTGGAGCCTGCCGCCTCAAGAATGGCGGAGATATTGCGCAGGGACTGCGCGACCTGAGCCTCGACTCCTGTCACGAACTGGCCGGTCTCGGGATCAATGGGCGCGGTGCCGGAGACGAAGATCAGCCCGCCGGCCTTGACCGCCTGACTATAGCAGGGCGGCGCCTTGGGCGCGTTCGGCGTCGCGATGATCTGGGCCATCCATAGTCTCCCGCGCTTGTGACAGGGTGTAGGGGCTATCTCGATCCTATCAGCGATCCGGCAGCTTACCAGTCCCTTTTGATGTAGGGACCGGGACGCGCACGGTGCGGGCTCGCAGAGCAAGGAGGAGCGGCGACGGTGAACGGACGGGCGAGAAGCGGAATGTTGGGGCAAGATATTGTAGACATAATCGGAACTGCTAAGCCTGCAGCATGAGTAGTGCCTGGTTTCGTAGACGGATGGGATTCAGCTACATCCCGATCAGTTGGGAGGGATGGATTGTAGCGACTACGTTGTTGGTCGTAACCGTTCCATGCGCCTATCTCTGGCTGCGCTATATCGACCGTAGCCCCATCATAGCTTGGACGGGCGCGATAATTGGTATGTCGGCCAATGCGGCATATCATTATCTGGCCATATGGAAGTTAGAGCGTGATAACGGATAAGAGGATATGGCCGTTGCCCCGACATCGCGGCATCGCGAGGATGAAGCGCTTCAGATAGCGGACACATCCGCGCCCTCGAAATCTACTAGCGCTTCGGTCTACTCCGACCAGTCGAGGCCAATGTCGCGATAGACGGACCGGTCCTCGTCCCAGCCTTCCTTCACTTTGACATGGAGGTAAAGATGGACGCGGACGCCGAGCAGCTTCGCGAGTTCGGCGCGGGCGGCGCTGCCGATCTCCTTGAGGCGCTGGCCGCCCTTGCCGAGGATGATAGCGCGCTGGGTTGGCCGGGCGACGAGGATCTGCTGGTGGATCTCCACTGACCCGTCCTGCCGCTCGGTATATTTCTCGGTCTCAACCGCACTGGCATAGGGCAGCTCGGCGTGCAGCTGATGATAGAGCTGCTCGCGCGTGATCTCGGCCGCGAGAAGCCGGTCGGTCGCGTCGGACACCTGATCCTCGGGAAAATGCCACGGTCCCTCGGGCATTGCCGAGGCCAGCGCGGTCTTGAACTCCGGCAGGCCATCTCCGGTCGCGGCGCTCACGAAGAAGGTTTCAGCGGGTGAGACACGCTCGTGCAGGCGCTCGGTGAGCGTCAGAAGCTTGTCCTTCGCGGCGATATCTACCTTGTTGAGCACGAGCCAGATGCGCTCCGGCCGGTTCTCAAGTCCCGCAAGGATCGGCTCCATCTTGCCGCCAAGTCCCGCGCGCCCGTCGACGACGAGCAGGATGATGTCCGCATCTTGCGTGCCAGCCCAGGCCGCCTGCACCATGGCGCGATCGAGCCGGCGGCCGGGCGTGAAGATTCCGGGCGTATCGACCAGCACGATCTGGGTCTCGCCTTCGATCGCCACGCCCATGACGCGTGTCCGTGTCGTCTGCGCCTTGGGGCTGGTGATCGCGACTTTCTGGCCGACAAGCGCGTTCACCAGGGTCGATTTACCCGCATTGGGCGCGCCGACGACGGCGACGATGCCGCAATTCTGAGTCATGCGTTCACCTGCACGAGCAGTGCTGTGGCAGCGGCGGTTTCCGCCTCTTGCTTGGAGCCGCCCTCCGCTTCCGCCTCGCCCACGCCCCTGATCGAGACGCGGATCGTGAAACGCGAGGCATGATCCGGCCCCGAGCGATGGATCGTTTCATAGGTCGGCGGCTTGCGGCGGTTTGCTGCGGCCCACTCCTGCAGAGCGGACTTGGGATGCTTGGGCGCGGCGCGCTGCCCATCGACGAGCGGCGCCCACAGGCGCTGGATCAGCGCGCGGGCGGCGTCCATGCCTTGCGTGAGGTAGAGCGCGCCGATGAGTGCCTCCATGACGTCGCCAAGCACATTGTCGCTCTCGGTCGCCCCGTCGTCGCGTGCCTGCTTGCCAAGCCGCAGATGAGGCTGGACGCCGATCTCCCGTGCGACTTCGGCGCAGGTCTCGCCGGAGACGAGGCTGTTGAAACGCCGGGAAAGCTGACCTTCATGCTCATCGGGAAAGCGGGCACACAGCCAGTCCGCGATAGCGAGGCCAAGCACGCGGTCGCCGAGAAACTCAAGCCGCTCGTAATTGGGTTCGCCCGCGCTCCCGTGAGTGAGCGCCTGCACGAAAAGGGCAGAGTCCGCCGGCGCCTTGCCGATCAGCCCGGCAAGCCATGCGTCGAGGCCGGTTTCGCTCAAAAGCCTTCGCCGATCCGCTCGGGCCGGGAGGCCGTGAACCAGGTCCAGGGCAGCAGCCACTGCGCGGAGCCATCCGTGGAGAAGACGGAGACGAGCGCCTTGCCGACCAGATTCTCGACCGGCACGAAGCCGATGCCACCGCCTTCGACCGCGGGCAGGCGGCTGTCCGCGCTGCGATCGCGATTATCGCCCATCAGGAAGAGATGGTCCTTGGGCACCAAATAGACCCCGGTGTCGTCGACCGGCGTCTCCGCAACGTCCAGCACATTGTAGCTCTTGCCGTTCGGCAGGGTCTCGCGGAACTGTGGGTAGCGGCAGCGCTTGCCGCCGTCAGGGGCGTCTTCCTCATAATCCGGCCGGAAGCAGGGCGACATTGCGCCTTCCGCCTGTGTTGCGCGGATCATGTTGGGCGTCACCGGAATCACGAGGTCGCCGACCCGCCGCTTGGGTACGGCCTGATTGTTGATGTAGAGTACGCCGCCCTTCACCTGAATATAGTCGCCCGGCAGGCCGATGACGCGCTTGATATAGTCGTCACGCTGCGTGGGGGGCGCCTTGAAGACGACCACGTCGCCACGCTCGGGCAGGTTCGTAAGGATGCGGTGGGGGATGAGCGGCACGCTGAACGGCAGGCTGTAGCGCGAAAAACCATAGGGCCATTTGGCGACGATCAGATAGTCGCCGATCAGCAGGCGTGGCTGCATCGACTCCGAAGGAATGTTGAACGGAGAGACGATGAAGCTGCGGATGACGAAGACGATCAGGCCAAGCTTCAACAGGAAGGTGAGGAAATCCCGTGTCTCGGATTTCTGCTGCATACTGGCGCTTTCGGATGAAGTGGCGGCGGTCATGATCGGCCGCGCGGTGTTTGAAGGAACGCCCCAGTTACGTCAACCGTCACGTCAACTCTCGCATCGCCCGGATCATGGCATTTGTGGCAATTGTGCACGTGCAATGGCCCGGCGCATTGGCTAATGGCAGCGCTAACAATTAAATCCAGCGTCTCAGGAGCATTCATGACCGACCGGGAAGCGATCGCCGACCTCTGGAACCAGATCGAGCGGCTGGAAACGCCGGAACTGCGCGGCGTGTTCGATGCTGATCCGAGCCGGCTCGACAAGATGGTGATGAGCGAAGCGGGCATCCGCTTCGATTTCGCCAAGACGCATCTCACCGATACCTCGCTTGCGTTGTTCCTGCGGCTCACCGAAGCAGTGGACTTCGAAGTGAAGCGCGCCGCCATGTTCGCCGGCGAAGCAATCAACGTGACCGAGGGGCGCGCGGTCGAGCATTCGGCGGAGCGGGGTGAAGGCAAGGCGCAGAGCGTCGACATCGCGCGCGCCAGCCATGCGCGGATGCGCACCCTGATCGACGCGATCGAGGCAGGCGCTCTGGGCGAAATCCGCCATGTCCTTCATGTCGGCATTGGCGGATCGGCGCTGGGGCCGGACCTGCTGGTGGATGCGCTGGCGCGTGAGGCGGGGCGCTACGACGTGGCCATCGTCTCCAACGTGGATGGCGTAGCGCTCGAGGAAGCGTTCAAGGGTTTCGACCCCCGCTATACGCTGCTCGCGGTTGCCTCCAAGACCTTCACGACCACGGAGACCATGCTCAATGCCAACAGCGCGATCCAGTGGATGCGCGAAGGCGGAGTCGAAGATCCGTTTGGGCAAGTGGTGGCGCTGACCGCCGCGCCGGAAAAGGCAATGGAATGGGGCGTGGACGAAACGCGCATCCTGGGCTTCGCCGAGAGCGTGGGCGGGCGCTATTCGCTCTGGTCGACCATCGGCTTCCCCGCGGCGCTGGCGCTCGGGTGGGACGGGTTCGAGCGGCTGCTGGAAGGCGCCGCGGCGATGGACCGGCACTTCCGCCACGCCAATCCGATGGAGAACGTGCCGCTGCGGGCGGCATTCATCGACCAATATTATGCGCGGGCGCTGCGCTGCCAGACCCGCGCGGTCTTTGCCTATGACGAGCGGCTGCGGCTGCTGCCGAGCTATCTCCAGCAGTTGGAAATGGAGAGCAATGGCAAGAGCGTGAAAGCGGACGGAACGCCGGTCTATGGCCCCACCGCTGCGATCACCTGGGGCGGGGTGGGCACGGATGCGCAGCACGCAGTGTTTCAGCTGCTCCATCAAGGCACGCACATCGTACCCGTAGAATTCATCGCAGTGACCGAGGCAGGCGACGCACTCGACCCGGCCCATCACGAAGCGCTACTGGTCAACTGCTTCGCGCAGGGCGCCGCACTGATGCAGGGACGCGAGAATGCCGCCGATCCTGCCCGTGCCTATGCCGGCAACCGGCCATCGACGACGATCCTCATCGAGGATCTGACGCCCGAGAGCCTGGGCGCGCTCATTGCCTTCTACGAGCACCGGACGTTTGCGAATGGTATCCTCATGGAAATCAACAGCTTCGACCAGTTTGGCGTGGAGCTGGGCAAGGAGATCGCCAAGTCGATTGAGAAGAACGGCGCCAAGGGCTTCGATCCCTCGACCATGGCGCTGATCGACATCGCGCTGGGCGATATCTGAGGCGGCGACGCCTTGGTCAGGCTAGCGCCGATACCATGCCCCTTGCTCTGCGGAACAATGGCACCGGCATATTGTCTGGCGGTGCAGCGCTTGCCATATCGCCGTTCCCGAGCGCCGAGATGAGGACTTGCCATGAGCGACTATGACTATGACCTGTTCGTCATCGGCGCAGGATCGGGCGGCGTGCGTGCGTCGCGCGTCGCGGCCGCTCACGGTGCGAAAGTCGCGGTCGCGGAAGAATATCGAGTGGGTGGCACCTGCGTCATCAGAGGATGCGTGCCCAAGAAGCTGCTGGTTTATGGCGCGCATTTTGCCGAAGACATCAAGGATGCCCGACAGTTCGGCTGGAACGTGCCTGACTGCGCTTTCGACTGGCCGCGCCTGCGCGACAATGTGCTGCGCGAAGTCGACCGGATCGAAGGGCTTTATGGCGAGACCCTAGGCAACCAGAAGGTCGAGATCATCCGTGAGCGCGCCGTTGTGACGGGGCCGCACAGCGTCAAACTGGCGTCGGGTAAGGAAATCACGGCGAAGACGCTCCTAATTGCCACCGGGGGCTGGCCGGTCGTTCCAGACGTGCCAGGAGCCGAACACGGCATCACCTCCAACGAGGTCTTCCATCTCGAGGCGCTGCCCAAGAGGATCGTGATCGCCGGGGGCGGCTATATCGCCAATGAATTCGCGGGCATCTTCCACCAGTTCGGCTCGCATGTGACGCTGGTCAATCGCTCGGAGACAATTCTGCGCGGTTACGATGAGCAGATTCGCGACCGGCTCCTTCAGATTTCGATGACCAAGGGCATCCAGTTCCGGTTCAACGCGCCGTTCGAGAAGATCGAGAAGCAGGAGGACGGCTCGCTGCTCGTGCATCTGGGCGACAATGGTCCGCCGATCGAATGCGATGCCGTGCTTTTCGCCACCGGGCGTCGGCCCAATCTGGACGGGCTGGGCCTGGAGACCGCCCAAGTCGAACTGACCGAGAAAGGCGCGATCAAGGTCGACGACGAGAACCGCACGAGTTGCGCGAGCATCTATGCGGTGGGCGACGTGACCGACCGCATCCAGCTGACGCCGGTTGCCATCCGGGAAGGTCAGGCATTCGCCGACACGGTGTTTGGCAACAAGCCCACCAAGGTGGACTATAGCTGCGTGCCTTCTGCGGTCTTCAGCCATCCCCCGCTTGCTGGCGTGGGCATGATCGAAGCGGAGGCGCGCAATAAGCTCGGCTCCATCAAGGTCTACTCATCCGATTTTCGCCCGATGAAGAATGTGCTCGCGGGGCGCAACGAACGCGCGCTCTACAAGATGATCTGCGACGCCGCGACGGACAGGGTTGTGGGCGTCCATATGATCGGCCCCGATGCGGCGGAGATCCTCCAGGTGGCCGCCGTGGCCGTAAAGGCAGGGCTGACCAAGGCGCAGTTCGACGCGACAGTGGCGCTGCACCCGACGATGGCTGAAGAACTGGTCCTGATGAAATAGGGTCGGCTCAGCCGGCCTTCGCGACCTGCCGGCTGAGCCACACAAGCGCCAGGCCGGCGGCGATGAAACCTGCAGCGATAAGTGCGGCGTTGATCAGCACCTGCGTCATGCCTAGCTTCGCGACGTTGATGAACGGATAGGCATAGATGCCGTCGCGTCCGCCGCGCCACAGGGCGTAGCCGAGATAAGCGAGCGGCGGCAGCGCCCAGACGATCGCATGGCCGTAGCGCAGGCCGCGCTTGGGCGCGAAGAGCAGCCACCAGAGCGCGACAATGACCGGCGTCACTTTGTGGAGGATCGTATCGGCCAGCCGCGCGCCGCCCGAGAGATCGAGCAGCCCGCGCAGCAGCAACCCATAGACGACTCCCACGAGCAGGATGATGAGGGTGATTCCAGCAAGAAGGGCAGGCCGGGTGGCGGCACGGCTGCTCATCGCCACGGCGGAGAAGAGGCCCGCGACGCTCAGGTTCGCGAGAATGGTGAAATAGCGCAGCATCACCCAGAGCGCATCGGGCAGCGATCTTGAGAGGCGTGTGCTCGCATCGAGCTGGATGGCGAGGCCGGCCCAGGCGGCAAGGGCGACGAGCCCTGCCGCAGCCCGCGCAAGACCTGAATTCATTCCGGTTCCTCCCCTGAAAACATGTTCAGCCTATGCCGTAGGGGACGATCTGCCGTCTATCAGGATCGATGCGTATGGGCCGATCAAGCGGTGGAAACGCGCGCTGATCGCAACTCTCGCGGGGGCAGACCCGGCAGGAGATGCCGATCGGCGTGGCGGCGGCTTCGTCGGTCAGGCGCAGGCCATCGGCATACACGAAGTTGGCCGCATGCTCGACTTCGCAACCAAGTGCCACGGCATAGCGGCGCGGGGCGCGGGCATAGCTGCCGGAGGGTTTGACCAACCCGCGCGCCATGGAGACATAGCGCATGCCATCCGGCGTCTCGGCAAGTTGGGTGACGATCCGGTCCGGGATCGCCACGGCTTCATGCACGACCCAGAGCGGACAGGCGCCGCCGAAGCGCGCGAATTGCAGGCGGGTGGCGGAATGCCGCTTGGTGATGTTGCCGGCCATGTCCACCCGGCAGAAGAAGAACGGGATACCGCGCAGGCCGGGGCGCTGGAGCGTCGAAAGGCGATGGCAAGCCTGCTCGAAGCTGACGCCGAACTGACGGGAGAGCGGATCGATATCGTGTCGCAGCGCTCGCGCGCTGGCGCGGAAAGCCGTGTAGGGCATCAGCAGCGCACCGGCAGCATAGTTCGCGAGGCCAAGCAACAACAGTTGCGTCGCAACCGGATCGGCAAGTCCGGCATATGCGGCAATGGACTCCATCTGTGCACCCAATTCCAGCCGCATCAGCTGATTGGCAAGCTGGAACGCCCGACTGGCAGCGGGCTGCGCCGCGCCTAAAGTCACGCGACGCTCGCCCTCGTCGAAGGCGCGCATCAGTCCACCGGGAAGCTCCCGTACCTGCGTCTCGCAGCCTTGGCGGCTGGCAAGAGCGGCGATGAGGCGTGTCTCGCTATCCTCGCCGGTCATGCCCAGCGCGGCGGCCATATCCTCGGCGGCGCAGTCCAGCTCGTGAATATAATTGCCGGCCTGATGAAACCAGTCGCGCACGCTCTCCCACGGCATGCGCGCGGCGGGCGCCACTTCGCCGGCGATTGCCTCCTCCATCATAGCGAGCCGCTCCTGGCTCTGTCGGAGGCGATGATGCAGATCGACATAGCGCGCCGCGAACTCGGGATATTGCAGATGCAGCCGCTCGGTGCGCTCCGGGTCGGGTGGCGGCGTGCTGGCGCCGGGATCGGCCAGCGCCCAGTTGAACGCGCCGAGGAGCTGCTCCTCTTCCGCCTCGTCAAAGGCGGGCCAGTCCACCGGAAATGCGTTCGCCAGAGCCGCCTTGACGCTGGCGGTGAGGGGGCGGTCATCATTCTCCAGCTGGGAGAGATAGGAAACCGAGATGCCGAGTAAGCGGGCCATCGCCGCCTGATCCATGCGGGCGTCGCGGCGCAATTCGCGCACCTTCTGACCCACAAAGAGGCGCTTGCCGCGTGCCATGAAATCCCGATACTTTGCAAAATGCGGCTTCGCAACTCTGCAAGTTCGCATTTGCCTTGCGTCCTGAAGGCTGAGAGGCAGGTTATGCACTGGCCGCGCGATCGAACGAGGATTTCGCCTGCATGTCGAAGCTGTCGATTATCGAAGCACTGGAAGCCAAGCGCGCCGCTGCGCGGGCCGGTGGCGGGGAAGCGCGCATCGCGGCTCAGCATGCCAAGGGCAAGCTGACAGCGCGGGAGCGGCTGGAGGTGCTGCTGGATGAAGGCAGCTTCGAGGAGCTTGACATGTATGTCGAGCACAACTGCACTGATTTCGGCATGGACGCGCAGAAGGTGCCTGGCGATGGCGTCGTTACCGGGTCGGGCACGATCAGCGGTCGGCTGGTCTTCGTTTTCTCTCAGGATTTCACGGTGTTCGGCGGCTCTCTTTCAGAGAGACATGCACAGAAGATCTGCAAGATCATGAATATGGCGATGAAGGTCGGCGCACCGGTCGTCGGCCTCAACGACAGTGGTGGCGCACGCATTCAGGAGGGCGTTGCCAGCCTTGGCGGCTATGCCGAGGTGTTCCAGCGCAATGTGCTGGCCTCTGGCGTCATACCGCAGATTTCTCTCATCATGGGGCCATGCGCGGGCGGTGCCGTGTATAGCCCGGCGATGACGGACTTCATCTTCATGGTGAAGGATTCGTCATACATGTTCGTCACCGGCCCCGATGTAGTGAAGACAGTCACGAACGAACTGGTCTCGCAGGAGGAACTCGGGGGCGCTGTGACGCACACCACGAAGTCGGGGGTGGCGGATGTCGCCTTCGAGAATGATATCGAGGCCCTGCTCGCAGCCCGCGACTTCGTGGACTTCCTTCCCGCCAGCAATCGCGAGCCAGTGCCCGAGCGGCCGACCGCAGACCCGTGGGATCGCGAGGAGCCGAGCCTTGATACCCTGATCCCGGCAAGCGCCAATCAGCCGTACGACATGCACGAAGTGATCCGTAAGACACTGGACGAAGGCGATTTCTTTGAGATCCAGCCGGCCCATGCAGGGAATATTCTTTGCGGCTTCGGGCGGATCGAGGGGCGGACGGTGGGCGTGGTGGCAAATCAGCCAATGGTGCTGGCCGGGGTGCTGGACATCAATTCTTCTAAGAAGGCGGCGCGCTTTGTGCGCTTCTGCGACGCGTTCGAAATCCCCATCGTCACCTTCGTCGATGTGCCCGGCTTCCTTCCCGGTGTGGCGCAGGAGCATGCCGGCATCATCAAGCATGGCGCCAAGCTGCTCTTTGCCTATGCCGAGGCGACCGTGCCCAAGATCACCGTCATCACCCGCAAGGCCTATGGCGGCGCCTATGACGTGATGGCCAGCAAGCATCTGCGCGGCGACCTCAACTATGCCTGGCCCACCGCTGAGATCGCGGTGATGGGGGCAAAGGGGGCGGTGGAAATCATCTTCCGCTCCGACATTGGCGACGCGGAGAAGATCGCTGCGCGCACGGCGGAGTATGAGGCGCGCTTTGCCAATCCTTTCGTCGCCGCCTCAAAGGGCTTCATTGACGAAGTGATTATGCCGCACGCGACCCGGCGGCGCGTGGCGCTGGGGTTGCGGAAACTGAGGAACAAGAGCCTCGAAAATCCGTGGAAGAAACATGACAATATTCCGCTGTGAACTGATCGATGTCGAGCGGCTGGTCTATCAGTTCGTTTCCTCCAACGATCCGGACTTGATCGGCGTCGAGGTTATGCTGGATGGAAACACGTTGATCGATTTCTCGATGAACGAAGCTGGCGATACGAGCGTGTTATTCGATCCAGACGGCGGATTGATGGAGTTTGACGTTAGCGACATTCGGTCTGTGCTCGATAAGTGCGAGGGGCAACTGACGGCATGGCGTGAACGGATAATGGCTTCCGGCGAAATTTGGGGAAGCGCAATATGAGCTTCATGGCCATCTCTACCCTCATCCTCTCCTATGCGCGCACACCGATGGGCGCGTTTCAGGGCAGTCTCTCAGGGCTGAGCGCAACGCAGCTTGGCGCAGCCGCGGTAAAGGCGGCAGTCGAGCGGTCCGGGGTCGATCCGGCACTTGTCGAGCGCTGCTACATGGGCTGCGTCCTCCCCGCCGGGCTGGGGCAGGCACCTGCACGACAGGCAGCGCGTGGTGCGGGTCTTCCCGATCATGTCGAGGCGGCGACGATCAACAAGGTTTGCGGCAGTGGCATGATGACCGCGATGATGGCTGCCGACGCGATCGCGGCAGGCAGCGCGGAGATCATCGTGGCGGGCGGCATGGAGAGCATGTCGAAAGCACCCTATCTCCTCAAGAAGCACCGGGCAGGCTCCCGCATCGGCCATGATACCGCCTATGACCATATGATGCTCGATGGGCTGGAAGATGCCTATGAGGCGGGCAAGGCGATGGGTGTATTCGCCGAGGCGACGGTGAGCGACTACCAGATGAACCGCGAGGCTCAGGATGCCTATGCGATCGAATCTCTCATGCGAGCGCAAAAGGCGCAGGCAAGTGGCTGGTTCGAAAAGGAAATTGTGCCAGTTGAAGTCGCTACGCGCAAAGGCACAGAGATGGTCTCGCAGGACGAGCAGCCGCTGAAGGGCGATCCGGCGAAGATCCCGACATTGCGCCCCGCATTCGCGAAAGACGGCACGATCACAGCCGCCAATGCCAGCTCCATTTCAGATGGCGCGGCGGCGCTGGTGCTGGCGTCACCGTCAGCGGTGGAGGCGCAGGGCCTCAAGCCGATAGCGCGGGTCGTGGCGCACACGGCCCATGCTCGCGCGCCGGCCAATTTCACGACGGCACCTGTCGGGGCGATCGAGAAGCTGCTGGCGAAGACCGGCTGGGGTATCGACGATGTCGATCTGTGGGAGGTCAACGAGGCATTCGCATGCGTGACGATGTTCGCCATGCATGACCTCGGCATCCCGCACGAGAAGATGAACATTCATGGCGGTGCGACCGCGCTCGGCCATCCCATCGGAGCTTCCGGTGCTCGCATACTCGCCACGCTCTTGTCCGCACTGGAACGGACCGGTGGAAAACGCGGCATCGCTTCGCTCTGCATCGGCGGCGGCGAGGCAACGGCCATGGCGGTGGAGCTGGTATGAGCGGAACCTATGAAGCGACGGTCGAGTGGCGGTCGGGCAACGGTGAGCCTTTCCTCACGCGCAAATATAGTCGCGCGCATCGTTGGACGTTCAACGGTGGGGCGGAGGTGCCTGCGTCCTCCTCTCCATCGGTAGTGCGTGTGCCCATGTCCGATCCTGCGGCGGTCGATCCGGAGGAAGCGCTGGTCGCGTCGTTGGCGAGTTGCCACATGCTGTTCTTCCTCGATCTTGCCTCACGGGCGGGACTGGACGTGGTGTCCTATATCGATCGGGCGACCGGCGAGATGGGCACGCGCGACGACGGCAAGGTCGCGATGATCCGTGTGACGCTCCACCCGCAAGTGACGTTCGCCGGGGATGCCGACGACGCCAGGGTGGCAGAAGCGCACCATCGTGCGCATGAGCTCTGTTATATCGCCAATTCGGTGAACTTCCCGGTGACAGTGGAGCCGGTGGAATGAAGCGAGCCGTTTCATGAAACTCGGGCGGCTCAATCATGTCGGCGTGGCGACGCCCTCGATCGAGGCGTCGATTGCCTTCTGGCGCGACGTGATGGGCGCGCAGGATATCCGCGCCCCGTTCGATATGCCGGCGCAAGGCGTGAGGGTTTGCTTCGTTGACACGCCTAACGGTCAGATCGAACTGATCGAGCCGCTCGGAGAGGCGTCGCCGATCCACAGTTTTCTGGCGAAAAACCCGGCGGGCGGGCAGCATCATCTCTGTTTCGAGGTGCCGGATATTCGCGCGGCGAAGGCGTGGTTCGAGGGGCAGGGCAAGCGTGTGTTGGGCGAGCCGCGTATAGGCGCCCACGGCACGCTCATATTCTTCTTGCATCCCGCCGACATGGGCGGGGTTCTCACGGAAATCATGGAGACGCCGGAAGGAGAAGGCCATTGAGCTACGAAACCATCCGGCTGGAGGTGACTGGGCAGGTCGCCGTGCTGACCTTCAATCGCCCGGACAAGCTCAATGCGCTGACCCCGGCGCTGTTCGGTGAAGCGATCGACGCGATCGATGCCGCGCTGGCACAGGGCGCAAGGGCGCTCGTCATCACGGGCGAGGGCCGGGCGTTCTCATCCGGCGCGGATCTCACCGGAGACGGCACTGGCGGTTTCCCTGCCGACCTCGGCGCGGTGATCGACAAGGCCTATAATCCCTTCGCGCGCAAGATCGCCGGCCTCGACATTCCGGTCGTCACCGCCGTCAATGGGCCGGCGGTCGGCGCGGGCTGCGGTTTCGCGCTGTCCGGTGACATCGTGGTGATGGCCCGCTCGGCCTATTTGCTGCTCTCCTTCGTGAACATCGGACTGGTGCCTGACGCTGGCGCCACCTGGGTGGTGGCGAAGAGCGCGGGCAGGGCCAAGGCGCTCGAAATGGCGCTGCTGGGTGAAAAAATGAGCGCACAGGAGGCGCGCGATGCGGGGCTCGTCGCACGGGTGGTCGATGACGAGGCGCTGATGAACGAGGCGATGGGTATTGCACGCCGGCTCGCCGCTGGGCCGCCAGTTGCGATCGGCCTCATTCGCAAGCAAGTGGCGGCGGCGCTCACCTCCACCTTTGCTGAGACACTGGATATCGAGCGGGATAATCAGTCCGCGGCGGGGCGTACTGCGGATTTCCGCGAGGCGGTAATTGCGTTCGCACAGAAGCGTCCGCCCGCCTTCGAAGGGCACTAATGACCGACAAACCCGATCTGAACGCGTGGAAGGCCCTTGCCGAGAAGGAGGTGAAAGGGCGCGACCTAAGCTGGCATACGCCGGAAGGTCTCGTCGTCAAACCTTTGTACACAAAGGACGATGTTTCAGAGATCGACCCTGGCCTGCCGGGTTTCGCGCCCTTTACGCGAGGCGTGCGTGCCAGCATGTACGCTGGGCGGCCCTGGACGATCCGGCAATATGCCGGCTTCTCGACAGCGGAGGAAAGCAACGCCTTCTACCGTCGCAACCTCGCCGCCGGGCAGAAGGGCCTTTCGGTCGCCTTCGATCTTGCCACGCACCGCGGGTATGACAGCGATCATCCGCGTGTCACCGGCGATGTCGGCAAGGCTGGGGTAGCGATCGACACGGTCGAGGACATGAAGATCCTGTTCGACGGCATTCCGCTTGATCAGATGTCCGTCTCGATGACGATGAATGGCGCAGTGATCCCGATCTTGGCCTTCTTCATCGTCGCGGCGGAGGAGCAGGGTGTCTCTCAGGACAAGCTCGATGGGACCATCCAGAACGACATTCTCAAAGAGTTCATGGTCCGCAACACGTATATTTACCCGCCGGCTCCATCCATGCGGATCATTTCAGATATCTTCGCATATACCAGCACTAACATGCCGAAATTCAACAGTATTTCCATTTCCGGCTATCATATGCAGGAAGCCGGTGCGACTGCGGTGCAGGAGCTGGCGTTCACCATCGCGGACGGCATCGACTATGTGAAATATGGTGTCGCCTCGGGCCTGGACATCGACAAGTTTTCAGGCCGTTTGAGCTTCTTCTTCGCAATTGGTATGAACTTCTTCATGGAGATTGCGAAGCTCCGCGCCGCGCGGTTGCTCTGGCACCGCGCAATGACGAAGCTGGGCGCGAAGGACGACCGCTCGAAGATGCTGCGCACGCACTGTCAGACCTCTGGCGTCTCGCTCACCGAGCAAGACCCTTACAACAATGTCATTCGCACCACGATCGAAGCGCTGGCCGCGACGCTTGGTGGCACGCAGTCGCTGCACACCAACGCGCTGGACGAGGCCATTGCGCTCCCCTCGGATTTTTCGGCTCGTATTGCCCGCAATACCCAGCTGGTCCTCCAAGAGGAGACCGGCACGACGAAGGTCGTCGATCCTCTCGGCGGCTCCTATTATGTCGAGGCCCTGACGAACGAACTGGCGAACGCGACGCAGGCGATCATCGACCGTGTCGAGGCCGAAGGCGGCATGGCGAAAGCCGTAGCTGCCGGCTGGCCCAAGGCGATGATCGAGGAAGCGGCCGCGGCGCGGCAGGCGCGGGTGGATCGGGGCGAGGACGTGATCGTCGGCGTGAACAAATATCGCTTGCCTGACGAGGCGCCGATCGAGACGTTGGAGGTCGATAACCACGCCGTTCGCGAGGCGCAGATCGCGCGCATTGCCACAGTGAAGGCGCAGCGCGACGAAGCAGCCTGTCAGGCAAGCCTGAAAGCACTGAGCGAGGGTGCTGCAGGTACGGATAATCTGCTTGCGCTCGCAGTCGAGGCGGCGCGCGCCCGCGCAACCCTGGGCGAAATTTCCGCGGCGATGGAGCGGGTCTTTGGCCGCCACGCCACAGTGCCGACTCCCGTCAAAGGCGTCTATGGCGCGTCCTATCAAGATGACAGTCGCTGGCAGCAGGTTCTCGATGGCGTGCAGGCCGTCGAAAGGCGTCTCGGTCGCAGGCCCCGACTTCTCGTCGCCAAGATGGGACAGGATGGCCACGACCGGGGCGCCAACATCATCGCATCGGCCTTTGGAGATATGGGGTTCGAGGTCGTGTCCGGCCCCTTGTTCCAGACACCGGAAGAAGCCGTGACGCTGGCGCTTGAGAGCGACGTAGACGTGGTGGGCGCGTCCAGCCTCGCGGCCGGGCACAAGACGCTGGTTCCAGAACTTGTCGCGGGCCTGCGTGCGGCGGGGCGGCCAGACATCAGGGTGATTGTGGGCGGCGTGATACCCGCGCAGGATTACGAGTTCCTGCGTGACGCGGGCGTTCAGGGCATCTATGGACCGGGTTCCAATGTCGTGGAATGTGCTGCCGATGTGCTGCGCCTTCTGGGCCACAATATGCCGCCGGGCGGGATCGACACCATGAGCGAAACAGCCGGCAAGAAAGCTGCGGAGACTGCGCGCTGATGACAGACCATATCGAGACACTGGCCGTTCACGCGGGAACAGCGCCGGACCCGACCACAAAGGCGCGCATCACGCCGATCTATCAGACGGCGTCCTATGTGTTCGACGATGCGGACCATGCTGCGCGCCTCTTCGGCCTGCAGGAATTCGGCAATATCTACACCCGCATCATGAACCCCACCAATGGCGCGCTGGAAGGCAAGATCGCGGCGCTGGAAGGCGGGGCAGCGGCGCTGGCGGTCGCGTCCGGCCATGCCGCGCAGTTCCTGACCTTCCACACGCTCATGGAGCCGGGCGACCACATCGTTGCAGCCAAGCGGCTTTATGGGGGCTCGCTCAACCAGATCGGCCAGAGCTTCCGCAAGTTCGCGTGGGATGCGTCCTTTGTCGACGCGGACGATCCCGCCAATGTCGCGGCGGCGATAACGGAGAGGACGCGGGCCGTCTTCATCGAGAGCCTCGCCAATCCCGGCGGTGTCGTGCAGGACATCGAGGCGATCGCGAAGGTTGCCCACGATGCGGGCGTGCCCCTGATCGTGGACAATACGCTGGCCACTCCGGCGTTGTGCCGCCCGATCGAACATGGCGCGGACATTGTCGTCCATTCGCTCACCAAGTTCCTGAACGGCCATGGCAACAGCGTCGGCGGGGCGATTGTGGACGCTGGCAGCTTCGACTGGGCGAAGTCGGGCAATTATCCTTCGTTGACTGCGCCCAATGCGTCCTATCACGGCGCCGTGCTGAGCGAAGCGGTCGGACCGATCGCATTCATCATTGGCTGCCGCGTGCTTGGCCTGCGCGATCTGGGGCCAGCGCTGGCGCCGATGAATGCCTTCCTTGCCCTCACTGGCATGGAGACGCTGAGCCTGCGCATGGAGCGGCACTGCAGCAATGCGCTGGCGCTTGCCAAGTGGCTTCGGGCGCATCCCAAGGTCAGCTGGGTATCCTACGCCGGGCTGCCGGAGGACAAATATCACGCGCTGGCTCAGCGCTATCTCGGCGGTCGGGGCGGCGCCGTGTTCACTTTTGGTCTGAAGGGCGGGCGGGATGCCGGCGTGAAGCTGGTGTCGAATGTGAAGCTCTTTAGTCATCTTGCCAATATCGGAGACACGCGTTCTCTGATTATCCATCCTGCCTCCACGACGCACAGCCAGCTTTCCGACGAGGAACTGGTGCAGGCGGGGGCAGGGCCGGACGTGGTTCGCGTTTCGGTCGGCATCGAGCATATAGACGACATCATCGCCGATATGGCGCAGGCGCTCGACGGTCTTTGACCGAAAGCGCAAATGGAGTGACCGAATGATCCAAGGCCGTACCGACTGGACCCGCGACGAGATCAGCGCGCTGTTCGCGCTGCCGTTCAACGATCTGCTCTTCGAGGCGCAGACCGTCCACCGGGCGAACTTTCCGCGCAACGAGGTGCAGCTTTCCACGCTGCTCTCTATCAAGACCGGCGGGTGCCCGGAGGATTGCGGATACTGCTCGCAGTCCACGGCGGCGGAAAGCGGCGTCAAGGCGACCAAACTGATGGACGTGCGCGCCGTGCTCCAGTCCGCCGCGCAGGCGAAGGATGCGGGATCGGGTCGTTTCTGCATGGGCGCGGCCTGGCGCAACCCCAAGGACCGCGACATGCCCGCTCTCGTCGAGATGGTGAAGGGCGTGCGCGCGATGGGCATGGAAACCTGCATGACGCTGGGCATGCTCTCGGAAAGCCAGGCGAATACGCTCGCTGAGGCTGGCCTCGATTACTACAATCATAATATCGACACGGCGCCGGAGAATTACGCGAACATCATCTCGACGCGGACCTTCGAGGACCGGATCGAGACGCTGGAAGCCGTGCGTGCGGCGGGCATTAACGTGTGCTGCGGCGGCATCGTGGGGTTGGGCGAGACGCGCGAGGATCGCATCGGCTTCATCCATGCGCTCGCCGCCATGCCGCACCCGGAAAGCGTGCCGATCAACGCGCTGGTGCCAGTGAAGGGCACGGTGCTGGGCGACATGCTGGCCGACACGCCGCTCGCGAAGATCGACGAGATCGAGTTCGTGCGCACGGTTGCGGTGGCGCGCATTGCCCTGCCGCAGTCGATGGTGCGCCTCTCAGCCGGTCGCGAATCCATGTCCGAGGCGTGCCAAGCGCTTTGCTTCATGGCTGGCGCGAACAGCATCTTCACCGGAGACAAGCTGCTGACCGCGCCCAATGCCGGCGATGACAAGGACGGCGCGCTGCTGAGCAAACTTGGCCTCAAGCCGATGATTGCGCAGCCGCACGGGCATCTGGAAGCAGCGGAGTGATCCGAATTCGCCGAGTTGCACTCATCTTCTCGCTATTCTCGGCGATCTATTGGCAGACCGCTTCTTGGTTTCAGGGCATTATTAACCCGCTCACCGGGATCGACGAATTGCCCTTATGGTTGGTCGCTTCGATCAATTTCGGCACGATTGCGATCTACGCCGTTATCACGCTCATTTTTTGCCACCGCTTGGCGGGTCGCGCTGCCCGCCAGGCGCTGAGGCAAATCGAAAGCAGGGCTGAAGCTAGATGATTTCTAAAATCCTCATTGCGAACCGTGGCGAGATCGCCTGCCGAGTGATCCGCACCGCGAAGAAAATGGGGATCGCGACGGTGGCGGTGTATTCCGATGCGGATGCCCGTGCCCCACATGTTCTGATGGCCGACGAGGCGGTGCGGCTCGGGCCGGCACCGGCGGCGGAGAGCTATCTCAAGGCCGAGCTGATCCTGCTCGCGGCGAAGGAAACCGGCGCGGACGCCATTCATCCCGGCTATGGCTTCCTCTCTGAGCGGGAGAGCTTTGCGCAGGCCTGCGCCGAGGCAGGCATTGCCTTTATCGGTCCGCCGCCCAAGGCCATTGCGGCGATGGGCGACAAGATCGAGTCCAAAAAGCTGGCGCAGGCGGCAGGCGTGAACGTCGTGCCCGGCTTCGTGGGCGAAATCGCGGATACCGAGCATGCCGTACGAATTGCGGGCGAGATCGGCTATCCGGTGATGATGAAGGCCTCGGCCGGCGGCGGCGGCAAGGGCATGCGGCTGGCTTATAGCGAGCAGGATGTGCGCGAGGGCTTCGAGGCCACGCGGCGCGAGGGGCTCGCGAGCTTTGGCGATGACCGGGTGTTCATCGAGAAGTTTATCGAGAGCCCGCGCCATATCGAGATTCAGGTGCTGGGGGACCAGCACGGTAACATCGTCTATCTGAACGAGCGCGAATGCTCCATCCAGCGGCGCCACCAGAAGGTGGTGGAGGAAGCGCCGTCGCCCTTCGTCACGCCCGCCATGCGAAAGGCCATGGGCGAGCAGGCGGTCGCGCTGGCGCGGGCGGTGGGCTATTACAGCGCCGGAACGGTGGAGCTGATCGTTTCCGGCACGGACACGACTGGCGAAAGCTTCTACTTCCTCGAGATGAACACCCGGCTGCAGGTCGAGCATCCGGTGACCGAAGAAATCACCGGCATTGACCTCGTCGAACAGATGATCCGCGTTGCCAATGGCGAAACATTGGCGTTCGCTCAGGATGACGTGACGATCGACGGTTGGGCGATCGAGAACCGGGTTTATGCCGAAGACCCGTATCGCGGCTTCTTGCCTTCAACCGGCCGTCTGGTGCGCTATACGCCGCCCGAGGCCTCAGATGAGGATGACCTTCGTATCCGCGTTGATGATGGCGTCAGCGAAGGCGGCGAAGTCTCGATGTTCTACGATCCGATGATCGCCAAGCTCATCACCTGGGCGCCGACGCGCGAGGCAGCGATCGACGCGCAGATCGATGCGCTCGACCGGTTCGAGATAGAAGGGCCGGGCCATAATATCGATTTTCTCTCGGCGCTGATGCAGCACGAGCGCTTCCGTGCGGGGCGCCTCACCACAGGGTTCATCGCGGAAGAATATCCCGAGGGCTTCACTGGCGCTCCCGTCGAAGCGGAGCTGCTGCGCCGGCTGGCCGCCATCGCGGCCTTTGCGAGCATGGCGCAGGCCGATCGCGCACGGCGCATCGACGGCCAACTCGGTCGTCGTCTGCCGCCACCAACGGATTGGTCGGTACGAATCGCCGGAGTCGATCATGCGGTCATCATCAACGGCGACGATGTGACCGTGGATGGTGCGCCGCTCACAATGGGGCTCGATTATACGCCGGGCGATCGGCTGATCGAGGCCGAGTTCGGGGAGGATGGCGAAGAAGCGCTCGCTGTCCGTATCGCGCCTGTCCGCTCGGGCTGGCGGCTGACCACGCGCGGTGCGTTTCACCAGGTACGGGTCTTGCCCGGCCATGCAGCGCCCTATGCTGCCCATATGATCGAGCGCGTGCCGCCTGATCTCTCTCGCTTCCTCATGTCGCCGATGCCGGGCAAGCTCGTCGCGCTGCATGTGCAGGCCGGTGACAAGGTGGAGGTCGGCCAGCCGCTCGCGGTGGTCGAGGCAATGAAGATGGAGAATATCTTGCGCGCGACCAAAGCCGGTACGGTGCATAATGTGGCAGAGGATGTCGGCGCGACGCTGGCGCTCGATCAAGTGATATTGGAGTTAGGCGATGTGGACGCACCCCGTATGGTCGTGGCTTGAGTCCGAAATGGCCGGAGGCAAGAAGAGAGCGAGGCGAATAGTGGGACTATTGAACGAGCGAACGACGATGCCCCCGGCCTTTTGGACCAAGTCTTTCAGATGGCGCGCTGCGGGCGCAGGTCGTCGTCAATCCGCTCATCCGGGGCACGCACCCCGCATTTCGCAGATTTCCTTGCCCTTCATCCCGCATCGCGCCACCACGGCTCATGCGGGATGCGCCCACATCGCCTTAACCTGATGCACCTCCTGCATGATGCTGCGGCGCCCCCGGCAGAACCGATCACCTTCGACGATTTCCTGAAAGTGGATATTCGTGTCGGCACGATCTTAAGTGCCGAGCCGTTTCCCGAGGCGCGCAAGCCGGCCTACAAGCTGCTGATCGATTTCGGCCCCGTGATCGGTGAGCGGAAGAGCAGCGCGCAGATCACGGCCCATTACACGCTGGAAGATTTACCGGGCCGCAAAGTGGCGGCAGTGGTCAACTTCCCGCCGCGCCAGATCGGCAAGTTCATGTCGCAGGTGCTGACGCTGGGTTTCGCGGACGAGGCAGGCGAAGTGGTGCTGTTCTCGCCGGACAAGGACGTGCCGAACGGCTCCCGTCTGTTCTGAGTGCTGCTATTTGCGTGTGCCGTCACGGGACGTATGACGGCTTCGCGGCTCGGGGAGAGGGGCAGGGCATTGAACAGGCGGATGAGCATCTTGGCGCTGGGCCTTGCCGGGCTTGCTGCATTGGGTGGAGCAGCGGCGAGCGAACCGCAGCTTCAAGCGAGCGCTGCCATGAGCTGGGCGTACCCGGTCAATCCGCCAGCGACCCCCAGCGCGCCTGCCGCGCCAGACGCAGCGGAAGTCCTGCACATCCAGGGCTCATCGGTCACGTTCACTGCCCGACAGGTGCGGAATATCTTCGCCGCGCCGGACTGGACGCCGCAGGAGCATCCGCCGATGCCCGCAGTGGTGGCAACCGGACGCCGACCTGACGTGATGGCGTGCGGCTATTGCCATCTGCCCACTGGGACTGGTCGCCCGGAAAACGCTCCTCTGGCGGGCTTGCCGAGGGACTATATCATCGCGCAGATGGACGACATTCACGGCGGTGTACGCAGCAGCGCCGTGAGTGGGCGCGTGCCGACAGACCTCATGCGACGGGTCGCGACGGTGGCGACGAGCGAAGAAGTGGCCGCTGCCGCCAGCTATTTTTCCGCCTTGCCGTTTCGCTCGTTCGTGACCGTCGTGGAAGCGGCGTCGATCCCGAAAGTGAAGGTCGCGGCATGGACATATGCGCGTTCCGGCGAGCCGGGCACGGAACCCCTGGGTCAACGCATCATCGAAGTGCCGGACAGCTTCGAGCAGTTCGAGATGCGCGACCCCCACACGCGTTATACGGCCTTTGTGCCAGTGGGCAGTATCCTGCGCGGCGCGCGTCTGGTCAGGCAATGGGGCGACGGATCGCTCGCCTGCGCTGGCTGCCATGGCGCGGGCTATCGCGGGACTTCCGACGTGCCCGGCCTTGCGGGCCGATCGCCGACCTTCCTTGTTCGTCAACTCTACGATTTCCAGACTGGTGCCCGTGGCGGCGAGCATGCTGCACTCATGACGCAGGTCGTCGAAGATATGAGAGGCGACGATATGATCGCGGTCGCTGCCTATCTGGCGTCCCTTAAGCCGTGAGGCTTCCGATGGGTGTTTCCAAGGCTGCCGGGACTGCGTAGAAGCCGCTCAAACCAAATAAGCAAATGGGGTGAGGAATGGCGAGTGCCTCGGTTGCCGAGAACGGCACCAAGAAAAAGCAGACCATCCCTATGGTGATCGGTGCCTCGTCGCTGGGCACATTGTTCGAATGGTACGACTTCTTCATTTACGGCACCCTCGCGGCAAGCGGGATTATCGGCCGCACCTTCTTCCCCTCGGGGAGTGAGACGCTGCAGACGCTGCTCGCTTGGGCGGGCTTCGCGGTCGGGTTCGGCTTCCGCCCGCTCGGTGCCATCGTCTTCGGCTATCTTGGCGACCGGCTGGGCCGCAAATACACCTTCATGATGACCATCATCTTGATGGGCGTGGCAACGGCGGGCGTGGGGCTGGTGCCGTCCGCCGCCGCGATTGGCGTGGCGGCACCCATTCTTATCATTCTGTTGCGCGTCTGCCAGGGGCTTGCGCTGGGCGGGGAATATGGCGGTGCGGCGATCTATGTGGCCGAACATGCGCCGCCCGGCCGCGCGGGATTCTATACCAGCTTCATTCAGGCCAGCGTCGCGGGCGGTTTCGTCCTCTCCCTGATCGTCATCCTCTCGATAAAAGCGATGATGGACGACACGACCTGGGACGCGTGGGGCTGGCGCATTCCCTTCCTCATCTCGCTTGCGCTGCTCGCCATCTCGGTCTGGATGCGCGCCAAGCTCTCCGAGAGTCCGGTCTTTGCTGAGATGAAAGCGAAAGGTGAGACCGCGCGCAATCCCTTCATCGAGAGCTTCACCTATCCCGGTAACAAGCGCCGCCTGGTGGTGGCGTTGCTCGGCGTTTCAGCCGGTTTCACCGTGATCTGGTACACGGCCATGTTCTACGCGCTTTCCTTTCTTCAGGGGCCAATGAAGATCGAGGGAACGACCGCGCAGATCATTGTCGCGGTCGCTGCCACGGTAGGCTCGGTCTTCTTCATCTGGTCCGGTTACCTTTCGGACAAGCTAGGCCGCGCAAAGGTGATGGCCACGGGTTATGTGCTGGCACTGGTCCTGCTTTTCCCGATCTTCTGGTTTCTGGGCCAGCAGGGCAGTCCCGCGCTTGTCGCGGCGAGCGCGCGTGCGCCGATCACCGTGACCGGTCCCGACTGCGCTTATAGTCCCTTCGCTACAAAGCAGGCGGACCCATGTGCGACGCTGTTGGCCGACCTCACCGCAAAGGGCGTACCCTATACCCGCATCAAGGGCGCCGATCTCTCGGTTACCGTGGGGGGGCAGACGCTGGCAGCGCCGAGTGTCGCGCAACTGGACGGCGCCCTCGCTTCCGCCGGTTATGACATGACGCCCGATGTGCCGGACGGTCGCCGGCTCGTTCTCATTTTCTTTGGCGTGCTCGCGCTCACATTTCTGGCTGGTCTTACTTATGGCCCAGTCGCCGCGATCCTCTGCGAAATGTTTCCGCCCGCTGTGCGCTACAGTTCCATGTCGATCCCCTATCACATTGGGACAGGCTATTTTGGCGGCTTTTTGCCGTTCATTTCCAGCTATCTGGTCGCGCGTTCGGGCGATTCCTATGCCGGGCTCTGGTACACCATCGTCGTCGTTCTGATCGGTCTGCCGGTGCTGCTCTGGGGACCAGGCCGGGGACATGACAAGCCCCTCGACGGAGCCGCCGCGCGGGGCTAACTCCCCCATCATGCTCGATTTGCCCCCCGCGCCGCTGGCGCTTGATCTCGACAGCGCGGCACTGCGCGCGAACTGGCGCTGGCTGGCCAGGCAGAGCGGCGTGGCGGCATGTGGCGCGGCGATCAAGGCGAACGGCTATTGCTTGGGCGCGCGCGAGGTGGTGGGCCATCTCCTCGCCGAGGGTTGCCGCGACTTCTTCGTCGCGACGTGGGGCGAAGCGGCGGACGTGCTGCCTTATCTCGGTGGTGCCTCGCTATCCGTGCTCCACGGCGTGCGCGAGGAGGACATGCCCTTCGCGCTTGAATCCCCCGCGCGGCCGGTCCTCAATTCCCCAGATCAGGTTGCCCGGTGGAAGGCGGCCGGGGGCGGCGCGTGCGATGTCATGATCGACACAGGCATGAACCGGCTTGGCCTGCCGCCCACGCAGGCCAGCCGTGCCCTGCTCAGCGGCCTCACGATCGAGACGGTGATGAGCCACCTCGCCTGCGGGGACGAAGAAAGCCCAATGAATAGCGAGCAGCTCGCTACGTTTATCGGCCTTTCGGCCGGGATTGGTGCGCGGCGGCGCAGTCTGGCCAATAGTGCGGGGATCTGCTTGGGGCCGGACTATCATTTCGATCTTACCCGCCCTGGTCTCGCGCTTTATGGCGGCGTCCCTCGCGGCGAGGCGAGCGGGCATATTTCGCAGGTGGTTAGGCCGCGAGCGCAGATCCTCCAGCGGCGTACTGTACGCGGGGGCGAGACAGTCGGCTACGGCGCCACTTATGTAGCGCACGAGGACCGGGAACTGGCGATCCTCAATCTCGGCTATGCCGACGGCTATCTGCGCGGTTTCTCCGGCAAGGGTCTCGCGCTGTTCCAGGATTTGCGCCTGCCGCTTGTTGGCCGGGTTTCGATGGATCTAATCGCGATCGACGTGACCGCGGCCGCGCATCTTCGCGAGGGCGACTGGCTGGAGATCGCCTTCGATCTCCCGACCGCCGCCGCCCGCTCCGGCCTCTCGCAATACGAACTGCTGACCGGTCTCGGGCGGCGATACGAAAGGATCTGGCGCTAGCTCAGCGCTCCACGCACATTGCGACGCCCATGCCGCCACCGATGCAGAGCGTGGCGAGACCCTTGTGGGCGTCGCGGCGGGCAAGTTCGTGAAGCAGGGTGGTGAGCACGCGTGCCCCGGAGGCGCCGACGGGGTGGCCGATGGCAATCGCGCCGCCATTGACGTTCACTTTCTCCGGATCCCAGCCAAGCTCCTTGCCGACTGAAAGCGCCTGCGCGGCAAACGCCTCGTTGGCTTCGATCAGGTCGAGGTCGCCGATCGACCAGCCGGCCTTTTCGAGCGCCTTGCGGCTGGCGGGGGCGGGGCCAATGCCCATGATTGAGGGATCGACGCCACAGGTCGCCCAGCTCGCGATGCGAGCGAGGACCGGCGCACCGCGTCGTGCTGCTTCCTCCGCAGTCATCAGGACAAGCGCCGCTGCACCGTCGTTGAGGCCCGACGCGTTGCCGGCGGTAACCGTGCCGTCCTTCTTGAAGGCGGGGCGAAGTCCGGCCATCGCCTCAATCGTGGCGCCGGCGCGAATATACTCGTCCTGATCGACGACGGTGTCGCCCTTGCGGCCCTTGATCGTCACGGCGGCGATCTGGTCCTTGAACTTGCCCGCCGCGCGTGCAGCTTCCGCCTTGTTCTGGCTGGCAGTCGCAAAAGCGTCCTGCTCCTCACGGGTGATCTGGTACTTTTCCGCCAGGTTCTCAGCGGTGATGCCCATATGATAGCCGTTGAAGGCGTCGGTCAGCGCGTCATGGACCATCGTATCGACAAGGCTCACTGGCCCCATCTTCGTGCCGCCGCGCAGATGCTGGGCGTGCGGTGCGAGCGACATGCTCTCCTGTCCGCCTGCCACCATGATCGTGGCGTCGCCCGTCCGGATCGCCTGAGCAGCAAGCGCGACAGCGCGCAGACCCGAGCCACAGACCTGATTGATACCGAAAGCAGTACGATCGACAGGAATGCCGGCGTTGACGGCGGCCTGCCGCGCGGGGTTCTGGCCCTGGCCGGCGGTAAGAACCTGCCCGAGAATCACTTCCGATACTTCGTCCGGCGCCACGCCTGCGGCTTCCAGCGCCGCGATGATCGCGATGCGGCCAAGCTCATGCGCGGGCGTCGAGGCGAAAGCGCCCAGAAAGCTCCCGACTGGCGTGCGCTTGGCGGCGGTAATGACGATATCGGACATGTCAGCTGTCTCCTCGGGGCGCGGACGCGCCGTTATAGATCGGATATGGCAAGATCGAATATGGGAACGCCTCTAGGCGAAGTCGAGCGGGCGGGAAACCCCGCACGAGGTTCGCTTTCGCGCTTAGCTGTGCCGGGCGATCCAGTCGGCAAGCGGCCTGAAAAGAGCATTCTCGGCCCGTCCGCCGACCATCATGCCGACATGACCCAGCGCAAGGTCGATCCGCTCGCGCAGGGGCGGGGTCGCGGTGGACGGAACGATCCTGTCCGTGGTCGAGGCGATGGCGAGCGTGGGGCAGGCGAGGGCTTGCGGCGTGGCGATCGTGCCGGCGACTGACCACCTCCCTGTGCCCGGTTCGTCGGTGCCGTAGCAGCGCTCGACGAGATCTCTGCCGGTCGCAAGAGTGAGAGGAGCACCGGCATTCGCCCAGTCCTCCAGCGTGATGAAGGCGCGATAAGCGGGCGATGCCTCCTCCATGTCTGCAAAGGCGGCATATTTGCTGACTGTGCGCACGGGGTCGAGCGACCAGAAGCCCGTCTGAAGAACTTCCATCGGCACCTGACCAAGCGTTTCGCACACGGGCTTCACGCCCTCCCAGATGCGCTGTGCCTCTGCTCTGAACGCCTCGTCATAACCGCTAAAGCGCCACGGCGCGGCAATGGTGGCGACGGCGCGGGCAGGCGTGCCAGCCGCCTCCAGTGCGGCACCGGCGGCGAGAGCGAGCGTACCCCCAAGGCAGTAGCCGACGAGAATGGGCGGGCTGTCGAGCGTATCGAGAAGCGGCAGAAGCAACTGCTCGACATGACCTGCAAGATCGAGGTCACGGTCTTCCGGGTCGGGCGAACCCCAGTCGACCAGCATCGCGTTCACTCCGCTGCGCAGCAAGAAGCGCAGCAAAGACCGATCATGGGATATGTCCATGACGTCCGGAGCGTTAATAAGAGACGGCACCAGGATGACCGGCGGGCCGGCGACGGGCGCGTCGTCGGGCATTTGTGGGCGCAACAGGCGTGCGCGGCCGTCCGCGCTCACCTCCAGCCGGGTAGGCGGCGCAGGGCGCAAAGCCTGTTGGTATCGACGCAGGCCGGCCAGCGCCTTGTCCCGCAACGGAGCATCATGCTGCGTATGCTGCCAAATTAGCGAAAGAAAGAGCGGAAGCGGCCGCGGGCCATGTTGCGCCGCGACAAGCCTTGATGCTATGCTGGCAGAAACGGGTGGAGAAGGGTTCATGGCAAAATCGAAACCGGCAAATGAGTCGGGGACCGTTATTATCAAGAAGTACGCCAATCGGCGCCTCTACGATACCGAGACATCCAGCTACATCACGTTAGAGCTGCTTTCGCAGATGACCCGCGAGGGCCGCGACTTCGTTGTCGTGGACGCGAAGACGGGCGACGACATCACCCATAGCGTGCTGACCCAGATCATCATGGAAGAAGAACAGCGGGGCGAGAATCTGCTTCCGGTCAACTTCCTGCGGCAGCTTATTTCGCTTTACGGCAACTCCATGCAATCGATGGTGCCGCAATATCTGGAAGCCAGCATGGAGGCGTTCCGCAAGAACCAGCAGCAGTTCCAGCAGGCGATGGAGGGCGCGTTCGCTGGCGGTCCGTTCGCGGAGATCGCCAAGCGCAACATGGAAATGCTGAATGCTGCGGCTTCGGCTTTCTCCACCAATGTGAAGCCCGCTCCGGTCAAGACGGAAGCCGCGCCGGACGACATGGCCGATCTCAAGGCTCAGCTTGCCGCGCTTAACGCGAAGATCGAAAAGCTGAGCGACAAGTCATAAGGGCGGTCTCTGCGCGGCGACAGCATTCGGTTGTCGCCCGCTTTTGCCCTCGACCCATCCCTTGACCCTGCGCTAAGGGCCACGCGCTCCGGTCGTGATGCCGGAGCGATTTTCATTATTTCGGATCAAGACTGTCATGGCGATCAAGCACGCCCTTCCCGTTACGCGCGAAGCCGATTTCGCGGCATGGTATCAGGCGGTTATCAGCGAGGCTGACCTCGCCGAGGAAAGCGGTGTGCGCGGCTGCATGGTCATCCGCCCATGGGGCTATGGCATCTGGGAGCGCATCCAGAAGCTGATGGATGCCCGCATCAAGGCGGCCGGTGTCGAAAACTGCTACTTCCCGCTGTTCATTCCCTTGAGCTTCTTCGCAGAGGAAGCGGATCATGTGGAAGGCTTCGCCAAGGAGATGGCGGTCGTCACTCACCACCGCCTCAAGGGTGTCGACGGCAAGCTGGTGCCCGATCCCGACAGCAAGCTGGAAGAGCCGCTGGTCGTGCGCCCGACATCCGAAACGGTGATCGGTAAGGCAATGGCGCGCTGGGTGCAAAGCTGGCGCGATCTGCCGCTGCTCACCAACCAGTGGGCGAATGTCGTGCGCTGGGAGATGCGCACCCGCATGTTCCTGCGCACCAGCGAGTTCCTCTGGCAGGAGGGGCACACCGCCCATGCCGACGAGGCGGACGCACGCACCGAGACGATGCGCGCGCTGGAGATGTATCGCGACTTCGCCGAGGCTGTGCTGGCTATACCGGTCGTTGCAGGCGAGAAGCCGGAGAACGAACGCTTCCCCGGCGCCGTGGCGACGTACTCGATCGAGGCGATGATGCAGGATGGCAAGGCGCTGCAAGCGGGCACGTCCCATTATCTGGGCACTGGCTTCGCGCAGGCGGCAGGCATCCAGTATCAGAATCAGGAAGGTCAGCAGACGCTCTGCCACACGACGAGCTGGGGCGTTTCGACACGGATGATCGGCGGCGTCATCATGGTCCATGGCGACGACGACGGACTGCGCTGCCCGCCGCAGATCGCGCCGCATCAGGTCATCATCGTGCCCATGCTGCGCGATACGCCTGAAGACGAGGCTGTGATCGACTATTGCGGGGAACTGGCGAAGGCGCTGGGCGGCGTGACCGTGTTTGACGAACCTGTCCGTGTTCTCTTCGACAAGAAGCCCGTGAAGGCAGCGAACAAGCGCTGGGGCTGGGTCAAGAAGGGCGCTCCGGTCATCGTCGAAGTCGGCGGACGCGATGTCGCCGGCGGCAATGTTTCGGTTCTGCGGCGTGATCGCCTCTATAATGACGCCGGCAAGACGGCGAGCGAGATCGTCTCGCGCGAAGCCTTCGTGGCGGGCGCGGCTGATATACTAAAGTCTATTCAGGAAACGCTTCACGCCAGCGCCCGCCAATTTCTCGATGCGCGCATCGACCGCTCGATCACGGACAAGGCCGCGCTCAAGGCGTTCTTCGACGCTTCATCCAAGCCCGGCTGGGCGGAAGTGAGCTGGTCCCGGCCAACCGGCGATGCGCTGGAAGGGGTCGTCCAGTGGCTCAAGGGCGAAAAGCTCACCCTGCGCAACGTACCGCTCGATGCTGGCGCGGTGACCGGGGCGTGCATCTTCACAGGCGCGCCAGCAGTGGAGCGCGTGCTGGTCGGGCGCAGCTACTAAAGCCCTTTGCGGGGTGGCAGCAGGGCGACAGTTCGTGGATCTTTGAGTCACACCACCTAGTCACAGGATTGTAACATTCGCCCGGATGGGGCATCGGTCCCGCAGTTCATCGGGAGCTTGTCATCCGCCAGATTGCCGCCTTGCCTTATCGCACCGAGGGGACCGCCATCGATGCGCCGGTGCGTATCCTGCTTGTCACCTCCAGGGGGACGGGGCGGTGGGTGATTCCCAAGGGCAACGCGCAGACCGGGGCATCGTCACATAACGCGGCGGCTAACGAGGCGGAGGAAGAAGCCGGTGTCCTCGGTCCCGTGTGCCCCACCTCGATCGGCTCCTATCGCTATCGCAAGCGCCGGTCGAACGGTGCATCGCTGATGGTAGACGTGGAGGTCTTCCCGCTTTCGGTGACGGATGAACTCGACGAGTGGAAGGAAAAGACGCAACGCGAGCGGCGCTGGTTTACCCTCGCCGAGGCTGCCGAGGCCGTCGATGAGGAGGATCTGCGGGATCTCATCCGCTCGTTCGCCGCATCCCAGTTCAACGCCGCGACCCGGCGGACCAACATGCTGGTCGCCGTGGCGCAGAAATCGAAGGTAAGTGCCATGTTTGGCTGGTTCCAGCGCCTGCTCCCCAAGACAGGCAATTTCTTCGAGCTTTTCGAGGCTCACGCCCTGACGATCACGGCGGCGGCAGATGCGCTGGCGCGACTGCTGCAGGGTGGGCCGGCGCGCGCGGACCACATCCGCGAAATCATCGAGCGGGAAAACGACGCGGACGATATCATTCGCGACGTGCTGCAGAGCGTGCGCAAGACCTTCCTTACCCCGTTCGATCGCGGTGCGATCACGTCGCTTATCAGCGCGATGGACGATTCGATCGACGAGATGCACTCAGCAGCGGCGGCGATCGACCTTTATGAAGTCACGGTGTTCGATGACGAAATGCGCGACATGGCCGCGATCATCGTCGATGCCGCGCGGCTGACGGCCGAAGCAATGCCACTTCTGCGGGATGTGGCGAAGAATGGCGGGCGACTTCACGAGTTGACCGAACGGCTGGTCCGCATGGAAGGCCATGCCGACGACATTCACGACGCCGGGATCAAGCGGGCGTTCAAGGACGTGGGCGACGGGGAGACGCTCCAGTTCATCGTCAAGCGCGAGATCTACAAGCATCTCGAGCGGATCGTCGATGCGCTTGAGGACGTCGCCAACGAAATTGACGGCATCGTCATCGACCATGCCTGATCCGGTCCTGTCGACGACGCGGGAGCAGGGCTGATGCACGAACTTGCACTCCCGCTCCTTATCGGGCTCATCGTCGTTGCGCTGGCCTTCGACTTCCTCAACGGCCTGCATGACGCGGCCAATTCGATCGCGACGGTCGTTGCGACCCGGCTGCTGGGGCCGGTGCAGGCAGTCGCCTTCGCGGCGAGCTTCAACTTCGCGGCGTATTTTCTCAGTGTGATGTTTCCCAGTCTGCACAAGGTTGCGGAGACGATCGGCTCCGGCCTCATCCAGAAGGATCTGGTCACGCCCGCCGTGGTTTTTGGCGCTCTCATTGGCGCTATGTTCTGGAACGTGGTCACCTGGCTGAAGGGCATACCCTCATCGAGCAGTCACGCATTGGTGGGCGGGCTGATCGGGGCGGGGACAGCACATGCGGGGTTGAGCGGCATCGAATGGTCGGGGCTCAACAAGACGCTCATTGCGATCGTCCTTTCGCCCACGCTGGGCATGATCCTCTCCATGCTCATCATGCTGGCGACGAGCTGGATCTTCAAGGGCGCGACGGCGCGCTCGGCCGAGGGTATTTTTCGCGGCCTGCACCTCTTCTCGTCGGCGACCTATTCGCTGAGCCACGGCCTCAACGACGCGCAGAAGACGATGGGCATCATCACTGTGCTGCTCTATTCCACGGGTTATCTCTCGGGCGAATTCCACGTGCCGCACTGGGTTGCGATCAGCTGCTATATCGCCATTGCGCTGGGCACTCTCTCCGGCGGCTGGAAGATCATCGAGACGATGGGTTCGCGCATCACCAAGCTATCGCAACATCAGGGCTTTAGCGCCTCGGCGGGCGGATCGGTCATGGTGTTCACTGCCTCGCTTCTCGGCATCCCGGTTTCGACGACTCATACCATCACTGGTTGTGTGATCGGGGCGGGGACGGCGCGCCGCGCCTCTGCCGTGCGCTGGGGCGTGGCGCAGAGCGTCGTGGTCGCTTGGGTCATTACCATCCCCGCCTCGGCGGCCGTGGGCGCGCTCTTCTATCTCCTGACCCGTTTGTTCTGAAACGTCGTCCGGATTGGACGGGCGAGCCGGCGCGCCCTATCAGGCACTCATGCCCCCTAAAAAACCCCATCGCCCAAAGCACGTCGGCCTGCCCACATCGAAACAGGTGATGGACTTCATCGCCTCGTCGGACCAGCCGGCCGGCAAGCGCGAGATCGCCAAGGCATTTGGCCTCCATGGTCAGGAGAAGATCGCGCTCAAGGCGCTGCTGAAGGACATGGCGGACGAAGGGCTGATCGATCTCGGCCCTGGCCGGGCCTTCCACAAGATGGGCGGCGTGCCGAAAGTGACGGTGCTGCGGGTCGTGTCCGTGGATGACGGGCAGGCGCTGGCGGTGCCGGAGCGTTGGGAAGCAGATGGCATTCCCATCCCCCGCCTGCGCGTGATGGAACGCGGGAAGCGCGGCGCGCTTGGCGTGGGGGATCGGATTCTCGCGCGGACCGAGGAAGCCGGCAAAGGGTGGATCGCTCACCCGATGAAGAAACTCGCCGGCGCTGCTGAGCAGATGCTGGGCGTTCTGGCGAAGGACGAGCGGGGCCGGCTGGTTTTGCGTCCGGTCGACAAGCGCATCCGCAACGAGACGCTCATAAGCGATCCCGGCGAGGGACAGCCGGGCGATCTAGTGCTGGCCGAGGCGTCTGGCCGACCGCCGCGTATCACCGCTCGTGTGACGGACGTGCTGGGCGATCCGTTCCTGCCGCGCAGCTTCAGCCTCATCGCCATTGCGAAATATGGCATTCCGCATGATTTCCCCGAGGAAGCGGAAGCCGAGGCGGCGAAGGTGCATGACTTGCCGCTGCACGCCGATCAGCGCGAGGATCTGCGTCACCTGCCGATCGTCGCAATCGATCCGGTGGACGCGCGTGACTTCGACGATGCGGTGTGGGCCATGCCGGATGATGATCCGGCCAATCCCGGCGGTTTCCGGGCAATCGTCGCGATCGCCGACGTCTCCTATTATGTCCGGGCCGGCTCTGCGCTCGACCGGCAGGCGCGCAAGCGCGGCAATAGCGTCTACTTCCCCGACCGGGTGGTGCCGATGCTGCCTCATGCGCTTTCTTCGGACATGTGCTCGCTGCGTGCGGGCGAGGACCGGGCAGCAATGGCCTGTCACCTCGTCATCGACAAGGGCGGCAAGGTGACGGCCTGGCGCTTCACCCGCGCGATCATCCGCGTGGCGGCGAACATTCCCTATGAGCGCGCACAAGCGGCGATCGACGGCCGCGAGCCGCATGAGATGACGGAAAGCGCGTTGAAACCGCTCTGGGACTGCTGGCGCGCTCTCGCTAAGGCGCGCGATGCCCGTTCGCCGCTCGATCTGGACCTGCCGGAACGGCGGGTAGTGATCGACGAGTCAGGGCGAATCGTCAGCGTCGCCATTCGCGAGCGGCTGGATGCGCACCGGCTCATCGAGGATTTCATGGTCACCGCCAACGTCGCGGCGGCCAAGGCGCTGGAGGCAAAGAAGGCGCCGGTCATGTACCGCCTCCACGAGGCGCCAGGTCGCGAAAAGCTGGTCGCGCTCAAGGAGTATCTGGCGACCTTCGATATCGGTTTCGCGCTGGGTCAGGTCATCACACCCGCCACGTTCAATGCGCTCATCGCCAAGATTGCTGCGGATAACCCGGTCAGGCCGCAGATCATGGAGCAGATCCTCCGCTCCCAGACCCAGGCTTATTATGGTCCGCGCAACCTCGGCCATTTCGGGCTGGCGCTTGGCAGCTACGCGCATTTCACATCGCCCATCCGGCGCTATGCGGACCTGCTCGTTCACCGGTCTCTCGTCGGCGCCTATGGACTGGAGCTGCCGGCGCCGCAGGACAAGTCGATCCCGCGCGAGACCCGGCTCTCGGCCGAGGACATGGCCGATTTGGCTCCGATCGGCGAGCGGATCAGCCAGTATGAGCGCCGCGCAATGGAAGCCGAGCGCGAGACCATCGACCGCTATGTTGCGGCCTTTCTCGCCGAACGCGTGGGCCAAGTGCTTTCGTGCCGAATCACCGGGGTCCAGAATTTCGGTTTCTTCGCCACCGTGGAGGAGCTGGGGGGCGATGGACTGGTGCCGGTTTCGACGCTCGGCGCTGAACGCTTCAACTATATCGAGGCGGAGCGTACGCTGGAGGGCGAGCATACGGGCACGCGCTACGTGCTGGGAGACCGGCTGGATCTGCGCTTGATCGAATCGGACCCGATCAGCGGTGCCTTGCGGTTCGAGCTGCCGGAAGGCGCCAGCCATCTGCCCATGCGAGGCGGGCCACGCGGCGGGCGACCGATCAAGCGCCGGGGACGGCCGGACAATATCCGGCACACATCATCGCGGCGCGGCTCGGTGAAGCGCCGTTAATCTAGCTCAGTCGCTCTATGTCTTCGCGCGAGAGCGAGCCGGGAATAATCATGAGAGGGCAGGGGAGTGTCCCTGCGTCAGTGCCCGCAAAGTGCGCGACGAGCGGCCCCGGCGCGCCCTTTGGCGCTGCGGCGAGCACGAGCGCAGCGACGTTGTCCGTTTCTTCGACTGTTTTGCGGACAACGGGCACCGGGTCGCCCGCCTTCACCGTGATGGTCGGCTGAAGATTGGCCTCCGCCATCAGCGTGCCGGCCGCGCTCATCACCAGCGCTTCGGCGCGGGCGCGCGCTTCATCCTCCATCGTCGCCTGGACCGCGCCCCACTGGACGAACTCCATCTTGGGAATGAGAGCGAGAATATGCACGCCGCCGCCGGTCTTCGCCGCACGGCGGGCCGCGAAAAGCAGCGCAGCCTCCGCTTCGGCGCTTTCGTCCACCACCACCAGATAGGTACGCATTGCCACCGCTCTCCCAAACAGGGAGCAAACGTGCGGGAAATTCCGGCATGATGCAAGCGATGGCCTTGACCGGGCGAAGCAAAGCGTGAAGGTGAAAACCGATCCCCTTGATGCAAGAACAGGAAAGCTCAGTCCCTCCGATGGCGATCAACATCCAGATGCCCGCGCTCTCTCCCACCATGGAAGAGGGCACGCTCTCCAAATGGCTGGTGAAGGAAGGCGACACCGTAACTTCGGGCGATCTCCTTGCCGAGATCGAGACCGACAAGGCCACCATGGAGTTCGAAGCCGTCGATGAGGGCGTGATAGGCAAGATCCTGATCCCGGAAGGCACCGACAATGTGAAGGTCGGCGCGGTGATTGCCGTGCTCGTCGAGGATGGCGAAAGCGTTCCTGCCGATGCCGGCGCCGCCACTCAGGCCGCGCCGAAAGCCGACGCGCCTGCCCAGAAGATGGAAGCTGCCAGCGCGCCCAAGCCCGAGCCGGAAGTCGCCAAGGCAGCGCCCGCTGCTTCACCTGCGTCCGCTTCGGGCGATCGGGTCAAGGCGAGCCCACTCGCGCGCCGCATTGCCGCCGACAAGGGCATCGACCTTGCCGGTATCTCCGGAACCGGGCCCAACGGCCGTGTCGTAAAGGCGGACCTTGATGGCGCTACGCCGGCCAAGGCCGCTGCTGCGACGCAGGCGGCCCCCTCGGCGCCTGCCAGCGCGCCCGCTCCGGCGAGCGCACCAGCCCCCGCGCCTGTTGTGGCTCAGGACTTCGGCATCCCGCACGAAGCCGAGAAGCTCTCCAACATCCGCAAGACGATCGCGCGTCGCCTCACCGAATCGAAGCAGCAGGTGCCGCACATCTACCTCACGGTAGACGTGCAGCTGGACAAGCTGCTGAAGCTACGCGCGGACCTCAACAGCGCGCTGACGGGGCAGGGCGTGAAGCTCTCCGTCAACGATCTGCTCATCAAGGCGCTGGCAAAGGCACTGATCGCGGTGCCCAAGTGCAACGTGCAGTTCGCGGGCGACCAACTGCTCAAGTTCAGTCGCGCGGATATCTCGGTCGCAGTGTCGATCCCGGCGGGGCTGATCACGCCGATCGTGGTCGATGCTGGGTCCAAGTCCGTCTCTGCCATCTCCACGGAGATGAAGGATCTCGGCAGCCGCGCCAAGGAAGGCAAGCTCCAGCCGCACGAATATCAGGGCGGCACCGCCTCCATCTCCAACATGGGGATGATGGGCATCAAGCAATTCGAGGCGGTCATCAATCCGCCGCAGGCGATGATCATGGCGATCGGGGCGGGCGAGAAGCGACCCTATGTGGTCGATGATGCGCTTGCGATCGCGACCGTCATGTCCGCCACCGGCAGCTTCGACCATCGCGCTATCGACGGGGCGGACGGCGCAGAACTGATGAAGGTGTTCAAGGAGCTGGTCGAATCGCCGCTCGCGCTGGTGGCATAAGGCCGGCCGCTAATGAGCGATCTGCTCCCCACCAGCGAACCCGTCATCCGCGTGACGGCCATGCCGAAGGATGCGAATCCTTATGGTGACATCTTCGGCGGATGGCTGATGAGCCTGATGGATTCGGGCGCCGGGCTCGTCGCGGCGCGGCATTCGCGTGGCCGGGCCGTTACGGTCGCTATGGACGGCATGCAGTTTCATCAGCCGGTGTCGGTAGGCGACGAGGTGTCGGTCTATGCCGAACTGGTAAAGGTCGGCCGGACCTCCATGACCATCGAAGTCGAGGCGTGGCGGCGTCACCGCCATGAAGAAGAGCGCGTGAAGGTGACGCAGGCGCGCTTCACTTTCGTCGCGATAGACCAATATCGCAAGCCCAGGACCATATCGCAGGTCTGAAACGCCGCAGGCATGGGCCATCTGAATTGAACGGAGACATGTTAAGTGGCTGAAACTTACGACCTCATCGTGCTTGGCTCCGGCCCCGGCGGCTATGTCGCGGCCATTCGCGGCGCCCAGCTGGGCCTCAAGACGGCGATCGTGGAGCGCGAGCTGCTGGGCGGCATCTGCCTCAACTGGGGCTGCATCCCTACCAAGGCATTGCTCCGTTCGGCCGAGATCTTTCACTTCATGAACCACGCCAAGGATTATGGCCTCGTCGCCGAGAAGATCAGCGCGGACCTAGAGGCAGTGGTGAAGCGTTCGCGCGGCGTGGCCAAGCAACTGAACGCGGGCGTCACCCACCTCATGAAGAAGAACAAGATTGCTGTGCACATGGGCAGCGGGAAGCTCACCGGTAAGGGCAAGCTGACCGTCACCGACAAGGACGGCAAGACGACTGAGCTGACCGCGAAGAACATCATTGTCGCCACCGGAGCGCGCGCGCGTGATCTGCCGAACCTGCCCGCCGACGGCAAGCGCGTGTGGACCTATCGCCATGCGATGACTCCGCCGGAGATGCCGGGCAAGCTGCTCGTCATCGGATCAGGCGCGATCGGCATCGAGTTTGCGAGCTTCTATAACGATATGGGCGCGGATGTGACTGTGGTCGAGATGATGGACCGCATCGTGCCAGTGGAAGACAAGGATATCTCCGCGCATCTTGAGAAACAGCTCGTCAAGCAGGGCATGACGATCATGACTGGCGCGAAGATCGACAAGATCGCCGCCGATGGAAATGGCGTGAAGGCGACGATTACAGGTAAGGATGGCAAGGCGGTGAACGGCGAGTACAGCCATGTCATCGTGGCCATTGGTATCGTGCCCAACACCGAGGATATCGGCCTCAAGGAACTGGGCGTCGCGGTGAACGATCGGGGCTTCCTCGAGACCACACCGGACTGCAAGACCAATATCGACGGTCTCTACGCGATCGGTGACATCACTGCGCCGCCATGGCTCGCGCACAAGGCAAGCCATGAGGGAGTGATCGCGGTGGAAGCGATTGCCGGCAATCACCCGCACGCGATGGACCCGCGCAACATCCCCGGCTGCACCTACTGCCATCCGCAGATCGCCAGCGTCGGCCTGACCGAGGCCAAGGCCAAGGAAGAAGGCTATGACGTGAAGGTCGGCATGTTCCCCTTCATCGGCAACGGCAAGGCAATCGCGCTGGGCGAGGCTGACGGCTTCTTGAAGACGGTGTTCGACGCGAAGACCGGAGAGCTGCTAGGTGCGCATATGATCGGTGCAGAAGTCACCGAGATGATCCAAGGCTATACTGTCGGCAAGACCGCCGAACTGGTCGAGCAGGACTTCATGAACACGGTCTATCCGCATCCGACGATCAGCGAAGCGATGCATGAGAGCGTCCTTGCTGCCTACGGGCGCGCTCTCCATATCTGAAGTTTCGCCCCGCGTGGCGAGAGCCTGGGCGCTCGCTGCGGGACTGGCCGCCCTTTTATGGACGATTATCGTCGTGAGCGGGTGGACCGATGGGTTCGACCGCGCCCTAATGATCCGGGCGGAAGCGCTGCGGTCAGCTCAGCCCTGGCTCGTGCGGCCGGCTTGGCTTGTGACTCGCGCTGGGGACGGCGAGGCGCGCGTGGTTTTCGCGCTTCTCGTCGGCTTGGCGTTGTGGCGTGCCGGCAAGGGAGGGAGGGCGCTCTGGCTGTGGCTGAGCGTCGGGTCCGGGCTTCTCCTTGTGCCTCTTCTCAAGATGCTGATCGACCGGCCGCGACCTGATCTCGTCGTGCATCTCGATAAGGTCAGCAACGCCAGCTATCCCAGCGGTCACATGGCTGGAGCGACGATCCTGGGCATGTCGCTGCTCCTCGTCCTGCCCCGCGGGCCGGTTCGGCTGGCGCTCTTGATCTATATGCTGCTGGTCGGCCTCAGCCGGGTTCTGATGGGCGTTCACTGGCCAAGTGACGTGATGGGGGGCTTCCTCGTTGGTGCCTGCTGGGCACTGGCTCTATACGGGCTTCTTGGAACGATTGAGCGCTGGACCACAACCCGGGTGAGTCGCGCTTCGCGATAGCATCCGCGGCTAGCAAACCGTTTGAGCGACGCTCCTTTGATGCGCTGCAACATTTTTGCGTCGACAGTTGCATTATTGCCGCACTGTTTCAGTACGGAAAAAATCCCCAATTCCCTAGCGTAATAAAGGTGTCTAATCGATTAACCCCGCCTGGTCTCAACTTGCGCGCGCACGCAATGCAACGTCGGGCGGTTCACCTGTCATGAAAACGCAATAGGGTGCCAGCAGGGGCCACCGCAACAACAGGCCAGCAGCGTCCGCGATACGATCTGAGCGAACGCAAGCAACAACCGCTGGCACGGTGGCAAACAAAAAAGGGAACTCGGCATATGAACCGTACACGCATTTTTCTGGCGGCGTCCGCTGCCACCATGCTCGTCGCGCCCGCTTACGCGCAGGAGACCACGTCGTCTGTCCGTGGCGCCGTCACCAGCGGTGGAGCGCCCGTTGCAGGCGCGCAGGTGACTGTCACCCATGTGCCCAGCGGCACGATCAGCTCGGCGACGTCAAGCAATGACGGGTCGTTCGTGGTGTCGGGCCTGCGGGTCGGCGGTCCCTTCAGCGTGAAGGTTACTGCTCCGGGTTATGCCGATTTTGAAGCGACGGATATTTTCACTGTCGTCAGCCAAGCGTTCGCGCTTCCGGTCGAGCTGGCGAACGCCGATGGCGAGGCGATTGTCGTCACTGCCTCGCGCATCCAGGGCGCCGGCACGGTTTCCTCAGGCCCGGCGACGGTCCTGACGGCTGCGGACATCGCGAACGTGGCGTCGGTAAACCGCGACATTCGTGACCTCATGCGGCGCGATCCGTTCGCGCGTCTCGACTATGCGGAAGGCTCCGGCCGCGCGGTTTCCTTTGCCGGACAGAATGCGCGTTACAACCGTTTCTCGGTCGATGGCGTTCCTGTCACCGACAATTTCGGTCTGAACCCCGATGGTCTGCCTACGCGCCGCTCGCCGGTGCCGCTCGATGCGATCGCCCAGTTCCAGACCAAGGTCGCGCCGTTCGACGTGCGCGAAGGCAATTTCCAGGGTGGCGCGATCAACGCCATTCTGAAGTCGGGCACCAACGAGTTCCACGGCACCGGCTTTTATGCCTATTCGTCCGATGAACTGACCGGCAAGAAGACCAAGGCTGGACCGGGCGTCCCGACTGGTCGCGTGCCGCTGCCCAACTTCAAATATGAGAATTACGGCGCAGAGCTCTCCGGCCCCATCATCAAGGATCGTCTGTTCTTCATGATCGCGGGCGAGCGCGTGCGTGCGGGAACGCCGATCGCTGAAGGAACGCCGGGCGACAATGCGGGCACGGTCGTCCCGAACATCAGTGACGCGGCCGTGGCGCAGATCCGTCAGGTCGCCCAGTCGCGCTATGGATATGATACCGGCGGCGTTCTCAATAACTCCAATGACCGCGACGACCGTCTGGTCGCGCGCATTGACGCCAACATCTCGGATACGCAGCGTGCATCGCTGACGTACATCTACACCAAGGATTCGATCCAGTTTAACCAGAACACCTTCGTGACCGGCACGACGGGGCTGGGTCTGGAATCAAACGGTTACATTGCCTCAAACAGACTGCACACTGGCGTTTTCCAGTTAAACTCGGACTGGAGCGACGTGTTCTCGACCGAAGTCCGCGCCTTCTACAAGGATTACAAGCGCGGTCAGGACCCGGTCATGGGTCGTGGTTTCGCAAACTTCCAGGTTTGCACCGCGCCGACCTCCGATCGCTCCGCTCCTGGCGCAGCGGGTGATGGCGCCTCGACCAACTGTGCGCCGGGCTTCGGCAACGTCTCGTTCGGTCCGGACATTTCCCGCCAGTCGAACGCGCTGACCAGCAAGTCCTTCGGCGGTTTGGTGCAGGGCCGCATCAGCCTCAACGATCATGATGTTCGCATCTTCGCGGACATTCAGCACGCCAAGATCTTCAATCTCTTCCTGCAGCGGACGTCGGGCGACTATTATTTCGACTCACTCGCCGACTTCGCGGCCGGCAACGCCCAGCGCATGCGCTACCAAAACGCGGTGCCGTCCTTGAATCCGGACGACGCTGCCGCCCAGTTCGAATACACGTCCTACAGCTTCGGCGTGCAGGACAACTGGCGCGTCAACGACATGCTGAGCGTCTCCTACGGCGCCCGTTTCGACATGTACGGTGGCAACAGCCGGCCCGCCGGGAACCAGGCGTTCTTTAATCGCTACGGCTTCTACAACACGGCCTATATCAACGGGCGTGGCGTGCTTCAGCCGCGCTTCGGCGTCGATTTCAAGCCGACCCGGACATTGGCTTTCCGCGGTGGGCTCGGGATCTTCTCAGGCGGTTCGCCGGACGTTTATGTGTCGAATAGCTTCTCGACCACCGGCGTCCTGTCCAATTCCATCGATATTCGTCAGAATAACGACGGTAGCTATAGGGGCGCTCCGACGGCCAGCGCCGTGCAGATCCTTTCGAACGTCAACGGGGCACAGATCCCCGGCGCGGCGAACACGGTGCTGAGCAGCGCGGCTTCGTCGGCGACCGCGCCGACCAATGCGCTCGATCCCAACTTCAGGTTGCCCTCGCAGTGGCGCGGCACCCTGTCGGCAGACTGGACCCCTGAGTTCGGCGGCGGCGCCTTTGGTCGCGGCTGGCGCTTCGGCGCGGACTTCCTGTTCTCGGACGTTCGCAACCAGGTGTTCTTCACGGACCTCCGCCTGCGTCCGACTGCGCTCCGCACCCCGGACGGTCGCGTGCGCTACGAATCGCTTACGACCTTTGACGATACGAACTCGGATCTTTACCTCACCAACACTAAGAAGGGTCGGGCCTATATTGCGGTTGCCCGGATCGACAAGTCGTTCGACTTCGGTCTCGATATCGGTGCGAGCTATACTTATCAGGACGTGAAGGATCAGGCTCCGGCGACTTCATCGACGGCCTCATCCAACTATGGCAATGGCGGGTTCTTGGATGCCAATGGCGCGGCCTACGGCGTCTCGAACGATCAGGTGAAGCACAATATCAAGTATAACCTGACGTTCCAGCGTGCGTTCTTCGGTGACAACAAGACTACGATCGCTCTGTTCGGTGAAACCCGCATCGGGCGCCCGTATAGCTGGACGATGCAGGACATCTCCAATGCACGCAGCGGCATGTTCGGGACCATCGGCGCAAATTCGCGCTACCTGCTCTATGTGCCGACCTCCGGCACAGACGCGCTGGTCTCCTATGACAGCACCGCGACGCAGACCTATATGGAGAACCTGATCAACAATACGGGTCTCAAGAACTATCGTGGCAAGATTGCACCGCGTAACGGCTTCAATATGAAGTGGTTCACCAAGGTCGATCTCCACCTCGATCAGGAGATCCCCACCGGTCTTGGCGGGTCGAAGCTGATGCTGTTTGCTGATGTCGAGAACTTCACCAACCTGCTCAACAAGAAGTGGGGCCAGATCCGCGAGTACGCTTTCCCCTACACGATTGCAGCGGTGCGGGCCCAGTGCCTGACCAGGCCGGTGGCGACCGGAACGGCACCGGGTACGGCCGCGACGGCCAACACAGGCCAGGCTTGCGCACAGTATCGCTACTCCGCACCGACGTCGGCGCCGGTGGACACGATCTACACGCGCCAGTCGCTCTACACGATCCGTGTGGGTGCGCGCTTCACCTTCTGAAGCTGACGCTCAAAATCTCAGGAAGGGCGCGGGTCGAAAGATCCGCGCCCTTTCGTTTGCGCGGGCAGGATCAGTACAGGCAGGCGTCGAGACCGTCCCGGCGGACGATGCCCACGCGACGGGCAATGGCATTGCCGTGGCGGCGGGTGAAGCCGGTGGGGGCGATCGCCGCTCGCTTCTTTGGTAGCGGAAGAACGGCCGCAAGCCGCCCCGCTTCCATCGGGGTCAGCCGGTCTGCACTGTGATTGAAATAGCGGATCGCGCCTGCTTCGACGCCATAGGTGCCGATCCCGGTCTCGGCGACGTTCAGATAGACTTCCATGATCCGCCGCTTGCCCCAGATCGCTTCTATCAGGATGGTGTACCACGCTTCGAGCGCCTTGCGGGCGTAGCCGCCGCCTTGCCAGAGGAAGACATTCTTTGCGGTTTGCTGGCTGATCGTGGAGCCGCCGCGAATGCGCCCACCGCGTGCATTGCGTTCCATCGCGTTTTCGATGGCTTCTGCATCAAAGCCATGATGCAGGCAGAATTTCGAGTCTTCCCCGGCGATGGCGGCGCGCGCCATGTTTCGATCAATGCGGGAGAGCGGCGTCCAGTCTTTTGTAATGCCGTTTTGATCGAACAGCATTGTGAAGGTGATCGGAACAGGCACGAACCGATATATGAAAACCTGCACCAGCGAGATTGCCACGAAACCGAAGATTGCGCCAAAGACCCAGCGTGCAATGCGCGCGGGCCAGCTGCGGCTGGAAGCGGGGCGATTTCTGGGGCGTCTGCGTGTCGATGAAGGAGCCATGGCGCGAGATTATGGCTCGCGCCCGGCCAACCGCAAGTGTCTCTTGATCGAAGGAGCGTCAGGCGGCCGGAAGCAGCCGCCTGTCACCCGCGATACGCATCATCGCCTTTTGAAGCTTCTCAAAGGCGCGCACTTCAATCTGGCGGACACGCTCGCGCGAGACGCCATAGACCTGGGACAGTTCCTCAAGCGTCTTGGGCTCTTCTGCCAGACGACGCTCTTCCAGGATATGACGCTCCCGCTCAGAGAGGTCGTCCATAGCGGAAAGCAGCATGTCGTGACGGACATCGCGTTCCTGCGCGTCCGCTACGCGTTCGTCCTGTAGCGGACCGTCGTCAGCCAGCCAGTCCTGCCACTGGCCTTCGCCATCTTCGTTCATCGAGACGTTGAGCGACGTGTCTCCGCCCATCGCCATACGGCGGTTCATCGAGATGACCTCGTCCTCAGTCACGCCGAGATCGGTCGCGATCTTCGTTACGTCCTCCGGGCGCAGATCGCCGTCCTCGAACGCCTCGATCTGATTTTTCATCCGCCGCAGGTTGAAAAACAGCTTCTTCTGCGCGGCGGTGGTGCCGATCTTCACAAGGCTCCAGCTGCGCAGGATGAACTCCTGAATGGATGCCCTGATCCACCACATCGCGTATGTCGCAAGGCGAAAGCCGCGATCCGGTTCGAACTTCTTCACGCCCTGCATCAGGCCGATATTGCCTTCGCTGATGAGCTCGGCGACGGGCAGGCCATAGCCGCGATAGCCCATGGCGATCTTTGCCACGAGTCGCAGATGGCTGGTCACGAGCTGCGCCGCCGCTTCGGGATCCTGATGCTCCTGATAACGCTTGGCGAGCATATATTCCTGCTCTGGCTTCAGGATCGGAAACTTCCGAATTTCCGAAAGATAGCGGTTGAGGCTCGCGTCGCTGCCAAGTGCAGGGATTGTCGCCGGGACGTTGCTACCGTTGCTCACTGGATCGTTTCCTTCCTGAAGCCGCCGGACCATGAGGGGGGTTGGCCGAAAGCCTCTAATTTATACGTTAAGGTGACTGAACAGTTCCTGCATGTCACCCGGTATCTCACTTTGAAAATTCAATTCAGAGCCATCGACTGGGTGAATGAAGCCGAGCCGTGCCGCATGAAGGGCCTGACGCCGGAAGCCCAGCCGGGCCAGCAAGCCCGCGTGAGCGCCTGACCGGCCGCGCGCATAGGCTGGGTCTCCCAGCAGAGGATGGCCGATATGCGCCATGTGCACGCGCACCTGATGCGTTCGTCCCGTTTCCAGCCGGCATTCGATCAAAGCCGCCCGATCCAGCACCTGAACGGTGCGAAAATTGGTGACGGCGTGTTTGCCTCGTCCTTCGGGCTGCACGGACATCTTTTTCCGGTCGCCGTCCGACCGGCCGATCCAGGTGTGAATTCGCCCGGCGGGGGTCGCAGGCGTGCCGGCGACTATTGCGAGATAGCGCCGGTCTATGCTGTGGTCCTTGAACTGGCGAGCAAGCCCTTCATGTGCCTTGTCGCTCTTGGCAACCACCAACAGTCCTGAAGTGTCCTTGTCTATGCGATGCACGATGCCGGGCCGGGCGACGCCGCCAATACCGGAAAGCTGTCCCGAACAATGGTGGAGCAGAGCGTTGACCAGCGTTCCGTCCGGATTGCCAGCAGCGGGGTGGACGACCATTCCCGCCGGCTTGTCGATCACGATGAGATGCGCGTCTTCATGGACGATCACGAGATCAATGGCCTGGGGTCTGGCCTCGGCCGGGACGGGGAGGGGAATCGCGACCGAGAATTCGGTATTCGCGCTCACTTTCAGCGACGGGTCGCCTACGTCTTGTCCGGCTTTGTCCCGCACCTGACCGGAAAGGATCAGCGCCTTCACGCGCTCGCGCGAAAGATCGGGAACGAGCTCCGCCAGCGCACGATCCAGCCGCACGCCGTGAAGCGACTGCGGAATGCGCGCCAAAATGCTGGAATCCCCCGGAACCATCGCTCAATATGTGGGAATGAGACTGACGATATCAAGGGACTTGCTCGCGCGGATTTGGGATGAAGCTGACCGCGTCCATCCCGCGGAATGCTGCGGTATTTTGCTTGGCGATCGGCAGGCAGGAACGGTTGAGGCCATTGTGCCCGCCCGCAACGTGGCGCGGAACCCCGAGCGGCATTTCGAGATCGATCCCACGGCGCTGTTCGCCGCGCATCGGGAGGCTCGCAATGGTGGAGCGAGCCTTCTTGGCCATTATCATTCCCACCCGACTGGCTCCGCCGAGCCGTCCGAAACTGATGCGCGGATGGCGGAGGGGGCGGGCGAGATATGGGTCATTCTTGGGTGGGGCGGTCAGGTCGCCGCGTGGCAAGCATTGCGCGCTAATGAGGCAGAGGCCGCTTTTCGATCGGTCGAGCTCATTGTAAGCGAATAAGTCCGGTCAGTAGAGCCGATGCGGAGGACAAAGTCCGGAAGCTTGAAGAAAAAATGTTTACCGGGGTTTTAACTGCGAATAATCGGAACAAGCGTGCTGATCGCGTATTTCAAGTCTTGAGAGAGGGCTTGAAATGGAAAGATCGGTATATACGCTTAAAGAGAAGCTAACCTCTGATCAGGTCGATTACATTAAATCCGGGCTCCTAAAAATATCCGCCAGGATGACGACCGAGCAGATTGGCGAACTGGCCGATGCGCTGCATGATATCCGACGCGTGCGTTGTCAGCATAAGGTTTTTCGCTCGATTAATCGGTGGGCGTAACAAGGTCGTTGGTGAAGTAGATCTGCAAGAGTAGAACAGAATTAAGTCTCTTCGTGAGACCTTTATTCGGATCTGGAAGAGGCGTGGGTCTTCTTAGGCAGGCGATCTTGCATCGCCGGGTGCAAGCGGGCAAGAGGACGCTCCCAAGCCGCCGCGAGAAGCCAAGGAGCCCACCGATGGCCACGATTGCCCCCCCCGCCGATATCGATTTTGCAAGCCTTCTTTGCTCGCGCTTGTGCCATGATCTTCTTAGCCCCGTGGGCGCCCTCAACAACGGCATAGAGCTGCTGGCGGATGAGACCGATCCGGCGATGCGCGAGCAGTGCATGGGCTTGCTGGCAGACAGCGCCCGCACGACAGCGGGAAAGCTCAAATTCTTTCGTCTGGCCTTTGGTGCGGCAGGGGGTTTTGGCGAGGAGGTGCCCCTGCATGAGATCAGGACGGCGCTGGAAGGCATATTTCCGCCGGGCGGGAAGCTCACCCTCGAATGGCTGACCAGCATGGAAAGCCTGCCCAAGCCCGCCGCCAAGATCCTGCTGAACCTCGCGTTCCTGACTGGTGAAGCCTTGCCGCGCGGCGGCACCATCCTGCTCGGAAGCGAAAGGCGTGGAAATGGATGCGAGATTGTCGTGCGAGGTGAAGGGCCGAAGCTGATTTTCGATCCATCTGTCCGTACGGTGATATCCGGCGGGAACGATCTGACGGCGAAGTCCGCCGGCGCCTATCTGGTTCGGCACATCGTCGAGGCATCGGGCGGCGCGATGCAGATCTCAGGGGCGGAAGAACCTTTTCTGCTGTTCGGCGCGCAAATCGCAGGCTGAATGTAAGACCGACGTCCATCCTTAACTCCGCCTTTACGCGATCCGGCGAAAAGGCATCGGTGCGCCTGTGGGCGTTGCGCCGGAACGAGTGGACATATGGACGATTTGCTTTCGGAATTCATTGCCGAGACGCTGGAGACGCTGGACGCGTTGTCGGGCGAAGTCGTGGCATGGGAAAGCGACCCAACGGATAGTGACCTGCTCAACGCCTTTTTTCGCTTCTTCCATACAGTGAAGGGGAGCTGCGGCTTCCTCAATCTGCCTCGGTTCGAGCGGCTGAGCCACGCTGCCGAAGAGGTTCTGGCCGCAATCCGCAATGGCGAGCGCGTGGCCGATCCCGCAACAACCACTGTCGTACTTGCCATCATGGATCGGATCGGACTGCTTGCCCGGACGATGGGCGAGGGCGGTCCCGAAATCCCGGAGGCGGAGGACGATAGCCTTCTGGACGCGCTTGCGGCAGAGGCGGAAGCAGTCGAGATTTTCGCGCCTTTGGTCCATGCGCCTCTCCCAGCGACCTTGGACGATCTCGTCAGCAGGGACGAGGTGCCGGTGACCTGTGTGCAGGCCGGCGCTCCGCGCGCGCCTTCTCGCGACAAGGGGCCGCGAACGATCCGCCTGCCGCTTTCGCTCATCGATCAGCTCATGAACGGTGTGTCGGACATGGTGCTGTCGCGGAACGAGCTGGCGCGCAAAATGCGCGACTATAGTGTCGATCACGACATCGAAAGCAGTTTCGAAAAGCTGTCCGCTAATGTCGCGGAGATGCGCGACATGATCAGCAAGACGCGTATGCAACGCGTCGATCGGCTTTATGCCGCTATTCCCCGGCTGGTCCGCGATCTGTGCCGCGATCTCGACAAGAAGGTTTCGGTCGAGATGGCTGGCGGCGATGTCGAGATGGATCGCGAAATGATCGAGATGGTCGTCGATCCCCTTACCCACATCGTCCGCAATGCGCTGGACCATGGCATTGAAAGCGGGGCCGAACGGCGGGCGGCAGGTAAGCCCGACAACGGATCCCTGAGCATCGTGGCGCGGCAGTCCGGCAATCAGATCGTCATCGAGGTGTCCGATGACGGCCGGGGCATCGATGGCGCTACGCTGGTTGAAAAGGCTGTGGTCAAAGGGATCTTGCCGGCCTCGACCGCGATGGCGCTCGATGAGCAGGCGAAGCTCCAGCTTATCTTTCACGCTGGTCTCTCCACCGCAAAGACGGTCACGTCCATTTCCGGGCGAGGCGTGGGCATGGACGTCGTCCGCGCCAATGTGGAGCAGATCGGCGGCGTGATCGGCATCGAGAGCCAGCCGGGCGCAGGCACCAAGATCACGATGCGTGTCCCGCTTACACTCACGATCATTCCGGGCCTAATCCTGCGCTGCGGCACGCGCTGTTTCGCCATTCCACGCGGTAATATCGTCGAACTGCTGCATCGTGACAGCGCGATGGTCGCCATCGAAGCTATTGGCGGCGCGCAGATCGCTTCGATCAGAGGCGTTCGCCATCCCTTGATCGATCTTGAAGATGTGCTCGGTATCGAGAAGGTGGAAAACCTCCGCTTTCCACGGACGCTGCTCATTGTGAGGTCGCTCGGCGGAGCACCTTATGCGCTGGGCGTCGATGCGGTCGAAAGCAACGAAGAGCTGGTCATTCGGCCCGCCTCGCCGCTCATCACTGCGGCCGGCATCTATGCAGGCATGACCCTGCCCGATAACGGCCAGCCGATGTTGCTGCTCGACGCTGCCGGGATCGCGGAGGCCGCGCGGCTGCCCGCTGTTACCGAGAAGCGCCACGAAGCGGTGACTTCTGACGAAGGCAACGAAGATCTCGACACTGTCGAGGCACTTCATTTTAGAGACTTCGATGGCGCTGAGCGCCTCATGCCGTTGACCGTGGTCGATCGGGTGGAAGACCTCTCAACGGAGGCTATTCAGTCCGCAGCCGGACGTCATTTCATCACGATCGATAGCGCGCTCGTTCCCGTCCTGAACGCGGAGCGCATGAGCGGAGACGTCATCAAGGCATTGCGGTTGCGGGCCGGGGAGCAGCTCCTAAGTTATCTAGTTGCCGATGTGGTGGACATTCTCTCCGTGCCAGAGCCGCTGGCGCACACGGATAAGCCAGATGGCGACGGCAATAATGTCGTGCTCTGTGGCGAAAGGCCGCTGGAGATGGTGGACCCGTTTACTCTCTTCGCCGGCATGGAGCAGCTGAAGAGTTCTCCCGAGCGGTCTCCACGGCGATGTGTCATTCCGGCAGACGGAGACGGTTGGATGGTCGATATTCTGGCACCTCTGCTTCGTCAGGCGGGGCACGACGTGGTCATGGTCTCGGCGGGAGACAACATAATCGACGCGGACATTGTCGTGGTAGGGGCGACAGAGCCGGAGCCGAGCGGGGCCGCTGGCGTTCCCGTGCTTCGCATCCGGGACTTTGAGCGCGCTGATCCATCTGTTCCGGCCAGTATCTACCGATATGATCGCGCAGGTCTTTTGGACGCAATCGAGCGGCTTTGCGGGGAGCGCGCGGCATGAGCGAAGAACTCTATCTTTACGCTGCAGTCGCAGGCATTCCGGTTGCCATAGCGACCAGCCGAGTGGAAGCGGTCGTGCGGCTAAGCGAGATCGTTCCCGTGCAGTGCGTGCCGCCCTATGTGTGCGGACTGGCGGCGTTGCGCAGTCGCGTCCTCACAGTGATCGACATGGAGACGCGCGTTCATGGCGCTTCAAAGGTGGTTTCCGAAACGTCGCTCGCCATTGTCGTGGATGTCGGTGGCCATGCCTATGGGCTGTTGGTGGCAAGCGTCAGCGACATTGCCGCAGCTTCCGAAGGCGTAAAGCCGCTCCGGGGGCGTCTTGACGAGGCCTGGGTGCCCTATGTGTCTGGCGTCGCGCTCCATCGGGGGCGCACCCATCTCGTTCTCTCCGTCGAGGATTTCATTGCGCCGAGTGGTGACGCGATGCTCGCTGCCTGATCGTTTACCGATCCCTCACACAACTCCGCTACTCCCGGAGCCGATAAGCATTTTCAGATAATCATTCTCAAGGGTCTCCTGATGCCGAACTGCCTTGTTGTCGATGATTCGAAAGTGATCCGGAAAGTGGCTCGGCATATTCTGGAGTCGCTCGCCATTGAGGTGAGCGAGGCCCAGGATGGGCGCGAGGCGCTCGACATGTGTGACGTGCGCACGCCGGACGTGGTGCTTCTGGACTGGAACATGCCGATCATGAACGGGCTGGAATTCCTGCGGGAGCTGTCCCGCCTCAATCTCGATGAATTGCCCAAGGTCATTTTCTGCACGACCGAAAACGACGTCGAGCACATCCGGGCTGCAGTGAACGCAGGTGCGGACGAATATGTGATGAAGCCGTTCGATCGGGAAACGCTGGAGAGCAAATTGCAGATTGTCGGCGTGCTGTAACGCAAACGATGAGCGACGTCGCCAGTTCCGCCGGCCGCGGGAGCTGGGACTGAGCGGGGCGGCCAAAAGTGGGTGAGTAGGGAGCGATTTGAACGCGTTGCTGTATACGCCAGAGATGAAAATGCGAGAGGCCGCAGAACCAGCCCGCGTCCTGATCGTCGATGATTCCGTCGTCGTTCGTCGAATCATCTCGCGAGCGCTTGCGGACGATCCGCGCTTCATCGTTTGCGGTGCGGTCTCCAGCGCGGCGCAGGCGCTTGGTTTCCTGGAGCAGACACCCGTCGACCTCATCCTGCTGGATGTCGAGATGGCGGGCGAGAGCGGGCTTGCCGTTCTCCCCCGGCTGCTCGCGCAGGATCGAAGTATCAGGGTTGTCATTCTCTCTGGCATGTATCGTGAAGGAAGCGAGGCGGCACTGCGCGCCCTTGCCATCGGCGCGAGCGATGTGGTCGCCAAGCCGCGCGCCGGACATTTCAGCACCGAGTTCGTGGACACGCTCGTCGAGCGGCTTCTCCTGCTTGTACCGGGAGATACCCGGACCGGGCCAACAACACCGCGAACGGCTGCAGTCAAGCCGCGCCTGCTGCCCCTGGGAGGGCAGGTGCGCGCGATTGGAATTGGCGGATCGACGGGCGGGATCGGTGCCGTGATGAGCGTACTCGCCGGATTGCCCGCGCGAATCGGGGTCCCCGTTTTCATTACGCAGCACTTGCCACCCAATTTTCAGGCACTCTTTGCCAGCCAGATTGCCAAGGTGGCCCCGCTTGAAGTGACGTGTGCGGAAGATCGCGCGCTCGTGCGGCCTGATACGATCTATGTGGCGACGGGCGAAGCGCATCTTACCGTGGAGCGATCGGCTGATGGGCAGGTGCGGATCGCCTATTCGCTCGAGGCGACTGCGCATGCCGCATTCCCGTCCGTCGATCCCATGCTGGGGAGCCTGGGGAAGGTCTATGGACAGGGCGCGTGCGGTATCCTGCTCTCGGGTATGGGGCGCGATGGTCTCGCCGGTGCTACACATCTGGTCGGGGCCGGGGGCTGGATCATGGCTCAGGACGAGGAGTCGAGTTCCGTTTGGGGGATGCCGGGCAGCGTCGCCAAGGCTGGGCTGGTGAGCGCCGTGGACAAGCCGGCGGAGATCGCCGCGCTCCTTTGCAGGCATCTTCCGCAATGATCGGTCGCTCCGACCATGCTCTCCGCGCGCTGGCTGAGTTGCTGACCAGCGAAACCGGACAGGAGATCGCGCAGAGCAGGGTCTGGCGGATCGAAACAGCGCTCCGGCCGCTGATGAAGGAACTTGGGCTGGCGGATCTGCCTCAGCTTGTTGAGCGGATCAATGCCGGCGGGGATCGATCGGTCAGAGTGCGGGCCGTTGATGCGATGCTGAATCACGAGACCTCCTTCTTTCGTGATCTGCCCGTGTTTCAGGCGCTTGAGCATGACATTCTGCCTGCGCTGCGAGACGAGGCGAAGAACAAGTCCCTGCGCATCTGGAGCGTCGGCTGCTCCACGGGCATGGAGCCATACTCCGTCGCGATGATGATCATGCGTATGGGCGCACTCTGGAATGGCTGGAAAATATCTATTGTCGCCACCGATGTCTCGCCCTTGTCCATAGACAATGCGCGCAAAGGCCGGTTTGCGCAGATGGAGGTGCAGCGCGGGCTTTCCATCGATGATCTGCTCCGCTGGTTCGAGCCGACGGGGGAGGAGTGGGAGATCGCAGCGGAAATCCGCAAGATGGTGCATTTCCAGACCGACGATATTCTCCGTCCCACGCTTCCGCCGGAGCCCTTCGATCTCATTTTGTGCCGCAATGTGATGCTGTATTTCCCGGAGGCCGCGCGCGTGAAAGCATGCGCCAATCTGGAGCGCTATGCGAAGCCGGGCGCCTATCTCGTGCTGGGAGCCGGAGAGACGCTGGTGGGATGCCGAAGTGCATTCTCGCTGAATGCGGATATGCGCTGCGCATATCGCGCGGAACCTGCGGCGCTGTTGCGGCAGGCGAGCTGACTCGTCCCGATGGGGGCTGGCGCGCGAAGCCATTGATCGCCAGCGCCAATGCTCTAGGATTGCGTAAAGAGCACCTTTGCTCAACGCGGGATAAGCAACGAAACTCAGATGATCGAGACGCCGTCGCCCAATTTCGATGAGCGTAGCCTGCCTGTTTCCGTGCTGGTTCTGCATTATACCGGAATGCCCGACGCGGCATCCGCGATCAGCTGGCTCGCCAATCCGGAGTCGAAGGTTTCCGCCCATTATGTCGTGACCGAGGACGGGCAGGTCGTGCGGATGGTCGACGAGAGCAAGCGGGCCTGGCACGCGGGGAAGTCCTACTGGCGCGGGATGACGGACATCAACTCCGCCAGCATCGGCATTGAGATCGTCAATCCCGGCCATGAGTGGGGATATCGGCCTTTCCCCGACTCCCAACTCGGCGCGCTCATTCCGCTCGTGCACGATATCAAGGAGCGATACGGGATCACGCGAGGCAATGTCGTCGGCCACTCAGATGTAGCCCCGGCCCGCAAGCTCGATCCGGGCGAACTTTTCCCCTGGGATAAGCTGGCCCGGCTCCGCCTCGCGCTGCCCCGGCCGACACGGAACCTCATGGACCCGCACTGGTCGGACGGGGGCTTCATGCTTGCGCTCGAGCGGTTTGGCTATGACATTACCGAGCCGCAGGCCGCGGTGATGGCGTTCCAGCGGCGCTTCCGTCCGGAACTGATCGATGGCGTGATCGATGGCGAATGCCGGGCGATTTTGCTCGCGCTTCTGCTGCCCCGACCGCGCGGCAACGACTGAGCATGGCAAAAGACGACGAGGAGCGCGCCGGCGGCGGCAACTGGCTACGTGAGCGATCTGGCGTGGTCATTGGCATAGTCGGGCTTTTCGCCTGGTTCGCGTTGCTCTGGTTCATGTTCGGAGATGTGCTCTGATCGCGGGATGACATGGGAAATTTCCCGCCCTATATCGGGCCGGCTAGGCGGCCGGGCGATCGCGGCGGGTGTAAGCCCGGCGAGGAAAGTCCGGGCTCCATGAAACGGCGGTGCCGGATAACGTCCGGCGGTCTCGGCGAGAGCCGGGATCAGGGAAAGTGCCACAGAGACAAGATCACGACAGGCTTCGGCCCCGTGAACAGTGAAAGGGTGCGGTAAGAGCGCACCGCGCCCCCGGCAACGGCGGGCGGCCAGGTAAACCCCACCGGGAGCAAGACCGAATAGGGGCGGCGCGCGGACTTATGTTCGCTAGGCTTGTTTCAGCCGAGACCGTCCGGGTTGGTTGCTTGAGGCGCGCAGCAATGCGCGTCCTAGAGGAATGATCGCCCATCCGTCCGTGCGTCCACTCGTGGATACGGCGGCGGTGGACAGAACCCGGCTTACAGGCCGCCTGGCATTTTTGATGACGCTATGCGTGAGCGGCGCAATGGGATTAGAACAGGCCTGATGGCTGGACAGAGACGGAATAACGACTGGGGTTTCCCTCGCTGGAGGAGCTACGGCGCGTCACGCGAAGCGCAGGCTGTGCGTCTGTGCGACCGGCATGGCTGCGATCAACCAGGAAACTGCCCGGCGCCCAAATCGCCCAATAGCCCGGAGCGCTGGTATTTCTGCCAGGACCATGCCGCTGAGTATAATCGCGGATGGGATTATTTTCAGGGCTTGGATGAGGAAGAGCGCAACCGCCGAATGCATGACGAGCAGCGCGATGCCTCCGGCTACAAGACCAGCGCCCATCATCAATGGGCGGGGCCGGGCGACGGCACGCGTTCACGCGACGAGATGCGTGCGCTCGATGTGCTGGGTCTGGAAAGCGACGCTGATTTTGAGGCAGTGAAGAAGGCCTATCGGGGTCTCGCCAAAGAACTGCATCCGGATGTGCGACCGGGCGATGCCGCCTCCGCCGAACGTTTTCAGGCAGTGCAGGTCGCCTATGATGTGCTGCGGACCGCCGAGGAGCGGCGCACGTGGAAGCCCGCTTGACCACCCGCAAGGTCCGTTCGCGCTGGTCGGGCACGGTGCTCGTCTGCCGCAAATGCTCGAAGAAGCTGGGCGGCGGCTTCGGGCCGGATGGCAAACGACCGCTGGCTAAGGCCCTTCGCAAGCATCTGGCGCTTGGCAAGGGGCCAAAGGCGAAGGCTGGGATCATCGAGGTCTCCTGCCTCGATATCTGCCCCAAGCGTGCCGTTACCGTGGTGGATACCCGTCACCCCGACCAGTGGCTGATCGTGCGGCCCGGCGCCAATCTCGATGCGCTTGCGCACGAAATCGGCCTCAAGGACTGAGCCCGGATGCGCAGTACTTCTGACCATGTGACGGTTCGGCTTTATCATCTATCCGACAGCGAGGGCGGCGGCGCGGAGACGCTCATGTACGGAACGTTGGCGGACGCCCTGAGAATGGCGGCCGCACAGCCAGAGGACATCCAGGCAGGATTGTTCATCGCGACGGATAATGATGTGGTCGCCTATCTTGACCTGACTGACGAATAGAAATTACACTCTCCGGTAACAAAATTACCCGGCATAGTCAGGTTCGGCTTTTCCGCTCATGATGCGTTGTTGTATCGTTCGCGGGAAAGAAGGCAGGAGAGCGATATGGAAGGGCTGGACTTCGGCCTTGGCGAAACCGCCGACATGATCCGGGATACGGTCCGACGTTTCGCGGACGAACGGATCGCGCCGCTGGCTCGTCGGATCGACGCGGAAGACTGGTTCCCACAGGATCTCTGGCCGGAAATGGGCGCTCTCGGCCTGCATGGCATTACGGTGCCCGAAGCGGACGGCGGCCTTGGCCTTGGCTATCTTGAGCACGTCCTCGCCTGCGAGGAGATTTCGCGGGCGTCCGGCTCCGTGGGGCTCTCCTATGGCGCGCACTCCAATCTGTGCGTAAACCAGATCGCCCGCTGGGCCAGCCCTGAGCAAAAAGCGAAATATCTGCCGGGTCTCATCTCCGGCGCGCATGTCGGATCACTGGCCATGTCAGAGGCGGGGGCAGGCTCCGATGTGGTCTCGATGAAGCTCGCCGCCCGGCGGTTCGACGATGGCTGGGTACTCAACGGCACGAAATATTGGATCACCAATGCCCCTTACGCACAGACGCTGGTGGTCTATGCCCGGACGGATCGCGACGCCGGCTCAAAGGGTATCACCACCTTCCTCATCGAAAAGGGAACGCCGGGATTCTCGATCGGCCAGAAGATCGAGAAGATGGGGATGCGTGGCTCCCCCACGGCCGAACTGGTGTTCGACAATTGCTTCGTGCCGGATGCCAATGTGATGGGCGGCGTGGGCAACGGCGCGGCGGTTCTGATGAGCGGGCTTGACTATGAACGCACGGTTCTCGCAGGGGTCCAGCTTGGCATCATGGCCGCGTGCCTCGATGTGGTCTTGCCTTATGTTCGGGAGCGCAAGCAGTTCGGCAAGCCCATCGGCGCCTTTCAGCTCATGCAAGCCAAGGTGGCGGACATGTATGTCGCGCTGAACTCCGCCCGCGCTTATGTCTATGCCGTTGCGAAGAGTTGCGATGCGGGGCGCACCACGCGCTTCGATGCGGCGGGCGCTATCCTATTGGCCAGCGAGAATGCGGTGAAGGTGGCGCTGGAGGCCGTGCAGGCGCTGGGTGGCGCAGGCTACACCACGGACTGGCCAGTCGAGCGCTACATGCGCGACGCCAAGCTGCTGGATATCGGTGCCGGAACCAACGAGATCCGCCGGATGCTGATTGGCCGGGAACTGGTCGGCGCGGCATGAGCGACTTTATCCTCACGGCGTTGCAATATTATGGCGCAGGCGTGGCCGTGCTCGCTGCACTGATTGTCGCGCTGGATCTTGGACGGCGGATCACTGGCTGGGCCTTCGTGCTCTTCGTCACCAGTTCGCTCGCGCTCATTGCCTGGGGTTTTCTGGCGGAAGACAGCGAAGGGATCGGCTGGCAGAATATCGCACTGCTGGCGATTAACGCTGCCGGCGTCTATCGCTATCTCATCCGCAAGAAGGAGCCGGCATGAGCGGGCCTGTTCTCACGACCGCCGTCGATGTGGAGAGCGAGACCTTCCGTGCCCGCGCCGCGCATAATTGGGCCTTGCGCGATCGTCTTCATGCGGATGTGGCGCAGGCCGCGCTTGGCGGGCCGGAGGGGTCGCGCGAAAGGCAGATCGCGCGCGGTAAGCTGCTCCCTCGCGAGCGGGTCGAGCGCCTGCTCGATCCCGGATCGCCCTTTCTCGAAATCGGACAGTTGGCGGCGAACGGCCTATATAAGGACGAGGTCCCGGGCGCGGGCGTGATTGCCGGTATCGGTCGCGTGTCTGGCCGGCAGGTGATGATCGTCTGCAATGATGCGACGGTGAAGGGCGGAACTTACTATCCGCTGACCGTGAAGAAGCATTTGCGCGCGCAGGAGATCGCGCAGGAGAACCGGCTGCCCTGCATCTATCTCGTGGATAGTGGCGGCGCCAATCTGCCGCACCAGAGCGAAGTCTTCCCGGACAAGGAGCATTTCGGCCGTATCTTCTTCAATCAGGCGAATATGTCGGCGCTTGGTATCCCGCAGATCGCCTGTGTGATGGGAAGCTGCACGGCGGGCGGCGCCTATGTGCCGGCGATGTCTGACGAAACGGTCATTGTGCGCGGGCAGGGGACGATCTTCCTTGCCGGCCCGCCGCTGGTGAAGGCGGCGACAGGCGAGGAAATCACTGCCGAGGAGTTGGGCGGCGGTGAGCTTCATGCCCGCAAGTCCGGCGTGGTCGATCATCTCGCCGAGAATGACGCACATGCGCTGACGATCGTTCGGGATATCGTGAGCCATCTGCCTACTTATCGCACGCCCGACGTCGCGCTTGTTGATCCCCGCCCGCCGCGCTTCGCTGCAGAGGAGCTTTACGGCATCATCCCCGAAGATGTCCGTGCGCCCTACGATGTGCATGACGTGATCGCCCGCATTGTGGATGGTAGCGAATTCCACGAGTTCAAGGCGCTGTATGGCAGTACGCTCGTCTGCGGCTTTGCCCATATCTGGGGCATGCCGGTTGCGATCCTCGCTAATAACGGCGTGCTGTTCAGCGAAAGCGCGCAGAAAGGCGCGCATTTCATTGAACTCGCCTGCCAGCGACGTATCCCGCTGCTGTTCCTGCAGAACATCTCCGGCTTCATGGTGGGTGGCAAATATGAAGCGGAAGGCATTGCAAAGCACGGCGCAAAGCTGGTGACGGCAGTGGCGACAGCGCAAGTGCCCAAGGTCACGGTGCTGATCGGCGGATCGTTCGGCGCGGGCAATTACGGCATGTGCGGCCGTGCCTATGGCCCGCGCTTCCTTTTTTCATGGCCCAACAGCCGGATCAGCGTGATGGGCGGGGAACAGGCCGCCTCTGTGCTCGCCACTGTCCACCGCTACGCGGAAACATGGACACCGGAGCAGGCCGAAGCGTTCAAGGCGCCAATCCGCGAAAAATACGAGGATGAAGGCAATCCCTGGCATGCCACGGCGCGATTGTGGGACGACGGCATCATCGACCCCGCCCAGACCCGCGACGTGCTCGGCCTCGCCTTCGCGGCCTGTCTCAACGCGCCGATCCCGGAGGCGCCCCGCTTCGGGGTGTTCCGGATGTGATCTCCTCTCTTCTCATTGCCAATCGCGGCGAGATTGCCTGCCGGATCATCCGCACCGCAAGGGCGATGGGTATCCGCACCATCGCGATCTATTCCGATGCGGACGCGAAGGCGCTGCATGTTCGCCAAGCTGACGAGGCCGTGCATATCGGGCCATCGCCAGCGCGGCAGAGCTATCTGGCGGGCGAGAAGATCATCGCCGCCGCGCTCGCGACGGGTGCGGAGGCGATCCACCCCGGCTATGGCTTTCTCAGCGAGAATGCCGATTTCGCGCAGGCGGTGATGGATGCCGGCCTCATCTGGGTCGGCGCCACGCCCCGCAGCATTCGCGCCATGGGCCTTAAGGACGCGGCAAAATCGCTGATGCAGGCGGCCGGCGTGCCGGTGACGCCGGGTTATCTGGGTGAGGACCAGTCTTCCGAGCGCCTGAAGGCTGAGGCCGATCTGATTGGCTATCCGTTGCTTATCAAGGCGATCGCCGGAGGCGGTGGCAAGGGTATGCGCCGGGTCGACGAGCCCGCCGATTTTCTTGATGCGCTGACCTCCTGCAAACGTGAGGCGGAGGCGTCCTTCAGCGACGACCGGGTGCTGATCGAGAAATATATCCTCTCGCCGCGCCATATCGAGGTGCAGGTCTTTGGCGATGCCCACGGCAACATCGTCCACCTGTTCGAGCGGGACTGTTCGCTTCAGCGCCGCCATCAGAAGGTGATCGAGGAGGCGCCTGCGCCGGGGGTGACGGAGTTCACCCGCACCGCGATCTGCGACATTGCCGTGCGCGCGGCCAGAGCCGTGAACTATGTCGGGGCGGGGACGGTGGAGTTCATCGCCGACGGTTCGGCCGGATATATCAAGCCCGACAGCATCTGGTTCATGGAAATGAACACGCGGCTACAGGTCGAGCATCCCGTAACCGAGGAAATCACAGGGCAGGATCTCGTGGAGTGGCAGCTCCGTGTCGCCAGCGGCGAGCGGCTACCTAAGCGGCAGGATGAACTCTCGATCAACGGTCATGCTGTCGAAGCGCGGCTCTATGCGGAGGATCCGGCCACGGGCTTTCTTCCGAGCACCGGGCGGCTTGAGCATTTCTCTCTGGTGAAGAACTGGAATGAACGTGTCGAAACGGGCGTGGAGCCGGGCGATGCAATCTCACCCTTCTACGATCCGATGATCGCCAAACTGATTGGAACCGGGGTCGATCGCGACGCCGCGATCGAGAGCCTTGGCGGCCTGTGCCGTTCGGTAGAAGTCTGGCCGGTCAGGACTAACGCCGGCTTTCTTGCCCGCCTGCTCGACGAAGAGGCTTTTCGGGCGGGTAATATCACGACGGGATATATTGCTGAGCATGTCGATGCGCTGGCCACCAAACCCCCGCCAACCCTGTTGCGCGCTGCGGCCGAGGAATTGATCGGCCCCGTGGTTCAGGCTGTGGCGAAGGACTTGCGGGGTTTTCGGATGAACGGCGCCCCGATCACGAATGGAAACTTCGTTCTTGATGGAGAAGAGCGAACCTTGTCGCTTTCCCAGCCCGGCGAAGATGCGTTTTTTGGCCATATCAAGGATGGCGACGCACTGGTGTTTTTCGAGAGCGGCGAGGCCTATCGACTGGCATTGCCGCAGGAGCGCGGGGCGGGCGGTGAAAGCACCGCTTCCGGCGCTATTCTTGCGCCCATGCCTGGCCGCATCATTGCCGTGGAGGTGAGCGAGGGGCAGGCCGTAGTAAAAGGGCAGAAGCTGCTCACTCTGGAAGCCATGAAGATGGAGCACACACTGACAGCCCCGTTCGACGGCATAGTGTCTGAGCTTTTGGCGGAAGTCGGCGCACAGGTTCAGGTGGAGGCACTGCTCGTGCGGATCGAGCCTGTAGGAGGGGGCGAGGCATGACGGCCCGTTATTTCGAAGACTGGACCGCCGGCGATCACATTGCCCATCCCATTCGCCGGACAGTGACGGAGACGGACAATCTCCTCTGGTCGACCATGACGCATAACCCCCAGCCGCTGCACATTGATGCCGAGGCTGCGAAGGCGAGCGAGTTCGGTCAAATCCTCGTGAACGGGACTTTCACCTTCAGCCTGATGGTGGGGCTGACGGTGGCGGAAACCACGCTCGGCACGCTGGTCGCCAATCTCGGCTACGACAAACTTGTCATGCCCGCGCCGGTCTTCATCGGCGATACTCTGCGCGCCGAGACCGAGGTGATAGAGCTGAGGGAAAGCAAGTCGCGGCCCAATGCCGGTGTCGTCACATTCGGCCACCGGATGCACAATCAGCGGGACGAAGTTGTTTGCTCGTGCCTGCGCACCGCTCTCATCCTGAAGCGGCCCGTATGAAGGGCTGGCGTTCGCTACTTTTCGTTCCAGGCGACCGCCCCGAGCGGTTCGCCAAGGCAGCGGCAAGCGGCGCGGACGCGATCATTCTCGACCTGGAGGATTCTGTCGTACCCGAGCGCAAGCCCCTTGCTCGCGAGGCAGTGAGCGACTGGCTGCAGGGGGAGCGCCTATGTCGCACTCTCGTTCGTGTAAACGCTCTGGCGAGTGACCAGATCGAGGATGACCTGACAGGCCTGTGCGATGCCAAGCCGGACGGGCTGATGCTCCCAAAGGCGGAAGGCGCGGCGTCGGTCGCCGCGCTCTGTGGGCTTTGGGGGGAGGAGGCTCCGCCCATTCTGCCCATCGCGACGGAGACGCCTGATGCAGTCTTCGAACTGGGAACATATCGTAATTGCGCCGGGCGCCTCGCAGGCCTCACATGGGGAGCGGAAGATCTGCCGGCGGCAATTGGCGCGATCAGTTCGCGAGAGCCCAGTGGGGCCTTCACGCCGCCTTATGAGATGCTGCGAAGCATGGCGTTGTTCGCTGCTCATGCGGCGGGGGTGGCGGCCATAGAAACGGTTTATCCCGACATTGCGGATCTCACCGGTTTGGTCGACTACGTGGCACGCGCGCGGCGGGATGGCTTCACCGGCATGATGGCGATCCACCCGGCGCAGGTCGGTGTCATAAACCGGGGCTTTGCGCCGTCCGAAGAGGAGGTCGCTCGGGCACAGGCAGTCATAGAAGCGTTTGAGCGCAATCCGGGGGCAGGGGCTCTCCGCATCGACGGACATATGGTCGATGCGCCGCATCTGAAACATGCTCGGCGGATTCTTGAGGCAGCGCGCGCGGACATCTGAAAAATGGCCGGACTGGTTTCAGTCCGGCCACCTAAAAACTACTGGCTACTTTTTGGTCGCTGCCGGCGGTGAGGGCACCACAAAGCCAAGTGGCGTGGTCGCGAGCGCCTTTTGGCGGATCGTGGCCTCGATGCTCGCATATTCCGCTTCCATCTCCTCCGTCACGGACGCGCGCGTGTCCTTCAGCGCGGCGCGGAAGTGCGCCATCGAGACCTCGCGGACCTCAAGCGATTCGCGCAGGGCGTTGAGGCCCGCCCGGCGCACGAGATCCTCAAGGTCGGCTCCCGTGAAGCGCCGCGTTTCTCCGGCGAGCTCATCCAGATCGACATCCGCGGCCAGCGGCATCTTTGCGGTGTGGATCGCCAGAATGCGGCGCCTGCCGCTTTCTCCCGGCACGGTAACATAGACCAGTTCATCGAAGCGACCCGGACGGAGCAACGCAGGGTCGATAAGATTCGGGCGATTGGTGGCGCCGATCACCACCACCGATTGCAGCTCTTCCAGCCCATCCATCTCTGCCAATATGGTGTTGACGACTCGTTCCGTCACTTGCGGTTCGCCCATCCCCGCACCGCGAGCGGGCACGAGACTGTCCAACTCGTCGATGAAGATCACGCACGGCGCGACCTGACGGGCACGCGCGAAGAGCCGGGCGATCTGCTGTTCGCTCTCGCCATACCATTTTGAGAGAAGATCGCTCGACTTGGTGGCAATGAAATTCGCCTGCGCCTCACGTGCCACCGCCTTGGCGAGCAGTGTCTTGCCCGTGCCGGGAGGTCCATAGAGCAGGAAGCCCTTGGCTGGCCGAATCCCGATGCGGCGAAACGCATCCGGATCCTTGAGCGGTAGTTCGATGCCCTCTTGCAAACGCCGCCGGGCGTCGTCGAGCCCGCCAATATCGTTCCAGCTGACATTGGGCGCCTGCACCATCACTTCTCGCATGGCGGAAGGCTGCACGCGCTTGAGAGCAGCAAGGAAATCCTCTCGCGTTACGCTCAGTTCATCGAGAACCTGCTGCGGGATCGTCCCTTCCTCCAGGTTGAGGCGGGGCATGATCCGCCGCACCGCATCGATGGCGGCCTCACGGGTGAGGGCAGCCATATCCGCGCCGACGAAGCCGTAGGTCATCCGGGCGAGTTCGGAGAGATCGACGGCAGGATCGAGCGGCATGCCACGTGTGTGGATGCCCAGAATTTCCTTTCGGCCGCGTTCGTCTGGAACCCCCACAATGATCTCGCGATCGAACCGGCCGGGGCGGCGAAGCGCTTCGTCGATCGCCTCCGGGCGATTGGTGGCGGCAATGACGACGAGATTGGCGCGACTTTCCAGGCCGTCCATGAGCGTCAGCAGCTGCGCGACGAGACGTTTCTCCGTCTCGCCCTGAACCTGCCCGCGCTTGGGCGCGATCGAATCGATCTCGTCGATGAAGAGGATCGACGGCTGGGACTTCATTGCTTCGTCGAAAATCTCGCGCAGCTTCTTCTCGCTCTCCCCATAGGCAGAGCCGACGATCTCCGGACCGTTGATCAGAAAGAAGGCCGCGTCGCTCTCATTGGCGACTGCGCGGGCAAGGCGGGTCTTGCCGGTGCCTGGCGGGCCGTGCAGCAACACGCCGCGCGGCGGATCGACGCCGAGACGCTGGAAAAGCTCGGGATAGCGAAGCGGCAGCTCCACCATCTCGCGAAGCTGGTCGATCGTGTCCGCCATTCCGCCTATGTCATCATAGGTGACATCGGCCCGACGCGAATCGCGCGCTTCCTCATATTCCGGCCGCAGTTCCACCTCGGTGGATGCATCGATGTGAACGATGCCGCGCGGAGTTGCCGAGACGACGATGAGCCGGATCTCCTGTAGAGCATAAGCTGGCGCCGCGAGCATCTGCCGCAGGTTGGGTGGCATATCGCCCCGGTTGACCTGCTGCTGGCCGGCCGTGGCGACGACATCCCCGGCCACCATCGGCCGCCCCGCAAAGACGCGCTTCAGCGCATCTGGGTGACCAGAAAGCCTCAGATTTTCCTGCGCGGGGGCGAGCACAACCCGCTGGGCAGGCCGCGACTCCGCCTTGGTCACGGTGACAAAGTCGCCCGAGCCGACTCCGGCATTGGCACGCTGCAGGCCATCCAGGCGCAGCACGTCCAGCCCCTCATCTTCGGGATAGGAGAGGACGACGCGGGAGGCCGTGGTTCGCTTGCCAGCGATTTCGACGACGTCACCTTCGATGAAGCCCAATTCGGCCATGACGGCACGGGGAAGGCGCGCAATGCCGCGTCCGCTGTCCTCGGGCCGCGCATTCGCCACCTGAATTTTGCGCGTTTTGCTCAGGGTTTCCGTGTCGGCCAAGGCCCGCTCCTCTGATATTCGGCGGTGCTCTTCCGACCGCATGCCGAGGAAAGATAGGTGCTTCCTCAGCGATGGCAATCGCTCGCGACGCACTGATCAGCGTGACATGTCTGAAACGACTGGCGAAATCCGTTCGGCTGAGGCAGTATTGTGCAGTGCAACCAACTGGAGGATGCTGACGCCCATGCGCAGATTGCCGCCTCTGACGGCTCTTGAAGCGTTTGTGCAGGTTGCACGGACGGGATCGGTGAAAGGCGCCGCGGAAGAGCTCGCGCTCTCCACCCCGGCGCTGAGTCGCCGCATTCAGGCGCTGGAGCGCTATCTTGGAATGCTGCTCTTCGACCGGAAGCATCAGCAGCTTGAACTCAATCATGACGGTCAGCGCCTGCTGGCCGAGATCGCGCCGGCACTCGATGCTTTGGGCGCGGCAGTCGAGACGATGACCGGGCCGCAGCGGCAGATGCGGGTGAGACTCAGCGTCTTGCCGCTTTTCGCGAGCCAGCGGCTCCTGCCAAGGCTCGGCGAACTGCGTGCCGCTCATCCGGGCATCCACTTGGATATCGATACCAACTCGAACGCCACGGCGCGCCTGGGCGACGGCATCGACGCGGCAATCGTCGTTGCGACAGATGTTGACCCGTCCTTCTATGCCCAGCAGCTGGACGACGACCAGATTTTTCTCATCGCAGCGCGCGATCGGCTGCACGGGCCACGAGCCATCAGAGAGCCGCAGGACATTTCCCGAGAGACAGTGCTGATCCACCGCGAGATGGCGACCAACTTCGACCGGTGGAAGCGGGCTTTCGACGTGCCGGATCTCCAGCCGGCCGCTATAGATTATTATGACAGCGGACCGCTGATGCTGGAGGCAGCTGCGCAGGGCCTAGGCATCGCCGTGATGCTGGGGCGGCACCTGGAACATGCGCAAGACCCGCGCATCGGGCGGCTTTTCGACTATAAGCGCGTCCCCAGTCCGTATCGCTATTTCTTCGTCTGCCGGCAACGGGCGCTCGAACAGCGCCCGCTCAAGATCTTCCACGACTGGTTGATCGCGGCCGAAATCTGATTCGGCCGTGACGGCATTGAACCATTTCTAAACCTCGATGGCGCTATTCCTGTCCTGGAGAGTGTCGGCCCATCCGGCATGAACGTGGAGGCAGGCGGGCGGGTGACTGGCGGAATCAGTATTCTGACTGTCGATGACAGCCGCTCAATGCGGGCGTTGCTTCGCGCGACTTTGCTTGGTGCCGGCTTCGAGGTGACCGAGGCGCAGGACGGCGAGGAGGCGCTCGACCGGCTTTCGGAGCGCGAGTTCGATCTGGTTATCACGGATATCAACATGCCCAAGCTCGACGGCTTCGGCCTCATCGAAAGATTGCGCGGGGAGGGCGTTCACCATGTCGACCGTCCCATTCTGGTCCTGTCGACCGAAAACGGGCCGGAGAAGAAAGCGCGCGCGCGGGATGCGGGCGCCACGGGCTGGGTGGTCAAACCCTTCGATCCCGCGAAGCTTGTGGCCGCAGTTCGCCGAGTCACGCACTGACCCGCAGCATGAGCCAGACGTCACCACAAAAGGACGTGGTCGTTCCGTTCGAGCCGTCGTGCGCGCCCAAGGAAGTGAACATGAACCGCCTGATCGCCGACGAGATGGACCTGGCCCGCGATGCGCTCGAAAGCGTCATCGCCGTGCTCTGCGAAGACAATGAGATGATCGAGCGGCACCACACCACGCTGCAGGCGATCGACGAAATCAGCCAGCGACATGAGAACCTCGCCCGGCTTCTTCGGTCTACTCGGCCGGATGAAGACGTAGCCTCGATTTCGCTCGATAGCTTACGGGTTAGATTGATGTCGGCGAGAGGCGTGGTCCGCTAGTCACGTGCCAAGACCTCTCCATTCTGGCCGGCGTGGAGCGGCTGATGAGGGATAAGGAAATGCGTCCCTTTGGCATTTCCTCTTTTCTATCTGCGGCCGGCCATTTAGGGATTGCGCCGGTCAAGTCTGACGTATCTGTTTGAGGTTATGCACCAGCACTGCTCCGCCACTGCCCAACGGCCCTCGCGCGCGTCAGATTATGTCCGGTTCCTGCACGCCTGGGTCCGCCGGCCTCGTCAGAACGGCTCGATCGTTCCCAGCAGCCAATATCTTGGCCGCATGATGGCCGCGCAGATTGATCCCGGCGCGGGTCGGGTGATGGAGCTTGGCGGTGGCACCGGTGCGCTCACCCGGGAAATACTGGCGACAGGGCTTCCCGCCGACCAGCTGGAGATCGTGGAGATAAACGCGGAGTTTGCGCGTGATCTGCGGCGCGATTTTCCCGGAACGACCGTTCTGGAAACGCCGGCTCAGGCAATTTGCACGCAGGCAGCGGGGGGCGCTGGCGGGTATCAGGCAATCATTTCCGGCTTGCCGATGCTTGCGATGAGCAAGTCACTTCAGCGCGCGATCTTGGCAGAGGCGTTCAAGCTGCTGATGCCGGGCGGGGTGCTTGTGCAGTTCACTTATTCGCTCCGTCCGCCGATTGCGCGCGAGGTCTACGAGTCTCTCGATCTGGATGTGCGGAGGGTTGGGCATATCGTGCGCAATTTCCCTCCCGCGACGGTATTCCGTTTTTCGCGCAACGCAGAGTGATCGCCATCTGCCGGACGCTTCCCTCGGCTCGTCAACTCGCCTAGGACCGTCCACATGAAGCATGTCGATGTTCTCATTTCCGGTGGCGGACTTGTTGGCCTGACGCTCGGCATAGCGCTGGCGCGCCACGGTGCGACGGTCGCGGTCGTCGATCCCGCACTTCCGGCCGATACGCTCGCTCACGGGTTCGATGGGCGCGTCTCGGCGATCGCAAGCGCCAGCTGGCGGATGTTCGAAGCGCTCGGCATCGCGGAGCATCTGGCTGGGAAAACCTGCCCAATAGACCGCATCTGGGTAAGCGAAGGGCTGGGGCCGGGTGCCCTCGATTTCGCGCCGGACCCTGACGACGGGGCGCTTGGCCGGATGGTTGAGAATCGGGAACTGCGCCGGGCTATCGACGCGGCGGCGACGGGCATCGACGGACTTACCCGTTTCCAGCCGAACCGGATCGTGCAGGCGAAGCGTGGACCCTATCGCGTCACCGCGACGCTTGCCGGTGGGGAAGAGATTTCCGCCAGCCTTCTTGTGGCGGCGGAAGGTCGCAATAGCCCCACGCGCGAATTGGCCGGCATAACAGTGGCGAAATGGTCCTATCCCCAGCGTGCGCTGGTGACGGCGATCAATCATGGGCGGTCGCACGGTAACACGGCCTATGAGATATTCTATCCGGGCGGACCTTTCGCGCTGCTGCCGATGCAGCCGGGCACCCGGTCCGCCATCGTGTGGACCGTGCCTGAGCGCCATGCCGGGGCAATGCTGAAATTGTCCGAGACTGCGTGGCTCGCCGAGGCAGAGAAGCGGATGGGCGATTTTCTGGGACGGATCAGCCTTGCCGCCCCGATGCAGAGCTATCCGCTCGGTTATCATCGCGCCGCAAGGATCGTGGATGACCGGCTCGCGCTGGTAGGGGATGCGGCACATGCCATCCATCCCATAGCGGGGCAGGGCGTGAACCTGGGCTATCGTGATGCAGCAGCGCTGGCCGAGGTGATCGTGGAAGGCATGCGTATGGGACTTGAGCCCGGCGACGCACAGCTTCTCACGCGTTATCAGCGCTGGCGGGCGCTGGACGCGACCAGTGTCACGCTGATGATGGATGGGTTGGTGCGTCTTTTCGACGTGCCGGGCCGACTGCCGTCTCGCGTACGGGCGCTGGGACTGGGGGCAGTGCAGCGGATCGGGCCACTCAAGCGCCAGTTCATGTCCGAAGCGCGCGGCGAGAGCGGTCCACGCCCCCGCCTGTTACTCGGTTATCCGATCTGAGCAGTGTGACGCTCGGGATCGAGAGCTATGTCTGGCTGACCGCAGCTGCGATGCTTGCGGGCTTCATCGATTCCATCGCCGGTGGCGGTGGGCTAATCACTGTGCCCGCTTTGTTGGCGAGCGGATTGCCTCCGGTCAATGCGTTGGCGACCAATAAGCTGCAGTCGGTGTTTTCGGTGGCCACGGCATTCTGGCGATACCTGCGTATGGGGTTGATCGATGTGCGGCGCTATATGGGCGTGACAGCATTCATCTTCGTCTGCGCAATGGCTGGAGCTTGGGTCCTCCAGCGCATCCCCGCCGACGCGCTGGGCAAAGTGATGCCGGTGCTCATCATCTGCGTCGTCGCCTATATGGTTCTTTCGCCTCGCATGACCGACGATGATTCCCGCGCGAGGCTGGGCCTTAAAGGATACGCGCCGGTGGGCGGCGCAATTGGCTTTTATGACGGATTTTTTGGTCCGGGCGCCGGCAGCTTTTTCACGACGAGCCTTGTTGCGCTCAAGGGCATGGGCCTGCGCCGGGCGGCCGCCCATACCAAACTTTTCAATCTGGCGAGCAATGCTGCAGGCGTCCTGCTCTTCGTTGCGTCCGGCAAGACGCTCTGGCTGCTGGGCTTCATCATGGCCCTCGGCTCGATGAGCGGCGCATGGATCGGCTCGCATCTGGCGATCAGGCACGGAGCCAAGGTGATCCGGCCGCTGCTTATTTTCGTGTCACTCGCGCTCACTGCGCGGCTGGCATGGCAAAACTTCGGGCCGGGTTGATCCAGTCAGGCCAGACCATAATCGTGTGAGAGTCTACTGAAGTGTGGCGGAGCCGGCGCTGTCACCGCGCCCGTAGAACTGCATGAGCTGAACAGCCATGGCGCAACGCTCCGTCAGTAGATTCGCTTCGAGCAGGGCCTGTTTCGCGGCGACGTCGAAAGGAGCGATCTGAGCGATAGCATTGACCAGCGTTTCATCGTCAAGCCGCGTCACGGCCTCCCATTCCACCTGATAACCAAGATGCTCGGCGAATTGCTGCGCCTCGATCTCCAGACCGGCGCGCTCCGTTGCGGAAAGGAAGCCAGGATCGTCCTCTGCCGGACTGAGCGGTTCCGCTTCCACCTGTCGGAAAGGAGTCGTGACTTCAAGCTCGCGAACGACGCGAAAGCGCGCCTCACCGGCCAGAATGATATTGAAACGGCCGTCTTCCAGCGCTTCCACCTCGGCAATCCGACCGATGCAGCCCATGCTGAAGAGTGCCGGAGGATCCTCATTGTCGCTGGGCTGGATCATGCCAATCCGCTGATCCTTGGCCATGACTTCGCTGATCATAGCCCGATAGCGCGGCTCGAAGATATGGAGCGGCAGGTGCATGCGCGGAAACAGGATCGCGCCACCAAGGGGAAAGACGGGAAGACGACGGATAACGCAGCTCCGCTAGGTCAGCCGAAGAGAATCGCCGAGAGGCGCCGGCGCTGTGCGGACACCCACGGATCTTCCAGACCCACCACCTCGAAGAGCTGCAGAAGCTGATTGCGGGCTTTGCTGTCTTCCCAGTCGCGATCCTGCCTGATGATCTCCAGGAGTGCGTCAGCCGCACCATCGCGGTCCCCCGCAGCCATCAACGCCCCGGCGAGCTCGAAACGGGCTTCATGATCGTCAGGATTGGCGGCAACACGGCTCTGAAGTGGCGCGAGGTGGGCAGCGGGCACTGCCGCGCGGGCGAGGGCAATCGCCGCACGCGCGCGCTCGATCGCAGGATCCTTGGCGAGGTCGGTGGGAAGAGCACCGAGGAGCGCTTCTGCCTCGTCTTCGCGGCCCAGCGCCGCAAGCGCGCGAATCTGCCCGCCCACCACCTGGGCATTATCTGGCGCCATGTCACTCAGCTGCCTGAAAATGCTCAGAGCGCGCTCATGGTCGCCAGTTGCCAATGTCTCTTCACCCATGGCGATCAGCGGCGCGAGATCCTCTGCAGCACGGCTTGCCTCGCTCTCGATGGGCAACTGCGCGAGAAGCTGATCGAGCATCTGCCGATACTGGGCTTCGGTTCGCGCTTTTGAGAGGTCTGCGATCGGCTGGCCCTGAAACACTGCATAGACAGTCGGGATCGACTGAACGCGAAACTGGCTCGCGATGAACCCATTCTCGTCAACGTTGATCTTGACCAGCTTGACGCCCTTGTCGGCATATTCATCAGCGATTTTCTCGATGATCGGCGAGAGCTGTTTGCAGGGACCACACCACTCAGCCCAGAAATCCACGAGGATCAGAGCGGTCTGGGATGGATCGACCACATCGCGCCGAAAATCTGCGACGGCCTGCTTCTCCTGCTCGCTAAGGCCTAGCGTGGCCACAACCCTGTCTCCTCGGTTCAAAAAAACGATGTCGTATGCTGCGGCTCAATATGGGGCAGAGGGACCGCGCTTCGCAAGGGCGCTGAGGATTTTGGCAAAATAGAACAAAAGGGACTTGCCGCACTCCGGGTCGGGTGCTAGTGGCCCGCCTCACCCGTCGCCGGGCTAGCCCAGCGACCGCCAGAGCGGGCGTAGCTCAGGGGTAGAGCACAACCTTGCCAAGGTTGGGGTCGAGGGTTCGAATCCCTTCGCCCGCTCCAGTTTTCATCAGAAAACAGCCAGTCTGTGCCGTGTCAGCTTTGGCTGGACGATGTGACTCTGACGCCCCTGATATTCGCCGATTACACGCTAGTCTTCATCCACAATTGGATGATCGAGGCGCACGGTATCGAGCAACTGTTCGATCGCGGCATTTCTTTGCGCGGTGCCGGACGGTGAGACGGACCAGTTGCAGTGACTATGCGTAGCGCGGTCGTGCACCTTCACAGGACCAATCGCCTTGCGCCATTGCTGTTTCGTGCCGCCGTAGGTGCGCACCAAGCGGATGATTAAGAGATCCAGAAGCGCGCTGACGGTCATGCTGAACGTTTTGCAGGGGAGCGCCTTATCCGCAACCGTCAAACCGGCCGCACGACGAATTCTGCGAGCGGCGACCTGCGTCTTATTGGCGCTTTGAAGCGTGTGGTTGACTCAATCAAGGAAAAGAACAAAAAAGGAACAAGCTTCATCGAGTCTCTGTTCCGTGTCCAACGTTCTGGCCCTTTTGCGTGAAACCATTGCCGCGATCGAGGCGGAACGCGCCACGACTCCGTGCCTATCTTTCGGCATCTCAAAGATGGATGCGCGGCTGAGTGACGGAGGATTGCGCATCGACGCCTTGCATGAAGCATGGGCGGGTGAGGCAGATCCGCAGGATGATGCCCCTGCATCGCTTTTCATTGCCGGGATTGCCGCGCGTAACCCCGGCCCGGTTCTTTGGCTTGTTCGCCGTCATAATCTCTTCACGCCCGCCTTGTCGCAGGCAGGACTGGCTCCAGAACGGCTGATATTCGCTGCGGCACGCAATGACGCGGATTTACTGGCCGCAATGGAGGATGCCTTGCGTCATCGGGGCCTTGGCGCAGTTATCGCTGAAGTGGGAAAGGCTTCGCTGACCGCCACCCGACGGCTGCAACTCGCCGCCGAGGGCGGCACGACGATGGCACTTCTTTTCCGTCGCTCCGCCCGGGGCGATGTCGATCCTCTCGCCGAACCATCTGCGGCCAGGACAAAATGGAGGATCAGTGCGGCACCCTCGGCTCCCTTGCCGATGGCAGGGGTGGGCCGCGCGCGCTGGCGAGTGGAGCTCTTGCGACAGCGTGGGGGCGATCCTTTCGAAATGACAGTGGAGGCCTGCGATGAGACGGGTTGCTGCGCTTTGGCTACCGAACTGGTCGATCGACCGGATTCTTCACGCCGAACCAGTTCTCGCGTTGCGGCCTGAGCAGGCTGCAGCCGAACCGGATCTGAGCGATCTTCGCGCCGCAGCACAGGCGGAGAAAGTGCTCCAGTGCGATGCGCCAAGAAATAGCGGGTGGCGCCCTGGTGCGCGCTGGGCGCGTGAAGACGTGAAGAAGCAGGTTGCGAAGCTGCCGCATCATCAAAAGCCGCCGATGCGTCTGCTTGGTCGCTCAAGCGAAGTGAGCGATCCCCCCTTCAAGGAACCGCAAAGGATAACGCGTCCTCCGACTCGCAGGGCGCAATCTCCCACAAGCAATGGCATTGCGCTTGTGACGAGCAGAAAGGTGGCCGCGAAAGTCGAGGTCGCTGCTGCGTCTCCTGCGGCGCAGGCGCTGGGCATCGCATCAGGCATGGCGCTGACACAGGCGCGTGCGCAGGTGCCTCATCTTGTTGTGCGTGATGCCGATCCTCAGGGAGATGCCGCAGAACTTCGCCAACTGGCGGTGTTTCTCGCGACGCGCTGGACGCCGACCGTGGCGCTTTCGGATGCTGACGGATTATTCATGGACTTGACCGGAGTGGCGCATCTGCATGGCGGTGAGCGCCGCATGGCGGACGCGATCTTGAGGCTGCTGTCCCGCCGGAAGATACAGGCCCGGATCGCCGTGGCGGATACAGCGGGAGCGGCCTGGGCGCTTTCCCGGAATGTGGACAGGGTCCACATCTGCGCACCAGGCCGCCATGTGGAGGCATTGTCTCCTTTGCCAGCAGCAGCGCTGCGACTTCCGGATCAAACCCTTTCCCTGTTTCGGCGGCTGGGAATTGTCACAGTGGCAGACGTGGTCGCCTTGCCTCGCGCGCCATTTACCCGAAGGTTTGGGGTCGAAGCAGCCGCCCGGCTCGATCAGGCGCTGGGCTATGTAGCCGAGCCTCTCGATTCCGTCATACCGCCGCGTTCCATTCATATTGCCCAGTCCTTTGCCGAGCCGATTGCCACAGCGGAGGCAATCGATCACTGGCTCGGCCTATTGGTGCCCCGCCTGACGGAGGCTCTGGCTCAGGCGGGGGGCGGCGCTCGTATCTTGCTGCTCGTGGCGGATCGCGTGGACGGGCACCCTCAGATCATTCGCTTGGGCTTCGCGCGAGCCAATCGTGATCCCGCGCATATCCTGCGTCTCATCAGGCGCCGGATTGAGACGATTGATCCGGGCTATGGCATTGATGCCTTGCATCTGCGCGTTCGTGCTTTCGAGAAACTGGACGCGCAACCCTATGACGAGCAACTGGAGGAAAGGGCCGCGGATCTGGGGCCTTTGGTTGACATGCTGGTCAATCGCTCCTTGCAGGTCTGGCGGGATATGCCGGTCGAGAGCGATGTCCCCGAGCGCAGTGTCAGGCGTTGCTCACCCTTGCCCCCGATGGCGCGCCGTGATGCGCCTTTGAAAGCCAGCGACGTGAGATGGCTCGATGGACGTGCTGCGGATCATCCCTGGCATCCATCGCGTCCTCGTCCTGCGCGTCTGTTCCGCTATCCTGAGCGGCTCGATCATGTCATCGCGGATCTGCCCGATCAGCCGCCGCTCCGTTTTACTTGGCGAGGGCAGACTCTCCGCGTTCTGCGGGCGGACGGACCGGAGCGGATTACCGGCGAATGGTGGAAACGGGCAGGCGAACGCGAGGCCATTCGCGATTATTTCCGTGTCGAGGTCGAGGATGGTCGCCGTTTCTGGCTGTTTCGACGAGGGGACGGCGAACGCGCCGAAACCGGCGACCTGAGCTGGTATCTGCACGGTCGGTTCGGATGACCTATAGCGAACTTCAGGTCACAACCCATTTCAGCTTTTTGCGGGGCGCATCCAGCCCTCAGGAGCTCTTCGCGCAGGCGGCGCTGATGGGTATGCCTGCGTTGGGCATTACCGATCGCAACTCAGTGGCAGGGGTCGTGCAGGCGCTTCATGCCGCCGACCAGTTGCGGGACCAGATGTCTACGCCGCCACGTCCGGTCTATGGATGCCGCCTCGATCTGGTCGATGGGGCATCGCTGCTCGTCTGGCCCGAGGATCGCCCCGCCTGGTCACGTCTCACGCGCCTGCTGAGCCTTGGCAAGGGACGGGCCGACGCCCAGCGCGGGGAAAAGGGAAGGTGCTTTCTGCATTGGGATGACGTCGCTACCCACGCCGATGGGTTGGTCGCCGCGCTTGTGCCCGGCCTTAGAGCAGACCCCATCCAACTCGGCTGGATGGCAGAGTTGTTCCCTGAGCGAGGACATGTGTGCCTCACGCACTGGCGGCGCCCCGGTGAAGCATTGCGCCTGCATGAAACCGCGCTGGCTGCACGCGCCTATGGATTGACGCCGCTTGCGACCGGGGATGCGCTTTATCACACCCCCGAACGCCGGATCCTTCAGGATGTCGTGACGGCTATCCGGGAGAAAACCACGATCGACGAACTGGGATTCCGGCGAGAGCGCAATGCGGGGCGCCATCTCCAGCAGTCGGAAAGAATGACCCGGCTGTTCCGCAATCATCCTGATGCTCTGATGGCGGTGGAGGCGATCGTCGAGCGCTGCACCTTCTCGCTACGCGAACTCGAGCACCAATATCCTGACGAGCGTGTGATGTCCTCGCACAGCCCGCAAAAGGCTTTGGAGAAAATGGCTTGGCGCGCACTCAACGCGATGACGCCGGGCAAGCGCCCTGGAGGGAGCTACCGGCGCCTGCTCACCAAAGAACTGAAACTGGTGCGTCACTGGGACTATGCCGCCTATTTTCTGACGGTGCATTCCATCGTCCAGTTCGCGCGCAGCCAGGACATATTATGTCAGGGCAGGGGGTCGGCCGCCAATTCAGTGATCTGCTTCGTGCTGGGCATTACCTCGATCGATCCGGTCAAGCATCAGTTGCTTTTCGAACGCTTCCTTTCCGAAGATCGGCAGGAGCCGCCCGACATCGACGTGGATTTCGAGCATGAGCGGCGAGAGGAAGTGATCCAATGGATCTATGAAAGCTATGGCCGCGATCATGCTGCGCTGACTGCGGTCGTCAGCCGCTTCCGGACCCGAGGGGCAATCCGCGAGGTCGGTAAGGTTATGGGGCTACCGGAGGACATGACCGCCGCGCTGGCGGGACAGGTCTGGGGTTGGTCCAACGACGGCATTCCGGATGATCATGTCGAGGCCTTGCATCTCGACCTGAACGAGCCTCGCCTGGCGCTGACGCTGGAACTGGCGCGCGAACTGGTCGGAACCCCACGCCATCTCTCGCAGCACCCCGGCGGGTTCGTGCTGACGCGGGACGCTCTGGCGGATCTGATCCCGGTGGAGCCTGCGGCAATGATCGACCGGCAGGTCATCGAATGGGAAAAGGAAGATATCGAGTATCTCGGCTTCATGAAGGTCGATATTCTGGGCCTGGGCATGCTGGGCTGCATGCGCCGGGCGTTCGATCTCCTCGCGGAATATAAGGGCGTCAGGCTCAATCTCGCCGACCCGGTCTTGCAAGCCGAAGACGAGGCGACATTCGACATGATGTGCCGTGCGGACACGTTGGGTGTCTTCCAGATCGAAAGCCGTGCGCAAATGTCGATGCTGCCTCGGATGCGTCCGCGCAATTTCTACGACATCGCTATTCAGGTCGCGATAGTGCGGCCCGGCCCGATCCAGGGGGATATGGTCCATCCTTATCTCAAGCGGCGCGAGCAAAGGCGTGAAAACCCCAATATCCGCTTCGAGTATCCGGGTTCAAAGCTCGGGAACGTGCTTGAAAAGACGCTGGGCGTACCGCTCTTCCAAGAGCAGGCCATGCAGGTCGCCATTCTGGGCGCCGGCTTTTCCCCAAATGAGGCGGACAGACTTCGCCGCGCGATGGCCACCTTCAAGATGACAGGTGGCGTGGGGGAGTTTCGGGATCGGCTGATCTCGGGGATGCTGAAGAACAACATTTCCCTCGAATTTGCTGAGCGGCTGGTAAAACAGATCGAGGGTTTCGGTAGCTATGGCTTTCCCGAGAGCCACGCCGCCAGCTTCGCCAAGATCGCTTATGCTTCTTCATGGATGAAGTGCCATCATCCGGACATTTTCTGTGCAGCCCTGCTGAACGCCCAGCCCATGGGCTTTTATGCGCCGGCCCAGATCGTGCGCGATGCACGCGAGCACGGCGTGGAAATACGGCCGGCCTGCATCATCTCGAGCGAATGGGACACCATCATAGAAAGCGTGGATGTTCCGCAGAATGCCTCCCCCAATGAAAAGCCTCCTATCCGGCCGCTTCGCCTTGGTCTGCGCATCGTTACCGGCCTGTCGGCTGAGGAGGCAGGGCGGATTCTTCTGGCGCGCGCGGAACGGCCCTTCCGCGATATCGCCGATCTTTGGCGGCGCTCCGGAGTGAAGACGGCGGCACTGGAAAAGCTGGCACAGGCCGATGCCTTTCATGGCTTAGGACTCGATCGCCGCGCCGCGTTATGGACGATCCGGGGTCTGGGCGAGAAGCCACCGCCATTGCTGGCGCTGCTGGAAACCCACGAGCCATCACCCGTGCTGACTGCGCTGACGGCCGGGCGCGAAGTCGTGGAGGATTATCGCGCGACTCAGCTCAGTTTGCGCGCGCATCCTGTGAGCTTCCTGCGAAGCGAACTGTCGCGACGTGGTGCCGTGCCGTGCGGATCACTGAGCGCTATTAAGGACGGCACGCGCGTCGATCTGGCCGGTATCATTCTCGTTCGCCAGCGTCCGGGATCTGCCAAGGGCGTGCTTTTCCTCACTCTCGAGGATGAGACCGGTATCGCCAACGCGATATTGTGGCCCGATCGCTTTGAGGCGAACCGGCGTGTCGTGATGTCAGCGGCGATGCTGTCGATTACCGGGCGAGTGCAGCGAGAGGGGAGCGTCATTCATGTCATCGTCGATCGATTGAATGATCTGACGCCACTGCTGCGCAAAGTGGGAGAAATGGACCTTCCAAGACTGGTGTCGCGCGGTGACGCCGTGACCTATCCCGGAGCGCCTGACCGGGGGGACGAGGCATGGAAGCCGCAAATAAGGTCAGACTGGCATTGGAAAGACGATGATCTGATCCCGATCAAAAGCCATGATTTTCATTAGGCTACTACATCGAGCCGATCATTGCTGCTTTATCGTGATCGGGTTACCGGCAACGACCAGAACCGTGGCATCGCAAATTGCCGATAGCCTCTGGTTGAGCTGGCCGGCGGCGTCCCGAAATCGCCTCGCGAGCGCGTTGTCGGGCACGATACCATAGCCCACCTCATTGCTGACGAGGATGATCGGCAAGGTCGATTCCCGGATTGCGGTCACCAGCGCATCAACTGCCGTCTCCACATCTTGATCTGACAGCAGAAGATTCGAGAGCCACAGGGTCAGGCAGTCGACAAGCAGGACACCTGATGTCCCCCGATGCTGGAGAATGGTCTCGGCCAGCGCGATGGGCGCCTCGACCGTCCACCAGCTTGAATCGCGATTTGCCTGATGCCGTGCGATCCGTTCGCGCATTTCCGCATCGAAAGCCTGAGCGGTGGCAATGAAAACCCGGCTCTGCGCCATGCGTTCGGCCAGAGCCTGTGCGTGACGGCTCTTGCCGGATCGGGCGCCGCCAAGCACCAATGTCGTTCTTGCCTGCTGCGTCATGAAAGGTCCGACTTGCCGTTTGGCGTCTGAATGGCGATGGCGAGGAGGATGACGCAAGAGGAATCGACAGGCTCCGCCGAGAAGTTCAGGAGGCATGGCGGCCGACTGGCTGATGCTATGCAGGTCTGGCCGAATGCGCCCCGGCCATGGATCGACCTTTCCACCGGCATCAACCCGCACCCATGGCAGCCGCCCGCCGACCTCCTGTTCGATCCGGCGTCGTTACCGGATGTCGCAGACCTCGCCACACTTGAAGCGAGCGCGGCCCGCCATTTCGGCGTGGCAGCCGCCAGCGTCACGGCCGTTCCGGGCAGCGAAATCGCGCTCCGCCTGTTGCGCGGGGTCGGCCTGCCGTCCCCTCTGGTTGCAGTCTCGCCCAGCTACGGCACTCATGGCGAAGTCGCGAATGACATTGTGGATGTCCCTGCCATCGGCTGCCAATCTGGAGGGACGCTTCTCCTCGCCAATCCTAACAATCCTGATGGCCGGACGATTCAGCCTGCTCGCCTTCGCGAGATCGCTTCCCGTCAGAAGGCCACAGGTGGTTGGCTGGTGATTGACGAAGCCTTTGCGGATGCCAATCCGGGAACCAGCATCCTGCCCATAGAGGACGCTGAGACACCCGTGATCGTGTTGCGATCCTTTGGAAAGTTCTTTGGGCTTGCGGGAGTGCGGTTGGGCTTCGTGATCGCGCCGCCAGCCATTCTCGCGCGCTTCCGCGAAATGCTGGGCGATTGGCCCGTTAGCACGCAGGCCATCGCATGGGGGACCGCAGCCTATTCCGACGCGCAATGGATCGCGGAAGCGCGCGGGGCACTTGCGGCGCGGGCGGCGAGGCTGGATGAGCTTTTGGAGCGCCATGGCCTCAAGGCTCTCGGTGAGAGTCCGCTGTTTCGTCTGGTCGAACACTCCAACGCTGAAGAACTTTTCGCGCGACTGGCTCGCGCCGGTATTCTGACCCGGCCCTTTGCGTCCAATGCGCGATGGCTGCGCTTTGGTTTGCCAGGTGACGATCAGGCGTTCGATCAATTGGACCGGGCGCTCGCAAATGGCTGAGCCGGTGGCACTTCTGGCGCTGCTCATCGACGCGGCGTGCGGATGGCCGTCGCGACTTTACGCTCTTGTCGGGCACCCGGTCGGGGCGTTTGCGCGCTTCCTTGATTGGGCCGAACGGCACTGGAACAGCCCTGCGCGTACCGACAAGGCCCGGCGCTTATTGGGCATTGTGACCATAGTGGTGCTGGACGGTGTGACTGCAGGAGTAGGCGTGGGTGCCGAACGCCTGCTCCACTCGATTCTCGGCGGAGGGGCATGGATCGGCATCGCGCTGTTCGCATGGCCGGGAATAGCTGCTCGCAGCCTCTACTATCATGTCCGGGCCGTTGCCGATGCTCTGAGGCAGGGAGATTTGCCGCAGGCCCGGCGGGCCGTTTCGATGATCGTAGGGCGAGATACCGAGGCGCTCGATGAAGCGGGCATTGCCCGCGCGGCAATCGAGAGCCTCTCGGAGAGTTTCTGCGACGGTGTCGTCGCACCCCTGTTCTGGTTGCTGGTGGCCGGGTTGCCAGGTGTGTGGGCCTATAAGGCGATCAACACGGCGGACAGCATGATCGGTCATCGCGAGCCGCGCTGGCGGGCCTTTGGCTGGGCGGCTGCCCGGACGGACGACGTTGCCAATCTCATTCCCGCCCGACTGTCGGCCGTGCTGATATGCCTCGCGGGCAAAGGCGGTTGGCGCGTGACGTGGCGCGATCATGCGCGCCACGCCTCACCCAACGCGGGATGGCCCGAAGCTGCGATGGCAGGGGCGCTAGGGCTCTCTCTGGCGGGGCCAGTCACCTATGATGGTGTGCTCCATGAAAAGCCGTGGATAGGCGGGGAAGGGCGGCAATCAACAGGAAGCGATGTGCGCCGCGCGCTGCGGGTTTATTTACGCGCATGTCTTTTGTTGGCAATTCTGACGGGAGGCATCGCATGGCTGCGATAATGGTACAGGGCACTGGCTCCGAAGTAGGAAAGTCGGTTCTCGTTGCCGGGCTGTGCCGCGCATTTGCCAACAGGGGGCTGAATGTCCGCCCCTTCAAGCCTCAGAACATGAGCAACAATGCGGCCGTAACGTTCGATGGAGGAGAAATCGGCCGCGCCCAGGCCACGCAGGCAATCGCATGCCGCGTTCCCGCAAGTGTCGACATGAACCCCGTGCTGCTCAAGCCGGAGGGCGATCGTGTCTCGCAGCTCATTGTTCGGGGGAAGGTGCGCGGGACGCTCACCTCAGGGCGCTGGCGGGAAGGGCGCGAAGGCCTGCTGGAGGAGGTGTTGGCCAGCTATCGCCGGCTGGCGGACGAAGCTGATCTTGTCGTCATAGAGGGCGCAGGGTCGCCTGCCGAAACCAATCTGCGCGCCGGCGACATTGCGAATATGGGCTTCGCGCGTGCCGCTAATGTCCCCGTAATCCTCGCTGGTGACATAGATCGTGGGGGCGTCATCGCCTCCTTGGTGGGCACGCATAGCGTGCTCGACCCGGCGGACGCTGCAATGGTTCACGGCTTTTTCATCAACAAGTTCCGGGGCGATCCGGCCTTGTTCGCGGGGGGGATGGCGACGATCGAGCAGCGCACCGGCTGGCGCTCCCTTGGCATCGTGCCATGGCTGGCTCCTGCACGCCGCCTGCCGAGCGAAGATGCTGTCGTGCTCGATCATCCGGTAGTGGGGAGGGGGCATCGCGCGATCATTGCCTGCCCGATCACGCCGCATATCGCCAACTTCGACGATCTTGATCCGCTGAAGCTGGAACCGGGAGTAGAGGTGGTGATGGTGCCGCCGGGAAGGGCGATCCCTGATGCAGCGATGATTATCATCGCGGGCTCGAAGGCGAGCCGGGCGGACATGGCGTTCCTGCGCGCCGAAGGCTGGGACATCGATATTTTGGCGCACCACCGCAAGAAGCGACCCGTGCTGGGGCTTTGCGGGGGCTATCAGATGCTGGGGCGCACGATCGCCGATCCTTTGGGCATTGAGGGGGCGGCGGGCACGACTACAGGGCTAGGGCTGCTGGACGTGGAGACCGTGCTGGGTGACGACAAGACCTTGACGCAGGTCACCGGCGAGGCGCTAGGCGCTTCCTTTAGTGGTTACGAAATCCACCTCGGGCAGACGACCGGTAGCGGAACGGATCGCCCGCTGGGCCGCTTGTCGGATGGCCGGGCGGAGGGTGCGCTGACCGCAGATGGACTTGTGGCTGGCACCTATGTTCACGGGCTGCTGGGGGAGGCAGCGCAGCGCGCAGCCTGGCTCGCGAGGATCGGCGTCGCGGGGCAAGGACCGGATCACCATTCCGATGTCGACGCTGCCCTTGATGAGATCGGAGAAGCAATCGAGCGCGCGCTTGATGTCGATGCGATACTGGCGATTGCTCAGCGGGCAGCCTGAACGACGCAGGCGAGCAATAAAAGGCTCTCGGCGACCTCGATCCCAGCGCCATGCATGTCTCCCGTCATGCCGCCTATCCGCCAGCGGAACCAGAAGCCGATAAAAGCGAGGATGATGGGCGCAATGGCAAGCCAGGGGAGCGCGAAGCAGGCGAGGAGGAGTGCTACGCCTCCTAAGATCAGGTCACTGCCGCGAACCGCGTTGGCCATGGCCGCTCCCAATCCGTCAGAACGAAGAGGGCGCAGATATCTAGCCCAGAAGAGCGGTCCCAGCCGCGCCACAGCCGGAATCAGGATGATCGCGGCCCAATATGTCGGCAGGAGTAAGCTGAGCATCACGAGCTTACACAAAATCTGCAACACGATCGCCACCACGCCGAAGCTGCCGATGTGCGGATCGGCCATGACGGCAAGCAATCGCGCTTTGTCGCCGTGCGCCGCGCCGAGTCCGTCTGCGAGGTCGCCCAGACCATCCAGATGAAGCGCGCCGGTCACCCAGACCCAGGCGAGCAGGGCGGCCAGCGCGCCTAGCCAGGGATGAAGCCACGCGCCGAACCAGCCGGCCACCGCGACAATCGCTCCGATTGCGAGCCCAATGGCGGGATAATAGCGCACCGATCGGGCAAACATGTCCGCAGTCGCGTCCACTCTCGGCACAGGTAGGCGCGTAAGAAACGCGAGGGCGATCCAGAGGCCCCTCATGAGCGTAGCCCTATTATCTGGGCGTGACGTGGGGTGCCATCCCAGACGTTCAGAGTGAGGAGCGACGCATAGGGAAGATCGAACGCCCATGCCGCCAATAGAGACAAGCCGCAGAGATGCGCCAGAGCGGCACGCATCGCTCCGCCATGTGTGACGACGAGCGTGGGCGCCGGCCTCAGCGCATCAATCGCTGCGCCCACTCGCATAACGAGGGCGGACCACCGCTCGCCACCGGGGGGCGGGTGACGGTCTGGATCTTGCCAGAAGAGATCCAGTGCCATCGGATCGACGCTGGCAGGAGCGAGGCCGTCCCACTCGCCGAAGTCGAGTTCACGCCAACGAGGCTCGATGTGGGTCTCTCCGCACGCCTCGGCACATCGGCGCGCCCGGATCAGATCTGAGGAGATCAGGACAGCCGGTGACAGGTCGCGTGCTTGCGCGATGCAAGCCTCAATCCCCTCGGGCGTCACGTTGCAGTCTGTCGAGCCCAGAAGCCGGCCACTCTCCACCGGAGCGCCGTGGCGCATCAGGTAGAGCGGAAAGCTTGTCATCCGGCAGCTATGCCGGCTTCGGCAAAAGTCGCCATGTTCTCATGCATGGCAAGGGCCGAGCGCACGATCTGCGCCGCGACCGCTGCGCCACTCCCTTCACCCAATCGCATGTCCAGAGAAAGAAGAGGGGCAAGGCCCAACCGGTCTAGCAAGCGGCGATGCCCGGGCTCCGCTGAACAATGGCCGGCGAGGCAATGTTCCGTGATGGCCGGCGCATAGCGCGCGAGGGGTGCGATCGCACTGGTGCTGATGAAGCCGTCCAACAGGACGGGAACGCGGCTTTTGCGCGCGGTGAGGAGCGCGCCCGCGATCGCCGCGATTTCCCTGCCGCCGACGCGACGCAATATCTCAAAGGCGGAACCGAATTGGCCGGCGTGGCGAGCCAGTGCCGCGTCGACCACCTCGGCCTTGCGCGCGACTCCTGCGGCATCCATCCCGGTTCCCGGACCTGCCCAGTCGGCGCCGGTTCCACCGAAACTCGCGGCGGCGAGGGCGGCGGCAGCCGTGGAGTTGCCGATGCCCATCTCGCCCAGCACGAGCAAATCCGCATCGCCTACGGCCGCTGCACCGGCATTGACTGCCGCGAGGCACTCCGCGTCGGTCATTGCCGGCGCGTGGGTGAAGTCTGCGGTGGGCTGGTCGAGATCGAGAGAAACGACAGCAAGGTCCAAACCCGCAGCAGCAGCGAGCGCATTGATGGCGGCGCCCCCCGCCGCGAAGTTCGCGACCATTTGTCCGGTGACTTCAGCGGGAAAGGCGCTCACTCCTCGCGCGACCACGCCGTGATTGCCCGCAAAAACCAGCGCGCGCCCGCGCTCGATCTTGGGACGAACATTCCCGTGCCAGCCCGCTATGAATATCGCAATCTCTTCGAGCCGGCCAAGCGAACCGGGTGGCTTGGTCAGTTCCGCCTGCCGGGCCATGGCCGCAGCGCGGGCAGCGGCGTCCGGAGGCGGGAGATCCGCCAGTGCCTGCTCGAATGCGGCAACCGTGTCGAACGCGCTCATGCGACGATATAGCCCGGTGGCGGCGTGCGGGCGATGAAATGGCCCTTCACCCCGTCCGGCCATTCGCGGAACGGCACTTGTCCCTCCGCGCTTGCCGCATAGGCCTTTGCATAATCGAGGAGGGCCTGCGCGGCTTCGTCGGTCGGCTCGAAACGGCCAAGGATGTAGCCGATTTTTTCAGAGGCCCGCAAATGAACCGTGCAGAAGTCCCCACAGGCGAAGAGGCAAGCCATCTCCTCCATGGCAATGCCGTCATGGCCGGAGCTTTGGGCCATAATACGGCGGAGCGCTTCGGCTAGGCGCGCTCCACCCCTCCGCCCATCGGCGTCTTCTCTCTCATTCGCGGAATGGCGACAGGTGTTGCATATAATGATTGTTGTGCCGTCGCCGCTCCGCTTCAGCATATCGCCACGGACCCGCGTTCCCCGGACGTGCCCCCGTCACGCGGGATGCCTGGCATCCCGATTGCGAGCAGTGCCCGACACAACCCGTAGAGCGCGACGAGGATCTCACCATTACGCACAAACTGGCGGGCGTTGATCGCCGGAGACAAGGCGGTATCAACACCTCCCAGCCCGAACGACCAGAGCAGAATGACCGCCTTGAACGTCACGGACGCGACCAGATAGGCCACGACAATCCGCGCGAGCATGGAAGGGCTCTGCATACGGATTGTGACGTGCCTGGCCGCGACGACACAGGCAACCGCCGCCATGCAGAGTGCGGCTGCCCATGCCAGCGTCGTCGCATCCCGTGGATAATCATGCAAACCGAAGCCGACGAGCTGACTTGCGGCCCACGCAACGACCATGAGCGGGATACCGTCCCGCCCGCGCATCTGCGTGGCGGCCAGCGCTGCCAGGGCAGTGAACGGTGTGGCGCAGGCCAGCGCAACTGTGGTCACTGTGCTGGCGAGAGTAAGGATGACGATCCACAAGGTGGCAGTGGTGCCATCGGCCGCGCCTGTTAAGCGCTGCCGTGAGCGGTTTCCAATCTTTGTGAAGAAGCCCATCAGAACCGACCTCGCAGGCCGGCGTAGATGCTCCGGCCCAGTGTGCCATAGCGATAGATCGTCTCGTATTTCTCGTCGAAGACATTCTCGCCGCGCACGAAAAAGCGGACTTCTTCGGACACGGGCATCTCTATGCGCAGATCGACCAGCGTGTAGGGGGCGAGCCGCGTGCTATTGCTGGCATTGTCGAAGCTTTCGCCTGCCCATCGCACGGCTGCTCCGAGAGACGGCCCCTTAGGAATGCTGTACTGCGCGCTGATATTCCACGCGTGACGCGGGCGACGAGCAAGTTGCTTTCCAAAATTCGCGGAGCCCTGGGAGCGATCCTCGGATAGCGTCCAGCTGTAGTTGCCATCTATGGATAGCGCGTCGCTGATGGCAACATGTCCTGCTGCCTCGATGCCTTGGGCGAACGCACGGGCGACGTTTTCATAATATCCAAAACGCCGCTGGGTGCTGCTCCCAGGCATGAAGCAGAGCGGGTCTACGGTTGTCGTTGAGCAACTGGCGAAGACGATCAGGTCTCGCGAGCGACGCTCAAAATAGGTCGCGCCCAGGCTGACTTTTCCATCGAGAAAGCGCTGCTCGGTGCCTGCTTCCCATCCATGTGCCTGTTCAGGGTCAAGGGTCTGGTTCCCATATTCCGAGAAGAGCTGGTAAAGCGTCGGCGCCTTGAACCCTTCGGAATAGCTTGCGCGGAGCACAGTGCCGGTCGGCAGTGCCCAGACGCCTCCGCCAGCGAACAGGGTTCGCGAGCCAAACCGGTTATGGTCGTCATTGCGCAGCCCGCCCGTTAGCGTCAGCCCTTCCGTCGGGGTGAGATTGAGCTGGCCGTAGAAGCTGGTGATCTCGGCCCGTCCGCGCGCAGGCGCTGGAACCGGGGTTGCCAGACTGGCGGGAGGGGAGACGCTGCGGAAGCGGCTGACCTCGTTTTCCGCGCCGAACAAAGCTTCTACGCCGGGCACGATAGCCAGGCTGCCCTGATACTCCAGCCGGCGGTTCTTGCCCGCCGCGTCGAATGTCTGCCTCCGCGCAAGCGCGGGATTGAAGTTGTCGCGGTCGGTGTCGGTATAACCATAAGCGATGCGATTGCGGAACCGCCCGTCCAGCAACGCGACGTTCAGGCCGGCATAGCCCACGAATTCACGGTTGCGCGAATACTCAGCAGTGTCGCCGCTGAACCCGTCGATCTGGACCCGGCCATTGGAATAATAGCCCCGCAGATCAGCGCTTACGCCGTCGGTGATATCGAGCACAGCGCGGCCGGTGACGGATTGATTGGTGTAGCCGTCAGCCTCTTTCCCACCGAAAGCGGGCGCAATTGCGGAGACGCCGTCCGTCGTGAAAGCCTGCCCGCCGATCCGCCAGGCAAGGGGACCAGTACGACCGCCGATCGCGGCGCGTGCGCTCACTGTCTCGCGGCTACCGGCCTCGACATCGACACTGCCTTCAAGCGCCTTTTCCGGCAGAGGAGTAACGATATTGACGACACCGCCGATTGCCTGACTACCCCACAGGATCGACTGGGGTCCGCGAAGCACCTCGATACGGCTGGCATCGCCGGTGAGCAGGTTCGCGAAATTATAGCCGCCGCCGGTCGATGAGGGATCATTGAGTTTCACGCCGTCAATGACCACCACCGTCTGGTCGCTCTCTGCGCCGCGGATGCGCAGCGAGGTGGCGGTGCCGTAGCCGCCATTGCGGGAGAGGCTGACGCCGGGCGTGCGCAGCAGCAGGTCGGCAACTGAAAGATCGCCAGCCTGGTCGATGGACATCTTGTCAAGGACGGTGATGGAGGCGGCGACGCGGTCGATCGGCAGAGCGCTGCGCGTCGCGGTGACGATCACTGTTCCGTCGCTGCTCCCGGCCGCGCTGGTCGCGGCGGCGTCCGGTGCGGGTGCTTCGACCTGCGCAAGCGCAACTGCCGGGGTGATCAGAGCGATGCCGGCAAGAAACTGAACCTTCTTCATGTAATCTCCACGTGACGACACCCCCGGCGAAGTCGCCGGAGGCTGATTCTTGTCGTTGCGCGGGTTTACCCCCGTCCACTCGGCGCACCCTGGCCGATCGGAGAACGACAGCGACGGGCAGGTCTCCTGGCTTGCGGGTCAGTGCCGGTCCTCGCCGCCTTCTCAGGATTCTCATCCCAATGGCATATGGCGTAGTGGCTCGCCGCTCACAGTTGCAGGGGCAGCCGGGGTCTTGAACCCCGTTCCCATTTCAATCCCCGATTAAGGGGAACCTGTCGCTCCGGGCGCCATAGGACGCGATATTAGATCAGGTCAACGGGTGATCGCATCCGAGCGAAAGAGCGCCGGATGGGCAAGGGAGGATAGTCTTCGCCGCTACGAGAGTGCGTTACACTCAGGTAGCGGCTTCGAGGTGATGCTGGATCAGTCGACGAGAATGGCCTGATAGACGATCTTGTCGTTGCGGACGATGAACACGTCCTTGCCGGAAACCTGGTTGGACTGACCCTTGTTCTGCACCCAGTAAAGGAGGGCGCCATCGGTTCCGACCGGCTCGATCCGCGTTTCCATGGCCTTTACGCCAGGCAGGTTGGGCTTGGCGGTGATGGTCGCAAAGACGCGCTGGGCGTTGGCCGAACCGGAGTAGACGCCCGGCCCATCGGCAGGGGTCTGACCTGCGACGAGCCCCTTCGGCGTGATCACGACTGTGTCAGCCGAATAATCATCCATGATGCGCGTGATGTCGCCCGTCTTCATCGAATCGACATGGCGCTGCACGACCTCGGCAGGGGATGCTGCATAGGCCGCACCGGCCAGGCAGACGCTGGCAATGATGGAAGCGGAAACGAGACGGAACGACATGATCTTCTCCCTTGAGTGGTTTCTCAAATGAATGGCGTGGCTTCTTATGCGTTTAGCCTTCGTAAGGTATACCTTTTTCGCGGCTGTCTATCATTTGGCGAATGACTTCTGCCTTAACGGGCAGCTTGTTCTGGTTGGCGCGCAACCAGGAAAGATAATCTGCCTCGATCGCATCAGTCCACCGCGTGTCGATCTGACCGGCGGTATACTTGCCCTCTCGCAGGCGCTGGTGGCCGAACATATCCCGCAGGCGGGTGACCTCCGAGAGTTTGACGACACGTTCGGCAAGCTGTGGCGGGATGAATATCACGCCACCGGAGCGACCAAGCACGACATCGCCGGGCATGACGGTGGCTTTGCCAATTCTCGTGGGACCGTTGATGCCAACCATGGTGGAGTTGAGACGCGCGCCCGTCGCCGAAGAGCCGAAGTGGTGGGACGGATCATATGAGCGGACAAAGGAGACGAAGTTCGGCAACTCCTTCAGTCCTTCGATGTCGCGTATCGCTCCGTCATAGACGATGCCGTTGCCTGTTCGCGCATAGATGGCGTTGGCGACATTATCGCCGACCGAAGGGCCGTTTTCCTTGAGGCCGAAATGATCGGCGACATAAACGTCGCCTTTCTGGAGCATATCCACCGGCCAGGCATTCATCGCGCCCTTGCGGCCAGCCGCCGCACCGTCCTTCTCGATCACGGTCTGGATGTCAGGTCGCCCAGGCATCCACTGTGCAGTGAGCGCACGGCCGACCATCACCTTGTCGGGCAGGAGTGATAGCCAGCCATCCTCATATTGATGATTGAAGCCGGCGCCGCGCAGCGTCGCCCATGCTTCCTCCAGCGTGACCGACTTCATACGCTCCAGTATGTCGTCAGATACTTTGGGGCGGCCGTCCGGAAACCGCTCGCCCGTCCATGCGGGCGTGTACCGGACCACCTCCTCGCTGGAGAAGAAGCCTTCGCCGGCCGACGCCTGAGGAGCAAGCGACACCGCCAGTAGGGCAAGCGCGCATAAGCGGAACGGCTGATTCAATGGCATCCCTATATCCCCTTCTGTCCAGCCTGCCGGAGTGTGTCTCGGTCAGGTGATGGTTTACGTCAATGCACTCAAAGTTCCGGCGGTGGTGGCACGCTGGCACCGCCGCGCGGCACCACTACACCTGCCGACCATAATATGGCGTTCACTAGAAAGCGGCGCTGCTGAGCGAAAAGATGGATATTGTCGTGGAAGTCATTTCCTCCCCAGACAATGGAACGCCCTCCCTCGGGTCGGTTATAGGCCCATGCGACCGGATTGGTTGCGCCGTTTTCCTTCTTCTGCGGGATGGCGCTCAACAATACAGTACGACCAGGGTTGTCGCTTAGAAAGAAGCGTGAATACATTTCATCACGCGCCGTCCAGTGCTTCACGCCGCGCAGAACAGGATGTGAGGACCGGATGGGTTTGATCGCCCAGTTGTCGACCGGGTTATGCGAGGCGTAGGGAATCCACAGACCGCCCAGCCAACTCAGGAAATATCGGCGAGCAACCCAGTTCTCTACCCACATAGTGTAGTGGAATACGACGAGTCCGGTCTTCTTGCGTTTTATAAGCGCATCAAACCCTTCAAGAAATTTGAGCGTTTCCGCGTCGTAGGTGTGCCCGTCCGTGTCCCCAAACTGCGGGAAGAAAGCGCCGGTCTCGCGCTTGAGCCAGTCCCCGTTGCCGTGGATTACGATCGCGTCCGCGTCTTCGAACAGCCTCAAGTCCCGGGGGGCCTTGCCGATGACGACTTGGGTCGAGATCCGCTCGCTGGCGCCGGAATGCTCCAGTGCCCAGGCCAGTTCGCGCAAGTCCTTTTCATATTCATGCCGGCCCGGCGAACCATGTTCCTTGGGGCTGCCGATCAGGACGATCTTTTTCTTAGGAACCTGCGCCGACGCAAGTTGTGGGCTCTGAAGCAGCAAGAGCGTGCCCAAGGCCAACAGGAGCCTGACAAGATGAGTGCGCCGTGCCGTCATTTCGCGATAAGGCTCAGGGCGTACCTGCGACGTGTACCGAATTTCAAACGACCCCCTCCCAGCAAACAGCGCGTGCGAATCTTCATGTTCGCCACGGCTCGTAAAGGAGGCATGACACATTCCGCACACCTTACCAATGGGCTCGGGAGCGGTGAAGAAGGTCGGTTCTCGCTACGGGTGCTATTGCGTGATCACGCGGACGGCGAACGCGGCGGCGGCAGCGCGCGTTTCGACCCCCAGTTTCTCGAAAATCTGCTCCAGATGCTTGTTCACAGTGCGCGGGCTGATCGAGAGAATTTCGCTTATGACGCGATTGGGTTTTCCATAACTGAGCCACAAAAGGACTTCGGCCTCACGCTGAGTCAGCCCGAAATGACCTTGCAAGCGAACAATATCGGCTTGTGGATCGAGATGATTGATGCGGATCAGCAATTCTTCGGGACGTGGACGACCGACGACGATCAATTCGATCGTCTCTCCCGTTCCGAGATCTATCTTCGTCACGGCGCCGGCTTGCGCGTCGTCCTGCGCCATTCGGGTGATGGACGCTTGAAGGATGCGCGGCAGCGCACCGTCCGCCCGAGACCATGTTGGCTCGAGAGTCTGCATTAGTCGCTCGGCGGCGGGTGTGGTCCAGCTGATCCGCTCGGCCCCTGTACCTGTAACGGCAATGAGGTTGCGGCCAGTGGCATCAAGCGCGAATTCGCTGCCTTGGGCACGCCGCGCATTCCCAAGATGAACCCTCACGCGGGCGAGCAACTCCTCGACCACGATGGGCTTTCGCACATAATCGACGCCTCCGGATTCGAGTGCGTGGACGACATGCTCGCTTTCAGTCAGGCCCGTCATGAAGATGATGGGCAAGCGTTCACCCGCTGGCAGCGCCTTGATCGCGCGGGTCGTCTCGAAACCGTCCATACCCGGCATGACTGCATCCATGAGAACGAGATCCGGCACGACATGCTCGAAGAGGGTGAGAGTAGCCTCGCCGCTCGTCGCGATCAGCACGGAGATTCCTGCGGCCTCGAGCGTGTCCGTCAGAAAATGGAGCGACTCCGGCGTGTCGTCGACCACGAGGACGGTATCGGAAGAAGGATAGGGAGGAGTCATCGTGCGGCCCTGATTGCATTGATAAGACCCTTGAGGTCAAATCGATCGAGATAGGCGAGCAGTCGTGTCGCGAGCGGCCCGGCGGCGGGTATGGCGGTCTCAAGCGCGCGCACGCTCGCTTCTATGCCCCGCACATGGCCAATGACCGCCTTCCTTTCTATGTCCGCCAGGAACGGGGCAGCCTCTTCGGGCAGGGACGGGGAGGGCGCCTCCTCCGCCGCTTTTTCTCGTTGAGCTCCGTCCCCGGTCCAACGAATGTCCAAATGGTCCGCAATGGCATCGAGCAGGGCGTCGAGTTGAATCGGTTTAAGAAGGAACTGGTCGTGGGCCGCTCGTCCATCGTTACCCCGACTGAATTCATGGGCGTTTCCGGAGACCATGATGATGCGCAGTGCTGGGCCAAAGCGCTTTCGCAAGGATTTGGCGACCTCCCAGCCCGATTCTCCCGGCATCGACACGTCGAGCAGAACAATATCGGGAGGCAGGCGCTCTGCCATCAAAAGCCCCTCCGGTCCGTTTCTCGCCTCCGCTACTTGGAAATCCAGTGGTTCTAGCAGACTGCGCAGCAACGCGAGCTGGGCCACGTCATCGTCGATCAGCAGGATCTTGCGCCTCTCTCCCTCATAGCCCGAGGCTCGACCGGCGAGGGACATATTCACCACCGGCGCTGTGACCTGGCCCATCATCAGGCGCATCGTGAAATGCGTGCCCTTACCCGGGGTGCTTTTGACCGCTAGGTCACCGCCCAGGATACGAACCAGAGCCTGGGTAATTGCGAGTCCAAGGCCCACGCCCTTCTGACGCTGGGCATCCGGATTGCCGCCCCGCTCGAAGGGCTCGAAGACCCGCGCCATGTCGGCGGGCGCGATACCGATACCCGTGTCGATAATCTCGAATGTCGCGAGCTGGCTGCGATATCGAATGCGGAATATCACAGATCCGGTACGTGTGAACTTGATGGCGTTTGACAGGAGATTGATGAGGATCTGCCGCAGACGCTTCTGGTCCGTCCTTACGAAATCAGGCAGCTGCTCTGGTCGCTGATAATCGAATTCGATGCCTTTCCCGAGAGCTTGCGGCCGAAACATGTCGGCGATCTGGTCCACAAAGGGTGAGAAGCGGACCGTGTCGTTGGAGATGCGCAACACGCCGCTTTCCATCTGAGAGATGTCAAGCAAGCCTTCGACGAGATTCGTGAGATGCTCTGCGCTGCGGCGAATGACCTTTGCGGCCTCAATGGGCGCGACCTCATGTCCACGCTCCATAAGCTGGGCATAACCATAAATGGAATTGAGCGGCGATCGGATCTCGTGGCTGACGCTCAGAAGATAGCGGCTCTTGGCGGTATTGGCTGCCTCGGCGGCCTCCTTGGCTTTCTGGAGTTCAGCTTCCGTTGCGCTATGCGCCTTGATCTCTTCCAGGAGCTTCTGCACATGATGTTCACTCTCCTCCATTGCAGATCGCCTGCTGTGATGAGCGAGCACGATCATCCACGCCAATACCCCGCCTAGCATCAGGAACAGGAGGAAGAGCGCCAGCATCAGGGGAGCAAGCTGGCTTGCTGCTGCGGGCGCCCGGTTGGAAAAAAGCCCGTACAAGCCACCGATCAGCGCCGCATCGGTAAGCAGGAAAACCGTCATTATTCCCAAAAAATGGCCGAGAGGCGGCGAGACGTAGCGCGCCGCAGGATCGGGTAAAACGCGCTCTAGCCAATGTTCCGTGTGCGGCATCGTTCGTTTACCTGACTGATAACGAGAGCCGAGCGCCGGAGGCGTGCAGCAAATGAAAGGGATGGGCGCGCGTTGCCGACGCAACGGTTGCGGCGGCCGTCATAAGCCGGCTGACCTGTCCATGCGACCTCGGGCGTCAATCGTGCAGCATGTCCTCAGCGTCATGGTCTAACGATAGCCGATGGCGGCCATGGAAGGCGACACCCCGAATATCGCAGCCCGCAGAACCCCGCCCGCCCGCATCAAATCCCGCCGCAGCGTCTGGGGATCGCCGCTGCTTAGCCGCATGACCAGTAGGCCATCGAAATCTATCACTTTCCCGCCGGCAGGCGCCATGAGTGTCCGCGCCAGCGCCAGGTGATCCCGTGCGTCTGGTCCGGCATAGACAAGCGTCGCACTTGCTGGAGCAGGGGCATCGTTGGAGGGCGGCTCTTCGAGTTGGGGGATCTCCCCTTCAAAGCGCAGCGTGTCTGACCAGATCAGACGGCCATCGCGCTGAATAGTCCAGCTGTCGTAAATGGACCCGTTTGTGCAGGCCTCATCTTGAGTGTCGCGGCTCAGTTCCAATGTTTCCATAGCCAGAACGCGTGCGTCTGCGGTCAGATCTATATCAAGAGACCGGCGCATTCTGCCGCGATCAAACAGGATGGCTTCATGCGCCACCCATTCGCATCGGCCACCTTCGCCAATAGAGATGCGGGTCTTGATCGTAGTCGGGGGTTCCTCAGGCCGGCTGCCATGTATCTTCTCGGCTGTCTGGGGAACGACCGTGCCGGAGGCGCCAGGGGCGATCGATATCGCCAACGTCATGCGATCACCGCCGGCAAGGCCTCCGCTGGTGCTTGTTACGAATACGAGCGGGAAGTCGCTCTTCTTGCCTTCCGGGAACAATAAGCGCGCAGGAGCGACCTCTGCCATGTCCCGGATTTCTCGTTTGGAGAACGCGATCATGGCGTGCCCGCTCACTCGCTCGGGTTCACAGTGAAACGACGCGGAAATCGCGGACTGGGCGTTCATAACGGGTATCTGATTGGGCAACCGGGCGGGAGACATGGGGTGTATGACGTATGGAGGTGATTGAGCTGCGCTACCGACGTGTGCGGCGCCAACCTTGTGCAGGTCATGCAATCCCGTTTGGGACGAAATAGACGCAAGCAGGACGCTCTACGTCAAACGCCTCATTCGATCCGAGCCGGGGGTAGACAAGGGCAGGACTTCCGCCCCAATATCGCCGAACGGGAGGGCCTATGCCGGTCAATTTGACAGTGAATGGAAAGAAGCGCTCGGTCGATGGCGACCCGACCAAGCCTCTGCTGTGGGTCCTGCGCGAGGATCTCGACCTTGTGGGCACGAAATTCGGGTGTGGTGCCGGCCTTTGCGGTGCTTGCACCGTTCATGTCGATGGCGCCCCGACCCGGGCCTGCCAGACCCCGGTGGGTGACGTAGACGGCATGTCGATCACAACCATCGAGAGTGTAGCGGCAAGTCCAGCAGGCAAGCGTATCGCGGCTGCGTGGATCGAACAGGATGTGCCGCAATGCGGCTATTGTCAGGCGGGTCAGATCATGAGCGCGGTGGCGCTGCTCAATCAGACCCCGAAGCCGAGCGACGACGATATCGACGCCGCTATGCAAGGTAATTTGTGCCGCTGCTCCACTTACGTCCGCATTCGAGCAGCGATCAAGGCGGCCGCAGGAGCAGCCGCATGAGCGCGGTGGAATCGCTCTCGCGACGCGGATTTATCAGTGCGTCGCTACTGGCCGGCGGAGGCCTGCTCTTTGACCTTCGCGTGCCGATGGCCAGCGCGGCGGAAACACAGCCGGTGATCCTGAGCGCCTTCATCCGCATCCTGCCCGACAACCGGGTCATCATCGGGGCGAAGAACGCAGAAGTGGGGCAGGGCGCAAAAACGATGCTCCCGATGCTCATCGCGGAGGAACTGGACGTCGACTGGGCGCAGGTCAGCATCGAGCAGACTCATGCTGATCAGGCGATCTTCGGTGGGCAGACCGCGGGCGGAAGCCGCACCACGCCACGGGAATGGCTGCCCACGCGACGTGCCGGCGCTGCGGCACGAGCGATGCTTGTCGCGGCCGCAGCCGCGCAATGGAAGGTCGCGCCCGAGACGTTGAAGACCGGGAGCGGCAAGGTGACCGACCCAGCGTCCGGCCGAACCATGACCTATGCGGCGTTGGCTGAGGCTGCGGCGCGGATTACGCCGCCCGATCCTGCGAGCCTGACGCTGAAAGAGCCGTCCGCGTTTCGCATCATCGGCAAATCGATCGTGGGCGTGGACACCCCGGCGATTGTCGCAGGCAAGCCCCTTTATGGTATCGATTTCAAGCTGCCCGGCATGCTGTACGCTGTGTTGGAGACATGCCCAGCATATGGCGGCACTCTGAAATCCGCGAATCTTGAGGCTGTGCGGGCGCAGCCGGGTGTACGCCACGTGCTCACGATCAAGGGCGACGGTCAGGCAGAGTCACTTTTTGACGGGGTCGCGATCCTCTCCGAAAGCTGGTGGTCCGCGAACAAAGCCCGCGAAGCCCTCAAGGTGGAGTGGGACGATACCGCCCAGCGCGGTTTCTCCACAGACGACTATGAGCGCCAGGCGCGGACGCGCCGGACCGCCAAGGCCGATGCGGATATTGTGCGCACAGGGGACGTCGATGCCGCCTTCGGCTCGGCTGCAAAGGTGGTAAAGGCCGACTATAGCTATCCCTTTTTGGCTCACGCCACTCTTGAGCCGCAGAATTGCACGGCTTTGTTCAAGGATGGTGCCATCGAGCTCTGGGCACCTACCCAAAATCCCGAAAGCGGGCGTGCATCGGTAGCCAAGGCTCTGAACATTTCTCCCGAGAAGGTCCGTATCAATTTCCTGCGGATCGGTGGGGGTTTTGGTCGCCGCCTTTTGAACGATTATATGGTGCAGGTCGCCGTCATCGCTGCGCAGGTGCCGGGTATTCCGGTCAAGCTGCTCTACACGAGGCAGGACGATATGCGGCGGGACTTCTTCCGTCCCGCGGGCTGGCATGGCTTCCGTGCCGCGATCGGCAAAGATGGCGCCTTGACGGCTTTCCATGACCACTTCGTTACGTTTGGTCAGGGTGGACGGCCACTTCGGGCCGCAGAAATGCCGGCTACCGAACTGCCGGCCGGTTTGATCCCCAATGTTCTGCTGGAGCAAAGCATGCTTGCCACCAACCTGCCGACAGGCTGGTTGCGCGCACCCGGCTCGAATGCGCTCGCCTTTGTGACGCAGGCATTTCTCGACGAGGTGGCGGAGGCTGCGGGCAGGGATCTGCCGACGCTGATGCTGGAGTTGTTCGCTAAGCCCCAGGAGCTCTCGCGCGGTAGCAACGCTCCGGCGTTTATTACCACGCGCGCCAGAGGCGTGATCGAAAAAGTCTGCGCCATGGCTGATTGGGCAGGGCGCAAATCCCTGCGCAAGGGCAGCGGCAAGGGCTTCGCCTTCTACTTCAGCCATATGGGCTATTTCGCTGAGGTGCTGGAAGTCGTGATCGAGGATGGCGCTCCCAAAGTGAAGACTGTCTGGGTGGCGGGCGATGTGGGCAGTCAGATCATCAATCCGATCAATGCGCTTCATCAGGTGCAGGGTTCGGTAATTGAGGGTCTGGGGCAGGCACTCGCCGGACAGAAGATCACGCAGGTGAAAGGAGCCGTGGAGCAGGGCAACTTCGACACTCATCCGCTTCAGCGTATTGCCGAGACGCCCACGATTCACGTCGAGTTCGTCAAGACGGATTACTCGCCCACTGGCCTTGGGGAACCAGCCCTGCCGCCTGTCATCCCGGCTCTCGCAAATGCAATCTATGCCGCCACTGGCAAGCGCATTCGTAGCCTGCCGATCGTGCCCGAGATGATTAGCGCCTGAACTGGCCGTAGAGGCCTGCGCTTACATGCGGTGTAGCGTTCCTCGGGGGTGTGTCCCGATATTGAAAAGCCGGACGCGGTAGAACCGACCCGGCTTTTCTATTTATCGACCGGCTAGGCGATCCTTAGGCCCAGTTCGCCATCTCGCTCTCGAGGTTGACGCGGATCTTCTCGAAGAACTGTTCGGTTGTCATCCATGCCTGATCGGGGCCGATGAGGATCGCGAGATCCTTGGTCATGAACCCATCCTCGACGGTCTTGATACAAACTCTTTCAAGCGTCTCGGCGAACTTGGTCACCTCCGGCGTATCGTCGAACTTCCCGCGGAACTTGAGGCCGCCGGTCCATGCGAAGATCGATGCAATGGGGTTGGTCGACGTCGCCTTGCCCTGCTGATGCTGGCGATAGTGACGCGTCACCGTGCCATGCGCGGCTTCCGCTTCCACGGTCTTCCCATCGGGCGACATCAGTACCGATGTCATGAGGCCGAGCGAACCGAAGCCCTGCGCAACCTGATCAGACTGCACATCGCCGTCGTAATTCTTGCATGCCCAGACGAACTCGCCGTGCCATTTCAGTGCGGAAGCAACCATGTCGTCGATCAGGCGATGCTGATACTCGATGCCTGCTTCGGCGAATTTTTCTTTGAACCCTTCGGTTTCGAAAACTTCCTGGAACAGATCCTTGAAACGTCCGTCATAGGCCTTGAGAATGGTGTTCTTCGTCGAGAGGTAGACCGGCCATTTCAGATTGAGGCCGTAATTCAGCGACGCGCGGGCGAAATCCCGGATAGACTCATCAAGATTGTACATGGCCAGCGCCACGCCCGAGCCGGGGAAGTTGAAGACCTCGCGATCGATTTTTTCGCCATTCTCGCCTTCCCACACCAGGCGTAGCTTGCCGGCGCTGGGCACCTTAAAGTCCGTCGCGCGATATTGGTCGCCAAAGGCATGGCGGCCAACAACGATCGGCTTGGTCCAGCCGGGTATCAGGCGCGGCACGTTCGAAATGACGATCGGCTCGCGGAAGACGACGCCGCCCAGGATATTGCGGATAGTCCCGTTAGGTGACTTCCACATTTCCTTGAGGCCGAATTCTTCGACACGCGCTTCATCCGGCGTAATCGTCGCGCATTTGACGCCGACGCCATACTTCTGAATCGCCTTGGCGCTGTCGATAGTGATCTGGTCGTTGGTGCGGTCACGCTCCTCCACGCCCAGATCATAATAGTGCAGGTCTATGTCAAGGTAAGGCTTGATCAGGCGCTCACGAATCCATTCCCAGATGATCCGGGTCATTTCGTCACCGTCGATCTCGACGATCGGGTTTTTAACCTTGATCTTGGCCATAGCGCGCGGATCTTTCCTTATTGCAGAGGAGGGCGCGGTGCGCCCGCTGAGAACCCTTCGGCTCTAGGCAAAGCTCGCGCGATGTTCAACTGTTGCGCCGCAAAATCCGCCATGGGCCCGGTATGTGGACCCATATCAGGCAATGTGATTGTGCGTTGTCCCCGCGCAGCCTACACAGCGTTCATGATAGACAATTCTTCAGACCTTAGGCCACCGCCGTCCGTGCGGACAGAAGTAAGATGGCAGTTTCCGAGCGTTCATCCCGAAGGGCGCAAGTTCGGAGCGATCGCTGCGGGGATTACCGGCATCTTCGCGTTGTTGGGCTGGTCCGTGGTGGCCTGGCTCATGGCGGGCGTAACGATCTGGGTATTGGCATTCTTCCGCGATCCAGTTCGTGCGGTCCCGCAGGATGAAACTGCGATCGTCGCGCCGGCCGACGGTCTGGTCACTCTCATTCAGCAAGTGCCCCCGCCGCCGGAACTGGCCGGGCCGGATGGTCTCGGCAACGAACTGATGACGCGCGTCTCGATCTTCATGAGCGTGTTCGATGTTCACATAAACCGGACGCCGATCAGCGGCACGATTAAAGCCATCGTTTATATTAGCGGAAAGTTTGTGAATGCCGATCTCGACAAGGCGAGCGAGGACAATGAGCGCCAGCACATTCTCGTCGAACGTGCCGATGGTGTCAGAATCGGCTTCACTCAGATTGCGGGCCTTGTCGCGCGCCGTATCGTTCCGTTCGTAAAGCGGGGCGATATCATCGCGGCCGGGCAGCGGGTAGGGCTTATCCGTTTTGGTAGTCGCGTGGATGTTTATCTTCCCGCAGGCACTGCACCCGACGTGACGCTGGGCACTCACACTGTGGCGGGTGAAACGGTGCTGGCGCGCATCGGGAACGCAATAGCCACAACAAGCGTAAGGCAGTGATGCGAAAGCGTCGTCCGATACCGCTGGGCATGCGGAGAGGCATTACTCTGCGGCAGGTTGCCCCCAATGCCATTACCGCGATGGCGCTCTGCTTTGGCCTTACGGGTATTCGCTACGGCATTGCCGGCGATTGGGAGCGGGCGGTTGCGGCGATTATCTTCGCGGGGGTACTCGACGGAATAGATGGTCGGGTCGCAAGGATGCTGAGCGGTGAAAGTCGGTTCGGCGCTGAGCTCGACTCTCTTTCGGACGTGATCGCATTCGGCGTCTCTCCCGCGATCATCCTCTACCTCTGGTCGCTCCAGGAAATGCCGCGCTTCGGCTGGATTGTCGTGCTGGCCCATGCGCTCGCCTGCGCACTGCGTCTTGCACGCTACAACGCGAATATCGACGTGCTTGATCAGCCCAAGAAGGCGGCGGGTTTCCTCACTGGCGTTCCGGCGCCGGCAGGGGCAGGTCTTGCCTTTCTGCCGCTCTATGCCTGGTTCGTCTCGGGAATGGACATCTTCAAGGACTGGAAGCTCGTCGCGCCCTGGCTCATCGTCACGTCGTTCCTCATGGTGTCCAACGTGCCCACTCTGGGTTGGAAGCGCCTTCGCCTGCCTCCGGAATGGCGACTTTTTGCAATTGGCGCTGCTGGCCTCTTCGCCGCGATGCTGATGGTGGCGCCCTGGATCAGTCTGCTTTCGCTGACGCTCGTCTATGCGACGCTCATTCCATTCGGCGTTATGAGTTACGCGCGGGTGACGCGCCGGATTTCTGCTACCAGCGCGCAGGAAGCGTCAGAACGGATAAACTAACGAGTGGGGCTGCATTGCAGGCCCGCTTCTCGTCGCGACAACTTGTTTCGCTCGCTTCAAGACCGAGAGGTGCCAGGTTGCGCAGCGACGTGCGGATTTGCGTCCACCGGGATGATGTCATGCCCAGGATGACGGTGAGCGAAAAAGCGAAGGTGCCCATGAACAGGAGCGAAGCCAGCGTAGCGACCATGATGAGCCTTTCCAAACCCGGCGCAGATTCGACATTAAGCCAACGTCTTGCACGCCCTTTTGTTGCGTGTTCACTATTTGTTCCATAAAAGGCCGCTCGTCAAGGGTTGATCTGATTGTCGATTTGGACTAGGCGCCGCGGCCTAACCCACATGGGACTCAATACATCCCGGTGCTCGCTTTTGCGGGTCACGGAGTCCCAGAGGCTTAACCGGAAGGAGCAAAATTATGGCGGCACCTGTCGTCAATCTGAACCAATTGATCGAAGCCGGCGCGCATTTCGGCCATCAGACCCATCGGTGGAACCCTCGCATGAAGCCGTATATTTTCGGCGAGCGGAACGGCATTCACATTCTCGACCTGTCGCAGACAGTGCCGCTTTTCGCGCGCGCTCTCGACTTCATCTCGGCGAGCGTGGCGTCGGGCGGTAAGGTGCTGTTCGTCGGCACAAAGCGTCAGGCGCAGGAGCCGATCGCTGAAGCTGCACGCCGTTCAGGTCAGCATTTCGTCAATCACCGTTGGCTGGGCGGTATGCTCACCAACTGGAAGACCATCTCGGGCTCGATCAAGCGCCTCAAGACGCTGGAAGAGAAGCTCTCGGGCGACACGCACGGCTTCACCAAGAAGGAAGTACTTCAGATGACGCGCGAGCGCGATAAGCTGGAGCTTTCTCTGGGCGGCATCCGTGACATGGCGGGCATCCCGGACGTGATGTTCGTGATCGACGCCAACAAGGAAGAGCTCGCGATCAAGGAAGCCAACACGCTTGGTATTCCAGTTGTCGCCATCCTCGATTCGAATGTCGATCCGAGTGGTATTGCTTTCCCGGTTCCGGCCAATGACGATGCCAGCCGTGCGATCCGCCTCTATTGCGAAGCGGTGGCCCAGGCATCGACCAGGGGCAATCGTGGCGCGCAGGAAGCTGCCGGCGTCGATCTTGGTGCGCTGGCTGAGCCGCCGGTCGAAGAGGCTGTCGAGGCCTGACCCACACGGCATCGCTCCGGGCTTAACGCTGGCGCCGTCATTGCGGCGGGGCCGGCAAGCCTGGAGCAGATCGCTATCCGGTTATGACGCGCAACTGTCATCGGTCGCGCATATCGGATTGCAATTTTCAAGCTTATCAGGAGCCAAGGAACATGGCTGAAATTACTGCTGCAGCTGTCAAGGATTTGCGTGAGCGCTCGGGCGCCGGCATGATGGACTGCAAGAAGGCGCTTGCTGAAACCGCAGGTGACGTGGAAGCCGCAGTCGATTGGCTGCGTGCCAAGGGTCTGGCTGCTGCTGCCAAGAAGTCCAGCCGCACGGCTGCCGAGGGTCTCGTAGCCGTCGCGGTGTCCGGAACCAAGGGCGTCGCGGTCGAAGTGAACAGCGAGACCGACTTCGTTGCCAAGAACGAACAGTTCCAGGATTTCGCGCGCACGGCTGCCAAGGTCGCGCTGGAAAGCGGAATCGCGGATGCTGAAGAACTCAAGGCGGCGCCGCATCCTGCCGGCGCGACGATCGGTGACGCGCTGGTTACCAATGTCGCCACGATCGGCGAGAATCAGGCGCTGCGTCGCGTGGCTGCCGTGGCCGTCGATCAGGGTCTAGTCGTCGATTATGTGCATAACGCAGCGGCTCCCGGCCTCGGCAAGATCGGTGTGCTGGTCGCACTGGAGAGCCCGGCCGGCGCCGACGTGCTCCAGCCGCTCGGCAAGCAGATCGCGATGCACATTGCGGCGGCTTTCCCTGTCGCGCTGAAGGCTGATGACATCGCACCTGAGATTCTCGATCGCGAGCGCAAGGTCGCAGCCGAGAAGGCGGCAGAGTCGGGCAAGCCCGCCGAAATCGTCGCCAAGATGGTTGATGGTGCGGTCGCCAAGTTCGCCAAGGAAAACGCGCTGCTTTCGCAGCTGTTCGTGATGGACAACAAGACTCCGGTCGCGGATGTCGTCGCGAAGGCCGCCAAGGATGCGGGCACGACGATTGTTCTCAAGAACTATGTTCGCTTCCAGCTCGGCGAAGGTATCGAGAAGGAAGAAAGCGACTTCGCAGCGGAAGTGGCAGCGGCAGCAGCCGGCGCCTGATTTTCCTGCCGACGGGCGCCTCGCGGCGCTTGGCTTCGCGGCGCGGGCGCTCTAGTGTCCGCGCCGTTCCTTCTTTCAGGCAACAGGGTGCAGCAAGCACAATGACGGCTCAGCCTTCCAAGCGCATTCTCTTGAAGCTCTCAGGCGAAGTCCTGATGGGAGCCGGGCAGTTCGGTATCGATCCGCAGACCGTCGCCCGTGTCGCGGCTGAGGTGAAGGCAGCGAAGGATGCCGGATACGAACTCTGTCTTGTCATCGGCGGAGGGAACATCTTCCGCGGTATGGCGGGCGCCGCAAAGGGCATGGACCGCGCGCAGGCCGACTATATGGGTATGCTCGCGACGGTCATGAACGCGCTGGCGATGCAGAACTCGCTGGAGCAACTGGGGGTCGAAACGCGGGTCCAGTCGGCGATCGAGATGGACAAGGTTTGCGAGCCGGTCATCCGCCGCCGGGCAGTCCGTCATATCGAGAAGGGCCGGGTGGTGATTTTTGCTGCCGGGGTTGGCGCGCCTTACTTCACCACCGACAGCGGCGCGGCGCTGCGCGCGGCGGAAATGAAGTGCGACGCGCTTTACAAGGGCACATCGGTGGATGGTGTCTATGATGCGGACCCCAAGAAAATCGCGACCGCGAAGCGCTATGACCGGGTAACCTACGATCAGGTTCTGAACGACAATCTCAAAGTGATGGATGCGAGCGCCGTGGCTCTATGCCGGGAGAACGCGATCCCCATCATTGTGTTCAACATTCGCGAGCAGGGAAATCTTGCCAAGGTGCTGGCCGGAGACGGCATTTCCACCACCGTGGCTGAAACCGCCTGAGCGTCCGAACGACTATAAAGAGGAGCGCAGCATGCCCCAGTATAACAAGGCAGATCTCGAGCGCCGGATGGCCGGAGCCGTCGAAGCGCTGAAGGGCGATCTTTCCGGCCTGCGCACGGGCCGGGCAAACGCCTCGCTGCTCGATCCTGTGACTGTTGAGGTCTACGGAGCGCATATGCCGCTCAATCAGGTGGCGACGGTGTCAGCACCCGAGCCGCGGCTGCTCTCGGTGCAGGTCTGGGACAAGAGCAATGTGGGGCCGGTGGATAAGGCGATCCGATCGGCCGGTCTGGGGCTCAATCCGATTATGGACGGCCAGACTCTGCGTCTGCCCATTCCCGATCTTACTGAAGAGCGCCGTAAGGATCTGGCGAAGCTCGCGAGCCAATATGCGGAAAAGGCGCGGGTCGCCGCTCGCAACGTTCGCCGTGACGGGATGGATAACCTCAAGACGGACGAGAAGAAGGGCGAAATCAGCGAGGATGAGCGCAAGCGCTTCGAGGTTGAGGTCCAGAAGCTCACCGACGCGACCGTGGCGGATATCGACGCTGCAGCCGCAGCCAAGGAGAAAGAGATCCTTGGCCAGTAAAAGCGGTCCTATGCGCGCCAAGGAGCGCGTCGAGCCGTGATTTTCGGACGCGCCAAGGGCAGGGCGGTCGAGGCGGCCGATAGCGCTGCCATGCCTGAGAGCGGCGGCGGTGATCTGCCGCGCCACATCGCAATCATCATGGACGGCAATGGTCGCTGGGCGAAGTCGCGCGGCCTACCGAGAATTGCCGGCCATCGCGCCGGGGTCGAAGCGGTGCGTACGGTCACGCGCGCGGCGAGGGAAATGGGCGTTGCGTGCCTCACCCTTTACGCGTTTTCCTCTGAGAACTGGCGGCGGCCCGAACAGGAGATCAGTGACCTCACAGGGCTGATGAAGCACTTTATCCGGGCGGATATGGACGAGTTCCACGCCAATAATGTGCGTCTCCGAATTATCGGAGATTACAAAGCGTTCGAGAGCGAAGCGGTGAAACTGATTGAGGGTGCTCTGGAGCGCACTTCGGGCAACACCGGTTCCACGCTGGCGGTCGCACTCAATTACGGCGCGCAGGACGAGTTGACACGGGCTGCGCGGCTTCTCGCGCGTAAGGCCGTCGCCGGCGAGATTGATCCCTCGGCCATTCAGTCCGAGGATATTGCTGCTGGTCTCGATACGGCCGATCTGCCGCCGCTTGATCTCCTCATCAGAACATCTGGCGAGCAGCGCCTCTCCAACTTCCTCCTATGGCAGGCGGCTTATGCCGAGCTCTATTTCACCCCAACGCTCTGGCCCGATTTCGGGGCAGATGCGCTGAAGGAAGCCGTCGAGGTCTTCGCGCGCCGCGAACGCCGCTACGGCGGGCTGTGATTATGCAAAGCCATGATGCATGACATCTGAACTGCGCCTCAGGCTGATCTCGGCCTGTGCGATGATCTTCGCCGTTGCGCTCGTGCTGTGGGCCGGGGGCTGGGTATTCACCTTCTTCGTCGGCATTATCGGTGTGCTTCTTGCGGCTGAATATTGGGGCATGGCGCGCAGGATTACGCGCTCTCCCAGCGAGCGTATCCTGTGGGTCATTTGCGGGATCGCTTATATCGCCCTTGCCTGCCTTGCGCTGGTCACGCTGCCGCCGATGACGCGGGTTATTCTCATCATTGCCGTCATTGCCGTGGATAGCGGCGCCTATTTCGCGGGTAGGGCAATAGGTGGGCCGAAGATCGCGCCGGCCATCAGTCCTTCAAAGACCTGGGCCGGTCTTGGCGGGGGCATAGTCGGGGCTGCAGTCGTGCTGATCGGCTCGCTTGTGCTGCAATCGATGCTTTCCGCGTGGTCGGCCGCCTGCGCTGCTCTCCTTGCCATCATTCTTGCAGTCGTGGCGCAAGCGGGTGACTTTCTCGAGAGCTGGCTCAAGCGCAAAGCGGGACTGAAGGACTCCGGTACACTCATACCGGGGCACGGCGGCCTCTTGGACCGGGTCGATGGCCTGATGGCCGGTGCGATCGCGGCGGGCATAGTTCATGGGGCGGGCTGGATTTGACTTGCCGCACTGTCACCATATTGGGGGCCACCGGATCGGTGGGCCAATCTACGCTGGACCTTATCGGGCGCGATGCCGATCGTTATGAGGTTCTCGCGCTCACTGCCCACAACAATGTAGATGCGCTGGCGCGCGCAGCCATTTTCCATCAGGCAAAGCTCGCCATCGTCACGGACGAGAGCTGCTACGGTGCCTTGAAAGAGGCCCTTGCTGGCAGCGGTGTCGAGGCAGCGGCAGGCCGTGAGGCTCTGACGGCGGGCGCGGCGCTGGGCGCTGACTGGACGATGTCCGCGATCGTCGGTTGCGCGGGACTTGCGCCGACACTCGCGGCGATCCGGCAGGGCCGCACGGTGGCTCTGGCAAATAAGGAGTCGCTGGTTTCCGCGGGCTCTCTCATGATGGACGCGGTCGCTCGCAGTGGTGCGACGCTGTTACCAGTCGACAGTGAACATAACGCTATTTTCCAGTGTCTTGCGGGCGGCAGGATCGAGGATGTTTCCCGTATTACCCTCACAGCCAGTGGCGGGCCGTTTCGGACATTTTCCCTGGAAGAGATGCGTCAGGTCACGCCCGCTCAGGCAGTGCGGCATCCCAATTGGTCCATGGGCGCCAAGATCAGCGTCGATAGTGCCACGATGATGAATAAGGGGCTGGAGCTCATTGAGGCCTACCATCTCTTTCCGGTGGGGCTGGAGCGGCTCCATATTCTGGTCCATCCCCAATCGGTGATCCACTCCATGGTCGAGTTCCGGGATCGCTCAACCATCGCTCAGCTTGGCAGCCCCGACATGCGGATTCCTGTAGCAAGCGCGCTGGCCTGGCCGGAGCGGATGGAAACGCCTTGTCGGCCGCTGGATCTGGCCGCGATCGGACGGCTCGATTTCGAGCTTCCGGATGTGGACCGCTTTCCTGCGCTGCGCTTGGCGCGGGCGGCAGTAGAAGCGGGCGGCGCGGCGCCCATAGTGCTGAACGCTGCAAATGAGGTCGCCGTGGCAGCTTTCCTGGCGGGGCAGATTGGCTTCCTTGAAATCGCCATGATTGTGGAAGACGTGATTGCTCGGAAGGCGTATGATGCGCCGCATGCGATTGAAGATGTCTGGGCGATAGATGAGACTGCGCGACGAGATGCGGTCAAAGTGGCAGAGGAAATGGCCGTTTGACTGAGAATCCCGGATTTCTGATGACCATATTGGCTTTCATTCTGGTGATCGGCCCGCTCGTTTTTGTCCACGAAATGGGCCATTATTGGGTCGGTAGATGGTTCGGCGTGCACGCGGACGCCTTCTCCATCGGTTTCGGCCCCGAGCTGGCCCATTGGACCGATCGTCGCGGCACGCGCTGGCGCGTCGGTGCTTTCCTTCTCGGCGGCTATGTGAAGTTCGCTGGAGACATGAACCCGGCGAGCACCGCTGATCCGCGCTGGATGGAACTGCCTGCGGCGCAGCGGGAGCGCACCTTTCAGGCCAAGCCGGTATGGCAACGATCACTGATCGTCCTTGCGGGCCCCCTGATCAATCTCCTGTTCGCTGCGGCTATCCTAGCTGGCTTTGCAGTGGCGTATGGAGAGAATGTCACGCCCGCGCGCATCAGCGCGGTTCTTCCCGATAGCGCAGCAGCAGCGGCAGGCATAAAGCCGGGTGATACGGTCGTTGCTGTCGACGGAACACCCATAGAGCGCTTCGAACAGCTAAGCCGTGCGGTTGTCCCATATCCCGGCCAGACAATGACGCTGGATGTGCAGCGCAACGGTTCCGTTGAGCAGGTGCCGCTCGTGGTTGGTGTCAGAGTCGAGAAGGACCGTTTCGGTACGGAATATCGGATCGGCCAGATCGGTGTGCGTTCGGGGAAGCCCGTCGCCAGGGACGTTTCGATCATTGAGGCGCCAATTGTTGCTCTTCGCCAGACGGGCGCGCTTGTGGGCATGATGGCCGAAGGTCTGGTACAGATCGTTACAGGCCGTCGCCCGGTGTCGGAGCTCGGTGGTCCGCTCAAAATGGCACAGCTTTCGGGCGAGCAGGCCGCCCGTGGGCCAGCCGATCTGGCCTTCTTCATTGCCCTCATCTCGATTAATCTGGGATTCATCAACTTATTGCCAATCCCTATGCTCGACGGGGGTCATTTGCTTTTTTATGGAATCGAGACGATTCAGCGCAAACCCGTGAGCGCCCGTATCCAGGAGTTCGCTCTTCGGTCGGGTCTAGCACTGCTTCTTGGGCTAATGGCGCTGGTTACGATCAACGATTTATCGTCATTCGGCCTCTGGCGAGGGCTGTCCCGCTTGATTGGCTAGTGCTCTTGGGGCAGGGAGTGCTGCCCAAGGGCTATGGGCCGCCCGACTTTTCCTATCATTTGTCAGTTAAGGACTTCAGGAGTGAACGAGACGAGGATGATGATTGGCTCGGCCCGTCTCCTGCCCATGCTGCTTGGCTGCACGATTCTCGCCGGCGCGGTCGCTATGCCCGCACGAGCTCAGGCGCCGGCGCAGGGGGGCGGGCCCACTGCGCCACCAGCCACTCCGGCCGCCGGGTCGAATGGACAGGTTCTGACGCTGCCTGAGATTTCGCAGCAGGCTCCGATCAAGTCGATCAATGTTACGGGCTCGCAGCGCCTGGAACCCGATACGGTCCTTTCTTACACCAAGCTGCGCGTCGGCCAGCCTTATACGCGGGAATCGTTGGATGCCGCGCTCAAAGATCTCTACGCGAGCGAGCTTTTCTCGGACGTCCAGATCCGCGATGATAACGGTGCGCTGACCGTTACAGTTGTCGAAAACCCGGTGATCAACCGCATCGTGCTTGAAGGCAATAAGCGCCTTAAAGATGAGAAGATCCTACCGGAAATCAAGATGGCGCCCCGGCAGATCTATACTCGGTCGAAGGTGCGCGCAGACGTGGCGCGTATCATCGAGCTGTATCGACGTCAGGGCCGGTTCGCTGCGGTCGTCGATCCCAAGCTCGTGAAGCTGGACCAGAACCGCGTCGATATCGTTTACGAGATTTCCGAAGGCGCGAAATCCAAGGTCCGGCAGATCAACATCATCGGGAATGAGAAATTCTCCGATGGTGAGCTGCGCAATGAGATGGTGACGAAGCAGGCGCGCTTCTTCCGGTTGTTTTCTTCGGGCACGACCTACGACCCCGATCGCCTTGCCTACGACCAGCAGAAGCTGCGTCAGTTTTATCTGACTGAAGGTTATGCCGACTTCCGCGTCGTGTCAGCCGTGGCGGAGCTGACGCCGAACAAGCAAGACTTCATCATCACCTATGTGGTGGAAGAGGGGGATCGCTACAAGTTTGGCGACGTCAAAGTCGAAAGCGACATTCGCGAGCTTTCCTCGACGACTCTGACCAATTCGCTCCGTATGAAGAAGGGCGACTGGTATAATGCCAAGCTCGTCGAAGATACGGTCGATCAGCTCAATCAAACCGCCGGTCTTTTTGGCTATGCTTTCTCCGATATCAACCCGGAGTTCGACCGGAGCAAGGATGATCTGACGATGTCGATCACCTTCCGCATTGCCAATGCGCCACGCGTTTATGTCGAGCGCATCGACATCAACGGCAATACGTTGACGCAGGACAAGGTTGTGCGGCGGGAGTTCCGACTTCAGGAAGGCGATGCGTTCAACAGCTTCCTTGTTCGGCGTTCGCAGGACCGCATCAACTCTCTCGGCTTCTTCCAGGAGAAGCTCGAAGTGGAGCAGAAGCCCGGTTCCGCGCCCGATCGCATTGTTCTGGAGACGAACGTCGAAGAGCGCTCGACCGGCGAGTTGCAGTTGTCTGCAGGTTTCTCGAGCCTTGAGCGCTTCATTCTCGCGGCATCGATCACGCAGCGCAACTTCCGCGGCTTGGGGCAGGAGCTGCGCACAAGCGTCAACTATTCGAGCTATTCCAAATCGGTCGAAGTCGGGTTCACCGAGCCCTATTTCCTGGACAAGAACATCGCTTTGGGTGGCGATATTTTCCGTCGCGATCTGAACAGCTTCAATTATCTGAACAGTAATACCCGCAATACGACCTATAGCCAGGTGACAAATGGGTTCCAGCTACGCGCGGGCGTGCCTCTCACTGAGTATGTCTCACTGGCCCTGCGCTACGGTTTGTCGTTCGACAATGTGACGCTCGATCGGGCTACATATTTCTCCGATCGTGCGACGCCTGGAGTACTGGAGTGCGACCCGTTGCTCGCAGGTCGCTATTTGTGCGATTCAATTGGGCGGCGAACTACGTCGTCAATTGGTTATTCGCTGATCTACGATACGCGCGATAACCGGATCCGACCGACACGCGGCCACAGCTTTACGCTCAGTCAGGATTTTGCCGGCCTTGGTGGCAATGTGCGCTATATACGCACCGTGGCCAATGCGAGTAAGTTCTTCCCGCTTGGCAGCGGCTTCGTGTTCTCGCTGCAGGGCGAAGGTGGATATATCCACAGCTTCCAGAAAGGCCGCAGCCCGAGCGCCGATCCAGTCCGTCTGGTTGATCGTTTCTTCCTGGGCGATCCCCAGATGCGCGGATTTGACATTCGCGGCATCGGACCTCGCGTGATCCGCAAACAGTATCTTTTCGATGCGAACGGCAATCCGACGGGTTTCAGCGAGGATCGGCGCACCTGGCAGGATGACGCCATTGGTGGTCGCGCTTATTATCGCGGCCGCGCAGAGCTCGAGATTCCGCTCGGTTCCGGCGCTCGGGACATGGGCCTTCGTCCGTCGATCTTCGCCGATGTCGGTGCGGTCTTCGGCGTACGGTCGCCAACTTACGCCAATGGCGGGCTTATCGACATTCCCAATGGATCGATCATACCGACGTACGACGTAAATGGTCTTCGACAGTGTCAGGTGACCAATTCCGACGGCACGCCCGGTTCTGTCAGCTCAATCCCGAACGGGACGAACTGCCCAACCGGATCGAACTTGGTTGGTTATAATGTCGGCTCATTCAAGGAGTTCTTTTACGGTAATACACCTAAACCCCGCGTTTCCGTGGGCTTTGGCGTGAACTGGAACTCGCCCTTCGGCCCGTTCCGTATCGACATTGCAAAGGCTCTCCTCTCCGAGGAGGGCGATGACACCAAACTTGTGACATTCAATGTAGGGACACAATTCTGATGACCATGACCTTCAAAGCCGCAGCGCTGGCCGCTGCCTCGCTTGCCGTTGCCGGAACGGCGCCTGCGCTGGCGCAGTCTCGTCAGGGCATCGCCGTAGCCAATGTGGAGCAGGCGGTTTACGAGTCGAACGCCTACACGACGGCGCGCACCCAGATGCAGACGACCTACAAGGCGCAGATCGACGCATTTAATGCGCGCAACACCGCGCTGCAGACTGATCTTCAGACCAAGCAGACGGCTTTGCAGAGCGCGCTGCAGGCGGCTAACAATCAGCCGACTCCGGCTATTCAGACGCAGTATGAGGCCTTCCAGAAGGCGCAAGCCGACGCCCGCACGGAACTGGAGCGTCTCGGCCAGCCGATCCAGCTTGCGCAGGCCTATGTCGAAGAGCAGATCGGCGCCAAGCTCTCTGACGCGCTGAAGGCTGCCATGACAGCCGCCAAGGTTGATCTGGTTCTCAAGCCCGAAGCGACCGTCTCCTATCAGCCGACCGTCGACATTACCGCGCAGGTCAAGACGCAGCTCAATACGATGGTGCCTTCGGTGAGCATCACGCCTCCGGCCGGTTGGCGCCCGGGTGGTCAGCAGCAGGGCGCTGCGCCCGCCGCTACCGCGCCCGCGACGGCTGCTCCGGCTGCGACGCCGCAACCCTCCAGGCCGCAGAGTCGCTGAGGACACATGGCGGAAAGCGAAGCTACCTTGGCTGAAACCAGGGGACCGCTTGATATTCGGGGAGTGATGGCGGCGCTGCCACATCGCTACCCGATGCTGCTCATCGACCGCGTGGTGTCTTATGTGCCGAGCACATCGATTCACGCGGTCAAGGCGGTGTCGATCAACGAACCTTTCTTCCAGGGCCATTTCCCCGGACGACCGATTATGCCTGGCGTTCTCATCGTCGAGGCGATTGCCCAGGCGGCCGGCATTCTGGCGGTTGAGTCGCTCGGGTTAGCCGGCACTGGCAAACTCGTCTATTTCATGGGCATAGAAGGGGCGAAGTTCCGTTCCCCGATCGAGCCCGGGTGCCTGATCGACTTCCATGTCGAGTTCACACAGGTTCGCGGCGCAATTTGCAAGTTTGCCGGAAAGGCGATCGTCGATGGGAAGCTCTGCGCGGAAGCGCAGTGTGTCGCAATGATCGCGGACCCTCCAAAGGACTGAGCTGAACAGCGGAGCGACGCGCGGGTCGCATCGCCTCCAGCTTTTCCTTGCGCCATAACGCGTGGGCCGCTATGGGCGCCACTTTCCCGGATAGCCGGAAACCTCCCGGGCTGGTCGGAAACCAGCCAAACATGGAGCCTTATCATGAAGACCGATACGCATCCCGATTATCATTTCATCACCGTTCAGCTGACGGACGGCACGAGTTTCCAGACTCGCTCGACCTGGGGCAAGGAAGGCGACACGCTGGCGCTCGACATCGATCCCAGCTCGCATCCTGCCTGGACCGGCGGCAACCAGCGTCTTCTCGACGCGGGCGGTCAGGTTGCACGCTTCAACAAGCGTTTCGGTGGTCTCACCCTCAAGAAGGGCTGAATGGCGGCGAGCAGGGCTCGCCACTCCACACATCTTCTCGAAGGGCGCCCATCGGCGCCCTTTGCTCTTTAGGGCTGGCTGGTGGGCGGGGATTGATTGGTTCCCGGTTGCTCCTGTCGGATCACAGGCGGCCGCACCTGAACGCTGGGTGTCTGCGGCGTTCCATTTTCACCGATCGGTACGCGAACTTCGATCGCGCCGTTACCGCTCTCGATCCGCAGCTCACGGCCATCCGGGCCTACGCTGACATTGCCGAGACCGGCCGGTAGAGCGATGTTGCCGATCGCGTTGGCGGCATCTTCCAGTTCGTCGGCTGCCGGCTTCTGTCCTGCACCGTCCTCCGCACCGCCATGCTCGACTGCCCGCACCATGACGTCTCGCCAGATGCGGGCGGGGATGCTTCCGCCGGATACGCCGGGGAGGGGGGAGTTATCGTCGTTACCGACCCAGACCGCTGTCACCAGGCCGCCCGCATAACCTACAAATATCGCGTCACGATTGTCCTGCGTCGTCCCGGTCTTGCCGAATGTCGCGGTGCGTAGGGCCGCGCGACTGCCAGTGCCGCCATTGGCTGCGGCGGAAAGGAGATCCCGCATCATCTCCAGTTCGCGATCAGAGAACGTGCGGCGGCGATCCAGCAAGTTCGCGAACCAGCCGCGCTCTTTCTCCGGGAGGCCGTGCGCCTGCACTGGATAACTATCCCCGGAAATAGCGGCATAGGCCTGCGCGAGCTCCATGAGAGACATGCCTGACGAGCCAAGCGCGCTGGAGAGATTATCGGCAATGGGACTGGTGACGCCCAGGTCGCGCGCGGCTCGTGTAACGGCGTCCATACCGACTTGCTGGGCGAGCCTCACGGCCACGACATTGCTGGAGAAGGCAAACGCCTGGCGCAGGGTTATCCGCCCTCGATAACGCCTATGACTATTTTCGGGGCGGTAGCTGCCTTCAACAATCGGAGTATCGTCCACCATGTCGTCCGGGGTCATCCCGGCGCGGATCGCGGCGAGATAGACGAATAGCTTGAACGTCGATCCAGGTTGGCGGCGTGCTTGCGTTACGCGGTTGAAAGCGCTTTGCTTGTAGCTCTTGCCGCCGACCATCGCGACGACCGTTCCGTCCGGCCGCATGACGACGATCCCCACTTGGGCCCTCCCCAGGGGGGCGCGACGCACTGCGTCGGCGGCGAATCGCTGAATGGCGCTGTCCAGCGTCGTCATGACGGTCTGGGCGCCATAAACCTCACCTGCGCGATCGCGAGCTTCTCCTAAGACCCAGTCGCTGAAGTAGGTGCCGCTCGTCGCCTCCTGCACGGGCTGAACGTTTAGCTTGATAGGGCCGAGTCGGTCGTAGGTGGACTGGTCTATGAAACCGGCGTCCAGCATGGCCTTTTCGACAAGAGCGGCGCGGGCGCGTGATGCCTTGGGATTAACCGTGGGTGCCAGGCGCGACGGTGCTTTCAGCATCCCGGCGAGCATGGCCGCTTGCGGGATGGTCAGCCGCTCGGGTTGACGGTTGAAGTAATGAAGCGACGCAGCCCGAAGGCCATAGACGTTATCGCCAAAGTAGACGCTGGAAAGATAGCGCTCCAGTATTTCGTCCTTGCTGAGCCAGACCTCTAGCCAGAACGAAATGAGCAATTCCCTGAGCTTGCGGCCTGCGGTCCGGTCGGCAGTGAGGAAAGCGCCCTTGGCGAGTTGTTGGGTGATCGTGCTGCCGCCCTCACGCACATGGCCGGCACGCAGATTATGCCACATCGCGCGTGCAACGCCTCGCGGATCGACGCCCCAATGACTATAGAAGCGGCGGTCCTCAATCGCCATGAAGGCCTGAGGAACATGATCGGGCAGTTGCGAAAGTTTGACCGGTTCGGCAATGGCAGCCCCTCGTCGCGCCAGGAACTTCCCATCCGCCGACACCAACGTGATGCTGGGTGGCGCGGGTGGTCGAAGCGAGCGGGAGAGGGGGGCGGTGACTGCAAGCCAGGCAGCGGTCAGAATGAGGAGCGCGAGCAGGACCGCGAAGATCCACGCGGCAAACCGAGCGCGTCGGCGCCAGTTTGGCCGCGGAAAAGCGGAAGGCATGCCACGCCCCTGAAATTCCTCTCGTGGAGGCGGCGCAGCAAAGGGGGCTGGGTCGAACTGAGGCGTATCGTTCATGCGTCCGGTCGTTCCATCCCTACGGATCAACAGTGTATTATGTGAACGATACAGTCAAGGGCCTGCATTCCACGGCGAGCCGTTCCCGGTGGCGATGCGGGAGAGAAGCAACGCGGTCAACTGCGCACGCTCCACGAGCGAGTCGACGATCAGATACTCCTGCGGTGAATGAATAGCGCCACCCCGGACACCTAAGGTATCGATGACGGCAAGGCCATGTGCCGCCAGATTGTTTCCGTCGCAGACGCCGCCCGACGAGCGCCAAGAGATATCAAGATCCAAGTCGCGACCACAGGAGCGGGCGAGTTCGAACAAGCCAAGCTGCCGGTCGTCCATTGGCTTTGGGGGGCGGTGAAAGCCGCCATCTACCTCTATGGATACGTCCCGCTTGGCGCTCACATCGCCAATGACCCTATGAAGCTCTCCCAGAAACCAGGTCTGGTCTTCCAGCGCCTCTACTCTGACATTGAAGCGCAGCACGGCGTTATCGGGCACCACATTGTTTGCGCTGCCGCCATCGATCCGTGCTGGATTGATGCTGAGGTAACGCCGCGCGGTCCCCAGCGCCTCTAAATCCAGAGCAATTTCGGCGGCAGCCAGCAGCGCGTTGCGCCCATCCTCCGGATTTCGTCCGGCATGGGCGGCTTTGCCGGTAACCGTGAGGCTGAAGTTTCCGCTTCCTTTTCGCGCACCGGCAAGCACCCCGTCCGGCGTCTGAGCTGGTTCGAAGCACAGCCCGATCTGCGCGCCGGATGCCATCTCAGCGAGTAAAGCCGCAGAGCCCAGTGAAGCGACCTCTTCGTCCGCGTTGAGAATAACATCGATCCCGATCGAGCCGGAAAAGAGCGACGACTCGAACGCTTGGACAGCGGCGAGTAGAACGGCAATGCCTCCCTTCATGTCGGCGACACCGGGACCATTCAGCGTTCGCTCATCCAGCCAACGCGTTTCCTGAAACGCATGATCGGCCGGAAAGACCGTATCCATATGCCCCACGAGCAGGACGCGGCGAGGCAGATCAGCGTGCAAGCGCAAGAGCAGATTGTCGCCATGGGCGACTTGTACCCTGCGACCAAGTTGGTCGATCGATTCCACTGGACTTGATGCAAGGCGGGTCACCTCTCCGAGTGAACCGAACGCTGCAGTGAGCGCATCGGCCATTTTGGAAAGGCCCAAGAGGTTTCGGCTGCCGCTATTAATCGCGCTCCACTCAAGCACATGCTGGAGCATGACCTCCCGAAAGCCCGAGATGGTGCTGATCAGGTCCTGCTCTGCAGCCGAGAGAGAAGCCGAAAGGGTCACGATCTACTGATAGCCTGCCTGACACCGGTAAGCGAGCCTCTTGCGAGGGCAGAGCCATAGGTGGCGGCGAAGCTGGCTAAGAAAAACCCCGCCGAATTTCTCCGGCGGGGCTCTTTACGTCATGGTCAAACCTCAGATGGGGTTCAGCCCATATCCTCGGTGGTGAAGTCTTCACCCTGCACCGCGCCAAGCGGATCGTCGCCGATGGCAGCTTCGACCGGCTGGCGAAGCTCAGCGGCATGCTCTTCCGCTGCTGTCTGCGGGGCAACCAGGTGAACTTCATTCGCAGCCCGCATAGCCGCGCGCAGAGCAGCATCGCGACTGTTAGCAGCGATACGCATGCGGTTCATCGAGGAGCCCGTACCTGCCGGGATCAGACGACCAACGATGACGTTCTCCTTGAGGCCGATGAGCTGGTCCTTCTTACCCTGGACAGCCGCCTCGGTGAGTACGCGTGTGGTCTCCTGGAAGGACGCCGCCGAGATGAAGCTGCGGGTCTGCAGCGACGCCTTGGTGATGCCCAGAAGAACGGGCTTGCCTTCTGCGGGCTTCTGGCCGGCAGAGAGCTTTGCGTTCATCTCGTCCATCTCTTCACGATCGACCTGTTCGCCAGCGAGCAACGTGGTCTCGCCACCGTCTGTGATCTCAACCTTCTGCAACATCTGACGAACGATCGTCTCGATGTGCTTGTCGTTGATCTTCACGCCCTGCAGTCGATAGACTTCCTGGATCTCGCTGACGAGATACTCGGCGAGAGGCTCGATACCGAGCACTTCCAGAATGTCGTGGGGATCAGAAGAGCCCCCGATCAGGTTGTCGCCACGCTTGACGTAGTCGCCTTCCTGAACGTCGATCACCTTGCTCTTGGGGATCAGATACTCGACCGCTTCGCCGCCATCCTCAGGAAGGATCGCGATCTTGCGCTTGGCCTTGTAGTCCTTGAGGAACTGCACGCGACCCGAGACCTTTGCGATGATCGCATTGTCCTTGGGCTTACGGGCCTCGAAGAGCTCGGCAACGCGCGGCAGACCGCCGGTGATGTCACGGGTCTTTGCTGCCTCACGGGAGACACGTGCAAGCACGTCACCCGCCTGCACCTGCTGCCCATCCTCGACCGAGAGCATGGCGCCCACGGCAAGCATGTAACGGCCAGCTTCACCCGACGAGTCGTCGAGCAGAGTGAGACGCGGACGCAGATCCTCCTTTGTGCGGGACGCACCGCGATGCTCAGTGACGACGCGCTGAGCAATACCCGTGGCTTCGTCGGTCTGTTCGATCAGCGTCTTGCCGTCGATCAGGTCCTGATACTTCACGACACCCGGCTTCTCGGTGATCACCGGCATGGTGAACGGATCCCACTCGGCAATCCGATCGCCCTGTTTCACGGACTCACCGTCGGCGAAGAGAATCGCGGCACCATAAGGCAGGCGATGGGTCGCACGCTCGCGGCCCTCCAGATCGATGATCGCGATCTCACCATTACGGGCAAGCGACAGACGACGTCCGTTCTTGTCCTTGATGGTGGGGATATCGCGCAATTCCAGCGTACCGTCGGCGACTGCCTCCAGGTTCGACTGTTCGTTGAGCTGCGCCGCGCCACCGATGTGGAACGTCCGCATGGTCAGCTGCGTGCCCGGCTCGCCGATCGACTGAGCGGCGATGACGCCAACAGCCTCACCGATGTTCACCGGCGTGCCGCGAGCGAGATCGCGCCCGTAGCACTTGGCGCAGACGCCCATCTTCGCTTCGCAAATCAGCGGGCTGCGGATCTTCATGCCCTGGATGCCGATGGCCTCGATCTTGGCGACCATCGCCTCGTCGAGCAAAGTACCCTCAGGCACGATGACCGAGCCATCCTTGCTGTCGACTACATCCTCAGCCGTGGTACGGCCAAGCACGCGCTCGCCAAGCGACGCGATGACCGAGCCGCCCTGGACGATCGCCTTCATCTCGAGAGCCTTGTCAGTACCGCAATCGATCTCGACGATCGTGCAGTCCTGGCTGACGTCGACCAGGCGGCGGGTCAGGTAGCCTGAGTTCGCCGTCTTGAGCGCCGTGTCCGCGAGGCCCTTACGAGCGCCATGGGTCGAGTTGAAGTACTCAAGGACGGTCAGACCTTCCTTGAAGTTCGAGATGATCGGCGTTTCGATGATCTCGCCCGACGGCTTGGCCATGAGGCCGCGCATGCCCGCGAGCTGCTTCATCTGCGCTGGAGAACCGCGCGCACCCGAGTGGCTCATCATATAGATCGAGTTGATCGGCTTAAGGCGGCCAGTCTCGGCGTCCTTATACTCGGCACGGATCTCGTCCATCATGGCCGCCGCCACCTGGTCACCGCAGCGGTTCCAGATGTCGATGACCTTGTTGTACTTCTCCTGCTGCGTGATCAGACCGTCCTGATACTGCTGCTCATAGTCGCGGACGAGCGTGCGGGTCTCTTCAACCATCTGCTCCTTGCTGTCCGGGATCACCATGTCATCCTTGCCGAAGCTGATGCCGGCCTGGAACGCGTGGCGGAAGCCGAGCGCCATGATGGCGTCGGCAAACAGCACAGTGTCCTTCTGCCCGGTGTGGCGATAAACCTGATCGATAACGTCACCAATATCCTTCTTGGTGAGAAGGCGGTTGATGATCTCGAACGGCACCTTGTGGCTCTGCGGGAGGCATTCGCCGATTAGCATGCGGCCGGGGGTGGTCTCGACGCGCTTCATGTAGCTCTGACCATTCTCATCGGTCTGAGGCACGCGGCTCACGATCTTAGAGTGCAGCGTCACCGACTTTGTGAAGAGCGCCTGATGCACCTCCTGCATGTCCGCCAGCAGCATGCCCTGACCGGGCTCACCCTCGCGCTCCATGGAGAGGTAATAGATGCCAAGCACCATGTCCTGCGAAGGCACGATGATCGGCTTGCCGTTCGCGGGGCTGAGGATGTTGTTGGTCGACATCATCAGCACGCGCGCTTCCAGCTGCGCCTCAAGGCTCAGCGGCACGTGAACGGCCATCTGGTCACCGTCGAAGTCGGCGTTGAACGCTGAGCAGACGAGCGGATGAAGCTGGATCGCCTTGCCTTCGATCAGAACCGGCTCGAACGCCTGAATGCCAAGACGGTGGAGCGTCGGCGCGCGGTTCAGGAGAACCGGATGCTCGCGGATCACTTCGTCCAGGATGTCCCAGACTTCCTTGCGCTCCTTTTCCACCCACTTCTTCGCCTGCTTCAGGGTCATGGAGAGACCCTTGGCGTCGAGACGCGCATAGATGAACGGCTTGAACAGCTCGAGCGCCATCTTCTTGGGCAGGCCGCACTGGTGCAGCTTGAGCTCCGGACCGGTCACGATCACGGAACGGCCCGAATAGTCGACGCGCTTGCCGAGCAGGTTCTGACGGAAGCGGCCCTGCTTGCCCTTCAGCATGTCCGACAGCGACTTGAGCGGACGCTTGTTGGCGCCAGTGATCACGCGACCGCGACGACCATTGTCGAACAGGGCGTCGACGGCCTCCTGTAGCATCCGCTTTTCGTTGCGGACGATGATGTCCGGCGCGCGCAGTTCCATAAGCCGCTTCAGGCGGTTGTTACGGTTGATAACGCGGCGATACAGGTCGTTAAGGTCGGACGTCGCGAAACGGCCGCCGTCCAGCGGAACCAGCGGACGCAGCTCCGGCGGAATGACCGGCACGACGTCCAGGATCATCCACTCGGGGCGATTGCCCGATTCCAGGAAGCTCTCGACGACCTTCAGTCGCTTGATGATCTTCTTGGGCTTGAGCTCCGACTTGGTGACGGCGAGCTCGTCTAACAGAGCTTGCTTCTCGCCTTCCAGATCGAGGGCAATAAGCATCTGCTTGACGGCTTCCGCGCCGATGCCGGCTGTGAAGGCATCCTCGCCATACTCGTCCTGCGCGTCGAGCAGCTCGTCCTCCGTGAGGAGCTGATAGCGCTCCAGCGGGGTGAGGCCCGGCTCGATGACGATGTAGCTCTCGAAGTAGAGCACGCGTTCAAGCTGCTTGAGCTGCATGTCGAGCAGCAGACCAATGCGGCTCGGCAGCGACTTCAGGAACCAGATGTGCGCGACCGGCGCCGCGAGCTCGATATGGCCCATGCGCTCACGGCGGACCTTCGAGACGGTCACCTCCACGCCGCACTTTTCGCAGACGATGCCCTTGTACTTCATGCGCTTGTACTTGCCGCACAGGCACTCGTAGTCCTTGATCGGGCCGAAAATGCGCGCGCAGAACAGGCCGTCACGCTCGGGCTTGAACGTGCGATAGTTGATCGTCTCGGGCTTCTTGATCTCGCCGAAGGACCAGCTGCGGATGCGCTCGGGAGAGGCAATACCGATCTGGATCTGGTCGAACACTTCGGTCTTGGCCTGCGGGTTCGCGAAATTGGTGAGTTCGTTCATCTTGTCATTCCCTCTGGAGGGTCAAATCACTGGGCGGGTGGGGCAGGGCGGCACCGTCCGGGAAGGCGGTGCCCACATTCCCTTACTCCGCCGCCTCGGGCAGTTCGCCGGCGTTGTCATCACCCAGGTCGTCCAGGGCTGCCAACTCGACGTTGAGGCCGAGCGAGCGCATTTCCTTGACGAGCACGTTGAAGCTTTCGGGGATGCCGGCCTCGAATGTGTCGTCACCCTTGACGATCGCCTCATAGACCTTGGTGCGGCCGACCACGTCGTCCGACTTCACCGTCAGCATTTCCTGCAGCGTGTAGGCGGCGCCATAGGCCTGGAGCGCCCAGACCTCCATTTCACCGAAGCGCTGACCGCCGAACTGTGCCTTGCCGCCCAGCGGTTGCTGGGTAACGAGGCTGTACGGCCCGATCGAACGTGCGTGGATTTTGTCGTCCACAAGGTGATGCAACTTCAGCATGTAGATGATGCCAACAGTCACTTTCCGGTCGAACTTGTCGCCCGTGCGGCCGTCATAGAGGTCGCTCTGGCCTGACCGATCGAGACCGGCAAGAGCGAGCATGTCCGAGACGTCCGCTTCACGAGCGCCGTCAAACACCGGTGTGGCGATCGGCACGCCCGTGAGGAGATTACCTGCCAGTTCGATGATCTGCTCGGGGCTACGCGCGTCGATCTCGGCCGCATAGCTCTCGCCGTAAACTGTCTTCAGGCGCTCCACGACCGCCGAGGGGGGCGCTGCCGCCTCCGGGTTCGGGTTTGCCTCGCGCCAGTCCTCAAGAGCGGTTTTGATCTGCTGACCAAGACCACGAGCAGCCCAGCCGAGATGCGTCTCGAAGATCTGGCCCACGTTCATGCGGCTTGGCACGCCAAGCGGATTGAGGACGATGTCGACGGGCGTGCCATCCTCGAGGAACGGCATGTCCTCGATCGGCAGAATGCGGGAAATCACACCCTTGTTACCGTGACGACCGGCCATCTTATCGCCCGGCTGCAGCTTGCGCTTCACCGCGACGAACACCTTGACCATCTTGAGCACGCCCGGGGGCAGCTCATCACCACGCTGCAGCTTCTCGACGCGATCCTCGAACTTCTCGACGATCACCTTCACCGCTTCGTCATACTGCGCCTTCACCGCTTCCAGCTGCGTCTGGCGGGCATCATCCGCGACCGCGAACTTCCACCACTCGTGACGCTCGGCCTCGGCCAGCACGTCCTCGGTGATCTCGACGCCCTTCTTGATGCCCTTCGGAGCAGCCGTTGCCGTCTGGCCGATCAGCATGTCGCGCAGGCGATTGAAGGTCGCGCGGTTGAGAATGCCGCGCTCGTCCTCACGATCCTTCGCGAGGCGATCGATCTCCTCGCGCTCGATTGCCATCGCGCGCTCGTCCTTATCGATGCCGTGGCGGTTGAACACGCGCACCTCGACGATCGTACCGGCAACGCCCGGCGGCAGGCGCAGCGACGTGTCGCGCACGTCGCTGGCTTTCTCACCGAAGATCGCGCGGAGGAGCTTTTCTTCCGGCGTCATCGGCGACTCACCCTTGGGAGTGATCTTGCCAACGAGAATGTCGCCTGGCTCCACTTCGGCGCCGATGTAAACGATGCCCGCTTCGTCGAGGTTGCGCAGGGCTTCCTCGCCGACGTTCGGGATATCACGCGTAATGTCCTCTGGCCCGAGCTTAGTGTCGCGGGCCATCACCTCGAATTCCTCGATGTGGATCGAGGTGAAGACGTCGTCCTTCACGATCCGCTCGGAGATGAGGATGGAGTCTTCGTAGTTGTAGCCGTTCCAGGGCATGAACGCGACGAGGCTGTTACGCCCCAGCGCCAGTTCGCCCAGTTCGGTCGACGGACCGTCGGCGATGACGTCACCCGCGTTCACATGATCGCCTACTTTCACCAGCGGACGCTGGTTAATGCAGGTGTCCTGGTTGGAGCGCTGAAACTTCATCAACGTGTAGATGTCGACGCCGGACTTGCCGGCCTCAATATCCTCAGTTGCGCGGATAACGATACGGGTCGCATCGACCTGATCGACGATACCCGAGCGCTTGGCGGCAATCGCCGCGCCGGAATCCCGCGCCACCGTCTCTTCCATGCCGGTGCCAACGAACGGTGCCTCGGCCCGCACGAGCGGAACCGCCTGACGCTGCATGTTCGAGCCCATCAGCGCGCGGTTGGCGTCATCGTTCTCCAGGAACGGAATGAGCGACGCCGCAACCGAAACGAGCTGCTTGGGGCTGACGTCCATGAGCGTCACATGCTCGCGGGGCGCCATGAGGAACTCGCCTGCTTCGCGAGCAGAGATCAGATCCTCCGCGAAGCTGCCGTCAGGATTGAGCTCCGCGTTCGCCTGCGCGATCGTGTGGCGCGCCTCCTCCATCGCGGAAAGATAGACGACGTCGCCGGTCACCTTGCCGTCGATGATCTTGCGATAGGGCGTTTCGATAAAGCCATACTTATTGACGCGGCTGAAGCTCGCCAGTGAGTTGATAAGGCCGATATTCGGGCCTTCCGGCGTCTCGATCGGGCAGATGCGGCCATAGTGCGTCGGATGAACGTCGCGCACTTCGAAGCCCGCACGCTCACGGGTAAGACCACCCGGCCCGAGCGCCGACACGCGACGCTTATGCGTCACTTCGGAAAGCGGATTGGTCTGGTCCATGAACTGCGACAGCTGCGAGGAGCCGAAGAACTCGCGCACGGCGGCTACAGCCGGCTTCGCGTTGATCAGGTCGTTCGGCATCACGGTTGAGACATCGACCGAGCTCATGCGCTCCTTCACGGCGCGCTCCATGCGCAGCAGGCCGACGCGATACTGGTTCTCCAGCAGCTCGCCCACCGAGCGGACGCGGCGGTTGCCGAGATTGTCGATGTCGTCGATCTCGCCCTTGCCGTCCTTGAGGTTCACCAGCTCCTTGACCACGGCGAGAATATCCTCGCGGCGCAGGGTGGTGATGGTGTCTTCGGCATCGAGGCCAAGACGCATGTTGAGCTTAACACGGCCAACGGCGGAAAGGTCATAGCGCTCGCCGTCGAAGAACAGGCCTTCAAACAGGGCTTCAGCCGTCTCGCGCGTCGGCGGTTCGCCGGGGCGCATGACGCGATAGATGTCCGACAGCGCGTGATCGCGATCCTCAGCCTTGTCGACCTTGAGCGTGTTGCGGATCCACGGACCCGTGTTCACATGGTCGATGTCGAGCAGTTCGAGGCGATCGATGCCGGCCGCGTCGAGCTTTTCGAGGTTCTCGGCGGAAACTTCGTCGCCCGCTTCGATATAGATTTCACCGGTTGCGTCATTGACGAGATCGAACGCACTGTAACGACCGAAGATTTCTTCGGTCGGAATGAGCAGCGTCTCAAGGCCATCCTTCTCGGCCTTGTTGGCGGCGCGAGGGCTGATCTTGTGGCCGGCAGCAAAGACGACTTCGCCGGACTTGGCATCAACGATGTCGAAGGCCGGCTTCTGGCCACGCCAGGCTTCCGACGTGAACGGAATCTGCCAGCCGTTCTCGCCGCGAACATAGGTCACCTTGTTGTAAAAGGCGCCAAGAATTTCCTCGCTGTTCAGGCCGAGTGCATAGAGCAGGGCGGTGACCGGCAGCTTGCGCTTGCGGTCGATGCGGACGTTGACGATGTCCTTGGCGTCGAACTCGAAATCAAGCCAGGAACCGCGATAAGGGATAACGCGCGCGGCGAAGAGATACTTTCCGCTGCTGTGCGTCTTGCCACGGTCATGATCGAAGAGAACGCCCGGCGAACGATGCATCTGGGACACGATGACGCGCTCGGTGCCGTTCACGATAAACGTGCCGTTGCCGGTCATGAGCGGCATGTCGCCCATGTACACATCCTGCTCCTTGATATCGAGGACGGAGCGAGTCTCAGTGTCGGCGTCCACTTCGAACACGATGAGGCGCAGCGTCACGCGCATCGGTGCCGCATAGGTGATGCCCCGCTGGCGGCATTCCTCGGTATCGTACTTCGGATCTTCGAGCTCATAGTTCACGAAGTCGAGCTCGGCGGTGCCCGCGAAGTCGCGAATGGGGAAGACCGAGCGCAAGGTCTTCTCGAGGCCGGACACATAACCGATAGCCGGGTTAGACCGCAGGAACTGCTCGTAGCTCTCCCTCTGCACCTCGATCAGGTTCGGCATCTGCACCACTTCGTGGATGTTGCCGAATACCTTGCGAATCCGCTTCTTGGCGCTTTCGCGCTCGGAAACGGGGGGGAGAGCCTTGGTTGCCATGCTTGTCTTGCCTCTTTCGGTCCCAAACAAATTCGCATCTCAGCGAAGTTTCAGCCATCGAAGCGGAGGTCACCGGCGATGATTCGCCTCGGTAACTCACGCAAAAAAGTGCGGGCCGGGGCTGTCCGATCCGCACTGCTGCCGCTGTAGAACCCGCTCTGCCGCTCCATTCCTAGGCTTGCCGTGCGCAACGCAGCGAGCCTTCCCGAGCGACGAGGAGAGACCGGCAGGTCATTGACCGACCGATCCTGTTGGATGCCATATAAGCCTACATCGCTGTTTTGCAAAGGCCATTGGCGTCGATTTTTGGAGCTGCACCGGAAGTCTTATAAATTGCGGGTCGGTGAACCAACGGATTTAAGCTTAAATGCTGAGTGGACTGGCGGTCAAAGCCCAAAGCATACCACAAATTTCCGTTCGCTGTTTTGACGTGGTCAATTATACTCCCTTGGCATGAAGCGGTCGGTGCCTTGTTTGGCGTTCCGAGGGATCGGTAGCGTTATCCTCCTATCTGCGCCTTTGCAGCTTGGAATGGTCGCACCTAGTTATGGGCAGGCGAGACCTGCCTCAATTGACTCCACGCCGGTGAACGAGGCGGTTCCGCAAACCTTGCGCGCCGCGCCTGACGAGATTCTATCACCACGAGCCCGAGCGGAGCCTGTTACCGGACTCGAGCGCGTGCCTCGGCTTGTCGCGTCCGATCCGCGCGTGATGGTAAGCACGACCCCGTCGTTTCAGGCACAGGACTTGTCGGTGAGGCAGGTGCGAACCGATGTGGACCGGGCAGAGCAAGGGCAGAGCAGGCAGCCGGAAAATTCTACCAGCTTACCGCCGGCTATTAGCGCGATTGGGGCGACGTTCGGTAATAGCGCAAGCGCTGATAAGGAAATGGCCGCCACATCCGCGGTGGCGACACCAAGCGCCTATAGTGCAGTCCCAGCCCCTTCTCCCGAGCCAACCCCAAACCGAACGCCCACATGGGGTAGCTTCTGGACACGCCCTGATGTGGTGCGGATTGCGCCGTTGGCGGTCATCTTTGCGTTGTTCTGCACTGGGCTCGTCGTGGCCTTACGAAGAGAACGACGGCAGCGGCTGAGAATTGGCGCCTCAATCGCTGCGAGCGCGAACGCGATCAGGCTTTCGTCGGACGAATGGTCGCCACGGATGCGCGCCTTGGAGGAGGGCGATAGCTTGCCGGCTGATCTGAAGCCTCTTCCAAAAAACAGCGCCACGCGTCCGGCGCGGCCAAGCAGTTACGATCCGCTCGGGTCGTCGTTGCCGGCTGTTCCAGAACGACTTGCGCCCCGACGACTAATTCATGCGCTGGCCGGACTAAACGCGGAGTTGGGACAGGGGGGAGTATCGGCGTCCGGGTCTGATGGCGATTCAAAGCCGGTCTGACCAAAGTGCCGTTCGACTAACATAGGAAAAGGGGCAGTCGGCTGGCGACTGCCCCTTTCGAAGAGTGAACATCCACCAAAGGCGGATGCCAGCTGCAAAGCTTACTTAAGCTCGACAGTCGCGCCGGCCTCTTCAAGCTGCTTCTTGAGCGCCTCGGCTTCAGCCTTGTTGACGCCTTCCTTGACAGCCTTCGGGGCGCTTTCGACGAGAGCCTTCGCCTCGGTGAGGCCCAGACCGGTGATGGCACGGACTTCCTTGATGACGTTGATCTTCTTGCCACCGTCGCCGGTGAGGATCACGTCGAACTCGTCCTTGGCTTCCTCGGCAGGAGCACCGCCGCCGGCGCCGCCAGCGGGCGCAGCGACCGCGACTGCAGCAGCAGCGGAAACGCCCCACTTCTCTTCGAGGGCCTTCGAGAGCTCGGCGGCTTCGAGGACAGTGAGGGCCGAAAGCTGGTCGACCAGTGCGTTGATGTCAGCCATGTTATTCACACTCCATTTTCTTGGCGGGCATTGGGCCCTTAATTGGGTTCAGTTGAAGGATTTTTGGCCAGAGTTGAGGCTTACGCCGCATCCTTGGCCGCATAGGCGCCGAACACGCGCGCGAGTTGCGCGGCCGGAGCCTGAGTGACGGTGGCGAGCTTGGTCGCGGGCGCCTGAATGAGGCCCACGAGCTTCGCGCGCAGTTCGTCGAGCGACGGCAGCGACGCGAGCGCCTTGACGCCCTCGGCATCGAGCAGCAGGGCGCCCATGGCGCCGCCGACGATCTCGAGTTTGTCGTTCGTCTTGGCGAAGTCGATCGCAACCTTGGCAGCCGCGACCGGATCGGCCGAGGTTGCAAGGCCAACAGGGCCCGTGAGCATGTCGCCGATGGCGGCATAGTCCGTGTCCTGAATGGCGATCTTCGCAAGACGATTCTTCGTCACTTTATAGGCCGCGCCTGCGTCCCGCATCTTCTGACGCAGATCAGTGGACTGAGCGACGCTCATGCCCAGATTGCGGGTGATGACCACCACGCCCATCTGCTTCAGGGATGCATGGAGCGCCGAAACGACCTCGGACTTCTCGTTGCGATCCATACCATTCTCCTCATGCCGCGACACAGGTGGCGAACCACCAGCGCCACGGCGCACAATTGGTGCATGATAGGAAACGAACGCTCCCCGCATGCACCGGATCGGCCCGACACGGCGCAAGGCCGGGTCAACGCCACGTCTGTCCGGAGGGGAAGGCTGACTGAACCCGCTAGTGCACATCATGTGCTGGAGCAGGCAGACCCGTGAAGCGCGACTGACAAAGTCAGTCCATGCCGCACGGCAAGAACTTTTCCCCGTCTCGGCTGGTCATTAAGACAGGCAAATCCCTGTCACCAGCTGTCTCGGACGGCGTCACGAGCATTAAGTTCGCGAACGGAGGGGCGGTTAGCGGACTTGGTTCGGGATTGCAAGTGTTGGCGCGAATGCCTCTGGATATAGGCCGACTCAGTCGATCGTCAGCACATCGCCTTTGAGCGTCACCGTTCCAAGCAGACTCAGAGCGTTTTGCCCGAGCAGCGAAACAGGCAGGCCTTTATCCACCACGGCAGCGGATATGCCTTCCAGGCGCTTTCCTGCCATTTCCAGTCGCTTGATTTCCGTCCACTTCATGGCGGAAGGGCCGCCCACGGTCTTCATCTGGGCGCTGTGTGACAGGCTTTCGTAGGACAGACCGAGACGGGCGGCATCCTGACGGTTAAGCACGACCACTGACGCGCCGGTGTCGATGACGAAGCGAAGGGGTGTGCCGTTTACGGCGGCATGGATGTAGAACAGTCCGTCGGGTGCCCGCTGAAACATGCGATTATGAACAGCGCTGGCGGGATCCGTTGTCGTCGCTTCGGACAGGGTGGTGGTGACAGCCGCCGCTACAGGCTCGCTGATCCCCTCGGTCACGCTCACGGCTAACGCTACGCTGGAGCTGAACGCGACAGTCAGTGCAAAGGCGAACTTGATCCCAGTCATGCTGTGCAGTTTTGCAGCGCAGCCTCAAGACCGGGTTGTTGGATAAAGTTATCGCAAAATTAGGGATGCCAAGACTGACACGAACACGAAACGATAGTCCGTTTGCGATGATTTTCCCGAGTCCGAAACGAGAGCGCTCGTTGCATCTCCGTCTCGAACGCTCGCGCTCGAAGCGGGGGGGCATATAAAAAGGGCCCCCGCTATGAAGCGGAGGCCCTTCGAAACGCGGTTATGGCAATCAGGCCGATGCGACTTCCGTCACATCCACTTTCACGCCCGGTCCCATCGACGACGAGAGGGCGATCTTGCGGACATACTTGCCCTTCGAACCGGAGGGCTTGGCCTTCACGATCGCGTCGACGAACGCGTCGAAGTTCTTGCGAAGATCAGCAGCCGAGAAGCTGGCCTTGCCCAGGCCGGCATGGATGATGCCTGCCTTCTCGACACGGAACTCGATCTGGCCGCCCTTGGCTGCCTTCACGGCTTCCGCAACATTCGGCGTGACCGTTCCCAGCTTCGGGTTCGGCATCATGCCCTTGGGGCCGAGAACCTTACCGAGGCGCCCGACGAGGCCCATCATGTCCGGAGTGGCGATAACGCGGTCGAAATCGAAGTTGCCGTTCTGGATGTGCTCAAGCAGATCTTCGGCGCCCACGATTTCTGCGCCAGCCGCCTTGGCTGCATCGGCCTTGTCCGCACGGGCAAACACGGCCACGCGAACGTCCTTGCCGGTGCCGGCGGGGAGAGTCACCACGCCGCGGACCATCTGGTCTGCATGACGCGGGTCGACGCCCAGGTTCATAGCGACTTCCACGGTCTCGTCGAACTTGGCTGTCGCATTCGTCTTGATGAGGGAGATTGCCTCGTCGACGCCGTGCAGCTTCTCGCGATCGATCGCGGTAGAGAGAGCCTTTGCCTTCTTGGTCAGCTTTGCCATGTCCTTAGCCCTCCACGACCTGCAGGCCCATTGCGCGGGCGCTGCCTTCGATGATCCGCGTAGCCGCCTCGATGTCGTTGGCGTTGAGATCCTTCATCTTCGCTTCGGCGATCTGGGAGAGCGCCGAGCGCTTGATCGTTCCCGCGCTCACCTTGCCCGGCTCCTTCGAGCCCGACTTGAGGTTGGCGGCCTTCTTGATGAGGAAGGTTGCCGGAGGCGTCTTCGTTACGAAGGAAAAGCTGCGGTCAGCATAAACGGTGATGACGGTGGGGAGGGGCGTGCCCTTTTCCACGTCGCCGGTTGCGGCATTGAAGCCTTTGCAGAATTCCATGATGTTCACGCCGCGCTGACCAAGGGCAGGTCCGATTGGCGGCGAGGGATTGGCGGCTCCAGCGGGCACCTGGAGCTTGATATAGCCCGTAATTTTCTTAGCCATTACAACTCACTCTATAGGGGAGCCGAGACGCGGATGGCCTCTCGGTTCCAGTTCAAGCTTAGCGGTTCGAACGGACCTTTATGAAAGATCCTCCCGCGTCAGAATCCGGTTGAAAGTTTTTCACCTTGCCCGGAAGAAAGCGCCCATAGCGCCCATACTGTAAAAAGAAAAGACCAAACCCCGCAGGCGGGTGTCTCTCGGAAGTGACACGCGCCGCGGGGTTGTCATGGCCGACTTTGGCCGATCGCAGTGCTTTCAGGCAATACGATCTTGTGTTGATGTCAGCAACTGAGCTTATGCAGCCGGCTTGGTGGCTTGCGCAACGGCCGCTTCAAACTGTTCTGCGGACAGCCCGATCGAGAGGCCAGATGCGCCCATAGCGAAGGAATTTTTCGGGATGCTGACGTCGCCCTTTGGAGTGGTGACGAGGACCTGATCACCTTCGACAGACTTTATAACGCCAACTTTCGCGCCGCCAGATCCGTGGACATCAGTACCGGCCGCAAGGGCATCGGTCAGTGCCTGCGCATTTTGTGCCTTGGCCTGGTCCGCAGCAGCGTTGAGTTCGTCGCGCGTCATCGCAATGGTAAGACCCTTCGGCCATTGCGCGAAAGCGGCTTTGGAGAGCGTGACTTTCTGACTGCCGGTGGAAACAACGACATTGTCGCCGACAATGGAGTCAACCGTGCCGACGTCGCCACCTTTCGCGTCGTAAATCGGGGCGCCAACGGTGATATTGGCGGGGGTCGACGGAGCCTGGGCAATGGCAGTCGATGCGGTCGCGACCGATCCGACAAGCGCGGAGCACATGAAGAGAGCAACTGAGGTGCGCATTATTATCCTCTGTATTGTTAATTCCTAAAGCGCGCTGAGGCTAATGCCTTGAAAGATATGGTGTCGCTCCCATCGGTAGGGCGTGACTCAAACGCGATGAGAAGTCCCCATCGCTTGCGTCTGCGGTACAATATTCACGAAAAGAGCCGCCAGTCGTGCGACCGGCGGCTCTGCGAAAGAATGACGGGAGAAGAAACTACTTGGAAAGCTCTACTTCCTCGAAGTCCAGTTCCACCGGCGTCGCGCGGCCGAAGATGGAGACCGAAACCTTGACCCGATTCTTGTCGAAGTCGAGTTCTTCGACAGTCCCGATAAAGCTTGCGAACGGCCCGCTCATGACCTTCACGCTGTCGCCAATCTCGTAATCGACATTGACCTTGTGACGTGGAGCGGCGGCTGCCTCTTCCTTCGTGTTGAGAATGCGAGCGGCCTCAGCTTCGGTGATCGCCTGCGGCTTTCCCGATGAGCCAAGGAAGCCGGTAACCTTGGGCGTATTCTTGACGAGGTGATACACATCGTCGTTCATGCTCAGCTTGGCGAGAACATAGCCCGGAAAGAACTTCCGTTCCGACTGGACCTTCTTGCCACGACGAACCTCCGTCACGGTCTCGGTCGGGACCTCGACCGATTCGACAAGGGCATCGAGCCCCATGCGGGTCGCCTCGGCCATGATCGATTCACGAACCTTATTTTCGAAGCCCGAATAGGCGTGGATGATGTACCAGCGCGCCATGATCTTGTCTTAAACTCCAAATATTACGTGCTTCGCCGGATGATTATGCCTGTCCTGCGGCAAGGCCGAGCAGCATTTTCACAACCCAGCCAAACAAGCTGTCAATTCCGAAAAAGAAGAAGCCGAGCAGGCTGGTCATAATGACGACCAGAACCGCAGTCATCATCGTTTCTCGGCCACCTGGCCAGACGATCTTTTTGGTCTCAGCCTGCACCTGGCGGAAGAACTCAACGGGGGTCGTCTTTGCCACGTTCTCTTGTCTCGCTCAGAACTAAAATAGATGGAACAAGGGCAGCGAGTCAGGCGCAATCCCAAAAAGATCTGCGTCCTGCCAGCCATCCCGCTGTTACGGAAAACCGCGCGCCTCTTACGCCCGGTTGCTAGCCAAGGCAAGCAATGTAGGCGAGAGGCGGCCAGCCGCCTGGCAGGGGCGATAGGATTCGAACCTACGACATTCGGTTTTGGAGACCGACGCTCTACCAGCTGAGCTACACCCCTGCGGCCGGCAAGGCGGGGTCATTAGCTCGGAGCGAGGGCGTGTGCAAGGCGCGATACGCGCCTTTATCCAAGTGATTGCAGTAGAAGAGACAAACCCTCCACTTCTGCGCCATTCCGTTGGACGGGCTTCCAAAAGGAGGTTGAATCGGGCTAGGCCTAAGATGATGAGCATAGACTTGCCCACATTGCTGCGCGCCTATGCGATCGGCCTGTTTCCGATGTCCGATGGACGTGATGATCCGAAAATTTTTTGGGTGGAACCAGAACGGAGGGCGGTTCTGCCTCTCGACGGGTTCCATCTTTCGCGCTCCTTGCGGAAGACTCTCCGCTCCGAGCGCTTTTCCGTTACAGCCGACCAGGCATTCGAGGACGTCGTGCGGCTTTGTGCGCAGTCCGCAGAGGACCGTCCGGCCACCTGGATCAACCATGAGATCGAGCGCGCTTTCCTGGCGCTGCATCGGATGGGCCTAGCACACAGCATAGAGTGTTGGGGGAAGGGCGAAGGCAACTCGCGTGTCCTACTCGGCGGACTCTATGGTCTGGCGCTGGGCCGCGCATTTTTTGGTGAGAGCATGGTGAGCAGGGCAACGGATGCTTCAAAAGTTGCGCTCTCGGCACTGGTGGCCCGCCTCAGCGCGGGCGGCTTCACCTTGCTGGATTGCCAGTTCATGACGTCGCATCTTTCATCGCTCGGCGCGATCGAGCTCAATGCAGACGACTACTCGTTGTTGCTGGGTAATGCTGTAGCAGGGGTTTCGTTCGACGATCCACTGTCCGGATCGGCAGACTTCTTCTCGCTTGAGAGGGGGGCGTTGGACGATGTGCCGGACGCACGACCTTCCATACGGACGGTCTCGTCGCCCGTTTCGGGCCAGCTCATCGTGCAACTTTTAACCCAAACGTCGTAAATCGGATGCTGGACGACATTACGCTCCGGCCGATTTTTGAAGAGCCAGCCGGAAAACTGCCGGTGCCACCTATTGTCGCGTGTTTCGCGGATATCGACCTGCACGAAGGCTCCGGTTTCCGGGGTATTTTCCCACGGCGCAGTCTGTTCGCAGGCGCGCAGTCTCACCACTGCTGATCCCCACCGCTGCGCCTGACCCGGCTTCATCTGGAGGTCGCGAGTTAGTCCATTGCGCTTGTTGAGGATGCCGATAACCGCGACTCTCTCGGCCATTGGCGTGCCAGGCAACCCCGATCCGGCGTCGGGGATCGCTTTCTCTCCCGTTGATCCCGGAGTGCCCGGCGCGGCCTCATTATCGCTCTGTTTCCCGCTGCCGCATCCGGCAAGCGAGATGACCGCTAAAAGGCAGATCAGCCAGCGGTCCGGCGCAGAGCACCGGGGGAATTTCACGCGTCGGGCGCCCAGGCTTCGTAGTCGCCAGTTGCCATCGCGCGGCGACCGCCGCGCTCAAGCGCGCCAGAAGGACGGTAAGCCTGAGCAGTGCCCGTGAGATTGGGGCTGTGATCGACTTCCCAAATGCGGGGCGGCGGAAGATTGCTCTCCGGCGTTCCTTCAATACTGTGATGCAGCCAGCCATGCCACTCGGCCGGCACACGACTAGCATCATTATTGCCTTTGTAGAGGACCCAGCGCCGGGTCAGTCCGTTGGGATCGGTTCCGCCTTCATAATAGACGTTGCCTTCGTGATCTTCGCCCACTTTTGAGCCGTTCCGGCTGGTATTGAGCCACGTGCCGAAGGTCGCGCCTTCCCACCAGGTGAAGATGTTCTTGAAGATGCCCATGGGGCTGTCGCTTAGCCGCTCTGGCGGTCGATTGGCAACTGCCCATTGCTTCCTGTCGGGTCAATTGGGGCAGAAGCTTAGCGGATCGCTCTGTCCTGCGCCGTCGCACTTGCCCCACTTCACTCGATCGCCCGCCGAAATGCCAAAGCGCCTCGCCTCGTTTCCACCGATTTCGATGACGCCACGCACCGGCTCACCCGTTGATATCGGGGTGAGATCACCGGGCTTGCCTGCCATGACAGCGCTGATCGTTCCGTCTGATCGAACGAAGATCAGGTCCAGCGGAATGAGCGTTCCTTTCATCCAGAAATTTGGCGTGCGGGGCGGATCGAACGGAAACAACATGCCGGAACCGATGGGCAGCTGTTTTCTGCCCATCAGTCCCTTCTCCTGAGCTTCGGAATCGGCAGCGACCTCAAGGTGTAGGGTTACTTCACCCCTATCTGTCGCGATGATCGCGGTCGTAGAAAGGCTGTCGCTGGAAGTGATCTTTGAGCCTTGGCCAACGGGACTCCGATCGCTGCATCCAGATAAAAATAGCACTGTCAGAACGCAGCAGGATAATGTGAGAGCCTTGAGCTTCATATCGCATCTTCATCGGGGCAGGGCGGGGCGTCGCCAGGCGCCGAATAAGCCCAGGCCCGTGCTGTCATCATATCGTGTCCAGCCCTGAGAAAAGCCGCGACATGTTTCTCGCGCGTTGGTCGATCAGAATTGTCGGAGCCAAAAGGGCCAATCCGCTTGCGGCGCGCCAGACGTTCCGCGGCTTCCCAACGCTCGCGACCACTGGTTTCCAGCGCGGGAAGGCGGTCGCTTTCGTCTACGCCGGCATGAAGGAGCATTTGCCCAATTCTGCGCTGGCCCAGCCCGCGACGTTGCATCGCGCCGGCTTTCATGCGGGCATAAGTCGCGTCATCCACATAGCGAAGGTCCACGAGGCGGGCGACAAGTCCTTCGATGTCCGCCGGATTTTCTTCGTTCCAGCCGCGTTCGGTAATCTTGCGCGCGAGATACTTATGGAGTTTTGCCCGCGTCGTCGCGTATCGGGCCGCATAGTGCAGCGCGAGCGCCTCAAGTCGGTCCTTGTCGAGCGCTGGTGCGGCGCGCCGGGTGCGGGAAGACATCATGCGCCATCTTTGTGCCACAGTCAGACCGCTATTTGAATGTGCGGCGTGGCTTTATCGGCAATCCACAGGCAAAGGTCTGGGTACGAGGATGATCTGGCATCGACTGATCGAAAGCTGCCGCTTCCGGTAAGTTGACGGGCAATATAGAAGAATGAAGGGTCACGACATGCAGCCAACCGCGACGACTGACGCGCTCCCGCGCCGATTCGCGGATTTTGCGACACTTGGCGAAGCACTGGATTACGCAGCGCAAGGTGAGCGAGGACTCAATTTTCATGACGCGCGCGGCAATTTGTCGAAAGCATATCCCTATCGGGAGATGCGGAGCGACGCGTTGGCGGCCGCGCAGCGTCTTCTCGCACAGGGCGTCAGACCCAAGGACCGCATTGCCCTTGTTGCAGAGACGGGCCCGGAGTTTGCTCAGCTCTTTTTCGGAGTGGTTTACGCCGGGGCATGGCCGGTTCCACTCCCCTTGCCCACGAGTTTCGGCGGCAAGGAAGGTTATATAGATCAGCTGGCCGTCCAGCTTTCGAGCAGCGATCCCAGCTTGTTTCTTTTCCCGGCCGAACTTTCCGAAATGGCGAGCGCGGCTGCCGAGAAGCAGGGCGTCAAGGGCATGACCTTCGAGGCCTTACTCAACGGGCCGACAAGCGATAGCCCGCTTCCGGTCGCCTTGCCGGATGAGGTTTGCTACCTGCAATATTCCAGCGGCTCGACCCGCTTTCCTCATGGGGTGGCGGTAACCCATCGCGCGCTCCTTGCGAATCTCGCGGCCCATAGCAACGGTATGCGGCTGGTCGAGACCGATCGCTGCATCAGCTGGCTCCCCTGGTATCATGATATGGGCCTCGTCGGATGCTTCCTGTCCGTCGTCGCCAATCAGGTTTCGACCGATTATCTCAAGACAGAGGATTTTGCCCGGCGTCCTCTCGCATGGCTGGATCTTATCAGCCGGAACGAAGGAACGTCGGTGAGCTATTCTCCGACCTTTGGCTACGACATCTGCGCACGGCGCATGTCCAGCCAGACCCGGGCGTCCGAGCGATTCGATCTTTCACGTTGGCGGCTCGCCGGCAACGGCGCGGATATGATTCGGCCCGACGTGATGCAGGAATTCGTCGACGCTTTTGCAGAAGCAGGATTCAGCCCCAGCGCATTTTTGCCAAGCTACGGCCTGGCGGAAGCGACTCTTGCGGTCACAATCATGCCGCCAGGCGAAGGCATCGTGGTGGAACTTGTCGAGGAGACCGAGCTTTCCGGCGGAGACGCGCCGCAGGACCGGCCGCAGCGCTACCGGGCGATCGTGAATTGCGGCAAACCCGTAATGGGCATGAAAGTGGAGATTCGGGACGATTTCGGGGCCCTTGTTCCGGACAAGACCATCGGCAAGGTCTGGACGAGCGGATCGAGTCTGATGGTCGGGTACTTCCGGGATGAGGAAGCGACAGCTGCCTGCATGAGCGATGGCTGGCTCGACACCGGCGACATGGGGTATCTGTCCGACGGTTATCTCTATATCGTGGGCCGAGCCAAAGACATGATTATCGTCAACGGCAAGAACCATTGGCCGCAGGATATCGAGTGGGCGGTGGAGCAGCTTCCGGGATTCAAGCAGGGCGACATAGCCGCCTTTGCCATCACCACGCCCGGGGGCGAGGAAGCGCCGGCCGTTCTGGTGCATTGCCGCATATCCGACAATGCCGAGCGTGCGCGACTGAGGGATGATATTCGCGAGCGGGTACGCTCCATTACCGGCATGAACTGCGTCGTCGAACTGGTGCCGCCGCGCACGCTTCCACGCACAAGTTCGGGCAAGCTCAGTCGGTCCAAGGCCCGCAAGCTCTATCTGGAAGGCGAGATCATCCCTTACGATATCGCTGCGTGAAATTTGTGCGAGAGGGAAGCGCGCTTACGAGTTGATAAGGATCATGCCTCTAAAGGAGGCGCGTGACTGATCGACTGGAAATCTCTCGTCCCGATCATGGGTCATCGATAAAGCTGTCTCTGCCGGCTCTGATGGGAGCCGGCGGCCTGCCGATCGACCTCGAAGCGCGCCTCACGGGATTGCAGCTGCGGCAGGCCCACCAGCTTATCGGCTTGCGGCTGGCGCTGGCGCTTATTTCGATCTTCTTTGTCGACGCCCTTTTCGCTGACAGCCAGCCTCGCTGGCTTCTTGTCCTCTGGACCAGCGCTGCGATCTTGACCTTGATCTGGCCGATGACGATGCACCGACGGCTGGCTGCCACAGACTATGGCCATGCGAGTCGGAAGGAAGTCCGAAGCCACGGGCTAGCCAGCTTACTCATGGGTATTGCATGGGCGTTCCCTATGGTCGCCCTGGCGGATGATGCCGCCCCGGTGCAGGTCGTCGGACTCTGGGCCATGACAAGCTGCATGATGGCAGCACTCGCAATTAGTTATCAGTCCACGCCTCTGAGCTCCACGGCATTTATTCTTTCCGTTGGCGGCAGCTCCGTCTGGATGATGTCGCAACAGGTCAATCCGTTGCTCGCGGGGATCGTGCTGGTCTATGGACTGTTGCTGCTGGTGGCATCTCTTCAGCAAGCACAGAAATTTGCCGAGCAATTCATGACCTCCGACCAACTCGCCGAAAATCGGGAGTTGGTGAGCATGCTTCTCAAGGAGCATGATCTGGAAGGGGCGGGATGGCTTTGGCAGACGGACGCGTCGCGTCGGTTGTGCGATGTGTCGCCTTCACTCGCGCGCGCCCTCGAACGTGAGGTGTCCGAGATTGAGGGTCGATCCGTGCTGGAGATCTTCGCAGGGCCAGATTGGAATACGGGCGCCTTCGACGCCGCGCTTCACCTGCTGGCCGAAAAGCTCAAAAGCCGCTCGGCTTTCTCGGATATTTTCCTGCCGATCATGATCAACGGCAGGCGGCGCTGGTGGGAGGTTTCGGCATCCCCGCGCGTGGACGAGAAAGGGGTGTTTCTCGGATTTCGCGGTGTCGGGGCGGATATAACCGCTCAGAAGGAGTCGGCCGAGCGGATAGCGCAGCTGGCGCATTTTGATATGCTCACCAATCTGCCGAACCGCTTGAAGCTGACCGAGGAGCTGGCCCGGGCGACCAACAGCGTCAGCGACCAGAATAGGCTTTGCGGCTTCTTGATGATCGATCTCGACCGCTTCAAGTCAGTCAATGACACGCTCGGCCATCTGGTGGGCGATCAACTGCTTGCGCAGGTCGCGGCAAGGCTGCGGAAGGTCTGCTCCAGCGAAGAGATATGCGGGAGACTGGGCGGAGACGAATTCGCGGTCGTCCTGCGTTCTATTCCGGACCCCTTGTACATTGAGCAGCTCGCGCTCGCCATCATAGAGGCGGTTTCCCGACCCTATCAGGTCGATACACACACGCTGTTCATCGGGGCAAGCGTCGGGTCTGCCTGCGCGCCACAAGACGGGAAAACGGCAGAAACGCTCATTCGTAGCGCGGATCTCGCCATGTATCGTGCCAAGGATGAGGGCGGAGGCAAGCATTTCGCCTACGTGCCTTCGCTCCATGCCGACGCTGAGGAGCGTCGCCTGCTCGAAATTGCTTTGCGTGGTGCGCTGGAGAAGGATCAGCTGCATCTCGTCTATCAACCTGTCGTGGACGCGCGATCAGAAGAAGTGACCGGGTTCGAGGCGCTCGTGCGGTGGGTTCATCCGGATCTCGGTCATATTCCTCCGAGCAAATTCATTCCCGTTGCGGAGGAAGCGCGCCTCATTGCGTCCATAGGGAACTGGGTGCTGCGGACAGCGTGCCATGAGGCGATGTACTGGCCGCAAGACGTTCGTCTGGCGGTCAACGTCTCCTCCGAACAGCTCTACGACCCCGAGTTCCTTGAGACCGTGATTCAGGCACTGGCGCATAGCGGCCTGGCCCCTGATCGACTGGAACTCGAGGTTACCGAAAGCGTGTTTCTGCGCGAAGGAACGGGTGCGATCCAGTTGCTGGATCGCCTGATTGCGCTGGGCGTTCGCCTGAGTCTCGACGATTTCGGGACAGGATATTCGTCCCTCGGCTATCTCTCTCGAACGCGGTTCAATACGATCAAGATCGACCGTGCATTCGTGCAGGGCGTGGCGGCCAATCGCGCTGAAAGCCTCGCGATCGTGCGCGCGGTTGTAGCGATGGCCGAGAGCCTCGACATGATGACGACAGCCGAAGGTGTCGAAACAGAGCAGGAATATCTGCTGCTGAAGCAGTTGGGCTGCTTCAAGATGCAGGGATATTATTTCGGCCGGCCGATGCCGGCAATCGACGCGCGCGGCCTGTTCCCTCCGATGATGAGACAGAACGCCGTCGCGTAACTCGCTAACTTAGAGCTGGTTCAGCCGCTTCTCGATACCGCGCCAGAGAAGTGCGACTTGTTCGCTTTGGGGCGATCGGCTCGCGAACGCTCCGAGCGGGGCGCGGCGGACAGCCATTTGCTCGACGAGGCTTGAATAAGTCACCATCGGCCAGTCGGGATGCTCCGCCACGGCCTCGCGATGGCGACCGCGACGCAAATCCACCATAGAAAGCACGGGAAGGATCGGCGGATGGCGCTGGCCCGAGCCGGCGAAATGCGCGACGACTTCATGAAGTGCCCGCTCGGCGAGCGGGGAGGGGACCACCGGAACTACCACGATATCCGCGGCGCGAAGCACCTGCTCGCTCGTTTCTGTGAGACCGGGCGGGCAATCGAGAAGCACGCGCTCATAACGGCCGCGCAGCCCTTCGATAAGGCGCTGGAGGCGCTTGCGCTTGCCTAAATCGAAAAGCAGCCGATCCAGTCCGCGCAAGGATGCATCGGCAGCGAGGAGGTCGAGACGATCATAGTCAGTGGCGGAAATCAGCCGTTCCGCATCAATGTCGCGAGAGAAGACGGCGCGAGCTTTGTCCCGGCCGTTATCGTCGCTGAGCAGCCAGCTGGACCCCGCCTGTGGATCGAGATCCCAGAGCAGCGTCCGCCGGGCGGAAAGAGTGGCAGATGCCCAGGCGAGATTGACGGAAAGGGTGGTCTTACCCACCCCGCCCTTGAGATTGTAGATCGCGATACATCGCGGTTTCGAGCTTTCCGACATGCGGCGAAATTAGCCCCTCAATCATGTCCACAACAAGACAGTGGTCCGAAATGCCTCGCTTGTGTCCAGGATCAAGACAAAACAGAATATTTTCAAGACGAAACGGCCCCGAACTGATCCAACAATCAACGGGCTGGTTTCGCTGACGATTCAGTTGAACGCCGTGTTAACACCGCCTGGAAAGCAGGATGAAAGCACGGCTCCCCAATCTCTGACCATTCGGTGGCTATTTGTGACTGTCGAATGGGGGAATTGGGGTGGCAATGACAATCAGGGCAGGGGTTGCGGCGCGTGCCGCACGGAGCATTGCGGGCGTCCCGATGCTCATCGGGCTCGCGCAGCCGGCGCTCGCCCAGAGCTGTTGGCACGAACGCGTGACAGAGGCGGCGCAGGTGCGCCAGTTTGACATCATGCTGATGGTCTCGGCTCTTAGATGTCAGGCAAAGGGCGTCGATATCGTACCTGATTACAATAGCTTCGTTGTGCGTCATCGCGCGACGCTTACAGTCCTTAACGACCAGATCCGGGCGCATATGAACGGCTATATGGGCGGGCGTGCGGCGCTCGATGCCTATGACCGGTTCGGCACGGTGATGGCCAACCAGTTCGGCAATGGCGGGGCGGTGACGGATTGCGAAGAGCTGCGCGCAATGGCCCGTGATGCCGCGACGATGCCGTCCAGCCGGGAAAGCCTCGTCGCGCTGGCGCCGCGGAACGGCATGGAGCCGCCGCTTCCGGGTCAGCGTTGCGCGCCACAGGTCCATATCGCGCAAGCCACTGTACGCGCAGGAGAATAGGAGCCGAGGTTGAGTTGAGACACGTCGTCGGGTTCGGCGATACCGCTCCCGGCCTGACGCTCGCCCGGACCAACTGGAACGACACATAAAGAATTCTTTATATTTGCTATGCCGCGAAGGCGTTGCTAAGGCCCGTCCGCATCCGCGACGGGCCTTATTGCTTTGCAGGCTGTCGTCACCCCAGAGACGTTCAAGGAGCTTCCCCATGGCCACGGCCGTTGCTGACAAAGCCACTGACTATGTGATCGCCGACATTTCCCTCGCCGGCTTCGGCCGCAAAGAGATCGAGATCGCAGAGACCGAAATGCCCGGCCTCATGGCCCTTCGTCAGGAGTTCGGCGCCTCCAAGCCGCTCAAGGGCGCGCGCATTACGGGCTCGCTGCACATGACGATTCAGACCGCCGTGCTGATCGAGACGTTAGCTGAGCTGGGCGCCGAACTGCGCTGGGCGACCTGCAATATCTATTCGACCCAGGATCACGCCGCCGCCGCGATTGCCGCGCGGGGCATCCCCGTGTTCGCGATCAAGGGCGAGAGCCTTGAAGAATATTGGGACTATGTGATCCGCATCTTCGACTGGGGTCAGGACACGACCTGCAACATGATCCTGGATGATGGCGGCGACGCCACGATGTTCGCGCTGTGGGGCGCACGCGTCGAGGCAGGCGAAGAGCTCTTCACGCCTTCGAACGAGGAAGAGACGATTTTCGTCGCAACGCTCAAGCGCTTCCTTGCCGAGCGTCCGGGTTACCTCACCAAGACGGTCACGGCGATCAAGGGCGTGTCAGAAGAGACCACCACGGGCGTTCACCGGCTCTATGAGCTGGCCAAGAAGGGCAAGCTGCCTTTCCCGGCGATCAACGTGAACGACAGTGTCACCAAGTCTAAGTTCGACAATCTCTATGGCTGCAAGGAGTCCCTCGTGGACGCCATCCGTCGCGCGACGGACGTGATGCTGGCCGGCAAGGTCGCCTGCGTCGCCGGCTTCGGCGATGTCGGCAAGGGCAGCGCTGCGTCGCTCCGCAATGGTGGCGCGCGCGTGCTCGTGACCGAAATCGACCCAATCTGCGCGCTGCAAGCCGCCATGGAAGGCTATGAAGTCGTGACCATGGAAGAGGCCGCTACTCGCGCGGACATCTTCGTGACGGCGACCGGCAACGAGGACATCATCACCCTCGACCACATGCGCGCGATGAAGAACATGGCTATCGTCTGCAACATCGGCCACTTCGACAGCGAGATCCAGATCGCGGCGCTCAGCAACATGAAGTGGACCGAGATCAAGCCGCAGGTCGACGAGGTTGAGTTCCCCGATGGCAAGAAGATCATCATGCTCGCCAAGGGGCGTCTGGTGAACCTGGGCTGTGCAACGGGCCACCCCAGCTTCGTCATGTCGTCGAGCTTCACCAATCAGGTGCTGGCGCAGATCGAGCTTTTTTCGAAGAGCGAGAATTACAAGAACGACGTCTATGTGCTGCCCAAGCACCTCGACGAGAAGGTCGCCGCATTGCACCTCGAGAAGCTGGGCGTGAAGCTCTCCAAGCTGACCGAAAAGCAGGCGGCCTATATCGGCGTGACGCCGCAGGGTCCATTCAAACCGGACCATTATCGCTATTAAGATCGCGAGATAACCGGCGCTAATCGGCGCCAGCACTCTTAGACGGGCAGTTTTCCGGGATCAGCCCGGGAGACTTCCCGTCATGCTTTTGCGAACTGAGTTCGTGCTGGATCAGGCCGGACAGCTATCCTCAGTATAGATACGGGCGTTAAAAGTGCGCTGGTGCTGAAACACGTTCCGCATGACGATTTCTGGCAATGCTTCGCACCCAGGATTTCCAGAGGCGCTATTTGCTAGCCCGATCAGTCTTGCGGTCTTACGGCGTCGTGATGAGGATGACTACGCGGCGGTTCTCCTCGCGGCCTTGGCGTGTATCGTTGGATTCCACGGGATAGCGTGAGCCAAGCCCCTCCACCTTTATCCCCTCGCGACTGAAACCGCCCGAGATGAGCGCCTCCGCGACGGCTCCGGCGCGACGGATGGAAAGCTGCTCATTATAGGCGGCTGTTCCTGTCGCATCAGTATGGCCCTCTACTGTTGCATGCATGATCGCGACGGCGTCCAGCCTGCCGGCGATAGCCTGCAGAACAGGGACCTGGTCCGCTTTCAGCTTGCTATCGTCAAAGGGGAACAGGAGCTTGTCGTTCGCCGAAAACTCCCAACCTCTGTCTGTTTCCACAAAGCGGTTAGCGCGCAGCACGGCCTCCTGCTGGGGCGTGAAAAGTGGTGCCGGACGAGGAGTTGCGGCGCATGCAGCCGCCAGCAGCGATAACGAGATCGCAGCGGCTTTCATAACTGCTGATTTCATCGGCGTCCCTGTTTCCCAATCTGCCTTGTTCTTGATTTATAGGCATACATGGCCGCATCCGCTCTGGCGAGAAGCTCGGTCGTATTCGCCCCGTCCTGTGGAAAGATCGCAACACCCACGGACACACTGATCGTGATTCGGTTGCCGTCAGGCAGGCTGACCGGTTCGCTCATCCGGGTCCGGATCTCCTCAAGCACCCGGTCCACGCCATCGCCATCTCTGGGAGGCGCGAGAATGACGGCGAACTCGTCACCGCCCAGCCTCGCTGCCGTGTCTTCCGGCTGAATGGACCGTGTCAGACGATCCGCGATGCTCATCAGCACGGCATCGCCACTGCGATGGCCCAGCTGATCGTTGATCTCCTTGAAGTGATCTCCGTCGATGAACATCACGGCAAACGTCTGGTTCGCGCGCCCGGCCTCCGCGATCGCGGAAGCAAGCCGCCACTCGAAGGCTCGCCGGTTGGGAAGCTGAGTGAGGCTGTCATGCGTGGCGCGATGGCTGAGTTCTTCATTCTCGGTGCGCAGCCGCGTGTCCCAGCGTTCCATCTCGGCTATGAGGGAGTTGAAATCCGCGCCCAGCGCATCGATCTCGTGAATAGAAGCAGATGGCGCGCGCAAATCGAAGCAGCGCTCGGACCGAACCCGGTGCGCCACCTGGCTGATCGCTTCGAGCGGTTGAATGACATTGGCACTCAGCCGACGCGCGAGCAGGGCTGTTGCGATGGCTGTGAGCAGGAGGCAACTGAGCCCACCGGCGAGAGCAGTGAGGACATAGCCCGCGATCTCCTCGACGTCGATGAACACTTGGATCTCGCCGATGACCTGCCCCTGATGCTCGATGAGGCGGCTGTGCGGATGCAGAAAGAAATAACTCGCCAACTGTCGCTCGAAGACATTGGACGGCGCGCGGCGCGGGTCGTTGGCGGAGGCAAAGGGTTTGCCCTCGACGAGGACATCGATCCGCGCAACGCCCCGGCGGCTCAACAGAGGCGCGATAATCGCGTGCGTGGCCGCAGGATCCCGGAAGACGACAGCCGGCGCAGCGACATAGGAGGCAGTTTCGGCGACCAGATCCTGATTTTGCTCGGCATAACGCAATATCGTCGCGAAGCCGATGGCCGAAATGGTGATGATCGCCATGCTGATCGCGAACAGCGTGACCCGCATGTGGACCAGCGCCAGAACATAGCGGAGCGAGAGCGAGCGACGGGCGTTGCTCATGGCTCTTCCTCGTGGAACTGGGCCAGGCGGAGCACACGTGGATCGACACGCAAGGGACTGCGCGCGATGGCATCGATATTGAGCAGGAACGACAAGCGGTCAGCCGCAACCTGAAGGCAGAACATGGCGCCCGAGCGACATCCCGGGTCCGCCTCCGCAATAGACAAGACAGGCTGCCCACGAAGCGGGGACAGAACTCGCCAGGCCTGACCCGGCGCCAAAGAACTCATATAGATCGAGCCCAGATAAACGATATTGCATCCATCGAGCGCGGACGCGCTGGGCGCGGTAAGGGAACGCACCGAAACAGGCCGATTTGCTGTCTCCCCACTTTGCGCGAGGGCACCCCCAAAACGTGCAGGCCCTACCACGCAAACCAGCAGGCGGCCTAGATTCTGGGGCCAGCGCGTGAAGCTTGCAATGCGGCCGACCATGAGAGCGACGGCACGTGATGAGCTCTCCGCTCCCGAGGGGATCGGCGTGCTCGCCTGGCTTGAGAAAGGCGGCTCGGCGGCGTGGGCTGGGCACCTAAATGCGCATACCAGCAATATGAAGATTAAAGTCTTTTTCCCCGAGCGCATGATTCTGGCGACCCTTTTTCGCCGGCCACGATAGCCAAGTGCGGACTCTTTCACTAGCGTCCCGATAAACGCTGTTCCGAAGTGGGAATGACCATCGCCTGCCATGCCCCGTTGCCCTGCGCGTGTTGCGCGTTTGACGGTGAGCACCCACCGGGCTTTCCGCTGCGGTTTCGTGGGCGCTTGTGCCAAACCGCAATCGACCGTAATCGAGCGGCGTGATCGCGCTTTCGCCCATCATGATGGCGCTGCTGGGAGCAGTGCTGGCGCTGTGGCTGGCCGTGGCGCTATGGGCCCTGTGGAGCGGCCTCGCCATGCGGCGATCCGCGAGACATGCGCGCATGCAGGCCGACAGGCTGGCCGATCTGCTGCAGTCGGCTCCCGCAATCCCCGTGATCGTCCTCCCGGACGGGCGCATCGAAGCGCCGGACCGGCTGGCAAGCTGGCTGGGGCAGGGCAGAGTCCCCGGCTTCGTCTCCGAACTGATTGCGGAGGACGGAGGCCTGGAGCCGGACCGCGCGCACGCACTCGCCGCTGAGATCAAGGCTGCACAGCGGGGCGGCAAGACATTCGCGATCCCGGTGCGTGCCGTCGGTTCCAGCCGGTCGCTGCTCGTGCGCGGACAGCCTGCAAGCTCGGATCTGTCCGGGCCTGGGGCGATCGTGCTCTGGATCTTCGACATGACTGAGAGTCAGTCGATGATCGAGGATTTGCAGGAGCAGGGGGCGCGCTATCGTGCGGCGCTTGAGGCACTCTCCGGCGTGATCGAGGCTGCGCCGATGCCGATCTGGCATCGCGCCCCGGACGGCGGGCTCAGCCTCGTCAACACGGCTTATGTTCGCGCCGTAGATGCACCATCGGCCGATGATGTCGTCTCACAGGGGATTGAGCTGATCGAGGCGATGGACGGCGTGACCCCCGCAGCCGCGGCCTCGGCTGCCGGGAAAGTGGGTGAGACTTCCGCGCGGATGGTTCCGGTCACGATCGACGGCAAGCGGCGGCTGATGCGGGTGGTCGATGTGCCACTGGGCGCTGTGGGCGTGGCCGGCTACGCCATCGACATGCACGAGCTGGAGGAGGCGCGCGCGGAGCTTCGGCACACTGCGCAGGCGCACCGGGACATGCTCGACAGGCTGTCGGCCGGCGTTGCGCAGTTCGGGTCTGACCAGCGGCTTCGCTTCTGCAATCAGCCCTTCATGAGCATCTTCGGCCTCAAACATGATTCCGTGCTGTCCGAAACCGAGTTCAATCGCGTGCTGGACGCGATGCGGGAATCGGGCGCGGTTCCTCACACGCCGGACTTCCAGGCCTGGCGCGAGGAGCGTCGCCAGTGGTTCACCTCTCCGCATGCGGTGGAGGAGAACTGGCTGCTTCGCGATGGCGTGCATTTGCGCGTCTATGCGCAGCCACTGCCGGACGGGGGCCTGCTCCTCATCTTCGAGGACAGGACCGAGCAGGTCCAGCTTTCCTCCGCGCGCGACACGCTGCTGCGTGTGCGGACCGCGACGCTGGACAATCTCTTCGAGGCGATTGCCGTGTTCGCGGCGGATGGGCGGCTCCACATGTGGAACAGCCGCTTCCGGCAAATCTGGCAGGCACAGGAAATGGTCCTGGCACAACATCCGCGTGTGGACGAACTGATGCAGAGCCTAGCGCCTCGGCTTGCGCGACCGCAGCAATCGGGCCTCGTCCACCAGCTGATCCGCGCTGCGACGGTGGATCGCCGCCAACGCGGCGGGCGTATCGCCTTCGCGGACGGGCGCTATTTCGAGTTCGCGGCGATTCCGCTGCCGGACGGAAACGCCCTCTTCCTCATGCTGGATATCTCCGACAGCCGCCGGATCGAGCAGGCGCTGCGCGACCGCAACGAAGCGCTGGAAGAGGCCGACCGCGTTAAATCGGCGTTTGTCTCGAACATGAGCTACGAACTGCGCACGCCGCTGACGTCCATCGCCGGTTTCGCGGAGATGATGCAGTCCGGCTATGCCGGGGAACTGGGCGAGACCGCGAAGGAATATCTGGGCGCGATCATGCAGAGCACAGACCGGCTTGCCGGGCTGATCGACAATGTGCTCGACCTGACGCAAGGCGCGGCGGGTGGCCTGCCGATCGAGCGCCGCCCGGTGGATCTCGGTGCATTGCTACACGAGGCTGCCGCCGGATTCGAAGCAGCGGCGGTGGAACGGGACGTGACGATCGTCGAGTCGATCGCCCCGAGCATCGGCTCCGTGACCGGAGACGAGCGGCGAATACGGCAAGCGGTTGGCCATCTGATCGACAATGCCGTGCGCTTTGTCGGCCAGAACGGACGTGTGCTCGTCCATGGCGATGGGACGGTCCAGACCGCGCGGATTGTCATCTCCGACAATGGGCCGGGTATCGAGAACAAGCTGCAAGCACGCCTATTCGACAGCTTTGCACGTCTGGGCCGGGGTGCTGGCGGCGAGGCTGCCGGGCTGGGCCTGCCGCTGGTCCGGCAGTTCATCGAAGCGCATGGCGGGACGGTGAGCCTCATTTCCGAACCGGGGCAGGGCACTGCCGTGACAATCGAACTGCCACGCGAGTGATCGGCTGATGCTCTTTAAGGATGCAGCCAGCCTTGAGGCCTTTGGCGAGGAGCTGGCGCAACTCGTCAGCGCTGGGGATATGATTGCGCTTTCCGGTGGACTGGGGGCCGGAAAAACCACGCTGGCACGGGGAATTCTGCGCGGTCTTGGCTATGCGGGTGAGGCACCGAGCCCAACCTTCGCGATCCTGCAGGGCTATGAGCCGCCCGAACTGCGCCTGGCCGTCGCCCATGTCGATCTTTATCGGATCGAATCCCCGGAAGATGTTGAGGAACTGGGCCTCTCGGACTGGCTGGCGGATGGAGCGGTTCTCGTGGAATGGCCCGAGCATGGCGGCGCGGCGCTGATAGCCCATGCACTCCACCTGAGCCTGGCGCCGGAACCGGCCGGCGGTCGTGGCTTGACAGCCCGCGTGCCGGACGCTTGGGAGCGGCGATGGCAAAAGCTTCCGATATGACGCCGCCTGCGAGCGCACCGGCCTTCCTCGCCTCCGCCGGATGGGAAGGGGCGCGGATCGCGCCGCTGGCGGGTGACGCCTCTTTCCGCCGCTATTTTCGGGTTACCGACGGAGAGAAGCGAGCCGTGCTGATGGATGCCCCGCCGCCCCACGAAGACCCGCGCCCGTTCATCGCAGTGGGTGAATGGCTCAGCGGTCACGGTTTCGCCGCTCCGGAGATTTTGGCGCGTGATCTGGACCAGGGACTGGTTCTGCTGGAGGACTTTGGCGACGAGCGGGTCCGCGATCATCTCGATCACGCGCCTCAGGATGAGCACGGCATCTATCGCCGTGCCGTGGATGTGCTGGCCGAAATTCACAAGCTGCCGCCATGTGACGTCCCGCGCTATGACCGCGAGGTGTATCTGCGCGAGGTGAACCTGCTTACGGAATGGTTCTGCCCTGCTGCCGGGCTGGACGTAAACATGGTCGGCTATGTCGAGGCGTGGGAAGCGGTACTGCCGGTCGTGGAAAATGACGCCGCGCCGCCCGTGACGGTGCTGCGGGACTATCACGCCGAAAACATCATGCTGTTGCCTGACGCGGAGCGCAGCCATGGTCTGGGTCTGCTCGACTTTCAGGACGCCCTTGCCGGGCATCCCGCTTATGATCTTGTTTCCCTGCTGCAGGATGCCCGCCGCGATGTATCGGTCATGACCGAGGCAACGATGCTGGCGCACTACAAGAGCGTGGCACCGGTCTCGCCCGATTTCGATGCGGCCTATGCAGTGCTTGGCGCACAACGAAACGCGAAGATCATTGGCATTTTCACGCGTCTGTGCCAGCGGGACGGCAAGCCACGTTATCTCGACTATCTGCCGCGCATGTGGGGTCTGCTCCACCGCGATCTCGCGCATCCCGCGCTGGAACCGGTAGCCGAATGGTTCGAGGCGAACGTGCCGCATAAGCTACGCGGCGTACTAAAGCCAGAGCCGCGCCCGTGAGCACTGTGATCGACACCGCGATGCTAATGGCGGCGGGTCTCGGAAAGCGGATGCGACCGCTGACCGCGACCCGACCCAAGCCACTGGTGAAAGTGGCGGGACAACCCCTCATCGACCACGCCCTCGACCGGATCGAAAGCGCGGGCATCCGGCGCATCGTCGTCAACGTGCATTATCTTGCGGACGCGATCGAGGCGCATCTGGCGGGACGAGCGCGAGAGACGGGCGTCGATTATGTCATCTCCGACGAGCGGGCCAAGCTGTTGGAGACAGGCGGAGGGCTGATTCACGCGCTCCCGCTGCTGGGCGAGAAGCCTTTCCTCTGCGCCAACAGCGATAATTTGTGGATCGACGGACCGACCAACGCGATCAGCGCACTTGCCCGGCGGTGGGATGACGCCGCGATGGACGCACTGCTCCTCATGGTGCCCCATGCCCGTGCGGCGGGGCACAGCGGACCGGGCGACTTTCACATGGACGCTCTGGGCCGGCTCTCCCGGCGGAAGCCAGGGCGAGTGGCGCCCTTCGTCTTCACGGGTGTTCAGGTCATTGCGCCCCGCCTGATCGTTGACCCGCCGGGCGATGCTTTCTCTACGAACATCTTCTGGGACAGGGCAATCGCCGCCGGGCGGGCCTATGGGCTTGTCCATATCGGGCTTTGGTTCGACGTGGGAACGCCGGCGGCGATACCGATCGTCGAGGCCGGGATCGCTGGTGGCTGACGCGCACCCGGCCATCTACACCATCCCTGCGCACCGCGCCTTTGCCGATGCGCTGGCGAAAGGCCTCCTCGCTCTTCATGACGGGCGCAAGGACGATGGCCTGGCCCTCGCAAGGGGGATCGTACTGCTACCGAACAACCGGGCTGTGCGGGCCGTGCGCGACGCCTTCGTTCGACGGGCGGAGGGAGGGCTGCTTTTGCCCCGGCTGGTGCCGCTGGGCGATCCGGAACTCTCCGAAGTGCTGGGCAGTGCGCTCGAACCGATCGGCCTGGGTGCAGACCTACCTCCGGCGATAGCCCCGATGGAGCGGCAGATGATCCTCGCCCGGCTGATCCAGCAGGAACGCGCCCGGATCGGAGATCCGGTTGAAACGGGCGAGGCGTTCCGACTGGCGGCTGCGCTTTCCCGAACGCTCGACCAGCTCATCATCGAACGCAAGTCTGCCCGCGATCTCGCCGCGCTAAGGGACAATCCGGATCATCGCGACCTCTCCGGACACTGGGAGAAAGCGCTCGCCCTTTTTTCGCTGTTGCTTGAGCGCTGGCCCGCAGAGCTGGCAGCACGCGGCCGCATCGATATGGCCGAGCGACGCGACATCATGCTTGCGCGGATCGCGCGACGCTGGACGGAGGCCTCGCCGGACCGCTTCGTGGTGGCAGCCGGCATCGCGACCACCGCTCCGGCAATCGTGGACTTGCTGCGCGTGGTCGCCCACATGCCCCAGGGAAGCGTGGTGCTTGCCGATCTCGACAAGGAACTCGGCCCGAGCGAATGGGAAGCGATCGGCGGCTTTGGCCCGGCTTTGCGGCCGGACGGAACCCGCGCTCCGGCGTCGCCCACGCATCCGCAATATGTGCTGCGGCGGATGCTCGATCGGATGAATATCCATCCGGACGAGGTGGCGACATGGCGCTGGGGCGGTGAGCATGACTCCCGCAAGCCGCGAGGTCGCGCGATCAGCAACGCGATGCTGCCGCCGATGCTGACCGGGCGCTGGCAGGAATTAAAGGCCGACCAGCGATCCCTTGCGGGGGTGACCGCCATTGAGGCCGCAACACCGGCGGAAGAGGCGCAAGCCATCGCTATCCGCTTGCGCGAGACGCTGGAGGCGCCGGAACGGACGGCAGCGCTGGTGACTCCGGATCGTGCGCTCGCGACCCGTGTGACGGCTCATCTCAAGCGCTGGGGCATCGACGCGGACGACAGTGCTGGCCAGCCGCTTTCGCATCTGCCGCCCGGCACGCTGCTGATGGGACTGGCGGGCGTGGCCGTCGATCGTTTCGCGCCGGTGAGCCTGCTCGCTCTGCTCAAGCATCCGCTGGTGCGCGCGGGCGAGGGACGGCTGGAATGGCTGGAACAGGTGCGCCGGCTGGATCTGATCCTGCGTGGGCCGCGACCCGCGCCCGGGCTGAGCGCGATTACCGCGCTGATCGAAGCCGCGGAGGGACCGCTCCGGACCGAACGTGCTGCGATCCGCGACTGGTGGCGGAGACTTGCGGAAGAGCTTGCGCCGCTCGAAGCGATCGGGAGCGGAACCGCAACGCTGAGCGCAAGTCTGGAGGCGCTACGCACCGCTGCCTCCACTCTGACGGCCGAGCGGGTGTGGGCTGGCCATCAGGGCCATGCCGCCGCTGACGCGATGAGCGCAATGGCGGACGCCGCGCCTCTCGGCCCCGCACTGGTAGACGCGGCGAGCATGGCGTCCATATTGGGACAGTCTCTGGGTGGCGTGGCCGTGCGACCTCCGCAGGGAGGACATCCGCGCATAGCGATTCTGGGCCTGATCGAGGCACGGCTGATGCAGTCCGACCTGATGATCCTGGCGGGTCTCAACGAGGGAAGCTGGCCCGCACTGCCGGAACCTGACCCCTGGCTGGCGCCGAGCGTGCGCACCGCCCTCGATCTGCCCAGTCTGGAACAACGGATCGGCGTGGCGGCGCAGGACTTCGCCAACGGGCTGGGCGCGCCGCGCGTGCTCCTGTCCCGAGCGCGACGGGACATCTCCGCGCCGACGGTCGCTTCACGCTTCTGGCTTCGCCTGCGCGCCATGGCGGGCGATGCCTGGCGGGAGGACCATGCGCTCATTGGTCTTGCGCGGATGATCGACCGTTTGCCGCCGGTGCCCCGCGCGCGGCCGCCAGCGCCGATGCCGCCCCAGGACAGCCGCCCGCGAGACATCGCTGTGACCGACATGGACAGGTTGCGCGCCGATCCTTACGCCTTCTACGCCGCCAAAATCCTGCGACTGTCGCGACTTGACCCGGTGGACGCGGAGCCAGGACAGGCTTGGCGCGGTACGCAGTCGCATGCCGTGCTGGAGCGATGGATGCGTGAGGGCGCGCCCGGCCCCGAGCGGCTGCGGGCCCTCGCTACGGAGATGATCGCTAATGCGCCGGCGCATCCGCTGCTCAGGGCCTTGTGGCAGCCGCGCCTGCTCGCCGGGCTGGACTGGGTGACCAGCGAAGTCGCCCGCGAAGCGCAGGACGGGCGGACGATCCTTTTCGGGGAGGAGTGGGGGCACATCATGCGCGGCGGCGTGAAGCTGCGCGGCAAGCCCGACCGGGTGGATGCGCACGCCGACGGTAGCCTCGCAATTGTGGACTATAAGAGCGGCCACGCGCCATCCGTGAAGCAGACCGAGGCGGGCTTTGCGCTGCAACTTGGGCTGCTGGGCCTCATTGCGCAGGAGGGCGGATTTCCGCAGGTGCAGGCGGGGACGATGGTCTCGACTTACGAATATTGGGCAACAGGCCGCAAGGAGAAGGGCGGGATCGGCGCGCGCCGGACGATCGCGCAGCCCGGCGGGGGTCGGGGGAAGATTGCTGCGGAGATAATGCTCCCGATGATCGCTGGTTTCTTCGACGAGGCGGCGGCGCGCTGGCTGACCGGCGAAGAGCCGTTCACCGCGCGTCCTCACGCCGATGCGCCGGTCTATACCGACTATGACCAGCTCATGCGGCTGGACGAATGGTATGCGCGCGACGACGGTGGCACGGAGCGCATCGATGGCTGAAGCGAAAGCGTTCCTGCCGCTCAAGGACGAGCAGGCGCGCGCCTCTCGCCCCGGCGCCCACGTGTGGCTGAGTGCGTCCGCCGGCACGGGCAAGACCCATGTGTTGACCGCGCGCGTGCTGCGCCTGCTGCTCGCCGGCGTGGCACCCGAGCGCATTCTGTGCCTGACCTTCACCAAGGCTGGCGCGGCCGAGATGGCAGAACGCGTGCATGAGCGGCTGGCGCGCTGGGTGCGGGCCAGCGGGCCGGATGTCGCCATGGACCTGATGGCGCTGGGGGAGGACTATGGTCCCGAGGCGGTTGCCAAGGCGCGGCTGCTGTTCGCGCGCGTGCTGGAGGCCACGGGCGGGGGCCTGAAAATCCAGACCATTCATAGCTTCTGCCAGTCCCTGCTCGCTGCCTTTCCGCTGGAGGCGGGGCTAGTGCCGGGCTTCCGGCCGCTCGACGAACGCGCGCAGCGGGCGCTGGCCCGGCAAGCGCTCATTACAATGCTGGAGCGGGCCGAAGCGGAACTGGACGAGAGTGTGCAGGCTGCCGTAGCGGCGCTCTCTCTGCGATTGGGCGAGGACGGTGTGACGTCCTATCTGGCCCGGTGTGCACGCGCTGGTACAGCGCTCGACGCGCTGCCCGAGCCAATCGAAGCGCTGCTCCTCGAGTATCTCGACCTTCCCACAGGCGATCTGGCCAATCATCTGGCTGAACAATGCGCGGATGATGTTTTCCCGGTGGCGTTGCTCCGGCAGATCTCGGCGGCGAATGTCGCGTGGAACACGGCAAGCGGCCTCAAATGCGCCGATGCAATCGCGCAGTGGTTGGCGGCTGCTCCCGCAGCGCGCGGGCAGGGTCTGGCCGATCTGCGTGGTGCGATCCTGACCCAAAAAGGCGAGGTGAAGAACCGCGCCAATGCCAAGTTGCTTGCCGCCGAGCCGGACTATGTGGCGCTTTGCGAGGAAGCCGGCGCGGCAATCACGGCGCTGGCGGATCTGGAAGCGCAGGTCGGCTACGCGCGCCTCGCGGCGCATGGGCTGATCGCGGGGCGGGCCTATGCCCGGTCCTATCAGGCCGCGCTGAAGACGGAAGGCGGAGTAGACTTTGACGCACTGATCGGCCGCGCGGCAATGCTGCTGGCGCAGGAGGGGATCGGCGACTGGATTCGGTACCGGCTGGACAGCCGCGTCGATCATATCCTCGTCGACGAAGCGCAGGACACCAATGATGCGCAGTGGCAAATCGTGGATGCGATCGTCGACGATTTCTTCGAGCTGAGTCCCGGAGCGGACGAGCGGGCGACGCGCACACTCTTCGTGGTGGGAGACACCAAGCAGGCGATCTTCGGCTTCCAGGGGACGAGCCCGCGCGCTTTCATGGGCGCTCTCGATCATTTCCGCACGCGCGCCGGCCATGCGGAGCAACCCTTCGATGAACTGCCGCTTTCCCTGAGCTTCCGCACGGTTCCCGCGGTGCTGGAAGCGGTGGACGCGACACTCTCGCTGCTGGGCTTCACGACCATCGGCCTCACGGAAGCCGCGCAGGCGCATGGCAGTGCCCGGCCTCATCCCGGCGAAGTTCAGCTCTGGGCGCCCAGTCTAATCGTCGCTGGCGGGGATGGGGGCGACGAAGGGGACGAAGAGCCGGAAGGCGAGGAGGGCTGGCTCGCGGACCATGAGCGCCTTCACGCGCAGAAGATTGCCGCGCAAGTGCGGGCCTGGGTTGATCCATCCCACGGACGCTGGCTGAAATCCAAGGGACGGCGCGCGCGGCCCGGCGATGTCATGATATTGGTGCGCAACCGTGGTGCGTTGGCACGACTGATCGTGGCGCGGCTCTATGAAGCGGGCGTGCCCGTGGCCGGCGTCGATCGCCTGCGCTTACAGGCCCCGCTCGCGGTGCGGGATCTGGTAGCGGGGATGCGCTTCGCCGTGCAGCCGGAGGACGATCTCAACCTCGCCTGCCTGCTCGTCTCGCCGCTCATCGGCTGGACGCAGGACGATCTCATGCACCGGGCGTTGCGGGAGAAGGGCGTGTCGCTCTGGTCTCACCTGAGGGCGACCCAGCCCGAAGCGATGCTGGCGCCGCTGCGCGCACTGCTCACGAGTGCGGATTTCACCACGCCCTATCGCTATCTGGAAGCCATGCTGAGCGGGCCGCTTGGCGGGCGCGGAAAGCTTGTCGCCCGGCTTGGCGAAGAGGCGGGTGATGCAATCGATGAACTGGTCAACAGCGCTCTGGCGTTCGAGAGCGAGGCGCACCCCTCTCTTCAGGGCTTCATCGACTGGTTCGATCGCGAAGAGGCGGACATCAAGCGCGAGTTGGCGGAGGCGGGCAACGCCGTCCGCGTGATGACGGTACACGGCGCCAAGGGTTTGGAGGCACCGATCGTGATTCTGGCCGACGCGACTTATGATCCGGGCCGGAGCCCGCGCGCTGGCGCGATCGAACTGCCGGTGAGCGGCCATGCGCTCCCGCTCATTCGACCCACGGGTGCGGAGCGCACGCCTTTACTTGAGCGGGCCATGGAAGACACCGATGCACGGGAACGGGAGGAGCATTGGCGGTTGCTCTATGTGGGCATGACCCGTGCGCAGGAACTGCTGGCAATCGGTGGTGCACTGGGTTCGCAGCGCAAGGGCGTCGTTCCCGAACAGAGCTGGCACATGCAGACGGGGCTGGCACTGGCTGGTCTGGGCGCAGTGGAGCGGCCGGACGACATCTGGGGCAACGTCACGAGCTGGCAGGGGCGGGACGTGCTGCCTGATGCGGCGGAGGATAAGGAAGATGGGACGGACGCCGTCGTTCCGATGGCGCGGCCGGACTGGATCGATACGCCAGCCCCGATCGAAGCACGTCCCCCGCGCCCTCTGGCGCCATCGGCCAATGTCGAGGACGACGTGCCGGATCCGCCGCCATCTCCGGTGATGCGCATGGCAGCGACGCGAGGCAAACTGCTCCACGCCCTGTTCGAGCGTCTGCCGGACGTGGCGCCAGAGGATAGACGGACTGCCGCGCTAGGCTGGCTGAGCGGCGCGGGCGGCCTCGACGACAGGGCTCTTGCCGAAACGATCGCGGATCATGCGCTGAACATCATCAACGATCCGACCCACGCCGCCTTCTTTTCGGCGCAGGCACTGGCGGAAGCTCCGATCGCGGCGGTCGTCAACGGGCTGGTGATTGCCGGTACGGTCGACCGGTTGCTCGTGACGGAGGCTGCGGTGCATGTGCTGGACTTCAAGACGGGTCGGCTGGTGCCCCAGGATGTAGAAGACGTGCCCCTCGCGCATATCCGCCAGATGGCGGCTTACGCTGCCGCGCTGGGCGTGATCTTTCCGGGTCGCGCCATCCATGCCAGCCTGCTTTATACGAGTGGGCCGAAGCTGATCGATATCGGCGTGGAAAGGCTGGCGGCGCACAAGCCGGGCTTTGCGGCACCGTCAGGAGAAGTTGCAGCCGCCCGCTCTTGAGAAGTGTGTGTCGCCCGCCTAGATTTCGGTCCACACTTATGCAGGAGCCTATCCCATGGCCACCAAGGCGATTTCCGACACCAGTTTCCACGACGATGTGATTGCGTCCGACAAGCCCGTGCTTGTCGACTTCTGGGCGGAGTGGTGCGGGCCGTGCAAGATGATTGGGCCGTCGCTCGAGGAAATCAGCGAGGAACTGGGCGAGAAGGTGACGATCGCCAAGCTTAACATCGACGATCACCCCGATGCGCCTGCCCGCTACGGCGTGCGTGGCATTCCTACGATGATCCTCTTCAAGAACGGCGAGCCCGCCGCCACCAAGGTGGGCGCGGCCCCGAAGAGCCAGCTCAAGGGATGGCTTGAGGGCGTTCTCTGAAGCGCATCCAGCGCTGACGGCTGGATAATGATGACGATAGCGGCCGGACGTCTCCATGACGCCCGGCCGTTTGACTATCAGCGGTAGAGAATGTCGGCCGCCCGGTCCCACATCGCCGGTGAGCAAGCTGCAATGAGCCCGCGCCCGGCGTCGGCCCCGATTCGATAGGGCGAGCCGTCAGGTCGGGCGACCTTGCCGCCAGCCTCGTTGACGAAGAGCGCTCCGGGCGCATGATCCCATGGCAGTGTGCGCTCGAACACGGCGACATCATTCACGCCCAGCACGATGCGCGGATACTGCTCGGCGGCGCAGCGCGGAATGTCCATCATCGTCAGCTTTCCCTCGGCGCGACGGAGCGCTTCGGCTCGATCGGCGGGGTTCATGAACAGCACGGAGAGACCAGCAACGGGCAGGTCCACACCGGTGCCGCGTGCGGCGATCCGATCCCCATTGACGAAAGCGCCACCGCCCAGCGCGGCATGGCAGAGGCGGCCGGTCAGCGGATCGAGCAACCAGCCCGCCTGCATCTCGCCGTCAGCGACCAGCGCAATCATGAGACCGAACGGCGGCCGCCCGGCAGCAAAATTGCCGGTGCCGTCTATCGGGTCGATGATCCACTGCGTGCCGGCGCCGAGCCGCTCTAGAACCGAAGCATCGGCAGCGACTGCTTCTTCGCCGACGATGGCGGCCTCGGGCAGGATGCTTGCCAGGCCGTCGGCCAGAGCGATCTCGCTCTCCTTGTCCGCAATGGTAACGAGGTCGTCGGCTGCCTTCTCGCTGATCTCGTGTGATGCGAGATTCTGATAGCGCGGCATGACGATATCGGCAGCGACCCGGCGCATCAGCGCCTCGACGGACTTATGAAGTGCGTGCACCTTCAGCTCCGATAATCGGCGTTGATCGAAATGTAACCGTGCGTGAGATCGCAGGTCCAGACGGTGGCGCGACCTTCCCCAAGGCCCAGAGCGACGCCGATCCGGATTTCCTGGCCCTTGAGGTGCGCAGCGACGGGCGCTTCGTCATAACCCTCGACTGCCAGGCCGCCTTCTGCGACGAGCGTATTGCCAAAGCGGATCGCGAGCAGATCGCGCTCGGCAGGTTCGCCGGCTTTGCCGACGGCCATGACGACCCGGCCCCAATTGGCGTCCTCACCCGCGATTGCCGTCTTGACGAGAGGTGAGTTTGCGATGCTCATGCCGATGGCGCGAGCGCTCTCGTCCGATTTCGCGCCAGTAACCGCGATCTCGATGAACTTGCTCGCGCCTTCGCCGTCCCGCACCACGAGATGGGCAAGCTGGAGGCAGACATCGCGCAGCGCGGCGGCGAACGCCTCGGCACCCGGATCGTCCATGCTGGCCAGCGGAGCATTGCCAGCCGCGCCCGTGGCGAAGGCCAGCACGGTATCGCTCGTCGAGGTGTCGCTATCCACGGTGATGCAGGAGAAGCTCGCAAGATTGGCATGAGCGAGCATCGCCTGAAGCAGGGCGGGCTCGACGGCAGCATCAGTGAAGATGAAGCCCAGCATCGTAGCCATATCCGGCGCGATCATGCCCGAGCCCTTGATGATGCCCGCGAGCGTGACGGCGCGATCCCCGATCACGGCGGTGGCGACGGCGCCCTTGGTGAACGTGTCTGTCGTCATGATCGTGGCGGCGGCGTCTTCAAGCGTGCAGGGTGCAGCGACGAAGGCTGCGTCCAACCCGGCTGCGGCCTTGTCGATGGGGAGGGGCACACCGATGACGCCAGTGGAAGCGAGAAACACATCGCTCGGCTGGCAGCTCAGATGCGCTGCAATGCGGGCGGCGTTGGCTTCCACTGCGTCGCGACCCAGCCGTCCCGTAAAGGCGTTGGAGTTGCCGGCATTGACCATCAATGCACGAGCGGTACCGAGCGGCAGCGCGGCGCGGCACCACTCCACCTCGGGCGAGGGGCAGAGGCTCTTCGTCGTCACGCCAGCGACAGTCGTGCCTTCCGCGAACTCGATATAAGTGAGGTCGCAGCGGTCCCACGTCTTGTAGTGCGCGCGCGCGACACGCGGCGTAACGCCGGCGATGGGCGGCAGGGAGGGGAAGGGCAGGGCGAGCGGCGAAATGTCTGTCATGGCAGCGCGAATAGCGCAAAGCACAGGGCGCGCAAATGGGCGTTGCGAGCCTCAATGTTTCGCAATAGCTCATAAGAAAGGGGGAACAGGATGAAGTACTGGATCTTATTGGCGGCGTGCTGCGCCATGCCCGCCTACGCTGTGGACAAAAGCGATGGACCAAAAGGCAATGCCTCCAACTGGTTCACGACCGACGATTATCCGGCGGAGGCACTGGCGACCTCGGCCGAGGGGACGGTCGGAATGAAATTCGATATTGACGCGACAGGTAAGGTGACGTTTTGCGCTGTCACGCAGACCAGCGGGAGCGCCGCGCTTGACGAGACATCCTGCCGGTTGATGAAGGAACGAGGCCATTTCACGCCAGCGCTGGACAAGACGGGAAAGCCGGTCTCTTCGCAGGGGACGCGTAACGTGACTTGGCAGATACCGGAGGACACGGGCACGCCCATAAGCGAATTCCCCCGAGTGACGACGCTCCATTTCAACGTCGATGAAGATGGTAACGCAAGTAATTGCACGGCAACACTGAAATCAGGACAGAGGCCGGAACAGCCACTTCCTTCATTTTCGCCCGAGGGTTGTATAGGTGTGGCCTCTTCAGACGGAAAAGCGAAATTGGTCGACAAGGAAGGAAAGCCTGTCAAAGCCCAGATGCAGGTCAAGATTTTGATCGAAGCTTTCCCAACCAACTAGCCATCTCGTTCAAATCACCTTCATGATGAACGGCATGGACGTTTGCCGTGATTGAACCTATGTAGGCCCGCGACTGAACGGGGAAGCGCGACGCTTTGCAGATCCTGATCCTCCTCTCGGCGATGATCGCCTCGTTGACCGGCTTTGTGGCCGGTGAGCGTCCGGTCGCGCGCGCGCAGGTGGAACGCAGCGTCGAGCAGCGCGGCAGTGCGTCGGCAGCGGTGGCGGGAGCGAGCCAGCAGGCAGCGCGTCCTTCTATCCGCGCACGCGACGCGAAAGCGTTGCCCTGTCCGGATAAGGCGCGCGGCGGGGCAGAAGCAGCGCCCGTTCGTTCCGCTCGTTCAATCCTTCTCCTGAAGCGCGCCTGGCTGGAATAACCGGCCCGCCCCGGTTCACCAGGGCCTTTATCGCGTTCCTTGTTTTCACGCCGGCGCCTCGCCGACGCTTCCTTCATCTTTCTTCATAATAGGGAAACCGCCATGTTCGGCGCATTCGCCAAATCTGTTTTCGGCTCGTCCAACGACCGTACCGTCAAGTCGCTCCGCAAGACCGTAGAGCGCATCAACAGCTTCGAGCCCACGATCAGCGCAATGAGCGACGACGAGCTCAGGAACCAGACGGTCCTGTTTCGCCAGCGCCTCGCCGAGGGGCAGACGCTCGACGACCTTCTGCCCGAAGCCTTCGCGACCGTGCGGGAAGCAGCCAAGCGCACGCTGGGCCAGCGCCACTATGATGTGCAGATGATTGGCGGCATCGTTCTCCATCGCGGCGAGATCGCCGAGATGCGCACGGGCGAAGGCAAGACGCTGGTGGCGACGCTCGCCACCTATCTCAACGCACTGGAAGGCAAAGGCGTCCACGTTGTCACTGTGAACGACTATCTCGCCCGCCGCGATTGCGACTGGATGGGCCGGGTTTATCGCTTCCTGGGGCTCACCACCGGCACGATCGTGCCCAATATCGACGAGCAGGAGCGCAGGGCCGCCTATGACGCGGACATCACCTACGCCACCAATAACGAGCTCGGCTTCGACTATCTGCGTGACAACATGAAGTATGAGCGCGACCAGATGGTGCAGCGCCCCTTCAACTTTGCAATCGTCGACGAGGTAGATTCGATCCTGATCGACGAAGCACGCACGCCGCTCATTATCTCCGGCCCGACCGACGATAAGAGCGAGCTCTATATCGCGGTCGACAAGCTGGTGAAGCAGCTCGTGCCCGACGACTATGAGAAGGACGAGAAGCAGCGCAACATCACGCTGACCGAGGAAGGCACCGAGAAGATGGAGCGCCTGCTGGAAGGCGCGGGGTTGCTTCAGGGCGCCAATCTCTATGATTTCGAGAACACGGCGGTCGTCCACCACGTAAATCAGGCGCTGCGGGCCAACGCCATGTTCCGCCGGGACATCGACTATATCGTGAAGGACGGCAAGGTGATCATCATCGATGAGTTTACCGGCCGCATGATGGACGGCAGGCGCTGGTCCGATGGCCTGCATCAGGCCGTGGAAGCGAAGGAAGGCGTCAACATCGAGCCTGAGAACCAGACTCTCGCCTCGATCACCTTCCAGAACTACTTCCGCATGTACCCGAAAATCTCCGGCATGACCGGCACAGCCTCGACCGAAGCGGGCGAGTTCTACGATATCTACAAGATGAACGTGGTGACCATCCCCACCAATCTGCCGATCCGGCGGGTCGACGAGGAAGACCTTTTCTACAAGAGCACGGAAGACAAGTTCGCGGGTATCGCGCGGACGATCAAGGAGCATCAGGCCAAGGGCCAGCCCGTGCTCGTCGGCACCGTCTCGATCGAGAAGTCGGAGCTCCTCTCGGAATTCCTGAAGAAGGAGGATGTGCCCCACAGCGTGCTCAACGCCCGCTTCCACGAAAGCGAAGCGCATATCGTGGCGCAGGCCGGTCGGCTTGGCGCAGTGACGATCGCCACCAACATGGCGGGTCGCGGCACCGACATCCAGCTGGGCGGCAATCTCGAACTGCGGGTCGACGACGAACTGAAGGATATGCCGGAAGGCCCGGAACGCGAGGCTGCGATCACCCGCATCAAGGCGGAGATCGAAGAAGAGCGCCAACAGGTGCTGGAGCGGGGCGGCCTCTTCGTGTTGGCCACCGAGCGGCACGAGAGCAGGCGTATCGACAATCAGCTGCGCGGCCGCTCAGGTCGTCAGGGCGATCCCGGCCTCAGCCGGTTCTACCTCAGCCTCGACGATGATCTGCTGCGTATCTTCGGTCCGGACACGCTGTTCGCGCGCATGATGCGCTCCAGCCTGGAAGACGGCGAGGCGCTGCCTCCCTCCAAATGGATGAGCAAAGCAATCGAAACGGCGCAGAAGAAGGTCGAAGCGCGCAATTACGACATCCGCAAGCAGGTCGTCGAGTATGACGACGTGATGAACGACCAGCGCAAGGTCATCTACGAGCAGCGCAGCGACATCATGGATGCCGAGACGGTGAGCGACGTGGTGACCGACATGCGCCACGAAACCGTCAATGTTCTCGTTGGCAATGCGTGCCCCCCCGGCACTTACCCCGAACAATGGGATATTGCAGGACTCAAGGCCGAAACGGAGCGACTGCTCAATCTGACACCCGATTTCGACGCCTGGCTGGCTGAGGATCATGTCGAACCGGAAATGCTTGAGGAGCGCCTTGTGGCGCTTTCCGATGCGGCGCTCGAAGAGAGGGTCGCCGCTCTCAATGAGCAGAGCTGGAAGCAGATCGAAAAGAGCATCCTCCTCCAGAATCTCGATCATCATTGGAAGGAGCATCTCGCGACGCTCGACGCCCTGAGGCAGGTCGTCCACCTGCGCGCCTACGCGCAGAAGACGCCGATCAATGAGTATAAGCAGGAGGCATTCGCGCTGTTCGAGCGAATGCTGGGCAGCATTCGCGAAGATGTGACCTATACGATCAGCCATCTCCAGTTCCAGATGAACGAGCCCTCACCGGCGATCGACCTGCCGGAGTTGCCGGACTTCCTCACGAGCCACATCGATCCGCTGACCGGCGAGGACAACAGCGCGGATATCGACGCTGGGAGCCGCGGCTTTATCACCACGACCATTCCCGGTCTGCCGCTGTCCACGCCTCGCGCGGTGTCCGATGCAGCGGGAGCGGACAATGAGTTCGCCGGCCTCGACATCAGCCGCAATGCGCCGTGCCCTTGTGGGTCGGGCGAGAAGTATAAGCACTGCCACGGTGCGCTGGGCTGATTGAAGTGCGCTCATAGAGCCGAGGAAACCGGACGTCCCCGGAGCCGCTGATGCTTGCTCTTGCCGCCTTTTTTGCTCTGACCGCGCTGCTCTACGCTTCCGTGGGCTTTGCGGGCGGCTCGACCTACAACGCGCTTTTGGTCCTCGCCGGCACGGACCCTCAGGTCTTTCCGATTGTCGCCCTCACATGCAACCTCATCGTGGCAGTGGGCGGAACGATCGGTTTTGCACGGGCGGGGTTGATCGATTGGCGGCGGACCTCGCCGATGCTTGCGCTTTCCGTGCCCGCCGCGTGGGCAGGCGGTGTCATCCCGATCTCCAAGGCGCTGTTCATTCTGATGCTCGGCCTGTCCCTTCTGGCAGCGGGCGTGCTGCTGCTGATGCAGAGACCGCCGCAGGATGCCGACGCAGCGCCGCGCGCCGGAGCAGTGGGTCTCCTTGCGTCAGGGCCGATCGGTCTCCTTTCCGGGCTCGTCGGTATCGGCGGCGGCATTTTTCTCGCGCCGGTCCTGCATCTCGTTCGCTGGGACAATGCGCGGCGCGTAGCGGCAACCGCGAGCGTCTTCATCCTCGCGAACTCGATTGGCGGTCTGATTGGGCAACTCATGAAAGCAATGGCGGGGAAGGGTGCTCCCGTCGCGGAGGTGGTGGCCTACTGGCCGTTGGCCGTGGCGGTTCTAATCGGCGGACAGATCGGCAGCCGGCTTGCGATCGGGCGCCTCTCACCCGGTCTGATCCGCAGGCTGACGGCCCTGCTCATTCTTTATGTCGCGATGCGGCTGCTCTGGCAGTGGTGGACGGGCACCTGAGCCTCAGCGCCGCGCGACCCATAGACCCAGCAAGCTGACGACCCCGGCTACGGAGAGATAAGCTCCTACCGCGCCAACGCCGTGGTGAGTCACCAACCAGAGCGCGGCATTGGGCGCCAGCGCCCCGCCGAAAATACCGGCGAGATTGAACGCGAAGCTCGAGCCTGAATAGCGCACGCGCGGCGGGAAGGCATCCGTGAGCCAAGCGCCTAGGGGGCCATAGGTCAGCCCCATGACGAAAAGAGCAAGTGCGAGAGCCACGAAGATGGTGGCAGGGACGGGGGCGGCGAGACCGAGGCCGAAGACCGCGCCTAACGGCACAGTGATTGCGCAGCCTGCGGCTAGCACCATGCGCGGGCTCGACTTGTCCGACCACCAGCCGGCGACGAGAATACCAAGCGCGAGAAACAGGATTGCCCCGAGCTGAACCCCAAGCATTGCTTCGCGAGGCAAGCCGAGCGTAGCAGTGGTGTGACCCAGCGCAAAGGCGGTGGCGATATAGAAAAGTGCAAAGCAGGTGATCGCGCCCAGCATCCCGCCAATGGCCTGTCGCCAGTGGTGCACGAGAAGCTCCGCAAGGGGAATGGCGGGCGGGGGTGCTTCTGCGAGAGCAGCCGCGAATTCGCGCGTCTCAGTAAGGCTGAGGCGTACCCACAGGCCTAGCAGCACGAGAATGCTGCTCAGCAGAAAAGGCAGGCGCCAGCCCCAGGCGAGGAACTGCGCATCCGTCAGCACCGCGCCGAGGATTATGAAAAGACCATTGGCTGCGATGAAGCCAACGGGAGCGCCAAGCTGGGGCATCATGCCGAAGCGAGCCCGCCAGCCTGGAGGCGCATTCTCCACTGCTAGGAGGGCGGCGCCGCCCCATTCTCCACCCAGGCCGAAGCCCTGACCAAAGCGCAAAACGCACAGGAGCAGAGGAGCCACCCAGCCGATCATCGCATATGTAGGCAGGAATGCGATCAGGAAGGTCGAGCCGCCCATCAGCATGAGAGAGGCCACGAGCGTCGACTTGCGGCCCACCCGGTCCCCATAATGACCGAACACGGCAGCGCCCAGTGGCCGGGCAAGAAATGCGAGCGCGAAACTCGCATAAGAGAAAACAAGCTGGGTGGCGGGAGCAGCGCTGGAGAAGAAAAGCGGTCCGAAAACGAGGCTCGCGGCTGTCGCGTAAATATAGAAATCGTAGAACTCGACAGATGTCCCAACGAGGCTGGCCACGAGAATGCGCCGGTTTGCGGCCATGGCGCCCATGCCAGAGGACGGCGACACGGTCCCGCCTGCCGATCCGCTTATGCCCATTGCTCCCCCTCCGCGCCTCGATTTCCGGCTTTCCCGCCTGTAGCCGGATTCTGGATCAATGCCAGCGGCAAGGTGCGGCGGTAAGGCCTTCGTCTCGTCGCGAAAAGGTCTGCGGATTCACCGATCGTCAACCTTGTTTCCATAGAGCGTCATGCACGATCGCTCCAGATGCGGGCAATCGATGATACACTCTGCGGAGCCGCGCGACATTGCAGCGAGACCGCGAAATGGAAGAGGTTGCCACATGGCCAAGTCTAAACTCGCTCAGGCCGCTCTTGCTTCGCTGCTTGCGGCCTGCTTGCCGGTGACTCCCGCTCTCTCCGCCTCGACCATCACTGACCCGATCAGCAATCCTGCGTCGCAGTGGGCTGGCATCGACTATTGGGGTGTTCAGGTCCCGCAATTCACGACCTTCGATCAGTTGCTGACGTTCACCGTGCCGTATGACGCCAAGATCCAGATCTTCATGCAGGGGTCGCCCAAGTTCCTGTTCAGCGACATGCAGATCAACGGCCAGTCGATCCTGAGCGATTTCACGACGAGCAATTCTGGCTTTATCACGGGCACGGGATACGCAGCGGCGGGCAATGTCTCGCTCCGCATCATCGGCGACTATACTTGCAGAAGCTGCTGGGGCGATTGGTTCGGCGGCGCCGTTCAAGTAGCCCCGGGCACCAACCCAATGGTGACCGGTGCGATACCTGAGCCGGCGAGCTGGGCCATGATTATCGCAGGTATGACCATCGTGGGCGTCTTCCTGCGTCGGCGGAAGAAGAGCGCCAGCTTCGCCTGACGCTAAGGCGCCGCTATTGTCGACGCTGCTGATTCAGCACTTCATAGGCCATCACCGCACCTGCTACGGATGCGTTGAGGCTATCTGCCTTGCCCATCATGGGGATTTTGACGAGCACGTCGCATGCCGTCTCATAATCCGCCGGTAAACCGCGCGCCTCATTGCCTATGAGCAGGAAAGTAGGCGCGGCGTAGCGCGGTGCGAGATAATCCAGATCGGTATTGAGGCTGGTGCCAACAAGCTGGCCTGGGCCCGTACGGAGCCAAGCGAGAAACTCCGTCCAGCTTGCCTGCGCGATGCGCTGAGTGAAGAGCGCGCCCATGCTCGCCCGAACTGCTTCCACGGAGAAAGGGTCGACACAGTCGTCCACAAGGATGAGGCCGCCAGCGCCCACTGCATCACCGATGCGCAGCAAGGTGCCCAGGTTACCGGGGTCCCGCATCGCTTGCGCCACGAACCAAATTGGCGAAGAATATCGATCAATCCGTTCCAAATCAGTTGACTGGTCGCGGTAGACGCCCACCAGCGCCTGCGCATTGTCTTTCCCCGAAATCTTGGAGAGAATGTCGCTATCCGTGGCGATGACGTCCCCGCCCGCAGCTTCCACCTCCGCAATCAGGGCTTCTGCCAGGTCATGTGGGCGGGCGTCGCGCGCCAGAAACAGCATCTCGGGGAGGATTCCCGCCTCGCGGGCCTCCGTCAGGATGCGTAGTCCCTCCGCGATGAACAGCTTTTCGCGCTTGCGATGCTTCTTGTCGCGGAGCGAACGGACCCGCTTTACGAGCGGATTAGAGAAGCCTGTGATCTCACGCATAGGCTGGGAGCGCCCTATTCCTCGCCGAAGCGATTCTCGACCAGCGCAGTGAGTAGGCCAAGAGCCTCTTCCGCGCCGTCTCCTTCCACAGCAATCACGATCTCATCGCCTCGTGCCGCGCCGAGCATCATGAGGCCCATGATCGAGGTGCCGACGACCTCCTGACCGTCCTTGGCAACTGTGACCTGCGCGGTCTGGCCAGCAGCGAGCGTGACGAACTTTGCGCTGGCCCTCGCATGGAGGCCGCGCTTGTTGCTGATCATCACGGTGCGGGAAAGGCGACTCACTTCTGTTCGTCTCCCAACAGCTCGGACGCCACGCTGATATATTTCGTGCCTGCTTCCCGCGCCGCCGCTACGGCCTGTACAACGGGCATCTTCTTGCGCGCGCTCTCCAGCCGAATGAGCATGGGCAGATTGACGCCCGCGATCACTTCCACATGGCCGGGGTCAAGCAGCGAGATGGCGAGGTTGGACGGCGTTCCACCGAACAGATCAGTAAGGACGACGACGCCGGAGCCGTCATCGACCCGTGCGATAGCCGTGGCGATCTCGGCGCGCCGCATCTCCATATCGTCTTCCGGCCCAATGCAGATCGTCTCGATCGCATCCTGCCGTCCCACGACATGTTCCATCGCTACGCGAAATTCCATGGCCAATCGGCCATGTGTCACCAATACCAGTCCGATCATCCTGCCCGAGCGCCCCGCTTGTTTGTTCCCAGCGTCCTCTCATCCGCGCCGGTTTTCATAGGCATCGAGTTGTGCCGATTCCAGATTGCGGTGTGAAATGGTGGGGGAAAAGCCCGCGCTGCGCAAGCGTTCCCCGACATCCTCGGTTACACAGACCGACCGGTGGCGTCCACCCGTGCATCCGAAAGCCACGGTGACGTAGGATTTCCCATCCTCGCTGTATCGTGGGAGTACTGTTCTGAGCAGCGCCTCGATCTGACCCACAGCCGCCTCATAAAGCGAATCGTCCCTGACATAGGCCGCCACCGCCTCGTCCTGTCCGGTCGAGTCGCGTAGCGCTTCGACCCAGAAGGGGTTTCGCAAGAAGCGCACATCAAACACCAGATCCGCGTTGCGCGGCACGCCGCGTGAAAAACCAAAGGAGAGAAGCGTAAGGGTCGATTCGAAACTGCCACCGAAGCGCTGGCGAACTTCGGCCTGCAGCCCGTTCACTGCAAGATCGCTGCTGTCGACAAGATGATCCGCCCCGCTGCGGAGCGGCTCCATCAGTTCCCGCTCGCGGGCAATGCCGTCCGCCGCTGGCCGATCCTGAGCAAGGGGGTGCCGCCGCCTGGTCTCGGCATAGCGACGCTCCAGTACGGAGTCCGAGCAATCGAGAAAGAGCATCTCCACATGCACATGATCGCTCTTCAACCGCTCAATGCGACGGACGATGGCTTTGGCGTCGAAACCGCGCGTGCGGCTGTCTATGCCGATGGCAAGGGGGCGTGCTTCGTCGGAACCATGCCCTTCCGGCGTCGGCGCGGCGAGAAGACGGTCAAGCAGCGCAAGCGGAAGATTGTCGACAACTTCCCAGCCGAGATCCTCAAGAGTTCGCAGCGCGCTGGACTTGCCCGCGCCCGAAAGGCCCGTGACGATGAGAATCGACTTGGGAAGCGGACGGCTCGTCACGCGGGCTGGCCTTTCATTTCGAGAGTCCGAAGGATCAGCTCGACCTTGATCGGGGCGGATGCCTCGCGAGCGTCAAGCACGGAGCAGGGAAGGTCCATGCCGGCAAGTCGGATGCTGGATGTTGGCTCGGGCAGGCGTTCCGGGAGGCCGTCGAGCCTGATCGCGAGAGCTACAGTGACATCGTTCTCAAAGGGAAGGGTGACGATTCCGACGTGGCGAACCTCGATACGGCCCGCGATCGTCGCAGGCGCGCGCGCGATGAGGCGGCTCTCCTGCTGCTCAAGGAGCGTGTAGTCGTCGCTTACCAGCACGGCGCCGCGATCGATGAGACGCAGTGCAAGGTCGGACTTTCCGCTGCCGCTCTCGCCCATCAGCAGAATGGCCTTGCCGGCTATTGCAACACAGGTCGCATGCACGGTTTCTGAGGAGAGCACTGCCATTATGCCGAGCCTCCTATCGCGCTTCGTTCGGCTCGTCATCCTCTTGCGGCTGGGCTCGCGGCAGGATGACGACAAAGCTGGCACCTTGGGTGCCGTCCGCACGATCCTCGACATGAATAGTGCCGTTATGTCCGTCGACAATCGTGCGGGCGATCGAAAGGCCCAGGCCACTATGTCGCCCGAAAGCCTCGCTTGCCGGGCGAACGCTGTGAAAACGGCGGAAGATGTTTTCCCGCTCCCTGACCGGTACGCCCGGACCTTCATCGCGCACGCTCACACGGACATTTCCTTGGGAGTTCTCCATGTCGATGTCGACGCTGATGACCCCGCCCGGCGGCGAGAAGGAGCGGGCGTTGTCGATGAGATTGTCGAACACTTGCGCGAGCCGGGCGCTGTCACCCAGCACCAGAGCTAAGCCGTTACGGGGACGATGAAGCTCAATCGTTGCGCCTGAGTCTCCGTCCCGGTTTGACTGGGCCTTGACGAGACGAGACATGAGAATGGCGAGATCAATCGACTTAAAGGGCGTGCGGGAAAGCTGGGCGTCGATCCGCGAGCTCTCCGCGATGTCCGTAACTAGCCGGTCGAGCCGCAGCACATCGTCCTGCGCGATCGCAAGGAGCTTCGCCTGAAGCTCAGGATCGGTGATGCGCCCCATGCCTTCAAGCGCGGAACGCAGGCTCGCGATCGGGTTCTTGAGTTCGTGAGACACGTCCGCGGCGAAACTCTCGGTCGCATCGATGCGCTGGCGGAGCGCTTGGCTCATGTCCGATACCGCGCGGGCGAGAAGGCCGATTTCGTCGCCACGCTCCGGCAGGCGCGGCACGATCACTTCACGCGCGCGGCCCAGCCGGACGCGAACCGCCGCGCTTGAGAGCCGCCGCAATGGCTCCACTATGGTGCGCGCAAGAAAGAAGGACAGCAGAACCGACGTGACGATCGCGGCAAGGATAACGAGGCCGATCCGCAAGCGCTCGGCGCGTACCACCTCCGTAATGTCGCGAGCATTGGTCGTCGCGAGCAGCACGCCGACACCGGGAATGGGCACGGCGGCGCTCAGAAAGGGTGTGCGATCCGGCGCGAATCGATAAACCGTCATTGTTCGGCCGGTCTCAAGCGCCTTCACGGCTTCGGGCCAGGATTCCAGCCGATCGACCTCCGGCTCATGCACGCGCGGCGGGCGGCGGGCGAAAGCGACGGTCTCCACCAGACGATCGAGCACGCGCGCGCTCCTGACTGTCCAGGGATCGGTACGAGGATCGATCAGTCGATAAGTGGGCTCAGCCAGTGCGAAGCTGTCGGCCCTTACGGTGCCGTCCGTCCCATAAAGTCGCAGGCGAAAGCCGGTGACATGGGCGGAACGGACAAGAAGTGCGTCTCGACGCGCCGGCCCCTCCGCATCGAGCGCAGCAAGGACGAGCCCGGCCTCTCGTGCAGTTGCGGTGAGGCGCCCATCCACGAGTCGAGCCCGGTAGCTGTCGAGATAGAAAAACCCTCCCGCCAGAAATGCGAGAGCGAAGATGTTTACTGCCAGAATACGGCGCGTAAGCGAAATGCGCTGCGGCCACTCCGAACGCGTCGATCGCAGGGTCTCAATCCTCGACGAAACGATATCCGGCGCCATAGAGCGTATCGATTCCGTTGAAATCAGGCGCGACCTCGCGGAATTTGCGGCGCAGGCGCTTGATGTGGCTGTCTATGGTTCGATCATCGACATAGATGTCGTCCTGGTAGGCGGCGTCCATGAGTTGATTGCGGTTTTTCACGACTCCGGGGCGTTGGGCGAGAGCCTCCAATATCATGAACTCAGTGACGGTGAGGGTCACTTCCTTGCCATCCCACTCCACCCGATGCCGCGCCGGATCCATCGTCAGGCGACCACGCACAGTGATTTCTGCAGGCGGGCCGGCCTCGCCATTCTCCTGTCGACGCATCTCCACGCGGCGAAGCAGGGCGCGGATGCGCGCGATGAGCAGGCGCTGCGAAAAGGGCTTGGCGATATAATCGTCCGCTCCCATCGCCAACCCAAGCGCCTCGTCCAGTTCGTCGGCCTTCGAGGTCAGGAATATAAACGGAACAGTGCTCTTCTCCCGCAGGCGCCGAAGCAGCTCGATACCGTCCATATTCGGCATCTTGATGTCGCACACTACGAGGTCGGGTGGATTGTCGATGAGTGCCCGCAGGGCCGCGTCCCCATCCGAATAGAGTCGGGTGGTAAAGCCCTCCGCGATCATCGCGATACTGAGCGAGGAAAGGATGTTGCGATCGTCATCGACGAGGGCAATCGAAGCGGTCATGAACTTGGCCTGCTACCCTTCGAATACGCCGTTCCGGCACGCGAATAATGGGCCTATCCCAAGGGGGCGGGAGAGGCAAGCAACCTCTCCTCCAGGGCAGCCTGTCCCGCTTTGTTGCGGTTTGGCGTGCCACGTATGTGGTGACTTGATTTGACCGAGGCTTCAGCTTTGCTTATAGCCACCCGAACTGGCCGGCCGGTAGCGGAATGCCAGAAAATCAGGCACGGAGCGGCTTAGCTCCTCAAAATATAAGGCATTGGAGATCGGCGTGCAGGCTCAGTCTTCCTTCGCCCTGACTGATCAGGGCATTAATACCCAGGCCACCGTGAAATGGAATCTTCTGACTGGTCCCCTCGTCGAGGAAGCCATCCGGAACGGCGAAGGCATGCTGGCAAAGGACGGCCCGCTGGTCGTGGCGACGGGCAAGCACACCGGACGTTCCGCGAAGGACAAGTTCATCGTTCGCGACGAGACGACCGAAAGCACCGTCTGGTGGGGTGAGACGAATCGCGGCATGACGCCCGAGCATTTTGCCGCACTCAAGGCCGACTTCCTCTCGGCGCTCGGTGAGAAGAGCCAGCTCTATGTCGCTGACCTTTATGGCGGCTCGCAGCCCGAGCACCGCGTCAATGTGCGCGTCATCAACGAGTTTGCCTGGCACAATCTCTTCATCCGCACGCTGCTTGTGCGCCCCGAGGCGCGCGAACTGGCGGACTTCGTGCCCGAATATACCATTATCGATCTGCCGAGCTTCCGGGCCGATCCGGAGAAGCATGGCTGCCGCTCCGAGACGGTGATCGCGGTCAACTTCACCGAGAAGCTGATCCTCATCGGCGGTACGGCCTATGCGGGCGAGATGAAGAAGTCGGTCTTCGGCATCCTCAACTATCTGCTGCCGGTGAAGGGCGTGATGCCGATGCACTGCTCGGCCAATATCGGCCCGAACGGCGACACCGCCGTGTTCTTCGGCCTTTCCGGCACCGGCAAGACCACGCTCTCCGCCGATGCCAGCCGCACGCTGATCGGTGACGACGAGCATGGCTGGTCCGATACGGCGGTCTTCAACTTCGAAGGCGGCTGTTACGCCAAGATGATCAACCTCTCGGCCGAGGCTGAGCCGGAGATTTACGCTACGACCAAGCGCTTCGGCACGGTGCTGGAGAATGTGGTGATCGATCCCGCCACTCGCGAAATCGATCTGGATGACAACAGCCTCGCTGAGAACAGCCGTGGCTCCTATCCGATCGACTTCATCCCGAACGCGAGCGAGAAGAATCTCGGTCCCGTGCCGCAGAACATCATTTTCCTGACGGCGGATGCCTATGGCGTGTTGCCGCCGATCTCCCGGCTGACGCCGGAGCAGGCGATGTATCACTTCCTCTCGGGCTACACGGCACGTGTAGCCGGCACCGAGATTGGTGTAACAGAGCCGACGGCAACCTTCTCCACCTGCTTCGGTGCGCCGTTCATGCCGCGTCATCCCACTGTCTATGGCAACCTGCTCAAGGAGCGGATCGCCAAGGGCGGCGTGACCTGCTGGCTGGTCAACACCGGCTGGGCGGGCGGCAAGGCGACCGATCCGGGCATCAAGCGCATGCCGATCAAGGTGACGCGTGCACTGCTCAACGCCGCGCTCGACGGCAGCCTCAATCAGGTCGAGTTCCGCCCCGATCCGAACTTCGGCTTCGACGTGCCGGTTGCGGTGCCGGGCGTGGAGAGCAAGATCCTCGATCCGCGCGCAATGTGGGCGGATGGCGCCGCCTATGACGAGACAGCCGCCAAGCTGGTCAAGGCGTTCGTCGACAACTTTGCTCAGTTCGAGCAGGACGTGGACGACTCCGTGCGTGAGGCGATGCTGACCACTGCCTGATCGACAATTCCGATTTAGCGAGGGGGCGGGGCGTGTTAATTCATGCCTCGCCTTTTTCATTTTTCATTTGTGGCGCAAAGGAGCGAGTCATGGGCCTCTTCGACGGACTTTTGGGTAATCTGGAAGATGCTGCCTCCAAGCTGGGCATACCTGCCGAAACGCTCAGCGCGCTCGCAGAGACAGTGCAGTCCAAGCTGGGGCAGGGCGGCGATCAGATTGCCGCGCTGACCGAAGCGGCGAAGGAGCATGGCCTTTCGCTCGATAGTCTCAAGGGGCTGATCGGCAGCAGCGGCGAAGGCGCGCAGGATCTGCTTGGCAAGGTCGGCGGATTTCTCGACAAGGATGGCGACGGCAGTCCGCTCAATGACATTGGCGAGATCGCCAAGGGATTCTTCGGAAAGAAGTAATCGCCACTCCAAAGAAAACGGCGTCGGAGGCTCCGCTTCCGCTCGTCTGAGGCAGCGGCGCAATGCCGCCTGCGCTTGTCGCAGGCGCGCAATGGCTTATGAAAGCGCTATTCACTTAGACCAACACCCGGGAAGTACCTCATGCGCAATCGTCTTCACATTCTTTCCTCGGCCGGGACCGCTCTGGCCCTGCTCGTGACGGCCGTGCCGGCTCTGGCGCAGTCCGGCTTGGACGGACGCGTAAGCAAGCTGGAGAAGGAAATGCAGGCCGTGCAGCGCAAGGTCTTTCCCGGTGGTGCGGGCGCGGTGCTCCAGCCCGATCTCACTCCGGCGCCCGTCGACACCCAGACCGGCAGTCCCGCGAGCCTGCCGATTGCCGACCTTACCGCGCGCGTGAACGCAATCGAATCGCAGCTGGCCCAGCTGACCGGTCAGGTGGAGCAGAATGGCTACCGGATGCGCCAGCTCGAGCAGCAGTTCAGCGATTTCAAGGCGGCGCAGGCGGCAGTCGCGCTTCCGGCGCTTTCTGCGGATGCATCGGCGAGCACGCCCAATCTCGCCGCAGCGACCCCGGCGGCGCCTTCGCGGCCTGCTGCCAACACTCCCGCACAGAGCCGTCCTGCAGCGGCACCCGCTGGCGCCAACGCGGCTCGCTTGGAAGCCATTGCGGCGGTCGAGCGGCCGAGCACGGGCAATGCCGCTCTGGACGGCTACACCTACGGCTATCGTCTCTGGACCGCGAAGTTCTACCCCGAGGCGCAGGTGCAGCTTCAGGAAACCGTGGATAAGTACGGAAAGACCGATGTGGCCAGCCGTGCGCAGAATCTGCTGGGCCGCGCCTATCTCGACGACGGAAAGCCAGCGCGCGCGGCGAACATACTCTATGAGAACTACCGCCTGCGCCCGAAGGGCGACCGCGCTGCGGAGAGCCTGGCCTGGACTGCCGAGGCGCTCATTCAGCTCAAGCGCAACAGCGACGCGTGCCTGGCCTATGCGGAACTGAACGATGTGTTCGGAGCATCTATGCAGGCCAATCTGCGCGGCATGATGGTGAAAGGCCGTGAACGCGCCAAATGCGGTGCCTGACGAGGAGAGGAATGGCCTTTCTGAGCGGCTGCGGGTCGCAACCCGCGATCTGACTGGTGGCGAGATCGCTCCAAGGCAGCGCATTGGCATTGCGGTCTCTGGTGGTGCCGACAGCATGGCCCTGCTGGACTGCGCGGCGCTGCTGTGGCCGGGGCAGGTCAGTGCAGCGACAGTGGACCATGGCCTGCGCCCCGAGGCGGCGGAAGAGGCCGATATGGTGCGCGCGTTTTCAGAGCGGATCGGCATACCCCATGTGACGCTGGGCCCCGATCAGCCGATCACCGGCAGCGTGCAGGCCAGTGCGCGAACCGTGCGTTACGCGCTGCTCGAAAGTTGGCGGGGCCAAGCGGACATCGACTGGCTGATGACCGCTCATCATGGCGATGACCAGATCGAGACCGTGCTGATGCGCCTTTCGCGCGGTGCCGGGGTGAGCGGACTGGCGGGCATTCGGGCGAAGCGGGGCACTATCCTGCGTCCTTTGCTGGGCGAACGCCGCGCAACGCTGAGGGCATGGTGCGTGGCGCGCGGCGTGCCTTTTGTCGATGACCCTTCAAATAGTGATCCCCGTTTCGATCGCGCGCGGCTTCGTAAGCTGATCAGCGATCGCGAAATTATCGACCCTACTGGCGTGATGCGCGCGACCGGCGCGCTTGCCGAGGCGAACGATGCGCTTGGCTGGATGGAAGAGCATCTCTTCGCGGCCCATGTGCAGGAAATTGGAGGCGTATGGACGCTGGAACGGACGGACTTGCCCAGGGAAATGATGCGCCGATTACTCCTGCGGATGCTGATGAGCACCAATGGTGCAGCAGAAAATCCGCGCGGACCATCCATAGATCAAGCGGTTGTTCAACTTTTCCAGGGTAAGAGAGTCGCGCTGGCGGATTGCATCGTCACAGGGGGATCGACCTGGACTGTCCGGCGCGCACCGCCGCGTCGATCCGTCTGATTGGCCCGGTGGCATTGCGATCCGCCCGTAAACGCCTATGTTGAGGCGCTGAAAGCGAGAGACGAATGAACGAGAATAAGGAACCGCCGGCTAATCCCTGGGTACGGAGTGCGCTCATCCTGGCGGGGGTTTTCCTCGTCCTGCTGATGTTCGTCACAATGTTCGACAGCCGCAGCGCATCGACCAAGGGCACGGCGATTGCTTATTCCGACTTTCGCGAGAAAGTGGTGTCTGGCTCCGTCAAGGAAGTCGCCATCAGTTCCGACCGCGTTTCGGGCGTGCTCGACAACGGTCAGCGGTTCACGGCTTACGCCGTGCCGGACCCTCAGCTGACGACATTGCTCGACGAGAACAAGGTCAAGTATAGCGGGCAACCCGAAGAGCAGCCCAATTTCTGGATGATCCTGCTTTATCAGTCGCTGCCGTTCGTGCTGATCCTCGGCATTGCTTTCTTCGTGTTGCGTCAGATGCAGAAGGGCGGCGGTGCTGGCGGCGCCATGGGCTTCGGCAAATCCAAGGCGAAGTTGCTCACCGAAAAGCACGGCCGCGTCACGTTCGACGACGTGGCCGGTATCGACGAGGCCCGTGAGGAACTGCAGGAAATCGTTGAGTTTCTGAAAGACCCGAGCAAGTTCGCGCGACTGGGCGGCAAGATCCCCAAGGGCGCTTTGCTGGTCGGCTCGCCTGGCACGGGTAAGACGCTGCTTGCGCGCGCTATCGCCGGTGAGGCGGGCGTGCCTTTCTTCACCATTTCAGGTTCCGACTTCGTCGAAATGTTCGTGGGTGTCGGTGCGTCTCGCGTGCGCGACATGTTCGAGCAGGCCAAGAAGAACGCACCGTGCATCGTATTCATTGACGAGATCGACGCGGTTGGCCGTCATCGCGGCGCTGGTCTCGGCAATGGCAATGACGAGCGCGAACAGACGCTGAACCAGCTTCTGGTCGAAATGGACGGCTTCGAGGCGAACGAAGGAATCATCATCATCGCCGCGACCAATCGGCCGGACGTGCTGGATCCGGCGCTGCTGCGCCCCGGCCGCTTCGATCGTCAGGTTGTCGTGCCGCGCCCGGACATTGAGGGCCGTATCAAGATCCTCGAAGTGCATATGAAGAAGCTGCCGCTGGCGCCTGACGTCGACGCGCGGACCATTGCACGCGGCACGCCGGGTTTCTCGGGTGCCGATCTCGCAAACCTTGCCAACGAGGCAGCGCTGATGGCCGCACGGCGCGGCAAGCGGCTTGTCGCGATGGCGGAGTTCGAGACCGCTAAGGACAAGGTCATGATGGGCGCGGAGCGGCGCTCCATGGTGATGACCGAGGACGAGAAGAAGATGACCGCCTATCACGAGGCGGGCCATGCCATCGTCTCCGTGCACGAGCCGGCTTCGGACCCGATTCACAAGGCCACGATCATTCCGCGCGGACGAGCGCTGGGCATGGTCATGCGACTGCCGGAGCGGGACAGCTACAGCTATCATCGCGACAAGATGTACGCCAACCTTGCGGTTTCCATGGGTGGGCGCGTGGCGGAGGAAGTGATCTTCGGTTACGATAAGGTCTCTTCCGGCGCTTCGAGCGACATCCAGTATGCGACGAAACTGGCGCGCGACATGGTCACGCAATGGGGCATGTCGGACGAAATGGGACCGCTGCAGTATGAAGAGCCTCAGGGCGAAACTTTCCTGGGCTATTCGCAGAGCCAGCGCGTCCATATGTCCGACGAGACGGCCAAGAAGATCGACACCGAGATCCGCAAGATCGTCGACTTCGGTTATAACCGCGCCGCCCAGCTGCTGAACGACCATCAGGATCAGCTCCATCTGCTCGCCAACGCGTTGCTCGAGTATGAGACGCTCTCTGGCGAGGAGATCAAGACGCTGCTGGAGAAGGGCGAGATCGTGCGGGACGGTGAGACGATCCGACCCACGGCCGTGCCTGTCGTCGGCACGTCGATCCCCCGGACGAAGCGCCGCAAGCCGCCTGTGAACGATCCCACGCCGCAGAGCGTCTGAGGACCCTCCTCACGATATTGAAATTGCCGGTCCGGCCCCTTGCGGGTCGGGCCGGTTTTCATTTGTGCTGCTGATGAGCGCGGCGGGCAAAGAAAAACCCGGCCATCAGACGATGACCGGGCCTCCTTTTCGATTGAGAACCGCGTTACCGGTTAGCCGTCGTAGTCGGCACCCAGATTGTGGTTACGCGGCGGGGTCGCCGCCGTCAGGCGCAGCGCCTCTGCCGAGCGGGACAGTGAGCCGATCTCGTCCGGCGTATCATCATCGTCGATCTGCAGCTTCTGCATCGAGCTGATGAGATCTGCCTGCAGATCGTCCGGAAGAATTGTTTCTTCCGCGATCTCGCGTAGCGCAACGACCGGATTTTTGTCACGATCGCGATCGATCGTCAGCTCCGCGCCACCCGAGATGGTGCGGGCGCGCTGAGCGGCAAGCAGGACGAGATCGAAGCGATTAGTAACCTTGTCGATGCAATCCTCGACAGTAACGCGCGCCATAGAAGGCTCCTCATGCGGAAATAACGGTATCCGGGAAAGGCCGGGCGCTAGCATTTGATAGGCATGAAGTCAAATATCTCAAGTGTGAAGCGCGGCTCTGTTGGCTTGTCTCGCGCTTTGGCCCATGGTCGCCTTTCATGGCGACGCTGGAACACTTCCCCGAGGATATGGAGCGGCCCGAGACGACCGTTGACGGCAATCGGCTGACACTTTTGCCCGGAGGCCGGGAACGGTTGCAGCTGCTCATCGAGATGATCGAGGGCGCCAAACAGCGCGTCTCGCTCTTCTATTATATCTTCACGGATGACCTCTCTGGCCGCCAGGTTCGGGACGCGCTGATCGACGCCTGCAATCGCCAGGTGCACGTGACGCTAATCGTCGATGCATTTGGTTCCGCGACGACACCGTCCACTTTCTTTGAGCCGCTGATCGACGCAGGGGCGCGTTTTGGCTGGTTCGGCGCCAAGCGCAGCACACGCTACCTCATTCGTAATCATCAGAAGATGGCGATCGTGGACGGCAAGCGCGCGATGGTCGGCGGCTTCAATTGCGAGCATGGTTATTTCATTTTCCCTGACGATGCGCAGGGTTGGAGCGATTTGGGCGTGCTTGTCCGGGGTCCGCTCGCCGCAGATCTTCAGCACTGGTACGACGGAATGGCCGCTTGGACGCTGGGTACCCGACAAACATTCCGTCAGTTGCGCGCGCTTGTGCGGCGATGGCAACCGCCGGAGTCAGGCGCGATGTGGCTGATGGGGGGGCCGACGCGGCACCTTAATGGCTGGGCGCGCCGACTGAAGGTCGACCTGGAGAAAGCCAGTCGTGTAGACATGGTCGCGGCTTATTTCTCTCCTGGCCTAGGGATGATCCGCCGGCTGCGGCACATCGCGCGGCGCGGGAAAGCGTGGCTCGTGCTCGCGGCGAAATCCGATAACCGGATGACGATCAGCGCGGCGCGCCATCTCTATGCTCGGATGCTCCGCTCCGGTGTCGAGATCTTCGAGTTTCAGCCCGTTCGGCTGCACATGAAGCTCTATGTGATCGACGACATCGTGTATCTGGGCTCCGCCAATTTCGACAAGCGAAGCCTCTTCCTCAACCTGGAAGTCATGCTGCGTGTGAGGGACGCGAGATTCGCGGAGGATTGCCGTCAACTCATTGCGACAATGACCGCGCAGAGCCGCGCTATCGATGAGGCCAGATTCCGCGCTATGCGCGGCCCGCTTGCGTCACTGCGCTGGTGGTTTGCCTATCAGATCGTCGGGGTTCTGGACTACACGGTCACCCGCAGGCTCAACTTCCGCAGAGAAACCCGGCGCTGAGGCCTTGTGCGCCCAGAAGAGGCGCGCGGGCGGAACGCACAGCCATGACCAGCGCGACACCACGTGAGAGAATTCCGCGCGGAGAAGCGGCAGCACATATTCGGAATATTGATAGACGAGGAACTGGCCGCCAGGGCGGATCGCCCGCGCCGTCGCAGCCATGATGGCCTTGTCCAGCCCCTTGGGCAGAGTGGAGAATGGGAGGCCAGAGACGATATAGTCCGCCTTGCCCAGCCCATGATCAGCCAGAATGGATTCCACGTCGGCAGCTGACCCGTTGACGCAGAGCAGACGGGAATCATCGATCGATGTACGAAGATGCGCGACGAAATCGGCGCTCGTGTCGATTGCCACGAGCCGGGCGGTGCGGGGCAAACGCTCGAGGATTGCGCGCGTGAACACGCCGGTGCCGGGCCCGTATTCCACGACACAGCGCGTGGCGCTCCAGTCCACCGGATCCAGCAACCGGTCGATTGTCGCGCGCGCAGTCGGAACGATCGACCCGACCATGCCGGGCGACTTTAGGAACTGCCGGAAGAAGAACAGGCTGGGGGAGGGCATCCGCTCCATGACGTTTTGCGCCAGCGATTGAACTGGCGTCTTGCCCGTTACAAAATCCCGGCGGTCTGGCAAGGGTCGACTGGACATGAGTATCGCTCTCCGCTGACGTTCATTCCAGAACGCAAGCGGCCGACAAAAGCTGCATGATTGTGACAATAGGCCGATTGGCCTCCAACCGGGCTCGTGCGAGTCAGTTGCTGCGCGTTCCGTCCAGCGCAAGGCCATGGCGCATAAGCATCGGCACATTCGCCAAAGCGAAGACAAGGGAGGCAAGCGTTACGCCCCATACCTTGAGAGTGAGCCAGGCGTCATAGCTCATCGTCGCCCGCGTCACTTCGTTTACCACGGCAAGCGCGGCGAAATATAAACCCCAGTTGCGCGAGAGCTTGAGCCAGCCGGTCTCCGAAAGGCCCTGGTAGGCGGCCTGAAGAAGATATTTGAGCAACGGCCGGCCGCGTGCCCAGCCGACAAGCAGCATCAGCGCGAAGAAGGTGTAAATGAGCGTCGGCTTGATCTGAATGAAGCGCTCGTCATGAAAATAGAGGGTCAGCGACCCGAAGAAGAAGACCAGGATCGCCGAGAGCCAGAGCATGGGTGAAACCTTGCCGAGCTTCACCTTGCTGACGAGCACGGCGACCGCGATGGCGACCATGAAGGCGCCGGTGCCCGCGAAGATGCCAATGAACTTGGTGGCGAGAAAGAAGACGAGCAGCGGCCCGAAATCGAGCGCCATGGGGAACCAGCCTTCGCCCTTACCGGCCGATCCCGCGGGGGGAGCGATGGGCGCGCCATCCACGGTTGCGGGCGGCTCGGGTGTATTGAGATCAGCGGGCATAAGCGGCTCCGGCAATGGCGCGCGCGAGCTCCGCAGGATCGAAGGGGCGCAGGTCGTCGATTGTCTCGCCAACGCCGATCGCGTGAATGGGCAGGCCGAACTTCTCAGCCGCCGCAACGAGCACGCCGCCCCGCGCCGTGCCGTCCAGCTTGGTCATGACGAGACCAGTGACACCAGCAACATCCTTGAAAATCTCGATCTGGCTCAGCGCATTCTGTCCGGTGGTGGCATCCAGAACGAGCACGACGTCATGGGGCGCGGCGGGGTTGAGACGACCCAGCACGCGGCGGATCTTGGCGAGCTCGTCCATCAGTTCGCGCTTGTTCTGCAGGCGCCCGGCCGTATCGACGATCAGCACGTCCGTTCCTGAGTCCGTTGCCTGCTTCACGGCGTCGAAAACGATGCCTGCAGCATCACCACCTTCCGGCCCGGAGACGATGGGTACGCCGATCCGATCCGCCCAGACCTTCAGCTGGCCGATGGCCGCGGCGCGGAACGTATCGCCAGCGGCCAGCATCACCGAATAGTCCTGCTCCATGAAGAGATGAGCGATCTTGGCGATTGTGGTGGTCTTTCCTGAGCCGTTGACGCCGATCACGAGGATCACCTGCGGCCGGGGGAACGCCTCGATTTCCAGCGGCTTCGCCACCGGAATCAGCACCTTCTCGATTTCCTCCGCGATAATCTCGCGCAGATACTCCTCGGTCAGGGTGCGGTTATAGCGCCCTTCCGCGAGACGATTGCGAATGCGGGCGGCCATGGGCGGCCCGAGATCGGTGACGAGCAACGCGTCCTCGATCTCGTCGAGCGTCTGCTCGTCAAGCGCCGCCTTCGTTACAAGGCCGGCAAGGTTCTCGCCCAGCCGCTCGGACGTGCGGCGGAACCCGCCAAAAAGTTTATCGCGCCAGCTCGTTTCAGCCATGTTCCGCCCCATGCGCGAGAAGCGCGCCATCCTCAAGTCCGGTGATGCGTGCCGCGATGATCTGTCCGGCGTCGTGGTGCCTCTGAAAGCGGACCGGAGCAAAGCTGGCGCCATGGCCGGCAAGGCCGCTCGTCTCCACAAGCACATGCTGCATCGAGCCGACCAATCCGCCAAGCCAGCGCGACCGCTCATTAGCGCAAGCAGCACGAAGCCGGGCAGCGCGGGACTTTATCTCGGCCTGATCAACCTGCGGCATACGTGCGGCCGGGGTGGCGGCGCGGGGCGAATAGGGAAAGACATGCCCGTGCACTACGCCGCACTCCGCCACGATATCGATGCTCTCCTGAAATTGCGCCTCGGTCTCGGTAGGAAAGCCCGCGATAATATCCGCCCCGATTGCGATATCGGTTCGTGCGGCACGGAGACGCCCGGCCAGATCGACAGCCTGGGCGCGCGTATGTCGTCGCTTCATGCGCTTGAGGATCATGTCGCTGCCGGCCTGAAGGGAGAGGTGGATATGCGGCATGAAGCGCGGCTCGTCCGTAATCAGCCCCAACAGCCGGTCGTCCAGCTCGGCGCCGTCCAGTGACGAAAGGCGCAGGCGGGGGAGCTCGGGGACACTGGCAAGGATGCGTGCGACGAGCGAACCGAGCGACGGCGCACCGGGGAGATCCGGCCCATAACTCGTCACATCCACTCCGGTGAGCACCACTTCCTGCACACCCTGATCGACCAGCGCTTTCACCTGATCGACAACGGCGCCGGCCGGAACCGACCGGCTGGGGCCGCGTCCGTAGGGAATGACGCAGAAGGTGCAGCGGTGATCGCAACCATTCTGGACAGCAACGAAGCCACGCACCCGGTCGGCGAAGGCGGCAACGAGGTGCGGCGCGGTTTCACGCACTGTCATTATGTCGGCGACGGCTACTTTAGCGCCTGCGTCCAGCGTCGTGCGGATCGTATCCTTGCGATCATTGCCGATCACCTGACTGACCTCGGGCATGGCTGCAAACATGGCGGGATCGGTCTGGGCAGCGCAGCCGGTCACCACGATGCGCGCATCCGGGCGGCGGCGGGCAGCACGCCGGATGGCCTGCCGGGTCTGGCGGACGGCTTCCGCCGTCACTGCGCAGCTGTTCACGATGACGAGATCATCTGCCTCGCCAAGCTGCTGGTGCATCGCTTCGCTCTCCGCGATGTTGAGCCGGCAGCCGAGGGTAATGAGCTCCGGTCCGCTCAAACCAATGCGTCCAGATCGATCGTTCCATCAAACACATGGGCGGCGGGGCCAGTCATCTGGATGGTGCCTCCCGGAGTCCAGTCGATGACGAGATCGCCGCCGGGGAGCGACACAGTAACCGGCGAGGAGGCCAACTTGCGGCGAAGGGCGGCGACTGCGGTCGCGCAGGCGCCGGTGCCGCAGGCGCGGGTGAAGCCAGCGCCGCGCTCCCATACAATGAGACGGAGGGATGCCGGACCAGTGACTTGAGCGAAATTGACGTTGACGCGTGCCGGGAAGAGCGGATCTGTCTCGATGATCGGACCAAGCCGGTCGAGCGGAAACGCGGCGAGATCGTCCACGAAGAAGATGACATGAGGGTTGCCGACGTTCACTGCTGCGGGTGGGGGCAGATTCTCCCAGCTCGCGGGCATCATGAGCGTGTCCATTGCATAGGCGAGGGGGATCGCCTCCCACTCGAAGCGCGGCACGCCCATGTCCACGCTGACGGAGAGATCGGCGTCAGTGCCCCCCATGCGGGCGCTGAGGATGCCGGCCTGCGTCTCCACCGTGACGTCTCGCCCGACGAACAGCGGGACACAACGCGTGGCGTTGCCACAGGCCTCCACTTCACTTCCATCCGCATTGAAGATGCGCATGGAGACATTCGCCTGAGTGGAGTTACCGATCAGAATGACCTGATCGCAGCCGACACCGGTTTTGCGATCGGCCAGCGCACGGGCGAGCGGCGCAGTCATAGTTAGCGGCGCCTCGCGGGTGTCGATCACCACGAAGTCGTTGCCCAAGCCCTGCATCTTTGAGAAAGCGCGGATCATGACGCGCATTTAGGTGCGCGATCGGGTGAAGTCCATCTCAGCGGCCATATCCGTATCGCCATGACCTGTTACTGAGCCAATGCGACCTTGCACGGAGCGGCATTTTCGGTTAGGCGCGGCGCGAAATCGGCTCCCTTTGGGGGTTGAAACCAAGAATCCTATGGACATTTCTGTCCTCGGAACAACGCTGGCCGGCGAGTTTTCGCCCGCCGGCGTCTTTTGCGTTTCAACATAGGCCGTGAATGGAGTTTGAATGTTCGAGTCCCTGAGTGATCGCCTCGGCGGTGTCTTCGAGAAGCTTCGCGGCCGCGGCGCGCTGACCGAGGATGACGTGCGCGCGGCGATGCGCGAGGTGCGCGTGGCATTGCTGGAAGCGGACGTGGCGCTGCCGGTAGCGCGCGCGTTCGTGGAGCAGGCGACCGAACGTGCGGTCGGCAGCGACGTGCTGCGTTCGGTGACGCCCGGCCAGATGGTCGTCAAGATCGTCTCCGACGTACTCACCGAAACGCTGGGCGCGGAAGCCGCCGATCTGATGATCGACGTGACGCCGCCCGCGATCGTGATGATGGTCGGCCTGCAAGGCTCGGGTAAGACGACGACCACGGCCAAGCTAGCGAAGCGCCTGAAGGAAAAAGAGCGCAAGAAGGTGCTGATGGCGTCACTCGACGTCAATCGCCCCGCCGCGCAGGAGCAGCTTGCGGTACTCGGCCAGCAGACCGACGTGGCGACGCTTCCCATCGTCCCGGGCCAGCAGCCCGTGGAAATCGCGAAGCGGGCGATGCAGGCGGCGAAGCTGCAGGGCTTCGATGTGCTGATGCTCGATACGGCCGGTCGTCTCCATGTCGATCAGGCACTGATGGATGAGATGCGGGCCGTGGCGGATGTCGCCAACCCCAATGAGATCCTGCTGGTTGTCGACAGCCTGACCGGTCAGGACGCGGTCAACGTCGCCAAGAACTTCACGGAGCAGGTGCCGCTGACCGGCGTGGTGCTCACGCGTATGGATGGTGACGCGCGTGGTGGTGCGGCCCTTTCCATGCGCGCAGTGACCGGCCAGCCGATCAAGTTCGCGGGCACCGGCGAGAAGCTCGATGCGATCGAGCCCTTCTATCCCGCGCGCGTTGCCCAGCGCATCCTTGGCATGGGCGATGTCGTCAGCCTCGTCGAACGCGCGGCCGAGACGATCCAGCAGGAAGAGGCAGACAAGCTCGCAAAGCGGCTTGCGGCAGGCAAGTTCGACCTCAATGATCTTCGCGGGCAACTCCAGCAGATGCAGCGCATGGGTGGCCTTGGCATGCTCGCAGGCATGATCCCCGGCCTCAAGAAGGCGCAGGCCCAGATGACCGAGGCTGGCGTCAACGATAAGACGCTGGTCCACCTCGATGCGCTGATCGGCTCGATGACGCCCAAGGAGCGCGCGAAGCCCGAATTGCTCAATGCCAAGCGGAAGATCCGCGTGGCAAAGGGTGCGGGCCTGAACGTGCAGGACGTCAACCGTCTCCTCAAGATGCACAAGGAGATGGAAGGCGCGATGAAGAAGATCCGCAAGATGGGCGGCCTCAAGGGGCTAGCCAAGATGTTCGGCGGTGGCGGCATGGGTGGGCTTGGTGGCCTGCTCGGCGGCGGCGGTGCAGGCGGGGCGGGCGGAGCCGGTCCCGGCGGACTGGGCGGCTTGCCCGGACTTCCGGCGGGTGGCGACATGCCCAAGCTGCCGCCAGGCTTTCAGAATTTCCTCAAGAAATAGACTTCGATATATTGAAATTGGTTAGAAAGGTAAGGTTGGTTTCCTATGGCTACATCCATTCGCTTGTCGCGCGGCGGCTCCAAGAAGCGCCCCTATTACAAGATCGTCGTGGCGGACAGCCGTTCGCCCCGTGACGGTGCCTTCATCGAGCGTATCGGCAGCTTCAATCCGCTGCTCGCCAAGGATGACGAGAAGCGCGTCGTGCTCAATGTCGAGCGCGCCAAGCACTGGGTGAGCGTCGGCGCGCAGCCGACCGATCGCGTCGCTCGCTTCCTGGACGCCGCTGGCGTCAAGGAGCGCGCCGCACGCAACAATCCGAAGAAGGGTGAGCCGGGCCAGAAGGCTAAGGACCGCGCTGAGGATCGCGCCTCCAAGCTGGCTGAAGCCGAAGAGGCCCGGAAGGCCGCTGAGGAAGCCGCAAACGCACCGGCTGAAGAGCCCGTGGTGGAAGAGGTGCCTGCCGAGGAAGCGCCCGAAGTGGCTGCCGAAGCCGCAGAGGCGCCCGCTGAAGAGCAGGCCGAGGGCTGAGCTTGCCGACCGATCGTCCCGTCACGCTCGCGGCCGTGATCGGCGCGCATGGCGTGACGGGGGAAGTTCGCCTCAAGCTCTTCGGCGATGGGCCGGAGAGCTTGAAGCGGTACAAGAGTTTCGATGCAGGTAGTCGCACCCTCACGCTCAAGACCGTGCGTAATGGGCCGAACGGCGCCGTCGCCCGATTTGCTGAAATCACCGATCGCAACGCCGCGGAAGCCCTTCGCGGTGTAGCGCTGACCGTTCCCCGCTCGGCGCTTCCCGCGCTGCAGCCGGGCGAATATTATCATACCGATCTCATTGGTCTCCCTTGTCTCAACAGCGAGGGCGTAGCCATCGGACGTGTGGTTACGGTGGAGAACTTCGGAGCGGGTGACATTCTCGAGATCGAGAAACCCGATGGGAAGCGCTTCATGGTGCCGATCCATGCGGCAGCGATTGATGAGGACCGGGCGGTCATCGAGTCTGCCTTCATCGAATGACATTTGCGGCCCAGATCCTCACACTTTACCCGGAGATGTTTCCAGGTCCGCTGGGCGTTTCTCTGGCAGGGCGTGCGCTTGTCGAAGGCATCTGGTCGTGCGACCCTATCCAGATCCGCGACTTCGCCCATGGCAAGCATAAGAGCGTCGATGACACGCCAGCCGGGGGCGGGGCCGGTATGGTGTTGCGCGTGGATGTCCTGGCGGAGGCCGTCGACTATGCAGTCGAGCGACGGCCCGATCTTCCGGTGATTGCCATGACGCCGCGCGGCAAGCCGATCACGCAGGGGCGCATCCGCGAGATCGCCGCAGGGCCAGGTGTCACGATCCTGTGCGGCCGGTTCGAGGGCTTTGACGAACGCCTGTTCGAGCATAGCTTTGCGGGGCGCCCGATCGAGCAGGTATCCATGGGGGACATCATCCTCTCCGGCGGCGAGATCGGCGGTCTTATGGCGCTTGATGCTTGCATTCGGCTGCTGCCCGGCGTAATGGGCGCGGCTTCAAGCGGGGTCGAGGAATCGTTCGAGAACGATCTGCTCGAATATCCGCAATATACCCGACCTGTTGAATGGGAAGGGCGCATGATCCCTGAAGTGTTGCGATCGGGGGATCATGCGAAGATCGCCGCCTGGCGGAAACAAAAGGCGGAAGATGACACACGGTTACGCAGGCCGGACCTCTGGGAGCGTTACAGGAACGCTCGGGACTGACCTGCCTCTGGCGCGCGACGACAGACGAAGGAAGACAGGACAGATGAACCTGCTGCAGACCATCGAAGCGGAATCGATTGCCGCTATTGCCAAGGACGTGCCGGAGTTCCGCCCCGGTGACACGCTTCGCGTGGGCGTGAAGGTCGTCGAAGGCGACCGCAGCCGCGTGCAGAACTATGAAGGCGTGTGCATCGCCCGCTCTAACAAGGGCATGGGCAGCAACTTCACGGTGCGCAAGATCAGCTTCGGCGAAGGCGTGGAGCGCGTGTTCCCGCTTTACTCGCCGAACATCGAGAGCATCACGGTCGTCCGCAAGGGCGTCGTGCGTCGCGCCAAGCTTTACTATCTGCGCGGCCGGACCGGCAAGCGCGCGCGTATCGCCGAGCGTCGTGAAGTCCGTTCCGAGGACTGATCGAACCGCCGCGTTTAGCGAAAGAGATACGAAGGGCGTCGGGACACGGTTCCGGCGCCCTTTTCGTTGGCATTTGATGCCCTTGACAGGCCCGCCCTCTCCCGCCAAAGCGCTCCCTCCCGCGCAGGAAGCGCCGGGCGCGTAGCTCAGTGGTAGAGCACACCCTTCACACGGGTGGGGTCGCAAGTTCAATCCTTGCCGCGCCCACCATTGCCGGATGGCTCACCCCTCTCGTGCGCTCCGTTGCGTTGACCGAGCAATCCGTGTCATCACACCCATTCACCGAATAGATGGAATGGCGATGCGCGGCATAATCTTCACTCTCGCGACAGTGACGGCGCTGGGAATGGCGCCTGCGCATGGGGCGGACGCTGTCCCTTCCGCCAAGGAGATCCTTCTACGCTCCGTTGCTATTCCCACCGTCGAAGGGCGAGGCAAGGTGCCCGAGCTCGCGGCCTATTATGCAGGCGTGCTCAAGGCAGCGGGTTATGCGGAGAGCGACCTCGTCTTCACCCCGATCGGTGAGACAGGCTATTTCACCGCGACACTCAAGGGCAGGGCTAGCGGAAAGCCGATCCTCCTCCTGGGCCATATGGACGTGGTCGAGGCGAAGGCGGAAGACTGGGAACGCGACCCCTTCAAACCGATGGAAGAAAAAGGCTACATCTTCGGCCGAGGCGCCGAGGACAATAAATATGACGTCGCCATGATGGTCTCGACCATGGCGCGGCTGAAGCGGGAAGGTTTCAGGCCGAAGCAGGATCTCGTGCTGCTCCTTACGGGCGACGAAGAGACCGCAATGAAGACGACGATGGCAGCGGCGCAGAAATACAAGGATGCCGGGCTTGTGTTGAACGGCGATGGCGGCGGTGCGCATGTGGAGGAGAACGGCAAGGTCGATCTCTACTATCTGCAGGCAGGCGAGAAGAGCTACGCCGATTTCTCGGTGACGCTGACGGACCCCGGCGGACACTCCAGCGCCCCCACGGCAACCAATCCCATCTACAGGCTCGCGGCCGATCTTGCGCGACTGGGTGCATATAGATTCGCGCCCATGCAGAACGAGCTGACTCGTGCGGCTCTGGCATATCGCGCGAAGTCCGAAGAGCCCGAGGTCCGCAAGGCGATCGAAGCCTTTCTCGCCAACCCGAAGGATAACAGCGCGGCCGATGCCCTATCCGCCAGACCCGATCTGATCGGCCAGGTTCGCACGACCTGCGTGGCAACAATGGTGAGCGGGGGCCATGCGCCCAATGCGCTCCCTCAGCGGGCAAGCGCGACGATCAACTGCCGCATCTTTCCCGGCGTGACGGTCGAGGCGGTGGCGAGCGAACTGAAGACGGTGCTGGCTGACCCGGACGCGACCATAGCGACGCTCGACAACCCAGTCTCCTCCGACGCGTCGCCGCTGCGCAAGGACGTCGTGAAGGCCGTTACCGATGCAGTCGCCCGGCGCTTCCCCGGCGTACCCGTGGTGCCCGCGATGAGCGCAGGCGCGACCGACAGCGTCTATTTCCGTACGCTGGGCGTGCCGTCCTATGGCGTTGCCTCTCTGGCGATGAAGGACAGCGACAGCTTCGCCCATGGCCTCAACGAACGGTCCCCCACGGACCGGATCGACGGCGCGCTGACCTATTGGCACGATCTGGTGACCGCGCTGGCGCGATAGGCGACGTGGCGCGAAAGGTTCTGAAGGTTACACCTCTAGGCGAAAAAAATTTGCGCGATGGCGATGAGAAAGAGCGAGCGAGAATAAGCCTCGTCCGGCGATTGTTGCACGCAGATGCCCGTGTAGGACAGGGCAGCGCTCCGTCGGGCGACCAGCACAGGCGACACAATGGAAACGGGCGACAACCCCTGTGAGGATTGCCGCCCGCGATCCGGTGCTTGAAGGAAAAATCAGCCCTCGGTCGGCTCGGCCTGCTCCGCCTCGTCCTCGCTGCTTTCCCCGATGCGCGCCACACTCACGACATGTTCGTTATTCGCCACGTCGAAAAGGCGCACACCCGCCGATCCACGCCCGATGACGCGGAGGCTGCCCAGCCCGATGCGGATGAGCTTGGCCTGATCCGTGACCAGCATCAGCTGATCCTCGCGGACGGCGGGGAAGCTGGCCACGACCTGGCCGTTGCGCGCAATATTATCGATATTGGTGATGCCCTGACCGCCACGACCAGTCCGGCGATACTCATAGGCGGACGAGAGTTTGCCATAGCCGTTGGCGCAGACAGTGAGAATGAACTGCTCGCTGGCCTTCATCTCCTCGTAACGCTCGGCCTCGATCTGCGGCTCGCCTTCCTTTTCGGCCTTCCAGGGAGCGAAGCGCAGATAATCCTCGCGCTCTTCCTGCGACGTGCCGACGCGGTGAAGAATGGAGAGGGAGATCACCTCGTCCCCGTCACGCAGCATCATGCCGCGCACACCGGTGGATGCCCGGCTCTGGAACTCGCGGACGTCATCTGCCCGGAAGCGAATGGCCTTGCCTTCACGTGAAGCCAGCAGCACGTCGTCCTCATGGCTGAGGAGCGCCACGCCGATCAGTTTATCGTCGGCATCCTCGCCTTCGAACTTCATCGCGATCTTGCCGTTTGACGGTACGTTGGCGAATGCGTCCATGCTGTTGCGGCGGACACTGCCCTTCGCCGTCGCGAACATGACGTGGAGTTCCTTCCACTCGTTTTCGTCCTCGGGCAGCGGGAGCACGGTCTGGATGGTCTCGCCAGCAGCGAGGGGCAGCAGATTGACCATTGGCCGGCCTCGGGTCGCTGGTCCGCCTTCCGGCAGACGCCACACCTTCATCCGGTAGACCTTGCCATGGGTCGAGAAGAACAGCACCGGATTGTGCGTGCTGGTCACGAACAGCTCGGTGACGACGTCCTCGTCCTTGGTCGCCATGCCGGCGCGGCCCTTGCCGCCCCGGTTCTGCGCGCGGAACGTGTCGAGCGGCGTGCGCTTGATGTAGCCGGCCATGGTCACCGTAACGACCATGTCCTCACGCTCGATCAGGTCCTCATCCTCGATGCCGTCGGCAGCGGGCGCGATGGTCGAACGACGGGGCGTGGGGAACTCGGCCTCGATCGCGTCGAACTCCTCGCGCATGATCGCGTAGAGCCGCTCGCGGCTGCCCAGAATGAGCAGATAGCCCTCGATGGCGTCCGCGAGCTCCTTCAGCTCCTTGCCGATTTCGTCCCGGCCAAGCGCCGTGAGGCGATGGAGGCGCAGATCGAGAATGGCGCGAACCTGAATCTCCGACAGGCGATAGGTCTCGCCCGCATAGTCCTCGTCTGCCGCCTCGACCAGCCGCAGGTAGGGCGCAATATCGCCGATGGGCCACTCGCGCAGAAGCAGCGCCTCGCGGGCGTCCGCAGGGCTCGCTGCTCCTCGGATGGTCCGCACGACCTCATCGAGATTGGAGACGGCAACGACGAGACCAAGCAGGATGTGAGCCCGATCACGCGCCTTGGCGAGCTCGAACTTGGTTCGGCGCGTGATGACTTCCTCGCGGAAGCGCACGAACGCTTCGATGATGTCGCGCAGGTTGAGGAGCTCGGGCCTGCCGCCGCGGATCGCCAGCATGTTCGCCGGGAAGCTGGACTGGGCAGGGGTGTGACGCCAGAGCTGGTTCAGCACCACCTCGGCCGTGGCATCGCGCTTTAGCTCGATGACGACCCGCACACCCTCACGGTTCGATTCGTCGCGGATGTCGGAAATGCCCTCGATCCGCTTTTCCTTGGCCGCTTCGGCAATCTTTTCGACCAGCCCGGCCTTGCCGACCTGAAACGGAATTTCCGTGAGGACGATCTGTTGGCGATCACCGCGCAGCGTCTCGATTTCGTGGCGCGAGCGCATGATGACCGATCCGCGCCCGGTCTGATAGGCATTGCGCGCGCCGCCCTGACCGAGAATGAGCGCACCCGTGGGGAAGTCCGGTCCCGGCACGATCTCGATCAGCTCCTCAATGCTGATCGCGCCATTGTCCATATAGGCTTTGCAGGCGCGCAGCACTTCGCCGAGATTATGCGGCGGAATGTTGGTCGCCATGCCGACCGCGATACCGCCCGCGCCGTTCACGAGCAGATTCGGGAAGCGAGCGGGGAGCACCTGCGGCTCGTGCTCGCTGCCATCATAGTTAGGCGTGAAGTTGACCGTATCCTTGTCGATATCGTCGAGCAGGGCAGTCGTGGTCACCTTGGCGAGGCGCGCCTCGGTATAACGCATTGCGGCAGGAGCATCCGGGTCCATGGAGCCGAAATTGCCTTGACCGTCGATCAGCGGCAGTCGCATCGACCAGTCCTGGGTCATGCGGGCCAGCGCATCGTAGATCGAGCTATCACCGTGCGGGTGATATTTACCCATCACGTCGCCGACGATGCGGGCCGACTTACGATAGGGCCGGTTCCAGACGAAGCCCTGCTCATGGGCGCCGAACAGGATGCGGCGATGAACGGGCTTCAGGCCGTCGCGCACATCCGGAAGGGCGCGGGAAACGATGACCGACATGGCGTAGTCGAGATAGCTCGACTTCATCTCATCGACGATGCTTACGGGGCTGATATCCGAGGGTTCGGCGAGGCTGGTCACGTCGCTGCTCAAGGCTGCTCTCTTCTGGTTTTTCGATGTACGGAATGGAAAGAAGCGACCTAGCCCCGCGTTGCGCCCAAAGCCAGAAAAAAGGGGCGCTGACGGTCATGCCGGCGCAGGTGGGCGGATGGGGCGGGGCGCGGATGCGACGACATGGTGAACAAGCTCATGACATCACGGCTCGTCACGGATATAGGGCGTTCAAACGCCGTTCACCGCCGCAATGCCAAGGCTTTGTGTTACGATAAACGGCTTTATTTCCGGCAGGCCTTCGCGGTTTGGCCGAATCTACATTCTGGAGGGATGAATATGCGTTTGGCTTCCACTTTCTCGATGGCGATCGCTCTGGCCCTCGTCACCGGCTCTATGAGTGCCGCTCCGGCGTTCGCCGCGGAGAAGAAAAAGGACGACGTGAAGCTGGCCCCCAGCGCTGGCTTCCGCCCCGGTGCCGCTGAAGTGGACAAGCTCATCAAGGCCAACGACTTCGCCAACGCGAAGACGAAGGTTGAGGAAGTCGCGGGCACTGCCACGACACCGGACGACAAATATTTCCTCGGCAATTTTTACCTGAACATCGGCCTGAGCCTCAAGGACGAGCCTATGCAGCGCAAGGGCGTCGATCTCATGATCGAATCAGGCAAAGCGCCTGCGGCTGAAGTTGCCAAGTTCAACTTCTATTCGGGTCAGTTCGCGCTCAACGCGAAGGACGAGGACACGGCGATCGCCCGCTTCAACACCGCGATTCAGGGTGGTTATCCCGGCAGCTCGCCGCAGGTGCTGCTGGCAGAATCCTACTTCGCCAAAGCCTATAAGAATGTGCAAGGCGACCAGTTCAGCCCGGCGGGCAAGCAGCTCGTCCAGCAGGGTCTGCCTGCACTGAAGAAGGGCATCGAGCTGGAAGAAGCGTCCGGCAAGCAGGTGCCTGCCGGCTGGTACTCGCGCGGGTTCAAGATGGCTGCGCTCTCTGGCTCGCCGGATATGGCGGACTGGACGAAGCTGGCGCTGGAGAAAGCGCCGGATCCTGAAAACTGGCGCATCGCGCTGCGGTCCTTCCAGGACGCGAATCGCACGATGACGCGCGAAGAAAATCTCGATCTGCTGCGCCTGATGTCGGCCAGTGGCGCGCTGACAAATGACTACAGCATCGGCGAGTATCTCGACGCGGCCTCAAAGGGCGGTCTGATCGGCGAAGTGAAGAGCGTCGTCGATGCTGGTCGTGCCAGCGGCAAGATCACCGGCAATCGCTATGCGGATATCTACCAGCTCTCGGTGGCAGGCATCGAGAAGGACAAGGCAACGCTGCCGGCCTCCGAAGGAAGCGCTGCGAAGGCTGCCAATGGCCGTATCGCCGCTTCGACGGGCAACGCTTATCTCAGCTATGGCAACTATGCCAAGGCGGCCGAGATGTATCGTCTCGCCCTCACCAAGGGCGGCGTGGATGCGGGTGAAGTCAACACACGTCTCGGCATTGCCCTGGCGAAGAGTGGGGATGCGGCCGGCGCCCAGCAGGCGTTCGCCGCAGTCTCGACCGGTGGCAGTGCGACGCGCAAGCAGATCGCGGATCTCTGGACTTTATGGGTGTCGAAGCCCGCGACGGCAACGGCTTCGGCGGCATCGCCGGCTGCGTGACGCAAAAGGTGTCCGGCGCGGTCAGTTGTCGATCGATCTGACTGCGCCGAACCAGACGACAGGGCTTGGAGAGGGAACTGAATATGAAGACGTCACTCCGGAGCCTCATGCTTCCGGTGCTGCTATTGGCCGCAGGCAGCGGTGCCATGGCCGCGAAGCGCAGTGCGGCGCCGGAGCCCGATGGGCTTTCCGATAGTTTTCGCGCTCAGGCAGAAACGGTAAAGGCATCGCCGACGGTCGCAGGGGCGCAGACGCTCTCCGACATCGCGAGCGGATCGTTGGAGAAATATGTCGCGGGAGCGCTTATGCTTCAGGCTGCGTCGGCATCGGGCGATCTGAAAGCGGAGCGCAAGGCGCTGACCGTCCTCTTCGAATCGAAGGGTGTGCCGGCGGCGGAACTCCCCAAACTGCATAATCATGCAGGCGTGGTTTCGCTGATGCTGAACGACCCGCAGGATGCCATTGCCCAGATCCGCTATGCCGAGCAGCTGGGCTATCGGGACGTGTCCGGTCAGGTCGCGCTTGCGGATGCACTCTCCCGCACCAAGGATAATGCCGGTGCGCTGGCCGCTCTCGACACCGCGGTGACAATGCAGGCGTCCAGTTCGTCTCCGATGCCGGAAGCCTGGTATGACCGAGTGATTTCCCTTGCGGTGAAGAGCAACCAACTTCCGCAAGTCGCGCTCTGGGGGCAGCGGAAGCTCGCGGCTTATCCGACGAACCAGAACTGGCGCAGTGTGCTGGTCGCCTATCTTTCCCGTCCCGGCGTGAGCCTGGAGGAAACGCTGGATATTTATCGTCTGGCGGCGGCGCGTGACGCACTGGTGACGGAACGCGACTGGATGGGTTATTCCGCTGCGGCAAACAATGCGGGCGCTTTTGCCGAGGCCAAGGCCGCGCTTGAAGCCGGTATGTCGCGTGGGGCGATTGCCCAAAACGACGCGGCGATCAAGAAGCAGATCGCCCAACTGGCGCCCAAGGCCAGCAAGGAGCTGGCCGGCCTGAAGACGAGAGCCGCGGCGGCGGACAAGTCCGCGAAGGGTGATGATGCGCTGAAGGTCGCGGACGATTATCTCGGCGGCGCTCAGTTCGCCAAGGCTGTCGAATACTATAAAATGGCTCTTTCGAAAGGCGTAGCCGACAAGGATCGGGCCACAGTCCGGCTGGGTATCGCGCAGATCCGCAATGGTGAGGTAGCCAATGGTCAGTCTGCCATGGCGCAAGTGACGAGCGGGCCATGGGCAAGCGTAGCGGGCTTCTGGAAAGTGCCGACTCAAACGGTGACCGCGTCCGCCGCGCCCTGATCGGCTTTACTCATCAAGCGCGATCGGGACGCCGGAGAGGTTCTTCGACGTCCTGATCGTCAGTGACGTCTTTACGCTCACCACATGGGGCGCCTGAGTAAGCTGGGACGTGAGAAACTGCTGGAACGTCTGGAGATCCCGCGCGACCACTTTCAGAATGAAGTCAATCTCGCCGTTCAGCATGTGGCACTCGCGCACTTCGGGTAGTTTGGCGACGTGAAGCTCGAACGCGCGGAGATCCGCCTCGGCCTGACTCTTGAGGCTCACCATCGCGAAAACCGTGATGCCATAGCCCAGAGCCAGCGGGTTGAGATGGGCGTGATACGATTCTATGACGCCGGCTTCCTCAAGCGCCCGGACGCGTCGGAGGCATGGCGGCGCCGTCAGGCCCACCTTTCGGGCGAGATCGACATTGGTCATCCGACCGTCGTCCTGCAGCTCGGAAAGAATGCGCATGTCGATCGCATCCATAGAAAGGGTCGCCATGCTGATATTTCCTGTCGTTTCAGGTTACGGCACCATAAGATAATTTCAGTCGATTGCAATTGTCCCACTCTGTAACGATCGCGGGCAAAGGGCTGGCTACCGCTCCCTGTCTGTGATTAATCGCCCTCAGTGGGGATCCTATAAGCCGATGCGCTTCGACGACCTTCTGGAAACGGTGATGGCCATGCGCGGTCACGGCGCAGGCCTGGCTGTGACCCGCTGGCGGCAGTGCGTGGATCTTCTGGCTCAGCGAGCAGGCGACACGACGGATTTCCTTGCGTCTGAAGAGATAGAGCAACTGCTCGCCAGCCTGGACGACGTCCGTCAAAGGGTGCCGCTTAGCCAGAAGGTCGCGTCCGTTGTCGAACTGGGCAGCTGGCTTCGCTCGCCCGTACTCGTCCGGTTTCTCGCCGGCGATCATCCGGCCGTCGCCACGGCGACGATGGGACGCGCCCGGCTCGCGGACGATGCCTGGGCGGCGCTGATCCCGACTGTGGGTCCGCTGGCTCGCAGCGTGCTGCGTCGGCGCGGTGACTTGGGGCTGCGCGCCCGTGCCGCGTTGGACGCATTCGGCAAGACCGACATGGCGCTGGAATATGCCGGGCGTGCGCCGGAAGAGCAGGAATTGGACACCGGCCTGAATACCCGAACGGAGACGCTAGTCGCTGACGATGCGGGGCAGGCGGATCGTCCTAGTCCGATCGAACCAGTTGAGACACACGAGCCGGCACTGGCCGAGCCAACAAATGTGATGCCGTTTCTTGTCGAGGTCACAGCCCAGACCGAGGAAGAGCCTGAGCCCGCTCTCAGCGAAATCAGCCGCATTGTCGACCGGATCGAGGCCTTTCGTTCACAGCGGGAACGGGCACTCCCACGGGATGACGAGGCGGACATCGCGCAGAGGCCGGAGATCAGCCGGTTCCAGTTCGAAACGGATGAGAGCGGTTCGATCCGGTCTGTCGCGGGGGCGCCGCGAGGCGCCGCAATCGGTCTCTCAATCGGGTCTGCGTCGATCGACGGTCGCAGCGGCGCGGACGGGCAGGGGCTGGGCGCGTTCCGGCATCGCGCGACATTCCATGACGTGCGCTTCGTCGTGAACAGCGGCGTGCTGGAAGGCGAATGGCGCGTGAGCGCTGAGCCGCGCTTCTCCACCAGTACCGGCCGCTTCGAAGGCTATATGGGGGAGGCGCGGCGCGCGCTGGCCCATGAGATGAGCGTGTGCGTCGCGGACAACGAGGCAGGCTGGGGCGCTCTTTCCGCGGCGACTGCGCGCCAGCTCGTACATGAGCTGCGCACGCCGCTCAACGCGATCCAGGGCTTCGCCGAGATCATCGAGCGGCAGATGTTTGGACCAGTGCCGAGCGACTATCGGGAAATGGCGGCACGCATCCTGAGCGACGCCCGGCGCTTGCTGGCGACCTTCGACGATCTGGACCTTGCCAGCCGTCTGCTGCGCGGCGACGTGCCCATGAAGGCAGACGTCCATCGGATCGAAGACCTGATTCTTCGCTCGATCGAACCGTTCGGCAAGGATGGGAGCGGGGAGGCGGCAATCGACCTGCACATTCCCCAGCCGTTGCCCCCCGTGCGCATCAACGCTGCGCTGGCCGAGCGCCTGCTCATGCACCTGTTCCGCACTTTCGCGGCTCTGAGAAGTGAGGGGGAGCGTCTTGCGGTAAGCGTCGAGCGCGGAGGCGACGATCAGGAGATCCGGCTCGAAGTGACTGTGCCCGCTATTCTCCAGGCATGGCCGGAAGACGAGATTTATCGCGAAAGCGCGCAAATGGTGGACGAGGATGTTGACGGGCCGCCGCTCGGTTCGGCCTTCTCCTTGCGGCTCGTCCGCACGCTTGCGGAAAGCTGCGGTGGCCGCTTCCGGATCGGAGAGGGCATGGGCGTTCTCACGCTGCCGGCCTTCTCGGAAGAGGATCGCAACAATGGCGACGAGCATTCTCGCGAGGCGTAGGACGCGCGATGATACGCTGCGTGCCGGGCTCCGGTCGTTTACGCCGCGTTCGATGCGTTGAACAGGGGCAGATCCGCCTAGTGGTACGCGAGGCCCAGAGAAAACCGGTGCAACGAGTCCGGCTTCACGCCTTTGAACGCGTTGCCGTCCAAGCCTCGCGCAATGGCGATTGCCAAACCATGCCGCTCCGCTATGGCAGCACAGGCGAGGATAGTCCTCGCATGATCGCGCCGGTGCCTCGCGAGAGGCTTTAATAGGGAACATCGTGCGGGGTCCGCTCGGACCTCAAAACCAGGCTGCCCCTGCAACTGTATGCGGCGAGCGCGATGCACAGATCCGGCCCGATAGCCGGATCAGCCACTGGGGCAACCTGGGAAGGCGTGCATCAAGCGATGACCCGCGAGCCAGGAGACCTGCCGGCGTGGGTCGCTCAATGCCTCGGTTCAGGGAAATGGCCAGGGCACGGGAACTCCGTCGAGCGACGAAAGTCACGCGGCCCGGGGCCGCAAATGGAGCGTGAGGTCTGGGCGTGCAGCCCTTGTCCTCGCGTTTCATGCGCTCGCGCCTGCGAGCAGCCCCACCGCGCATGGAAGGCGACGCGCGGAGGAAGAGAATGACCAAAGGCACCGACGAGCAGCACAACAAGAAGATGCGCAAGCGCAAGGTGGCGCAGGATAGGATCGTCGCCACAAAGACGATCGAAAAGGGCCTTCTCATCGTCCACACCGGCAGTGGCAAAGGCAAGACGACAGCTGCGCTCGGCATGGCGGTGCGTGCCATCGGTCATGGGATGAAGGTCGGTGTCATCCAGTTCGTCAAGGGCGCAATGGAGACCGGCGAGAAGGCGGTGTTCGATCGCTTTCCAGATCAGATCGAGTTCCGCGCGATGGGAGATGGCTTTACCTGGGACACGCAGAACAGGGCTGCCGATGTCGCTTCAGCCCGGCGCGCCTGGGATGAAGTGAAGCGGATGATCGGCGATCCGTCCTATCAGATGGTTGTGGCCGATGAGCTCAATATCGTGCTGCGCTACGACTATCTGCCGCTCGATGAGGTGCTGGAGGGTCTACAAGGCCGCCCGGAAATGACTCACGTTGTCGTGACCGGTCGCAATGCGCCTGCGCCCCTGATCGAAGCCGCTGATCTCGTCACCGAAATGACGCTGGTGAAGCACCCGTTCCGCGATCAGGGCGTGAAGGCGCAGGCAGGTGTCGAGTTTTGAAGCGCCCGGACGATCCTATCAGTCGGCGCCTGTGTCCGCCTGTCCGGGCTCGTTCAGCGCGCCCGGTCAAGCTGAGCGGCCAGACTGCGCGCGCCATCGACATAAGCAGGGCCTCCGCAAACCGTCCAGGCCTGCGGCAAACGAAGCCGCTTGATGTCCCGAAGCAGAGGATGCTGAAGCATCTCGGTCCCTTGGTCGACGACCTGTTCGGATCCACCCTCGACAACGAGATAGTCGGGCTTCGCTGCCATCAGCTCTTCCAGAGAAAGCTGGGAGAGCGACGGTTTGCCCAGCTTGCCGGCGAGATTGACCAGACCCACGCGGGTCATCAGGTCGTCGATCAATGTGCCTGTGCCTGTCAGGAAGCCGCGCCGCTGGTAATAGGCAGCGACACCGGCGCGCGGGCGACGCGGAATGGCGGCAAGCTCTCTGTCCATGCGCGCGATCAGCGCCTCGCCACGCTCAGGATGGCCGATCGCCTTCGCCACCTCCCGGATCTGGGCGGCGATATCGGCGTAGCTATTCGCCAGCTTGAGGTCCAGCAGCCGGTAATGCTCGCTGGCAAGTGCGGACATGATGCTCGATCCCCGGCTCAGCGCCCCGATCACGAGATCCGGATTGATCGCGAGGATTTCCTCGGCGGCACCCTTCAGAATCGGCAACCCACGCGCCTGATCGGCTGCGGCGGACATCTCCTTGTTCAGGGCATTGCGAGTCAGGCCGGCGATCTGCGAGCGATCCGCGAGCGCCAGCAAATACTGATCCGCGCACAGGTTCAGCGAGACGATACGCCGGGGCGCAGCCGCGTGGGCAGCGTGGGCAGCGCGGGGGGCTGCGGCCTGAGCCGTCGCCACGCCGGCCTGCGCCAGACCCGCGGCGACGATCGCCAGCCGGGCGAACCGGCATGTTCTCTTCCATGGCGCCATGGCGCTTTCCATAGCCGTGGATCTCTAAGAGACAAGCGCTCTGGAATAAGGAGCCAGACAGTGGATTCATCCCGAGGGCTTCGTTGCCATGTCCTATCCCGCTAGGGTCCGTCATCCCGCGCTGGTGCCGGGCCTTGCCGTCATCACGCTCCTCGCTGCCGTGGCGTCGCTCATGGTCGGTCCGGTCGCGATCGATCCCGCGCGGCTGTGGGCCGCGGCGATGGGTCATGGCGATTATGTCGCCACCGCGATCCTTTTCGATCTGAGGCTACCCCGCGCGATCCTCGGTCTTGCGGTCGGCGCCATGCTCGGTCTCGCGGGCGCCGCGCTGCAAGGCTATCTGCGCAACCCGCTCGCCGAGCCGTCGGTTCTGGGCGCGTCCAGTACGGCGGCACTGGGCGCAGTAGGTGCGATCTATTTCGGCCTTGCGGAACTTCACATCCTGCTTCTGCCCGCACTTGCGATCCTGGGGGGCGTGTTTGCGCTGCTCGCTTTGTCCGCGCTGGCCGGACGTTCGGAAAGTCCGCTGACCCTTATCTTGGCCGGCATCGCGATTTCGACGCTGGCGATTGCTGGGGTCAGCCTCGCGCTCAATCTTTCGCCTAATCCGTTCGCGGCGATGGAGATCATGACCTGGCTGCTCGGCTCGATCGAGAACAGGTCGATCAATCATGTCTGGATTGCCTTGCCCTGTATCGCGCTGGGTGTTGCGCTTCTTTTCATGGATGCGCGCGCGCTCGATGCTCTCAGCCTGGGCGAGGAGGGTGCGCAGACGCTAGGCGTCGATCTCCGGCGGGTCCGGCTGCGCCTCCTTCTGGGAGTCGGAATTGGCGTCGGCGGCGCGGTTGCCGTGTCCGGGTCGATCGGCTTCATCGGCCTCATCGTTCCACATCTCGTCCGCCCCCTGACGGATCGAAGCCCCTCGGCGGTGCTGCTGCCTTCCCTCGTTGCGGGCGCCGCCCTGCTCACTCTAGCGGACATAGCCGTCCGTCTCATTCCCACCAGCAATGAGCTGAAACTCGGCGTTGTAACGGCCTTCTTGGGCGTGCCGGTCTTCCTTGTCCATCTGTTGCGGGAGCGCCGTCTATGGTGACCATCCGCCTCGAAAGCGTGAGCGTTTCTTTGCGCCGGCGCGCGATACTGCATGACATCGCCACGACTCTGCGCCCGGGAAAGCTGATCGGCATCATCGGGCCGAATGGTGCGGGAAAGTCCACTCTCGTGCGAACAGTGCTTGGCCTTTTGCGTCCAGACCGGGGCACTGTCCGGTTCGACGACCAGAACCTTAGCGATCTCGCGCGTCGGGACGTCGCGCAGACACTCGCCTATCTGCCTCAAGGCCAGACCCTTCACTGGCCCCTTTCCGTCGAACGGCTGGTCGCGCTTGGCCGCATTCCCCACCTCTCGCCCATGTCCCGCATATCGCCGCAGGACATGGATGTTGTCGCCGAGGCCATGCGACGCTCGGATGTGGTTCATCTGAAGGACCGGACGGCAACCGAACTTTCTGGAGGCGAACGCGCTAGGGTCATGCTGGCGCGTGCGCTGGCGGTCGGCGCACCCGGTCTCATCGCGGACGAGCCACTGGCCGCGCTCGATCCCGGCCATCAGTTCGACGTGATGGATCTGCTCGCAGGCGAAGCCCGCTCGGGCAAGCTCATCATCGCGGTTCTCCACGATCTCACAATGGCAGCGCGCTATTGCGACCGGGTGATCATGCTCGATCAGGGAAGGCTCGTGGCGGAAGGTGATCCGCGGAAGGTGCTCTCGGTCGCGCGCTTGAAGGAAGTGTACGGGATCGACGCCCGTGTGGATCTCGCTCATGGCTGGCCGTTGGTCGTCCCGGTCAGCCGTGCCGTGCGTGCGGAATAGAGAGACCGCGATGGTGGGCCCGGCAGGACTCGAACCCGCAACCTAGCCGTTATGAGCGGCCAGCTCTAACCATTGAGCTACAGGCCCCGCCATCGATGGCCCGGCGTTAACCGAGCAGAGTTGCCTTTGGCAAGCTGGTTGCGGGCGGAATCATGTGAACGATAAAATCCGGCCAAACGCCATTCCCCACCCTTGTGTTAAGCAGGGGTCCATTATTGCTCGCTAGAACAGGGTAGGCGAGCGGATGAACGGTGCGTGACAGATATTTCGAACTTCCTACAGGAAACACTGGTTCAGTATGCGGGCTGGAGCGGCCCGATCATTGGGGTTCTTGCGTTTCTCGAATCGCTGGTGCTGGTTGGCCTCTTTGTCCCTGCGATCGCCACGATGGTTGCCGTTGGCGGCCTGATCGGGGCAGGAGTCATCGATCCCATGCCAGTGATCGTCTGCGCGCTCATCGGCGCAATTTTAGGGGACTGGCTTTCCTACTATCTCGGCAGATCTTTTGGCGCATCCATCTATCGACATCCGTGGTTACGCAGCCACCGCCTCGCTTTTGCGAGAGCGCGCCTGTTCTTCCGGCGCTTCGGCTTTATTTCCGTTCTGCTCGGGCGCTTTCTCGGCCCGGTACGTTCGACCGTTCCGGTGGTGGCTGGCGTTCTCAAAATGCCGCAAATGTCCTTTCAAACAGCAAACGTCGTTTCAGCTTTCCTATGGGTTCCCGCTCTCCTCGCGCCGGGCTACTTCGCCGGCACTCGCGCTGCTGAGATCGGCCTCAATGTTGAGCATCTCGTCCTCGTCGCCATTGGCCTGTGCGTTCTTCCGCTTCTGCTGGGCGTTTTCGCGCTCAAGAAATTCGGCAAACCGCGCCGGCGACAACTTCAGAGAAACCAAGCCTAATCGGCGTCTGTTGGGCCGCTATTACGTCGATTGCTCCAGCGACATGGGGCAGTCGATGCCACACGCGACGTAAGCATCTTCGGCCGGTTGTACATGCGCCAGCCTCACTATCGGAAGCCACCGGGATGCAACACTTAGGAGCGTGTGTATAAACTGGCGGAAGCTCCGGATTTGCTTGCTTGGCTCGGCAGGGGCAACTGGAATGTCCGCTATCGCTCCTTGCCGTGGCAACGCGCTTCTAAGTGACAGCGGCCATCACCGCTCAGCACGTCCCGGCAAAATTCGATGAGCTGTCTGGCCGGGATCAATACCTCCCCACCAGATTGATGAAGAAGCCTTTCTGGTCGTAGCCAAACCTGGTGAGGTCGTCGGAGAACTGCGTGAAGTTGTATCCCGCCCCGATCCTGAAGTTTTTGGCGACGTCGCGGTCGAGCCCGACGAGGAAGCCGTGCCTGGTGCCGCCGTCCTTCACGTCGAGGACGCGATACTCGGCAAGAGCGTGCCATTTGGAGAGGACCTCGTAGCGAACCTGACCGGCGGCAAAGTTGGTCGCGGAATCGAACCATTGGCCCGAGCCGCGCCCTATACGGACCTCGCCGTCGCGGCGGGCCAGCTTGAGCGCAAACTCCCAATGATGGTCGAGCCGGTGGACGCCTTCGAGCGAGAATATCTGTGATTTCTGATCATAGTCCGCGCCGCCTTCCTGACCCAGGGTGGCGAGGTCATAAAGATAGGTGTAGCGGCCGAAGACACCCCACCGGGTGTTGTTCCAGGGACGCCAGGCGAACCCGACATTGCCCTCGACGAACTTCGCACCGGCGAGTGGATTGATGTTATCGGTCGTGTCCGAATAGTTGAACCGTGCCGCGACCCGCCAGCTCTCGTTGATCTTGTGGGTGATACGGTTGGTGGTGACCCATTGCTCGCGGCGCTCGGCGCCCGTGTCGCGCCGCCATTCGAGCTTGCTCTGCCAGTCGGTGTCGGGCGAGGTACGGCCGAGGCGCACGCTGACCGCGCGCCGGTCGACAATGCCGCCCAGTTGGTTGCGCAATTCGCCCGTCTGATAGGTGACGCCGGTGCTCCAGCCCTGGGCGGGATAGAAGTCGAGGCCATAGGTATGGGCGAGGCCCGACTGGGTCGGTTCCTTGAGATACTGGCTCTCGTTGAAGATGTTGACCTGATTGGACAAACGCCAGCGCTGCCCCAGCGTCCATCCGTTCTGACGGTTGGGATTGAGGAGGTTTTCATACTCCGTCGTGTCGGTCGAATAGGTGTAAGCGCCGTAGATGGTATGATCGGGCGCGAGCTTATATTCGGCGTTGACGGTCGCAGCGTCGCCGCGATCACCGGTGCTCACCTCCGCGCCGACCGAAGACTGGTTGCCGAACAGATAGCGGCCGCCGGCAAGGACCATGTCGTTGCTGCGATAGCGGCCATTGTCGTCGTCGAGCGTCAGCTGGCCCTGCGCATAGAGGTCGAGCGCGGTGCCGATGCGGCGGGTATATTTGAGCGCACCGAGCATGCCGTCGGCATTGGCATAGGCCGAGTTCTCGTCGACGCGGCGAACCTCGGCTGCGAGGCTGTTCGCGTCGTCGATCCGCCAGTCAAGGCTGCCCTGCATCTGGAGGAAGCTGTTGGGGCCGCTCTCGGCCTTGCTGTAGCGTCCGTAGATGCCGAGGTTCGGCGTGATCTGGCCGAGCACTTCGCCACCATATTCGGTGGTGGGAAGGCCGGTATTGTAGCGGCTGGTCGAGTAGCCGGCATCGGTATCGCGCCACCAGGCGGCAGCACTCCAGTCTAGCGCCACCCAGCCCAGTTCAGTGAAGTTGACGCGCGCCTCAATGGACTTGGCGTCGCCTTCCTGCGGGCCAGTGCTGGTCAGCCGTGTGAAGTCGAAGCCGCCATTGGTGGAGAAGAAGGTCGGCGCGACCAGCGCCTCGGTATGGGCGAACTCGCCCTTGAGGTATGTGCCTTTGCCCGCCTGCAGCGTGATGTCGCCGCCATAAAGGGTATAATCCTCGCCGGCGCGGTTCTCGTCGACATAGGTTGCGCCGAGGCCGATATGGTCGCCAAACCATTGCTTGCCACGGAAGCCAGCGGTGATCTCGTCGCTGTCGAAGCTTGAGGGCACCCATTCATAATCAACGATCAGCCGCTGCTCGAAGCCGTCGAGTGGTGTGTCGCGCGTGAGCGTGGGCACATTCTCCCGCGTGATCTGGGCGAGCGGGCGGGTGAGAATGATGCGGCCCTGCAACTCGTCGATCTCATAGTCCGCCCCGCGTGTGAGTTGGATTCGGTTCTCAGGGCGGCCGGTGGTGCGGTCCCTGATCTCGAGATAGACGACGTCGGAACCGGGCAGAAGGTCGGCATGGCGCAGATAATAGAGACTGCCGCCGGTGCCGATGAACTCATTGTGGCCCGGCGCGGTCTGCGCCTGCGAGCCGAAGGCGCGCACTTCCGTTTTCGGGTCGCCCCACAGATTGTTGCCGTTCGAGCGGAAGTTCAGCGCCGCGCCGTAGAGCGAGCGGATATATTGCGCATAGTCGGTGCCGGTGATTCCGGTCTGGTAGTTACCCCAAAGTGCCTGGTTCTTGTCCCAGTCGACGCGCAGATAGAAGCGCCCCATCGTGTCGATGTCGCGGTAGGTGGTCGAGTCATCGCCATAGACGGGATAATAGAGATCGGGATCGAGCCGCCGGAAGATGTCCTGCGGATCGGCCTTGCCGAAGCCCTTGAACAGATCGGCGATGTCGCGCTCGGTGGTATCGGCCTGCGCGGTCACCAGATAGCGGCCGCCCAGTTTGGACTTAAGGTAGAAGGCGAGGCGACCATCGGCGAGGATGTCGTCGTTCGCACGCGGGTCGCCCGCGAACGGTTCGATCGAGCCGGAGATGTCGTTCTGCGAAATGGTGAGATCGGCAATGCCGACCCCGAAGAAGTAGCGGCCCCTCACATCTACATCGAGCGTGTGATGCTGGGCTGGTCCATCGCCATTGCCCGTGAGTGCGATATCGAAGCTGTGCCGGCCGATGGGCGAGAGATATTCGGCGACGAACTTGCGTTCCAGATCGACCGGATAGGATTCGCCGTTGATCGTGAGTTGCTCGTTCTGCGGCAGATTGCGGCCCTGGATGCGGATGCGCGAGCCGCGAATGGCGATGTTCTGCTGGCGCAGGCCATTGCCGCTGAACACGTCGTCGATCAGGTTCTGGGTTTGCGCCTGTTGGATCGTGAGAGCGGTACCGAGCGTCTTCTCGACATTGTTGCGGAGCAACTGGTTATTGCGCGCAACGTCCTCGGGCCGCACCAATTGCAGCCGGCGTTGGGTCGTCTCATCGAACGCGCCATTCTCGCCATAGGCACGAAGCACATAGATGAGCTCGTCGCCAACGCGGAACCGGTATTTGCCGGGAAGTGCGCCGTCCCAATTGACCTGCGTGACGGCGGCAACGTCGAGCGGTACGATTGCCAGCGGCTCGATGAGGTCGGCGTCGGTGCTGCGATAGATCGAGATTTCCAGCTTCCTGATGAAGCCGGGATAGTTGCCGCGCACGAAGAACTGGACCGGATCGACAATCCGCGTGCCGTCATAGGCGACCATGGACGGCGCCGACACGGAAAGCTCGGGCTGGCCAAGTGTCGGGTCCTCACTCGCCCAGATCACGCCGCCGTTGGGAAGCGAGATCGAGAACTTGCCGAGTGCCGTCGCCTGTCCAGGCTGCTCCGTGGCGATGGTCACGCGTCGGTCGGGTTGCAGGGCGTCCGACGATGAGCGCTCGTTGGTGCCAGTCGTGATCGGCCGCGCATAGCTGCGGGTCCGCAGACGGAAGACGGTGCCGCTGCCGTCCGTGCAGCTATCGTCGGAACAGTCGAGCGCTTCGCCACTCTCGTCGGCACGATCGTCCGCGGTCTGCGTTGCATTCTGGGCGAGCGCTGGCATCGCGACGCTGGCCATCAGGCTGGCGAGGGTGAGGTTGAGGAGCTGGTTTTTCATGGTCTGGCCCTCCCTCACTTCCGCTCGCCGACGGGAGCCGTCGGATCGTTGCTGCTCTCGACACGGAACTTGCTTCGGATGTCTGGTGGGACCCGTTCGGCGATCGCGTCATAGACCGCCCTGGCGCGCCGCATGCCGAGCGCTGTGTTGTAGTCGAACGAGGCGCGGACATCGCTGTGGCCCACGATCGCGATGATCCCGCCGCCCTGTTTGGCGATCCAGGCCGCGACCTTGTCGAGTAGCGGCCCGAACTCAGGCCTAATGTCCGACTTGTCAGTGTCGAACAGGACGGTTCCCAACAGGGCACCACCCTCATCGATCCCGACCACCATCGAGCCTGGATCATCGACCTTCCCGCGTGCGATGATGGCGAGGTTGCGCGCCGAAGCCGGATCCAGCAGGGGGAGGAGGGATGCCTTCACCGCCTCGGCGCGCTCGAACGCCAGCGCCTCTGTGTCGCCGTTGGCGTCGATGATGACTTCACCGCCCTGATATTCATTCACTTTGGCGGCCATGCGCTGGATTACAGGATGATATTGCTCGCGAACCTCGGTGCTGCCCGGCGCGAAGATCACGCGGCCCAACTCCAGTTCGATGGTCTCCGTGCGGCTCTCCATCAGCGCGACGGGGAGCTTCACACCCCAGTCGAACCGGACGGGCACGCCCGGGGTGATCCGGCGCAGCAACGGATTGTCGGTGATGAAGGTCGCGCCATCGGACAGGGTGGTGGGATCGACCTTCAGGATGAAGTTGCGCCCGCGCTGCCATTGGCCTCCGGCCACGCCCTCGAGATGATAGCGGCCATATTGATCGGTCTCCATGATGAGACCCTCGACCGACGCGATGCGCACGCCGGGGATACCGCGCTCGTCGATGCCGGCATTTTCGACGACATAGTCAACCACATAACCGCCATCGCCCTGGGAGACCTGCCGAGTGACCCGCGGCTCGGCGCCGTTCAGGCCCTTGGCCGCGTCACCGCTCTTCTCGATACGGGTCTCGCCGGCTGCATTCATCCGGATGGTGACACCCTGATCATTGGTGAGGATGAAATCGTCGGTAAAGGCCGGCACGCTCAGCTTTTGGCGGATCACGATGCGATGCTTATCGACCGGATCGGCCTCCGACTGGCGGGCATTGAGGCTGCCGAGCCTGATGCCGTGCAGCATGGGCGCGCTCGCATCGGGCTCGGGCACCATGCCCTGGCCGCGATCGACCAGCGTTGAGCCGGCAATATAGGCCGCGGGCGCGAACCCGCCCTGGACGTGCAAGCCAGAGAGCGCCGCACTATCCTGCCAGCCGTCCCCGTCACGATCGTCAAACACAGTGCCGAACACCAGAGTTTCGTCGACCAGCGGATCGCCGATCAGCTCGACCTGCGCAGTCGCCACGTTGGAGACCGGCACACTGGTTCCGGACCAGGCCTGGGCCTGGTTGATGTGCGTGCCCCGGCGGACGCCGGCCCCCACCCGCATCAGATAGGCGAGCGTGGCGGTCTCCCCGGCGCGAACGTCGACGCCTTCGAAACGCAGCGGGCTCTGGCCAGAGACGCTGGCCATATTGTCACCATCGACGACCTGCAGCGAACCTTCGACGTAGGTGAAGCCGGCCGGCGGCATATCGACGATGTTACCGCCGATCAGGTCGCGCTCGCCGACATTCTCGACCGAGAGCGTGTAGCGGACCAGATCGCCGATCCTGACCTCGCGCACCGCGGCGGTCTTGACGAGGCGGATCAGCGGGAGTTCGACCTTGTGCTCGGTGGCGCAGGCGTCGCAGCTCGGCACCGAGGTTCCGCCACCACCGGCAGCGGTCACCAGATTCCGTACCGTCTCGCCAGCTCTGTCATTGACAGTCGCCGTGTAGGTCAGGCTGTGCGTCCCGACCGGCATACCGGCGGGCAGGGTGCAGGTGATGGTCTCGCCGGTTGCGACGCAGCTGGCCGGCATGTTGACGATCGTCAGGCCCGGATCAGGCGTGTCGACCAGGACCAGAGGCTCGGTCGTCGCGCCGTTCGCGACGGTGGCGATCAGCGAATAGTTGATCGTCTGCCCCATCTGAATGGCCTCGCCCGCCGCAGGATCGGCCGACTTGGCGACACTGATGACAGGAGACGCAACCGGCGTGTCAGTGTCGCAAGTGTCAGCGCAGGTGGGTGTATTATCGCCGGCGCCGACCACACTGTTATTCACCGAGACCGACGCCTGCGCGTTGACGGTCGCCGTATAGATGAGGCTGTACGCGCCCGGAGCCGTACCGGCGGGGAGCGTGCACACCAGCGGGTTCGCCGCGTTGCAGGTGAAGATGCCAGCATTGGTGACGGCGGTTAAATCGAGACCCGTGCCGAGCGTGTCGGTGAGCGTCAGAATGGCGGTCGTCGGCGAATTGGTGACCGTCGCCGTCAGCGTGTAGGTCAGCAGGTCGCCGGCTTTCACTTCGGCCGGACCGGTCACCGACTTGGCATAGGTCACCGTTGGCGCCGACAAGGGCGTATCGGTGTTGCAACTGCCTGCGCAGGTGGGATTATCGCCGCCTGTGCCGACCACGACATTGCTGACCGAACCGGTGGCCTGGTTGTTGACGGTTGCGGTGTAGGTGAGGCTGTAGGTCCCGACAGCGGTTCCTGCCGGGAGCGTGCAGACCAACGGGTTCGCCGCGTTGCAGGTGAAGATACCCGCATTGGTGACCGCGGTGAAATCGAGGCCCGCGCTCATCGTGTCGGTGAGGGTCAAGACGGCTGTGGTCGGCGAGTTCGCGACCGTCGCGGTGAGCGTGTAGGTCAGGACATCGCCAACATTCGCCGTGGCAGCGGGCGCCGTCACCGCCTTGGCATAGGTGACTGTCGGATCCGCGACCGGCGTGTCGGTGCCGCAGTTGGTGGTGCAGGTGGGATTATCCCCGCCCGAGCCGACCACGACATTGCTGACTGTCCCCGTCGCCGCTGCGTTGACGGTTGCGGTATAGACGACACTGTAGGTGCCGGGGCCTGAGCCGGCAGGCAGGGTGAAGCGCACGATCGGAGCGCCGGATGCGTCGACGCTGTAGGCGCCGGCATTGACCACCGCCGTGAAGTCGAGACCGGTGCCAAGCGTGTCGGTGAGGAGAACGATGTCCGAGGTGGTCATCGAGTTCGTAACCGTTGTCGTCAGCGTGAAGGTGATGACGTCGCCGGTCGAAACCGGGCCGGCTGTGTTCGCGGTCTTGGCATAGGTGACGGCAGGCGCGATAACTGGCGTGTCGATATCGCAGTCGCCGGTGCAGGTGGGATTGTCGGATCCCGAGCCCAGCACCACGTTTCTGACGGTCCCGGTCGCGCTCGCATTGACGGTAGCCGTATAGGTGAGACTGTATGTGCCAGGTACGGTGCCGGCAGGCAGCGTGCAGACCAGCGGGTTTGCTGCGTTGCAGGTAAAGATACCCGCATTGGTGACAGCTGTGAAATCGAGGCCAGTACCCAGCGTGTCGGTGAGCGTGACAACGCCGGCGGTGGCCGAGTTGGCGATCGTCGCAGTCAGGGTGTAACTGATGACGTCGCCGACCTGGACCTGGGTCGCATTGGCGCTCTTGGCGTAAGTGACGGTTGGGTTTTCGACCGGGGTGTCGGTACCGCACTGGGTGGTGCAGGTCGGATTATCGCCGCCCGAGCCGACCACGACATTGCTGACCGAACCGGTCGCCGTGGCACTGACGGTCGCGGTGTAGACGACGCTGTAGGTGCCCGGACCGGTCCCGGCCGGCAACGTAAAGCGCACGACCGGGGCGCCGGATGCATCGACGCTATAGGCGCCGGCGCTGACGACAGCGGTGAAGTCGAGGCCGCTCCCGAGCGTGTCGGTGAGCAGGACCACATCCGATGTCGTCATCGAGTTGGCAACGGTCGTCGTCAGCGTGAAGGTGATGACGTCGCCCGCCGAGACCGGTCCCGGAGTGCTGGCGGTCTTGGCATAGGTGACCTCAGGCTCGATTACGGGCGTATCGGTGGTGCACGAGCCGGTGCAGGCCGGATTGTCGGATCCGGTGCCGAGGACGGCATTGGTGACGCTGCCCGTCGCCGATGCGTTGACGGTCGCCGTGTAGGTGAGGCTGTAGGTACCAGCCGACGTTCCGGCGGGCAGCGTGCAGACCAGCGGATTTCCGGGCGTACAGGCGAACGCGCCCGCACTTGTGACGCTGCCGAAATCCAGGCCGGTGCCGAGCGTGTCGGTGAGCGTCAGGACCCCGTTGGTGGCCGCATTTGCGACCGTGGCGGTCAGCGTATAGCTGATCGTGTCGCCGACCTTGACCTGGGTCGCGCTCGCGCTCTTGCCATAGGACACCACGGGATCTTCGACCTGCGTTTCGGTGCCGCAATTGGTAGTGCAGGTCGGATTGTCTCCGCCGGTTCCGACCACCGCATTCGAGACCGCGTCCGAAGCCTGGGCGTTGACCGTTGCGGTATAGACGGCCTCATAAATGCCCGGTCCGGTGCCTGCCGGAAGCCTGAACTCGACCACCGGTGCGCCCGATGCATCGACACTATAGGCGCCGGCGCTGGTAACCGCGGTGAAATCGAGACCGGTGCCCAGCGTGTCGGTGAGGAGCACGATATCCGACGTGGTCTGCGAATTCGCCACGGTTGTCCGAAGCGTGAAGGTGATCACGTCGCCGACGCTGACGGGGCCCGCGGTGTCGGCAAACTTCGCGTAGGTGACGGCAGGTGCGATGACCGTCGTATCGGTGTCGCAGTCGCCCGCACATGCCGGGTCGTCAGGACCGGAACCAAGGACGGCGTTGGTGACGCTCCCCGTGGCGGAGTTGTTCACGACGGCATTGTAAGTGAGGCTGTAGGTACCGACCGGCGTCCCCGCAGGCAGCGTGCAGACAAGCGGATTGCCGGGCGCACAGCTATAGCTGCCGGCACTCGTCACCCCGTCGAAGTCCAGCCCGGCGCCAAGCGTGTCGGTCAGCGTGACGACGCCGGTGGTCTGCGAGTTCGTCACAATGGCGGTCAGTGTGTAGGCGATCGTGTCGCCGACGCTGACGCTCGAGGCGCTCGTGCTCTTCGAATAAGTGACCTCGGACGGCGTGACATTCGTCGTCGTGTCGCAGACGCCGCCGCAGGTCGGATCGTCGGGCCCGGATCCCAGAACCGCGTTGGTCACGCTGCCCACGGCATCGTCGTTGACCGTGGCGGTATAGGTCAGATCATAGGTGCCGACGGGCGTTCCTGCGGGCAAGGTGCAGGAAAGCGGATTTCCAGGCGTACAGCTGAAAACGCCCGCGCCGGTGACCGCCGTGAAATCGAGCCCTGTTCCCAGTGTGTCAGTGAGCGTGACAAGACCGGTCGTCGGCGAATTGCCGACGGTGACGCTCAGCGTATAGGTCAGCGTATCGCCGACCGCTACGGTTGCTCCGGGCGCGACCACGCTCTTCGCGTAGGTGACACTCGGATCGGCAACGGGCGTGTCGGTACCGCAGGCGGTCGTGCAAGTGGGATTGTCGCCCCCCGTTCCCACGACGACATTGCTCACGGAGCCCGTCGCATCGGGTGTCACGATAGCGGTATATACGGCCGAATAGCTGCCCGGCCCGGTGCCGGCAGGCAGCGTGAACCGGATCACCGGATCGCCGGAAGTGTCGACCCCGTAGATGCCCGGGCTCGTGACGGCGACGAAATCGAGCCCCGTGCCGAGCGTATCGGTGAGCAGCACGACATCGGAGGTGATCAGCGAATTGGTGATCGTCGTCGTGAGCGTGAAGGTGATGACGTCGCCCGTCGAAACCGGTCCGGCCGTGTCGGCGCTCTTGGCAAAGGTAACGTCAGGCGCAACGATCGTCGTATCGGTGTCGCAAGCGCCTTCGCAGGTCGGATTGTTGCCGCCCGTGGGAACGACGACGTTCGAGACGCTGCCGGTCGCGGACGCGTTCACAGTCGCCGTATAGGTAAGGCTGTAGGTGCCGACCGGCGTTCCCGCCGGCAAGGTGCAGACAAGCGGGTTTCCGCTTCCGCAGGTAAAGGCTCCGGCGCTGGTCACCGCTGTGAAATCGAGCCCCGTGCCAAGCGTGTCGGTCAGCGTGAGCTGCTCGGTGGTCGGGGAGTGAAACACCCGGGCCGTCAATATGTATTCGATGACATCGCCGACTGCGGCGTTCGTCGCCGTCGTGCTCTTGGAATAGGTAACGGCCGGCGCCACCGGCGTGACGACGCACTGTCCCGATGGGCAGCTGGGCGTCGGTCCGTCCGGGTCGCGGGCGAGGTTGGCGACCTGCGTCAAGCCGGGGGGCAGCGGATTGTTGACCTGCGTTACGACCGTGAGGGTAAGCGAACCGCCGGCAGGGATGGACAGATTTGTCCATTCGACATTGCCGCCGCTCAGCGCTCCGCCGCCGGTGGCACTGATAAAGCTTGTATTGGTGTCGAGCGTATCGATCAGGTCGTAGGTGCTGACCGCGATCGTGCCCGTGTTCGTCAGGCTGATCTCATAGGTCAGCTGCTCGCCTGCTTCGGCGAGGTTTGCCAGCGCGCCGCTTTCGGCGACCAGCGATTTCGCAACTACAATCCCCGCATCGACATCGGTGGCGCTGTTGTTTGCCGGGTTGGTATCGAGCGCGGTATCGGGCGGCGTAACGGTCGCCGTGTTGGTGAGATCTCCCGAATAGCCTGACGGGATCTGCACGGTCATCGTATATGTGAGGGATGCGCCGACTGGCAGGTCGACCGTCTGACCGGCAATCGCGCCAGTTCCACTGGACTGGCCGCATGCCCCGCCACCGGTGGCTGCGCCGCAGGTCCAGTTCGCAGACGTAATGCCGCTCGGAAGCGGATCGTTGACCACCGCGCCCTGGACACCGAAAGGCCCGCTGTTGCTTACCACGATGCGGTAGGTCCGGCTCCCGCCGGCCGTGTAAAAGTCCGTATTATCGGTCTTGGTGATAGAAAGGTCGGCGCCGAACTGCAGCGGCGTGCTGAAACACTTGGCGCCGTCGTTGTTCGTCGTCACCGGCGAGGACGAGATGAGGGTCGCGACGCCCGTCTGGAGGTTGAACTGATAGAAGCCGCCATCGTTATTGATGCCGAAGACCCCGTTTGATGCGCTGACGAATGCTCCGAATTGTCCGCCCACGCCCGACGAACCGATGTTCTGGACCTGGCCGCTGGTGGGATCGATCGAATAGAAAATGCCGTTGGTCGCGTCGTGCGAATAGAGGCGGCCATTGTACCAGGCCATATCGGTCGAGCTGCGCGACTGCGACATGTTCACGCGCGTCGCAACGCGGCTCGACAGATCGACACGATAAATGGCGGCATCGCTGGCCGCCTGATATTTCAGATAGAAGAAGCCGTCCGAACCGATTTCGCCGGCCACAGGATAGCCGGTGGGTATGTTGATATTGCCTCCGGTTATCGTGCCGACAACCTGCACCGCACCGTTGCTTCCGATCCGTAAGAGACGGACATTCGACCCGCTCGGCCGATCGATGCCGTAAATGTAATTGTCGGCGGGGTTGTACGCGATAGCGTTGTATGCGCTGCCGAATGCCGACCCGATGGAAGGGTAGGTGAACGGATTCGTCGCCGTATTGACGCGAAACAATTGGGTCGGAACATTCTGCCCAAGATAAACGTCGGATGTGCAGCCGGGAAAGGGTGGTGGCGTGGATTGTGCGAAGGCAGGGGCGGGAAAGTACAGCGTTTGAAGGATCGCAATCGCCGCGATCAGCGAAATGAAAACAAGCTTTCGCGTGCTTTCCAAGAAGCGACTCAAGAATCCCGTTACGTCGAGAGCTGACACACTGCTCCCGTTGTCAACGAGCTTCCACATACACTTCCCCCATGCCCCATTGATCATTCAATGGGGCATGGTCGCATTTAAAAATCTGTTAATCGGTGGACGATCTCATTGAAAGATGACGCTTTCAGGGAACGGCGACGCCTGAAATCGCGATTTTCAGCCTCGTCCCGAAGCTGGAAAGCTCGCTCATTTACGCGTAGGAGACAGATACTGAAAATCTAGCTTTTGCCTTCATTCAGCGGGAGCGGTCGCAGGCACAATAGCAGGATAAGGCTGAATGACCGACGCTAGTGGGATGCTGTTGAAGAAGTGGCTTTCTGGCGCAGGCTGGGAGCATCTCTGAGCGCTGGCGAGCACGCCCTTCCTCTTCAGGCTGGCATTGTTTGGGCGGGCATCGGATGATCTTTGCCATCTTGCGCAGGTTCTGTGCGGTGGCAGCGAGAGGGAACTCGTCTTTCACACCATTGGGACCGCGTAGGCGCAGCCGGTCGAGCTTCAGGATGCGTTTGAGGTGGGTGAACAGCATCTCGACCTTCTTTCCCTGTCGCCGTGAGGTGGCGTAAGCATCGGCGGTGGCGATGTCCCGCGCGCCTTCATGGATGGAGCGCACGATGTTGCGAGCGGGTGTGTTGGGCGTGCAGCTGGGTCGCAGCGCGCAAGGGCAGTCCTGCTGGCGGGCGCGGGTTGCATCTACCAGTGTATACAAGACTTTTCATCGAGATACGCGCTCGTCGTATACATGGTCGTGTACACGAGATGAAAGGGTCATCACCCGCGATCAACGGCTATGACCGCCAACAAGCCGTTATGCGCGGTCGGATTTGAAATCTTTGCTGCCTCTGTCCAGAATGAAAGTACTGTTGAGACCAGTTAAAGCTGCCTCGAAATGCTCAGTCCGCATTCTGCGTCATTCCGGTTGGGAGGAGCGCGGCCTCCGCAGAAGCGGTACTACAGCCCTTCGGCTCCTATCCAGTGGGCATTGCTCAGCCTGCGTGCGAGCGCGAAAGTCTGAACCCGAATGTCGGGTACGGCGATGATTTCCCAGAAGGCGCTGCGCGTCATCGGGCCAACTGCAACCAGCCAGCTATTGGCATTGCCGTTCGCATCGATCGTCCTTGCGGATATATCTACGTCGAAGCCGAGCCGTAAGTCGTCCGGGCGGATCGATCCCCGCGCAACTAGGCGCAGCAGGAGAGGGTCGGAAGTGCTGGAGACGTCGCTGAGCGGACCGGTGCAATTGACGATCCGCTGTACAGAAAGCTGACGAGTATGGTCGCTCCCGCGTGGCCTCCATGATACAATCGCGCTCTCCCCACGTTCCTCCACCGCACACAGATTGCCCGCCCGCACGATTAGCTGTCCGGAAGCGCGCATCGCCGCAAGGCGCCTGTGGACCTCAGGTGCAATGCGGTGGCGATGCACATCCCACCATGGTCTTAGGTGCCGCAGGAAGCGACGTCGATCGGCAGGGCTCGCTGCGAGCCACAACTCCCTCGTAAACGGACGCAGTTCGTCCACCGCGCCGCGCCACCCGATGCTGTTTGCGCGATCGCGCACGGTACGCACCAATTTGGATGCGTTGTAGAGTGGCCGCTCGCGTAGGGGCGGGGTTGGGCCCGTGGAGAGATCATGTGGGTGAGGAACAAGGCCGCGCCGCGACAGGGCGACGACCTTGCCGGAGAAGGGGCGGGCTGAGAGTGACAGCGCAACATCGACCATGGTTAGGCCTGTCCCCAGGATCAGCACCGTGTCCTCCGGTCCAAGGCCATCCAGGGCGGCGCTGTGCCAGGGATCAGGTACGTAGCGCCCCTCGGCTAGCCCGTGCATTTTAGCCGGAAGCGCGGGTGCAAGATTGCCTATCGCAAGCACCGCCACATCGGCATCGATAACCTTCGACCGCAGATGCACACGGGCTCCGTTGCCATGTTGCGTCACATCCTGCGCCTCGTCATGGAGCAGGACAAAGCGGTCAGGATATCCTCGCAAGGCATTCGCCAGCAGGTCGCCCACGTAAGTGCCATAAGTGAGACGCGGGGCGAATGTAGTAGCTGCGTTGTCGATGCCTCTCTGCTGCAACCATCGCACGAAATGATACGGATCGTCAGGGAAGGCGCTCATTCCGGACGCTGGGACATTGAGTAGATGGCCGGGATGCGCCGCGCCATAGGCAAGCCCTCGACCTGGTGCGCTGGCCCTTTCTATAAGGGTAACACGCGCTTCGCCGTGGCGGAGCAGGTTGATTGCTTGCAGCGTACCGGAGAAGCCGCCTCCAATGATCACGACATGCTCAATCAAGCGGGGCAAAGCTGGTGCCCTTGGACGAGAGGCCGGCACGGTGAACTTTTGCGTCACAAACTGGCTAGATCAATCGGCGCGGTCCGATCCAGCCAGGCGTCCGCTGGCGGCATGGGATATTTGAGGCCCGTGGCGCAGTTGAACAGAACGACCTTTTCCTCCGCATCAACGATCCCGTCCCGCAATGTCTGAAGGTAGGCGGCCAGCGTGGCTCCGCCTTCCGGGCAGAGAAAAAGGCCATCCTTCCGGGCGCAGGCATCGACTGCGGCGAGGATCGCGTCATCGTCCACGGCGATCGCACGGCCACCCGATTCCCTCACTGCCCGCAGAATGAGGAAATCGCCGACCGCCTTCGGTACGCGAATACCCGCCGCGACGGTGGCGGCGTCTTCCCAGCGCTCGGCATGTTCGACGCCTGCCTCGAACGCACGGACGATGGGCGCGCAGCCCGAGGCCTGCACGGCATACATCCGCGGCCGCTTCGATCCGATCCAGCCGAGACGTTCCAGTTCATCGAACGCCTTCCACATACCAATGAGGCCCGTGCCGCCGCCGGTGGGATAGAAGATGGCGTCTGGCAGCTCCCAGCCGAGCTGCGCGGCGAGCTCCAGGCCCATCGTCTTCTTGCCCTCGATCCGATAAGGCTCCTTGAGCGTCGAGAAATCGAACCAGAGGCCCTCTGCGGCGCCACGGCCAACGATCGCGCCGCATTCGTCGATCTGGCCGTTCACGCGATAGACCCGCGCGCCCTGCTGGGCGATCTCGCGCACATTCACTTCCGGCGTCTCTTCAGGACACAGGATGACGGTCTCTATCCCGCAACGCGCCGCATAGGCAGCGAGGGCCGCGCCGGCATTGCCGTTGGTCGGCATTGCAATACGGGTGATGCCAAGCTCTCGCGCCATCGCAACGGCTATCACCAGCCCGCGCGCCTTGAAGGAGCCGGTCGGCAGGCGTCCCTCATCCTTGACGAGCGCGTTGGCGCCGCCCGAGAGCGGAATAGGCACTAGCGGTGTCTCAATCTCGCCCAGCGAGACAATGTTTTGCGTGCTTCTTACTGGAAGAAGTTCGCGCCATCGCCACAGATCGGTCTCGCGCGCGGCAAGCGCATCGCGGGAGAGCACCTGTCCCATGGCTTCGAGATCATATTTGACGATAAGCGGGCGACCGACGCGAGAAAGGCCATGAAGACGATCGGCCTCGTAGCGTTCGCCGGTCATCGAGCATTCGAGATGCGTGACGAACGTGGGACGGTCTTCAATCAGATTCTGATTCATTGGGCCTGACCATTTCGCTTGTTCAAATGAGAGTTTCGGGAATGAGCGCAGCGTCTTGTGCCGGCCTCCCCTGACCGGCGAGCGGATCCGCCGACGGGAGATGAGCAGGAGGCGCGCCCCCCGCGGCGACGGACTTTTGTCCCCGATCGACGACGACTGCGGCGATGGCATTGCCGATCACGTTCGTTGCTGTGCGCCCCATATCCACGAAATGGTCGATGCCGAGTAACGCGAGCAGACCGGCCTCAGGGATGCCGAATTGCGGGAGCGTCGCTGCTAGCACGACAATTGCAGCGCGGGGCACCCCTGCCACGCCCTTGGACGTGATCATCAGTGTCAGCAGGATCGTGATCTGCTGAAAGAGATCCATCGGCACGCCATAGGCTTGCGCCAGGAATATCGCCGCGAAGGTGCAGTACATCATCGTGCCATCGAGATTGAACGAATAGCCCAGCGGCAGGACGAAGCCGGCGACACGCGGCTTCACCCCGAACCGCTCAAGCGCAGCAAAGGTCGGCGCCAGTGCCGCCTCGGACGAGGCGGTGGAGAAAGCAAGCATCAGCGGTTCGCGCAGCACGGCGGGCAGGCCGAAGATCCGCCGGCCAGCGACAAGTGCGCCGGCCGCGAACAGAAGCACCCACAGGAGCGCGATCCCGAGATAAAAGCCTCCGAGAAAACGGCCATAGATGAATAGGATAGCAGAGCCTTCTACCGCGATGGCAGCGGCGACAGCGGCGAAAACCGCGACCGGGGAAAGCCACATGACATAGCCCGTTAGACGCAGCATCAGAATGGCCAGAGCGTCCACGCCGCTTATCAGCGGCCGTGCGGCTGGCCCCATAGACATGAGGCCGACGCCTGCGAGCAGCGAGAACAGGACGATCTGGAGAACTTCGTTGTCGGCCATCGCGGCAATGATGGACGTAGGCACGAGATGGTTGAGGAAGTTTCCGAAGGTGAACGCCTCGATCGCCACGGGAGCAGCGGCATCGGATGCGACCAGATGCGCGCCGACGCCGGGCTGGAGCAGCGTGACAAGCCACAGGCCCAGGGTAAGCGATGCAAGCCCCGCACCCAGGAACCACGCGATGGTGCGCAGGCCGATCCGGCCCAGATTGCCGAGACTCTCCATGTGCGCGATGCCGCCGACAAGCGTGGCGAACACCAACGGCGCGATGATCATCTTGATGAGCCGCAGGAACAGGCTCGTGAGTATGGAAAGGCCACCCGCCAGTGCTACTCGCGCGTCCGGCGCGAGCATGGCATGGGCAGCGAAACCGGTGGCCAGGCCAAGCGCCAGCGCGGCCAGGATGAAAGGCGTCAGCGATCTTTTCATGAGTTGGGTGCCGGGTGGGAGGGAGCGGGGGGAAGAGCCGCTCCCTCCTGTGCCCTACTCGGCGGGCTGCGTCGTGGACGCGCCGCGCGTCAGGGCGGCTGTCTGCCCCTTCATGCTCGGCCCATAGAAGAGCCCGTTGAAGAGGAATTTGAACGTTGGATAAGGCTGGCCGCGCTGTGTGACTTCCGGCCCAAGCAGCAGGACGCGGCCCTTGCCGAGCGAGGCATCGACGATCGATGCGTTGCCATTGAGGATCTTCTGTCCCCATGCCCAGCCCGAGACGAGGGGATCATCGTTATAAAAGCTGGCAACCTTGCGCGCCGTGGGACTGTCTCCGGCGCCGGCGAACACCGGATTGTTGTTATAGAAGATATTCAGCGTTTCGGGCAGGCCGTAAGCGAGCGGATCGCTCGGATCGATCTTAGTGGTGAGGATCGAACCGGGCACATAATATTTGCTCGACGAGAGTGGCTGGGGCTTCCCGTCAGGCCCGTTGGGCGTGAGAATATTGGTGACCGGCACGCCGAGATCGGTGCCCATCGCCGCCGCATTGCCGATGGCGATCACGGTGCCGCCAGCCTTTGCGAAGGCAGCGATCTGCGGATAGGTCTTTTCCTTCGTTATGCTGCCGAGGCGCGCACGATATTCCGCCGGAATCTCGGCCGGGGTCGGTTGCCCACGACCGCCACCCCCACGACCCATTACGTCGCTCTGGAATACGAGAACGTCGTACTTCTTTTCAAGGCCGCCCTTGTCCAGTTCCTGCGGGAACACGAGCTTGTAGGGGAACTCGAAATTCTCGAAGATCCAGCGTGTCCAACCCGACGCCATCGAGCCGCCGTAGAGATCGACGAGACCGATGCGTACGGGCTTCACGGCCATCGTCTCGCCGGCCGGCTTCGCAGCGACAGCATAGGCATCGATGCCGAGGGGGCCGACGCTGTCCGCGACCACGCTCTTCGCCTTGGCTGAAGCCGGGATCCACAAGGCGCCCGGGGCCAGCGTCTGCCCCCCCACACTGGTCGGTGACTTGAGCCAGTAAACCGGCACTCCGGCCTTCAACAGGCGATTGGAGAGCATGAAGCTATTGTTCGTGGCGTGGCTGACGACGTAACCGGCCGCGCCATCGCCGATCACCGTGCCCGACGGCGGATTGTCCATCACATCGGGGATAAGCGGGAAGTGCTCGGGCGCACCATCCAGCATCCGGTCGAACGTGACGTTCATCTGCAGGGCGAGTGTATAGCCGGTCACGTCATATGGGCGGACCGGAGGGCCGCCGGGATAGGCGAAATCCTGCGGATGATCCTGCGGCTCGAACATGTCGAGCACGTGCGGGCGGAACGCTTGATCCGCCCGGACCACAAATGAGCCCGCCGCATAGGACTTGCCGCCGAAGCTGAATGCTGCCGGGGCACGCTCCACCTCGATACCCGTCTTGATGAGGGCATTGAGGAACTTGACGGTGGTCGGCATGTCCGGCTGACTGTCGGCCGGAATAATGTATGCCCGCGGCATGCGCTTGGCGGGATCCTGCAACACAGTCTTGTATAGATCCGAGGGAACGGGCCGGTCGCCACGACCAACCACCGTGGGGCCGCTATCCTGTTGCGCCGCCTCGGCTCCAGGCAGCTTGGCGGCCGCTGCACGCACCGCATCAAGTCCCTTGGGCGTGATGAGCCAACTGTCTGTGCTGCCCTTCTGGATCTGATTGCGACCCATGATGTAGCGATTATAGAGAACGATCTCCCGGTATCTCGACGCGTAGTCGAGGATCGCGCGGTTCATCTCCTTCACATAGTCGATCGACTGCTGGAAATGCCATTTCTGCGGAGCGATCGGCAGCACCTCGTCCTGGCGTGGTAGCGCCTTGTCGAGAACGAGGGGGATTTCCATCGGCGTCGGATTGCCGATGATCTCGGTGAGAATGCCGATCTGGTTGTGGAAATAGCCAATGGTGCGGATGCCACCATTGAACCAGGTGGAATAGGGCGCACCTGAGCGCATGACCGAACCGCCCTTGCCCTGGCTGACGAGCCGCGCATGCATCGCTTCACCGACCACGTCGGTCTGATTGATAACAAGCGGCTCGTTGTTGAAATTATAAGGGTCGCGGAACGGCGGGATGAACACCACTGCGCCTTCCGGGCCGGTCTGGTGCTGATTGTAGAGGATCTGCGGGAACCACTCGCGATAGCCGGCGCGATTCATATTCGTTGTTTCGGGCTGGGTCGAGGCGAAACTGTCGCGATTGTCGTCGTGACCGATATACTTCTGATAGAGCACCGGAATATTGGCCGAGTTGCGCTTCAGCGGGTCCGCCTGGCGCATGTACCAGTCCGCTACTAGCTCCAGGCCGTCGGGATTGGCGAAAACGAACAGCATGATATCGTCGTTCAGCAGGCGCAGTGTCTCGGGATCGTTCTGCGTGAGCATCTCATGGATAATCTGAATATGCGTCTGCGCGTTCACGACTTCCGTGGCGTGCAGACCCGCATCCATCCAGACAACGGCCTTGCCTTCGCGGGCGAGCGCATGTGCCTGCTCATCCGTAAGCCCCTTGGCGAGGGCGAGTTGCTGAGAGATCTGCCGGTACTTCTCCAAATTGCGGATATTCTCCGGCGCAGAAATGACTGCCATATATTGCTCGCGGTCCTCGGCAGTCTTGCCGATGCTGACCAGCTTCATCCGGTCGCTCTCTGTGGCGACCTTCTTGAGCCAAGCGGTAATCTGCGTGTAGTTCGCGAGGAAATAGTCGCTGCCCGGCTTGGCCGGCAGCATCTTCTCCGGCGCAGTGATTGCGGCGCTGGTCGCCGGAGCCGTCTGTGCCTGTACGGACGTAACCGCAATGGCCGCGAACATGGTAGTCGTCAGAAGAAACCCGCGCATTTTCTTTCCCCTTGGTAAGCCAGTCTTCAATCGGGTGCCCCCTTGTGGCGCCGGGGCACCCGATTGAATTCAATGGATCGAAGTCGTCGTGAGCAGCATCACCCTCCCAGATCGAACCGGAGGCCAATCCTGAAGGTGCGGCCGAGATAGTCGTAAAGGCCGCGGTTCGTGCCCGGATCGGGGCTCGATGTGTCCGATGGACCGGCGCCAACAAGCGCTGGATCTCGATTGAAAAGGTTGTTGATCTGCAAATACAGATCGCCGTTGAAACCACCCAGTTTCAACTTCTTCGAGAAATAGGCATCGACATAGAACGCATCCGGCAGTGAGTTGTCCGAGATGGTGCGGTTGATACTCGTCGAGGCTGGGCAGCTCGATGTACATTCGACGTAGTTGTTGTTGAACACGCCGCTGCCGAAGCCGCGACCGGTCAGCTGAGTCGTGAAGTCGTCCACCGTATAGCTGGCCGTCACGCGATATTTCCACTTTGGCAGCGAGCCAGTATTCTGCCCTACGCTGTCGGTGGGCGCCTGCGTTCCATTGTCAGTCTCCCGCTCGATTGCGCGGTTGGCGAGACCGCGAAGCGACAAGGTGCCCGGCAGGCTTTCCGCAATGCGGTCCAGCGGCGTGGTGTAGCTCAGCTCGAAATCCAGACCGCGGGCGCGCAGACCAACATAGTTGAACTGCGACGTATAGACCCAAAAGTCCGCGAACCCCGGTACTGGACCCGTTGTGCGGTTCCAGCCGTCCCCATAATTGTAGCGCGGCGCCGCCAGATTATCCGGCATTGAGAGCGCAATGTTCCGGCAGAGGTTCTCATTTCCTTCGAAACAACGATCGACGATCTGTTGGGCACTAAGGGAGTCGATCGCACCCTTGATCTTGATGTCGTAGTAATCGACCGAGAAGCCGAGGCCGGGAATGAAGGACGGCCGATACACGACGCCAAGGCTCCAGGTGTCCGCCTTCTCCGGATCGAGATCGAGATTGCCCTGCGGGACACCCCGGTAGCGCGCGTTGGTCCCAGACCATGGATTGAGCAGGGCATTCGTATTGCCGCCGCCAGCAACGAACAGCTCGTTGAGGTTAGGCGCGCGGATATCCCGCGACCGAACGACGCGGAAACGAAGGTCGGAAATCGGGCTCCAGGTGAATCCCGCCTTCCAGGTCACCACTTCGCCGGCCAGCTGATAGCTGGTGAGACGCGCGGCGCCGTTGAACTCGAGATTCAGCGGCAGCGAGACCAGGGTTTCAACAAAGCCTTCATTGACGCTGTAGTGGCCGAAGGTGTCCGCGAAATTGCCGCTATACCAGCCGGCCTTGGCAAATTCCGGGGTCGTGCCGGATGTCTCCTCGCGCCTATGCTCGAACCCGAAGGCAAGGCCGATAGGCTTGAGCCATGGATTTGCGATCTCCGTGCTGAAGTTGACGGCGGCCACGTCCTGTTGCAGCCGCTGGTCGGTGTAGGGATTGCCGATGACATAATTGATGGCGGCCTGCGAATTCACGCCAATGCCAAAGCTGTTGTAGGGCACGCAGCCCGCGGCCAGCGGATCGGTACTGCCGTCGCGTGTCACGCGGCAGACGATATCACCCGCGCTGTTGCGCACGGCGTCGCGCGCATAGGCGAGCTGCGTGCGGTTTGCCGAGATGAGCGAGATGTGGTTCTTCGCGATACCGCGCTGATAATAGGCATCCCATTTCCAGTCCGTCAGCAGACTGAAGCTGCCCTCAGCGCCAATGACGTACCGATAGACTTCGCGGACATTGTTGCTCTCGCGCGTGGGATAGTCCTGATTGAACGAACCCATGGTGATGGAAGTCGTGCCCGGCGCGCGGGTGCCGCACGCAAGCGAGGGATACTGGGTCAGCAGCGCGGCGGGAATGAAGGCGTTGTCGCAAGCAATGGTGATGTTGCCGCGATCGGTCTGGCGTCCGCCCCAGTTCGAACCTTTCGACCGATTATAGGAGAACTCGGCGAACACATTCACATCGTTCAGCACATCGTAGCTCAGGCGGCCGTAGAGGCCCTTCATGTTCTCCCCGGGTTGAAGAGAAGTTCCGTCGAGATGCTGGTTGACCTGCCAGTCGCCGCCGATCGTCCACTCACCTCTGGTGGTTGTATTGTAGTTCTGGCCATAATCGTAGCGGTTGATGGTACCGCCATTGCCGAAATAGACGCCGCGGGCCGGCCCAGTCACGATGATGCCGCCGCCGGTAACGACGTTGAGGCCGGCATTGTTAGACGGCATATATTGCGGCTGGCCGTTACCGGGTGCGTAGGCCGGATTTTGCGTGAGATAGCGGCCTTTCTCCGCCCAGGCGCGCGGAACACCGTGGATTCCGTCGCGCTGCACGATCGTTCCATTAAGGACGAGATGACCGCGCCCGTCACCGAACTTGAACCCGCCGGTCAGCGTCGCGCGATAGGTGTCATCGTCGCCATAGGTGGTCTGCCCGTAGCTGACGTCACCTTTGATGCCGGTGTAATCGCGATCGAGAATATAGTTGATGACGCCTGCGACGGCATCTGACCCGTAAACCGACGACGCGCCGCCAGTCACGATCTCGATGCTTTTGATAAGCCCCTGAGGGACAAGGTTGGTATCGACCGCGCCATCAAGCGTTGATGCGACCGTGCGGTGGCCGTCGATGAGGACCAGCGTGCGGCCGCTACCGAGATTGCGCATGCTGACGGTATTGAGGCCGGCGGCGCCACTGGTGAGACCGCGCTGGTTGCCACTAGGCGTAGAACTGCCGGAGATAGCAGGAAGCTGGTTGACATAATCCGCGATATTGGCCGGGGCGGACGCCTGCAAATCCTGCGTGCTGACCACGGTGACAGGCGTCGGCATCTCGTAGCCATTGCGGGCGATGCGCGAACCGGTGACGGTGATATCGCTACTCCCTGTTTCCTCCTGTGGTGCATTGCCGCTCTCCGGAACAGGCGCATCCGCTGCGCCTCCCTGGGCGCGGGCAGGGGCGGCGGCCAGCATCTGCATGGCAATGGCCAGAGCCAGCCCGCTGGCACCGAGGAGCGAAGGTCGGTCGCCCTTACATTTGGACCGACGAGCTTGAATGGTCGACATCGAGTTCCCCTTTTCGAAAGGATGTGCGTCAAAAGGCCGCACGCCTCCTTCCTCCCCCGAGTCTCACGGTGTTTTTTCCCATTCCCTGATCAGGCGCTGTGTGTTGCCCCGAGCCTGTCAGCCGTGAAGATGCGCAAACATATGGTCGCGAACCTGTCATGAAGCTGTCACTGTTTCGGGCGGCTGGAATAACTCTCTTGTGCTGTCGCAAAGTCGATAAGAGAGCCCGAACGACCACTTGACACCTGCTCTAAATGCATAGTCTTCTTGATTGAGCGAAGGTCGCACAGGCGATGCCTAGCGCTGTCCCACGCCATAAGTATCGTAAATTTGTTCTTGAATTTCAGAATGATAAAATAATCGGGAAAGGGATGCCGCAACCTTCATCTGGGGGATAAACGTTGCGGGTCATGATTGTTGAAGACGACCGACGTCTCGCACATGGGATGGAAGTGTCGCTGAACGCCGCGGGCTTCGCCGTGGACATATTGTCCTCCGGCGAGGAGGCATTGGATATCGCCCAAAGCGTTCCTTATTGTGCGATCGTGCTGGATCTGGGCTTGCCCGACTTGGATGGTCTGGAAGTTCTGCAACGACTAAGACGACGAAGCGTCCAAACTCCGATTCTGGTCTCCACGGCACGGGATTCACTGGCGGACCGCGTAGACGGACTGGACAAGGGCGCCGACGACTATCTGGCGAAGCCCTTTCACCTCGAGGAACTGGAATCCCGGGTGCGTGCGCTCGCTCGCCGGGGGCAGGGCGTGCTCGACCCGGTACTCAAACTCGGACAGCTCAGCTTCGACAGATTGTGCCGCACGGCTTATCTGAGCGGAGAACCAATCGATCTGCGTCGACGGGAGCTCGCGGTTCTGGAGACGCTTCTGAATCGACCCGGCAAGGTCGTCACCAAGGAACGATTGGCGTCCGAGGTCTTCAATTTCAACGACGCCGTGGCGCCAAACGCGCTTGAAGTCTATGTCGCCCGTCTTCGCCGCAAGCTCCTGCCAAATGGTCCGGCGATCAGGACCATTCGCGGGCTCGGATACATGATCGAGGCAAAGTGATGATCGGCCGGGCGGGATGAGCCAGCTGTTGGGTTCGCTCCGCGCGCGTCTGACCGTCGCCGTGATGATGCCACTGGCGGCGCTCGTGATGATCTTTGGCGGCGTCGCCTGCTGGGTGATCGCCAAGACGATAAACCTCACGTCCGACCGGGCGCTGATCGGCTCCGTACGGGCCTTGAGCGTTGCACTCGAAGCGGAACAGGACTTAAGGCCCCGGCTCGTTCCGCTCGCCATTCATTTGTTGCAGCGACGTTCGCAGCCGGACAGCATCTACAGCGTTTATCTAGGCAACGAACTCATCAGCGGCTCACCCGCACTCAAACCGCCCATGGACTATGTGATGGGCGATCGCACTGTCGACCGACATCCACCCGCCGCGCTCACCGAGTCCTACGGAAAGGCCCGACTTTACAGAGGCTATCTCGACCCGAAGGACGCAAGGACGGTGCTTCAGGCAGCCTATTTGCGGACGGGGCAGTTCGATGGCAGGGCCGTACGCATCGCCACCGAAACCCGATTGGTCAGTGGCGAGCGTCGCCCGGTTGTCGTTCAGGTCGCCCAGTATGTAGACGATCGCAACGCTTATATATTCAGCCAATCCCTGCATGTCCTTGGCGGTGGCACGCTGATCCTTCTGATCGCGGTTCTACTCTTCTACCAAGCGATCACCTGGGGGTTGAAACCATTCTCGAATCTTACCGAACAGGTCGAAGAGGCACGCAAGACCCCGCTCGCTCGCTTCCGGTTGACGCGCTCCGCCGATACGCCGCGTGAGGCGGTGCCCTTCATCCTCGCGTTCAACGGCCTGATGGAGCGTATGGAAAAAGCGACCGACTCCCTCAAGCAGTTCACCGCCAATGCTTCTCACCAAATGCGGACTCCACTGGCAATCGTGCGGATTCATCTGGGCCTACTCCATCGCTTCGGCCCCAACTCGCCGCAGGGGCGCAACGCGCTGCTCGATATTTCGCATGCGGTCGACTCGCTGGAGCGGCTGTTGCAGCAACTCATCTCGTTGGCACGGACGGGCGAATATGCGATCGACCCCGCCATGTCGTTCGACCTTGCCGCCACAGCTGCAACGGTATTAAGCGAGCGGATCGGCCACCTCTCCGACTTCGATATCGACATCATCTACGAGCAGGACGAGGAAGGTGCTCTAGCCGTGAAGGGCCACCCCCTGTTGGCCGCGGAGCTGATCAGCAATCTTGTGGACAATGCCATACGCTACAATAAACCCGGCGGTTCGGTCGTCGTGCGCCTCGGCCGCCATGCCAACCTGGGCAGAATAGAGATCGAGGACGACGGGCCGGGCATTCCCGATGAATATCGGGAGCGCGTGTGGGAGCGGTTCGAACGCGGGACGGCGGATAACGATCAGGTGGGCAGCGGACTTGGTCTTTCGATCGTCCGCTCGCTGGCCGAGCGCATGGGGGCGAAGGTTTCATTGAACAACGGCGCGAATGGCTGCGGCCTTTGCGCAACCGTCGATTTCCAGGGGGTCGCTGCATGACAGCTTGACGACAGATTCCTCTCCTACGCCGGGGTTATGAAGACAAAAAATACGACGACTTCTTTGCAAGTCATCATGCTATGTTCACGGCAGAGACTAATCCGTTCGGGGGAGCGGTAGCAGGTGGTGTTTTCAACGTTCACCTCGGGCCGCCGGCCGGATCTATCGCCGCATATTCTGGTGTTGTTGGGATTTGCGCTGGGCGTGGGCGGGGGCCTGATCGTCAATCTCACGATCGGTCGCACAGCTTGGGTAGTGGGCTTCATGTCCAACGTCACGCAGCCGATCGAGATCCTGTTTCTACGGCTGCTGTTCGTTCTCATCATGCCGTTGCTTTTCTCCGCCCTTGTTACCAGCATCGCGGGTCTCCACGACCTGCGCGCGCTCCGTCGCATGGGTGGGCGGATGGTCGCATTCATCCTTGTCGCCTCTGCCCTCGCGACGCTCGTCGCGCTGGCGACCGTCAATCTGTTCCAACCCGGTGAAGGCATTGATCCGAACGCTGCGGAAGCGATGCTGAGCTCAGCAGGCAAGGCGGGCGGCGCATTCTCCCGCGATCCTGTGCCGACGACGCTAGGGATGATCGTTCAGTTCGTTCCGTCCAACATCGTCTCCGCCGCGTCGGAGAACAATCTGCTCGGCGTGGTGTTCTTCGCGCTGATGTTCGGCCTCGGCCTTATGCTAGTGAGGACAGAAGGGAGCAAACAACTACTCCTGACTATACAGGGACTCTTCGATGTTGGTGTCTGGCTGATCGGCGTCGTAATCCGCCTCGCCCCAATAGCCGTCGCCTGCTTCATGTTCGACCTCACGGTCATGTTTGGCTGGACGCTTCTTTCCCACCTGAGCGCCTATGTGGGCGTGATGCTCCTCGCATTCGCACTGCACGTGGGCTTCGTTTATTCGTCTTTGGTGTGGATTGTGGGTGGGATGAAGCCGCTCGTCTTCTTCAGAGCCGTGCAGGAGGCGACATTCATTGCCTTTTCCACGTCCTCGTCCAATGCGACGTTGCCGACTACGCTAAAAGTGGCAGAGGAAAATCTCGGCCTTCCTCCGCAGGTGACACGGTTCGTGCTCGGTGTTTGTACGGTGGCCAACCAAAACGGCACCGCCATCTATGCGGCCGTCACCATCCTGTTCCTCGCGCAGTTTTTCGGAGTACATCTTGGCCCCACTGAGCAACTGACCGTCTTCGCTATCTGTTTGCTGAGCGGCGTGTGCACTGTTGGAGTTCCAGCTGGTGCCATCCCGATTGTCTCGGCTGCGCTCGTGATTGTCGGTGTGCCGCCCGAAGCGATCGGCCTTGTCATTGGCGTCGATCGCCTCTTGGACATGTGTCGCACAAGCCTCAACGTGGTCGGTGACCTGACAATCGCCATTGCCATTTCACGCTTTGAAAGCCCCGTGGAAGCAACCTCGTAGGTAGTGATCGATCCTTGGTGTTTGGACAGCCGAGAAATTATCGCTCGGATGGGCAGGGCGCTCCTCATCCGTTCGCTCGTTTACCCGACATGATCGTCTCTACGAGACGCCGGCAGGCCGGTGTTGCAGCATCGCGATATACGAGCCACAGACGGCTTTGCGCGCCTGGCGTATCAATGGCGCGGTAGACGACATTGTCCAGATGCAGCGCTGTGAGGGAGCGGGCAACCACCGTGATGCCAAAGCCGGCGGCGACGAGACCAAGAAGCGTCGTAGGGCCGTTTGCTTCCAATATTATCCGCGGTTCGAAGCCAGCCTGCTGGTAAAGGGCGATGATGTGTTCGTTAAACCCGATCCCTAGAGCGCGCTGATAAATAATATAGGGTTCTTGAGCGAAGTCGGCGATATCAACAGGTCTATCTTTAACCGCAAGAGGATGATCCGACCGCAACGCGACAAGCATATCCTCCTCAAGAAACGCCTCGGCGTGCAATCCGGGGGGCAAATCCGGTCTATGCGCACTACGCAGGAAGCCGAGATCGAGCCTGCCCCCGGCCAACGCCGCAATCTGCTTTGCACGTGGCATCTCGTCCATCTCGAGATGAATGTCCGGATGGTTCTCGCGGAACTGGAACAGCGCATTCGCGACTTCCGCCACAAAAGGCACGGATGCAGTAAAGCCGATAGACAGTTCGCCAATCTCACCCAAGCGCGCGCGCCGCGCAATTTCGATCGTCCGATCGGCCTGCTCAAGCGTGAGCCGCGCTTCAGCGAGCAACAGACGGCCCTGTTCTGTGAGCGCAACTCGGCGGCTTGTTCGCTCAAAGAGCACAAGGCCGAGTTCGTCCTCCAATGTGCGGATTTGCTGACTGAGCGGGGGCTGGGAGATGCCTAGGATCGCCGCCGCCCGCCCGAAGTGCAGCTCATCTGCAACCCTAACGAAATAGCGTAGCTGCCTCAGTTCCATTCATTCGCCATTCGTCTCAATCATCCCGCAATGCATATTGGACAAAGAATAATCCATTTTGCAATGAAACCTTTCTGACGACGGCTCCGGAGCGATGGCCGTACGTTAAAAACCTAACGCCGTTCGAGCGTCAGAAATAAAACCGGATCGGAGGCTCGAATGATCGGCATTGTGCGGATCGCGCTTACACGGCCGCTGACTTTCATCGTGATGGCAGTGCTCATCGCGATCGGCGGCACATTGGCAGCGCTGCGGATGCCTGTGGATATGTTTCCGGAGATCCGCATTCCGGTGATTGGCGTCGCGTGGAACTATGCCGGCTTGCCCCCCGAAGAAATGGCGGGCCGTATTACCACGACATATGAGCGCGTGCTCGGCACGACGGTCAACGACATCGAGCATATCGAGAGCCAATCGCTTCCGGGGTTCGGCATCGTCAAGATTTTCTTCCAGCCTGGCGCTGACATCCGAACTGCAAATGCACAGGTAACCGCGGTTTCGCAGACCATTCTGCGCCAGATGCCTCCCGGTTCGCAGCCCCCATTCATCACGAATTACAGCGCCGCCACGGTGCCGATTCTGCAGATTGCACTGTCCGGCAACGGCCTCTCCGAGCAACAGCTCAATGATTTTGGCATGAATCAGATCCGCACGCAGTTGGTCACGGTTCCTGGCGCGGCGTTGCCTTACCCATTTGGAGGCCGGCAACGGCAGATACAGCTCGATATCGACCCGGACGCGCTCTCGGCGCGCGGCCTTGCGGCGCAAGATGTGACCAACGCGATAGCCGAGCAAAATCAGATAAACCCGGCCGGGTTCGTCAAGATCGGCTCTTCGCAATATGCCGTGAAGCTCAACAATGCGCCTGGCAGCATCGAAGAGCTGAATGCTCTCCCGGTCAGGGTGGCAAATGGCGGCACGGTGCTGATGCGCGACATTGCCCACGTACGCGACGGCAGTGGCCCCCAGCAAAATGTCGTGCATGTGGATGGTCAGCGCTCGGTGCTGATGACCGTGCTTAAGAACGGTGCCACGTCCACACTGTCCATCATCCAGGGCATCAAAGACAAGTTACCGAGCGCGGTCGCGGGCCTTCCCGAAACGCTCAAGGTCACCCCGATTGGCGACCAGTCCGTGTTTGTTGAGGCGGCCGTCGGGGGTGTGATCGTCGAGGGCGCGATCGCAGCCGCGCTCACCTCGCTCATGATATTGCTGTTCTTGGGTTCCTGGCGCTCGACAGTCATCATCGCCCTGTCGATTCCGCTCTCTGTGCTCGCGGCAATCGGCTTGCTGATGGTGACAGGCCAGACGCTGAACGTCATGACGCTGGGAGGGCTTGCACTCGCGGTCGGGATTCTGGTCGATGACGCGACCGTCACTATAGAGAACATCAATTATCACTTGGAGCAGGGCAAAGGCGTCATCCAATCCATCCTGGACGGCGCTGCACAGATCGTGACACCTGCCTTTGTCTCTCTACTATGCATCTGCATCGTTTTTGTACCGATGTTCTTTTTGCCGGGCATTGCCGGTTTTCTCTTCGTGCCGATGGCGCTCTCCGTGGTTTTCGCCATGATCGCATCGTTCGTGCTCTCACGCACGCTCGTCCCCACCATGGCGATGTATCTGCTCAAGACGCACGCGCCGCACGGGGAAAATCACCATCTTTCTGGCGACCCGTCTTCACGCAATCCTTTCGTGCGCTTCCAGCGTCGCTTCGAACTGCGCTTTGAGCGGGTGCGTGCCGGCTATATCGCTCTGCTGAGCCGCGCCGTCGCGAACCGCAAATCGTTCATGATCGGCTTTCTCGCGGTTGTGATCTTGTCGTTCGCGCTCGTTCCGTTTCTGGGCCGGAATTTCTTCCCGGGCGTCGATTCAGGCCAGATTATGATGCATGTGCGGGTGCCGGTCGGTTCGCGGCTGGAGAGCACCGCCGCTGAATTCGACCGGATAGAACGCAAGGTGCGAGAGCTTATCCCCGGCGACGAGATCGTGTCGATTGTCGATAACATCGGGTTGCCGACCAGTGGCATCAACATGATCTACAATATCTCGGGCACTGTCGGCCCGCAGGACGGTGACATCTATATTTCGCTCAGGAAGGGGCATCGCCCGACCGAGGAGCATATCGCGCAGTTGCGACGCGAGCTGCCACGGCACTTCCCGGGGCGGAGCTTCGCCTTCCTGCCTGCCGACATCACGAGTCAGATCCTGAACTTCGGGTCGCCGGCGCCGATTGACGTGCAGGTGCGCGGTCGCGACGTTGCGGCAAACTTCGCCTATGCGAATAAGCTGGTGCGCGAGGTGCGCAAGATTGCCGGCGCGGCGGATGTCCGCATCCAGCAGCCTGCGCAGTATCCGCAGCTCAATGTCGATGTGGATCGCACCCGTGCGCGCCAATATGGCATCACCGAGCGGGACGTAACAAGCAGCTTGGCTGGAGCGCTGGCCGGAAGTTCGCAGACGTCGCCGGTCTTCTATCTCAATCCGCAGAACGGCGTTTCCTACCCCGTTGTCAGCCAGACGCCGGAGCATCGCATCGGCTCCATGGCTGCGCTTAGCAACCTGCCGGTCACCAATGGTGCGGGCGCCGTAGCGCAAACCCTTGGCGGCATCGGCGGCATCACTCGCTCGCAGACGCAGGGCGTGGTCAGCCACTATGATATCACACCCGTGGTCAACATCTACGCTACGCCTTCGGGCCGCGACCTGGGCGCGGTGGCTGGAGACATTCAAAAGGCAATCAAGTCTCTCGAAAAGGAACAGCCGGAAGGCGTTACTGTCGCCGTGCGTGGACAATTTGCCACGATGAATACCGCCTTCTCCGGACTTGGCTACGGGCTGCTGGCGGCTGTCGTGCTTATTTACCTGCTCATCGTCGTGAACTTCCAGAGCTGGCTCGACCCATTCGTGATCATCACCGCGCTGCCCGCCGCACTGGCTGGCATCGTGTGGATGCTGTTTACAACCGGGACGACCCTCTCCGTGCCGGCTCTTACCGGCGCAATCATGTGCATGGGCGTTGCTACGGCCAACTCGATCCTGGTGGTAAGCTTTGCACGTGAGCGCCTTGCGGAACTCGGCGATGCCACCAAAGCCGCGCTTGAAGCCGGCCTTGTGCGCTTTCGCCCCGTGCTGATGACCGCGCTTGCGATGATCATTGGCATGTTACCCATGGCAATCGGGCTGGGTGAGGGCGGGGAGCAGAACGCACCCCTGGGCCGCGCGGTGATCGGCGGGCTTATCGTGGCAACAATAGCCACGCTCTTCTTTGTCCCCAGCTTCTTCAGCTTCGTCCACCGGCACGCCCGGCCGGATACCCAGTCCCCCAGGGAGATCGAACTCGCCCATGTCTGACGAGCAACAGAAACCCGCGCAGGGCGCCAATCTTAAATATGTCGGCATCGGCGCGGCCGTGATCGCGCTAGCGGTGGTTGCCTTTGGCGTCGCCACGCGAAGCATTGCGGATGCGGATTTGGCGCAAACCGCTGCCGACGCGGCCATCCCGACGGTCGCCGTGCTCCAGCTCGGCGCACCACCGACGGGCGATGCGAAAGCTAATGCAGGCACGGCGGATGGCGGCCTCGTTCTTCCCGGCAATGTACAGGCGTACAACGCGGCTCCGATCTTCGCGCGGACGAACGGGTATGTCCGCCGTTGGCTGGTCGACATCGGCGACAGTGTGAAGGCCGGGCAAACGCTGGCAATTCTGGACGCGCCGGAACTCGATCAACAGCTTGCTCAAGCGAGGGCCGCTTACCAATCCGCTCTCGCGGAGCAGAAACTGGCGCAGAGCACCTCGGCCCGCTGGAGCGCGATGCTCGCCAAGGATGCTGTCTCCAAGCAAGAAGCCGACGAAAAGGCAGGCGACTTCGCGGCAAAGAGCGCGGTCACCAATGCAGAGGCGGCGAATGTGAAGCGCCTTGTTGCGCTTCAGGGATTTACGCGCCTGACTGCGCCGTTTGCAGGCGTCGTCACAAGCCGTTCGGCACAGATCGGCGCACTGGTCGTCTCTGGCAACGCCGCCGCCCAGCCACTGTTCACCATCGCGGATGTGAAACGCATGCGCATCTATGTGCGCGTTCCGCAGGGAGCCTCCAGTGAAATCAGGCCGGGGCTGGGAGCAACCATGACCCTCCCTGAATATCCCGGACGCCGTTTCCAAGCTGTACTGACGCGCAGCGCAAGCGCCGTGGATACGCAATCGGGTACCGTCCTTATCGAGCTTCAGGCCGCCAATCCGGATCGTGCGCTCAAGCCGGGTGCCTTTGCGCAAGTGACGCTGCCTATCGGGAGTGGGACGAATGCGCTTCGCGTGCCTTCCTCCGCTATCCTGTTTCGCGAGGAAGGGCCGGCAATTGGCTATGTCGACCCCAAGGGCAAAGTGACGGTCGTGCCCGTTGGCCTTGGCCGGGACGAAGGGCAAACCGTGGAGGTAACTTCAGGCCTCAAAGGCAACGAGCGCGTTATCGTGACGCCGCCTGATGCTCTGGCCACAGGCGACGTGGTGCGCGTGGAGAGTGGCCGTGCGCCGAAATAGGATCGCGCTAACTCCGCTGCTGCTCTTTGTCAGCGGCTGCTCAATGGCGCCGAAATATGCGCCACCGCAAATCGCTCCACCTGCCGCCTATAAGGAGATGCCTGCGGGATGGACCTTGGCGGCGCCGGCCGATACCGGGAGCCGCGGGCCGTGGTGGACCTTGTTCGATGACCCCGTGCTCGCTGACCTTGAAGCGCGCATGGATGCCGCGAGCCCGACGCTCGCAGCAGCTCTGGCGCGATTAGACGCTGCCGCCGCTGCGGCACGCGAAAGCCGTGCGGATCTGTTCCCTACTGCGTCGGTGAGCGCACAAGGCGTGCGCGCACGCCCCTCCCAGCGAAGGCCAGGGGGCGTTGCTCTGCCTGAATATAGCGACGTTACGGTGGGCGGCGCTCTCGACTATGAGATCGATCTGTGGGGCCGGGTGCGCAATAGCGTCAAGGCAGCACGAGGAGAGGCGGAGGCGAGCGCTGCCGATCTGGAAGCAGTGCGCCTCAGTCTGCAAGCCTCGCTCGCCGACGCCTATTTTGAGCTGAGAGGTCTGGATGAGCAGGCGTCTCTGCTCCGCCAAACCGTGGAAGCAAATGGGCGTGCGCTCGAGCTAACGACGACGCGACACGAGGGCGGCATTGCCGCGGGGCTCGATGTCAGCCGGGCGCAAACCGTCCTGTCTGCAGCGCGCGCGCAGATTTCTGACGTCGCGCGGCAACGAGCGATCACCGAACATGCCATTGCGGCTCTGATTGGCGAAGTCCCCCCACGCTTCGCCATCGCACCGATCGACGGGCTGGCGCAGGTGCCCGCCATCCCCCCACAAGGTCCGTCGATCCTTCTTCAGCGTCGCCCGGACGTCGCCGCTGCCGAGCGACGGCTCTATGCAGCGAATGCGCAGATTGGCGTTGCAAGGGCTGCTTTTTTCCCGACTGTTACGCTGGGCCTGTCGGGTGGGTGGGAAGCAAGCCACGGTTCCCTCCTTAGCGCGCCGTCGAACTTCTGGGGGCTGGGGCCGCTCGCCGCTGTGGTCGACCTGTTCGATGCCGGCAGGCGCGCGGCGCGGGTAAAAATCACTCGGGCGCAATATGACGAGATGGCAGCTGATTATCGCTCAACCGTGATCCAGGCATTCCGCGAAAGTGAGGATGCGCTGGCAGCTGCTGCACATTTGGCAACGCAGGCGAAAGACAGCGATGCAGCGGCGGCCGCATCGCGGCGGACGCTTGATCTGGCGCTCACCCGCTATCAGGATGGGGCCTCGGACTATCTCGAAGTTGTCGTTGCCCAGACCAGCGCATTAGAGGCACAAAGAGCGGCGATTGGCGTGCAAACAGCGCGGCTCCGAGCGGCCGTTGCGCTTGTCCGCGCTTGGGGGGGAGACTTTGCGCAGTAAGAACCAGTATATGTTACGCGCGTGATGAGGCTGAGCTCCTTTACGCACGAGATGAAAGATCATCCCCGCCGATCAGCAGATGTCGCCAACATTGCGGACGGTCAGATCCTCATTGAGGCTTTATTAAAGCCACCCTCAGTTCGCCGCTTTGTAACAGGCCGACGTTGGGACTTTCCTGCCGTTTAAGAAGCCGTGAACAGACGAAAGCCATATGCCGAAGGTGTGCCAGCGGATCGTTGCGGACCGAAAATCGTTCCGTGCGATAGACGGGAGACCAGCATGCATTGGCCGCAGCAACTGATTATCGTGCGTCACGGTCAGAGCGCGGGCAATATCGCTCGGGACGTCGCGCATGAGGCGGCGGTTGATCGCATCGAACTGAATAGTCGGGATGCCGACGTGCCGCTCAGCGATCTAGGGCGGGCACAATCGGTAGCGTTGGGCCATTGGTTCGCTAGCCTTTCTGAAGACGAGCGGCCGCAGGTCCTGCTCTCCTCCCCCTATAGACGGGCTCTGCAAACCGCTGAGACGTTTCGGTCGAGCGGCGGCGCCGGGAGTGACACCCCGATCTGTTCGGACGAGCGGCTGCGCGAAAAGGAATTCGGAATTCTCGATGGCCTCACGACCTCTGGTGTCGCGAACATCTTTCCCGATCAGGCGGAATTCCGGCGACTGCTTGGAAAATTCTATCACCGTCCACCGGGCGGCGAGAGTTGGTGCGATGTGATCCTGCGCTTACGTTCGGTCCTGGACACGATCTCGCTGCACTACGCTGGCAAGCGCGTGATGATTTTCAGCCATCAGGTCGTAGTCCTGTGCATGCGCTATATCCTGGAAACCCTGGATGAGGCGCAGATACTGGCAATTGATCGGGAAGGCGACGTCGCTAACTGCGCGATCACGGACTATCACTTTGATCCGGGTGCTGGCCACGAAGGGATGCTCGTACTGAAGCGCTACAATGTGACTGCCCCAATGGACCGGGAGGCTACACCGATAACCACCGCGCCCGACGCGATAGCAGGCCGGCGCGGCTGATGCGCAGGATCGATCAGGCCTGGGTCCGCGCTCATCCCTTGCCCCCGGTCGAGGCGGACAATGACAAGAATAGCCGAGGCCGAGTGCTGGTGATCGGCGGCGCGGAATTCGTGCCTGGAGCATTGCGCCTGACTGGTGAGGCGGTCCTGCGCGCGGGCGCCGGTAAGCTCCAGATGGCAACTGTCAAAAGCGCGGCCATGGCCCTCGCAGTGCTGATGCCGGAAGCGGCAATGATCGCGCTTCCTGCCGATGCGGATGGCGAAATCGCGACGGATGCTGCCGATCTTCTAGGGGAGCGTCTCGGTCGATGTGATGTCGTCATCATGGGTCCTGGCATGTCCGCTGCCCCGCAGACCAGCGACCTCGTTAAAGCCGTACTGGCTCGAACAGCACAGGACGCCGTCGTCATTCTCGATGCTGCGGCGCTCACCTGCGCGCGCGACCTTCAGGAGGATATTCGGCAGCGCGACGGACGCGTTATCGTTACGCCACACCATGGCGAACTGAGCTATCTCACCGGAGTCCCAACGGAAGTCATTGCCGCGGACGCGGCAAAGGCCGCTCAAGAGGTCGCCGAAGCCTATGGCATGGTCGTGCTACTGAAGGGGGCTCAGAGTTTCCTCGCCTCACCGGCCGCCGAGACACTGATGTATGAGGAGGGATGCGCGGGTCTGGCTACGGGTGGTTCCGGCGACGTGCTGGCAGGCATCATCGGCGGGCTGGCCGCCCGTGGCGCTGAACCTTTGCAAGCCTGTGCGTGGGCAGCCTTCATCCACGGCCAGGTCGGCGCAACGCTGTCAAAGCAGGTGGGCACGGTCGGTTTTCTCGCTCGCGAACTTTTGCCCCTCATTCCGCGACTGATTGACGAAGCTTCGGAGACGTAACGAGGGAAGCCGGGGAACATTTCTCTCGCAATCCTCTTTTCTGGCCATGGCAAAGCTCAAGGTCTTCCGAACGCCCATTGGCTTTCACGATGCCTATGTCGCTGTTCCCAGTCAGAAGGCGGCCCTCGCTGCATGGGGTGCTGAGGCGGATCTCTTTGCGCGCGGCCTGGCCGAGACGGTGACGGATGCGGAGTTGGCTCGCGAGCCACTGAGTAAACCGGGGCAGGTGATCCGAATAAGGCGCGGCACGGATGCCGAACATTTCAGAGCTTTGCCGACGGCAGCGAGACGCCCTTCGCCGCCGAAAGTCGGGGCGGAGCGATCGCCTGAAAAGGCTGAAGCAAGGGATCGTAAGACCACCAAGCCAGCAAAGACCAGCCGCCCACGGCCCAGCCCCGCTCCCGTCGAGCAGGCCGATGCCGCAATTGCCGATGCTGAGGCGAAATATAGGAAGGCGCTCAAGATACTAGAAGAACAAGAGCAAGCGCTACGGCAAGAACGCAAACGCCTTACCTCTGATCACGAAGCCAATGTCCAGCGGTTGAGCGGCGCGCGGGACGACGCTTTGAGGAATTATCACAAGCGTATCGAAGCCTGGGCAAACGAGGAATGAGTGCCTCTGCTTGGTTCGCCACTCGGAAATCGCTTTGCTTCAGATTATCCGATGGCCGATAGCGGAACCTCTCCCTGAGGTTTCCGTTGGACCGATGACAGCAGAGGCACACCGCCCTGCGGACACGCGGACATCATGAGCGACATCGACCCTGTTCTCAGCAGTCTAACAGCCGAAAATCTCGCGCTGCGCTCGCTTCTCACCGGTCTCCTGATCGAGATGATCCGCATGGGTCATATCGGGCTGGTCAGTAATGCCTTTGCTTATGCGACCGCCCCGCTGGAAGGACTAACCCGCGAAGACCGCCCGCCATCGGAAACGCGCCATAAGGCGACGCAGGTTCTTCTTGAGCTGCGGGATGAACTGCTCGGCGGCGGCGCGAATGTGGATCGCCGCCAGACATTACTGACCCCTTAGCGCCGCGCACCGAGCTTTCAGAGCGATTGTCGCCGTGAAGATGTGAAGAGGATGGACATGCCTGATAACAACACCGCCGATGCTCATACCGCTTGTCCCTCCCTGCAGGGACGGAAAGCAATAATAACCGGGGGCACCACTGGGATCGGTCGGGCCATCGCCGTGCTCCTTGCCTCCGAGGGCGTAAAAGTCTTCATTTGTGGCCGAACGCCTTCTCATCTGGACGACGCATTGGTGCGCATTCGGGAAGTAGGGGAGGGCGACGGCATCAATGTGGATCTTGCCCGGCGCGAGGACGTCGAACGCTTCTTCAAGGCGGCGGATGATTATCTCGGACGGCTCGACATCGCGGTCATAAACGCCGCCGTCCCTGCCGACGCTCTCGAAGAGCCGAGCGAGGACGAGCTGGATTACCAGATCGCTGTAGATTTCACCTCCTATCTGCATTCCACACGTGCGGCGGTCGATCGAATGGAGGCCGGCAGCGACATCGTTCTGATTGGCTCCATGTCCGCAGTATCGCGCTCAGGCGGCTCTTCGATTTACGTCGCGGCCAAGGCAGGCATTCAGGGCTTTGCCCATTCGCTACGGCAGGAGCTTTCCGAGAAAGATATCAAGGTCGGACTGATCGAGCCCGGTTTCACCGGCGCGGATTTCCAGTATCCAGAATATCCGCCGGAAAAGCAGCGCGAGGCAATCAACGACGAAACGATGCTGCGCGCGGAAGACATCGCAGTTGCCACCCACTTCATGCTCACCCAGCCCCGTCGGACGGCCGTCTCCCTCATGCGCGTCGAAACCCGCCGCGATCACCCATGACCCGCTATGCCGTCGACAAACTTGTTCTCACGCCCGACGATATCGATCTGGCGCGATCGCCGCTTGCCGGACATTTGGATTGCGAGACCTATGTCCTGGGGGCGTTCAACCCCGGCCTCACGCGTCTTCCCAACGGAAATCTGCTCATCATGGTTCGCGTGGCCGAAGCGCTGCGCAAGCCAATCCATGACGGATATGTTCACGCGATACGGTGGGAGGCAGTTGAAGGCGACGGCCATTACGCGCTCGACGCCTGGCCTCTTGAACATGCAGATACTGCTGACCCCCGCAAGTTCACGCTTCGGGGCGGCGGGTGGAAGATCATGGCTTTGACGTCGCTGTCTTGGCTACTTCCGGTAGAGCTAACCCCAGATGGGTTGGAACGGGTTGCAATCCACTATGACAAGGCCATCGCCCCCCAGAACAGCCTGCAATGCTATGGCGTCGAAGATGCCCGGATCAGCAGGGTGGGCGATCGGTGGCTGATGACCACATGTTCAGTGAGCCCTGAGCGTCACTCCACCACGCTTTACAGCTCCGACAATGGGCTGGACTGGCGGTTCGAGGATATCGTTCTCGACCACCAGAACAAGGATATGCTGATTTTTGAAGGTCTGATCGACGGCCACTATTGGGCCCAAACCCGACCGTTGGGGGATCTCTACTTCGCCTATCCGCCGGGGAGCGAATGGCGTGCAGGGCCTTCGATCAACCTGGCCCATTCACCCGATGCTCTGTTCTGGAAGCCATCCGCGCGGCCGGGCATCCGCCCACATGCGGCGACCGTCGCGACTGCCCGAATGGGAGGCGGAACCCCACCTGTGCTGACTGACAAAGGCTGGCTGACGCTATGGCACGGCGTCGAGCCCCATGAGATCGTCGGCATTTATCGCACGTACTGGTCCATTCTTGGCCGGGACGATCCGACAAATGTCCTGCACACGGAACACACGCCGTTACTCGAGGCTAATCCGGACCTGACCAAACCTTTGGAAGATCAGATGTATTTGCGCGACGTGGTGTTTACCACAGGAATCGCTGACGGCGGAGATCACTATGTCGTGGCCTCGGGCGAAGCGGATCTCGCATGTCGGATCACGCACATCCCCAAGTCCGTTTTCGGGCTAGGCTAAAAGTTCAGCCTAGACCTTCGCTCTATCGACGGATGACGGGGCGCCTCTTGGTCCTAGTCTTCCCGATCCTCTCCGGCGATGAAGCGCGTCCACCGCCGGAGGTCAGTGTTCTTCTGTGTCCCGCTTACTTGCCGGCTTGCGCCATCAACTCTGCTTTGCGCTCGGCAAGCATCACGCCCAGCGCTTTGAGGTCGAGGTCGCTGTCCCGGCTTTCCGGGAACATCTCTTTCTCTTCCTCCTCGACATGATGGCTGACATACTCGCCAAGCACAGTCACCTTCGCGTCGAAAAGGCGATCGCCTGCCTTCATTGCCTGAATTTCGGCAATTAGCTGTTTCGCGCTCGCATGTTCGACTTCCGCCTCGTCCAGAAGATCGTCGTCGTCGATCGCCTCCCGCGTGGCAGGATAATAGATTTCTTCTTCAATCTGCGCATGAACCGTCAGCGCGAGGCAAATCTTGTCCGCTAGGGCCTGCTTCTCGCCTTCGTCTTCCAGATCCTCATACTGTTTGAAGTAGCCCTTCACTTCCTTGTGATCGTCCTTGAGGAACTTGATCGCATCGGCCGGCTTCGCCGCAGCGCGCTGGTTTTTGCGGGCCGTCTTTGACGCGGGCTTCTTTGCGGATTTTGCACTGGTCTTCGAACTCGTTTTCGAAGCGGTCTTCGTAGCAGCCATTATTGCTCTCCTCTTGGCCGGGAGGTGTCCCGTGCCGCCATAACGGTCAGGCTCGCGAGAGGACGCGCGTCAGGACGCCAGATTAACTTTCGTTAATACGATTTCGAAGATGCTTCAGGCGCGTGGAGGAACATTGCTGCTCGTGGACCATTGAGGGCGTAACCTCATAGGATTATTTGCTATGTCTCACGACGCGGAAGACATGACGCGCGTTCACAACGACGCGCCTGTAACCTCCTCCAAGAAAGAAAGCGGCGACCGCGCTCTGCTGGCTGAAAGTGTCACGATCAATCGTCCTGCCGGCGAAATTTATGCCTTCTGGCGAGACCCGTCCAACCTGGTGTCGGTAATGGAGAATATCGTCTCAATCGAGCCGATCGACCACACGCGTTCTCGGTGGACGGTAAAGGCTACGGCAGGGCGGGAAGTCAGCTGGGTGTCGGAGATCACTCACGACATAGAGGGTCGGGAAATCGTCTGGCAGTCTCAACCAGACGCCGAGGTGGCGAACAGCGGGCGGATCGAGTTTATTGACGCGGGAGAGCGTGGCGCAGTGGTTCGCGCGACCATCGCCTACGAACCGCCCTTTGGAACTGTGGGCAAGTTCATCGCGAAGCTCTTTCAGCGAGAGCCGAAACTTCAGGCCCGCCGCGACCTGCGACGTCTCAAGCAACTTATGGAAACCGGGGAAATTGCTACCGCTGCACGCACGCGAGCACAGCTGGAAGAGGAGAAGGCCTGATGCGCGCGCTCACTTGGCACGGCAAGCATGACGTTCGCGTCGACACCGTAGATGATCCGGAAATCCTCAATCCTCGAGATGCGATCATAAAGATCACGTCGACCGCGATCTGCGGCTCCGATCTCCACCTTTACGATGGCTACATCCCCACCATGCAGGCGGGGGACATTCTGGGCCATGAGTTCATGGGCGAGGTCGTGGAAACCGGTCCCGGCTCAACCTTGAAAAAAGGAGAACGGGTGGTCGTCCCGTTCACGATCTCATGCGGCAGCTGCTATCATTGCGGCAAACATCAATATTCGGCATGCGATAATGGAAATCCGGCTGACAATCAGGACATAGGCCGGGAGCTCTATGGGCAGCCGATGTCCGGACTATTCGGGTATAGTCATCTTACCGGAGGCTATGCGGGCGGGCAGGCCGAGTATGTGCGCGTGCCCTTCTCGGATGTCGGCCCGATTGTGGTCCCGGACGGACTCGATGATGACGAAGTGCTTTTCCTGTCCGACATTTTGCCGACGGGATGGCAGGCGGCCGAATATGCCGATATCGAACCCGGCGATACCGTAGCGGTTTGGGGCTGCGGCCCCGTTGGACTTTTCGCCGTTCAATCCGCGTTCCTGATGGGCGCGCAGCGCGTCATCGCGATCGACCATTTCCCAAATCGATTGGAGCTTGCCCGGAAGTTCGGCGCGGAGACGATCAACTTCGAGGAAACCAAAACCTACGAAGCGCTTATGGATATGACCGGCGGGATCGGCCCCGATGCGGTCATAGACGCTGTTGGCCTCGAGGCCCACGGTTTCTTCGTCGACAACGTCGTCGATCAGATCAAGGCGAGCATGTTCCTGGGCACGGACCGTATCCATTCGATCCGTCAGGCGATCCATGCCTGCCGCAAGGGTGGCCGCGTGTCCATGCCTGCCGTTTACGGCGGGTTCGTCGATAAATTCCCACTCGGCGCGTTCATGGAAAAGAGCCTCACGCTCAAGACCGGCCAGACCAGTGTCCAGCATTACATGCCGGGCCTCCTCAATGCGATCATCGAAGGGAAGATCGACACGACATTCCTGATCTCGCATCGGCTTCCGCTCGAGCAGGCGCCTGAGGGCTACAAGATGTTTCACGACAAGCAGAACGAAGTCACCAAGATCGTGCTCAAGCCCGGCCTCGATCAGACCATTGTTGCCTGAGCGCCCCAAGAGAGGAATATCATCATGCGTAGCAAACTCATTTTAGCCACGGCCATTGTTGCTCTATCCGCTTGTAGCGGGGCGCCCAGTGTCACCAACGAAGCGGCCTTGCCAAATAGCGGGGTTAACGCGCCGGAGATGAACGACGCGATGGCGCCGCCGACCGCCGAAGCAGCGACCGATGCTGCGAGCTATCTTGGGAAAGCTGGCGCAGGCGATCTTTTCGAGATCGAATCCTCGAAGGCGGTCCTAGCCAAGACCGGCAACGCCGACGTCAAAATGTTCGCAAATATGATGGTCGATAACCACAGTCAGTCGACTAAGAAGCTGAAAGCGGCCGCCAAGGCGGATGGCGTATCGGTATCGCCTCCCAAGCTCGATCCCGCTCAGCAGGCGATGCTGGATGAGATCAAGAGCGCGCAGGCTGACCGTGTCGATGCTATCTACAAGGCGCATCAAACGCAGGCGCATCAGGCGGCTCTCGCTCTCCAACAAGCTTACGCGGCTGAAGGCGACAAACCCGCGCTAAAGAAGGCGGCTGCAGAGATCGTCCCAGTCATACAGAAGCATATCGAGACGCTGGGCAAACTTCCCGGCTGAGGAGAGAAGACATGGCGGGAAAATTTGCGATTGTAACCGGCGCCTCGACAGGCATTGGCTTTGAGCTGGCCAGTATCGCAGCGGAAAATGGCTATGATTTGCTCGTCGTAGCAAACGAGCCGTTTATTGAGGCTGCGGCCGCAGATATAGCCCGTCATGGAGGAAATGTTCGTTCGGTTGAGGCGGATTTGTCTACGGTTGAGGGTGTGGACCTGCTCCTCGCTCACACCGAGGGTCGCCAGATCGATTTGCTTTGCGCCAATGCCGGTGTCGGGACGGGCGGAGCGTTTCTGGATCAGGACGTCCCGACCTGGCGTCACTCCGTGGACACCAATGTCACCGGGACGGTGTATCTCCTTCAGAAAGTTCTCAAAGAGATGGTCGCTCGTAATTCGGGTAACGTCCTGGTTACGGGCTCCATCGCTGGCTATATCCCCGGCAGCTTCAATGCCGTGTACAATGCGACGAAAGCGTTCATCGACAACTTTACCGATGCTCTCCGCAACGAGCTCAAGGATACAAGGGGCGTCACCCTCACGACCCTGATGCCGGGCGCGACAGACACTGAGTTCTTCGCGCGCGCCGAGATGCTCGACACGCAAGTTGGTCAGGATGAGAACAAGGCTGATCCTGCCAAGGTCGCGCGAGACGGCTGGGATGCGTTGATGGCGGGTAAAGGCCATATCGTCTCCGGCTGGATGAATAAGGCTCAGGTTGCGGCCGCCGGTGTCGTTCCGCAGTCCTTATTGGCCGAGCGGCATCGTAAGATGGCTGAGCCCGGAACCGCCAAATCCTGATCGAGAATTTAGAAGGAGAGGGCGGGCAACGTCCAGTCCTGCGAGTTTCCCCGCACTCAAAGGTCAGCGCGGGCAGCGATATCGATGCACCGCCTACTCCCATGCGACCACGAGGCGACCGTTCGCGGGGACACGATAATCAATCCGATCGTCTGACGTTTCGTAAGGTATCAACACGTCACCGTCAGCCGTGGTCACCGTGCTCTTGGTCAATTTGCGGCGCTTTAGACGAACGATGCGCAAATGGGCCGTACAGCCTTCTCCGCCGTAAAGGCTGACCGTCAGCGCTTTATCACCCGTACGCTCAACGCCGCGAACCAGATAGTCACAATAGAGCCGAAAGGGCGCGCCATCGACATTGCGGAAGGAGCGCGTTGTAAAGATGAAGGCCGCGCCAGCACCATAGACCTCTTGCCCAACTTGCCCCGCGGGCTGTCCATCAGGATAAAGATCTTCCAATGGGAATGAGAGCTTGGGATCGACGTGGCCGTTCGAGTCTCGTTGCTTTTCCGATATCGCTTCAGGGGGCAGCGCATCTGGATAATAATACCAGGCCCGAGACAGTGCGTATTTGCAGTATTCACTCACCAGCATCCGCGCCTCAGGATCGAGATCGGGGCCTCCGTCGTCTAGGTAGCGCTCGAAGGCGGTGAAGCTGTCGAAACATTCGTACATCGCCATGTAGGGAGCATCCTGAAGGCAAGTCACCCCTAGGAAAGTCTCGTAATGCGCAGCATGGCCGATCTGGCTGTCCCAGATCACGGCATTGTGCAGGAAGCTCGCAAGATAGACATAGCTTTGCTCTAGGTAGACGTCGCGATTGGTGATGCGCCAAAGCCTCATACAGGCTGCCGCTCCCCACGCTGTCAGATTGGCCTGGTAGTTGATGTTGAAGCGCAGCCCAATTGCAGTCTCGATTGCCGCCTTGGCCTCATCGAGAAACCGCTTGTCGTCAGTGAGTTCAAACGCCTGGAGCATGACCCAAGCGTAGATCCCGCCTACGTCGGTCTGACCTCGACCATCGACCGGGGCCTTTTCCTCAATGATGGAAAAGTCAGTAATATCGTACTGGACGGGCCACCTATACTCGAAATGTCGCGCTGCCCGAACCGCGAAGTCAATAGAATCGAGGAACAAGGCGCGGGCATCATTATCGCCATCGAGAGCGAGGATGCCCAGGTTCAACAGCGGGTGATAAAGATACCAACTATCGACTGCGTCGGCATTTTTGTCCTTTCCGACATTCGGTAGATACCTTCGAAGAGCCTTGAGTTTTGAATCATAGAATTTGCGGAGGCCCTTCTTGAGCCGCGCCTCGACCGGATGGTGCTCGCCACGCCAGTTTCCCCAGTCATGTAATGCAGTAATTATGGACATCTGAACCATGATGTCGGGATATTCAGCGGCCGTGTAGGGATGAACGTAGAGGTTGCCATAGTGGCGAACGGTAGCCTCAGTTGCGTCGGCCAGATCGCGGGCGGACCGTTCTGCGCGGTCAGCCCAATCGCGAAACTCAACCGGCGGAAGATCGAGCATCTTGTAAGCGCTGCCGAGCATCTGCACGAACTGCCGTGCGGACTCGCGCTCATGCGGCGGCGCTTCATGACGAAATACCAGAATGACGTCTGACAGCGTTATGGGCACGCCCTGCTTTAGCGCGACATCGGCGAGGCAAGCGTCCGGCTCGGGGGTGGGCAGCAGATAACCGAGCTCAGGCCAGTCCCCACCTACGACCTCCTTCGGTTTGGTACCGGTTGCCCGAAAATAGTCGTTCAGCGCCGTCAGGTTCTGGAGGTACAAAACATTGCCGAAGGCCGGCTCATCGATCCTGAAGTACAAAATCCCCGCGTTCAGGCCCCGCTGCGATGCTTCCAAATTACCCGTTGCTCGCAACGGATCATCGTCATTCCCTAATGGATAGATGTCACGCGGTGCGAAGGGCAGGGTCAGGTCAGTGGCAGGCGTTAGGCGAACCGTCACCCGCAATCGTTCAAGCGCTTCACGACTATTGGAAAAGACGATTTCGTGCTCACCCATTCCACTGGTGATTGCGATCCGAGCGGTTTCACCTGCCTTAGGGCGAAGCGATTTGCAGGTGAAAGACGCGCTCAGATAAGCGATGCGGACCGCCAGCCCACCGTCGTTCGGGCGGCGGACGAGAGCAAAAACTGAGTCATGCTCGGCTATAACCTCGACCTGCAACTCCCCCATGTCGAACTTAGCGACCGGCTTTTTGGCTGTGCGAAGGGCGTCGCGTAGTGCCAGTAAGGTTGGGCTCACCGTATAGTTAGCTTCAGCGATCTCAGCCGACATGAAGACACCTTCCAATGAGATAGCCCCCTGAGGAAAGCCGCAGAATGCCGGTGGTTCCCGTTTTCATATCGTCTCCGACCTCCGGTCGTACTTCAACGCAGGCTGCGGGGAGGACATTTCACTTGAAACGGGTTTCTATCTGCAAAGCGGAGACTGACATACGCGCTCGTAGTCTACACGAAATGAAAGGGGCGTGGCGCACGGCTCTGGAAAGTCGATTCGGCGCTTGCGGATAGCTCCGGGTTGCTCGGATGATCTGCTTAACCCCGTGTCATTCTGAGATCACGTAGCTGCCGTGTCACGGTTTATACATAGATCTCATGAAATGATGCTGTCGGATATTCTGGATTTAGGAAACTGCGTCTTCTCGCGGTTTGTGTGGTCGGGGAGACAGGATTCGAACCTGCGACCCTCTGCTCCCAAAGCAGATGCGCTACCAGACTGCGCTACTCCCCGACATGGGCGTGGCTGGCCTTAACCAAGGCCCGGCGAAGGCGCAAGGCGCTCTAAACGGACAATCAGAATAGCCAAAAGAAAAGGGGCGTGCTTTCGCGCGCCCCTTCTCAAAATCTCTTCGCAGATGCGAAGGATTACATCGCGTTGGCCGAGTTCTCGACAGCGTTCGCAGCGTTGGTCACGGCGTTAGCCGCGTTGTCCATCGCGTTCGCAGCGTTCTCGACCTCGTTCACGACCACCTCGTTGGCGGCGTTGTTGGCCTCGGCAGCCGGCTTCTCGCCGCAAGCGGCCAGCGCCATCAGACCGGCGGCGGCAAAGGCAACAGCAAACTTGTTCATCTTATAAGGCTCCCATAGCGAAGTCTCGCGCACATCGCTGTGCACGAGCCGCTTCCATTAGCGGGTCCACCTCCGAAATCAACTCTTTTTATCAACTGATCCGCTAAGCAATGCGACGGTGGGGTTACCGTTTCGCGTCATTCTCCGCCCTTTGTGACGCGGCCGGTACGTCCCGCGAGTCCTTCGAGAGCCGCCATCTAGGAAGGTCATGAGAGGCGCGATCGCGAGCGCCTTCCGCAGAGGGCACAGCAAGAAAATACAGCGGGGAGTAGTCGATAAATCCTCGTGTTGCGGAGCCGTCCAGCGCTTCCACATTTGCCAATACGGCTTCCCTCCGCTAACCGGTCAGCGACTTTCCACACCCTCGCGCTTTCGAAAGACCATCCCCATGGCCGTCCAGTACAGCTTTGTCATGAAGGGTCTCACCAAGACCTTCCCCGGCGCTCAGAAGCCGGTGTTCAACAACATCCATCTGCAATTCCTCCCCGGCACCAAGATTGCGGTGATCGGCGTCAACGGCGCGGGCAAGTCCACGCTGATGAAGGTGATCGCGGGGATCGACACCGAGTTTCAGGGTGAAGCCTGGGCAGGGGAAGGCATCCGCGTGGGGTATCTCGCGCAGGAGCCACAGTTGGATGCGACCAAAACCGTCATTGAAAATGTGAAGGATGGTGTGCGTGGGGTTGCCGATCTGGTCGATCGATTCAACGAGATCAGCACGATCATGGGCGATCCGCCCGAGGACGTCGACTTCGACGCGCTGATGACCGAGATGGGCGAGCTTCAGGAAAAGATCGACGCAGTCGACGGCTGGACGCTCGATAATCAGCTCGAAATTGCCATGGAGGCGCTGCGCTGCCCGCCTGGCGATTGGTCGGTCGAGAATCTTTCCGGCGGTGAGAAGCGCCGTATTGCGCTTTGCCGACTGCTGCTCGAAAAGCCGGACATCCTGCTGCTCGACGAACCGACCAACCACCTCGACGCCGAGAGCGTGCAGTGGCTGGAGCAGCATCTGATCAATTACACCGGCAACGTGATCCTCGTCACCCACGATCGCTACTTCCTCGACAATGTCGTGGGCTGGGTACTGGAGCTGGATCGCGGCCGTGGTATCCCGTTTGAAGGCAACTACTCCAACTGGCTGGAAGCCAAAGCCAAACGGATGGAGCAGGAAGACCGCGATGAGGCGGGACGGCAGAAGGCCATCAAGGAAGAGCTGGAGTGGATCCGGCAGACCCCGAAAGCGCGCCAGACCAAAAGCAAAGCGCGTATTCGCGCGTTCGACGAGTTGGTCGAGAAACAAGAGAACCGCGCACCGGGCAAGGCGCAGATCGTCATTCAGACGCCTAAACGTCTGGGCGGCAAAGTGATCGAGGCCCATGGTCTCACCAAAGCCTATGGCGACAAGCTGCTCTTCGAGAATCTCGACTTTCTATTGCCGCCAGGTGGCATCGTCGGGGTGATCGGGCCGAACGGCGCCGGCAAATCCACGCTGTTTCGCCTTATCACCGGGCAGGAGCAACCCGACAGCGGCGAGCTGCAGATCGGCGAGACGGTTCAACTCGGCTACGTCGATCAGAGCCGGGATTCGCTCGATCCCAACAAGAATGTCTGGGAGGAAGTTTCCGGCGGCCATGACCTCATGACCATCGGTAAGCATGAGATCCAGACGCGGGCCTATGTGGGCGCCTTCAACTTCAAGGGCGTGGACCAGCAGAAGAAGGTCGGCCAGCTCTCGGGTGGTGAGCGGAACCGTGTACATCTCGCGAAGATGCTCAAGGAGGGTGGCAACGTCCTCCTGCTGGACGAACCGACCAACGACCTTGACGTGGAAACCCTGCGCGCGCTGGAAGATGCGCTCGAGAACTTCGCCGGCTGCGCTGTGGTCATCAGCCACGATCGCTTCTTCCTCGATCGCCTGGCCACCCATATTCTGGCGTTCGAAGGCGACAGTCATGTGGAGTGGTTCGAAGGCAACTTCGAGGCTTATGAGGAAGACAAGCGCCGGCGTCTGGGCGATGCGGCGGATCGTCCCACCCGTCTGGTCTATAAGAAACTCACACGCTGATCGGCGGGCGAGGGCGCTCCGTTCCAAAAGGGAAGGGCTTAGCGCTTTCGCCAGTCGCCTGAAGCAATGCGCGGCAAACCGGAGACGGGGCGGTTATAGGCATAGACCCACACCGGGCCGCTCCCGCCGACGAGAGGCATCGCGACACGGATATATTCCGATCGCGCGCGGTCCAACGGGTCGTAGTCCTCGAATGCGTCCAGGTCGCTAATGCGTGATGGATCGACAAGGCGATGCAGTTCGCCCTGGATCACGCCTTCCGGGCCGGGGACCGCGCAAGGCCAGTCACCTAGATTATAGAGCAGTCCTCGCACCGACGCGGGGCCGAGATAACGGGTCCAGTCGGGGAGAGACAGCGCGGCGTGACTGCTCTCGCCGCGCATGAGGGTTCCGTAGAAGAAGAAGGGGAGGGCGGCAGGATCGTCCATCGCCGCCCGTCATACCCGATTTGCTTTAGGCGGGTTTGAATTTCCCGCTTTCGTCATCGAGCACGGCCAGCACGCCGTCCGCCACCGCGAAATGCGCACCGATAAGCCGCAGATCGCCAGAGGCCACCTTGCTCTCGACGAAGGGAAAGCTGAGAAGATTGGTGAGGCTCTGCTTGACCCCTTCGAACTCCATGGCCTTGGTCGTCTCAGGCGTCGTGTCCGTGCCGTGCGTTGAAACAACGCGATCGCGCGCATCGTCCAGCAGGCCGATCCAGCTTGCGACGAAGAAGCCCGAGCCCACGTCAGCATCCTTGAGCGCCTGAGTGAAGGCAGCATTGCAGCCGCCGCATGCGCCGTGGCCCAGAACGAGGATTTCCTTCACGCCGAGCACCTGCACGGCATATTCAAGCGCGGCCGAGACACCGTGAAGGCCGGCGGTGGTTTCAAAGGGAGGGACAAGCGCCGCGACATTGCGGATCATGAAAAGCTCGCCGGGACCGGCGTCAAAAATCTGGGTCGGATCGACCCGGCTATCCGAGCAGGAGATGACGAGAACCCGGGGCTGCTGCCCCTTGCTCAGGCGCTCCCAGCGCTCGCGTTGACCAATCCAATCGCCCTTGCGAAAGCGGCGATATCCTTCGAGCATGTATGCAAAATCTATCATGGCTATTTCGTAGATGCGGCCCTCGGGGGGTGGCAAGTAACATCTTGTTTCGCTATTTCCACTTCATGGCTGAAGCAGATCCTTTTTCGAACGTACCCGCACAACGCCCCCGCAAGCCGGACTGGATCCGGGTCAAGGCGCCCGTAAGTCCCGGCTATATGGAGACGAAACGGCTGATGCGTGAAAAGGGGCTGGCGACGGTCTGCGAAGAGGCTGCCTGCCCGAATATCGGCGAGTGCTGGACCAAGAAGCACGCCACGGTGATGATCCTGGGAGATACATGCACGCGGGCGTGCGCCTTCTGCAATGTGAAGACCGGCATGCCCCGCCCAGTGGACCCGCGCGAGCCCCAGAATCTGGCCGATGCCGCCGCCGAGATGGGTCTGGAGCATATCGTCATAACGTCTGTAGATCGGGACGATCTCCCTGACGGTGGCGCACGCCAGTTTGTAAAGGTAATCGAGGCGCTGCGGCGCACGACTCCGGCCACAACGATCGAAATCCTGACGCCCGATTTCCGCAACAAGCATCAGGCGGCGATCGAGGCCATCGTGGCATCGCGGCCGGACGTCTATAATCACAATCTTGAGACGGTTCCGCGCCTGTATCCGACGATTCGGCCCGGCGCGCGATATTATGCCTCGCTCCGCCTGCTTGAGACGGTGAAGGCGCTCGCCCCTTCGATCTTTACTAAGTCCGGCATCATGCTGGGGCTGGGTGAGGAGCGGCTGGAGGTTCATCAGGTGATGGACGACATGCGCTCTGCCGACATCGACTTCCTCACCATGGGCCAGTATCTGCAGCCGACGCCAAAGCACGCCAAGGTCATGGAGTTCGTGACACCTCAGGCTTTCGGCGCCTATGCGGCCATTGCCCGCGCCAAGGGCTTCCTGCAGGTCGCGTCTTCCCCGCTTACGCGCTCCAGCTATCATGCGGGCAAGGACTTCGCGGAGATGAAGGCCGCCCGCGACGCGAAGCTCGCGAAGGCGAAAGGCGTCAATGCCTCAGCATAAGGAAACGCGGGCGCTGCCTTACGCGCCGGCCCAGATGTTTGATCTTGTCTCTGACGTGGCACGTTACCCGGAATTCCTGCCGTGGGTCAGCGCGATCCGTGTCCGTTCGGACAGCGAGACAGAGATAGTTGCCGATATGATCGTCGGGTTCAAAGGGCTGCGTGAGACCTTTACGTCGCGTGTGCTCAAGGAAAGGCCGGGCCATGTGCATGTCGATTATCTCGACGGGCCGCTCAAGCATCTTTCCAACGACTGGCGCTTTCAGCCGGATGGCAAGGGCGGCGTGCTCGTGGATTTTGAAGTCGATTTCGCGTTCAAGAACAGATTGTTCGAGATGCTGGCCGGGCAGATGTTCGACGCGGCCCTGCGCAAGATGATCGGGGCGTTCGAGGCAAGAGCGGCAGCGCTTTATGCGTCCGCGTCCTCCGGCAGTAACAGCTCAAGCGCGCATAACGCAGCCTGAAGCCGAATCGCGCCGCGACCTTTTTCCTCGAACCGACGTAGGTCGGCTACGACATTCTCACTTTCGTCTCCGCGCTCGGCGCGGGCGAAAACCACGGTTCCTACTGGCTTGAATTCCGAGCCGCCCTCCGGCCCCGCAATGCCGGTGATCGCCACCGCCACGTCTGCCTCGCTCTTCTTGAGCGCGCCCTGAGCCATGGCCCACGCCGTGGCAATGGACACGGCGCCGAACGTATCGAGCACATCCTCGCTGACACCCAGCGCGCTCATCTTGATCGCGTTCGAATAAGTGACGAACCCGGCCTCGAAGACGGCCGAGGAGCCAGGTATCTCAGTGAGTGCCGCAGCTACGAGGCCACCCGTGCAACTCTCCGCGACCGCAATCTTGCGGCCGAGGCGGCCGTTAGCCTGGATCACTTTTCGCGCCAGAATAACAAGCTCATCCGGCAGAAGCGTGTCCAAAGGCAGCTCCATATCGTCCATGAGTCGCCTTTCGCCCCTTTCTCCGGCGATGCCAACGAAAATCGCTCGTGTTTTAGGCGCTCAGTGGAAGGCGCACGGAAACAACCGCCTGCGCGGCAATGCCCTCACCGCGACCGGTCAAGCCGAGGCGCTCCGTGGTAGTGGCTTTGACCGAAATCGCTTCGCTCCGGAGGCCTGTGATCTCCGCCAGTCGCCCCCGCATGGCGTCGCGGTGTGGCCCGATTTTGGGAGCCTCACAGATGATGGTGACGTCGATATGATCGAGAATGCCGCCGCGCGTGCGGACACGATCAACGGCGAACGCAAGGAATTGATCGGAGGATGCGCCGCGCCACTTGGGATCGCTTGGCGGGAAATGGCTGCCGATATCGCCTTCGGCCAGCGCGCCCAGAATCGCGTCCACGATGGCATGGAGGGCAACGTCCGCATCGCTATGCCCGGCCAGGCCGTGGCTGTGAGGGATATTTACGCCATTCAGCCAGAGCTCTCCGCCCGGTTCGAGCCGATGGACATCGAAACCGAGGCCTGTGCGTGTGATAAAGTGCGCGGGGGCAAGACTCTGTTCCAGTCGCTCATGGTCGCCCGGTAGCGTGATCTTTTCCAGCGCTGACTCTCCTTCCACCATGAAGACTGCTCCGCCGGCAGCGCACACCATCTGGGCGTCATCGGTCGGTTCGTCATTCCCCTGCCAGCCCATGTGCGCCTGCATCAGGCGAGCAAAGCGAAAGCCCTGCGGTGTCTGCACCCGTCGCAGCGCGGCGCGATCGACGACGTCTCCGGCTTGCTGGCCGTCCTCGCGCACAAGAGTATCGACCACGGGCAACACCGGAATGGCCCCATCATTGCCCTGTGCGAGCGCGCGCACGATCCGCTCTATGACGATTGAAGTTACACCCGGCCTCGCACTGTCATGAACGAGGACAAAGTCGGGCGGCCCGTCCTCCAGATCGGCAAGCGCCTGAAGGGCTTTGAAAACCGATCCGCGCCGGGTCTCGTCGCCATCAACAAAAGTTACGCGAGTAGCGAGATCTCCCAGCCATTCTCTCACGCCAGCCTCATTGCCAGGAGCGACCGCCACAACAACGCGATCGATGAGATTGCTACCCAGAAAAGCCTCTATACTCCAGGCCAGCACCGGGCGTCCGCCAAGCGGCTGAAACTGCTTGGGCACCACGCCACCGGCACGTGAGCCACTGCCCGCCGCCAGCACGATCGCGGCAGTAAGAGGGCAGTCCTGGGCTGGTTGCAAGGTCATGGACGGCGACTTAGCGGACCGCCGGCTTGCCGACCAGCATCTTTCCGGTTAAGGGCTGCCTGTTTTTTAGGCACAATTATATGACTTCCAAGCTCGCTCCCATTGCCATCGGTCCCGTGCAGATCGAAACGCCGGTGATCCTGGCGCCGATGACTGGCGTGACGGACATGCCATTCCGCACGCTGGTGCGGCGCTATGGCAGCGGACTCAATGTAACCGAAATGATTGCCTCTCCCGCTATGATCCGCGAGACGCGGCAGTCGTTGCAAAAGGCCGCCTGGGACGCAGTGGAGGAGCCCGTCTCGCTGCAGCTTGCGGGTTGCTCCCCCACGGAGATGGCGGAAGCAGCGAAGCTGAACGAGGATCGCGGCGCGGCCATCATCGATATCAACATGGGCTGCCCGGTGAAGAAGGTGGTCAATGGTGAAGCGGGATCTGCGCTGATGCGCGACCTTCCGCTCGCTGCGCGGCTGATTGAGGCCACGGTCAAGGCCGTATCGGTTCCGGTCACGGTCAAGATGCGTATGGGCTGGGACCATAGCAGCCTCAACGCGCCGGAGCTCGCGCGGATCGCGGAGGATCTTGGTGCGCGGATGATCACCGTCCACGGCCGCACGCGTTGCCAGATGTACAAGGGGTCGGCCGACTGGTCCTTTGTCCGCACAGTGAAGGACGCAGTGTCCGTTCCGGTCATCGTCAATGGCGACATCTGTTCGATCGAGGACGTCGAGACCGCGCTCGCTCAGAGCGGGGCCGATGGCGTGATGATCGGCCGTGGCGCTTATGGCCGCCCCTGGCTGCTGGGTCAGGTGATGCACTGGCTGCGCACTGGCCAGCAGCGCGCCGATCCTTCGATCGACGAGCAATACAGCGTCATTGCAGAACATTACCGCGCGATGCTCGATCATTATGGTGAAACCATCGGCGTCAATATGGCGCGCAAGCATATCGGCTGGTACACGCGCGGCCTGCCTGGCTCGGCGGAGTTCCGCAACGCCGTGAACCAGATCGCTGATGCGCCGCGCGTCCTCGATATGCTGGCCCGTTTCTACGACCCGTTCCTGGCACGTTCGGCCGCCTGATAATTCGGCGCGCACCGGGCAGATGAACGAGCTGATTGGACATGATCCGCGAGATCCGCACGCGGCGCACCCTGTAGCCACGCTCGTCATCGCGCCCGACAATCGCATCGTCGCTGCGAACAGCCGCGCCGAAAGCCTGCTGAACATGGCACGATCGGCGCTGATCGGCAGCGATATCGAGCTCGTCCTGCGGATCGACGATCCCAATGTCGACACCAGTATCTGGAGGACGGACAAGCCGCTTTCGGCTTATGACATCCGCGTCCACGCCGGGCGGATGGAAGCCGTCGAGATGGATGTGATGATTAATCCCCTGTCCGATCAGGACGGTTGGCGTATCGTTGCCCTGCACATCCACACGCCGCCTCAGGCAAGCGGTCTTCGGCGGGGCCATGTCGGTGCCAAATCCGCGACAGGGGCCGCCGCCATGCTGGCGCATGAAATCAAGAATCCGCTGTCCGGCATCCGGGGCGCGGCGCAATTGCTTGAGATCGACGCCACGGACGACGCGCGGCCGCTTACCACCCTGATCCGCGATGAGGTCGATCGAATCGCGGCGCTTATCGACCGCATGCAGCATTTCACCAGCAATCAACCGCTCGACTGCCGGCCGGAGAATATTTACCCCCTCATCGACCACGCAATAGATCTGGCCTGGGCCGGATTTGCGCGCGGGCGGAGCATCCTGCGCCGTTATGATCCTTCGCTTCCCTTTGCGAATGTGAACGGGGACGCACTCGTCCAGATCATGCTCAACCTCATCAAGAATGCTGTCGAGGCGACGGAAGAGCCAGAATATGAGGGCCGCGAGATCATCGTCTCCACGGCATTCCGGCACGGCATCTCTCTCATGAGTGAGCGCGGAAAGCAGAACGCGCCGCTCCAGGTGGAGATTCAGGTCGTGGACCACGGGCCGGGCGTGCCGGACTCGATCCGGGATGTGCTGTTCAACCCCTTTATCAGCAACAAGCGAAGCGGGCAGGGGCTCGGCCTTGCTCTCGTCGACAAGCTGGTGCGCGACATGAACGGCCTCGTTCAATATGAGCGGGATCATATCGCGGAGCGAACCGTCTTTCGCCTGCTCCTGCCAATGGGCATTGGCTGATGGCTGCGCCGGTGGGTAAAATTCTCGTCGTCGATGACGATCAGGCGATCTGCGTCGTCATCTCCGAGGCGCTCAAGCGAGCCGGACACGTCGTGAAGACCGTCGGCACTATTGCCCAGCGTGCCGCGCAGATCGCTGCTTTTGAGCCGGACGTGATTCTGACCGATGTCATGCTGCCGGATGGCGACGGGATGGACGACATCAGCGCGATTTTGTCCGCTCGTCCCTGTTTGAAGATCATCGTTCTCTCTGCCCAGAATACGCTCAACACGGCGGTGCGAGCCACAGGGCAGGGCGCTTTCGAGTATCTGCCCAAGCCTTTCGACCTCAACGAGCTTTCCCGCGCGGTGACCGAAGCGCTGGGGTCGCGACGGTCGAGCGACGACGGCCTTGGTGGCGGGGGTAGTGGAAACGGGGCCAGCGAGGAGCTTCCGCTGGTGGGGCGATCCCCCCAAATGCAGGAGGTCTATCGTACCATTGCCCGCGTGGTCGCGAATGATCTCAACATCCTCATTCTGGGCGAATCCGGAACGGGCAAGGAACTGGTCGCTGAGGCGATCCACAATCTAGGGCCGCGCCGAGACCGACCCTTTGTCGCTATCAATATGGCCGCCATTCCGCGCGAGCTCATCGAAGCGGAACTCTTCGGCTATGAGCGCGGCGCGTTCACGGGCGCGGTTGCCCGCACGGCGGGCAAGTTCGAGCAGGCGCAAGGTGGCTCGCTCTTCCTCGACGAGATTGGCGACATGCCCATGGAAGCGCAGACGCGCTTGCTGCGCGTGCTCCAGTCGGGCGAAGTGACGACGGTGGGCGGCACGCGGCCCGTGCGCGTCGATGTCCGCATCATCGCGGCAACGAACAAGGATCTGCCATCGCTGATCGCGGATGGCCGATTCCGCGAGGATCTCTATTACCGCCTTCATGTCGTGCCCATTCATCTGCCCGCACTGCGGGACCGGGCCAGCGACATTCCCCTTCTTGCACGGCACTTCCTTAGTCTCGCTGCTCGACGCGGCCTGCCCCAGAAGACCCTGAGCAACGAGGCGGCTGATCTCCTGAGCCTTCATTCCTGGCCCGGCAATGTGCGCGAACTGCAGAACCTGATGCAACGCATGACGGTACTGACACGGGACTCGGTCATCTCCGCGGCGGAAATCAGGCAGGTTCTGACGATTTCGGGATCGGAAGACGCTTCTGGCGGCGCAACCAGCGAAAGCCTGGAGGATGCAGCAGTGCTCTGGGCGCGAGAGCGGCTGGTGGTGGGCACCGGCAGAAAACTGGATGACCTTTACGGGCAATTGCTCGCTGTCGTCGAGCCCGTGCTCATTACCGAAACGCTGGCGGCCGTCGACGGGAACCAGATTCGGGCAGCGGCGATTCTGGGCGTGAACCGCAACACACTGCGCAAGAAGCTCAACATCTACGAGATCGATCCGCTGCACCCACGCCGCAAGGAATAATCAATCTGTCACAAACAGGCACGAATTTGCGTGTAAGAGTGCGAGATTGTGTTTCCTGAGCCACGCTGATGTTGTAGCGATGCCACGATGGATCAGCCATCCAGCCTATCCGCTTTTCAGGAAGACGCCGGGGACGACGATCGGCCGCAGAATCCGCGGTGGGCTCTGCTCAAGCGCGGGATGGAAGCCGGGGCTCTGGTCGCGCTGTTGGCGACGGGGCTTTTCACTTACTGGCTGATCGACCGGCAGGGCGACAACGAACGACTGCTCACGCCGCCAGTGGTGGCGCTGCTGCTTGTCCTCAATCTGCTTCCGGCAATCGCGACGCTTGTTCTTATCGGACGCCGGATCGCGCGGCGGCGCGCGGCCCGCAGTCTGGTGGGTGGAAGCGGGCGGCTCCATGTGCGCCTCGTCGGCATATTCTCGCTCATCGCCAGCGTTCCGCTCATTCTCGTGGTGATCTTTGCGTCCTTGCTGTTCCAGTACGGCGTTCAGTTCTGGTTCTCATCAGACGCGCGCGGCGTTCTGGAGAACGCGACCGATCTGGCACGCGGCTATTATGAGCAGAATTTGCGGGAGGTGGGCCAGGAAACCGTCACCATGGCGGGCGACCTCCGCGATTATCTCAACCAGTCGCCGATCACGAGCCCTTCGTTTGCCGAAGGCTATATCTATCAAGTGGTTACCCGCAAGCTCAATAGCTCGTCCATCATAGAGATCGGTAAGGACGGCCTGGCGCGCACCGCCGCGACTGTCGATCCGGAGCGCCGTCAGGCAAAGGACGTCATCGCGCCAGAGGTTATTCGCAGATTGCGGAGCGGGGAAAGCGTGGTGGTGGACACCAAGCCGGACCAGATCGAGGCCATCGTCCTCTTATATCCCAAGAGTAATGTCTTCCTCTATGCGTCCAGAAACGCTGACGTTTCCGCCTTCAGCCAGATGAAGCGGGCGCAGACGGTGCTGGCCGACTATGATGATTTCTCGGCACGATCCCGCCAACTCCAGCTCCAGTTTAACGTGGCACTTTTCTTCGGCACGCTTATGCTCGTCGGCGTTGCGGTCTGGATCGCGCTCGCAGTGGCAGACCGGCTGGTGCAACCAGTGGGCGAACTGGTGGATGCCGCCCGTAGGATTACCGCCGGTGACCTGTCAACTCGCGTCCCAGACACACAGAACCACGATGAAATCGGGACGCTCGCCAATGCCTTCAACCGCATGACCCAGCGCCTTGAGGCCCAGACCGGCGCGCTGGTGACGGCAAACAGCCAGCTGGAAAGCCGGCGGCTGCTGATCGAGGCAGTGCTTTCCGGCGTGAGCGCGGGCGTCATTTCAGTGGATCGCTCCGGCGCCATCCAGCTTCTCAACAGTTCGGCCACTGCTCTTCTGGTGCCAGATGGTACGCCCGCCGTCGGTCGCCCCCTCGCGCAGGTCGCGCCCGAACTCGCGGCGGCGCTGGACGATGACGCGGAAAGCAACATCGTGCAGATCCGCGTCGGGTCGGACGTGCGCACACTTGCCGTAAAGGTCGTCGCAGATTCCAGCGGACGCGTGCTGACATTTGATGACATCACTCAGCAACTGCTCGACCAGCGCCGCGCGGCCTGGTCCGATGTGGCGAGGCGCATTGCGCACGAGATCAAGAATCCGCTCACCCCAATTCAACTCGCAGCGGAGCGGCTGGAGCGCCGCTATGCTGGCGAAGTGAAATCCGACCCGAGCGTCTTTTCACGCCTCACAGCCACGATCGTGCGGCAAGTGGGGGATTTGCGCCGTATCGTCGACGAGTTTTCCTCGTTCGCGCGTATGCCTAAACCAGTGTTTCGCGTCGAATCCATGGTGGACATCGCCCGTCATGCGATGTTTCTGCATGAAGTCGCGCATCCCGAAATCCAGTTCACGTTCGACGTAGGCTCGGGCGAGATGAGCATGGTCTGCGATCGACGCCAGATCGGTCAGGCGCTCACCAATATCGTGAAAAACGCGGTGGAGGCGATTGCGGACCGGGTCGTCCGGGATGGCGACACCGCGCCGTCCGGAGCGATCGTGGGCCATATCGTCATGACGCTCCGGCGTGAGGAGGCGGCGCTGATCGTCGCGGTGAGGGATGATGGGGGAGGGCTGCCTGCCGACCGCGAGCGCGTCCTCGAACCCTATATGACAACCCGGGCGAAGGGCACGGGGCTCGGCCTCGCGATCGTCAAGAAGATCGTCGAAGAGCATTTCGGCGAAATCGTCCTCGGCGACGGCGAGGGGAAGCAGGGCACGGCAGTAACGTTGCGCTTCGATAGCGAACGGCTTGCGCGTTTGGCAGGAGACACTCTCCGCCATACCGAACAGGATAACGGAAGAGAGAATAGTCATGGCGCTTGATGTGCTGGTGGTGGACGACGAAGCCGATATCCGCGAGCTGGTGGCGGGGGTGCTGGAAGACGAAGGCTTCGAAACCCGTCTCGCCGCCAGTAGCGATCAGGCGCTCGATGCTCTGGCGGCTCGGAGACCGTCGTTGGTCCTGCTCGACGTATGGCTTCAGGGGTCCAAGCTCGACGGACTTGAGCTCCTCGATGAGATCAAGCGGCGCGACAGCACCATCCCTGTTCTCATGATCTCAGGCCATGGCAATATCGATACGGCTGTCTCCGCCATCCGGCGCGGCGCGGCCGATTTTATCGAGAAGCCGTTCGAGGCTGACCGGCTGCTCCATCTGGTCGCACGCGCGACAGAAACCGAACGCCTGAGGCGCGAAAATCAGGATCTGCGCGCGCGCGTGGGGCAGGATGACGAACTGACGGGTCAGAGCGCCGCGATCAACGGCGTCCGCGCGACCATCAAGAAGGTAGCGGCCACCGGCAGTCGCGTCCTCATTACTGGCGCGGCGGGGGTAGGCAAGGAAGTCGCGGCCCGGATGCTCCACAACTGGTCCGGACGGGCAAATGCGCCGTTCGTGATCGTCACGTCGGCGCGCATGGATCCTCAAAGGGTGGAAGAAGAGCTGTTCGGCGTGGAAGGCCCCGACGGTCTGGTTCGCCCCGGAATGCTCGAGCAAGCGCATGGCGGTACGCTTTTTCTGGACGAAATTGCCGACATGCCTCTCACGACGCAGGGCAAGGTTTTGCGTGTGCTAACCGATCAGAGCTTCACGCGCATTGGCGGCCAGCGTCAGGTGAAAGTGGACGTGCGCGTCATCTCCTCGACCGCGCGCGACCTGAAGGCCGAAATCGAGGGCAGAACCTTCCGCGAAGACCTGTACTATCGCCTTAACGTCGTGCCGCTCGCGCTTCCTTCGCTCGCTGAGCGGCGCGACGACATCCCGATGCTGGTCGAGCATTATCTCGCACGGTTCGCCGCCGAGCGCCGCATCCCGCCTCCGATCGTCGCCGGGAGCGCGATGGCCGCGCTTCAGGCTTTCGAATGGCCCGGCAACGTTCGCCAACTGCGAAATGTCATCGAGCGGACGATCATTATGGCACCGGCCGACCGCGCCCAGACGATCGAGCTCGACATGCTGCCACCCGAGGCGACGGGTGCCGAGAACGGTAAAGGCGGCATGGCCAGCGCCATCATGGGAGCACCGCTCCGTGAGGCGCGAGAAAGCTTCGAGCGGGAGTATCTGCGGGTCCAGATCAAGCGCTTTTCCGGTAACATCTCCCGGACCGCAGCGTTCATCGGCATGGAGCGCTCCGCGCTACATCGTAAACTCAAGCTGCTGGGCATTTCCGACGACAGGGAAGAGTGAGCCTCTCGGGAAAAATTGTGCGCCGCAAAATGTCTGAGTAGATTTCCCGATGCTGTTGGATTAAATCAGCAGCCGAACCAAACTTGTTGTCTAAATGAAGGTCGAATCGACACGACCAAGCGGGTCTACGAGCCCGCCAATAAAATGGAGTAGAAAATGGCCGAAAAGTTCAACAATCTCCAAGACATATTCCTCAACACGCTTCGCAAGACGAAGACGCCGGTCACGATGTTCCTGGTCAAAGGCGTAAAGCTGCAGGGCATCATCACCTGGTTTGACAATTTTTCGGTGTTGCTGCGCCGCGATGGCCAGACCCAGCTTGTCTATAAGCACGCCATTTCCACTGTCATGCCCGCGCATTCGGTGGACCTTGCCGAGATCAAGACGGCGTTTTCGGCGAATGAGCGCAAATCAAAGCTGCTGCAGGAGATTTTTCTCTCCGCGGTGCGGAAGTCGGGCCAGCCTGTAACGATGTTCCTTGTAAATGGCGTCATGCTGCAGGGAGAGATCGTCGCATTCGACCTGTTCTGCATGCTTCTCCAGCGGGACGGCATGTCGCAGCTCGTCTACAAGCACGCCATCTCCACGGTGCAGCCCGCCCAGGCGCTGGACCTTTCCGGAGAAGCGGAGCAAGACGAGCTGGATTGACCGTAATCGTGAGGTAAGAGTCATAGCGCATTTTTCCGAGCGTGAGGATTTATCGCGCGGGGCACGCACTGTCGTGGTTCATGCTGAACTGGGCGGGGCCATCCGGCGCGATATAGCGGCAAGACTTGAAGAGGCGCGCGGGCTGGCGCTGGCCATTGGGCTCGACGTTCGTGAGGCGCTGTCTTTTCGTGTGCGGCAATCCCGGCCCGCAAGCCTTTTTGGTGCCGGCCAGATCGAGCAGATTGGCGAGATCGTCGCTCGCCATGAGGCGGAACTGGTCATTGTCGACAATGTGCTGACCCCGGTTCAGCAAAGTAATCTGGAAAAGGCGCTGGAAGCCAAGGTCATTGATCGGACCGGGCTCATCCTCGAAATTTTCGGGGAGCGGGCCGCGACGGCCGAGGGCAGGCTGCAGGTCGAGCTTGCCCATCTCGACTATCAGGCTGGTCGTCTGGTCCGGAGTTGGACTCACCTTGAGCGTCAGCGCGGCGGATTCGGCTTTCTTGGTGGGCCGGGCGAAACCCAGATCGAGGCTGATCGGCGCATGATCCGGGATCGCATGGCGCGCCTGCGACGGGAGCTCGATCAGGTCAGCCGCACGCGCGGGCTTCATCGGGCAAGGCGGCAGCGAGCGCCCTGGCCCGTCATCGCGCTGGTGGGCTATACCAATGCCGGTAAATCCACGCTTTTCAATCGGCTGACCGGAGCCGGCGTCATGGCGGAGGATATGCTCTTCGCAACGCTTGACCCCACAATGCGGCAGATCCGCCTGCCGGGCCTGGACAAAGCAATCCTGTCCGACACCGTGGGCTTCGTCTCGGATTTGCCGACCGAACTCATTGCTGCCTTCCGCGCCACGCTTGAGGAAGTCCGTGAGGCCGACCTCATCCTCCACGTTCGCGATATCGCTCATCCCGATAGCGAGGCGCAACGCGACGATGTCATGGACGTGCTGGCGCAACTGGGCGTCGTGCCCGGCGAGGAGAGTGAGGCCACGCAGGAAGGGCTTTTCCCTCCCGTTCTGGAGATCTGGAACAAGGTCGACCTGATACCGCCCGAGGACAGAGCTTTGCTGGAGGAAAGGCGCGACCGGGGCAGGGGGATCGCACTCATCTCGGCTGAAACTGGAGAGGGTGTCGATGCGCTGCGGCGGCAAGTCGCGACGATCCTCAATAGTGAGCATCGCAGCTATAACTTCCACTTATCTGTGACGGATGGTGCAGCGCTTGCGTGGCTGCATGAGCATGGAGAAGTTACCGAAACGAGAGAGGAGGATGGTGAGATGCTTGTCACTGCCACCCTGAATCCAAGCGTTGCGGAGCGATTCATGTCACGATTTCCCGATCATAGCGACATATCCTCGAATGACGCATGACAATCGTCTGCGCAACTCGCTACGAACAGGGCAGGGCGGTCGGCTCTGTCAGCTTTGACCAGGAGACCGGCGGGCACGGGGAATCTCCCCCGACGAGCGAACAGAGCTTTGACTGGATCGGCCTTCACGCGCCCTCCGAATCCGAAATGGACTTGGTTGCCCGGCGCTATGGCCTTCATCCACTTGCGGTGGAGGATGCGCTTTCAGGCCGCCAGTTGCCGAAGGTCGAGACCTATCCCGGACATCTGTTCATAACGATCCGCACTGCTGCGCTGGAACAGGGCAAGATCTGCTATGGCGAGACGGCCATCTTCGTCGGCCGCCATTTCATCATTACTGTCCGGCTCGGTTCGGAGAGGGGCCATGCCTCGCTGCGCGCGCATCTTGAGGCCAACCCCGCCTTGCTCGCTCACGGCTCGGATTATGTGCTTCACGCCATTCTCGACTATATCGTTGATGGCTATTTTCCGGTCATCGATACTTTGGAAGACGATGTTCTGGCGATGGAGGCACGACTGCTTGATCGGCTTCTGTCGCCTGAGGAGCTTTTCGACCTCTTCTCGCTACGGCGCGATCTGGTGCGGTTCTACCGGCTCCTGGGGCCATCCGAAGAAATGGTCGGACACCTCATCAACATCCGCCATGACGAGATCGACAAAGCGGTCATTCCTTACTTCCGCGATATCCTTGACCATGCCCGTAGGGCAGGGTTCCGCATAACCGGGCTCAAGGATACGCTCACCGGCACGATTGAGGCCAGCAGCCTTCTGGAGCAGCAGCGCCAAGGCGCGATAACCCGGCAACTGGCGGCTTGGGCGGCGATACTCGCGGTTCCGACGGCAATTGCCGGCATCTATGGCATGAACTTTGAGAACATGCCCGAACTGCATTGGAAATACGGCTATTTTTTTATCACCGGATTAATGGCCGTCATGTGCATCGGCCTCTATCTCCGGTTCCGGAAAAGTCGTTGGCTATAACGAAGTTACGCTTCGGACTCTTTCTTCTCAGCCTGCTTCACCCGTTGCCAAAGCGCTTCCTGCTCCTGAAGATCAAGTGCAGCGAAGGCATCGCCTGCCTCGGCTTCCATGGCCATGAAACGCCGCTCGAATTTGATGTTTGCACGGCGGAGCGCCTGTTCCGCGTCGACGCCCAAGTGCCGGCAGAAGTTCACGGTCGCAAAAAGAAGATCGCCAGCTTCTTCTTCAAGCTCTAGCGCGCTGTTGGCCCGGTCGATCTCGTCCAGCTCCTCCAGTATCTTTGCGCGAACCTTTGCAGTCTCCGTCCAGTCGAAGCCCACGCGTGCCGCTCGCTTCTGCAGCTTTTCAGCGCGCATGAGGGCGGGTAGGGCCAGTGCGACGCCAGACAGCGCGGAATTCGCCTCGCCCTTGTCCACGCGTTCGTCGGCTTTGATGGCTTCCCAGTTTTGGCGGATCTCCGTGCTGCCGACCGCCTCGGCCGAGGCAAAGATATGCGGGTGACGCCGTACCATCTTGTCGCAAATGGCGGTGATGACGCCGGACAAGTCAAAGGCGCCGACTTCCTCGGCCATACGCGCATGAAAGACCACCTGGAGCAGCAGATCGCCCAGTTCGTCTTTCAGACCGTGGAGGTCGCGCCGCTCAATGGCATCGGCAACCTCATAGGCTTCTTCGATCGTGTACGGCGCGATCGTCTCGAAATTCTGCGCGACATCCCATTCGCATCCACGCTCAGGGTCTCGCAGACGCGCCATGATTTCATGCAGAGGGGAGATATCCGGCATGGCGCCCATTCATCCTAATCAAAGTTCGATAATATATATTATGTTAAATCGATAGCGCCAGCAGAAGCCAAAGCACGGAACTCGTCTCCATCGCCGCTATGCCTCCACGATCATACCGTCATAGCCGGGCTCTATGCCTGCCGGCAGGCTCGAAACCAGCGTAGCATAGTCCATGGACTGATCCATATGCGTGAGGATCGTGCGCTTTGCCTGAAGACGCTTCGCCGCTGCCACCGTTAAGCCGAGATCGGCATGCGTAGGATGCGGCCGCTCCCGAAGCGCGTCGGCGATCCAGACATCGACATCGGAAAATGTTGCTATCATTTCCTCAGTTAATTCATGGAAATCAGTCGCATAGGAAATACTTCGTCCATCCAACTCGAAGCGAAAGCCGGTAGAATAGATATAGCCATGAGGCATATCGACACAGCTGATTGATATATCGCCAATGGTTAACGTATCGGGCAGCTCTCGGCCTTCGATGATGGGGCGATAACCCTCGCGACCCTCGAAACCATAAGCGAAGCGCTGGCTTAACAGCCTGAGGGTCTGTGGCCGGGCGTAGCCGGGAATTGGCGCTCCGGCACGGTGCATGAGTTGCCGCACGTCATCAATGCCATGACAATGGTCGGCGTGATCGTGCGTCCACAAGATCGCATCTATATCCGCGATGCCCGCAGCGAGGAGCTGCGCGCGCATATCCGGCGAGGTATCGACCAATATGCGGGTCGTCGGGCTTTCGATGATGATCGATACGCGGGTCCGCCGGTTGCGCGGCTCAGCCGGATCGCATTGACCCCAGTCGTTGCCAATCCTGGGCACGCCGGACGAAGTGCCGCAGCCCAGGATGATGGCGCGTAACGTCATGCGGGCGGAGCCGCCACAACACTGCTCTCACCCGGCGCGCATTTGCCGAAGAGAGTGAAGAAATTGCGTGCCGTTTGCTCACTCAGCGCTTCGACCGCCTCGCCGCGCAATCCCGCCACGAAGGCAGCCGTATCGGCAACGAACGCCGGTTCGCAGGGCTTCCCCCGGTGCGGAACAGGGGCAAGAAACGGTGAATCCGTCTCGATCAACATGCGGTCCGCGGGGACACGACGTGCGATCTCCTGAAGGCTCTGCGCGTTCTTGAACGTCACGATGCCCGAGAAGCTGATGTAAAGCCCGAGATTGAGGGCGATATCGGCAAAGGCATCGCTTGCGGTGAAGCAGTGAATGACGCCGGAATAGCCCCCCTCCTCCATCTCCTCACGCAATAGCGCGGCCGTATCCTCCTCGGCGTCACGCGTGTGCACGATGAGCGGCAATCCGGTTTCACGCGCCGCAGCGATGTGCGCGCGAAAGCTCGCCTGCTGCCGGGCGCGGTCGCTCTTGTCGTAATAATAGTCGAGACCGCTTTCCCCGATGCCGATGACGCGGGGATGCGCAGCCATCGCGACGAGCCGGGCAGTATCAATATGTGGATGTTCATCCGCATCATGGGGATGAATGCCCACCGAAGCCCAGACATCCGGCTCACGCTCAGCCACGCCGATCACGTCGCGCCACTCGCGTTCGCGGCAGGAAATGTTAAGCATCGTCGTCACGCCAGCGGCACGCGCCCGTTCAAGCGCGCCCTGCTGATCGTCCACCAACCCTTTGTAATTTAGGTGACAATGGCTGTCGACGAGCATCAGTTGCCCTCTCCCTCCGCTTCGGCAAGTTCGAGCCGGGGGAACAACGGTGTGGGCGCCGCCAAGACAAAATCGCTGGTCTGCAACGGCGAGTACCAATCTTCCACAATGCAAGCGAAGCTTCTGGCCTCGCTCGGTACGCCCATCTTATCGAGCAGGCGGGCCGCGCTACCGGGGATGACAGGGAGAATGCCGACGGCAAGCTGCGCTATGCTCGCGTATAGTGTTGCGAGCACAGCCTCCATCCGCTCAGGATCGGTCTTGCGCAAAGCCCACGGCGCCTGCGCATCGATATAGGCGTTACAGGCGAAGACCGCTTTCAGCCATATCTCTATGGCCTGATGCGGCGCCATCGCATCGAAAGCTGCGGGCATTGCTTCGGACACTGTCTGCGCCACCAGCGTGCGCAGCGTGACGTCCGCCTCATCGCCCTCTTCGCCGTAAGTCGGCAAACGGCCGCTCAGGTTCTTGGCGATGAATGAGAGCGTCCGCTGGGCGAGATTGCCGAACGCGTTGCCCAGTTCGGTATTGGCGCGCTGAACGATCGCCTCGGCGCTATAGCTACCGTCATTACCGAAATTCACCTCGGCTAGAAGAAAGTATCGCAACGCGTCGACGCCGAAACGCCCGGCCAGTTCCAACGGATCCGCAACATTGCCGAGCGACTTGGACATCTTCTCACCGCGATTGAGCACAAAGCCGTGCCCGAACACCTGATCGGGGAGGGAAATCTTCGCACTCATCAGGAAAGCTGGCCAGTAAACCGTATGAAAACGAACGATATCTTTTCCGATTATGTGACGTATATCGCTGGCGTCGGACCACCATTTGGCCATGCGCGCCGTGTCGTTCGGGTAGCCACAGCCTGTGAGATAATTGGTCAGCGCATCCACCCACACATACATGACATGACCAGGCGAATCTGGCACAGGTACGCCCCAGTCAAAGCTCGTGCGGGATACGCTCAGGTCGGACAGGCCACCTTCCACGAAGCGAAGGACTTCATTGCGGCGGCTTTCCGGCCGAATGAAATCAGGGTGGCGGGCATAAAGATCGAGCAGCGGTTGCTGATATGCGGAGAGCCGGAAGAACCAACTCTCCTCGACCGTCCATTCGACTGGTGTTCCCTGCGGAGAAAGACGTTCGCCCCCCTCCCCGTCGATCAGTTCGCTTTCATCGTAAAAGGCTTCGTCCCGGACGGAGTACCAGCCCTCATAGCGACCGAGATACAGATCGCCGTTCGCTTCCATAGCGCGCCAGATGGCTTGGCTGGCTTCATAATGTTCCGGCTCGCTGGTGCGAATGAAACGATCATGACTGATATTAAGAGACTGAACCATTTCCTTGAAGTACGACGACATTTCATCAGCGAGATCACGCGGCGTGCGCCCCCGTCCCCGCGCCGTCTGGGCCATTTTAAGGCCGTGCTCGTCTGTGCCCGTCTGAAAGAAAACGTCTCGTCCGGCAAGCCGAGCGGAACGCGCAATGGCGTCGCTGGCAATCGCCTCATAGGCATGGCCGATGTGCGGCCGCCCGTTCGGATAAGAGATAGCAGTCGTGAGAGTAAGCGGGGCAGCCATGGGAGCTTTTCATTCTCTGGAAGGATTGATCGTCTCTCTAGGCACGCGACCCCATAGCCGCAACCTTTACGACCCGGTGCGCGCTGGCTCCGCACCGACGATACCGAAGAGCGCATCGCAAATCATACGGACCACCGCGCCAGGCTCCAAATTATAAGGAACGATGGCGCCCTCCGCCAGTCTCAGCACCTCGTCGCGCGCAGCGAGTGTCGGCCCCACATGTTCGAGTGGTCCCCTCGCCGCCAACGCGGCAAGATAGTCAGGCGCGAGATCGAGAAACGCGGCAAGTCGATCCCGCGCGCTCGCGGGCCCAAGCTGTTGGATGAGGCGGGCACGCGCACGATCGCCCTCCCCGCCTCCTTTTGCGACGCTTTCCAGTGCCTCATGCAGATCAGCCAATGCGAGCCCGTGATACTCCAGCGCGCGACCCGGTGAGCCCCCGGAGGCGCGGGCCAGCACGGACCGCTCGGCCTCGGGCTGATCCGGCATCACCTGTGCCAGAACCTGCTGCATATCGCCCTGCGTGAGCGCACCGAATCGAACCATGCGGCAGCGCGAACGGATGGTCGGCAAAAGACGCCCCGGCATATGAGAGATGAGGAGGAAGACCGCGCCGGGTGGCGGCTCCTCCAGAGCTTTCAGCAGCGCGTTGGCGCCATGAGCCTCCAGATCGTCGGCCGCATCGACCAACACGACGCGCCGCGCGCTCATAGAAGGCGCCCGCTGCAGCAACCGGGCCACGCCACGAGCCTGGTCGGCCGTGATGCTGCGCGCGAGCCGTGTTTCCTCGCTCTTCTTGTCATCCTTCTCAAGCCGTTCCAGCCGCAGAAAGTCAGGATGGGTTCCACTCTCCATCAGCCGGGTCGTCTGGCTCTCCTCGGGCGTGAAACTTCCCGGAGCGACCGGCAGGGTCTGATCCGCAGCCAGCAGCCGCGCCGCGAAGTCCGTCGCGATTCCGGCCTTCCCGATCCCTTTGGGGCCAGCGAATATCCAACCATGATGTAGCCGATGGGAAGCGACGGCGTCGATCAGGTCGGCAAGCTGCGCATCGTGACCGATCCAGCGAGTCATGGCAGAAGGTCGGCAAGTGCCGCAAGGAGGCGGGACGTCACCTGCTCCGGCGATCCGCTCGCATCGACCGTGCGAACGCGTGCAGGCTCCGCTGCCGCGATCGCGGCGAAACGGTCGGATACGCCTGTGTGAAACGTCGTGTCTCTGTCCCCGATCCGATCTCCGGCGTCACCATCCCGTGCTCTGGCCCGCTCCGCCCCTTCTGCCTGATCGAATGCTAGCAGCAATGTCCGATCAGGCATGAGCCCCGCGCTGCCGACGGCGTGCAAGGAAAGGATTTCAGCATCGCTCAATTCGCCGGTGGCACTCTGATAAGCGCGACTGCTGTCGATGAAGCGATCGCAGACTATCCACTGGCCCGCAGCGACGGCGGGCAGGATGGTTCGCGCGACATGATCGCCCCTCGCCGCCGCGAACAGCAGCGCTTCAGCGCGCGTCGACCAGCGATCCCCTGCTCCGGTGAGAAGAAGGTCACGGATGGCCTCCGCGCCAGCGCTCCCGCCCGGTTCCCGCGTCTGGACCACGTCAAGACCCTGAGTGCGCAGAGCCTGCGTAAGCAGACCAGCCTGCGTCGACTTGCCAACACCCTCCCCGCCTTCCAGCGTGATGAAACGGCCCGGCGCGCGCAAGGGTCAGCCGAAGAAGGAGAGGAAGCCGTTCCACAGGCGGCCAAAAAAGCCAGCCTGCGCAACATCTTCTCCCGCGACGAGCGGCAGGGACTGGACCGCGCCGTCTCCACCAGTGACAACAAGCCGGGCGATTTCTTGGCCCTTGGCGATGGGAGCCGCGATTGGGCCATCATAGACCACGCGCGCCTTCAGCCCGTCCGCGGCAGTGAGCGGCAGCGTGACCGCCAGATCGCGCGGCGCGATGAGAGGCACCGAACGGCTCCAGCCACCCTGCACATTCGCCGTTTCTACCGCAGCGCCCTTGCGGAACAGCGGAACCGATCGCCAGGATTTGAAACCCCAGTCCATGAACCGCACGGATTCAGAGATCCGACCATTGAAGCTGTCCAACCCGGCGACGACCATCACCAGACGGCGCCCGTTCTGGATGGCGGAGCCGGTAAAGCCATAGCCCGCTTCCTCGGTGTGGCCCGTCTTCAGGCCGTCCGCGCCTGCGATCTTGCCGAGAATGGGGTTGCGATTGGCCTGACTGATGTCATCGCCTCCCATCGTCTTGCCCCACCGAAACGAGGTGGTGGCGTAGAACTGCTTGTAGAGGTCCGGCGTCTCGCTGATCGTCGCTGCGGCAAGCTTCGCCAGATCCCGAGCGGTCACGACTGTTCGCCCCTCGTCTGGCCACCCGTTGGAATTGCCGAAACGACTTCCGGTAAGGCCGAGACGCCGGGCTTCTGCGTTCATGAGATCGACGAACGACTCCTCTGTTCCGGCGATTCCTTCGGCAAGCACCACGCAAGCGTCATTGCCCGACAGCGTGACGATGCCATGCAGCAGATTTTCCACGCTCACCGGCTCATTCACGGCCAGGAACATGGTGGAGCCCTGACTATGCCATTTCTTCCAGGTTTCGGGACGCATGGTGAAAGTCTGATCGAGCTTCAGTTTACCTTGCTGGATAAGGCGAAAAGCAACATGAGCCGTCATCATCTTCGCCATGGAAGCGGGCGGCATCTGCTTCTCGCCCTGGCGGTCGTAAAGCACGCGGCCGGAGGAGAGATCGATCATGTAGGCGATCGGTGCGGACGAATCATATGCAGGAGCGGCGGCACGGGCCGCTGGCATCACAAACACCAGAGCCGCGGCGATCGACAAATATTTACGCATGGGGAATATCCGGTCAGTCAGGCTTGCGACCGAACGCAATCAGCGCCGGTCAATGATCGTCATTAGCCACCGCATTCGCCTGTGGAAACCCCCGGCATAGGGCTTTATCGCACCGCGTATACGCAGTAGCGCTCCAGCGGCCCCAAGGTCACCTCTTGACCGCGTCCGCCAGCAAGCCGACCGACAAGGCATAAAAATTCGAACAGTTATAATCCAGTATCGCCCGGTAGTTGCCGGTTAGGAGATAGGCTGTGCTGCCCTGACCATCAGGCTCAAGCAGTGTCGCCATGACGTTATCCGCCGGCCAGCCTCCAGATTGGGGAACGACCCCAAGAGCGCGCCATTCCGCGATGGTCAGCCACCGGCTGTGGCGGTCCATCACGCGCGGACAACGGGGCGCGTTCAATCGCTTGGCGATCGTGCCGCGATTGAGGCCGGCGGGAACATTGACGGTAAATCCCCAGGACTCTCCCTTTCGCCAGCCCGCATTGACGAAATAGTTCGCGATGGACGCAAGCGCATCGGCCTCGCTGGTCCATATGTCGGCGCGCCCGTCCCCATCGGCATCGCGTGCCAGCCGGAGATAGACCGAGGGCAAAAACTGGGGATAGCCGGTCGCGCCCGCATAACTGCCGACGAGTTTGTTGCGCGGAATGCCATTTTCCAGCATCTTCATGGACGCCAGCAATTCAGGTTCGAATAGCGCACGACGGCGCCCCTCATGGGCCAGCGTCGCCAGCGAACGGATCAGATCGAAATTGCCCGTAAACGCGCCATAATTGGTCTCATGGCCATAAATGGCGACCATGATCTCCTCTGGCACGCCCGTCTCTTGCTCGATGGCCGAGAGACGCGCACGGTTCAGTCCATAGGCCGTCTTGCCCCGCGAGATGCGCTGCGCATCCACATGCTGGCGACGATAGGGCTCGAACGGGGGGATAGGGCTGCCTATGCCGCCGCCGGGCTGGGCCTGATCGAGCGCGATAACGCGCGGATTGGGCGTGAGGCCCGCTATCGCGCTGCGGAATGTCGCGTCGGAGATCCCCATGGCGAGCGCCTTAGGGCGCAGGGAGGCAAGATAGGCCTGAAAGTCGCTATCCGAAGCCGTCGTCGGAATCGGTTGAACGACGGCTCCAGGCGGGCTCATCGTCTGAGCGCTCACGCCGGCAGCGCAGAACATTAGCGCCACCGATCCTGCCATCGCTACAAGGCGCTTCGTCATCGTTTGCCTCCGACAATTGCGTCCGGCGGACAGGGTGGGATTCGAACCCACGGTGAGCGTAAACCCACGGCGGTTTTCAAGACCGCTGCCTTAAACCACTCGGCCACCTGTCCTTGGTTCATGCGACTAGAGACGCCGGATGAGGGAGGCAAGGGGGAGCGTGACACAAAGCGCGAAGACGCTCGAACATCCCTTCAGTCAGGCGGGTTCTACCGAGATCTGCTGAGCGATCATCCGCCCTTCTCCAAATATGCTGAGGAACGCGACGTCCGCCGCGTCCCGACCGATACCGATCTTGGCCATGGCGCCTTCCCGCGCCATACCGGTTGCATCCACCAGGTGCCAGGTGTCGCCGAGAAACACCTCAGCTACGGCATGAAAATCAGGCGGTTCAACGCCCAGAGCATAGACGCTGGCGATGCGCGCGGGGATGTTCGCTGCCCTGACAAGCGTTATGACGAGGTGAGCATAATCGCGGCAAATACCCTGCCCGCCATGAAAGGTGTCGATCGCGGTCGTCTGCGAATGGCTGCTGCCCGGTACATAAGCGACGTTGCTTGCCACCCAGTCTCGGATGGCCGCCACGCGAGGGCCCTCCGGCAGATGGCCGAAATTGCTGAAGACGAAATCGTGAAACTGATCCGAAGGGCAGTAGCGCGAAGGCATCAGATACGGCACTGCCTCGCCCGGAAGCAGATGCGGCGGAACGCCCTGCAGAGACGCAGGATCTGCAAGAATTCGCTGGATCGCGACTTCGGCGCGATACTCGATCTGAAGCCGCCCGCCCATGCGCAGCCAGATGCGTTCGCCCACCCCATCTTGCGCGGGCACACGCGCGAAATGCTCGACCTTCGGCATATCGATGTGCGCAGAGATAACCTGCTGCTCGGGAATGGCGGCTGCCTCGATCTGCAGCAGAACATCGACAGGGGACGGAAGCTCGTAATCGAGCGTCGTATGGATAGCTAAGTTCATGCGATGCCAAACGCCGGTTTCACCAAATGGAGCCGGAGCGTCGACAATATTATTCCTGAACATGTCCACGGACGTCAGTTCGCACCCGCTTCGAGGAGAAAGCCCATGCCCATAGCCTGTCCAAGCTGGCGCAAACGGCGATCGACCGTCTCGCCAGCGAGCCCCGCATAACGCTCGCTCAGACTAAGAACGATCGTGCCGTCCCGTACAGCGAGCGATGAACCGGCAAGCGGCCCTTCCGCGCCGCCCGAAAGCCTCTGGCAAAGCCGGATGGCGAGGCCCCATTGCACAGCTCGCATCAGGAGGGGCTGTTCAGCAAGCTTCCCCAGCTGAGGCACTGATGCTGCACTTCCCCCGAAGCTGGCGTGGAGAGCCTGAGCGAGAACGGCACGCTCCTGGGCGGTCAGCCCTACCCAGTTACTGTGAAGCGCCACCTCCATGCCCCGCTCGGCCCGGAACTCCGGATTGGCGCGCCAACTGACATCCGCGAGCAGGCAGGCGGCCAAGCGGATGCGTGCCCATTGCAGCGAGTCACCGGCAAAAAGCGGTGCAATCCACCGGCCGATCTTGTCGCCATGGCCAAGGAAGCGACCCTGCGCATCCCCTTCCGTGCGCGCAGCGGCCAGGAGAGGGTCTTCCTGAGCGACATCCTCGGGGAGTGCTTCGAAAAGTAGACCTTCGCGAAGTCCGTAGGCAGAGACCACGAGACCGGACGAACCCAGACGCTTCGTAATGTGAGCAAGCACTTCGGCCGCGTCCGGCAGTGTAGGAAGACGCGTGCCGCTTAGCTGCATGGCTTTAAGCTGGGCCTTGTCCGCTCGCGCAAGCCATGCCCGAAGCCGGGCGATTCGCCCGATCGACATTTCATAGTGGTGGATGATCGGCAGCGGATAACGCGCCAGCCGCATATCGAGCCGTGCCAGGGCACGCCAGCTTCCCCCGATCATATAAAAGGGCAGCCCCCGCTCGAACATGGGCGCACCGGGCGCATCCAGCAGAGAGGCGATGCGTCGCTCAAGTGCGTCCTTATCCTCCTTCTTAACCTCCGCGATGCGAAGCACCCCAAGGGGGAGGGAAATGGCACTGCCTATTTTTCCATGTCGGACGCGCACAAGCTCCAGGCTCCCGCCGCCAAGGTCGCCCATGATCCCATCGGCGTCCGGCATACCGGAAATTAGCCCATGAGCAGATGCTCGCGCTTCTTCCTGCCCCGAAAGCAGGCGCACATGCAGACCGACCTCGGCCGCGCGATCGAGAAACTCACGTCCGTTCGCGGCGTCTCGTACCGCAGCGGTCGCCACGCAGCGGACATCCTCCACCTGCATCGCGGTACAAAGCTGGGCGAATCGCTCGAGAGCAGCGATGCCGCGCTCCATCGCGCGAGATTCCAGCCGACCACTCTTGTCCAGCGTGGCACCAAGCCCCGCCATCACCTTTTCGTTGAAAAGGACGAAAGGCATCCGGCGCGGACCATCATAAACGACCAGACGAATGCTGTTGGAACCGATATCGACGATGGCGCTGCGCCGCGTCTCGATTACATCGCCCGTCAGATCACCCCTCAGGCGTGGCTTCAGGCGGTCAAGAAGCGACATGTCGGTCATTGCGGATCAGCGCCTGCGCTGAAGAGACAATTTGGGAACAGCATCGCTGTTGCGCAATGCGGCGCCCCTGCCGGACAATGACGGGTTCGTCATGAAATAGGTGTGGAGATTGAATGGCTTCTCACCTGTTTCGAATCGTCGATAGGTGCCGTCGCTATCGAGCGCCCAGCTTTGCTCATTGTCGAGCAGATTGGCAACCAGCACCTGATCGAGCACCTGGTCATGAACAGTGGGGTTCTCGATCGGCAACATATACTCGACCCTGCGATCAAAGTTCCGCGGCATCCAGTCCGCCGAACTGATGAAGACCCGGGCACCGTTGTTTGGGAGCGCCTTGCCATTGCCGAACGCCCAGATGCGGCTGTGCTCCAGAAAGCGGCCCACGACCGATTTCACTCGGATATTCTCCGACATGCCGGGCACGCCGGGCCGCAGGCAGCAGATGCCCCGCACGATGAGATCGATCTCTACGCCCGCGTTGCTCGCCTCGTAGAGCTTCTCGATGATGGCGGGATCGACCAGACTGTTCATCTTCGCCCAGAGCTGCGCCGTGCGGCCGGCGCGTGTATGAGCAATCTCCGCATCGACCAGGTCTACGAGACGCTGACGGAGCGTGAGTGGCGACATGGCGAGCAGTTCCATCGCCTTGGGCTCGACATATCCGGTAATGTAATTGAACACAGCCGCAGCGTCCCGCCCAGCGCGTGGGTCAGCGGTGAAGAAGCTCAGATCAGTGTAAATCCGTGCGGTGACGGGGTGGTAATTTCCCGTGCCGAAATGGCAATAGGTGCGGAACTCCGTCCCTTCTCGCCTGACGACCATCGAAATCTTCGCGTGTGTCTTCCAGTCCACGAACCCATAAACCACCTGGACCCCTGCCCGCTCCAGCGCGCTGGCCCAAAGAAGGTTTTGCTCCTCGTCGAACCGGGCCTTGAGCTCGACGACAGCAGTCACCGACTTGCCAGCCTCAGCTGCATCGATGAGAGCGCGGATGACCGCCGACTGCTTGCCTGCACGATAGAGCGTCTGCTTGATCGCGACCACGTCGGGATCGCTCGCTGCCTGTTTCAGGAAGGCGACCACCACGTCGAAAGCTTCATAGGGGTGGTGGACGACGATGTCCTTGGCGCGAATCGCTGCGAAGCAGTCCCCGCCATATTCACGGATGCGTTCGGGAAAACGGGGCGCGAACGCCGTGAACTTGAGGTCCGGACGATCTTCATCGACCAGTGCGTCGAGATCGCCAATGCCCACAAAGCCATCAATATCGACGCTCATCGCCTCGTGGCCTTGAGTCATTGCCTGAAGGAGCTCTTCCATCGCCGGGGCGTGGCCGCTCTCATTCTCCAACCGGATAATTCGACCGCGCCGCCGCTCCTTGATCGCGCTCCGGTAATAACGGACCAGATCCTCAGCTTCCTCCTCAAGCTCGATGTCGCTGTCTCTCAGGATGCGGAAGAGAACCGATTCCTTAACGGCAAAACCGGGGAAAAGGAGGTTCGAATAGCGGCGTATCTCGGTCTCGAGCGCCATGTAGCGCGCATTGTCGCCCGGCAGGCGGACGAAACGGGGCACAGTTCCCGGCAGAATGACGAGCTCCTGCACCGGCTCCTTGTCCGTTTCCCGCACGATACCGAAAAACAGACTGAGTCCCTTGTTGGGGATGAATGGGAAAGGATGTGCCGGATCAAGCGCCTGAGGCGTCAGGATAGGGAATACCTGTGAGAGGAAATGGCTACGCAGCCACAGTTCGTCTTCTTCCGGCAGCGGGTCGTGCTCGCTGATCACGGTAACGCCGTTCCCGCGCAACTGACGGTCCAGCTCCAGCCAGACAGCCTGCTGGCCAGCCATCAGCGCATCAGCATGCTCGCCGATCGCCGCGAGCTGCTGCGCTGGCGTCAGCCCATCGACCGAGCGAAGATCGACGTCCTGGAGCTGCTGACCCTTTAGTCCGGCGACGCGGACCATGAAAAACTCGTCGAGATTATTGCCGGAAATGGAAAGAAAACGCAGGCGCTCCAGCAGAGGATGCGCTGGATTGCTGGCTTCCTCCAGAACGCGCTGGTTGAAGTTGAGCCAGGAAAGCTCCCGATTGAAGTAGCGCGGGCCGGAAGCCTTGATGGACTGGATTGGATCGGCTTCGGCCACGCTTTCATCTCCTTCGCGGCGCTCCGCGCCCAACACATTGCCTGTCCATCTGGCTGTCCCTTTCAGGACGGGATTCAGAGTCCCAGCAATTCGCCCGCGAGTGCCACCGAAATCTTGCAGTTTCGCGAAAGGGCCGCCGCGTTAAGGGACGTGACGATCGCATCGACAGCGGTATAGCATCTCTCTACCCGCCTTGCGACGTAGCCTGGCACGTCTGGGGCGAAGGCGGCGCCCAGCAAACCAAGATCATGCGCGACAAGATCCGCGATCAACACCTCGTCAGGTGGTTGGATGCGCGCAATCGCAGCGGTCGCGAGCCGAGTCCGCAGATCGGGGAGCGCCTGAGACCAGACCGGCGGCGCATGCTCCGCGATAAGGAGCACGGGTCGCCCAGTATTTTGGCCTTCATTCCATGCATGGAAGAGCCTCTCCTCGCTTTCGCTATCGGCGTCGTCGATCACCTCGGCGCCACTCTCAGCAGCGAAAAGCCTGCCGAGGATCGAGCGAGCGGACTTACGTGGGCCCACCAGTAGCGCCGCCGGGCCGGGCCAGCGCTGCCAATCCCGCAGAAGCGCCACGGCATCGGCATTGGCGTCGCAGAGCAGCAGCCTCTCGCCCTCCCCGCGCCGCTGCCAGTCGATTGGCAGGGCAAGCTGGGTCATGGCGTGGCGGGAGCCGGGGAACCGGCTGGTGCCGGTGCGCGTCGGGTGATCCGCAGCGTCGTACCCGCGACGCTGACGGCATATCCGCGCGCCTCAAGAGCTAAGCGAAGTTGATCGAGCGGCCCGGCAAAGCCCACTTGCATTACAGACACGCCACCCAAGGCGAGACTTGTGGTGGCTACGGAACGGACCCCGCCGATCGCGCGCAGGGCCGATTCGCCCTGAGACACAGATGCCGCAGTGGGTGTGTCGAACTGAACGGTGTAGCTAGTTACGCCCGCAACGATGCCGTCATCGGCAGGCAATATCCCGTCGAGACCGTCCAGCTCGGACAGGTTGCCCAAAGTATCGGGATCGACTGGCTCTTCGATGACCAGCGACGGATCGGGCCGGAGTTGGCCGCTCATCAGAGCCTGCGTGTAGAGTTCGTCCATCTTCTTGACGGCCGCCGCCATCATTTGGGGGATATCCGCCGACTTCTCGACGCGCAGGGTGAAGCTACCGATATAATGGCTGTCCGGCCCATAGCGTGCGGCAAAACGGCCGATGACTGGCCCGCCGGGATAAGTGCGCTCCAGTCGCGCGAGAGGAGTTATCACGTCCGCTGCGCCATATTGGTCAAGCAGGGTGCGCCACCAGTTGCGCCCACGCCTGCGGGTCTGCGCCGCATTGAGGAGCACCGGGTCTGCCCGGTCCCCTGCGGTTCGAACATAGTCAATGGCACTGTCCGCCGTACGGAAAAGCGCCCATGCTTTCTGCCACTCTGTCGTCGTCTCGAATGTGGTCGATACACCGCCTTCGGTCAGCACGGGGATGACGAGCAGCGGTGGCGAACGCATCACCTGACCGCTGACGCCCATGATCTGCCCGGCTCGTGCGCGATCGAAAAAGACCGCCAGTGTCGCGATGTAGCGATTGGGACCGATCTCTTCGCGCTGCACTTCTATTCCGGACACAATGCTGTCCAGAACGCTGTCCGGCAGCGTGCCGCCGCTCCCGTTCGTGCGCTGGGCGAGCGAGCGCCAGCCCAGTCGCTGCGCCAGCTTCCAGCCCATCTCTCGCGCGGCCTCGGGATTCGGACCATAAACGTCGACCTTGACGTCCCGCACCTCAAAGTCGCCGCTCGACGCAATGGGCGCGATGCCTCTCTCGCCTTCGATCTGGGCAATCAGCATTGCTCCCAGCAGCGCCGCAAGGAGCGCGAAGGCTATGTGAATGGGCCTGATCGTGGGCAGAGTCAGCGTCACGGCGCTCTTTTGGCGGCATTGCTCTGGAAAACCAAGAACGATTTGGTAAGGGCAGACCATGGACCCCAAGCACAACGAACCCGCCGGCTACACTTATGCGCAGGCTGGCGTGGATATCGCCGCCGGCAACGCGCTCGTAAGAGCGATCGCCCCCCTCGCCAAATCCACCCGGAGGCCCGGCGCAAATGCCGATCTCGGCGGGTTTGGAGGCTTCTTCGATCTCAAGGCCGCAGGATTTCGCGATCCGCTCCTCGTGGCGGCCAATGACGGGGTAGGCACTAAGCTCAAGCTTGCGATCGACAGTGGCAAGCATGACACGGTCGGCATCGATCTCGTCGCCATGTGCGCTAACGATCTTATCGTGCAGGGGGCGGAGCCGCTCTTCTTCCTCGACTATTTCGCCACCGGGAAGCTGGAGACAGGCGTGGCGGAGCGCGTGATCGCTGGGATCGCGGAGGGATGCAGGCAGGCGGGATGCGCTCTCATTGGTGGCGAGACTGCCGAAATGCCGGGCATGTACGCCGATGGCGACTATGATCTCGCAGGTTTTTGCGTCGGCGCGGTCGAGCGCGACGAAGTGCTGACGGCGGACAAGGTCGCTGAGGGCGATGTGTTGCTGGGCCTTGCCTCCTCGGGCGTACACTCCAATGGCTATTCGCTGGTCCGCAGGCTGGCGCAGGACAAGGGCTGGAAGCTCGATCGTCCGGCCCTGTTCGACAATGAAGTGCTGCTTATCGATGCACTGATGGCACCGACGCGCATTTACGTGAAGCCCCTGATGTCACTGGTGCGCCGTGGTCTCGTTCATGCGATGGCGCACATCACAGGCGGCGGACTCCTGGAGAACGTGCCCCGCGTGCTCCCCGATGGCCTGCACGCGGTGATCGATGTCGATCTGTGGGAGCAGCCACGCCTTATGGCCTTCCTTCAGGCTCAGGGAAACATCGAGCCCGGCGAAATGGCGAGGACGTTCAATTGCGGGATCGGCATGGTCATGGCCGTTGCTCCAGAAGACGTCGAGGAAGCCACTTCCATGCTGGCAGGCAGCGGCGAGACGGTTCACCGCATAGGCACCATAGAGGCTGGCCCGAAAGGCTGCACCGTGCGCGGATCAGCCGAGGCATGGAGCGCGCGGGGCGCGTGGAAAGTCACGCACAACGCCTGACGTTGGATGAGTAGGATCGTCATGGCCAAAGCAAAAGTCGCCGTCATGCTCTCCGGCACGGGGACGACAATGACGTCTCTGCTCTATGCCTCTCGATTGCCCGACTGCCCCTATGAAATCGTTCTGGTGGCCTCCAACATTCCCGAGGCAAAGGGACTGATTGTCGCGGAGGCAGAAGGAGTCCCGACCTTCGCGCATAGCCACAAGGGCATGAGCCGCGAAGCGCATGAGGCGATCATGCAGGCGGCGCTGTTAGATTCCGGCGCGGATTACGTCGCGCTCTGCGGCTATATGCGTATCTTGACCGCGGACTTCGTGTCCCACTGGGCGGGACGGATGCTCAATACCCACCCCTCCCTTCTGCCAAAATATACCGGCCTCCATACCCATCAGCGGGCGATCGACGCAGGGGACTCACATGGCGGCTGCACCGTTCATCTGGTAACCGCCGATCTCGATGAGGGGCCGGTACTGGGGCAAGTTCCTGTGGCGATCATGCCCGGTGATACTGCGGAGACGCTCTCGCAACGGGTGCTTTACGCGGAGTATCAGCTCTACTCCCGAGCACTCGCCGATTATGTGACGCGGGAAATGGACCCGGACTGGCTTATCGCAAAAGTCGGCGAGCTTGCTCTTGCCCTGCCGGAAACGGACGGCCGCACTTCGCATGGGGCGCCGGGCTGGCGCGTGGGCGGGGAGAAATCAGGCAAATTCTTCGCTTATGTAAGCATGCGTCACCATGGCGAGGACGCGATAGCGCTACTGGTCAAAACGTCGGGTCCAGACGAGATGAGCGCGCTCATCGAAGAGGAACCGGACAGCTACTATCGTCCTGCCTATTATGGCGCGTCAGGCTGGATAGCGCTGAGGCTGGATCGCCCCGGAGTCGACTGGGACCATGTCGCGCAATGGTTGAGCCGCAGCTGGCGGGCAGTGGCGCCCCGGCGGCTCACCAAAATGATGGACGCGATCGACGCCTTTTAACGGAAATTGTCGGCGTAGGCCTGAAGCTTGAGCGTTTTCGGCGGCGTGGGCACTACATTATACGCAATGCCGTTTCGCTCGGCATAGGCACGGGCAGCTGCCTCGCTCGGAAAACCGAGTTTGATCTGCTCGAGCGTATCCCCCGAACCAGCCCAACCGGTGAGCGGATCGGGCGTCTTGGCTTCCGCAGGCACAAATTCCAGCATCCAGGTGCCGGTCCGGGCCTTGCCGGACTGCAAGGCGTTCTTGGGAATCTGGAAGATGCGGGCAGCCATGATCGATCCTCTATGAGCTCGCCGCTCCCGTCGCCCAACGGCCGGCTGCTGTCAAGATTTGGCCGATCACGATCTGATGCGGGCGTCCGCCTTCTTGGTACGAAGCGTAGGGTCAGCGGAAGCGGGATCGTCCGGCCAAGGATGCCGAGGATAACGTCCCCGCATTTCCTTCGCCACGTCCCTCCAGCTTCCCGCCCAGAAAGCCGGTAGGTCTCGCGTCGTCTGAATAGGCCGCCCGGCAGGTGAAGTGAGCGACAGGACAAGCGGAATGCGTTCGCTGCCGACGACGGGATGCGCGGCAAGGCCGAACAGCGCCTGGACACGCAGCTCGACAGTCGGCCCGGCGGGCGCCGCATAATCAATGGCATGCGTGCTTCCGGCGGGACTGGTGAAAGACACGGGCGCGAGGCGCTCGATACGGCGCGAAGCCTCGTGGCCCAGCAGACCCAGCAGATAGCCATGTAGCGCATCAAGCGCGATCTGTGTGAGCCGACGCGCGCCAGCAGGGAGCGTCGCTTCGAGCAAGTCCGGGAGGGCGCCCTGCAACGCCTCGTCGCCGATCGCGGCTTCTCCGGCAAAGGTAGCTCGCGTGCGCAACGCGCGAGACGCGCTGCTCCAGGGCAGAAGATCCAGCCCGCGCGCACCAACCGCATCGGCAAGTGCGGCAATCACGTCCGCGCGATCAGGCGCGTCGTCCGGACCGCGAGCGAGGACGATGGCGCCGATCCGCCGCTCACGCACGGCCTCGACTCCGGCGATGTCATCGCGCCAGCGCAGCGTGGTGCGCATCTCGATCCGATCGGCCGCAAGGGCCAGCGCAGTTTGCTCGTCGAGGGCGACAGCGGAGAGGATGCGTGCGCCCGATGCGGCGCCCTGAATGTCGGCCACGGCGAGCCACTGCGCACCCGCAAGGCTGCTGGCGGGATCGAGCCGGAAGGCGCGGCCGCCCGCGCTGATCCAGTCCTCTCCGCGCGAATCGCGGCGGCGGGCGAGCCGGTCAGGGAAGGCTGCGAGGAGGCAACGGGCGACGTCGGCCTCATCCGCCGGAGGTGGGGAGGATCGCTTAGCAACAACAAGAGCGGCCCATCTTTCAGCCAACTGAAACGCGGATTTGGATCTCGGGCCGGAATCCTTCAGCCAGCGATCATAGCGCCGCGCAAGGTCGCCATCGGTTCCGCCGAGCCCGCGCTCGGTGAGCAGCACCGCGAGCCGGGCCGCGAGCGACGCGAGACCCAGCGGCGCCATCGCGATGAGCATGTGCGCGAGGCGTGGCTCCAGCGGCAGCGCGGAGACGGCCTTGCCATGAGCCGTGATCTTTCCCGCCTCATCCAACGAGCCGATGCGCGACAGGCGACTGCGCGCCTCGGCCACGGCGGCGGCAGGCGGCGGGTCGAGCCATGGCAGTGCCGCAGGATCGGGCACACCCCACAAGGCACAATCGAGCACCAGCCCCGTCAGATCGCTCTCCAGTATCTCGGGCGGATCGAACGGCGGAAGGCCGCTGGTAGCTGCCGCTTCCCACAGCCGATAGGCGACGCCCGGCCCCTGCCGCCCTGCCCGCCCCGCGCGCTGGACGACGGCGGCCTGACTCGCCCGCTCCGTCACCAGCCGGGTGACACCGGCGGCGTGATCGTGCCGGGGACGACGCGCCAGCCCCGAATCGACGACGATGCGCACGCCATCAATGGTGAGGCTCGTCTCCGCGATGCTGGTGGCCAGGATGACCTTGCGACGCCCGGCCTGCGCAGGCTTCAGTGCCGCGCGCTGGGCAGCGGGATCGAGCGCGCCATGAAGCGGCAGCACATCGACGCTCCCGCCAAGCCCCGCCAGCCGATCGAGCGTGCGCGTGATCTCGCCCACACCGGGCAGGAAGGCCAGCAGATCGCCCGCCCCCTCCTCGGCCAGCGCGCGCCGTATCGCGCCGGCCATTGCATCCTCGATGCGGGTCTCCACCGCGCGGCCGACGTGCCGCAGATCGACGGGATGGCTGCGCCCTTCGCTCTCCACCACCGGGCAGTTGCCCATCAGGCGGGAAAAGCGTGCGCCATCCAGCGTGGCGGACATGGCGAGCAGGCGGATGTCCTCGCGCAGGCCGCCCTGCGCATCCAGCGCCAGCGCGAGGCCGAAGTCCCCTTCCAGACTGCGCTCATGCACTTCATCGAAGAGGACGGCGGAGACGCCCTCCAGCGCCGGATCCTCCTGTATGCGGCGGCGGAAGATGCCCTCCGTCATCACCAGCACGCGAGTCGCGGCCGAGACGCGGCTGTCCAGCCGGGTCGCATAGCCAATGAGGCCGCCGGGCTTGTCCCCGGCCAGCTCCGCCATGCGCTCGGCAGCGGCGCGGGCGGCAAGCCGGCGGGGCGAGAGCAGAAACACCTGACCGGTACACCATGGCTCGGCCAGCAGCGCCGGGGCGACGCAGGTGGTCTTGCCCGCGCCCGGCGGGGCGACCAGCACGGCATTGGCCCCTTGCCTCAGCGCGGCAAGCAGGTCAGGCAGGACGGTATATATGGGCAGCGGCGCACTCATGCCCTGCCCCATAGAACAGGAGACCGCGATATGGCAGGGACGATCCGCATCGGCATCGGCGGCTGGACCTTCGAGCCATGGCGCGGCGTCTTCTACCCCGAAGGGCTGGCGCAGAAGAAGGAGCTGAGCTTCGCGGCCGAAGCCCTCTCCTCGATCGAGATCAACGGTACCTTCTACTCCACCTTCAAGGCCGACAGTTGGCGTAAGTGGCGGGAGGAGACGCCGGACGACTTCGTCTTCTCCGTGAAGGCCAGCCGCTACTGCACCAACCGGCGGGAACTGGCCGGCATGAGCGACTCGATGGCCAAGTTTCTGGGGCAAGGGCTGAGCGAACTCGGGAGCAAGCTCGGCCCCATCAATTGGCAGTTCGCGGGCACCAAGCAGTTCGACGCGGCTGATTTCGAGGCGTTCCTAAAGCTGCTGCCCAAGGAGCAGGACGGCGTGCCGCTGCGCCACGCGCTGGAAGTGCGGCACGAAAGCTTCGACTGCCCGGCCTTCTTCGACCTCGCCCGTGCCTATGGCTGCGCGATCGTGCTGGCGGAGGGCGACGAGGACGGCGAAGTGGAAGGCAAGAGCTGGCCGCGCATCGACGAGGCTACGGCGGACTTCTGTTATCTAAGGCTCATCGGCACGCGGGAGTACGAGCCGGTGGGGTTCACGCAAGCCGAACTGGACGGGATTGCCTCGGATTTGCGTGCGCGGGCGACGCGTGGCGATGTCTTCGCTTATGTGATTTCCGGCGCAAAGGTGCGCAATCCCGCAGCCGCGATGGCGCTGATCGAGAGGGTCGGTGGTGAGGGCTGAGTGTGAGTACGAGGGGCCATGCGGCGCGAAAGGTTCTAAAGGTTACACCTCTAGGAGCAAAAAAATCCGGTGCACTGATAGACGGCTGGCGATGAGAAAGAGCGCGCGGCGATGGGGCTGCGCGATGGGTGTGGCATAGTGCGGGAGGTGTAGGACAGGGGCTATAGCTTGCCCGACCCCTGTACAGACTGACCTTTCGACGCAGATAATAAAATAATTATGTGAATGATCGTCGAGATAAGGAATGTCGAAACATGGTAGACAATAAATCCGGCTCTAAACTTGCTCTAGCTGTTAAAATGAGTGGTACAAATCGGAGAATAATTACAGCAAAATCGTTAGGCGATCGGGGAGCAATTTTTATTCCAATTCGATCCATAAATATGGAAAAATTCGACAGAAATATTAATATTAATGATGAACACGTAACGTGTTGGATAAATAATGAAAGTGGAAAATTCCATTTACATCACACCTATAATACTACATATTCTCAGGTAAAAAAGATCGACTATTCGTTATTATCGGACAGCTCATCGGGAGAATTTGCAATACCATTATTTACAATTTCAATGACTAGTACGCATCTAAAAAATGAAGATAAAGTAAAGTACACAAAATACGATGTGTCTTTTCTACAGTAATTTGATGAAAATAAATGCACTCTTATAGTAACATATTGCGTTGCTATAAAATCGAAAAAATTTCCAGATATGACAAGTTATGGAATTTCGCTATTTTTAATGGATTTAGACAACGATCTACAGATAGGAGTATATTACACGTATTTATCTGTACCAACTCATATCAGAGGAAGCGTAACGCATCTAGCGACCTCTATGGAACGTATAAATGGAGGCGAAACTGTCCAATTAAGAGCACCTCCAATACTGAGCTCATTTTCCACAATTGAGGATTTTGTATTATTGCAGATGGGATCTGTTATCGACAGACAGATCGCTACCCTGATTCTCGACATGAGAACGGCAGGAATCGATTTTGTACCAGAACCAAATCCACCAATTAACACTATAAAACCGCTGTCAGTTCTCGAGGCGATAGGAGTTCGTCGTTTCGGGACCATTTCAGGAGCACGAGAATTCAGAACAAATTAAGCCCGCAGAAATCACTTAATAAGTCTTGCTCCATGACCTACCTTCTCGCTGGACGTGAACGCTATTGGCATATTTGCCGATTGCATGGCAGCTTTTTACCATTCGGATTCTAGAGGCGTCATTCCTCGTTGGCGAAGGGGCCGCTTTCTCACTGAACGCAAATGCTTAAGCCTGACGACGAATACAAACCGATGGCAGGGCAATGTTCGATGAGGGCGGCAAGGATATCCATCCTTACGGGTAAAACTCTCCATTGACGCAGATCGTGAAGGATTATCGCTCGGTAACTAAACGGTTCCAGGCGCCTCACCGATTTTCAGCGCGGCGGGAAACGGCGTTCGCCTCAATACGCCCGTGCAATCGCGAACTCGACCGCCTCGGTCAGCGCGGAGCGGGCCGCGCCGTTACCGAACATGCCGATCGCGTCGATGGCGCGCTGGCCATAGTGCCGGGCGCGGGCAAGCGTATCGTCGATGGCACGGGTCTCACGCAGCAGTTCGCGGGCGTGTGCGAGATCCGCGTCGCTTTTGCGCAGGCCGCTCATCGCGTCCTTCCAGAAGCGGCGATCCTCCACTGATCCGCGCGCATGGGCAAGAATGACGGGGAGCGTCACCTTGCCGTCGCGGAAGTCGTCGCCCGTGTCCTTGCCCATCGTCTCGCCGTCCGAGACATAGTCGATGGCGTCATCGACAAGCTGGAAGGCAATGCCGAGATTGCGCCCGTAGCTATCGAGCGCGAGTTCCGTCGCCTCGTCGCGCTCGGCCACCACGGCGGCAATGCGGCAAGCAGCGGCGAAGAGCGCGGCGGTCTTGGCGCCGATGATGTCGAGATACTGGTCCTCGTCCGTCTCCACGCGGCGCTGAGTGGTGAGCTGATTCACCTCACCCTCCGCGATGATCGCCGAGGCACTGGAAAGGATCTTGAGCACCTTGAGGCTGCCATCCTCCACCATCAGCTCGAACGACCGGCTGAAGAGGAAATCGCCGACCAGCACGCTGGCATTGTTGCCCCAGATGAGATTGGCGGTCTGCTTGCCCCGGCGCATGCCGCTGCCGTCCACGACATCGTCATGCAGCAGCGTGGCGGTGTGGATGAACTCCACGGCGGCGGCGAGGCGATGATGCCGGGTGCCCGCATAATCGAGCAGGCGCGCGCAGGCGAGCGTGAGCATTGGCCGCATTCGCTTGCCGCCGCCCGCAATCAGGTGCCCGGCAAGCTCGGGAATAAGCGGGATTCGCGACTGCATCCGCGCGAGGATGACGGCGTTCACCGCGTTCATGTCCTGCGCGACGAGCTGCATCATCGGCTCAAGCGAGGGGACGGACGCCTTGGCATCCAGACGGTGGACTGTCGCGCTCATGATCCCAAGTCTCTGGCAAGCAAGCAACGGATTGGCAAGCAAATCCGCTTGCGTTGCGGCGGTGCGCCCGCAATGAGCATGCGAGCCGATTGACATGAACGGAGCAGACGGGTGGACGAAACGCTGCAGCGATACAGAGAGAGCATCGACAATATCGACGCGGCGCTGGTCTTCATGCTCGCGGAGCGGTTCAAGATCACGCAGGCGGTGGGCGAGCACAAGGCGAAGTCCGCCCTGCCCCCGGCCGACCCCGGCCGCGAAGAGCGCCAGATCACCCGGCTGCGGCAGCTGGCGGTGGACGCGAAGCTGGACCCGGACTTCACCGAGAAGTTCCTGCGCTTCATCATCGATGAGGTGATCCGCCACCACGAGCGGCTGCGAGGCGCGTAAACAAAAAGGCCGCCCGGTCGCCCGGACGGCCCTTTTACTATTTCAGCGTGGCGCCGAAGCTCAGCCGACCAGCTCTTCCGGCTTGAAGAAATAGGCGATCTCGATCGCGGCATTCTCTTCGCTGTCCGAACCATGGACGCTGTTCGCCTCGATCGACTCGGCATAGGTCTTGCGGATCGTGCCCTCGGCAGCATCACTGGGGTTGGTCGCGCCCATCACGTCACGGTTGCGCTTCACGGCGTCCTCGCCCTCGAGAACCTGCACGACCACCGGGCCGGAGATCATGAAGCTGACCAGCTCGCCGAAGAAGGGGCGCTCCTTGTGGACGGCATAGAAACCCTCGGCCTGGTCCTGCGTCATCTGGATGCGCTTGGAGGCGACGACGCGCAGGCCGGCATCTTCCAGCATCTTGGTGACGGCGCCAGTGAGGTTGCGGCGCGTGGCGTCCGGCTTGATGATCGAGAAAGTGCGGGTCACCGCCATGGGAAAGCTCCGATGCTAGAGGATGAGGCCGGCGACTGGCCGGAATTGGCGCGCCTCTAGCGGCGAAGCGCCACGGGATCAAGGGTGCGCGGCGCAAACCACCGGGAGCGCCCGGCCGCGTCACGGCCCCTGACGCCAGCGGCCGCCCTCCTGTTTCCAGAACCGCACGGTTAGGCCATCGGTCTTGTTGAGGGCGACCCACGCCGAACGGGCGCCCTCGATCGTCGTCTCGTCGAAGAAATAGAAGGCGCGATCGAAGCCCAGAGCATCCTCTCGCCACAGCCCGTCCGCCAGTGCGATAAATCGGGCGCCGTTGGGAGCAGCCATGCCTTCCGAAAACAGGATGGGCTGGACCTCGGGCAGCGGCTGATCGTCGAAATCATGCGCCAGATAGCTCTCCGCCCCGGCGTCCCAAAGCGCGTTGGACACGGCCTGCAGCCGACTCCGCTCCGCGCCCACGACCAGCAGGCGACCGCCATCCTTCACGATCCGCGCGGCGATGGCCGGAATGGCCCGCTCCACCGGATCGCGCGTCAGGTGATAGAAGTCGACCTGCGTCATGCCCAAGCGGGGATCACGCCTGCTCGTGATGGTCGCGGACGAACCTGTCGAGCAGGCGCACGCCATAGCCGGTCGCGCCCTTGTCCCATGTTGCGCCGGGCTTGTCCGCCCAGACCATGCCGGCAATGTCGAGATGCGCCCATTTGACGCCATCCTTGACGAAGCGCTTGATGAACTGCGCCGCCGTGATCGACCCGGCATAGCGCGGCCCGATATTCTTCACGTCCGCAATGGGGCTGTCGAGCAGCTTGTCATAGGCATCCGAAAGCGGGAAGCGCCACAGCTTCTCGCCGGTTTCGACGCCAGCCTTGAGCAGATCGTCGGCAAGCGCATCGTCATTGGAGAAGATGCCGGCATGTTCGTGGCCCAGCGAGACGATCATCGCGCCCGTGAGCGTGGCGAGATCGACAAGGGTTGCGGGTTTGAACGTCTCCTGTGTCCACCAGACGGCGTCGCAGAGCACCAGCCGCCCTTCCGCGTCGGTATTGAGCACCTCGACGGTCTGGCCCGACATGGTGGTGACGACATCGCCCGGACGCATCGCGCCGCCGTCCGGCATATTCTCGACAAGGCCGCAAATACCCACGACGTGCGCCTTTGCCTTGCGCAGGGCTAGCGCCTTCATAGTGCCAGCAACAGCGCCCGCGCCGCCCATATCCCACTTCATGTCTTCCATGCCGGCCGCAGGCTTGATCGAAATGCCGCCGGTGTCGAAAGTGACGCCCTTGCCGACGAAGGCGAGCGGAGTCTCCTGCGCGCCGCCGGTACCGTCCCAGCGCATCGCCAGAAGGCGCGGCTTGCGAACCGAGCCCTGCGCAACGCCGAGAAGAGCGCCCATGCCGAGCTTCGTCATCTCCGCTTCGTCCAGCACAGTGATTTCTATACCCAGATCGGTCAGAGGGCGGCAGCGCTCCACGAATGTCTCAGGATAGAGGATATTGGCAGGTTCAGCGACAAGCTCGCGGGTGAAGGCAATGCCCTGCGCCAACGCCTCTTCCTTCGCCCAGGCCTCGGCGGCCCCTTCGGCGGCGCTGACGATCACCAGTTCGGCGAGGGTGGGCTTCTGCGCTTCCGGGAGCTTGGTGCGATAGGTGTCGATCCGCCATGCGCGCAGTTGCGCGCCAAGCGCGAAGGCCGCAAGAGCATCGGCCGCGAGATCAAGCCCTTCCACTTCCGCCGTGGTTACGCCCGAGGTCTGCAAACGCGCCGTCACCGCGCCGCCGGCCTTCTCCAGATCGGCAGTGGCGCCGCCGCCAATCCCGGCGAGGATGACCCGCACGACCGCGCCGTCCTCTTCTACGAACGTCTCGAACAGCGAGCCGGCATCGCCCTTGAACCGGGCAGCGGCGGCCCCTTCCCTCACCAGCGACGCAGCCGCGAGCGGTGGCGCAACCCCGCCGTCTTTCGCAACGAGGAACACGAGCGCCTGCGCATCGTTGGGGCGGCTGGAACTCACGGTAATGCGCATCGGGGGGAGGCTCCTGTGTCGAAAATGAACATGCGGACGAGCCGCATTTGCACACCAGATAGCGATCGGAACAGCGAGATGCCATGCTTAGGCACGCAAACGTGCAAATGATGCTGTTGAGCCTAACGGATTCTCAAGGCCGTTGCCCTAGCCCTTTTGCAGTGCAATAGGCTGTCGCGCCGTATCGTGGGTGACGCCCCCGATCCGTCAGGGAGAACGACCCACGTGGCATGGTCCACGCCATTGCTGAACTGTGCCGGGGGACACCGCGCGATCATGATTGTTGCCGCGCTGCTCATTCAGGCCGCCGATCTTCCTGCGGCCGCCGCCCAGAACCGGGCCGACGCGGCACAGGTTCAGGTGCCGGGCAACTCTGCGTCCGATGTTCCGGGTGGCGAATTTCAGGTGCCTCAGGCTGGGGCGGTCGCTCCGACGCCCGAAGCGCAGCCGGATACGGGGCCGGTTTCTGCCGAACAAATCGCCTTCGAAGCCGACCAGATCGACTATGATTATGACAATGAAGTCGTCACGGCCTCGGGACATGTCGTAGCGCGCAGGACCGACGATACGCTGCGCGCAGACAGCATCGTGTGGGACCGCAAAAGCGGGCAAGTGACGGCGAAGGGCAATGTTCGCGTCACGAATGCCAATGGCGACACTGCCTATTCCGACGACTTTGTAGTCGACGATGAGTTCAAGGACGGAATCGTCCGCAACCTGCTGCTCGTGACCAAAAGGGGTGACCGACTCGCTGCCGATCAGGGCGAGCGCAAGGGCGCTGTCTATATCCTGGAGCGCGCAGCCTATACGCCGTGTAAGGTGACGGATGAGAATGGCTGCCCGAAGGAACCGGGCTGGCAGATCAAGGCGGAACGCGTCGTCTATGACGAGAGCCGCGAGCACGTCTCCTACAAGGGCGCGCGCATCGAGCTATTGGGGCTTCCGGTCATTCCGCTGCCCGGTCTCTCGCACCCGCTGGGCGACAAGGGCGGCAGCGGCCTGCTCGTGCCGGACCTGGGCTATGACCGGCGCAACGGCTTTAACGCTGCCCTGCCCTATTACTGGCGCCTCGCGGACAATCGCGATCTCGTCATCACGCCGCACGTCTACACCGAAGTGCTGCCCATGATCGAAGGCAGCTATCGCGCGCTGCTCTCGCGCGGCGCCTATCAGCTGAGCGGTTTCCTCACGTCAAGCCGCCGCGAGGAAGCGATCACAACCCCCAATAATGAGGGGGAAAAGGGACTGCGCGCCTATCTCTCCGCGAGCGGCAAGTTCCAGCTCGATCCACTCTGGTCGGTAACTGGATCGCTTCGCTACGTAACGGACCGGACGTTCCTCAATCGCTACGATCTCAGCCGCGAGGACCGGCTGCGCTCGACGATCAACCTGGAGCGGATCGGCGAGCGGAGCTACTTCTCCGTGGCAGGCTGGGCGTTCCAGACCCTGCGCCCCGGCGCGGTGGCGGGACAGGTGCCGATCGCCCTCCCCGCAATCGACTACCGACTGCGCCTGGCCGACCCGCTGCTGGGCGGCACAGTGCAGGTGCAGGCGAACAGCCTCGCCATCATCCGCACCGAAGGGCAGGACACGCAGCGCGCCTTCGCCAGTGCGACCTGGTCGCTCAACCGGCTGACGTCTCTGGGACAGGAAGTGACGCTGACCGGCTATCTGCGTGGTGATGTGTATCACAGCGCGCAGAACGACCTCTCGCCCACCGTAAGCTATCGGGGCAATCCGGGCTGGGAGGCGCGCGGTATCGCCGCGATTGCCGCGGATATTCGCTGGCCGTTCATCGGCAAGGCCTTTGGCGGACAGCAGCGGATCACCCCGCGCATCCAGCTCGTCGCCTCACCCAAGATCGCCAATATGGAACTGCCGAACGAGGATTCGCGCGCGGTCGACCTGGACGACAGCAACCTCTTCGCGCTCAATCGCTTCCCCGGCTACGACCGTTTCGAGGATTCGGTGCGGGTCACTTATGGCGCCGACTATCACCTCGACCGGCCGAACCTCACGGTCGATGCCACAGTGGGCCAGAGCTACCGGCTGAACGACCGCAGGACGATCCTGCTGGACGGCACGGGCCTCTCGGACCGCCTCTCCGACATCGTCGGCCGGACTCGTGTGCGCTACCGAGACTTCCTCTCGGTCACGCATCGCTTCCGTCTCGACAAGGACAATTTCTCTGTCCGCCGCAACGAGATCGACGCGACGGTCGGATCGCGCAAAACCTACGCGGAAGTCGGCTACATCCGGCTGAACCGCAACATTGCGTCCGGCGTGGAAGATCTACGCGACATCGAGGAAATCCGCCTTGCCGGGCGCATCGCCTTCGCGAAATTCTGGTCAGTGTTCGGATCGACGAATATCGATCTCACTGGTCCCGACGACGATCCGCTCACTCTCCAGTCCGGATATGAGCCGGTTCGGCACCGTGTCGGCATCGCTTTTGAGAATGACTGCGTCTCCGTGGGCCTCACCTGGCGGCGCGATTACCAGACGGTGGGTGACGCACGGCGCGGCAATTCCTTCCAGCTCCGACTCGCTTTTAAGAATCTGGGCCTGTAAGACCGCGCCCTGGCGCTCTGTTGCTGCGCTCACGCCCAGTTCAGACGGGCGGGTGTAGTGCGCGCGTGACGAGGGGCCGGAAAAAGACAATGGAGTTCATGTTGAGAGCAGAGTTCGGGCGCAAGGCCCATCGGGCGATGATGCTGGTCACCCTCGGCGCACAGAGCCTGGTTGCCGTGCCGGTTCACGCGCAGGCAGTGCCGGACGATCGCCTTGAGGCGCCGTCAGCGTCGCTCGACCTGCCCAAGGATCTCACCATGTTCGGCAAGTCCGACCCGAATGTGCGCAAGGCAACAGCGATCGTGAACGGCGCCGTCATCACCCAGACCGACGTGGAACAGCGGCTCGCTCTCGTGGTGCTGGCCAATGGCGGCAAGGTGCCCGAGGAAGAGCTGGAGAGGCTGCGCCTGCAGGTGCTGCGCAACCTCATCGACGAGACGCTGCAGATTCAGGAAGCGGCGGCGAAGGATATAAAGATCAGCCCGGCCGAACTCGACCAGAGCTATGCGCGAGTCGCGCAGAACTTCCGCCAGACGCCCGAGCAGTTCACCAAATATCTTGCGGAACATGGCTCATCGGCCGCCAGCATCCGGCGTCAGATCGAAGGCGAGTCCGCCTGGTCTCGCGTGCTCCGCAGCCAGGTGCAGCCGTTCGTGAACGTCGCCGAGGAAGAGGTGCGCGCCGTCATGAAGCGGCTCGAACAGTCCAAGGGGCAGGACGAGTTCAGGGTCAGCGAGATTTACCTTCCGGCCTCTCCGGAGAACAGGGCGCAGGTCGAAGCCAATGCCCGCCAGATCATTCAGCAGATCCAGCAGGGCGGCTCCTTCCAGGCTTATGCACGCCAATATTCGGAAGCATCGACCGCAGCCGTAGGCGGCGACCTGGGCTGGGTGCGCCTCGGCGTGCTGCCGGACGAACTTTCCGCCGCAGCAACGCAGATGCAGGTGGGGCAGATCGCTGGACCGATTGCGCTGCCCGGCGGCTTCTCTATCCTGCTGCTCGTCGACAAACGCCAGGTGCTGACCGCCGACCCGCGCGATTCCATCCTTAGCCTCAAGCAGCTTAGCATCGCCTTCCCTGCGGGAACGACGCAGGCGCAGGCTCAGCAGAAAGCGAGCACCTTCGCCGACGCCACGAGGGGCATTCAGGGCTGCGGCACCGTGAACGACGTGGGTAAGTCGATCGGCGCTGAAGTCGTCGAGAATGACGGCATCAAGGTGCGCGATTTGCCGCCACAATTGCAGAACCTTCTCCTGGGCATGCAGGTGGGTCAGGCGACGCCGCCCTTCGGCTCCGTGACTGAAGGCGTGCGAGTGCTGGTGCTGTGCGGACGCGACGATCCGCAGGATGCGAGCGCGCCGTCCTTCGACCAGATCATGTCGCAGATGGAAGAAGAGCGCGTGAACAAGCGCGCGCGGACCTATCTGCGCGATCTGCGACGCGATGCGGTGATCGACTATAACTGAGGCAGCCGCCCCGATCGCGGACCCCCGCACGCCTCAGCGCCCGATCGTGGTCACGCTCGGCGACCCGAGCGGGATCGGGCCGGAAATCGTGGCCAAGGCATGGGATCTACGCGATCGGGAAGGTCTGCCGCCGTTCTTCGCGGTGGGGGATTGCGCTTCCATCGCGGCGGTGTGGTCCGGTCCGGTCCGCACCATTGCCGATCCGGCCGATGCGATGTCCGTATTCGAGCATGCTCTGCCGTGCCTCCATGTAGACGACGCGGCGGAGGCGGTGCCCGGACGGCCCACGCTGGACGGGGCGCGCTGCGCCTTCCAGAGCCTGGAGATCGCGACCGGCCTCACTCGGCAGGAAAGCGCCCGCGCGCTCGTCACTGCCCCCGTTTCCAAAGCCCAGCTCTCCCAGGTGGGCTTCACCTATCCGGGCCAGACCGAGTTCGTGGCCGAGCGTTGCGGCGTGTCGCGCGGCAATGTGGTGATGATGCTCGCAGGGCCAGCCATGCGCGTGGTTCCACTCACCATCCACGTGCCACTGCGGGCCGTGCCGGACGCGCTCACCGTCGCGCTCATCAAGATGCGCGCCCATGCTACGGCGCGTGGGCTGCACCGCCTGTTCGGCATCCCAACGCCGCGCCTCGCCATGGCAGGCCTCAATCCCCATGCGGGAGAGGACGGACTGCTCGGGCAGGAGGAAGTGGAGACGATCATCCCGGCGCTGGACGAGCTACGCGCCGAAGGGCTCGACATCCTGGGTCCGCTTGCGGCCGATACGCTGTTCACACCGCGCGCACGGGAGCGCTATGACGCGATCCTGTGCTGCTATCACGATCAGGCGCTTATCCCGCTCAAGACGCTGAACTTCGACGACGGTGTCAACATCACACTCGGTCTGCCGATCGTCCGCACCTCGCCCGATCATGGCACAGCCTTCGATATTGCGGGTCAGGGCCACGCTCATCCCGGCGCCATGATCGCCGCGATCCGCATGGCGCATCAGGCCGATATATCCCGCCGCGCATATGGCGTGCCTGCCTGAGATGACGTCAGCGCCTCTGCCTCCGTTGCGGGAGGTCATTGCGGCCCACGGTCTGCGCGCGAGCAAGGCGCTGGGCCAGAACTTCCTGCTCGACGAGCAGCTTCTCGACCGGATCGCTGCGATACCGGGATCGCTCGCGGGCGAACGCGTGTTCGAGGTCGGCCCCGGCCCCGGTGGCCTCACCCGCGCGCTTCTGCGTGCAGGCGCCCGCGTGACCGCCGTGGAGAGGGATGCGCGGTGCCTGCCCGCGCTTGCGGAACTGGCGGTGGCCTTTCCGGGCCAGCTGGAGGTCATCGAAGGCGATGCAATGGGCATCGACGCGGAGGCGGCCTGCGGCGGCCCGGCGCATATCGTGGCGAACCTGCCCTATAATGTGGGGACGGCGTTGCTGGTCGGGTGGCTGGAGAGCGCGCAATGGGCGCCATGGTGGAAATCGGCGACGCTGATGTTTCAGGCGGAGGTGGCCGAGCGGATCGTGGCGGCGCCGGGGAGCGACGCCTTCGGGCGCCTCGCCATCCTCTCCCAGTGGCGGAGCGAGGCGGGCATCGCGATGAAGGTGCATCGCTCGGCCTTCACCCCGCCGCCAAAAGTGATGTCCGCCATCGTCCATATCGTGCCGAAGGACGCGGCGGAGGGCGTAGACGTGCGCACGCTCGGCAGGCTGACGGCAGCGGCCTTCGGCCAACGCCGCAAGATGTTGCGTCAGAGCCTCAAGGGTATTGCAGGCGCGCTGGAGGCGCTCGACGCGCTGGGCATCGACCCCAGCCGCCGCGCCGAGACGCTGACGGTGGAGGACTATGTGGCGATTGCGCGGATGATCGACGCGCGGGTGTGAGGATGGGTGACCGCGTAACGGCCCGCCTCGGAGAATGAACATGTTTTTCGCGGAGAAGTGGAATGTCGGGACGCGAAGCCATAGCGGACATGCCGTCAACCGTGTAACTCTTAAACTATGCTTAGCTGGTTACGCAAAAGGCTCGCAAATAGGTCGCCTCTGGCTCTCTGGAACGTCAGCTTCGTCGATGGCGACATTGTGGTTAGCGATAGCCAAGGTGCCCAAGAAAAGCTGGCTCTTACTGCCCTGCGCCGGGTAATAGTCGCTACTGACGATAGTGGTCCTTGGGGCGCAGACGTTGTATTCCTGCTCTATTCAAGCGACCCTGACCCAGCTTTAATCTTCCCGCTAGAAGCGTCTGGACGAGATGACTTCGTGAAGTGGTTGATTGCCCAGCCGGGCTACCAAGACCGAGAACTGGCAAAGGCGATGGGTTCCACCCGGATCGCAAGGTTTGAAGTGTTGAACGTCGCCCGGACGTCTACTAACTACGAAGAAGCTGACGTTCAGGTATGAGACGCGGCGGTCCAAAAGCGGACTGCCGGACACGCCAACGTTACGGATGCTTTTCTCGGACCCATCACCGTTCGTCCTGAGTAGCTGCTGAGCTTGTCGAAGCAGCGTATCGAAGGACGGTCACACAGAGGCTGATGCTTCGATATAGCTCTTCGATAGGCGCATGGGGGGCGCTATTCAGAGCCTACTCAGCACGAACGGAGACAGGAAGGCTTCCCCGCGACATTCAGCCCTTTTCCCCTATGACGCTCCGGCTCGAAGGCGGACTTCCGATCGAAGAAGTGTCGCTATACTAATTGAGATCTAGCGCCAACGGGCCGCTCCGCGCTACTTCTGCTCGACCGGTTGCGCGGTTGGCTTGAGCTTCACGTCCTCGGCGGCGACGAGCTTGGGCGGCCCCGCCTTTACCGCTGCGATGAGCGGCTGCGCCGCAGGGCAATCGCCCTTGCAGAGCGCCTCGAGCTTCGCCAGCGTCTCCCGTGCGCTTTCGACCGCGCCCTTGTCGACCATGGCCAGCCCCTGCCCTTGCAGCGCCAGCTGGTTGCGTGGATCGAGCCGGAGAGCATCGGCATAATATTTGATGGCGAGGCCGGGCAGCTTCTCGGCCCGTGCAATGCGCGCCATGGCAATGAAATTGGCCGGATCGCCGGGCGACAGCAGCATCGCGGTCTCGTAAGCGTCGCGCGCTGCGGAGTAGTTCCCGGCGCGGAGTGCCGCTTCGCCCTTGGCCGCCCAGGCTGCAGCGCGCTGATCCCCTTTACCTGACAGACTCGCCGCCTGCTGGCTGACGCCGGCGCTGGCGGTGAGTGCCAAGGCAGTGGCAAGGACTATAGCAGCGGGCGTGAACCGCATCAGCGTCTCCCAAAAACTCGCGGTGGCAGCATTTGCCTCCATAACGGGCTGGCCTAGCATGGTTTTACGACCCGCGCGAAGAAAAACCCGTCAGTTCCGTCATGTTCCGGGGTGAGCAGTTCACCCGGCCCGCCTTCACGGCCATATCCCGCGGGTTCAGCCGTCCAGCCCTGATGCCGCGCGAGAAAGCGGGCGATCTGGTCCGCGCCTTCCTGCTCAATGAGCGAGCACACGGCGAAGACGAGCGCTCCGCCCGGCTTCACAAGCGGCGCAGCCAGCTCGAGCACATGCTGCTGCAGCCGAACGACACCGTCCAGCCGCTCCGGCGTCAGACGCCAACGCGCCTCCGGATTGCGCCGCCATGTGCCGGAGCCCGTGCACGGCGCATCCACCAACACGACATCGCATTGCGACGCGAGCACACTCAGTTGCTCCGCCTCCCGCCCGCCATCGAGCAGCAGTGTTTCGATCAGGTCCGCGGCACCCGCCCGCTGCGCACGGGGCGCGAGGCGAGACAATCTGTCCCGCACGGTGTCGGCAGCGATCAGCCTGCCTTTTCCGCGCATTTCGGCGGCGAGTGCAAGCGTCTTGCCTCCTGCGCCGGCGCATAGATCCAGCACGGTCATGCCCGGCGCGGCGCCACAGGCGGCCACGATGATCTGGCTGCCGGCATCCTGCACTTCCAGCGCGCCCCGTGCGAACGCGTCGAGCGCCTCGACCTGCGTGCCTTCGGGCAAGGCGATGCCATGAGATGTTCCGGCGATCGGCGTGGCATCGGGCAATTCGGCCAGAATCGCGTCCCGATCGGAGACGAGCGCGTTGACCCGCAGATGAAGCGGAGCGCGACCGGGCGGCTGCGCCATTTCCTCCCGCGCCTCGGCCGCGATCAGAGGCAACAGCCAGGGCGGCGCGCCGCTCACCTGCGCACCCGTCTCACCGTCCGCAAGAAGCGCCGGGCCGTGGGCCGAACCATCGAACAGCAGTGCCAGTGCCGGATCGTCCATTGCCAAGCCAATGGCGGCAGCGCGGCCGGTCTCCGGGCGCTCGCCAGACCGCCTTATTGCGCGATAGACGAGATCGCGCACGGCCCGGCGATCCTTAGACCCGGCATAGCGCCGCGTCTTGAAGTAGCGGACAATCAGCGTGTCAGCCGCCGGGCCATTCTCGCGGGTCGCCGCGATCACCTCATCGAGCAGGTCGATCGCGGCCTGAAGGCGCGCGGCGGGCGTCATCGCCCAGCCTCAGCGCGTGGGATAATTGGGTGCCTCGCGTGTGATCGCGACGTCATGCACATGACTTTCCGAGAGGCCCGCATTGGTGATCTGCACGAAGCGCGCACGCTGCTGAAGATCGCGAATGGTCTTGCTGCCGGTATAGCCCATCGCGGCCTTCACGCCGCCGACGAGCTGGTGGATCACATCCCTCGCCGGCCCCTTATAGGGCACCTGACCCTCGATCCCTTCCGGAACCAGCTTCATCTGGTCCTTGATGTCCTGCTGGAAATAGCGATCCGCGGAGCCGCGCGCCATCGCGCCGACGCTGCCCATGCCCCGATAGCTCTTATAGGCACGGCCCTGATACAAGAACGTCTCGCCAGGCGCTTCCTCGGTGCCGGCAAGGAGCGAACCGATCATCACGGCCGATCCGCCAGCAGCGAGCGCCTTGGCAAGATCGCCCGAAGTGCGCAGGCCGCCATCAGCGATCACCGGCACGTCGCTCTTCATGGCCTCTTCGGCCGCATCCATGATCGCGGTAAGCTGAGGCACGCCAACACCCGCGACGACGCGCGTGGTGCAGATGGAACCGGGGCCAATGCCGACTTTGACGCCATCTGCGCCCGCATCGATCAGGGCGCGAGTCGCCTCGGCCGTCGCGACGTTGCCGGCAATGAGCTGGACCGAATTCGACATCTTGCGAATGCGCGCCACGCTCTCCGCCACCATCTTCGAGTGGCCGTGCGCGGTATCGACGACGATGAGATCACACTCCGCGTCGATCAGCGCCTCGGTCCGCGCGATACCCTTGTCGCCCACCGTGGTAGCGGCGGCGACGCGCAGACGCCCAGAGGCATCCTTGGTCGCCTGCGGGTAATTCACCGCCTTCTCGATGTCCTTGACGGTAATCAGCCCGACGCAGTGATAGGCATCGTCCACCACCAACAGCTTCTCGATCCGGCGCTGGTGCAGAAGGCGGCGGGCCTCTTCCTGCGTGACGCCAGTGCGCACCGTCGCAAGATTCTGGTGCGTCATCAGCTCGCGCACCGGCTGGGCGGGGTTTTCAGCGAAGCGCGTATCCCGGTGAGTCAGGATGCCAACGAGCGTTCCGTTCGTCTCCACGACCGGAATGCCGCTGATCCGGTGCCGAGCCATGAGCGCCTGCGCATCCGAAAGGGGCCGATCCGGCCCGATCGTGATCGGGTTGACCACCATGCCGCTCTCGTAGCGCTTCACGGCGCGCACGGCGTCCGCCTGCTCCTCTATGGTGAGATTGCGGTGGAGAACGCCAATGCCGCCAAGCTGCGCCATGACGATGGCCATGTCGGCCTCCGTCACCGTGTCCATGGCAGAAGAGAGGATGGGAATATTGAGCGCTATGTCGCGGCTGATGCGCGTTGAGACATCCGCGTCACTCGGCAGCACATCCGACTCTCCTGGCTGCAGGAGAACATCGTCGAATGTAAGGCCGAGCCGGATATCCATGGAGTGCGCCACCTTGAAGAGCTAAAGCGAGTCCGTGCCGGGACTCAGTGGCGGCCCATGTAACCATTTGATGCGTGAGCGGCTAGGCCCGATCACGGCAAATTTTCTCAGGCGGTAAGGACAGGCTCAAAGATGCAGCCTGCTCGGGCGCTTCCAACGCCTTCAGCCGTCCTGCCCTGCACGGGCGAGAAGCGCTTTGGCCTGCTCGACATGCATGGCCTCGATCATCGCGCCCTCATGCCGCTGGGCACCACCCTGAAAGGCTGCGACGAGGCCACGTGCTGCCTCCAGTTCTTCGGCATCCGGCATGAAGAGCCGATTGACGACGCCGATCTGGTCCGGGTGGATCACCGATTTCCCATCGAAACCCAGTGCCCTGCCTTCGCGACACTCCTCAGCAAGCCCGGCGGGATCATCGAGCCGGTTAAATACGCCATCGAACACCGCCCGGCGGGCGGCCCGCGCGGCGAGCACGATCGACTGAAGCGCGAGGGAAATGCTAGCACGTGGCGCGGAGGGCGGCACACGAAGCTCGTGCCGCAGGTCGTTCACGCCCGCCATCAGCGCCACAACCCCTGCCTGCGCCGCGATGGCTGGCGCGTCCAGCACACCGTGCGCGCTCTCGATCATGGCAATGACGGGGGTCTGGCATACCGCGTGGACGTCGTGCGTGTGACGCGGGGTGGAGACCTTGGGCACCACCACGAAGCTTGGCCGCACCTCACGTGCCAATACCATGTCCAGCCCATGATCGGCGCTCTCTTCCGTATTGATCCTGAGCGCCCACGGCTTCGCGCCGAGTTGCCCCGCCGCATAGCGCACACCGTCTCGCGCGGCCTCCCGCTCGCCCGGAGGAACGGAATCTTCCAGATCGAGGATCAGCATGTCGCAAGACAGGCCCAGCGCCTTCTCCACCAGTCGCCGCCGATGCGCAGGCACGAAAAGCAAAGATCGCATCTGGGCGAGCGGCACTGCCTCGCCCGCTTCGGTTATCGTTCGCGCCAAATGCCCTCCAGTGTAACAATCCCTGATTCTCCTTTATCGTGGCGCCTGGTCGGGGCATAGTCCACATCCAGTCAGGGGAGGCCTTGTATCTCATGAACGCTATCACGCTCGCCTTCTTCCTCGTCGTTCTCGTGGTCCTGTACCTTGCTGCGAGCATAAAGATCGTGCGGCAGGGCTATCAGTATACGATCGAGCGCTTCGGCCGGTTCACGCAGGTCGCCTCGCCGGGATTCAATTTCTTCCCTGCTTTCTTTTATGCCGTCGGCCGCAAGATCAACATGATGGAGCAGGTGATCGATGTTCCCAGCCAGGAGATCATCACCAAGGACAACGCCATGGTGTCCGTGGACGGGGTGGTGTTCTTTCAGGTGCTCGACGCCGCGAAGGCGGCCTATGAAGTGAGCGAACTGCGGATTGCGCTACTCCAGCTCGCGACGACCAACCTGCGGACAGTCATGGGCTCTATGGACCTCGACGAAACCCTCTCGAAACGCGACGAGATCAATGCACGGCTACTTTCCGTGGTCGATCATGCGACCAACGCCTGGGGCGTCAAGATCACCCGCGTGGAAATCAAGGACATCCGCCCGCCACAGGACATCGTGAATGCCATGGCCCGCCAAATGAAGGCCGAGCGCGAGAAGCGTGCGAATATCCTGGAAGCCGAAGGCCTCCGCGCGTCCGAGATCCTGCGGGCCGAGGGCGCCAAGCAATCCCAAATCCTGGAAGCGGAAGGGCGCCGCGAATCCGCTTTTCGCGATGCCGAGGCACGTGAACGCGAGGCTGAAGCCGAGGCCAAGGCGACGACGCTGGTGAGCGAGGCAATCGCACAGGGCAACGCGCAGGCGATCAATTATTTCGTCGCGCAGAAATATGTCGAAGCGGTGGAGAAGTTCGCGACGTCTCCCAATGCCAAGACCATCCTGTTCCCGGTCGAGGCGACGCAGCTCATTGGCACGCTGGGCGGGATCGGCGAGCTGGCGCGTGAGGCGCTGGGCAACAGCGCGACGGAGACCACGCGCACGCCGGCAGGATCGCCCGGCGTTCCCCGGACCCGCACGCCGTCATGAACGACATCCTGCAGAGTCTGGTTGAGACGCCAGCCGGCTGGCTGGCCCTCGCCGCCATTCTCGCGGCTCTGGAAATCGTCATGCCCGGCGTTTTCCTCATCTGGATCGCGGCGGCGGCAGCCGTGACGGGTGCGATCAGCTTCCTCTTGCCGATCGGCACTGCTGTGCAGCTCATCCTGTTCGCCATATTGTGTGGCTTGAGCGTTTATTTCGGCCGACGCTGGTATCTCAATCGTCCAGTGCCCAGCAGCGATCCGCTGCTCAACGACCGCGCGGCAAGGCTGGTGGGCGAACGCGTGGAAGTCGTCGAAGCGATCCACAACGGCGCGGGGCGCGTGAAGGTGGGCGACAGCATCTGGACGGCACGCGGCGCCGACGCGCCAGCGGGTTCTATCGTGCGCATCACCGGTGCGGCCGGGAGCGAACTGCTCGTGGAGCCGTCCTAGGCGCCTGCACTCAGTTGGCCGCTGCGTTGCCTGGCCCGGCGCTGTTATCTGCGGGCGCTGCCGCAGGATCAGCAGGCGCTCTCCCCCGGGCAAGCAGTGCAGCGCCGTTGATCGGCACGTCGGAGATGGTGCGCTCTGCGGTTCCCAGCGGCGGCACGGCCTGCCCGCCGACCGTCACTGCAAGCGCATCCGGCCGGCCAGTCAGGATCATCGGGTTATTCGCATCGGCCGGAACGGTGTAGCTCTCGCCCTTCGCCATCGCTTTCTCAAGCAGGCGCTTGCCATCACCATCGTAAATGCGCAGCCACACCTCGTCGACGGCCGTGAGCACCACTGGCCCCACAGGCTGAGGGACTGACGCCGCGCGCTGCAAGGCACTGCCCGCCGTGGGCGTCGTCACCCGCGTCTCGGGCTGCGCGGCCTCGGCGATCTCCTGATCGGTCGGGTGCGTGTTCAACTGCATCCGCCAGATCGCGTATCCACCGGCGATAAGCAGCGCGAGAACTGCCGTGGTCAGCGCCAGATAGCGCGGCGGAACGCTGTTCGAAGAAACCGGCTCCTCAGGCACGTAGCGATCCTGACCGATATGGCCGCCCTGCTCCTCGATCTCCGCGCGGACTTTCGCCACAAGAGCCGTCTCATCGAGGCCGACGGCACGGGCATAGGCCCGCGAGAAGCCAGCGCAATATGTGATGCCGGGAAGCGCGGAAAACCGCCCTTCCTCCAGCGCCAGAAGGTGCCGCCGAGGCACGCGCGTGCGCTGAGCCAGCTCCTCAAGGCTAAGCCCTGCGGCCTCGCGCGCCGCGCGCATGTCCTCACCGGAGGTCGTCTCCTTGACCTTGTCGTCCGGCTTTTCCTGAGAGTCGTTGGTTTTAGCAGCCATATATGTTCCGACTTAACAGGCGTGTAACGAGGGTGTCTCGCGGAAAGGCTGAACTGTCAACATGGGAAGGCTCACAGGACAGCGGCAAGCGAAGAAACTGCGCGGCGAACGCTAACCGAGTTCGATATTCTGGTCCGCCGCCCATTGCTGCAGCGGGCCACGGATATTGCCGTTCCCGCCGGCCAGCATGTCCGACATGAACGACGAAAGCTGCTCGGCATTCACCGAACGTATCATGGCCTTAACCGGCCCGACCGATGCCGGCGTGATGGACAGCCGGTGAATCCCGATGCCGAGGAGCGCCATTGCTTCGAGCGTGCGCCCGCCCATCTCGCCGCAAACACCCACAGGCACTTGGTGGGCGCGGCACGCCGAAACCACCCGGTTCAGGAAGCGCATGATCGCGAGCGACAGCCAGTCGTAACGCTCGGCCAGCTTGGGATGAGCGCGATCGGCAGCAAACAGAAACTGCGTCAGGTCATTGGTGCCTATCGAGAGGAAATCGAGCTTGGGCAGCAAGATGTCCAGAACCTCCGCAAGCGCTGGAACCTCCAGCATTGCGCCATAATGGACGGCGTTCGGTAGCTTCTTGCGGCGGAGCGCGAGCCACTCCCGCTGCTTCTCGAACAGCGCCTTTGCCTGATCCAGCTCCCAGGGCTCGGAAATCATCGGGAACATGACATGGAGCGAACGTCCTGCCGCTGCTTCCAGGAGGGCGCGGGCCTGCGCTTTCATCAGCCCGTCGCGCTCAAGGGCAAGGCGCACTGCACGCCATCCCATGGCCGGGTTCTCTTCCGGCTCGGCATCCGCATCGAAAAGATAGGGCAAGGCCTTGTCGCCGCCGATGTCAACAGTGCGGAAGATGACCGGCCGCGAGCCCGCCGCGTCGAGCACTTCCCTGTAAAGCCGCTGCTGGCGCTCACGCTGCGGCAGGGTAGCGGAGACGAGGAACTGGAACTCGGTGCGGAACAGGCCGATGCCATCGGCACCCGTCACGTCCAGGGCCGCCACGTCGTCCCGCAGGCCGGCATTGACCATCAGCTCGACGCGCTGGCCATCGAGCGTAACCGCCGGTTCGTCACGGAGCGCAGCATAAGAGGCGCGCTTCTTCTGCGTTACCACGAGCTGGCTCTCAAATGCTTCGTCCATCGGCACGGACGGCCGGATGAACAGACGGTTCTGATTGACGTCGAGCAGCAGGAGGTCGCCCTCGTTGATGAGCTGGCGGGTATTCTTGATGCGGCCAAGTACCGGCACGCCCATTGCGCGCGCGACGATCGTGACGTGCGCCGTTAAAGAGCCTTCCTCCAGCACCACGCCCTTGAGCCGCCGCCGGTCATATTCCAGCAATTCGGCAGGCCCCAGATTGCGGGCAATGAGAATGGCGTCCTGCCGGAGCCCGAGTTGCGCCGCCGTGCCCAGCTGGCCCGAGACGATACGGAGCAGGCGGTTGGAAAGATCCTCCAGATCGTGCATCCGGTCCTGAAGGAGCGGATCGTCGATCTGGCGCATGCGCATGCGCGTGCGCTGCTGCACCCGCTCGATGGCCGCCTCTGCCGTGAGGCCCGCGTCGATCGCCTCATTGATGCGGCGTGACCAGCCCTCGTCATAGGCGAACATCTTGTAGGTATCGAGCACTTCCTGATGCTCGCCATCGCCACCGAATTCAGCCTGACCCGCCATCCGGTCGATCTGCTCGCGCATCTTGGCGAAAGCGGAATAGACGCGCTGCCGCTCCGCCTCGATATCCTCCGCGACCGTATGCTCGATCGTGATGCGGGGCTGATGAAACACGGCATGGCCGCGCGCCATACCCATGACGAGTTGGAGCCCGGAAAGAATGGAGGAGCCGGTTTCCAGTGGCCGCTCGTCGACCGGATTTTCGTCGATCAATCCGGCATTGGCGATCAGTTCGGCGAGCACCATTGCAACGGTCTGCAGCGCCTCGATCTCGACTTCCTGATAGCGTCGCGATTCAAGATGCTGGACAGCAAGTACGCCCACGGCACGCGCGCGATGGACGATGGGCACGCCCGCAAAGCTGTGAAAAAGCTCCTCGCCCGTCTCCGGCCGGTAAGCGAAGTCAGGATGCGCGGCGGCTTCCTCAAGGTTCAGCGTATCCACATTCGCCGCGATCGTGCCAACAAGCCCCTCCCCCAGTGCCAGCCGGGTGACATGGACAGCCTCCTGCTTGAGGCCACGGGTCGCATAAAGTTCCAGCAGGCCTTCGCGCAGAAGATAGACCGAGCAGACCTCGCTGGAGAGCTCCTCCCCTATGATCTCGACGACCTTGTTGAGCTTCGCCTGAGCGTTGAACCGAGAAGCCATCACTTCATGCAGGCGCTGCAATATCTTGCGCGCGGACGCGACGGCGGTTCCTGGTTCTTGGATTTGCGGGCTCGGCATGACCCGATCGCTATCAGATGAGTGGTTCAGATGCTAACGCCTTCGATTGTGCGGCGCAGCGCTAGTGTTGTTTCGGTCGCGGATCAGGCGGTCAGCATGGCGACGAGCGCCTTCACCTTCTTCTGGCGCCATTGCGGCAGCGGCGCGATCACCCAATAGCCCTGCCCCGCCTTGTCCGAGTTCGCCACTTGCACGACCCGGCCGCTTGCGATCTCCGCACGGGCAATCAATTCCGGCACGCTTGCCCGGCCGAAGCCGTGGGCGGCGGCATCGATCGCCAAGCCCGCATCGGCAACGCGGATCAGTATGGCGCCTCCCTCTTGCGGACAGCCCGGCCAGCCAATGACGCCATCCGCCGCGCCAGACGGCGCCGCGACGGTAACGAACCTACCTTCGTCCAGCGGCGCGCCTTCATAGCCCTGCGCGTCACTGGTCAGGCGAATGGCGAGATCGAGATTGGCCTCGGTGAAATCCAGCGCCTCGTCCGCCGCGACCAACAGGAACTGGACCGAGGGATTTTCGGCAGCATAGTCGGCAAGACGGGCGCTCAGCCATTTCGCAGTGAGATCGCGTGGGGCAGCAATGGTGATATGCTGGCTGGACTGCCCGGCCTGCATCGCGCGCACGGATTCCTCGATTTCGAGAAAGCCCTGGCGAAGTGCGGGCAGGCCCGCCTCTGCCTCCGGAGTGAGTTCAAGCCCCTTGGGAGTGCGGCGAAAAAGCACCACGCCCAGCATATCTTCCAGCGCGCGAATCTGCTGGCCGACAGCCGCAGGCGTCACCGCCAGCTCATCCGCAGCGCGCGTAAAGGACAAGTGCCGCGCCGCCGCGTCGAGGACGCGAAGGCCGTTCAGGGGAAGGTGCGTTCGCTTCATCGCTTAGCCGGAGACCGCAGGCGCAAGCAGGCTGAAGCGGGGGATAGCCACCTCCACAAGCGCGCCGTCCTCATCCAGCATGCCGTACATGCCTTCCATCCAGCCAGTCGGCGTCGTGAGCGGGCAGCCGGACACATAATCATAGGCAGCGCCCGGCCGGATGACCGGCTGCTCGCCGACCACGCCTTCCCCCTCGACATGATGCAGCGCCCCGCGACCATCCGAAATGGTCCAGCGACGCGTGAGAAGCTGCACAGGCGCCGGACGGCCATTGCGAATCCGGATATGATAAGCCCAGAACCACCGCCCCCGATCCGGCTCCGACTGCTCCGGCAGAAAGGTGACGGCGACATGGACCGTCACGCCCTGTGTTTCGAGCTCGTAGGGGAAGAGGGCTTTCATGCCGTCATCGATAGTCCGTGGCGCGGCCCAAATCAAAGGCCCACCTTCGACAGTGCCCGATCGATGTCGTCAATGATGTCCTGCGGGTCTTCCAGACCAACATTGATGCGGATCATGCCCTCCTCGATACCGGCCAGTGCGCGCCCTTCCTCGCCCATATTATTGTGGGTCGTGGACGCGGGGTGACAGAGCAGGGTGCGCGAGTCGCCGATATTGTTGGAGATGTCGGCGAGCTCCAGCGCATTGAGCATCGCCATCGCCTGCGCGCGGTCTTCCAGGAAGAAGGAGAAGATGGGTCCGGCGGCGCGCATCTGCGCCATCGCCAGATTATGCTGGGGGTGGCTGGGAAGGCCGGGATAGAGCAGGCGCGGAACGCGGCTCTCCATGAAGCGGGCGAGAGCCAGCGCATTCTCCGATTGCTTCATCGCGCGCAGTTCCAGCGTTTCCAGCCCCTTGAGGACGATCCACGCGTTGAACGGCGCGATATTCGGCCCGGTGTTGCGCTGGAATGGCAGCAGCACATCGTTGATCCACTGCTCCGTGCCGCACACCGCGCCAGCCAGCACGCGCCCCTGCCCGTCCATCAGCTTGGTCGCGCTGTAAGCGACCACATCCGCACCGAAATCGAGGCAGCGCTGAAGCACGGGGGTGGCGAAGGCATTGTCCACCACGGTGGTGATTCCATTGCCGCGCGCGATACCGCAGACATGCGCCATGTCGACGATGTCCATTGTGGGGTTGGCGGGGGTCTCGAAGAAGAACACCTTGGTGTTGGGCCGGATCGCCTTCTCCCACGCGTCATTGTCGCGCGCGTCGACGATCGTGTTCTCGATGCCGAAACGGGTCAGCACATTGTCGATAATCCAGCGGCACGAGCCGAAGGCGGCACGGCCCGCGACGATGTGATCGCCCGCGCTGAGCTGGCAGAGAAGCGCAGTGGTCATTGCCGCCATGCCGGTTGCCTGCGTGCGGCACGCCTCAGCCCCTTCCATGAGCGCGATGCGCTCTTCCAGCATCTGCGTCGTGGGGTTCTGCAGGCGGGAATAGGTCATGCCATCCTGATCGCCAGCGAAGCGCGCGGCGACGGATTCGGCGTCGTCATAGGTATAACCGGAGGTGAGGAAGAGCGCCTCGCTTGTCTCGCCATGTTCGGACCGCCAGGTGCCACCGCGCACTGCCTGCGTGGCGGGACGCCAGTTGCGCGTTGTCGCCCGATCGAGACCCGTTGCCTTCTTCATGCCGTCACCTGCTTCACTTGTCCTCGCGCTCGCAGCCCATCGCCATCGGAGTCTATGGCTGCTTCGCCTGATCGCAATTGCCGCCAGAGCGAACGACCGCAACCCTATTTGCGCGCCGCTGCTCTTTTTCGTCAGCTTGCCGGTGCGGAGGCCGGCTTTGGCAGGCTGACCGGGACGGCTCCCGGCGCTTTGGGGATGTCGATGTCCACTTCCACGCGCCGGTTCTTCGCCCGTCCCTCCGGGTCATCGCTGCCGTCCTCATGCGCATTGGGCACTGCTGGCCGGGTTTCGCCGAGCGCGATGACAGTGATGCGCTGCTTCTCGACGCCGCGTTCGATCAGATAGTCCCGCACGCGCTCCGCCCGAATGCGCGACGCAACGAGATTGTCGCCATCCGAACCGCGAGAGTCGCTGTGGCCGCGCAGAACGATTGGGCCACCGGTTTTCATCACCGGCGCTTCTAGAAGGGCGTCCACCGCGTTGCGGCCCGCATCGTCGAGCTTGAGCCCTGCCGCGCCGAAAAGAATCACGACATGGACGGGCTCGATCGCGGGCGCTTCCGGTTTTGACGCGACCACTTCGGGACGCAATATGGAGCGCGCCTCTGATGACTCGGCCGCGTTGTCGGCAGGGCCAGCGGCAGCGTTCCCCAGGACTGACCGGTTCGATGTGATGTCGGAAGCAGTCTCGTTTGCAGTTGGGTGTTCACTCCCTGTCGGTTTGCAGCCCCCAAGAAGGGCAAGGCCAGCCGCCCCGGCAAGCATTGCGCGGCTTCTGAAAGCAAACGTCATGACGCCACCTCTTCCTTTCTCGCCTTCGCCGCGCCCCGTCGTCGGGATGTGGGCGGAACATAGGAAATGATCGTATCGCCGGGCTGCGGCTGTGGCCGCGACGCATGAGTGAAGAAGCGGATCACGCCGTTTTTGCGAAGAAGCAGCACCATGTCCGCCTCCTCGGGAAGGTCCGAGCGAATTGCATCGAAACCAAACTGATCGCTGATCCGGGTCTTGCGGAAGGTCCACCCCGCTCGTTCCCGCTCGACAATATCTTCTACGCCCAGCCCGGACGCGAAGAGCGCGCGCCCGCGCAGAGATTCAGGCAGGGAGCGATGGTCCTCATCGACCGCGTCGCCAAGCTGATAGACATTGTCCCGACCCAGCTTGGGCGCGAACTCATTGCAGACGAGGGCATTATAAGCCTCGTTATTCGTCACGGCTGCCAGCACCTGAAACTGAGTGAAGTCGAGCCGCTCCTCGGTAACCTCGGCCAGAATCTCCCCGTGATAAATCGGGATCTCGGCTTGCCGCGCGGGGGAAAGGCGCTGCCAGCTATTGTCGCAAATGGTGACCGGCACCTCAAGCTGACGAAGCTGCTGGGCGAGCGCGAGACTCCACGGCGTGCCACCCACGATCAGCAAGCCACGCTCGGTGGCCCCTGTCACTTTCAGCAACCGCGCGACGGCGCGGATCGAAAAGCCGTGCGCGATGATCGTGGCGATGACCACCGCGAAGGACAGGGTAACGAGGATCGATCCATCCCCGTAGCCGATGCGATCCAGCCTCAGCGCGAACAGGCCTGAAATCGCCACGGCCACAATGCCGCGCGGCGCGATCCAGGCAACGAGCAACCGTTCATTCCATGGCACACGCGTGAATGCGAGGCTCAGCAGCACCGTGGCCGGCCGGACGATGAACAGCAGAGCGAGAAGGAAACCCAGGAAGCGCCACTCGAAGCGCTGCAACACCTCGAAATCCAGCGAAGCCGAAAGCAGCACGAAGACGCCGGAGATCAGGAGAACGGTCACGTTCTCCTTGAAGGGCTGAATATCCCGCAGCGACGTGAGGCGCATATTGGCGAGCGCGATACCCATGACGGTCACGGTGAGCAGGCCCGTCTCCTGCTGAATGGCATTCGACAGGACGAAGACGCCGATCACCGCGACGAGAAGGACGGGCGCCTTGAGATATTCGGGAACATGGCCGCGCGGAAACGCCCAGCCGATCGCGCGGGCGGCAAGCCAGCCCATCAGGCCAGCGAACGCCGCCGCCGCGAGGAGCGCCAGAACGACGCTGGCGAGCGTGCCGCCTTCCTCGACCCGGCGAAGATATTCGTAGGTGACGACGCCGCACAGCGCGCCGACGGGATCGTTGACGATCGCTTCCCACTTGAGGATCGCCTGTGGCCGCGCAGCGACATTGCTCTGGCGCAGCAGCGGGAGGACCACTGTCGGCCCCGTCACGATCAATATGCCCGCGAAGAGGATCGCAACCGGCCAGACGAGGCCCGCAATGTAATAGCAGGCAATCGCGCCGAGGAACCATGCAATGGGAGCCCCCAGCAACACAAGCCGGGTGACGGCGCCATCCGTGCGGCGCAACTCACGAAAATTGAGGCTAAGGCCGCCCTCGAAAAGAATGATGGCGACGGCCACCGAGATCATCGGCTCCAGCAAGGAGCCGAATATATGCTCGGGATCGATCAGCCCCAGAACAGGCCCGGCGATAACCCCAGCGCCAAGCATCAGAGCAATCGCCGGCCAGCCCGTCCGCCATGCAATCCACTGGGCGCCTATGCCGAGCGCTCCGATGAGCGCAATCACGAGTGGCGTCTGTTCCACGCCCGGGGGAATAGCGCCGGGGGGAGCGATTGCAACCCCGCGGCGCCGTCATTCATCGCTCAGAGGGCGGCGAGAACCGCGTCGCCCATGGCCGCCGTGGAGAGGCTGCCGCCCAGATCCGCTGTCCGCGCGCCGCCGTTCAGCGCCGCCTCGACCGCCCGCTCGATACGGTCCGCCTCGTCGGGAAGGCCGAGCGAAAAGCGCAGCATCATCGCGGCGGAAAGGATGGTCGCCAGCGGATTGGCTTTGCCCTGCCCGGCAATATCCGGCGCGGACCCATGGATCGGCTCATAAAGCCCCTTGCCCTGCGCATCGAGCGAGGCCGAGGCGAGCAGCCCGATCGAGCCGACGCACATGCTCGCCAGATCCGAGAGAATGTCTCCGAAGAGATTGCCGGTCACGATCACGTCGAACTGGCCGGGATCGCGCACCAGCTGCATGGCGGCATTGTCCACATACATGTGGCTGAGCGTCACGTCGGGATATTCGGCGGACAACTCGACCACCACGTCGCGCCAGAGCTGGCTCGTTTCCAGAACGTTCGCCTTGTCGACCGAGCAGAGCTTGCCGCGCCGGGCCTGAGCCGCGCGAAAACCGCTATGGGCGATGCGGCGCACCTCGTCCTCATTGTAGGACATGATGTCATAGCCCTCACGGGCGCCGGTCGGCGTGGTGCGCATGCCCTTCTCGCCGAAATAGACATCGCCGTTGAGCTCACGCACGATCAGCAGATCGATGCGGCTCGCGACTTCCGGCCGCAGCGCCGAGGCGTCCACAAGACCCGGATAGACACGGGCGGGGCGAAGATTGGAGAAAAGCGTCAGCGCCTTGCGCAGGCCAAGGATCGCCTGCTCGGGGCGAAGATGGCGATCGAGCGCGTCGCACTCCGGATCGCCCACGGAGCCGAACAGGATCGCGTCGGCCCGGCGGGCGATGTTGAGTGTCTCGGGCGGGAGCGGATGGCCGACCGCTTTATAGGCCGCGCCGCCGACCAGCGCTTCCTCGAAGACCAGTCCGGGGATCGCCAGCGCTTCCAGCACGCGCTGCGCCTCGCGCGTGATCTCGGGACCGATACCGTCTCCAGGAAGCAGGGCGATACGCATGAATAAACCTCTCTATCTCGAACCGTTCGGGCTAAGCCGAAGCCCCTGCCCAAAGCCTCCTTTTCACGCAACCGCTCTTTTGAGGCGCTCGACCAGCCGCCCACGCGCCGCGAGAATATCCGTGCGCCGGTCGCCGAGCAGCATCCGGTCAAGAAAATGCTCGGTAAGATCAAGTCCGGCGAAGATCTGCGGCCAGTCCGCTTCACCGCCTTCCACAAGAAAGGCAGGCAATGGCAGCAGACGTTCGGCATAGCTCCCCGCGCCGGCCTGACTTACCGCGCGGCCGCTGCGCGGCGAGACATAGGCGAGATCGTCCAGAGCACCGGTCACAGCACAGCGCTCCAGATCAAGGCCGAAGCCCAGTTCGGCAAGCAGGAGCAATTCATAGCGGACAAGCGCCACGGCCCAGCCGCGCGCGGCGGGGGCTGCTGCAACGGCGTCCAGCACTGCGCTGAGGCTCATATAGACCGCCGGATAAGGATGCCCCTCCGGCAGGACCGCAGCAGTGAGCGCGCAGGTCCAGTCGACTGCCGCTGCAGGCAAAGGCTCGGCAAGCAAGGGCCCGCGACTTTCTATCAGCTCGACCGAAAGGCTGGCGAGTTGATCCGGCGTGCGTGCGCGGAAGCGCGCTGTGACGACGTTCCCGGCCATGAGGACCGGGCGCATTCGCGTCGAGCGGCCGCCCTGCACATAGCCGGCGAGAAGGCCGGCCTCAGCCGTCATGGCGCGAGCAATCACCCCATGCTCGCCATGAGGCCGGACAGCGCAAATGATGGCCGTGGCGGCGAGGCTGTTCATCCCCGCGCGCTCACGATCTCAGGCGGCCGCGATGATCGGCGCGAACTTGGCGGCCGTGAGGCTTGCGCCGCCCACAAGCGCGCCATCCACATCGTCAAGGCCGAGAATGTCAGGCGCATTGTCCCCCGTCACCGAACCGCCGTAGAGGATACGCATCGTATCAGCCTTGTCGCCGATCACGCCGCGCAACGCCGAACGAAGCGCGCCATGCATCGCCGCAATCTCATCGATCGTGGGAATGACGCCAGTGCCGATGGCCCAGATCGGCTCATAGGCAATCGTGAGCCATTCGGGGTCCGCATCCGCCGGAAGCGAAGCGAGAAGCTGGTCGCTGACCCACTGCTCTGCCTTGCCCTCATTACGGACAGCGGCATCCTCGCCTACGCAGAGCACGACCGAGAGACCGTGCGCATGGCCTTGCGCTGCCTTGATGGCCACATCCGGGCTGGTCTCGCCATGATAGGTCCGCCGCTCGCTGTGTCCGACCAGCACGGCAGTCGCGCCCACATCGTGGAGCATCGCGGCCGAAACATTGCCGGTAAACGCACCATGGGTCTCGCCATGCACATCCTGTCCGCCGATCGCCACCACGCCAGCACGCGGCACGGCTCGGGCAATCAGCGTTGCTGGCAGAAACAGCGCGACATCAACCGTCGGCTTTTCGGCCGCCAGTGCCGCAATGGCATCCACTTCTTCCAGATGGGCGGCGAGCCCGTTCATTTTCCAGTTTCCCGCGATCAGGGGTCGACGCTGCACCATCGTCCCTTGGTCCTCCTTGGCTGTTGATCTTGTGCGCCGTCGATGGACTCCGCCCGCCCGTTTGTCCAGCGCCGCATGGCACATAGCGTCGCCGAAGCGCACAGCGCGCTTGATGCGGGCAAAAGCCCGCCCTAAAGCGGCGGGCCATGCCTGCCTTGAAGAACCGGAACGAGAGCCAATGAACATCTTCAGACGCCTGATCGGCTCGAAACTGGGCGGCGTTATCGCCCTGCTTTTCATCGGCGTGATCGCGCTCGCTTTCATTCTGGGCGACATCAACAACAATAATGGCACCGGGGGCCTGTTCGGCCCATCATCCGGCGAAGTTGCACGCGTCGGAAAGCAGAGCCTGACGGTGGCCGAGGTGCAGTCCCGCGCTCAGCAGATCTTCGAGCAGATGCGCCAGGAGCGGCCAAATCTGACGATGAACCAGTTCCTCGCGGAAGGCGGCCTCGACCAGACCGTCGATGCGATGATCGCTGCCCGCGCCATCGCGGCCTATGGCGAAAAGCAGGGTTTTCGGGTGAGCAAGGCGCTGATCGATGCCGAAATCGCGCGCATCCCGGCATTCGGGGACGCGACGGGCAAATTCAATGAAGCCCAGTTCCGCGCGCTTCTCGCGCAGCGCGGCATTCAGGAAAAGGATCTCCGGGCGGATATCGCCAACCAGATCATGGAGCAGCAGATCATTACGCCGGCAAGGCTCGGCGCCTTCGTGCCCGAGACGATGGTCGGCCCTTATGCCCGGATGCTGATCGAACAGCGCAAGGGCGAGGCGGTTGCCGTGCCGTCCGTTCGCTTCGCGCCGAAGGAGCCGCCGGCCGAGAACGTTCTGCGCGCTTATTACAACCAGAATCAGGCTGAGTTCTCCGTGCCGGAACAGCGCAAGCTGCGCTATATGCTGGTGGAGCGCAGCAAGTTCGAAGCGACGGCGACGCCCACCGAGGCGGAAATCGCCGCGGCCTATAAGTCACGCGCTGCGCAATATGCCGCGCGGGACAGCCGCAGCTTCACGCAGCTGATCGTTCCGACCGAAGCCGCCGCGCGCGATCTCGCCGCGAAGGCCAAAGGCAGCTCGCTGAGCGCCGTGGCGAGCGCCGCAGGCCTTTCGACAAGCAAGCTGAGCGATATCGACAAGGCCGGTCTGACCGGACAAAGCAACGCTGCGCTGGCCAATGCCGCCTTCGGCGCGGCGCAAGGTGCGCTTGTCGGGCCGATCCGCGCACCGCTGGGCTGGACACTGATCCATGTGGACGAGATCCGCTCCGTACCCGCCCGCTCACTGGCCGACGTTCGGGCAGAGCTGGTCGCCGAGCTGAGCAAGACCAAGGCCGCGCAGGCCTTCAGCGACGATCTCAGCGCGATCGACGGGCAGATCGGCGACGGCGCGACATTCGCGGAAATCGCCAAGGCGCGCGGCCTTCAGATCCTGGAAACGCCGATGATCACGGCGCAGGGCGTGAAGCTGGGCGACCCCCTCTACAAGCCGGACGAGACCCTGAACGCGATCCTAAAGCAGGGCTTTGCGATGGGAACCGACGATGATCCGCAGATCGCCCCCGTGCGCTCGGACGAAGTCGCGGCTATTGTCGCGGTGGCGGAAAGCACGCCCGCAGGACCGATGCCCTTTGCGCAGGCCCGCGCCGGCGTGACCGTCGCATGGACGCTTTCGCAAGGCGCCGCCAAGGCCAAGGCGGCGGCGGACGCACTCGCCAAGGCGATTTCCAGCGGGCAGTCCGTCGCGCAGGCCATGGCTGCAACCGGCCTTACCGGATCGCAAACGCAGCCGATCGAGGCGCGTCGCGGTGATATTACCCGTGGTGGCGCACAGGTGCCCCCGCCTCTCGCCGCGCTCTTCACGATGAAGGCAGGCACGGCCAAGGTGCTTCCGCTCGACCAGAAGCGCGGTTTCGTCGTGGTCCGGCTCGACAGCATCGTGCAAGGCGACCCCGGCGCGGCGCAGCAGCTCGTGGCGCCGACCCGCTCGGGCCTAAAGGACGTGTTTGGCGAGGAATATGCCCAACAGCTCGCCATTGCCGCGCGGCAGGAAGTAGGCGTGACGCGCAATGCGGCCGCCATCGCCGCGATCGCCAAGGCGCTGCGCGAGGCGAACGGCAGCGCCCAGTGAACCCGACGACACAGAACCAGAAAAGGCCAGGTATCGCCGACGACAGCACCGCCGTCCGCGCGCAGCTTTCCGCGGGTCAGTCAGCCTTCGTCTGGCAGCGGCTTATTGTGGATACGGAAACGCCGGTCTCGGCCGCGCTCAAACTCATCGAGCCGGGCCGGGGCGACTTCATCCTCGAATCCGTGGAAGGCGGCGCAACGCGTGGGCGCTACAGCCTCATCGGGCTGACGCCGGACCTCGTCTTCCGCGCCAATGGCGATAGCGCGGAGATCAACCGCAACTGGGCGACCGACCGGACCGCTTTCGCGCCGCTCGAAGGCATCGGCGCGCTGGAGGCGCTACGCGCGCTCGTCGCGGAGTGCCGAGCCGAAGTGGCGCCGGAACTGCCGCCTGCGCTCGCCTGCCTCGTGGGCTATTTCGCTTATGAGACGGTCGGGCTGACGGAGCGGCTCCCGCGCGCGCCGGACAATGGCCTTGGCACGCCGGACATGCTCTTCGTCCGGCCCACGGTCGTGTTGGTCTTCGATCGCCTGGCGGATGCGCTTCATCTGGTCGCACCGATCTGGAGCGAGCCGGGGCTGGACATCGACGCTGCGATCGACGCCGCCAGCGAACGGCTGGACGCGACCGCAGCGCGGCTCGCGGCGCCGCTCCCTGCGAGCCAGCGCGCGCCAGCCGATCTGCCGGAAATCACTGTGACGGCAGCGCTGCCCGAGGGCCGCTATGAAGACATGGTGCTGCGCGCCAAGGACTATATCGTGGCAGGCGATATCTTTCAGGTCGTGCTGGCCCAGCGCTTCTCCACGCCTTTCACTCTGCCGCCGATCGACCTTTATCGCGCGCTCCGGCGGATCAATCCCTCGCCTTTCCTCTATCATCTCGACCTGCCCGGCTTCGCGCTGACCGGATCGAGCCCCGAAATCCTTGTGCGCGTGCGCGATGGCGAGGTCACCGTTCGCCCGATCGCGGGCACGCGGCCACGCGGCAAGACGGCAACGGAAGATGCCGCCAACCGGGATTCGCTCCTCGCCGACCCCAAGGAGCGCGCGGAGCATCTCATGCTGCTCGACCTCGGCCGCAATGATGTGGGCCGCGTCGCGCGGGCCGGCACGGTGCAGGTGACGGACAGCTACATGGTCGAGTTCTACAGCCATGTGATGCACATCGTGTCCAACGTCGTGGGCCGCCTCGCACCGGGCAAGGATGCGCTGGACGCCCTGTTCGCGGGCTTCCCTGCGGGCACGGTTTCAGGCGCGCCCAAGGTGCGGGCCTGCGAGATCATTGCCGAACTGGAGCCAGAGACGCGCGGGCCTTATGCGGGAGGCGTCGGCTATTTCTCGCCGGACGGCAACATGGACAGCTGCATCGTGCTGCGCACCGCGCTGGTGAAGGACGGCATGATGCATTTGCAGGCCGGCGCCGGTATCGTGGCGGACAGCGACCCGGCCTATGAGCAGCGGGAGTGCGAGGCGAAGTCCGGCGCGCTCCTCGCCGCCGCGCGGGAAGCAGTGCGCATCGCCCGCGAGCCGAGGTTCGGTCAATGAAGGGAGGCACGCCATGATCCTCGTCATCGACAATTATGACAGCTTCACCTGGAACCTCGTCCATTATCTGATGGAACTGGGGGCGGACGTGGAAGTGGTGCGCAACGACGCCATGTCGGCGGACCAGGCAATCTCGTCCGGCGCGGAGGCGTTCCTGCTGTCGCCCGGCCCCTGCACCCCCAATGAGGCGGGCATCAGCCTCGATCTCGTGGCCGCCTGCGCCGATGCCGGCAAACCATTGCTCGGCGTGTGCCTCGGCCATCAGTCGATCGGCCAGCATTTCGGCGGCAAAGTGGTGCGTGGCGGCCTGATGCACGGCAAGACATCGCCGGTGAGCCATGACGGGACCGGGCTGTTCGAGGGCCTGCCCTCCCCGTTCACAGCCACGCGCTACCATTCGCTGATCGTCGATGGGCACCCGCAAGGTCTTGTCATCAACGCGACGAGCGAGGACGGCTCGGTCATGGCCTACCGCCATGAGAGCCTGCCGATCCACAGTGTGCAGTTCCACCCCGAAAGCATCGCGACCGAGCATGGCCACGCGATGCTGGCGAACTTCATGCGGATCGCGGGCATGGCCGTGAAAGAACGCGCCTGATGGCCGCCACAACGGCTCTCAAGCTGCGCCTGCTGCGCGACGATCCCACGCCGCCCAGCGCTGCCGACGATACGAGCCCGTGCGCCTTCGGTCTTCAGGACAATAAGGATCAGCTTCATCCCGGCACGCTGCGTGAGGACGGCAAGCTGGCCTTCGACTTCGAGCTGCGCGTCGCCACGCCACAGGAGGGCGAGGACGGGCAGCGACCGGTCTTCCTCGGGCCGTTCGCCTTCGGGAAGCCACAGGATCGCTTCGTCTACCTTTCCTGGCAGCGCACGCATCTGCCCGGCTACGTCAATCGCATCAAGGCACGGCTCGCCGACCTGAACTGGGCGCTCGTCCGCGAAGCGCAGGAAAGCGGCGGCGTGCTGGAAGCGGACATGAGCGGTCGCAAGGCTGGTGGGGGCAAGATACAAGTCGTCTGGCGTCTGGTGGATGTGCCGCCGCCAGAGGACGAGCAAATATAGATTAGTCCGGGCGGGGTCGACTTTCCATCGCGCGTGCCCCAAATCCTTGGGCATGTTCACTCGCTTCGCGATCGTCGCTCCTTTTGCTCTGCTTGCTGCCCTGCCGGTGCAGTCGATAGCGGCGACACCGCGCGAACTGCTCACAACGGCCGCCTTCCAGACCACCGAGAAGGCAAAGGCACTGGCGCTCATTGGTCAGGCCATCACCGAAGCGGACAAGATACTCGCAGAGCGGCCCGGCGACCGGGAAGCGACCCTGCAACGCGGGCTTGCGATCGGCTATCGCGGCAAGCTGACCAGGAGCCGCACGGACGCGCGCGCTTCGATCGGGATTTTCGAGGCCCTCGCGGCACGCAATCCGCGCGACGCGGAAGCGCAGATCGTCATTGCCGGCTGGCATCTGGATGCCATCGATCAGCTGGGCGGTTTCCTCGCCCGATCCGTGGTCGGCGCAAAACGGACGGTGGGAGAAGAAGCGCTGGCTCGCGCAGTGGCGCTGGACAGCAAGCGGGCCTTCTTCCCCGGCATCGCCGCGCTGATGTCGATCCGGCTGGACAAGAGCAATCTCAAGCAGGCGCGCCAGTGGGCGGAAGCCGCAGCCATCGCGCCCACACCGACACCGATCGATGCGCAAATGCGGCGGAGCGCTATCGCCCTTCTGCCCACCCTGCGCGGCAATGACGCCAAGGGTGCGGCCGAGCTGGCGCGCAAGCTGCTGCCCTTTGGCGGCCTGAAGGACTGAGAGCGCTCGTCAAAGCCGCTCGACATTTTGCCGCCATCGCTCCTATGGCGGACGCCATGGCTGTGCTTTCCATTCTGCCCGATCCCACTGCGCCGCTGGACGACGCGGAGGCCGCTCACGCCTTCGCCGCGATCCTCGATGGCAGCCCGAACGACGCGGAGATCGGCAGCTTCCTGATCGCGCTATCCGAAAGAGGCGAGACAGCGACCGAAATCGCTGCCGCCGCGCGGGAAATGCGCGCGCGCATGATCCCGGTCGCCGCTCCTGAAAATGCGATCGACGTGTGCGGCACCGGTGGAGACGGCCACCACACGCTCAATGTCTCGACCGCTGTCTCCATCGTGATCGCGGCGTGCGGCGTGCCGGTCGCCAAGCACGGCAATCGCGCCGCATCCTCCAAGGCGGGCGCCGCCGACACGCTAGAAGCACTGGGCCTCGACCTTTCCAGAGCCGGCGAGCGAGCGGAGGCCTCGCTGCGCGAAATCGGCATCGGCTTCCTCTTCGCGCAGACGCATCATCCCGCGCTCAAGCGACTGGGGCCGATCCGCAAGGCGCTGGGCCGGCGGACGATCTTCAATCTGATGGGACCGCTCGCCAATCCTGCCGGCGTCAAGCGACAGCTCGTCGGAATTGCACGGCCCGCTTATGTGCCGATCTATGCCGAGGCACTCGGTCAGCTCGGCATGGAGCGGGCGCTCGTCGTCTCCGGCGATGAAGGGCTGGACGAACTGAGCCTCGCGGGCGGCAACGACGTGGCAGACGTGACGGCGGACGGGCTGGTTGCCATGCGGCGCTGGTCGGCCGGCGACGCGGGGCTCGCCAGCCACCCGACCGAGGCGATCCGGGGCGGCGACCCGGCGCATAACGCCGCCGCGCTGCATCGGCTGCTGATGGGCGAGGAAGGCCCTTATCGCGACGCCGTGATCTTCAATGCCGCCGCTGCTCTCATCGTGGCGGGCGAGACGACAACGCTGGCGGAGGGGGCCGAGGAAGCCGCCGAGGCCATAGACAAAGGGCTTGCGAAAGCGCTCCTCGATTGCTGGATAGACTTTAGCCGATGACTGACAAGCTGACCCAGATCTGCGCCACCAAGCGCGAGGAAGTGGCCGCGCGCAAGGCCGCGACGCCGGTGGCGGATCTTCACGCGCTGGCCCTCGCCCAGACGCCGCTGCGCGGCTTCCGCCGGGCACTGGACACGAAAGTGGACGGCGGAGGATATGGCCTGATCGCGGAAGTGAAGAAGGCAAGCCCGTCCAAGGGGCTCATCCGCGCCGACTTCGATCCGCCGGCCCATGCCCGCGCCTATGAAGCAGGCGGTGCTGCCTGTCTTTCCGTGCTGACCGATGCCCCCTATTTCCAGGGGCATGAGGATTATCTGATCGCGGCGCGCGCTGCCGTCTCGCTGCCGGTCATTCGCAAGGACTTCATGGTCGACCCATGGCAGGTGCTCGAAAGCCGGGCGATCGGCGCGGACGCGATCCTCATCATTGTCGCCGCGCTGTCCGACAGCCAGATGCAGGAGATCGAGGACGCAGCGCTGGGGCTCGGCATGGACGCGCTGGTCGAGGTGCATGACACGAACGAGCTGGAGCGCGCACTGGCGCTCAAGTCTCGTTTGATCGGGGTAAATAATCGTAATCTCAAAGACTTCACGGTCGATTTTGCGCGCACCTATGAACTGGTAGGGCTGGCTCCGGAGGGCTGCACCTTCGTTGCGGAAAGCGGTCTCGGTTCCCGAGCGGACCTCGACGCAATGGCTGCGCATGGGGTCAACTGCTTCCTGATTGGCGAATCCCTGATGCGCCAGAGCGACGTGGAGGCGGCGACCCGCGCGCTGCTCGCCGCATGACAGGCGAGCTTAGCCATGTCGACGCAAGCGGTGCGGCGCGAATGGTTGATGTTTCCGCCAAAGGCGAGACAGTGCGGGAAGCGACGGCGCGCGGCCATATCGCGATGAACGCAGCGGCTCAGCAAGCCATAGCCGATGGGACAGCTGCCAAGGGCGATGTGATCGCCGTGGCCCGCGTCGCCGGCATCATGGCGGCCAAGAAGACCAGCGACATCATTCCGCTTTGCCACCCTTTGCCGCTTTCGGGCCTCGCGATCGACATCGCGCCCGATGAAACCGGTTACAGCGTAGCGGCAACGGTCCGCACGACAGCGCGAACAGGCGTGGAGATGGAAGCCCTGACTGCCGTGGCCGCGACACTGCTTACGCTCTACGACATGCTCAAAGCAGTCGATAAGTTAATGATTATCAGCAATATTCGCGTGACCGCAAAGTCTGGCGGCAAGTCCGGCGACTGGACCGCCTGAGCCAATGCGCATTTCCGTCGCGACCGCTGCCGATCTCTCCGACATGGCGGCGCTTCGCAGCGCGCTCTGGCCCGACAGCGACATGGCGGATCTCAAAGACCTGGAGGCGCAGCGCTGGTTCCTCGCCCGATGTGATGACGGCACGCCCGCCGGCTTCGCCGAGGTCGCGCTGCGCCAGGACTATGTGAACGGCTGCGATCACAGCCCCGTCGCCTTTCTCGAAGGGATTTACGTCGCGCCGGCATATCGCAGGCAAGGCATCGCCAGGGCGCTGGTCGATGCCGCGCTGGACTGGGCACGTGACGAAGGCGTTCGCGAGTTCGCCTCCGACGCGTTGATCGACAATCGGGAAAGCCACGCCTTTCACGCCGCGATCGGGTTCGAAGAGACCGAGCGCGTCGTTTACTTCCGGCGATTGATCGAAAGGCCGCAGGGATGAGTCTGCTCCCGGTCAAGGAGGCGCAACGGCGGCTGATCGCACTGGCTCCACCGGCGGCATCCGAAGAGCTCCCGCTCCATGCATGCGCCGGACGCATCCTTGCCGAGACCGTGCGCGCGCGCCGCGACCAGCCGAGCGCGGACCTCTCCGCGATGGACGGCTATGCTGTTCGGGCAGCGGACGGAGATGGACCGTGGCGGCTGACCGGCGAGAGTGCGGCAGGCGCTGCCCCGTCCGCCCGCCCTCTCCCGCCCGGAGCCGCGATGCGGATCTTCACTGGCGCGCCGCTGCCGCCGGGAGCGGACTGCATCATCCTTCAGGAGACTGTGGCAGTGGAAGCCGACATGGTTCGGCTGACCGAGCCCTGCGAGATCAGGCCGGGCCATCATGTGCGCACCAAGGCCAATGATTTTGCGCTGGGAGAGACGCTCTTCGAAGCCGGGCGGCGGCTGGATGCCCGCGCCATAGCCCTCGCCGCACTGGCGGGCCATGACCGCCTGAGCGTTTACCGCAAACCGCGCGTCGCTATCCTTTCGACAGGAAATGAACTTGCGCGGCCGGGTGAAACGCTCCGTCAGGGACAGATACCGGCCTCAAACGGGCTGATGCTGCGCGCGATGATCGAGCAGGCGGGCGGCGAGGTTATATCCGAGCTTATCCTTCCCGACGACCTCCCGGTCATCACGCAGGCACTCCGCGCAGTGGGCCAGAAATCAGGCGGAGCGGATATCATCGTCACTTGTGGCGGCGCATCAGTTGGCGATCATGACCTTGTGCGCCCGGCGATCGAGGCAGCCGGCGGCGCCATCGATTTCTGGAAGATCAGAATGCGGCCGGGAAAGCCGCTTATCGCCGGAACCGTAAGAGATGCACTTCTGCTCGGCTTGCCTGGCAACCCCGTCTCTGCTTTTGTGACGGGTCTGCTTTTCCTGTTGCCGCTTGTCCGTCATATGAGCGGCGACGCGGCGCCTTTCCCCGCGTTGCTCTCGCGGCGCCTTGCCGTTCCTCTGCCCGCTGGTGGAGAGCGCGATGACTATATGCGCGCCGTGTGTGTGGGTGCGGATGGCGTGAAGCCGCTGCGACCGCAGGACAGCGCTCAGCTCTCGGCGCTATTTCGGGCGGATTGCCTGCTTCTGCGTCCGGCTGGATCACTAGCCGCCAACGCGGGAGAACTGGTGCAGGTTCTTCCTCTGGCCTGAACAGAAAAGGGCCGCCCACGCGGGGCGACCCCGTTCATAAGACCTTAGGTTAGGTCAGCGCTGCTCGCGATCCTGCTGCTGGCCGCCCTGCTGATCCTGCCGGCGCGCATTGTCGCCTTGCTGGTTCTGATTGCCCTGCTGATCCTGCTGGCGATCGCGGCTCTGATCCTGACGCTGATCATTGTTGTTATTCTGCTGATTAGACATCTTTTCTCTCCTGCGTGTCCCGTTGTGGGATGCAGGAAGAATGCGGCGGAGAAGAGTTCGTTCCGAAAAACGCGACGAAGCGACGCGGCAGGCGATGACCGGCGTATTTGCTTGACCGGCATCGATTCGTTTCCTACATGTTCTCTGTCCGTTCCCGATCGCTTTGTTGTTCGGAAAATTTGGACATGTGGGAACAGCAGGAACAAGGGCAAAGCCATGCTTACCGCCAAGCAGCAGCAGCTTCTCGCTTACATCAAGACTCATCTGGAGCAAGGCGGCGTGTCGCCAAGCTTCGAGGAAATGAAGGAAGCGCTGGATCTCAAGTCCAAGTCCGGCATTCACCGCCTGATCAGCGCGCTGGAAGAGCGTGGCTTCATCCGCCGGTTGCCGAACCGTGCGCGCGCGCTGGAGATCATGAAGCTGCCTGATGGGATGGAAGCGGCGCAATCTCGTGGCGCCAGCGTCACGCCGCTGCGCAAACCGAGCCCTCCCCAGGCTTCTCTCCCTATTGCCGCTAACGACGTGGTGGAAATCCCGCTCCATGGCCGTATCGCTGCAGGTCTGCCGATCGAGGCGATGGAGGGTCAGACCATGCTCCCCGTCCCTGCGGCGCTGCTTGGCTCGGGCGATCATTACGCGTTGGAAGTCTCGGGCGATTCGATGATCGAAGCCGGCATATTGGACGGCGATTTCGCACTCATCCAGCGCGCCGAAACAGCGCGCGAAGGCCAGATCGTCGTCGCGCTGATCGACGAGAATGAAGCGACGCTCAAATATTACCGGCGGGATGGCGCCCGTGTGCGCCTCGATCCGGCCAATGGTGCCTATGAACCGCAGGTCTACGAACCGGGACAGGTGCGCATACAGGGGCGGCTTGCCGGCCTCCTGCGTCGCTATCACTGAGATTTGCAGGGACCGCCTCAGTCGCTCAGCTGAGGGCTCACATCAGCGCGGCCACTGAGTTTATTGCGTTGATAGCGAAGCGAGAGAACGCCGCTTTTGCTGGGGCCTGATGATCCAGGGGTGGCGGTCTCTAGGATCGAGCGACGGGATGACCGTGCGATCGGCAAGACGGATGGCGACGCCGCCCGTGCGGGCCAGCGTCCAGCGGTCGAGCCTTAGCCAGCGCGGCTGACAACCGGACGGGAGGCCGCGATCGGAAATGGCGATATCCGCGGTAGCGCAGGCGCGCATCAATGCGGCCCAATCGAGATAGGCGCTGCTGCGGGTCGCGAGAATGCGGACGATCGGCCCCTGTTTCTGCGGCACGTCGATCATGCATATGTCGCGTGAGCAGCGCGCGCCGGGCAGCGTGTCGAGGGCATCAAGGTCGCTGTCCACCCCCAACGTCTCGGCAATGGACTGACGGACATAGTCCCCTGCCCGATCGCGCAGCAGGCCTATCCGGCCATCAGGCAAGCGAAGCGCGACATGCCTGCCGTCCCTTGTCACGAGCAGGTCGGCGGGCGGTGCGGCTGCCATGACCGTGAAGCCGGCCAGCACGACCGGCACCCCGAGCCATCTCGCCTTGCCTCGCCAAAGCGTCAGCCAGAGAAAGCCGAGCATCGTCGTCGCGAAGACGACAGGCCCCGTGGTGGGAAGCGGCAGCACGGCATAAGGCAGAGCCGCGACGCTATGAGCGACCCACAGCAGCAGGTCGAGTGCCGCCCCCGTTATCCACCAAGCCGGATAACCCAGCCCGAAAAGATCCAGAATCAGCGCCAGAAGTTCGGCCGGCATGATGACGAAACTAGTGAGCGGGATCGCCACCATATTGGCGAAGGCGCCGAGCAATCCCGCCCTGTGAAAATGATAGATGGCGATCGGCGCGAGCATGATCTCCACCGCCAGCCCCGTGACCAGCAGTCCCGCGATCGGGCGTGCGAACCGCTTGATCCACCGCTCCTCACGCCGGGCGAACAGCCGGCGAGTGGGAGGATATTCATAAAGCGCGATGATCGCCACGACTGCGGCGAAGCTCATCTGAAAGCTGGGGCCGATGACGGCTTCGGGCCAGAACAGCATGACGACGAGCGCGCCGGTCGCGACTAGGCGAAGACTGATAGCCTCTCTACCGAGAGCGAGACCGGCAATGACCAGTAATGCCGCGATGCAGGAGCGCACAGTGGGAACCTGCGCGCCGGTGAGCAGCGTATAGCCAATGCCCGCCATCGCGCCACACATGGCCGATATGAGGAGAAGCGGCGCGTGGAGGGCGAGCCGTGGCGAAAGCGCCAGCACACGCAGAACGATGAAGATGACGCCGCCGATAAGCGCGGACACGTGAAGCCCGCTGATCGAGAGCAGATGCGCGAGGCCGCTGCGCCGCATCGCTTCCGCGTCGGCATCCGGTATCCCGCCCTGATTGCCGGTTGCGAGCGCCGCCGCGATCGCGCCCGCACTCCCGGGGAGGCGCGACACCACATGCTCTTCCAGTCGCTGGCGCAACCCCGCCTGAGCATCGCCGGAACGGATCAGGCGAACCGGCCCGAGCGCACGCCCGGTCGCGCCGATGCCATCGAACCATGCCCGCAGCTCATAATCATAGGTTCCCGGAAGCGCAGTCGACGGCGGCGGCATGAGATAGGCCCTCACCGAGATGCGCGCGCCGCGCCCGACGCCCTGCCCGATCGCTCCGGGCGGAGCCGTGATGCGCACGGTGGCTGGCAGATCGGCCCTGCCGACGGGCGACAGGCGCAGGCGAATGACATCGCGCGCGACGAGTTGCTCGACAGCGTTCACGTCCGCCTCGAACGTCGCCATCGCAGGCCTCGCGAGGGGCGGCGCACCCATAATCACGGATTTGGCCCATGGCAGCAGGCAGCCGGCGGCAAGAAGCGCCGCGCCGATCGCGATGAACGCGCCGGTGCGCCATGCGCGCGCCACGGCCCAAGCCATGAGCGCGATGGCCGACCATCCCAGCGTCCAGGCGAGCCAGAGGTGCGGCGTGGGCAGCGCGAACCACGCGCATATCCCTGCGCCCAGCGCCACGGGCGCCCACAGCGGCACTTGCCCCCGCTCCCTCTCCAGCCAGCCTTCCAGCGCGCGAGCGGACGATAGAGCCCACGCGCCCGGATTGGCCCCAACGGCCATTTGTCCCTGCCCCAAAGCCATGCTAGGGGCGTTCGCGTTTCATCCTGGATCCCCCCAAGATCATATTTCAGACGAGGCATAATTGGTGAGTGCAAGCGGACAAAGCGGAAACGATCAGCAGCGGCAGATCGTCACTCGGTTTGCGCCTTCACCCACAGGATTTCTGCATATTGGCGGCGCGCGCACTGCGCTTTTCAACTGGCTCTATGCCCGCCACATGGGCGGCAAGTTCCTGCTGCGCATCGAGGACACGGATCGCGCCCGCTCCACCGAAGAAGCAATCGAGGCGATCTTCGACGGTCTCGACTGGCTTGGCCTTTCGGGCGACGAACCACCTGTGTTCCAGTTCGCGCGCGCTGCTCGCCATGCGGAAGTGGCCAACCAGCTCCTCGCGGCAGGCGACGCCTATAAGTGCTTTGCGACGCCGGAGGAGCTGTCCGAGTTGCGCGAGCAGCAGCGGGCGGCGAAGCAGCCGATGCGCTATGACGGACGCTGGCGCGACCGCGACTCCGCCGAAGGCGGCGACAAGCCTTTCGTCATTCGCCTGAAGGCAGCGCGCCAGGGCGAGACCGTGATCGAGGACGCCGTGCAGGGCCGCGTGGTCGTGCAGAATGCAGAGCTTGACGACATGATCCTGCTCCGCTCGGACGGGACGCCGACCTATATGCTTGCCGTCGTCGTCGACGATAACGACATGGGCGTGACGCATGTCATCCGGGGCGACGATCATCTCAACAACGCGTTCCGTCAGCTCGGCATTATCAAGGCGATGAATTGGGCCGAGCCGGTCTATGCGCATATTCCGCTCATTCACGGGGCGGATGGCGCCAAGCTCTCCAAGCGGCATGGCGCGCTAGGCGTGGACGCCTATCGCGACGAGATGGGCTTCCTGCCCGAGGCCGTGAACAATTATCTGCTGCGCCTGGGCTGGGGCCATGGCGACGAGGAAATCATCGACAAGGACCGGGCGATCACCCTGTTCGACCTTTCGGGCGTCGGCCGGTCGCCCTCGCGCTTCGACTTCAAGAAGCTCGAGAATCTGAACGGCCACTATATCCGCGAGGCGGACGACGCACGGCTCGCGGCGCTGGTGGCCGCGCGCATGTGGTCCGACGCTGACGAGAGCGCCGCGAGCGAGCGCATTTCGCGCCTCACCGCGGTCATGCCGGCGCTCAAGCCGCGCGCGAAGACGCTGGTCGAGCTGGCGGACGGCGCAGCGTTTTTGTTTGTTTCCCGCCCGATTCCAGTCGACGAGGGCGCAGCCGCCCTGCTAGACGATGGGGCGCGGGCCTTGCTCAAATCCTTGGCCGATCGTCTGGCCGCTCTTCCCGAGTGGACTATCGAGGCGATTGAGACCGTGATCCGGGCCGCGGCGGAGGAAGCGCAACTGGGGCTGGGCAAGATTGCTCAGCCGCTGCGTGTCGCGCTGACCGGACGGACGACTTCACCCGGCATCTTCGATGTCCTGTACCATCTCGGGCAGGAAGAGACGCTGGGACGCCTGACCGATCAGAGCGCCGGAGAGCGCACGCCAACGACCTGATAAGTTATTTAGGGAACGACGCATGACAGATAAAAAGGCAACGCTCTCTGTCGAGGACAAAAACCTCGATTACGCCGTGATCTCCGGCTCGATCGGTCCTCAGGTGATCGACATCCGCAAGCTTTATGCGCAGACCGGCATGTTCACCTATGATCCCGGCTTCACCTCGACCGCGAGCTGCGATTCCGCGCTCACCTATATCGACGGCGATCAGGGTATTCTTCTTCATCGCGGCTACCCGATCGATCAGCTCGCCGAGCAGTCCAGCTTCATGGAAGTCGCCTATCTGCTGCTGAACGGGGAGCTGCCCGATGGCGACACGCTCAGCGACTTCACGCGGACGATCACGCGCCACACGATGCTGCACGAACAGCTCGCGACCTTCTATCGCGGCTTCCGTCGTGACGCGCATCCGATGGCGATCATGTGCGGCGTGGTGGGCGCGCTCTCCGCCTTTTATCACGACTCGACCGACATCTCCGACCCGGTGCAGCGCAAGATCGCGAGCCACCGCCTGATCGCCAAGATGCCGACGATCGCGGCGATGGCCTATAAATATTCGGTTGGTCAGCCCTTCGTCTATCCGCGCAACGACCTGTCCTACACCGCGAATTTCCTGCGCATGACCTTCTCGGTCCCGGCCGAGGATTATATCCCCGATCCGGTGATCGTGGACGCGATGGACAAGATCTTCATCCTCCACGCCGACCATGAGCAGAACGCATCGACCTCCACGGTGCGTCTTGCCGGCTCGTCGGGTGCCAATCCCTTTGCCTGCATCGCGGCGGGCATCGCCTGCCTTTGGGGTCCGGCGCATGGCGGCGCGAACGAGGCCGCGCTCAACATGCTGCGCGAGATCGGCACGCCCGATCGCATCCCGGAATATATCGCCCGCGCCAAGAACAAGGACGATCCCTTCCGCCTCATGGGTTTTGGCCACCGGGTCTACAAGAACTTCGACCCCCGTGCGAAGGTGATGCAAAAGACCGCGACCGACGTGCTCGACAAGCTCGGCGTCAAGGACCCCATCTTCGACGTCGCGCGCGAGCTGGAGCAAATTGCGCTTCAGGACGATTATTTCATCGAGAAGAAGCTGTACCCGAACGTCGATTTCTATTCGGGCGTCATTCTCTCGGCCATCGGCTTCCCGACAGACATGTTCACTGTGCTCTTTGCTCTCGCCCGCACTGTGGGCTGGGTGGCGCAGTGGAACGAAATGATCTCCGATCCCGACCAGCGCATTGGCCGCCCGCGTCAGCTCTATACGGGGCCGGACGTGCGCGATTATGTCCCGCTCGATAAGCGCTAAGGCGACAGAAATTCTGAAAAACGGGCGCTGGAGTATGGCTCCGGCGCCTTTTTTTCAGTTTTCAGAATTAACCCACGCGGGGAGATCGAGCCTGAACCGCGCGCCCTGTCCGAGCGCGCTCTCCAGCGTGATGTCACCCCCCATCGCGCGGGCCAGCGTGCGCGAGATGTAGAGGCCCAGGCCACTCCCCTCGCTGTCCTGAGGGGAAAGTCGCTCGAACCGATCGAACACCCGCGCATGATCGGCAGGATCGATGCCGCGCCCCTGATCGGCAACCACGACGGTCGCGCGCCCGCCGAGCTTTTCGACACGAATCCAGACGCTGCTGTCATCCGGCGCGTAGCGCACGGCATTGCCGACGATATTGACGAGGATCTGGAGCGCCCGGCGATACTCCGCGCAGGCAAGCGCCGTCTCGCCAATTGCTGGCGTGACGATGTTGATCCTTCGGGATGCGGCGCGGACATTGAGCAGGCCAGCGGCGCGCCGGGCCAAATCGGCTAGATCCACTTCCTCCCGCGCGGTGGAAAAATCGGGCCGCTCGATTGCCTGAAGATCCGCCAGATCATCGACCAGATCGACAAGATGCCGGCCGGCAGCGGCAATGTCCGCCGCATAGTCGGCATAGTCCTGCCGCAGCGGCCCTTCGATCTGGCCCGACATCGTGCTGGCATTCGCGATGATGCGGCCGAGCGGCTGCCGGAGCGCCTGATCGAGGCGACGGGAGAGATCCGCGCCGAACAGGCCGGAGGCAGTCGCAATCTCCTTGTCCGGAGCCAGCTTCGCGCCGTCCAGGGTAGCCGCGTCCTGCGCTTCCTCGGTCTCGGCGCGCACAGCGCTGCCGCGATAACCGAGCAAATGACCGTGAAGATCGAACACGGGCACGGCGGACAGCGAATAGCGGATCGCGGGATCGCTCCGCAGCCGTGCCATCTGCCGATGAAAGGGTGCCCGGCTGGCCAGAGCCTCGACCACCGGCATGGGATGCATGGCGCCGCTCCCGTCAGCGGGCGGATCATCGTCGACAAGAACGAAATAGGCCGTGAGCGGTTCGCCGGGAACAGGCGGCAGGTGCCCCATCTCAGGGGCGGCATCGACGATACGAAAGCGCATCCGGCTGTCGATCTGCCACGTCCAGCCGTGTGCGCCAGCGGCCGCGACCCGAGCCGCCACCGCCTTGTCCTCTTCCATCAGTCGCGGCGCACGCTCGATCCAGTCCGTGATGGAGAGGCGCAGGCCATCGGCTTCCGGAATCGCGCGGACCCACATGCTGACATCCCGATCGTCTCTCGCGACATCGACCGGCCGCGAGATGGGCATCGAGAGACGGAGCGCCAGCCGCACGATCGCGGAAAGCGCGGGAATGACGAGCGGGCCATCGGGCAGTCCGCCTGCTTCGGCCTGAAGAGCGGCGATCGGGCCGTCCGCGTGACGCAGGCGCCCCTCCGCATCGAGCAGAGCATGAACCGGCGCCGAGAGCGTATGTATGCCGCTCATGTCGTCGCTCGTTCGAGCAGGGTGAGACGCTCGGCGAGCGGCGGACTGCCAGCGATGCGCGCCATCACTGCCTCGGTCTGCTCGGCGGTCTGCGCCCGCAACGCCTCGATGAAATGAGTGATCGCTTCGTCGTCAGCCACATGCCCGTCGAGCGGCGCCAGCGCCTCGAGCGTGCGCAGCGCCGAGAGATCGTCCACGCCCATTGCGCTCAGCAGGGCGACCCGTCCGCCCGGCACGTCATCCAGAAGCGCAGCCAATATCGCGGCGAGCGTGACGTTAAGCTCCCGCGCGGCAAGCCCCGCGAACAGCAGGAGCCGCCGCTCCCGCAGCGCCAGCAAGGCAAGACGCCGGCGCTCGTCCGGTTGAGCCATCCGCGCGAACCGATCTGCCAGAGCAAACGGCCCCGTGGCTTCGTCATGACGCGCCGCAGCTCGCTTCGTGGCATCGGAAATCGCCTCGACGATCTCGCGGCTGAGGTGGCCAAGTTGCCGTTCGCAAGCCTGCACCAGAAGCGCGGCGGCGGTCCAGATGAGGTCCGCATAAATATCGGCAGGCAGATCCGCCCGGATCGGCGCGTCCGGCGCCGCCTGCGTCAGCCAGCGCACCTCAGCGAGATTGAGCGCCGCGAGCAAGCCATCCGTATCCGGCTCATCCGCTAGCATGGCGCCCCTCGCCTCGCCGTCCATCTCGGGAGGCACTGCGCGCTCCCGCGCATTGCGCGCCACGAGCACCAGCGCAGCGCGCAGCCGGAAATGCTCAATGAGCCCCTTGCCAAGCAACTGCGGCTCAGCCTCGATCGCGTGGCGGCAGTAGGCCGTGCCGAGCTTCTCGACCAACGCCGAGACAGCGGGGATATTAATATTCAGCGTAATCGCCAGTTCGACAGAGTTGAGGCATCCGCCGATCTGCGCGCGCGCCTCGCTCAGGAGCGCATCGGTCCAGCGGGATGACGGCGCGCCGACGATGAGCGCAGCGTCCTCGGCATGGCGCCGCGCACGCGAAACGGCGCGTTCCCGCCGTGAGGCACGAGCATTCCCCACATCCCAGCCCTTTTCGGATCGATCCCGGACCCCGTTCATGCCACCGCCTTATCAAAGCGATGTTAACATCTTCTAAACCGTTTTCCGTGGCTCGACAGCAGCGCTTTCATGCTTGCGAAAGGCAAGTTCGACCAGAGCCGCCAACCCGACCAGTCCGGTCGCGAAGGCAATCAAGCCTGTGAGCGCGCCAAGCAGCATCACGGCCAGCGCGGTTGGCAGATCGAGGCGGAGCCAGCTCGGGAGATATGAGGCGGACGCGTGCCCCTTCTCGGCTCGTTCGACATCGATCGCCACCAGCAGCAGCAGGCCGAGCACCAGCAGAATAGCGACAGGGGCGAAGGCCTGCCCCCAGCCGGCTCGCCCCGCAACAAGGCCAATGGATAACAGCCCAGCCCCGGTGAGAAACCGCGCCAGTCTCGGCCGAGGCGGCCGATGGAGCAGAATAGCGCAAGCCTGCCGGGCAACGCCGAACAATCCCTGCCCGGTCAGGAGCGCCAGCAGAGCCACGACAGGCCAGCCGAGCGCAGCCGCCAGAACGCCGCCCGCCGCCAGAGCCAGCGCGGGTGGAACGAGACGCCGCGGGTCCACCTGACGGCGGACCAGTACTCCGGCAATCGACGTGCCGACGGATCGGGTCAACCAATGCGCCATCCCCGTTCGAGTCGTGGGCTCGGTTCGCTGATCCGCAGAAAGCGCCTCCAGCGCGAGCTCGGCACTCGCCAAGCTGGTAATCTGGGCGAGTTGTCCTTCCATGGCGTGCTGGGGAGAAATGACGAGGCGACCTGCCCTTTTCTGGACAGCCACGCGCACCAGCGTCGACATGAGATCCCACTCGCCGAGCATATCGAGCGTGCCCAGCACGAGATCCCCCGGCAGCAGGACCGCCCCGGCCCAGACATCGTGCCCGTCGATCCGCTCAAGCCAATCCGTCGCGGCCACGCGCGGCGTGACGAGCAGCCGGGGAGCGACGCCTGCCGCGAGCGCGGACAGGGCATCTTGCGGCACCAGCATCCCGTCGCCGAGGCACAGCACGCGGTCGGCCAACTCGATACGAGAGGCAAACAGCGGAATGTCTCGGACGAACTCGATCGAAAGATCGTCTCGCGCGCCAAGCCTGTCCGCAACGCGCGCCAGTGCCGGCGGCACAGTATCGACGTGGATAAGGATAGATCGCGCGCCAGCATCGATTGCCTGCCGCGCTTGATGCTCGATGAAGGTGCCGCCACCGAAGGGGAGCAGCGCACGAAGTGCACCGGGCACTTCCTCACCCGTTACGGGCGCAAGCGCAGGCATTCTCGCGCTGAGGATTGCTGTCAGGGACATATCAAGGACGGGAAGACAGGCATCTTTATGGGATGCTTGTGACAACAGCACCGCCGCTTTTCAAGCGAAGCAGAAGAGAGACGCCGATTTGGAGCCAGCGCTCCGAACCGAAAGGTCAGACGATCAGGCTTGCGCCTGGTAACCGGCAAGCACAGCGGCGATGCGGCGCTGGATGGCGGGATCGCCCGGCGCGCCCGCGATTGCCTCATCCGCAAGGGCAGCAAGATCCTGAGCGCCAAAGCTGGCGCACAACCCTTTGAGACGCAGGCCGGCCATCAGCCAGTTCGCATCACAGCGGGCGCGGGCAAGGAGATCGACCTGTCGTTCGGCGCTTTCCAGAAAGGCCAGTCGCAGTTCTGCCAGCAAGTCCGCATCCGGACCGACCGCGGCGCTGAGCGCGATGTCCATTGTCCCCGGATCATAGGCCATTGGGGAGGGTTAGGCGGCAAGGGTTCCCAAAAGGTAAAAGAATAGCGTTTCCACTTTCTTCGATCCGGGCTAGAGTCTTTGGCCGCAAGGGGTCATGGACATTAACATGTCCCAAATCGGGATGGGTGGGGATGTGAACAAAACGGGCGCCAAGGGCATTTGGCAGGCCGGATTGGAGGAGGACGCCTCCGGGTGGGACGAACCCGCCTTCCCTGAGCGTCGACCAACGCCAATGCCGGAACGGCTGGATATGCGGAGAATTCCGGTGAAGCAGTCTTATTCGGCCGACGCGTTGATTTTCAGCGCGGTTGTGCTCGCCTCGGCGGGCTGGTTCGGCTTCCTGCTTTTCCAATATGCCGTGATCGGCTCCAATCTCGATCCAGTCTTCGAGAGCGTGTGGCGTGTAGCCATGGTCTGCTTGCCGCTGATCCTCATCGTCATGCTTGGGTTCCTGACTCGAAGAATGCTCGCCTCGCGTTTGCGTGAACGCGAATGGCAGCGCTTCCCCCGTGAAGCGAAGCGGGCCGCGCAGGACGCCGCCGAAGCCGCTAACCGGCTGAGCGAGGCGCATGGGCAGATGCAGCGCGAAAGCCAGTCCTATGTCGCGCTGGCCCAGGATGCGGGCGCCGCCATGCAGAATGCAGCCGGGAGCCTGAGCGCGGAAAGCGCGCGGGTCAGCGAGAGCATGGCCAGTTCCACGAAACTCCTCGCCGCGCTGACCGAACAATTCGCCATTCTGGGCGAGATCGCTCCCAAAATCGAGGATCGCCTCGCGACGCTGGCCGAGACGCTGAACGGCGCCGGGCGAACCGTGGCCGATCATGGTCGCACTCTGGAGGAGCAGATGTCTGCTGCGGCGATGATCGCCGAAGAGGCACGCCTGCAGCTTCAAAGCAGCGCCGACATGGTGCGGCAGCAGATCGCCGACCTCCGCGCCGAGACGCAGGGCGCTGGCGAGGAGCTTTCCAGCCTGTCCGAGCTAGCGTCGGCCCGCATCGACTTCACGATCGAGCGCGTGAACAGCATGCTCACAGCGGCCGGGCAGAAGATCGAAGCGCGGGGCGGCGAACTCGACACTCTCGTGAGCCGCAGCACGCAGGCCATCGAGACGGCGGCGTCTCATTCGCTTGACCGCTTTTCCGCTCATGGTGACGAGATCGCCGCCCGCCTCGATTCGCTTGGCTCACGAGTCGATGCGCAAGGCGAGAAGAGCAAGCTGTGGCTGGACTCCGTGAGCAGCGGCATTGCGCAGCTTGCCGACCAGTTCGACGCTCTGGAAGCGTCCGCCCTTAGCCGCACGGACAAACTCTCCAACGCCATGATGTCGCTTTCCGGGGAAACGCGCCGGCTCGGCGAAGCTCTGGAAGAGGGCGACACCTCATCCGAGAAATTCATCAAGCGCGTCGAGGCGCTCATCCTCGCGCTGGATTCCAGTATTCGGGAACTCGATGAGAGCTTGCCCGCTGCGATCACACGGGTCGAGCACCGCATGACCGCGCTCACTGGAACGATCGCAAGCACAGGCCCTGCGGTGGAAGCCGTCGAAGCGGTCGCGGCCGGCGTCGTAAGCCGGCTGCAGGAATCGGATGGCCTCGCCAAGGCGCATTTCGAGACGCTGACCGCCGCGTTGAAGCGCTCGGATGGCGCTCTCGGAACCCAGAAGAAGAAGATCGAGGAACTGGCCGGGGCCATCGAGGCGGCCAGCGGAAAGATTGGCGTGCTGAGCGAAACGGTCGGTCCGCAAATGGTCGAGGCTCTGGTGCGCGTGCGCGAGACGGCCGATGCCGCAGCCGCGCGGGCGCGAGAGGCCATTGGCAATGCCGTGCCAGACGCCGCAAATGCGCTGGGCGCCGCCAGCGCCGCCGCGATGGAACAGGCCATGGCGAAATCCGTGACGGAGCAGCTCGACCGGCTTGCAGTCGTTGCCGACAATGCCGTGAAGGCAGCACAGCGCTCGACGGAACAGCTCAGCCAGCAAATGCTGACGCTGACCGACAGCAGCACGGAGCTGGAACGGCGTATCTCGGCCAATGCGCAGGTGATCGAGACGCAGGATCGCGAGCGCCTCTCCTACCGGTCGAACGAGTTGATTGACGCGCTTAACAGCCGGGCATTCGACGTCTCGAAATGGCTGGATCAGGATGTGAGCCAGGTCGACTGGAGCAACTATCTCAAGGGCGACCATGGCTTTTTCGCGCGGCGCGCTGTGCGCCTTGTCTCGAACGCCGAGGCGAAGGACATCCACCGCATCTACGCGGAAGATGACGACTTCCGTGAGCATGTGAACCGCTATATCGCGGACTTTGAAGCTCTGCTGAAGGCCGTGCTTGGTGCGCGGGAAGGCAGCGCGCTCGCCGTGACGATGCTCTCCTCGGACATCGGCAAGCTCTATGTCGCGCTTGCCCAGGCGATCGACAGGCTCCCTCCGCGCTGATCCGGCGTCATTCCCCGCGGGGATGTGGCGTGATCGACAGCAGCGTCTCGGTGGTGACCCACCCGAACTGGTAGTTGAGGTAGAAAACGAAGAAGATTGCGGCCGAAACGAGCGTCGTGCGGAAGACGATCTTCCACGGACGGAACTGCGCTGGCGCGCTGTCCGCCTGACCTGGCACCTTGCTGACGCCAGCCTCGTCCGCAGTGCGCACGCCAAAAGGCAGCACAAGGAAGAGGCTCAGCATCCAGAACAGGAAATAGATGGCAATGATCGTCGTGACGCGCATGGCGATGGTCAGACCTCGACGATCGTGACGTCGACGACAGGCTTCTTGCCTGTCCACTGCGTCGCGACACGGCGCACGCCGATCCGGAGCGCCTCGCGGAGCGCTTCCAGGTCGCCGCCACGCTTCCTCTGACCCACGATCCGCCGGACGGCGTCTTCCGCTTCCTCAAGGAAAGCGGCGCGCTCCTCCTCCACCGGCACACCCTGAGAGCGTATATCCGGCGCACCGACCAGCCCCTTGCCGCCCAGCGCGATGCCGACGCTCATATGGCCGTTCACCATCAGCTTGCGGCGCTCGTTCATCGTGGCGCCATTGACTGGCAGGATGACGTCACCATCCAGCACAAGGCGGCCAGTGGCTGTCTCGCCGATCTTCTTTGGGCCATCCGGCGCGAGCCGCACGATGTCGCCATTTTTCTGCAGGATCGCGCGGGGCACACCCTGAGAGAGGGCCAGTTTCGCCTGCTCACTCATATGGCGTAATTCGCCATGCACCGGCACGACGATCTCGGGCCGTATCCAGCCATACATGGCGACAAGCTCCGGCCGACCCGGATGACCCGAGACGTGGACATGCGCCTGCTTCTCCGTAATCATCTCCACGCCCTTCTCGGCCAGCGCATTCTGGATGCGGCCGATGGCAATCTCGTTCCCGGGGATCTGCTTCGAGGAGAAGATCACCGTGTCGCCCTCGCCCAGGCTGATCGGATGCTGATCGAAGGCGACGCGGGCCAGTGCCGCGCGCGGTTCGCCTTGCCCGCCGGTCGCCACGATCATCGCGCGATTGGCCGGAACGTCCATGATTGAGTCGAAATCCAGCAGCGGAGGAAAATCGCGCAGATAACCGCAGGATTTGGCAACCCCGATGATGCGGTCGAGCGAGCGCCCCGCCACGCAAAGCTGGCGGCCGGACAGGCGGGCGACCTCTCCCAGCGTGTGAAGCCGTGCGGCATTGGAGGCGAAAGTCGTCACCAGCACCCGACCCTTGGCGGCGTCCACGGCGGCGAGGAGATCGGCCTTGACCGACCCTTCCGAACCGCTCGGCTCGGGGTTGAACACATTGGTGCTGTCACATACAAGTGCGAGCACGCCCTCGTCGCCAATCGCGCGCAGCTGCTCCGCCGTTGCCGGCACGCCGATCTGCGGCGCCTCGTCCAGCTTCCAGTCCCCGGTGTGGAAGATGCGCCCATAAGGCGTATCGATGACCAGCGCGTTGCCCTCCGGAATGGAATGGGCAAGCGGGACATAACGAAAGCCGAACGGGCCGAGCGCGAAGCTCTCGTCCTCGCCGATCACATGAAGATCGAGCCGACCGGCGATGCCCTCTTCTTCCAGCTTGCCGCGGATCAGGCCAGCCGTGAATGGCGTCGCATAGAGCGGCACACCGAGATCGGCGGCAAGATAGGGGATCGCGCCGATATGATCCTCATGACCATGTGTGAGCACGATGCCGAGCAGGTCGTCGCGTCGCTCCTCGATGAAGGCCGTATCCGGCAGGACAAGGTCCGCGCCCGGCGCGGCGGAATCCTCGAAAGTGATGCCGAGGTCCACCATCACCCACTTGCCCTGGCAACCGTAGAGATTGAGGTTCATCCCGATCTCGCCCGAACCGCCGAGCGAGAGGAAAATCAGTTCGTTTCCTGGAGTCATTGCGAGGCGATACTCCGCTCGTACAGCCGAGCAAGCCCGTTAATGGTGAGATCTGGCGCAATCGCGTCAAAAAGGTCGGTCTTTTCGTGAAACAGCACGGCAAGTCCGCCGGTCGCAATGACCTTCGCGGGCCGACCGATCTCCCGCCGCATGCGCGCCACGAGCCCCTCCATCATGGCGACATAGCCCCAGAAAACCCCGATCAGCATCTGGTCCTCGGTATTGCGCCCGATCACAGAGGCGCTGGCGGGCGCGGCGATGGCAATACGCGGCAGCTTGGCAGCGGCGCTCACCAGCGCATCGAGCGATAGATTGATGCCGGGCGCGATAATGCCGCCCTTATAGGCGCCGCTATAGTCGACATGATCGAACGTCGTGGCCGTGCCGAAATCTATGACGATAAGATCGCCGGGAAATTCGGCATGGGCGGCAATGGCGTTGATGGCGCGATCGGCACCCACGGTCTCCGGGGCCTGAACATCGAGAACGATGCCCCATTCGACCGGTGCCCGCCCGGCCACATACGCATCCACCTTGAAGTATTTCTGAGCGAGAACCTGCAGATTGTGCAGCGCGCGCGGCACCACGGTGGCGATGATGACGGCATCCACATCTGTCATGGACAGCCCCTCCAGCGCGAGGAGCTGATTGATCCACACAGCATACTCGTCGCCCGTGCGGCGTGGGTCCGTCGCTATGCGCCAGCGCGCACGGATCGCACCCTTCTCGACCAGTGCGAAGACGACGTTGGTGTTCCCGGCATCGATGGCGAGGAGCATGGGCGCACTTACATCCTTATGGCTGCGGCTACAGGAGGCCGACATCTCCAGCATGGATGACACGGCGCGTCCCGTCATCCAACCCCACAATGAGCGCGCCGGCCGGGTCAAGCCCTGCGAATGCGCCGCGCACGGCCTCGCCATCGGGCAGGCGAACCTCGATCGGCTCATCCTGGCGATGGCCGCGTTCGATCCACGCACCCATGACTGCGGTCGAGCCTTCCGCCCGCCAGCGGGCAAGCCACTGCTCGAAATGGTCGGCAAGGGCATCCGCAAGAACCGGGACGGACACCTCGTCACCCTCAGCCAGATCAGCCAGCGCCACCGTTTCTCGGTCAGGAAGCGTGGGCGCGTGAGCCACGTTGATGCCTACGCCAAGCACCACGCCGCGCGGAACCCGCTCCAGCAGCATGCCGGCCAGCTTGGCGCGGCCTACCATCACATCATTGGGCCATTTCAGGCGAAAAGCGACATCCGGAAGCAAAGCGATAAGCGCATCATAGGCGGCAACCCCGGCGAGTAACGCGATATCCGTGGGCGCGGGATCGGTCGGCCGCAGCTCGACAAGAGTGGACGCAAAGAGATTGCCCGCTTCACCCAGCCACGCGCGCCCGAGCCGCCCCTTGCCTGCCGTCTGCCGCTCCGCGCGAACCCAGCGACCCTCCGGCCAGCAGGTTTCGGCGAGGCGGCGAACGTCCAGGTTCGTGGATGCCGTTTCGGCCAGGACGAGGATGCGATCAGCCACCGACGCGGTTTCGCGCTCCCTCAGAAAAGAGAAGCCGCAGCCGCCGCACTGGCACTGCCCAGCACCGGGTTTAAGAAATAGCCGATAACGATGATCGCGGCGCAGGCCGTCAGGATGCCATACTCGACCGCGCCCCGCGCCGCCCCATAGGGCTCGGCCGGTTCATCGAAATACATCGTCTTGATGACCTTGAGATAATAGAAGGCGCCAATGACCGATGCTGCGATACCGAGCGCCGCGAGCAGGGTCAGGCCCGCGCCCACTGCTGCATCGAACACCAGGAACTTGGCCCAGAAGCCGAACAGCGGCGGAATACCGGCAAGGCTAAACATGAAGATGGCCAGCGCTGCCGCGAGACCGGGCCGACTACGTGAAAGGCCCGCTAGGCTTGCGATCGTCTCGACCGGCTTGCCGTCCTGATCCCGCATCTGGAGGACGCAGGCAAAGCTGCCCACTGTCATCACCACATAGATAGCGAGATAGGAGAGCACTGCCGCGACGCCTTCCGGCGTGCCCGCCGCAAGACCGATCAGCGCGAAGCCGATATTGTTAATCGACGAATATGCCAGCAGCCGCTTGATGTTGCTCTGGTTGATTGCTGCCACGGCGCCCAGAACAATGGACGCCAGCGCGCAGAAGATGATGATCTGCTGCCATGCGGCGCCGCTCGGCCCAAGCGCGACGATCGCGACCCGGGTCGTGAGCGCCATGGCGGCAACCTTTGGCGCTGTGCCGAAAAACGCGGTGACAGGCGTAGGCGACCCTTCGTAAACGTCCGGCGTCCACATGTGGAACGGCACCGCGCTGATCTTAAAGGCGAGGCCGGCAAGCACGAAGACGAGACCGAAAAGTTCGCCATTACCGATACCATCGGACAGCGCGAAGGACACTCCCGTGAAACTCGTCGTTCCGGAGAAGCCGTAAAGCAGCGAAATACCATAAAGCAGGATGCCGCTCGCCAGCGCGCCGAGCACGAAATATTTAAGACCCGCCTCGGCCGAGCGCATATCCTTGCGCATGAAGCTTGCGAGGACATAGGCCGCAAGGCTGTTCAGCTCCAAACCCACATATAGGGTCAGGAAGTCAGTCGCCGACACCATCATCGCCATACCGATAGAGGCGAAGAGGATGAGCACCGGATATTCCGGCCGCATCGCGCCGTCGCTCTCGAACCAGTTGGGCGAAAGAAGAATGCACGCCGCGGCTGCGACGAAGATCAGCGCCTTGGCGAAGGTGCCGAACGCATCTGCGCGGTACAGGCCGTCGAAAACGGTGCCTCCGGCATGCACGAAGGGCTGGCCGAGCGTGAAGAGCGCGACGGCAAGACCCGCGACGGCAAGCCAGGAAACGATACGCGCGGAGCCATCTCCGGCATAAGCAGACACCAGCAGCAGAACGAGGCCAGTGAAAGTGAGCACCAGCTCAGGCGTGACCGCCAGAATGGAGGCAAGATCAATCATCAGTGCGCCTCCCCATGCGCAGCAGGTGCGGCGGTCACATCATGCCCTTCAGGCGCGGCGGCGCCATGTGCGCCGTGACTTGCTGCCGCAGGAGCCCCCTTCCCCATAGCGAGATGAGCGTCGCCCTCGGGGCGAGCGCGGTCGACCCGCGCAACGAGGCTGGCGACATTACCCCGCATCGGCGCGAGGAAACTCTCGGGATAGACGCCCATCCACATGACGGCGGCCGCCACAGGCACGAGCAGCGCCAGTTCCCGAGCCGACAGGTCCGGCATGGCGGCAACATCGGGCTTGGTGAGGGCGCCGAATACGACGCGGCGATAAAGATAGAGCATATAGGCAGCGCCCAGAATGATGCCGGTGGTGCACACAAGGGCAACCCAGCTCGACGCCTGATAGACGCCCATCAGCGCGAGCAGCTCGCCCACGAAGTTGCTGGTGCCCGGCAGGCCGACCGAGGCCATGGTGAAGAGCATGAAGAGCACCGCATAGCGCGGCATGTTGTTGGCGAGGCCGCCGTAGCGATCGATCTCACGCGTGTGCAGACGATCATAGATGACGCCGACACACAGGAAGAGCGCGCCCGAGACGAGACCGTGGCCGAGCATGACCATCATCGCGCCTTCGATACCCTGCTGGTTGAAAGCAAAGAGACCAATGGTGACGATCGCCATGTGCGCGACCGACGAATAAGCGATGAGCTTCTTCATGTCGTTCTGCACCAGCGCAACAAGGCTGGTGTAGACCACCGCGACCATCGAGAGGCCCCAGACCAGCGGCGCGAACTGCGCCGAGGCTTCCGGGAACATGGGCAGCGAGAAGCGAATGAAGCCGTAGCCACCCATCTTCAGAAGTACGCCCGCCAGAATGACAGACCCGGCGGTCGGCGCCTGCACGTGCGCGTCCGGCAACCAAGTGTGGACGGGCCACATCGGCATCTTCACCGCGAAGCTGGCGAAGAAGGCAAGCCACAGCCAGGTCTGCGCCTGCGCCGGGAAATCAAATGCCATCAGCACCGGGATGCTGGTCGAGCCTGCCTCGCGCGTCATCCACAGCATGGCGATGAGCATGAGCACCGAGCCGAGCAACGTGTAGAGGAAGAACTTGTAGCTCGCATAAATGCGGTCCGCGCCGCCCCAGATACCGATGATGAGATACATCGGAATGAGGCCGGCCTCGAACATGATGTAGAAGAGGAAGATGTCCTGCGCCGCAAAGACGCCGATCATCAGCGTCTCCATGAACAGGAACGCCGCCATATATTCGCCGACGCGCTTCTCGATCGCTACCCAGCTGGCGCCAATGCACACCGGCATCAGGAAGACGGTGAGCGCAATGAGCGTGAGCGCAATGCCATCAATGCCCAGCGCCCACGCAAAGCGGCCGAAAATCGGCGCATACTCAGTGAACTGCCACTCCGGCGCGCCCGGCGTAAGATCGAAGTTCAGCCACAGCACGACGCCCAGCACGAGATCGGCCAGGGTCGCGAGCAGCGCGATCCAGCGCGCGGTCTGCGCAGGAACGATAAGGCACGCGATCGCGCCTGCCATCGGAATGGCAAGCATCAGCGAGAGAAGAGGAAAGCCGGTCTCGGTCATTTCGGCATGATCGCCCAGGTTGCGGCCGCTGCGAGCCCAATGAGCATCACCAGCGCGTAGGTCGAAAGGAAGCCCGATTGGAGCGCGCGGGTCGCGCGGCCAGTCTGCACGATGAGCGCAGCGGCGCCATTGGGGCCAAAGCGATCAATTGTGCCCTGATCTCCGCCCTTCCAGAAGAGGCGGCCAAGCCAGAAGGCCGGGCGAACGAAGATCAGATCGTAAAGCTCGTCGAAATACCATTTGTGGCTGATGAAGTCGTGCAGCAGGTAGAACTGCGACACGAACTTCGCCGGCCAATCGGTATGGCGGATATAGGCAAGCCAGGCGACGATCAGGCCAGTCAGCATCACCGCGAACGGCGACCACTTCACCCAGGTCGGCACTTCATGGCTGGCATGCGCCAGATGGCTGTCGAACGCCAGCGTGCTTGCCGACCAGAACGCGATCCCGCCTTCCGCATCGATGAAGGCATGATGGAAGGCGAAGCCGCCGAATACCGCACCGATGCTGAGCACGATAAGCGGGATCAGCATGACAAGCGGGCTCTCATGCGGGTGGTAACCAGCCGTGCCGTCCCCTTGGGCGTGATCGTGATGATCGTCATGGGCGTGGGCATGTGCATGGCCGTGATGTGCATGGGCATCCGTTGCGCCCTCGCTCGCCGTATCCTCATGTGCGTCATGGCCGTGACCATGCGCATCATGAGCGGCGTGCTGAATGTGCTCGCTGCCGGCCCAGCGCGGCTTGCCCCAGAAGGTAAGGAACATCAGCCGCCAGCTGTAGAAGCTGGTGAGCAGCGCCGCGAGAATGCCGACATAGAAGGCGCCCGTACCATGACCACCGGCCGCATAGGCGCTCTCCAGGATCGCATCCTTGGAGAAGAAGCCCGCGAAGCCGAGAGCCGTGCCCGGAATGCCGACACCGGTGATGGCGAGCGTGCCGAGCAGCATGGCCCAGAACGTGATCGGGATATGCTTCCGCAGCCCGCCGTAGAAGCGCATGTCCTGCTCGTGATGCATGGCGTGGATCACCGAACCGGCACACAGGAACAGCAGCGCCTTGAAGAAGGCGTGAGTAAGCAGATGGAACATCGCCGCGCCATAAGCGCCGACACCCGCCGCGAAGAACATGTAGCCGAGCTGCGAACAGGTCGAATACGCGATGACGCGCTTGATGTCGTGCTGTGTCGTACCGATCGTCGCGGCGAAGATACAGGTCGCGGCGCCGATGATCGTCACGACATTGGTCGCGACCACGCTCTGCTCGAACAGTGGCGAGAGGCGGCAGACCATGAACACGCCGGCAGTGACCATGGTCGCGGCGTGGATGAGCGCCGACACCGGCGTCGGGCCTTCCATCGCATCGGGCAACCAGGTGTGGAGGCCGAGCTGGGCAGACTTGCCCATCGCGCCCACAAACAACAGCAGACAGATGACGGTCAACGTATCGAGGCGGTAGCCAAGAAAGCCGATGGTCGATCCGGCCATCGCCGGCGCATTCTGCAGGATCGTCGGGATATCGATGGTGTCGAACACCAGATATGTCGCGAAGATACCCATCATGAAGCCGAGATCGCCCACGCGGTTGACCACGAACGCCTTGATCGCCGCCGCACAGGCCGACGGCTTCTGATACCAGAAACCGATCAGCAGATAGGACGCGACGCCCACGCCTTCCCAGCCGAAGAACATCTGCAGCAGGTTATTGGCCGTCACCAACATCAGCATGGCGAAGGTGAAGAGCGAGAGATAGGCGAAGAAGCGGGGCTGATCCGGATCTTCGGACATATAGCCCCAGCTATAGAGATGCACGAGCGCGGAGACGCTGGTGACGACGACCAGCATCGTCGCGGTCAGCGTATCGACGCGCAGTTCCCAGGCGACGTTCAGCGTACCGGAGGTGATCCAGTGCAGCACCGGCACGAGCGAGGGCTCAGCCGTGCCGGCAAGATAGGAAATGAAGATCGGCCAGGAGAGCGCGCAGGAGAGGAACAGCGCGCCAGTGGTGACGATCTTCGCGGCGGTGTTACCGATCGCGCGATTGCCGAACCCAGCAATGATCGCGGCGAGCAGTGGGCCGAAAACGATGATGGAAATAGCGTGCATGGGCCGGGCTCAGCCTTTCATCCGGTTGACGTCGTCGACCGCGATGGTGCCGCGCCCACGGAAATAGATGACGAGAATAGCAAGGCCGATCGCCGCTTCGCCTGCCGCCACGGTCAGCACGAACATCGCGAAGACCTGGCCGACCAGATCGCCGAGATACGCGCTGAACGCGACGAGATTGAGGTTCACGCTCAGCAGGATCAGCTCGATTGCCATCAGAATGATGATGACGTTCTTGCGATTGATGAAAATGCCCAGCACGCCAAGCACGAACAGGATCGCGCTGACGACAAGATAATGCGCCAAGCCGATCACAGCTCCACTCCCTGCCCGACGGGCTGCTCGATGTTCCGCACTGCCTCTTCAGGCCGGCGACGGTTCTGCCGGTCGATATTCTGCCCGCGCACACCGCCACGCGCTCGATGCGTCAGCACGATCGCGCCGACCATCGCAACGAGAAGGATGAGGCCCGCTGCCTCGAACAGGAAGATGTAGCGCGTGTAAAGCAGCGCACCGATCGCCTGTATATTTGGTATCGCATCCGGCGTGGGCGCCGCGCGCTGCGCCAGATCGATGGCGCCGGCATGCCAGGCGCCAATGCCCAGAACCAGTTCGGCCAGCAGCACGAGCGCGATTGCCGCACCGAAAGGCAGATAGGAAACGAACCCGGCCTTCAGCTCGGCGAAATCGATGTTCAGCATCATCACGACGAACAGGAACAGCACAGCGACCGCGCCGACATAGACGATGACGAGCAGCATCGCGACGAACTCCGCGCCCAGCAGGACCATGAGGCCCGCCGCATTGAAGAAGGCGAGGATGAGCCAGAGCACGCTGTGCACGGGATTGCGCGCGAGGATAACCATCGCGGCCGAAGCCACGACGATCGTCGCGAACAGATAAAAGGCGAGTAGGTGAATCACGTCGGTCGATGTCCCCTTGGCTGCGCGCTTATCGGTAGGGGGCGTCGGCGGCAAGGTTCGCCGCGATCGCCCTCTCCCACTTGTCGCCATTGGCGAGCAGCTTTGCCTTGTCGTAAATGAGTTCCTCGCGCGTTTCCGTCGCGAACTCGAAGTTCGGCCCTTCCACAACGGCGTCCACCGGGCAGGCTTCCTGGCAGAAGCCGCAATAGATGCACTTGGTCATGTCGATATCGTAGCGTGTCGTGCGGCGCGAGCCATCGTCGCGCGGCTGCGCCTCGATGGTGATCGCCTGTGCCGGGCAGACGGCCTCGCACAGCTTGCACGCGATGCAGCGCTCCTCGCCATTGGGATAGCGGCGCAGCACATGCTCGCCGCGGAAACGGGGCGAGATCGGGTTCTTCTCATAAGGATAGTTGATCGTCGCCTTGGGCTTGAAGAAATACTTCAAGGTCAGCCAGTGCGCCTTCACGAACTCCCATAGCGTGAACGACTTGATGATATGAGCGACGCTCATTGAGAAGTCTCCTTAACTTTCAACTTCTCGAACTCCGCAGCTGCATTATCGATATTGGACATCCAACACCGCCCACTAAAAGCTTTTTCGCGTTTTCCAACGTCTCCGAGAATAGCTGAATACTCAGAATTGCCGATTTTTGTTAAACCGAGTAATCTTGTCCTCGTATCTCGCACACTACCAGTAAGCGCCGTAAATCTCGTTTCTGCTGTGTTCATGTTTTCAAAGAACGCCTTAACAAATACACCTGACATCAGGATATTATCAGGGTCAAATGTTTCGATAACGGCGTTAAATCGATCTTTGTCGACCTGATGGTCCACCAAAAGGTTCAAATCGTGAGGCTTAGGCACTGGCTTTGAGCTTGAGGTGCTTTCTATGTCCGGCGGACCGAATAGAGAACAGAAAACGATAAAATGACCATCCGCTTCTCCCGCGCGCAAGGGAGCAGCAAGCGACAAAAAAACGATCGAGAATGCAAGCCGCGCCGACATCATCCGCCATACCTCGTCAGCATGAGGAACCCGGACACGAGGAAGACGAAGAACAGCGAGAGTGGCAGGAAGACCTTCCAGCCCAACCGCATCAGCTGGTCATAGCGGTAGCGCGGCACAGTGGCCTTCACCCAGCTGAACACGAAGAAGAAGAACAGGATCTTGGCGAACAGCCAGAGGATGCCTGGCACATAATAGAGCGGCGCCCAGTCCACGGGGGGCAGATAACCGCCCCAGAACAGGATGGCGTTCAGCGCGCACATCAGAATGACGTTGGCATACTCGCCGAGCCAGAAGAGCGCGAAGGCCATGGACGAATATTCGGTCTGATAACCGGCGACGAGTTCGCTCTCCGCCTCGGTCAGGTCGAAAGGCGCGCGCGCCGTCTCCGCCATCGCGGAAATGAGGAACACCACCGCCATCGGGAAGAGCAGTGGATTGAAGCCGTGGCCATTGAGGATGCCGTAATAGCCCTTCTGCGTCTCGACGATGGTAGAGAGATTGAAGCTGCCCGACCAGAGCACGACGCTGATCAGCACGAAGCCGATCGAGACCTCATAAGAGATCATCTGTGCGCTGGCGCGCATCGCCGAGAAGAACGGATATTTGGAGTTCGACGCCCAGCCGGAGATGATGACGCCATAAACGCCAAGCGAGCTGATCGCGAGAATATAGAGCAGGCCGACGTTGATGTCGGCGAGCACCAACCCATCCGCGAAAGGAACCACGGCCCACGCCATGAGCGCCACGGTGAACGTTATGATCGGCGCGAGCAGGAAGAGGCCCTTGTTGGCCGCGCTCGGGATGATTGTCTCCTGCAGGAAGACCTTGAGGCCATCCGCGAAGGACTGGAGCAGGCCAAGCGGGCCGACCACGTTCGGGCCGCGCCGCAGAGCCATTGCCGCCCAGATCTTGCGATCCGCGTAAATAATCATCGCGACAGCCAGCATCAGCGGCAGTGCGATCAGCAGGATATAGGCGAGATGGGCAACGAACCAGCCGAAGCCTTCACCCAGATGGAGCTGAAGAAACTCGGTCATTCCGCGGCCTCCGCGAATTCGGCGCCGTGGAGCAGCTCAGCCGAACAGCGCTGCATTGTCGGGCTGGCACGGCAAACGGCGTTGGTGAGATAGAAGTCCTTGATCGGATAGCCGATCTCACCCGCCGGTTTGGACGGCAGCGACGGGACGGCCCAGCCATAATCGGCAAGGCCTTCCGTAGCGAGCGCCGGCACAGCGGCGAACATAGCCGCTTGCAACCCGGCGAAATCATTGAACGGCAGCGGCGCGCCGAGCACATCGGACAGGGCGCGCAGGATCGACCAGTCCTCGCGGGCATCGCCCGGCGCAAACACGGCCTTCTCGGCACGCTGTACGCGGCCCTCAAGGTTCACGTAAGTCCCGGCCTTCTCGGTATAGGCAGCGCCGGGCAGCACGACGTCAGCGGCATGTGCGCCCTTGTCACCATGATGACCGATATAGACCTTGAGGGACTTGTCGAACGTCTCGAACGGCACGTCGTCAGCGCCCAGCAGCAGCAGCACCGCAGGTGCAGCGTCGGACAGCGCCTTGATACCGCCCTCTGCCCCATAGCCGAGCATCAACCCGCCCATGCGCGCAGCGGCCATGTGCAGCACGTTGAAACCGTTCCAGTTGTCCTTGACGAGGCCGAGCGTCTTGACGAGGCCAAGCGCAGCACCATGCACGCCCGGCGTGGCAAGACCGCCGCCGCCGAGAATGACGGCAGGGCGCGCTGCACCAGTGAACAGATCGACCACGTCCTTCGGAAGCTTGGCGAGCACGCCAGCATCCGATCCCAGCCAGGTGACGGGATAGGTAAGATCGACCTCGGGGCCGACGGCGAAGACCTTCGCGCCCTTCTTGATCGCCTTGCGGATACGCGTGTTCACCAGCGGCGCTTCCCAGCGCAGATTGGTGCCGATGAGCAGGATCGCGTCCGCCGTCTCGATGCCATTGAGCGTCGAGTTGAAGTTCACGGCCGAGAGACTGGAAACGTCATAGTCGAGGCCGGTCTGGCGGCCCTCGAGCAGCGTGCCCCCCTGCCCCTTCACCAGTTCGCGCGCGGCAAACATCGTCTCGCAGTCGACCAGATCACCGGCAACCGCCGCGATCGATCCCTTTGCAGACTTCACTGCCGCCGCGACGACGCGGAACGCTTCATCCCAGCTTGCGGCGACCAGCTTGCCGTCCTTGCGGACATAGGGCTTGTCGAGCCGCTTGCGCACAAGGCCATCGACCGCATGACGGGTCTTGTCGGACGCCCACTCTTCGTTGACGTCGTCATTGATGCGCGGAACGACGCGCAGTACCTGACGGCCTCGGCTGTCGACGCGAATGTTGGTGCCCACGGCATCCATCACGTCGATCGACAGAGTCTTGCGCAGCTCCCACGGCCGCGCCTCGAACGCATAGGGGCGCGAGGTGAGCGCACCGACCGGGCAAAGATCGACCACATTGCCGGAAAGCTCGCTCTTGGCAGCGCGCTCCAGATAGGTCGTGATCTGCATGTTCTCGCCGCGATAGATCGCGCCGATCTCGGGCACGCCGGCGACTTCCTCGGCAAAGCGCACGCAGCGGGTACATTGAATGCAACGGGTCATCACCGTCTTGACGATGGGGCCCATATACTTCTCGGTGACGGCCCGCTTGTTCTCGTCATAGCGGCTCTTGCCGCGCCCATAAGCGACGGACTGGTCCTGCAGGTCGCACTCGCCGCCCTGATCGCAGATCGGGCAATCGAGCGGGTGATTGATGAGCAGGAACTCCATCACGCCTTCGCGCGCCTTCTTCACCATCTCGGTCTGAGTGAAGATTTCCTGATTGTCCGCAGCCGGAAGCGCGCAGGACGCCTGCGGCTTGGGCGGTCCGGGCTTCACCTCCACAAGGCACATGCGGCAATTGCCGGCGATGGACAGGCGCTCATGATAGCAGAAGCGCGGAATCTCCTTGCCAGCCACCTCGCACGCCTGAAGCACAGTGGCTCCGGCGGGCACTTCGATCTCGACACCGTCGACTTTGACCTTGGGCAACTCAGCCTCCCTTTACTTCATTGGCCAAGGAGCCGGCATTAACAGACAAGCGATACAGCGCTTCAGCCACAACGCCTCTCAAAGTCAACTTAGAGAACTTCAAAGTCATGTCATTTGTCATGCATTTGGACGTCGATGAAGCAATTGCCACGAAAGCAGAACTTTCAGACGAAGATCCCACCGATGATAGAATAAGTGCACGCGCTTTAGACGGATCGTACCTCACAGCACAGTCCGCCAATTTTCGAAGACTGGTAGCCGCCGCAACATCGCCGTAAACTGACGCTCCAGATTCTGTGGCGTAATCTATTGGCGGAACATTAGAGAAATCGACAGGAGCGGATTTCGCGAAAATAATATTATAAAGAGCATCATACGCCGCAGCGCGATACAACGGCTCATTAAATTGCATACGGCCACTAATCAGGCACTCGTTCACTGACAGCCTGTCAGCGAGCTTGGCGGCATCTTTTGACCCAGGCGCTGTCGCAAGATATCGCTCAACCCCAGTTCGCCACCTTTTGATTGTGCAATTTGCAAAGCCAACCATAATTTTGCGCCGATCCGCATCGGACAAAGCCTTGTCGTCTGGGACGTTTGTCGGCTTGTTGTCGAACATTGTCCCAGTCTGCGCAATCACTGGCGCAGGCAAGGTCATAACAGCCGCAGCGATGAAACTCCTCACTCCGCCGCCTCCATGACCGGGGCTGCTCCGTGCTTCGCCGCGATGCGGCGCTCGATCTCCGGGCGGAAGTGGCGGATGAGGCCCTGAATAGGCCATGCCGCCGCGTCGCCCAGCGCGCAGATCGTGTGTCCTTCCACCTGTTTGGTGACCTGGAAGAGCGTATCGATCTCCTCGGGGTCCGCATCGCCGGTGACGAGCCGCTCCATCACGCGCCACATCCAGCCCGTGCCCTCACGGCAGGGGGTGCACTGACCGCAGCTCTCATGCTTGTAGAAGTAGGAAAGCCGCGCGATCGCCCGCACGATGTCGGTCGACTTGTCCATGACGATGACCGCCGCCGTACCAAGGCCGGAGCCAAGCGCGCGCAGACCATCAAAGTCCATCGGCGCGTCCATGATCTCACTGGCGGGCACCAGCGGCACCGAGGAACCGCCGGGGATGACCGCCAACAGATTGGCCCAGCCGCCGGTGATGCCTCCGCAATGGCGCTCGATCAGCTCGCGGAACGGGATCGACATGCTCTCCTCGACCACGCAGGGCCGGTTCACATGGCCGGAAATCTGGAAGAGCTTGGTGCCCCGGTTGTTCTCGCGACCGAAGCCAGCGAACCAAGCCGCGCCGCGACGCAGGATGGTGGGTGCCACCGCAATGCTCTCGACATTGTTGACCGTGGTCGGGCAACCATAAAGACCTGCGCCCGCCGGGAACGGCGGCTTGAGGCGCGGCTGGCCTTTCTTGCCCTCCAGGCTCTCGATCATCGCGGTTTCTTCACCGCAGATATAGGCGCCCGCGCCGCGATGGACGAACACGTCGAAGTCGTAGCCGGACTTGCTGGCGTTCTTGCCTATGAGGCCCGCCTCATAGGCTTCGCGAACCGCCGCTTCGAGAACCTTGGCCTCGTAGATATACTCGCCGCGAATGTAGATATAGGCGGCGCGCGCGCGCATCGCGAAACCGGCGACCAGCGCGCCTTCGATCAGCTTGTGCGGATCGTGGCGGATGATCTCGCGATCCTTGCAACTGCCCGGCTCGGACTCGTCCGCGTTGATGACGAGGAAGCTGGGCCGGCCGTCGCGGCTCTCCTTGGGCATAAAGCTCCACTTCATGCCGGTCGGGAAGCCAGCGCCGCCGCGACCGCGCAGGCCGGACGCTTTCATCTCGTCGATGATCTTGTCCTGGCCAAGCTCCAGCAGCGCCTTGGTGTTGTCCCAGTCGCCGCGCTTGCGGGCAGCATCAAGGTTCCACGGCTGGAAGCCATAGAGATTGGTGAAGATGCGGTCCTTGTCTTCGAGCGGACCCACGAAGGCGGGCGGCGCGGCGGGCGCTTCGTCAGCCATTACCATTCACCCCGATAGTCATGATTTTCGGTCACCATCGCCGCGAGATTGGTCGGCTCGCCCAGCGGCTCGACCGTATGACGGCCCGGCTCCTGCGTGCCGACCTTAGGCTGGCGACCGGCGGCGAGTTCATCCAGGATGAAGTCGAGGCGCTCGGGCGTCAGATCCTCGTAATTGTCATCGTTGATCTGCACCATCGGTGCGGAGGAGCAATTGCCCATGCACTCGACTTCGGTGAGCGTGAACAGGCCGTCGGGCGTCGTCCCGCCTTTCTTCATGCCACGCTTCTTGCAAGCGGAAAGGATATTGTCGGAGCCGCGCAACATGCAGGGCGTCGTGCCGCAGACCTGCACATGGAAGCGGCCGACCGGCGCCATGTTGTACATGGTGTAGAAGGTCACGACCTCATAGGCGCGCATGAACGGCATATCGAGCAGCGCCGCGACATATTCGATCACCGGAACCGGCAGCCACCCCTGCGTGTTCGTCTCGGCACCCACCTGGCGCTGGGCGAGATCGAGCAGCCCCATGACAGCCGACTGCTGACGGCCCTCGGGATAGTGCGAAATCAGTTCCTTCGCGCGCGCCATGTTCGCTTCGGTGAAGGCAAAGCCGCCCCACCGCGCGCGGACTTCCGCCTCGTCTGGAATCTGGGGTGCGTCAGCCATTAACGGATGAACTCCACGCGCGACACCTTGTCGCCCTCGAATGAATAGACTGCGATCACATCGAACGGCTCGACCAGTTCCGAGCCATCGCTCGCCGGGCCGCGCGTGACATGCTCGCGAAACAGGACATAATCGCCAATTGCCTGACGATCGCGAATTTCCGCGCGGTTCTGGGGCCATTTGGCGAAGGCCGTAGCAAGACCGGAACGCGTTCCTTCCTTGCCTTCACGCACCACTGCGCCGCGATAACCCGCCTCGCAGGCATCGTCGGTCATGTACGACACATAGGTGTCGACATCCTGCGCGTTATAGGCCGCGATCATGGCCTCGGCGGTTGCCAGATTGCCAGCACTCACCGGTCGCACTCCCCGAACACGATGTCCATCGCGCCAAGCACGGCGGTGGTGTCCGCGAGCATGTGGCCCTTCATCATGAAGTCCATTGCCTGCAGATGGCTGAACGCCGTCGGCCGAATCTTGCAGCGATAGGGCTTGTTGGTCCCGTCGCTCACCAGATAGACGCCGAACTCACCCTTCGGGCTCTCGGTCGCCACATAAACCTCACCCTCGGGCACGTGGAAGCCCTCGGTATAGAGTTTGAAGTGGTGGATGAGCGCTTCCATCGACTGCTTCATCTCGCCGCGCTTGGGCGGGACGACCTTGCGGTCGAGCGACGCGATCGGCCCTTCGGGCATTTCGCTGAGGCACTGCTTCATGATCCGCGCGGACTGGCGGACCTCCTCCACGCGCACCATGAACCGGTCGTAGCAGTCGAAGTTCGTGCCCACCGGCACGTCGAACTGCATCCGATCATAGACGTCATAAGGTTGCGCCTTGCGGATATCCCATGGGATGCCGGAGCCGCGCAGCATCGGGCCGGAGAAGCCCCAGCGCAGCGCGTCCTCCTTGGAGCAAACCGCGATGTCGACATTGCGCTGCTTGAAGATGCGGTTGTCCGCCACCAGGCTGATCGCATCCTCGAAGAGGCGCGGAAGGCGCGTGTCGAGCCAATCACCGATATCGGTGAGGAGCTTCAGGGGCACGTCCTGATGCACGCCGCCAGGCCGGAAATAGGCCGAGTGCATGCGCGCGCCGGACGCCCGCTCGAAGAAATTGAGGCAGTCCTCGCGGATCTCGAACATCCACAGGTTCGGCGTCATCGCGCCGACGTCCATCACATGGGAACCAAGGTTCAGCATGTGATTGCAGATGCGGGTCAGCTCAGCGAAGAACACGCGCAGATACTGCGCGCGGATCGGCACTTCGAGATTCAGCAGCTTCTCGATGGCGAGCACATAGCTGTGCTCCATGCCGAGCGGCGAACAATAATCGAGCCGATCGAAATAGGGCAGCGCCTGAAGATAGGTCTTGTACTCGATCAGCTTCTCGGTGCCGCGATGGAGCAGGCCGACATGCGGATCGCACCGCTCGACGATCTCGCCGTCCAGCTCCATGACGAGACGCAGAACGCCGTGAGCCGCGGGATGCTGCGGGCCGAAATTGATCGTGTAGTTCTGGATCTCGGTGTCACCCAGCGACGGATCGTCCGCGTTGATGACGTGGTCCAGCTTCTCAATATAGCCCGACATCAGGCGTCACCCTTGGGCTTGCGGGCACGTGGCGCCTTCGGCTTGGCCGGAGACTGCGGCTCGTCACCTGTAGCTGCGTTGGTGCGCGAGCGGCGCACCGGCGTCTTTGTCGCCCCGGCCGGCAGGGAATCCGCGGAAGGCGAACGCTCTGCGGCCTTTGCATTCGCCGGCTCGCCCGCGCCGGTATCGGCAGGCTTGTCAGTGGTCTTGGGTGTCGGCGCTGCGGGGGCACCCTTGGGCGCGGCTGGTGGTGGCGGAGGCGGCGCTGCGGGAGACGGCGCCCCCGGAGCTTGCGGCGCCTTTTCGTCACCGGGCAGAATATACTCGGCGCCCTCCCACGGGCTCATGAAATCGAAACTGCGGAAATCCTGCGCAAGCCGGACGGGCTCGTAGACGACGCGCTTCTGCTCTTCGGAATAGCGCAGCTCGACATAGCCAGTGAGCGGGAAGTCCTTGCGGAAGGGATGCCCCTTGAAGCCATAATCAGTGAGGATGCGGCGCAGGTCCGTGTTGCCCGAGAAGAGCACGCCATACATGTCGAACACTTCACGCTCCAGCCAGCCGGCAACCGGCCAGAGGTGCGTGACGCTGGGCACGGCATGATCCTCATCCGTGGAGACCTTGACGCGCAGGCGGTGGTTCTTCGTCACCGAAAGCAGATGATAGCAGACCTCGAAGCGCTCGGCGCGCTCGGGATAATCGACCCCGGCGATCTCCATGAGCTGCTGATAGGCGAACTGATCGCGCAGCACCTCCAGAACGGCAGCGAGCGCATCCCGCGCGACAGTGACAGAAACCTCGAAATGCTGGTCGACAATCTCGATCACGGACGATCCGAGCGCCGCCGAAATGGCGTCGGCCAGACCCTCGATCGGACTGATGCGCGGCGCAGGATGAATAGCGTTCACAGCGTCGCCCTCACCGTTCGATCGTGCCGACACGGCGGATCTTCCGCTGAAGCTGCATCACGCCATAAAGCAGCGCCTCGGCAGTCGGCGGGCAACCCGGCACATAGATGTCGACCGGAACGATCCTGTCGCAGCCGCGCACCACGCTGTAGCTATAGTGATAATAGCCGCCGCCATTGGCGCAGCTACCCATGGAGATGACGTATTTGGGCTCCGACATCTGGTCATAGACCTTGCGGAGCGCCGGAGCCATCTTGTTGCAGAGCGTGCCCGCGACGATCATCACGTCGCTCTGGCGCGGGGACGCGCGAGGCGCCGCGCCGAAGCGCTCCATGTCATAGCGCGGCATGTTCACATGGATCATCTCGACCGCGCAGCACGCCAGGCCGAACGTCATCCACCAGAGCGAGCCGGTGCGCGCCCACTGGAACAACTCTTCCGTCGATGTGACGAGAAACCCCTTGTCGCCGACCTCGCCGGTCAGCGCATTGAAGAAGTCCGCGTCCGGCTGCGCGCCAGGGGCCATTCCGGCCGGCAAGGCGCCGAGCGTGCCGGGGCGCTCAAGCTCTACTCCCAATCGAGGGCTCCCTTTTTCCAGGCATAGACAAGGCCGAGCACCAGCTCGAAGATGAAGACCATCATCGTCGTCCAGCCGGCCCAGCCAATTTCACCGAGGCTGACCGACCACGGAAACAGGAATGCCGCTTCCAGATCGAAGATGATGAAGAGAATAGCCACCAGATAGAAGCGCACGTCGAACTGGCTGCGCGGATCTTCGAACGCGGGGAAACCGCACTCATATTCGCTCAGCTTCTCCGGATCCGGCTTGTGAGCGCCCGTCAGCCTGCCCACCACCATCGGAAGGAACACGAAAGCGGACGACAGCGCGAGCGCGATGACCAGAAACAGCAGGATTGGTAGATATTGTGAGAGATCGACCACCTTGAAGTCCCTTTTGCCGACAGCGGCTACGTTATCGGTTTCTGGGGCCGGGCTTTACGGCTGCCGCACCTGCGAAGCAAGGGGCGGAGGCGTGAGAATGACTCGCAATTAGCATCAATCAATGCCGACGCTGCCCCTCTTAACCCCCCAGACGCGCGCGCCAATCAGACAGGGAGAATCGACGAGCCGTTCTTGCAAATGACTTTCAACAACACTATCAAGTGACTCATGTTGGTCTGCATCTGCAACGCAATACGGGAAGATGACCTTCGCGAAGCCGCGCGCCGCGGCGCCGACGATGCCGAATCTGCCTATGCCTGGCTCGGCAAGCAGCCCAATTGCGGCATTTGCCTTGACCATGCCGACGACGTCATCATCGAAGAGCGGCGCTGCATCCCATCGGCATGTGCGGCCAAGATGATTGCCCGCCGCATGGACACCGAGATTCGCGCCGCCTGATCGTTGCGACGAGCGCAATCGGCTCGCAATTTCATTCTATTCGGAAGCAATTGCGACACATTCTCTCGCCCAGTTGCGAGACGTTAGCGCATGATTTTCCTAAAAGAATCGACTATGTTTCGCGAAGACATCAATTTGTTGGAGCATTACGCATGAAGGGTGACGAGAAAGTCGTCGAATATCTCAATCTTGCTCTCAAGAATGAGCTGACGGCAATCAACCAATACTTCCTGCATTATCGCATGCTTCAGCACTGGGGCATCGAGAAGCTCGCGAAGTTCGAATATGAGGAATCGATCGACGAGATGAAGCACGCCGACAAGCTGGCGGAGCGCATTCTCTTTCTCGACGGCCTTCCCAACTTCCAGCTGCTCGGACGTCTGCGCATCGGCACGACCGTCGAAGAAATCCTCAAGGCCGATCTCGAACTGGAATATGAAGCGCTGCCCCCGCTGCGTGACGCGATCGAGCATTGCGAAAAAGTGCGCGACTATGTGAGCCGCGACCTTTTCCAGCACATCCTCGACAGCGAGGAAGAGCATGTCGACACGCTGGAGACCCAGTTCGAGATGATCGAGCGCATGGGCATCCAGAACTATGTGCAGCTTAACAGCAAAGCCAAAGAGGACTGAGCCGCTATGGGCGGGGCAAAATGCGCAGCGCGGTGTCGCGCGGCGCCGCCCCGCTCTTGACCGTGCCGCCTGGGCCGTAAACCTCCCACTGCCCATCGGCCACATAGACGAGTTGGCCGCCGACCATGGTCGCCAGCGTCGGCTCACCCCATTGCGGATGCTCCCGCTCCACGACCGCCACGCGATCGATCGCGGTCTCCTGCTCATTGAGCGTGATACGCAGCAGCCGGCGCGGCACCGTTCCATTCTGAATCGCGAACAGCGCGCCACCGTCGCGCACGAGGCCGTCAATCCCGTCGAGCATTTCCGGCACGGCGGCGTGTAGCCACGTCACCTGGCCATCCGCCAGATCGACACGGGCCAGCCCACGGGCATAATCGGCCACTAGCATCGCGCGCCGATCAAATGTCGGCACCATGCCTTGTGGACTCTTGAGCGAACCTGCCGCGACGAGAGGTTCCAGCGCCGTGCAATCCGGCATGCAGCGATAAATCCCGCCCTTGACGCCGTCGCTCGCATAGACGGTTCCATCGAGACCGATCGCCACGTCCCCCGGCGTGCCCATGTCCCCCGTCGGCATCGGATGACGCGCAACGACCTGAAGCGTATCGACGTCGATCTCGACCAGTCCGGGCACGATGGAGCGGCGATCCGCGACCGGCTCGGAGACACCGTTCGCGATCCATAATCGCCTGCGCCGGTCATCCAGCGCCATGCCGAAGACACCGCCCAACCCCCCGGGCAAGGCAATGGCCTGCCATCCGGCGATGTCTCGCACGAGCAGCCGGCCATTGACGACCGTGCCCGCGAAGAGCCGCCGCGTCCGGGCATCAAAGGCAAGGCCTTCGACCAGCCGATACTTTGCCGGGATCGCGTCATAAGGAATGCTGACGGCGACGGGCTGGACATTCTCAGCAAAAGCCGCGCGGAGGCTCTGCCGTCGCTCGTCGGACAGGAAGGGCACTATTCGTTGCTGGCTCTCCGCGGAAAGCCCGCCGCCCATAGCGGCCAGCAGATCCGCAGCAGCTTCTACCGCCGCACCATCTCGCTTTTCGATCGCTGCATCAAGTCGCGCCCGCACGGCGGAAACGCTGATCTCAGCGGAAGGTGCCTGCGCTGGTGCGCCGACCGTGAGCAGAGCTGCGATGGCAAGGCCCGCAATAAGGCCGGCAACCGGAGCGATGCCCTTCCGCACGGGATCAGGCGTTGCGCAGCGCGCCGGCGAGAAGCTTGTGCAGCTTGCTGTGGATCACATCGTTCGCAGCGAGAACTTCGCGCCGCTCGATCGGCTCCGCGCCACCACGGAAGTCCGTGACGAAGCCGCCTGCCTCACGCACGATCAACATGCCTGCCGCCACGTCCCATGGCTGAAGGCCGCTCTCCCAGAAGCCGTCATAGCGGCCCGCAGCAACGTGTGCGAGATCGAGCGAAGCCGCACCGAACCGGCGAATACCCGCAATGGAGGGGGCAATCGCGCCGAAGATACGGCTCCACTGCGCCATGTCGCCATGACCGAGGAAAGGAATACCCGTCGCGATCAATGCCTCCGAGAGATCGCGTCGTGCCGAGACGCGCAAGCGCTGGTCATGCCGCCAGGCGCCACGCGACTTCTCGGCCCAATAGCTTTCATCGGTGATCGGCTGATAGACGAGGCCGGTCGTGACTTCGCCCCAGCCCTGCCCACCCAGCTTGGGCTCCTGCACCGCGATCGAGATGGCGAAGTGCGGAATACCGTGAAGGAAGTTGGTGGTGCCATCGAGCGGATCGACCACCCAGCGCGGCTTGGTGGGATCGCCCGCAATCTCGCCGCCTTCCTCAAGCAGGAAGCCCCAATCCGGCCGGGCCTTCTGAAGCTCCGCGACCAGCGTGCGCTCCGCCTTCTGGTCCGCCATGGAGACGAAATCGGCCGGCCCCTTGCGGCTGACCTGCAAGTGCTGCACCTCGCCGAAGTCACGGCGGAGCTGCGGCGCGACTTTCCGCGCAGCGCGGTCGATAACGGTCAAAAGGCCGGAATGGGAAACCATCTTATACTCCCTCTGTCGCCCTACCCAGGCGCCAGGCAAATGCGTTGCGGCTCAGCGTGTGGCCGGCGCGGTCTTGGGTCGATAACCGCACACCCCGGCGATGACGCCAAGCATCTGATTAGGATTCTTGCGATCGACCTTGCCCGAATTGGCAGCAATCACCTTGTCGGTGGCCTCGCTGATCTTCGCCAGATTATTCTCATACATGCAGCCGAAGAGCGCATCCTTGATCGGCGCCTCGACCTTGTCGGACTGAAGCGCGCTGAGAATGATCTTGAGGCTGGCGGCGGCGCTTTCAAGCTGCGGCTTGGACGGACGCGGCCTCGCGGCGGGTGCCTTGGGCGCCTGAGCCATAACGGGCACGCCCGCCAGAGCCACCATCATCCCTGCAACGAGGGAAAGCGAGCGCCCGGCCACAATCACTCGGCCCGCTTCACATATTCGCGCTCGTACACATCGACCACGATGCGAGTGCCCGTGGTGATGTGCGGCGGGACCATCACGCGCACGCCATTGTCCAGGATCGCCGGCTTGTAGCTGGCAGAGGCGGTCTGCCCCTTCACCACGGCGTCGGCTTCCACCACGGTCGCTTCGACCGTCTCGGGAAGCTGCACGCTGATCGGGCGCTCCTCATACATTTCGAGCATGACCATCATGCCATCCTGCAGGAAAGCGGCGGCATCGCCGACGAGGTCGGTCGGCAGATTGATCTGGTCGTAGGTCTCCGTGTCCATGAAGACGAGCATGTCGCCCTCGGGATAGAGATACTGGAAATCCTTGGTGTCGAGGCGGATGCGCTCCACGGATTCAGCCGAGCGGAAGCGGACGTTGTTCTTGCGTCCGTCGATCAGGTTCTTCAGCTCCACCTGCATATAGGCGCCGCCCTTGCCGGGCTGGGTGTGCTGGATCTTCACGGCGCGCCACAAGCCGCCCTCATACTCGATATTGTTGCCGGGACGGATGTCCACGCCGCTGATCTTCATCGCGCGTCTCGCTTGACTAGAATTTTGGAGAAAGAGCCGGTGGCGCCTCTACTCCCTCGCAGGCGCACTGGCAAGGCCGTCTCAGGCGGAACCGGCAGGTGCCGGGGCGAGAACCAGCCTCGCGGCTCAGCTCAGCAGCGCGCCGAATGCGCCCACTCCGGCGGCCGGGCCGTCCGGGTGCGACCAGACCGCGCTGCTCACCGCGAGAAAATCCGCGCCTGCCGCCACCAGCGGCGCAGCGTTGCCCGCGCTAATGCCGCCGATCGCGACACAGGGCAGCTCAAAGAGGCTGGACCACCAGGTGAGAATACCCGGCTCGGCATGATGCTCGACCGACTTGGTCGTCGTCGGGAAGAACGCCCCGAAGGCGACATAATCCGCACCCGCCTCGCCCGCTTCCATGGCGAGATGGCGGCTGGCGTGACAGGTGACGCCGATCTGCGCTTGCGGCCCAAGGAGGCGACGGGCTTGCCGAGGGTCGCCATCCCCCTGCCCCAGATGCACGCCGTCTGCGCCCAGCTGCTTTGCCAGCGCCATATTGTCATTGAGGATGAACGCCACATCCCGATCCGCGCAGAGCTTTCGCAACGGCTCGGCCAAGCGCGCGATCTCATCCTCGCCGACGTCCTTCAGGCGCAGCTGAAACGCCGCGACTGGACCGCCATCAAAAGCGGAAGCGAGCGCCTCCACGAAGCCGGAGTCTATTGCTGGCGGCGAGATCAGATAGAGCTGACAAGGGAGCGCATCGGTCATGGATCGGCCCGTAATCGTTCCAGAGCCGCGATGAAAGCCTCCTGATCGTCCAGCCGGTGAGCGAGCCGGGAGATGCGGCGACGCCCCATTTTGATCGGCTCTGCGAGGTCCAGCACCACATTCGGCCAGGCAATCAGCGCACAATTGAGCGTCTCTCGATCCTTGATGAGGGCAAGGGTCCACTTGGTCCGGACTCCCGCGATCTGGGAAACAGGGATCGTGAGGCCGCGCAACGTTCCACATCGCCACACGAGATCCGCATCTTCGAGGACCACGGGCAGACGCCGGAACGAGCGGATGAGCAGCAGCAGCCAAACAAGCGCCGCGACGCTGACGATCGAAAGCGCAACGGAGAGCGCCGGCCACCACAATGCCGGCAGAAGATGAAGTGCCGTCGCCTCGACCAGCACGAGTGCCACGAGGACGGCCATCATAGGCGTGAGGCTGCGGTGATAATGAAAACAGGTCATTGGACTTGGGACCAGTCGCAAGGACGAGCAATTGTTCATAGTCGGATCATCCGGCGCGGCATAATACCGAACGATGAAGAAGGCTTTCCTGATCGTCGGCGTTTTCCTGCCGCTTGCCGCTTGCGCCACCACCGCGCCTGAGCGCACTGGCGGGGGACCGGCCCGGATAGGACAGACGGCCTATTATGATGGGCCGCGTGTGCGCCCGGACCGGGTCATCGAGGACAGTCGCTGCCCGATGAACGCGCGCTGTGTGTGGGCCGGCCGCGTCGTTCTTCGGGCCACGGTGTTTGGCGGCAGCTGGACGAAGCAGGTTGACCTCACGCTCGGAGAGCCACTGCAAATCGCGGACGGCGCGCTGACGCTCACTTCCGTCTCACCGGAGAAACGGACGGATAAGACAATCAAGCCCGACGATTATCGCTTCACCTTCGCGTTTCAGGGCGGGCTCTGATGCCCGCCCCAAGTCCGCGGCTTAAACGGTCTTGTTGACCGAAGCCCCATAGATTTCGTCGATCGCTTCGCCCAACGATGCGTTGAACTCCGCGTCCGTCATCTGATGGCGCAGATCGTTGAGCAGAGCGCGGCTAAAGCTGGCGATAATGCCCTTGTTCTTCGCCAGTTCGACGCAAGCCTCGGGCCGAGCGAAACCGCCGGAAAGCGCCACGACACGCAGCACCTTGGGATGCTCCACCAGCGGATCGAAAAGGCCCGGCTGCGCGGGGAGCGAGAGCTTGAGCATCACTTGCGTGCCCTTCGGCAGGGCATCGAGCGCAAGCAGGATCTCGTCCCGCAGGATCTGATCGGCCTGTGCGCGTTCCAGCGACTTGATGTTCACTTCCGGCTCGAGGATCGGCATCAGCCCGGCGGCAAGCACCTGCCTGCCTACTTCGAACTGCTGCTGGACGATTGCCTTGATCCCGGCGGGATTGGCGAGATTGACGACCGAGCGCTCCTTGGTGCCATAGACACCCAGGCCCTTGGCACGCGCCAGAAGCGCATCCAGATCCGGCATCGGCTTCATGAGCTGCACGCCGTTTTCCTCGGCCTCCAGTCCCTTGTCGATCTTGATGAAGGGCACGACGCCCCGCTCGATGAGCGCCGTTGGCGTCGGCGTGCCATCGACCGTTCCGTCCATGGTCCGCTCGAAGAGGATCGCGCCCAGCACCTTGTCACCCGAAAAGCTGGGTGCGGTGATGATGCGGCTACGCATCTGGTGAATGAGGGCGAACATCTCCTCATCGCCCGAATAGGCATCTTCCTCGATGCCATAGCCCTTCAGCGCCTTGGGCGTGGAGCCACCGCTCTGATCGAGCGCGGCAATGAAGCCCTGGCCCTTTGCGACCTTGTCGGTCATGTCCGTGTCGAGCATCTGCACATACCCCTTTTTTTGCACGGTGGAGCCGCGTGAACGCGGCGGAAAAGCTGGCGATGCGCCGGACGGCGCACCCCTGCCCTGCGGGCTTAGTTGCTGCACCTGCGAGAAAAAGCAACCCGCTCGAGCAGCGGATCGTCCCTTTCTGGGTGCAGGTCCTCGATTCAGCCGATCAGCGCTTTGACGCCGGGCAGTTCCTTGCCTTCCATCCATTCGAGGAAAGCGCCGCCCGCCGTCGAGACGAAGGTGAAGTCGTCAGCGACGCCAGCGTGATTGAGCGCTGCGACAGTATCGCCGCCGCCCGCCACGGAAACGAGACTGCCCTCCTTGGTCAGCGCCGCCGCCGTTCGCGCCAGCGCCACGGTCGCCGTATCGAACGGGGCGATCTCGAAGGCACCCAGTGGCCCGTTCCACACCAGAGTGCGGCAGTTCTTGAGCGCGTCGCCCAGTGCCTCGACAGCAGCGGGACCAACGTCGAGGATCATCTCGTCGGCTGCGACCTCATGGACGTTGCAGGTGCGGACGGAAGGAGGATTGGCCGCGAACTCCTTGGCGACCACCACATCATAAGGGAGATGGATGGTGCAACCAGCCGCCTCCGCCTTCGCGAAGATGGCTTCCGCCGTCTCGGCCAGATCCTTCTCGCAAAGCGACTTGCCGACATCCACGCCGCGCGCGTGGAGGAAGGTGTTGGCCATGCCGCCACCGATGATGAGATGATCGACCTGCGTGACAAGATTGTTAAGCACGTCGAGCTTGGTAGAGACCTTCGCGCCGCCCACCACGGCCGCGACCGGTTTTTGCGGATTGCCGAGCGCCGCTTCCAGCGCGTCCAGTTCCTTCTCCATGGACCGGCCGGCGAAAGCGGGCAGCTTGTGCGCCAGTCCCTCGGTGGAGGCATGCGCACGATGCGCGGCGGAGAAAGCGTCATTCACGTAGAAGTCGCCAAGCGCCGCCATGCCTTCGACCAGCGCGGGATCGTTCTTTTCCTCGCCCAGGTGGAAGCGCGTATTCTCCAGGATCGCGATATCGCCGGGTTGCATCACTGCAATGCCGGCCGCTGCGCCTTCGCCCACGCATTCCGGAATGAACTGCACGTCGCGTCCCAGCACATGAGTGAGCGCACGCGTGACGAGGCTGAGCGATGTTTCCGGCGACTTCTGGCCCTTGGGGCGCCCGAAATGAGCCAGGATCAGCACCTTTGCGCCACGATCCGCCAGCTCGAGAATGGTCGGCGCGGCCGCCCGCAGGCGCGTATCGTCGCTGACCGCATGGTCCTGCATCGGCACGTTGAGATCTTCACGGACAAGCACGCGCTTCCCCGTGATATCGCCCATGTCGTCGAGCGTCTTGAAGGGCTTGGTCATTCCCGCAAATCCTGCCTCTGGCCGTTCGCCCTGAGTAGCCACTGAGCCGAGCCGAAGTGGCGTATCGAAGGATCAGACGCCTGCTTCGATACGGGGCTTCGACACGCTCAGCCTCTACTCAGCACGAACGGAGGTTAGTGCTCTTTGATGCGCAGCCCTTAAAGGAACTTTGCCATCACACCGGTGGTGTCGACCATGCGGTTCGAGAAGCCCCACTCATTGTCGTACCAGCTGAGCACGCGCACCAGCTTGCGCTCGATCACAGCCGTTTCCAGGCTGTCGACAGTAGAGCTGCGCGGATCACCATTATAGTCGATGGAGACCAGCGGCTCATCCGAGTAACCAAGCACGCCCTTGAGCGGACCACTCTCCGACGCGGCCTTGAGCAGACCGTTCACTTCCTCGACCGTGGTGTCGCGGCTCGGGATGAACTTGAGGTCCACGACCGAGACGTTGGGTGTGGGCACGCGGACGGATGACCCGTCGAGCTTGCCCTTGAGCGCCGGGAGCACTTCACCAACGGCGCGGGCGGCGCCCGTCGTCGTGGGGATCATGGAGAGCGCTGCGGCGCGCGCACGGCGCATGTCCTTGTGGATCTGGTCGAGCGTGTTCTGATCGTTGGTGTAGCTGTGGATCGTCGTCATGAAGCCGCGCTCGATGCCGATGGCATCGTGCAGCACCTTGGCGAGCGGCGCCAGACAGTTGGTCGTGCAGCTCGCATTGGAGATGACGATGTCGTCAGCGGTCAGCGTGTCGTGGTTGACGCCGAAGACGACGGTCTTGTCGACATTTGTGCCCGGCGCGGAAATGACGACGCGCTTGGCTCCGGCGGTCAGGTGCGCGCTCGCCTTCTCCTTGCTGGCGAAGATGCCCGTGCACTCCAGCGCAATATCGACGCCCAGCGCCTTGTGCGGAAGATTGGCGGGGTCGCGCTCGGCCGTCACCTTGATGTGCTTGCCGTTGACGACGATGTCGTTGCCGTCGACCTCGACAGTGCCGTTGAACGGGCCATGGACGCTGTCACGCTTGAAGAGCAGCGCGTTCGACTTGGCGTCCCCAAGGTCGTTGATGGCGACGAGTTCCAGGTCGTGATCCGTGCGCGAAAGGATCGCGCGCGCCACCAGACGCCCGATGCGTCCGAACCCGTTGATTGCAACCTTCGTCGCCATGTTTACCTTACTCCTTGTTCACGATGTTTTGAGCGCCTCTTGAATGCGGGGCGCGATCTGATCGGCAGTGAAGCCGTAATATGAATAAAGCACGTCGCCCGGGGCCGACTTGCCGAAGCTGTCGATACCGATCCGGAGACCGCCAAGACCGGTGATCGCCTGCCAGCCGAAGGTCGTGCCCGCCTCGATCGTGACGCGGAACGCGCCTGCGGGCAGCACAGAGGCCTGATAAGCCTCGTCCTGAGCCAGGAACCGCATGAGGCTGGGCATGGAGACGACGCTCGCCGTCACACCCTGCTCGCCCAGCAGCTTCGCGGTCGCCACCGCGATCTCGACTTCCGATCCGGTCGCAACGATGACGACGGCGGGCTTGTCAGCCGCGACCAGCGTGTAGCCGCCCAGCGCGCTGAAATTCTGCGAAATGTCAGTGCGGACCTGCGAGACGTTCTGACGAGTCAGCGCCAGGAGCGACGGGCCGGTCTCGTTGCGCAGGGCCAGTTCCCAGCATTCCGCCGTCTCAATCGCATCGCAGGGACGGAACACTTCGAGGTCCGGCACCATGCGCAGCGACATGACATGCTCGATGGGCTGGTGCGTCGGGCCATCCTCGCCCTGCCCGATGCTGTCGTGGGTCATCACGAAGATGCTGCGAACCTGCTGGATCGCCGCCATGCGGATGGCGTTGCGCGCATAGTCGGAGAAGACGAGGAACGTGCCGCCATAAGGAATGACGCCGCCATGCAGCGCCATGCCGTTCATGGCCGCACACATGCCGAACTCGCGAATGCCGTAATAGACATAGCGGCCCGCATAATCGTCCTTCGAGAAGCCGACGCTCTGGTCCTGCGACTTGGTGAGGTTCGATCCGGTAAGGTCGGCCGAACCGCCCATCGTCTCGGGCACCATCGGGTTGATGACGTCGAGCACGAGTTCGCTCGCCTTGCGGGTCGCGACTTTCTTCGGCTCGGCGATCAGCTTCTCAAGATAGGGCTGAAGCGAGAAATCGGCGGGCAGCTTGCCAGCCATGCGACGCTCGAACTCGGCCTTCTGGCCGTTCGCCGCAAGCCGATCCTGCCACTTGGCGTGAACATCCTTCGAGCGCTTGCCGATTTCCAGCCAGGCGTCCCGCACATCGTCCGGCAACTCGAAAGGCGGCAGATCCCAGCCCAGCGCGGCACGGGTCGCGGCGACTTCGTCCTCGCCAAGCGGCGAGCCATGCACCTTGTTCGTGCCCGCCTTGTTCGGCGAACCCTCGCCAATACGCGTGTGGCAGGCGACGATGGACGGGCGGGGATCAGCGGCAGCTTCAGCGAGCGCGCGACGAATATCGGCATAATCGGTGCCGTTGCAGCTCGTCGTGTGCCAGCCGGTGGCGGCATAGCGCGCAAGAACATCTTCGCTCGACGACATGGAGACCGCGCCGTCGATGGTGATCTTGTTGTCGTCCCACAACACGTTGAGGCGGCCAAGGCCGAGATGACCGGCAAGGCCGATCGCCTCGTGGTTGATGCCTTCCATGAGGCAGCCGTCACCCGCAATGACCCATGTCTTGTGATCGACCAGATCGTCACCGAACACAGCGTTGAGATGACGCTCGGCCATCGCCATGCCCACAGCCATCGCGAGGCCCTGCCCCAGCGGCCCGGTCGTCGCCTCGACACCGGCCAGCAGGAAATTCTCGGGATGACCGGCGCAAGGGCTGGTGATCTGACGGAACTGCGAAATCTGCTCCATCGTCGGCTCTTCATAGCCAGTGAGGTGCAGCAGCGCATAAACCAGCATCGAGCCGTGGCCGGCCGACAGCACGAACCGATCGCGGTCCGCCCACTTGGGCGCGGCGGGATCATATTTCAGGAAATCGCTGAAGAGCACGGTCGCCACATCGGCCATGCCCATCGGCATACCGGGATGGCCGCTGTTCGCCGCCTGCACCGCATCCATCGCAAGCACTCGAATGGTATCGGCCAGTCGCTTTTCGGTGATCGCCATGTCCGGCAATAGTCCTTCCTGTCGCGACACGCCCCTGCACGGCAGCGTCTAGATGGGCGCTCGTCGTTGGTCGGATGCCACAACGAGTCGGGTGGGGTTCCTTTGTCGCCTCGTCCGTCAAGCGTCAACCGTTGCGCCCGATTCCGTAGCGCGGCAAAGACGAAGCGGCGGATGGGCGGGTTGGGGTCACAACGTCCCTTTTGCAATCCCGAAATCGCATGTTAAGGGTCCGGCCATGGCGAGCGAGCGTATGATGCAGGCAATTGGCCGGCTGGAGCAGGCCCTTGGCCGTGCCGAAAAGGCAACGCGCGACATGGCCGAGGCGCGCCGGGCGACTTTGGAAGCCGGGCTGGCATCTGAAACGAGCGGCTCCGACGTCGAAATCGACCCTTATTCGCGGGACAAGGCCATCGCGGCCCTCAAGTCTCTCGACGCCCTCATCGGCGATCTCCAGAAAGCGCGCGGCGATGGCTGAAGTGAAGATCATGGTCGGCGGTCGCCAATATGGCGTGCATTGCCGTGACGGCGAAGAGCGCCAGATCCACGAGCTTGCCGAGATGATTTCGGAGCGCGTGACCAAGGTTTCCGGCAGCAGTGGTGGTCTCACCGAAGTGCGCCAGCTTCTCTATGCAGCGCTTCTGCTGGCGGATGAACTCGTTGACCAGCGCAAGGCGAGCCGAACCCCGCCGCCGCCCGTTCCTGCCGCGCCTCCGCCCCCGGAAGACGATCACGAACTGGCGGAGGCCATCGAGCGACTGGCTTTTCGCGCCGAAGCCCTGGCGGACGACCTTGCGGCCCAGCTCACAACCTCCTAGATTGATCGGGACGGGTACTGCCCGGTGCGCGCTTTAGCGAACATCCCTGAGGCGATTACACATCCAAGGGGGCTGTCCCTGGTCGGGCTCTGGCCCGTGCTACATGGTCCCCACCTGACGTTGAGGCGTCAGTGGATATTCCAGCAAACGGCCATGGCGGTCCCGTCACTTTCCTGCACCCCATGACAGACGATCTTGCCCTTGCCGCTCGCGCAGCCCTGCGCCGGACGATACGCGCGCAACGGCGGGCTTTCGTGGAGGCGTTGCCGGCCTCCGTTCGCACAATCGCATTTCGCGCGCTCCCGTCGCCTGTGCGCCGGCGCATCCCTGAGAACGCCACGGTCGCACTCTATGCGCCCACTGCGTTCGAGGCCCCCACGCGGCACATCGCTATCCAGCTTGCGGAGGCGGGCCATCCGCTCTGCCTTCCGGCTTTCGACGATCAGGACGCCCCCATGAACTTCGCGCGCTGGCTGCCGGACGATCCGATGGTCCCCGGTCCGCATCGCGTCCATCAGCCCGAGCACGCCTCGGATCATCTGATCCCCGATGCGCTCATCATTCCCATGCTCGGCTTCGACGCACGGCTCCAGCGGCTTGGGCAAGGCGGTGGCCATTATGACCGGGCACTCGCGGCCCTGCCCGGCGCGCTGCGCATTGGCCTTGCCTGGTCCTGCCAGCAGATCGACAGCGTGCCCACCGAGGCGTGGGACATGCCGATGGATATGATCGTGACCGAACAACGCTTTTTCGAGCCGGAGATGAACTGAAATGGAGGACTACAAGCCGAGCTGGCGCAAACCCGTCGGCATGCTCCTCATTCTCGCGATCGTCGCGCTCTGGGCGATAGGCATAGCCAGCTTCTCGGAGGTTATCGGCGGCTGGCCGGGATGGCTTCAGGCGATCTTCTACGTGGTCGCAGGAATCGTCTGGATCTTTCCCGTCCGCCCGCTCCTCACATGGATGGAACTGGGCCGCTTCAAATAAAAAAGCCGCCCGGAAAGGCGGCTTTTTTCCCCGATAAGTGGCGCGAGTGACGGGGCTCGAACCCGCGACCTCCGGCGTGACAGGCCGGCGCTCTAACCAACTGAGCTACACCCGCTTATCGGTGAGGCCGGGCAGCTATAGGAGGCGGCTGCGCCTGTCAACACCACTTCCGACCAGAAAAGCTCGGTCGGCTTAAAACTTGTCCGGCGGGCTATGCTGATGGCGCGTGAGAGTGCCCGCTTCGAAGAGAAATCCGGCGATATCCGGCTTTCCGGCAGCGGAAAGAATAGTCTTCCCGATGATGAGCAGCGGCACCGCGAGCAGCGCACCCACCGTGCCCCACACCCATGTCCAGAAACTGAGCGATACGAGAATCAGCAAGGGGTTCACCTTGAGCCGGCCGCCCAGAACGAGCGGCGTCAGCAGGTTCGCCTCGAACAGGTGGCAGATGACCATCACGATAGCAGGCAGCAGCGCATAGCCGATCTGAGTGAACGTCATGAGCCCGCCAAGGCCGAGCAGCACGGCCGCCACGATGGGCCCCAGATAGGGCACGAAGTTCAGCAGCGCGACAATGCCTCCCCACATGAAGGGCGAGGGCATGCCGAGCGCGGACAGGGCAGCGGCGACCGTCAGCCCCAGAAGGCCATTGATGAACGCAATGGTGAGGACATAGCGCGAGGTCGCATCCACCACATTCTGAATAACCCGTGCGATGGTGAGCGCGCCCGTGAAACTCTCGCGGCCCTGAATCATGCGGCGGCGCAGGCGCGTCCAGCCCGACAGCGCGAAGAAGATGACGAGAATGCCGAAGACGACATTCACCACTACGCTGGGCGCTGCGGTCGCAAGAAACTGCAGAAGCGATCCGGGCGCCTCGAACTCCCCGCCCTGCGCTCCCGCCGCACGCACCGTTGTCACCGCGCGCAGGAGCCTGTCCACGAAGCGCTGCAACTGCCCGAACAGCTCGATCACCGGAGCAAGAGTGGATTTGATCTGACTGATGCGGTGAGGCAAATCCGCGACCCAGTCGATCGCCGGAACCACGATGAGTGCCAGCGCCGCATTGGCGATGAAGAGGAATGTCGCGAGCGCGATCAACGCCGCGATAGGAGACGGAATATGCCGCCGCTCAAGCCATTCCAGGAACGGCACAAGCGTGATCGCAATGACCAGCGACGTTGTGAGCGGCATGAAGAACGGCGCACCAGCCCGCAGCGCGAAGGGCGCGGCCACGAGCAAACCCGCGCCAGCAAAAAGCGCGATAGAGGCGACGAGTCGGTTGCGCTCCCACACTTCCCGATCATGCGCCACCGGCGTCTGGGCGCTGTCGCCCACCGGTTCCTCCCAGGACATATCCAGATCCTCGCCCCTCTGCGCCATGGATCAAGCCATGCACCCGGTGCCCGTCAGCCGTCAAACGAGATTCGCGCCGTCATAGTTAGCAGTTTGTTCACCATGACTGGCTAGCGTTTCGATATGAAAACGATACGCCAGCTCGGACCTCTCCTCCTCGCCGCGTCAACGGCACAAATGCTCAATGCAGCGCCGGTAGCGCCCGTAGCCCAGCCGCGGCTCGCCCTTGAGAGCCGCATAATTCGAGAGGTCGAGCAATCGGATGTGAACGGCGGCGTGCGGCGTGCGCTCTCCACCGCCACGACGATGCGCAGCGGTGATCGGCTGCTCTTCGTCATACGCTATCGCAATGTTGGCGCGACGTCGCTGGCAGGCACGGCGATCGTCAGCGCGCTTCCTCCGCGCCTTGCGATCGATCCTAGCCAGCACTCCCGGATCGAAGTCTCCGTGGATGGCGGTCGACGCTGGGACCGCCCCGGCGCGACATTCACATCCGGCCCGGATGGCAGGCTCACGCCCGCAATCGGCCAGCCGGTTACGCATATCCGCGTGAAGATCGATCGCCCGATCGCGCCGGGCGCAACCGGTCAGGAGATGTTCCGGGCCACGATCCTCTAAAGGAAAGCTCGCCCCTTAGTCTGCGAAGAGCAGCACAGGCGTTTCGAGAAGCAGCTTGAGCGCTTGCACGAAGCGGGCGGCATCCCAACCATCGACCACCCGATGATCGCAGCTGATGGAGAGATTCATGAGCTTAGCGGCCACGACCTCCTTACCCCGAAAGACAGGCCGCTCCACGATCCGGTTGGGGCCAATAATCGCCACTTCGGGCCGGTTGATGACAGGCGTGGTCATAATGCCGCCCAGCGGCCCCAGAGACGTAACCGTGATGGTCGAGCCGGAAAGCTCCTCGCTTGTCGCCTCGCCACTGCGCGCCGCGTCCGCCAGCCGGGTGATCTCCGCCGCGAGTTGCCAGATGTTCCGCGCCTGAGCATCGCGGATCACTGGCACCATGAGACCCGCGTCCGTCTGCGTGGCCATGCCGAGATGGACCGCCCCGTAACGCGTCACTACCCCCGCCTCATCATCGTAGCGCGCATTCATCATGGAGAATTCGGGCAGCGCCTTGCACAGCCCGACGATAAGGAGCGGCAGCAGAGTGAGCCGGGGTTTATCACCGCGATGTGCGTTTAGATCCGCGCGCATCGCCTCCAGCGCGGTCACGTCGATCTCCTCCACATAAGTGAAATGCGGGATGTGCCGCTTGGATGCGGACATATTCTCCGCGATGCGCCGGCGCATACCGATCACTTTCACGGTCTCGTCCGGCCGTGCCCTGCCTGAAACCGCCGGACGATAGCCCTCCCCTGCCCCGTAGAGCAGAAATGCGTCGAGATCGGCATGACGGATGCGCCCTTGCGCTGCCTTGACCTGCGCCAGATCGATACCGAGCTCTTTCGCGCGGGCGCGCACGGCGGGGGATGCGAGGATGGACGGGGCCGCATGATCCACTCCCCCGTTCGGGCTGAGCTTGTCGAAGCCCTGCTCTGCTCCTCTGACATTCGCAGACGATGAAGGCAGCCCTTTGACAGGCTCAGAGTGAACGGAATCAGAGGTCCGCGCCGAAGCTTCTTCAGGGACCGTCTCATCGACCTCCCCAACGCCCGGCGTCTCCGCTTCGATCTGCTCCTGCGCCGCGGGTTCGGCCGCATCCTCGCCCTCGACTTCGATCACCACCAGCGCCGACCCGATCGGCACCATATCGCCCGGCTCGCCCGCCAGTTCGATGACAGTGCCGGCCACCGGCGACTCCATCGCCACTGTCGCCTTGTCGGTCATCATGTCGGCGAGTTCCTGATCCTCCTCGATCCGATCCCCAACCGCGACATGCCAGCCGACAATCTCGGCCTCCGATATACCCTCGCCGATATCCGGCAGACGAAATATGAAACGAGTCATGCTCTACTCTTTCATGATCTTGGTCAGCGCCGCGCCGATGCGCACCGGGCCGGGGAAATAGGCCCATTCGAGGCTGTGGGGATAAGGCGTATCGAAGCCAGTCACGCGCTCGATCGGCGCTTCGAGATGATAAAAGCAGCGCTCCTGAACCAGCGCCGAGAGCTCCGCGCCAAAGCCACTGGTCCGCGTCGCCTCGTGCACGATGAGACAGCGTCCGGTCTTTTTCACCGACGCTTCGATGCTATCGATGTCGAGCGGCAGCAAGGTCCGCAGGTCGACGATCTCGGCATCAACGCCCAGCTCCGCGACCGTGTTGGCGACGACATGGACCATCGTGCCGTAGCACAGGATAGTAACGGCCTCCCCTTGCCGCACCGTCCGCGCTTTACCGAGTTCGACGCGATAATGGCCCTCCGGAACATGAGCATCCGGATGCCCCGCCCAACTTTTCGCGGGTCGGTCGTAGTGCCCATCGAATGGGCCGTTATAAATCCGCTTGGGCTCGAAGAAGATGACCGGATCATTATCCTCGATCGCGGCAATCAGCAGCCCCTTGGCGTCATAGGGCGTCGCGGGAATGACGGTCTTGAGCCCGGAGCAATGGGTGAAGATGCCTTCCGGGGACTGGCTATGGGTCTGCCCGCCGAAAATGCCTCCGCCAAAGGGCGATCGCACCGTGATCGGCGCCGTAAAATCCCCCGCCGAACGGTAGCGCAGCCGCGCCGCTTCCGACACGAGCTGATCGAGCGCGGGATAGATATAGTCCGCGAACTGGATTTCCGGGACCGGCCGCAAGCCATAGGCCCCCATGCCGACAGCAACGCCGATGATGCCGCATTCGGTGATCGGCGTATCAAACACGCGGGTTTTGCCATGGGCCTTCTGCAGGCCCGACGTCGCGCGGAAAACCCCGCCGAAATAGCCGACATCTTCGCCGAACACGACCACGTCCGGGTCGCGCGCGAGCATCACGTCCAGCGCCTCGTTGATCGCCTGGATCATGTTGAGCGAGCGGCTCGCCGGGGCGGCGACCCCGCTCATATCCCGGCCGCCTTGCGCTCGGCCAGCATCTGCGCCTGCTGCTCCTTCAGATGCCAGGGCATCTCCTCGTAAACGCCCTCGAACATCGTCTCGAAGGGCTGGTGGAGGCCGTGGCCCAGAATCCCGTTCTTCTCCGCTTCGCGCGCGGCGGCTTTCACTTCCTCGGCGACGTCCCGGTCCATCGCAGCCTGTCTCTCCTCATCCCACACACCCAAGCTGATGAGATGATCCTTGAGGCGCCGGATCGGATCACCCAATGGCCATGCCGTCGCTTCCATAGCGGAGCGATACTGCGTGGGATCGTCGGACGTGCTGTGTCCTTCCACGCGATAGGTGAAATGCTCGATCAGGGTCGGTCCGGCATTGGCCCGCGCGCGATCCGCCGCCCAGCGGGTCGCGGCATAGACCGCGAGCGGATCATTGCCGTCTATCCGCAGACTCGCAATGCCGTAACCGACGCCACGTGCCGCGAAGGTGGTCGCTTCGGCGCCAGCAAAGCCGGAGAAGCTGCTGATCGCCCACTGATTGTTGACGATATTGAGGATGACCGGCGCGCGATAAACCGCCGCGAAGGTGCAAGCGGAGTGGAAATCGCCCTCGGCCGTCGATCCCTCACCGCACCATGTGGCGGCAATGCGCGTGTCCCCTTTGACCGCGCTCGCCATCGCCCAGCCCACGGCCTGCGGATACTGAGTCGTGAGGTTGCCGGAGATGGAAAAGAAGCCGTGGCTCTTCACCGAGTACATGATGGGAAGCTGGCGGCCCTGCAGCCGGTCGCCCCTGTTCGAGTAGATCTGATTCATCATCTCGACCAGTGGCCAGCCGCGCGTAATGAGAATCCCCTGCTGGCGGTAGCTGGGGAAGCACATGTCGCCCTCCGCCATTGCCATGACGGCCGCCACGGACACGGCCTCCTCGCCAGTGGATTTCATGTAAAAGCTGGTCTTGCCCTGTCGTTGCGCGCGGAACATGCGCTCGTCAAACGCCCGCGTGAGCGCCATGGCGCGCAGCATCCGCAGCATCACGTCCGGGGCAAGGCCGGGCGCCCATGGCCCGACCGCGCGCGCTTCCGCATCCAGAACCCGCACAAGGCCATAAGCGAGATCGGCCATGTCTGCGGGCTTTGAGGACTCGTCGGGGCGGCGGGTCTCGCCAGCGGGCAACACATCGAAAGCGGAAAAGTCGGCATCCTCGCCGGGGCGCGCCGGTGGCTCGGGCACATGCAGCGCAAGGCGCGGCAGATTGGTGCCATCGGACTGGTCCTTCCCGTCCTGCGTCATCGGCTCTCCTTCCCGGCGCATTTCGGGCAAACCGGGCTTCTTCTTTTGTTTCCTTACCGAGTAATTATATTACACACTACACGCCTTGGCAATCAAGCGTTCAAATCGCCCCGCTCCATCGGGTTCCGAGGCTCAGACCGCCACGGGCGCCGAAATATGCGCCTGAGGGTGATAATCTTCCACGACGAAATCCTCGATCGCATAATCGAAGATCGTGGCGGGCCGTCGGACCAAGCGCAGCAGTGGCGCACCTGCGGGTTCTCGACGCAGTTGCTCCTCGATCAGCGCCGCATGGTTCATGTAAAGATGAACGTCCCCGCCGTTCCATATGATCTCGCCGGGCTCCAAATCGCACTGCTGCGCCAGCATCCGGGTGATAAGCGCTAGCCCAAAAATGTTGAACGGCACGCCCAGCACCACGTCCGCGCTACGCTGAAAAAGCAGCGCGGAGAGGCACCCGCCCGCGACATGGAACTGATAGGTCATGTGGCAGGGCGGCAGCGCCATGCCGGCCAGTTCGTCGACATTCCAGCCGGTAAAGAGCAGCCGCCGGGAACCCGGATTGGTGCGAATAGCCTCGACAAGCCCGGCAATCTGATTATGCCCCTCGCCGCGCGCTGACCTGCGATAGAGCCGCTCGCCAGCCTCCGGCACTGCCTCGTAGCGCGGCCAGTCCACCCATTGCCGCCCATAGACCGGGCCCAGATCGCCCCAGCGTGCAGCGAAATCATCGTCGGCAAGGATACAGGCCTCGAAATCCTCCATGGAGATCGCCTCGCCCGTTGCGCGGCGGTAGCTGTCGAGCGGCCAGTCGGTCCAGATATGCACACCCTGCGCCACGAGCGGCCGGATGTTCGTCTCGCCACTCAGGAACCAGAGCATCTCGCGCGCCGCAGCTTTCCAGTAGACCCGCTTCGTGGTGAGAAGAGGCACAGCGTCATCCGCGAGGTCGAAACGCATGGTCGCACCCATGATCGATCGCGTGCCGACGCCCGTCCGGTCGACGCGCTCATGGCCCTCGCGCCAGATCCGCGCCATGAGATCAAGATACTGCTGCTCATAATGGGGCACGCGCGACTCCTTCACCGACGGCATAGCACCGGCGCATAGCTGGGGAACGGAGAATAGGCAGCATGTTTGAGACGCTTGCTCGCCGTATTTCGCCTCCATATGAATCCAGGCTCGGGCTGGTTTCGCGCTGGCAGGATCGGTTTGAAAAAAGCGGTGCACGCGGCTTGCGCCCCGGTGCGACCACCCCTATAGGGCTCGCCTGCCTTGCCGGCGCAGCGATGCGCCGGGTCCGGTCGGGGAATAGCTCAGCCTGGTAGAGCACTGTCTTCGGGAGGCAGGGGCCGGAGGTTCGAATCCTCTTTCCCCGACCAATTTCTCTCTTTTGCTCGATATGGCGACCGCTTCGGCGGTCGCCCATCCACCAAGCCAGATGCGTCTGACGAGCCGATCAGATCGGCTCGACATCGACCGCTACGGTCATCTTTTGCCCGACCCCACCGTGGAATACGCCGTCGAGCGGCGCCACATCCGAATAATCCCGCCCCATCGCGACGAAGATATGGTCGTCCTGAGCAAGCGCGTTGTTCGTCGGATCGAAGCCGATCCAGCCCAGATCATCCCCGCACCAGATGTTGGCCCACGCATGCATGGCGTCCGCCCCCACCAGCCGGGCCTTGCCGGGCGGCGGGATCGTGCGAAGATAGCCGCTCACATAGCCCGCCGGTATGCCATGTGCCCGCGCGGCCGCGATCATCACATGTGCGAAGTCCTGGCACACCCCCCTGCGCTGGCGAAACGCGTCGACAGGCGGCGTGTCGATAACGGTGGCCTGAGCGTCGTATGCAAATTCCCGGTGGATCGCCTCCATCAGAGCGCGCGCGGAGGCAACGATCGTCTGGTCGGGCGAGAAATAGGCCTGCGCCCAATCCCCGATTTCCGCTGAACTGCCAATAAGCGGAGACGCATAGAGGTAGCTCGCCGGTCCCAGTGCTGAAAGATCGCCATGGGTAAGCGCGCGCCGCCGAATCTCGGAGACTGTCGGGCCGTCCATCATGTCCCGCATGAAGGATTGTTGCGCCACTTCCACACGAAAGCGGGTCTCGATGCTGAGCCGTGTAAGGGGATCGCGGATCGTGAGCCGGCTCCGGCTCACCATGAACGGGCCAAACTCCTCCTGCATGGTCGATGGCTGCGGGTCGATGGTCAGCGAAAAATCCTGAAGTGTCTGCCCCGGCCAGGAGACTGGCTTCAGGCGCACGTTGAAACGGGCGAGGCGGACGCGGCCGGCATAATCGACAGTTGTGAGATGGCGGACGCGGTACATCATCCGATCGTGCTGCTCCGGATGACGCTCTGCGGGCGCTCATAGGGGAGGAAGAAGCGGGCGGAAATCGCCTCTGAAAGCGCCAGCAAGCGAGACTCCGTGGTATCGATGAGAGCCAGATCGAAATCCGCAACCGAGAGACCGAGGAACGGAGCCAACGCCGCCCGCGCTTCGCGAAGCGGCTGTTCTGGAAGATTGCCCTCCGTCAGTCGCGGTTGCGCCTCCAGATGACGGTTCAGCGCCTCGATCTGGAATAGCAGCGAACGGGGATTGTCCGGATCGAGAAGCACGAGATCATATACAGGATCGCGCATGGCTCCCGAAAGGTAGCGGGTGCGATAGGTGATCTGACTGTCGCTCAGGTCGAGCAGCACATTAAGTGCATCAGGCTCGTTGCTGCCCTGAGCAAGCTGGCGTACGACGCGGCAGGTGCCGATCGCACGCTCGATCCGCCGACCCATTTCAAGAAAATGACGGACCGGGCCTTGCACCATATCTTCTGCGACAAGGCCCGAGAGGGCGCTGAAACGCTCGATCAGGTCTCGCGCCGCTCTCAAGAGGAGGCCTGGCCGATCGGACTGGAGCGCGGGCGCCGGTCGGCTCGCGATACGCCAGAAATCCAGCGCAAAGCGATCGCGCAACGACAGGCCGTTCTGCCGCACGCGGTTGAGCAGCGCAGGCACGCCACTGGGCGCCGAACCTTCGGAAAGCGCCGCGCGACAGATCTGCGCCGTCCCCAACGACATATCGCTCGCCGCGACCGCGCCCCATTGCCGCAGCAAGGCCACAAGCAGCGCGCGAACCTCAGGCGCACGGCCTGAGGCGGCATCCACCTCAATCGAGCTACCGAGGATAGACCGGATGATCCGCACCGTCATCTCCGCACGTTCGCAGTAGCGGCCGAACCAGAAGAGGTTATCGGCGGGCTGGCTCGCGAGGATGCCCCCGCCTCGCCTGATTTCCGGCGTGCCGCCCAGCACTGTCTGCCCCATCTGGACGATGCCCGGCCCATCCACGACGCATACGTCAGCAGAGATATCGCCCTCGCCCATCAAGGTCGTGGACATCTCACCCGAGGACGAAAGCCGCGCAAATCCGCCGGGCATCACGGTCCATAGTCCGTCCGATCCGCGCGCCACGAACGCGCGGACCGTGAAGGCGCGCGGCTGGAAGCGCTCGTCAATCAGCGCCGGCGTCGTAGAAAGGCGCACAATCTCCTGAGCGCAGTAATCCATCGGCCGCCGGTCCATCGCCTCGAGCAGCGTCTTCCTCTCTATATCTGAAAAATCGCGCCCCGGTCGCGCTTCTCCCTTGACCACGCCCTCCACCTCGCCGCCGAAAGCAGACTGGATCACGAGCTCATCGAGGCGCGCGCGAACCGTCTGTGCTTCGGTCGGCTGCCCGCACCACCAGGTGGCGATATTGGGAAGGATTGGCTCCTCGCCTAGCAGCGTGCGACACAGCCGGGGGAGGAATGCTGCGAAAGCCGGCGCCTCAAGCAGCTCGACGCCCGGCCAGTTCGCGATTTCCAGTCCGCCCCGCGCAAACGCATCGAAAAGATCGGGCACGCCGATCGCGGAGCGCGCATCGAAACTCAATGGGTCGAGCGCGTTGGTGTCGATCCAGCGCCAGACCGCATCGACCCGCTTGGGTCCGGCGATCGTCCGCACATAGAGGCGGTCCTCGTCCACCGTGAGATCCCGCCCTTCCACCAGTGGAAAGCCGAGGTATCGCGCAAGATGCGCCTGTTCGGGATAGCTCTGGTTGAACCGGCCGGGCGTGAGAAAGGCAATGCGCGGGTTCTCGCGCTGGCACTCGCGGGCAATGCCTTCCCGCAGCTCAGAAAAAAACTGCGCAAGGCGGCGCGTGTTGAGGTCCGCGAGCAACGTGCCGGTGCCGCGCGAAAGAGCGATCCGGTTTTCCAGCGCGTAGCCAATGCCGTTGGCGAGGCGCAGCCGGTCGCCAATGATGCGCCACTGGCCCATGGGGCCGCGCGCGAGATCGGCCGCATAGACATGCAAATAGGTGTTTCCGCCCGGTCGCAATCCGACCATGTTTCGCGCGAAAAACCGGCTTCCCGTCACCATAGCTGCAGGAAGCTGCCCGCCGGCCACGAGCTTTTGCTGGCCATAGACGTCCGTGACCACGGTTTCGAGAAGGCGCGCGCGCTGGATGAGGCCCTGCTCGACGACGGACCATTCCTCCGCGCCGATCAGCAGCGGAACCGGGTTGAGCGGCCATTCGCGCTCTTCGGCATCTCCCGTGATGCGGAAGCTCATGCCGAGATCCTGGATCTGCCGGGAGACCAGCTCCTGCATGGGGATCGCGGCATCTTCGGCAAGGGCGTCGAGACCCTTGGCCATCATCAGCCATTTCTCGGCCATGGCGCCCGACGCGTGGCGGAAAAGATCGCCCGCATCGACGTCCGTCGGATAGTCTCGCAGCCGGTCGGTCACGGCGAAGGCGTCTGTCACGTCAGTCAGCCGATCGATCAAAAAGGCTGCACGGGCCGGCGCAGATCCAGCGAGAGCGGAAACTCTCCCTCAGGCTCCAGAGACGGCATCGGCTGTGCGCCCGGCGAATGGCCATGATCCTGGAAACGCGCCTTGCGCCGCGCTTCCGCCTCATAGCCATTGACGGGCACATCGTCATAGGACCGCCCACCGGGATGCGCGACATGATAGACGCACCCGCCAACCGAGCGCTCATTCCAGCTGTCGAGAATGTCGAAGGTGAGCGGTGCGTGCGCAGGCATCAGGGGATGCAGGCAATTGGACGGTGCCCACGCCTTGTAGCGCACGCCAGCAACCGCCTCGCCCTGAGCGCTGGTCGGCGTCATCGGCAGACGGCGGCCATTGCAGCTGATGATATGGCGTCCGGCCACCAACCCGGTCGCGCGCACCTGCAACCGCTCGGTCGAGCTATCCACATAGCGCACCGTGCCGCCGATCGCACCGGTCTCGCCCAGCACGTTCCAGGGCTCTAGCGCGTGGGAAATCTCCAGTTGCACGCCTCCCCCTTCGACAGTGCCATGCACGGGAAAGCGGAACTGACGCTGCGCCTCGAACCAGACCGGATCGAAATCGTAACCAGCGCCCCGCAGATCGTCGAGCACGCCCAGAAAATCGCTCCAGACGAAATGAGGCAGCATGAAGCGATCATGAAGCGCCGTGCCCCAGCGCACGAGACCGCCATCGAGCGGCGCTTTCCAGAACCACGCGGTCAGCGCGCGCAGGAGCAATTGCTGCGCCAGGCTCATCTTCGCGTCCGGCGGCATCTCGAAGCCGCGAAACTCGACGAGGCCGAGGCGCCCGGTGGGACCATCAGGAGAGAACAGCTTGTCGATGCAGATTTCGGTGCGGTGAGTGTTACCCGTCACATCGACCAGCAGATTGCGGAAGAGCCGGTCGACCACCCAGGGCGCCGGTTGATCGGCATCCGGTCCCAGCACCTGCGCCAGCGCAATCTCCAATTCGTAAATGCTGTCATGCCGCGCCTCGTCGATCCGGGGCGCCTGACTGGTCGGGCCAATGAAGAGCCCTGAGAACAGGTAGCTGAGCGAGGGATGCCGCTGCCAGTAAATGACGAAACTCTTGAGCAGATCCGGCCGGCGAATGAACGGCGAATCGAGCAGAGTCCCGCCACCCAGCACGATGTGATTGCCCCCGCCGGTGCCGATCGAGCGCCCGTCGACCATGAACTTGTCGGCCGTCAGCCGGCATTCGCGCGCGCAGTCATAGAGCGTCTCGGTGATTTCCACCGATTCCCGCCAGCTTGCCGCCGGCTGGATGTTCACTTCGATCACGCCGGGATCAGGCGTCACCTTGAGCACGGTAAGGCGAGGATCGGGCGGTGGCGGATAGCCTTCTATCCGTACCGGCGTTCCCGTCCGTTCGGCGACCGCTTCCACTGACGCTACGAGATCGAGATAATCGTCGAGCGCCTCGACCGGAGGAAGGAAGACCGAAAGATAGCCGTCCTTCGGCTCGACGGTGATGGCGGTGCGCACCGCGCCCTCGATAATGAACTGTTCCACGCGCTGCTGGGCGTTGGCGTCCGCCCCTTCGACCGCAATGGAGGCCTGCGCCCGCTCCCTATCGTTTGCAGCCACCTCCCGTGAGTCCGCGCCGCGTTCCACGACCTGCGCGCGAAAGTCCGCCAGCGGCGCGCGCGGCTCGGACGTGTCTCGCGGATGGATATAGGGATAGTCGGACGGCGGCACATAAGGCAGCGACCCCAGCGGCAGGCGATAGCCAAGCGCACTGTCGCCCGGCACTGCAAACAGGCTCCCACGCCGCACCGTCCATTTCTCGCTCTTCCAGCGGGGCGTTTTTGCTGCAGCAGCCTGCCAGCGCTGAACCGGCAGCACATAACCGACTGGACTGGTGAGGCCGCGCTGGAACGTCCGCATGAAACGCTGACGCACTTCCGGGTCTTCAAGCTCCGGGTCGGTCGGGCTGGTATTCGCCGGAAGCTCCGCCTCCTTTACGATCCACTCGATCGCATCCTCATAGACCGGCTGGATGAATTCCTGCTCCAGGCCCAGCACCTCAGCCGCTTCGCCAATGAACGCGCGCGCGACATCGGCAGGCAGGTCATCCTGCTCGCTCTCCTGCGTCCGCATCGGTTCACCGGCAATGAGCGAAGGATCGCGCCAGATCGGCACCCCGTCCTTGCGCCAATAGATGGAGTAGCCCCAGCGCGGCAGGCTTTCGCCGGGATACCATTTGCCCTGCCCGTGATGCAGGAGCGACCCCGGCGCGAACTTCTCGCGCAGCATCCGGATCAGCCTGTCGGCATAGGCGGCCTTGGTGGGTCCGACCGCTTCGCCATTCCATTCCGACGCCTCGAAGTCGCTATCGGCAATGAACGTTGGTTCCCCACCCATAGTGAGGCGGACGTCCATTGCATCGAGATCGGCGTCGACTGCGTCGCCCAGCGCCAGCAGCGCTTCCCAGCGGGCATCGGTGAACGGCTTGGTGATCCGCACGGCCTCCGCGATGCGGGAGACCGACATCTCAAACCGGAAGTCCACCTCGGCCGGCTCGGCAAGGCCAGTGACCGGTGCGGCCGAGCGGTAATGCGGTGTTGCCGCGAGCGGGATATGCCCCTCGCCTGCAAACAATCCGGAGGTAGCATCGAGCCCGATCCAGCCGGCGCCAGGCAGATAGATCTCCGCCCAGGCATGGAGATCGGTGAAATCCTCTTCCGGACCTTTCGGACCCGTCTTCGGCTCCACGTCCGCCTTCATCTGGATGAGATAGCCCGAAACGAACCGTGCGGCGAAGCCCAGCCGCCGCGCAAGTTGCACCAGCAGCCAGGCGCTGTCCCGGCAGGAACCCGTGCCGAAGGTCAGCGTGTCTTCCGGCCGCTGCACGCCCGGCTCCATGCGGATCACATAGCCGACCCGCTGCTCCAGCGCGTGATTGATCGCCACGAGGAAGTCGATCGTTCGGCCTTCATGCCCGGCGAACTCCCGGTAAAGCGCCTCGAACGCCTCGCCCTGCGGCTCCAGATCGAAATAGGCGGAAAGATCCTCGCGCAGAGCCGGATCGTAAGCGAAGGGATAGGCTTCCGCATAAGGATCGACGAAGAAATCGAACGGGTTGATGATCGCCAGTTCGGCGAGGAGATCCACCTCGATCGAGAAATGATCGACCGGCTCGGGAAAGACGATGCGCGCCTGCCAGTTGCCGTGCGGATCCTGCTGCCAGTTCAGGAAGTGATTGGCCGGGCTGATCTTCAGCGAGTAGTTGGGCACCGCCGTGCGGCTGTGCGGCGCGGGCCGCAAACGGACCACCTGCGGCCCCAGATTGATGGGCCTGCTATAGTTATAGCGCGTGAGATGATGGAGCCCCGCCTTTATCATAAGGCCTGTGTGCGACAGTCGCTGGTGCACCGCAATATGTTTCGGGATGTTTGCGTCCTCGATTCATGCGAAGCATCGAGATAGGCTTGTCCGCATGATCCGATCAGCCGCGCACATTCTCGTCGATCAGCTCATCGCGCAAGGCGTGGAGCGCGCCACCTGCGTGCCGGGCGAGAGCTACCTCGCAGTGCTGGACGCGCTGGTGGATAGCGGGATCGATCTCCTCACCTGCCGCGCGGAAGGCGGCGCCGCGATGATGGCGGAAGCCAACGGAAAGCTCACCGGGCAACCGGGCATCTGCTTCGTGACGCGCGGCCCCGGCGCCACCAATGCCGCGCCCGGCCTCCACATCGCCATGCAGGACTCCACGCCGATGATCCTTTTCGTGGGGCAAGTCGCGCGCGACATGCGTCACCGGGAGGCCTTTCAGGAACTGGACTACCGGCAGAGTTTCGCGGGTCTCGCCAAATGGGTGGTGGAGATAGACGACGCCGCCCGTATCCCCGAACTGATCGCCCGTGCCTTCCGCACGGCCATGCAGGGGCGTCCTGGTCCGGTGGTGGTCGCGCTGCCGGAGGACATGTTGGTCGAGACGGCCGATGTGGAGGACGCGCCCAAAGTGGTGCCGGTGGTTCCCGCGCCCACCCCTGAGGACATCGCCGCGCTTGGCGACCTGCTGCGGAAAGCGGAACGCCCTTTGCTGATCGCGGGGGGATCGCGCTGGTCGGTCGAAGCATGCGCGGCGCTCACTGCCTTTGCAAAGGCGCATGACCTGCCTGTCGCCTGCGCGTTTCGCCGGGCCATGCTCTTCCCGGCGGACGATGCCCGGTTCGTGGGGGATCTCGGTATCGGCCCCAGTCCAGTGCTGGCGCAGGCCGTGCGCGACGCGGATCTGCTGATCCTGCTGGGCACCCGCATGTCCGAGATCGCGTCTTCAGGCTACACGTTGATCGACGCGCCGGCACCCCGGCAGCGCGTGGTCCATATCCATCCCGATCCTCTGGAGATCGGCCGGGTCTATCAACCGGCGCTCGGTATCAACGCCACGCCCGGCAGCTTTCTGGCTGCCGCCCAGACGCTCTCGAGTGAACCGGGCTGGAGCGCGCACCGCTCTCAACTGCGCTCCGCCTATCTCGACTGGTCGGAAGCGCCGCAGGCTCTCCCCGGCGCGTTTCAATATGGCGAGGTCATGGGCTGGCTGCGCGAACGGCTGCCTGCCGACGCGATCCTGACGAACGGCGCCGGGAATTATGCGAGCTGGCTCCACCGCTATTATCGGTTTCGCGCCTTCGGCACGCAGCTCGCGCCGACCAGCGGCTCAATGGGCTATGGGGTGCCGGCCGCCGTGATAGCAAAGCGCATACATCCGGATCGGATCGTCCTGTGCCTTGCCGGAGACGGCGACTTTCTGATGAACGGGCAGGAGTTCGCCACCGCCTGCCAATATGGAATCGCGATCATCGTCCTTGTCATCGACAACGGCATGTACGGGACGATCCGCATGCATCAGGAACGGGCATATCCCGGCCGGGTTTCCGCCACGGCCCTAGCAAATCCCGATTTCGCGGCGCTTGGCCGAGCTTATGGCGGCCATGGTGAAACCGTGCGCGAAACGGCCGAGTTCGCCCCCGCCTTCGAGCGGGCGCTTGCCTCCGGCCGTCCGGCGATCATTCACTGCTTCCTCGATCCGCAGGCGATCACGCCAACCGCATCGCTGGACGCGATCCGGGCGGCTGCTGAGCAGCGAGAAGCCTAAAGCCAGTCGGCGTCGTCGTTGCTTTCGCCCAACATGGGCGGAGCGTCTCCTAGCGCCATAGCCTTGCCGTCGATCATGATCGGCGTCCGCACGCCCGGCACATGCCCGGCAGCCGCTGCCTCCTGCGGAAGCGAGAGGGCCATGGCGCGATGCCGCACCTGCGGATCGGCGAACACTTCGCCGATGTCGTTGATCGGCCCGGCCGGGACAGTGGCCGCCTCAAGCGCCGCGAGCAGCGCGTCACGCGTCCAGCCTGCGGTCAGATCGACAAGCCGGGAAACCAATGCCTCCCGATGGGCCACGCGCGACGCGTTGGTTGCGTAGCCGGGATTTGCGGCCAGATCGCCTGCGTCCAGCACCGTGCAAAGACGCTGGAACTGTGCGTCGTTTCCCACCGCAATGATGATGTGACCATCCATCGTGGGAAACGCCTGATAGGGCACGATATTGGGATGGGTATTGCCGATCCGGCCGGGCGCCGTGCCGGACACGAGATAGTTGAGCGCCTGATTGCCCAGCACCGCCACCTGCGTGTCGAGCAGCGCGCAGTCGATATAAGCCCCCTTCCCGGTTGCATCGCGCTGACGGAGCGCGGCGAGGACCGCAATCGTCGCATAAAGGCCCGAGAACAGATCGGCCACGGCGTAACCGGTGCGGAGCGGTTCGCCCTCTGCCGTGCCAGTGACGGACATGCCGCCACCCAAGGCCTGGATCATGAAATCATAGCCTGCGCGCGCGGCATAAGGCCCGTCCTGCCCGAAGCCGGTGATCGACGCATAGACGAGGCGCGGGTTGAGCGCGCGAAGGCTGGCATAGTCCAATCCGTAGCGCGCGAGGCCGCCGACCTTGAAATTCTCGATGAGCACATCCGCGTCCGCCGCGAGGCGCCGGACGAGCGCGCGCCCCTCTTCGGTCGAGAAATCGGCCACGACTGACCGCTTGCCCCGATTGCAGGCGTGGAAATAAGCGGAGGACATATCGCCGCCGTCCACAGCCTTCACGAAAGGCGGACCCCATTGCCGGGTATCATCTCCCGAGGGGCTCTCGATCTTGATGACGTCCGCACCCATGTCGGCCAGCGTTTGCCCGGCCCACGGCCCTGCCAGGATACGAGCCAGCTCCAGGACCTTCAGCCCCGCAAGCGGTCCGCTCTCCTGGCTTTCCTCCACGCCTTTTCTCATCCGCTTTGCACCTCGCTGCGTGCGGTGTAGCAGAGGACGACGATGAAGACGCCCGTTGATTCCGTTCATGCGCTTGCCGACGGGCTGGGCGCGATCCGCAAGCAATATCGCGTACCGGCGAGCTTTCCGCCCGATGTGCTGACCGCTGCGAATATAGCCGCAGCCAAGCAGCCGAAAGACCATGCCGACCGCACCGCCCTGCCCTTCGTCACGCTCGATCCGGCGTCCTCCACCGATCTCGATCAGGCCTTTCATATCGAGGCGGCTGGCACTGACCTGATCCTCCATTATGCCATTGCCGATGTCGGCTGGTTCGTCACGGATGGCGATCCGCTCGACAGGGAGGCGTGGCAGCGCGGCACGACCCAATATCTGCCCGATGGCCGGGCGGGGCTCTATCCCCCTGTGCTCTCAGAAGCGGCGACGAGTCTGCTGCCGGATGGGCCGAGACCGGCGGTCATCTTCTCGGTGCGGGTTGACCCTGCAGGTGCCGTCGCGTTGGAGGGCGCGGAGCGCGCGCTCATCCGATCTGTCGCCAAGCTCGCCTATGACACGGTGACGGACGAGGAACTGCCCGGCGGCTTTCAGGATCTGTCACGCCGGATACAATCAGCCGAGGCCGCTCGGGGCGCATCGCGTGTCGATCCGCCCGAGCAGGAAGTGACCAGCGACGGCAATGGCGGCTATCGATTGGCCTTCCGTCCCATGCTGCCGTCCGAGACGCGCAATGCCGCACTCTCGCTGGCGACCAACCTCGCCATTGCCGACGTGTTGCTGGCGCATCGCACGGGCCTGTTTCGTACCTTGCCCGGCCCGGACGAGGGCGACGTGGTCCGCCTGCGCCACACTGCGCGGGCCTTTGGGCTGGACTGGCCAGCAGCGCTTTCACTCACGGAATATGAGCGCGGGCTCGACCCGTGCGACGCCGCCCAGGCCGCTTTCATGCTTGCCATTCGCCGTGCAGGCGGTGGTGCCGCCTATGTGCCATGGCGCGAAGGCGAGACACCCTGGCATGCGGCAATGGCGGCGACCTATGCGCATGCGACCGCGCCTCTCCGCCGGCTTGCGGACCGCTATGTGATCCGCGCGACGCTCGCCATCGCCAATGGCCAGCCCGTGCCCGCCGAGGTCGAAGATGCCTTCCAGCGCCTGCCCAAAGTCATGGCGCGAGCGGACCAGCTTGGCGGACAGATCGACCGTGCGGTGGTGGATCTGGCCGAAGCAGTGATGCTGCAAGGGCGGGAGGGCGAGCATTTTCAGGCCGTCGTCACCGATATCGACCAGCGCGGCGCGCGCATCCAGCTTGAGCACGCCCCGGTTGTCGCGCGAGTGGATGCGCAGGCGGTGGTTCCCGGCGACCGGATCGAGGTGGAACTCGTATCTGCCACCCCGGCGCAGCGCACGGTCAGCTTCCGCCGTCTCGCCTGACCGCCGATGGGGTCTGTCCTGCAATGGCCCTTTCGTGGCACGGATATTCCATGCCTCCGTCGGTTCTGCCTTTGCCGCCCTCCCGCTTGCTCCGCGACCCGCTCGGCAAGCCCCTCCCGGCCCGGAAGTTGACAGGACGTAGCGCCAACTTTGGCAACTTCCACGCTAAACTGGCGTGCTTCGCTCGCCCCGGCTATGCCGGTTAGGCCCCTTTCGGAGAGCTTGCCCTGATCCAGCCTGCCGCCTCCCCGCCCCACCCCGTGTCCCGTGGCCGCTCCATCATTGGCGGCTCGCTCGGGAATTTCGTAGAGTGGTATGACTGGTACGCCTACTCGGCCTTCTCGGTCTATTTCGCGCGGCATTTCTTCCCGGATGGCAATACCACCGCGCAGTTGCTGGGCACGGCTGCCGTCTTCGCAGTGGGTTTCCTCATGCGGCCGCTGGGCGCCTGGCTCATGGGCAACTATGCCGACCGGCACGGGCGCAAGGCGGGGCTAGCGCTCTCCGTAGCGATGATGGGCGGCGGATCGCTGCTCATCGCGCTGACGCCCGGTACGGAGAGTATCGGGCTCGGCGCGCCTGCCCTGCTGCTCGTCGCCCGGCTTCTGCAGGGACTGAGCGTCGGCGGCGAATATGGCGCAAGCGCTACCTATCTCAGTGAAATGGCGGCGCGCAAATATCGTGGCCTCACGTCCAGCGTGCAATATGTGACGCTGATCGGTGGCCAACTTGCGGCGCTGGGTGTGCAGATCCTGCTCCAATCCATACTCAGCGAAACGGCGCTGGAAGAATGGGGATGGCGTATCGCCTTCCTCATTGGTGCGATTCTGGCTTTCGGTGTCTACTGGCTGCGCCGTGGCCTAGCCGAGACGGCCGATTTCGCGGAGGGCAAGGCCAGCGGCAAGCGCAGCGGCGGCATGGCGCTCATCCGTGAGCACCCCCGCGCCGCCGCGCTGGTCGTCACGCTCACTGCCGGAGGCACGCTCGCCTTCTACGCCTACACCACCTATATGCAGAAATATCTAGTCAACACGGCGGGGTTCGACCGGCCCACGGCTGCACTGGTGATGACGGGTGCGCTCGCTGTGTTCATGCTTGCCCAGCCGCTCTTCGGGCTGCTCTCCGATCGGGTGGGCAGACGCCCCCTGCTCATCGGCTTCGGCATTGGCGGCACGCTCTTCACGGTGCCGCTCTTTCACGCCATCGGCAGCGCAAGCGCGCCCCTGCCCGCCTTTTTACTCGTGCTCGGCGGCCTCATGATCGTCTCGGGCTATACCGCGATCAACGCCATCGTGAAGGCCGAACTGTTTCCACCGCATATCCGCGCCCTTGGAGTGGCGCTGCCCTATGCGATCGCCAATGCGATCTTCGGCGGAACGGCGGAATATGTCGCGCTCTGGCTCAAAGATGCCGGACATGAGCCGCTGTTCTTCTGGTATGTGGCCGGCATGTGCGCGGTTTCGCTGATAGCCTACTGGCGGATGCGCGACACTGCACGGCATGGCACGATGAGCGGGGCGGATCAGGAAAGCCGCATGAGCCCCTCTTGAGCCGTGCTTGCCACCAGTCGTCCATCAGCGGTGAAAAACTGCCCACGGGCAAAGCCTCGCGCATCCCCCGTCCATGGACTGTCCGTCGCGTAGAGCAGCCAGTCCCGGCAATCGACGTCGCCGTGAATCCACAAGGCATGGTCGATGCTCGCAACCTGCATGCTGCTGTCCCCGATCCAGCGGCCATGCGGGCGGAAGGAAGTGCTAAGCAGCGTCGCGTCGCTCATCATCGCCAGCATAGCCCGCTGCATCGCCTGCCCACCGGGGATCTCCTCCCCCTCCCCGACCAACCGGAACCAGCTTTGCGCATGGGGCGGGCCGGGTTCGCTCATCAGGCTGCGCCAGTCGCCGACCGGCCTGAGCTCGATCGGACTTGGCGCGTCAGGGCGATCGAAGAGCTTCAGCCCCGCCAGTCCTTCGGGAGACGGTGCGTCGGGCATGACAGCGGCGTGATGCAGGCCCTCTTCCCGCCGGTGGAAAGAGGCCGTCATGCTGAAGATCGGCTTGCCGCCCTGTCGGGCAATGATCCGACGATTGGAGAACGCGCCGCCGTCCATGTCGTTCTCGACCATGAAGTCGATCGGGTGATCCTCGCTCGCGGGGCGCATGAAATAGCAATGCAGCGAATGGGCGAGCCGATCCGCCGACACCGTCTTCGCCGCCGCCATCAGCGCCTGACCGATCACTTGGCCGCCATAAACCCGCCCTTTGCCACCGGGCTTGCGCGCTCCCACAAAGTGCCCTGCCTGCTCCCCCGGCGTCACATCCAGCAGGCGGGCAAGCGCCAGTGCGGGCTGGCTGGTGGTCGGTGAAATCGCATCCATGCCGCCTCTTTTCCACCGCCAAAAGGGCGTGGCAAGTGCTGGACGCGCCGGGCGCCCTGCCCTAGCGTCGAACGATGACTGATCTCTTCGCTTATAAGCTGCTGACCGAGGCAGAGTTTCACGACTGGCGCGAATCGGGCCTTTTCAGTGGGTCCGCTGTCGATCACGCCGATGGATTTATCCATCTCTCCGCCCGTCCTCAGGTCGCGGAAACGGCTGCCAAATATTTCGCTGACATCGACCCTTTGATGCTCGTCATGGTCGATCTTGCGGAACTTGGCGAAACGGTGAAGTGGGAGCCCGCCCGAAACGGTGCGCTCTTTCCGCATGTCTATGGCACCATTCCGGCAAGCGCTATCGCCGGTAAAAGCCGGCTGCGCCTCGGCGCGAATGGCAGCCACGATTTCCCGGCGGGGTTCTAAGGCAATGGCGGACTATCAGGTTCATGTGATCGGCGGCGGGTTCGCCGGAAGCGAAGCGGCATGGCAACTCGCGCAGCGCGGCATCCGCGTGCGCCTCTCCGAAATGCGCGGCGGCGCCGGGATGACGCCGGCACATGAGACGGATGCTCTCGCGGAGATGGTTTGTTCGAACAGCTTCCGCTCGGATGACGCGGACAGCAACGCCGTAGGCCTGCTTCATCAGGAAATGCGGTCGCTCGGCTCCCTCATCATGGCGCAGGCCGATGCCGCGCGTGTACCGGCGGGCTCGGCGCTGGCCGTCGATCGCGAGCTTTTCGCCGCCGGTGTGACGCGGGCAATTGTCAGCCACCCGCTGATCGAGCTCGTTCGGGAGCGGATCGACACCTTGCCCGAGGCTGGGCCGACGATCATCGCTACCGGCCCGCTGACCGCTGCCCCCCTCGCCGAAGCGATCGGCCGGGAAACGGGCAGCGATGCTCTCGCCTTTTTCGACGCGATCGCGCCCATCGTTCATGGCGACACGATCAACATGGACATTTGCTGGCGCGCGAGCCGCTGGGACAAATCGACGCCCGGCGGCAATCCTGAAGGCGACTATATCAACTGCCCCATGAACAAGGAGCAGTATGAGGCCTTCGTCGCCGGGCTGAACGCAGGCGAAAAAACCCAGTTCAAGGACTGGGAAGCGAACACACCTTATTTCGAGGGCTGCATGCCGATCGAAGTGATGGCTGAGCGCGGGATCGACACGTTGCGCCACGGACCGATGAAGCCGGTGGGCCTCGACAATCCGCGGACGGGACGCTGGCCTTATGCGGTGGTCCAGTTACGGCAGGACAACGCGCTCGGCACGCTGTGGAACATGGTCGGCTTTCAGACCAAACTGAAACATGCCGCACAAGTCGCGCTTTTTCGCACTATTCCCGGGTTGGAGAATGCCGAGTTCGCGCGGCTTGGCGGACTTCACCGCAACACGTTCATCAAGAGCCCGCTGCTGCTCGACCCTTCGCTGCGGTTGCGATCCGCACCGCACATCCGTTTTGCCGGGCAGATCACCGGATGCGAGGGTTATGTGGAGAGCGCCGCTATTGGGCTCCTTTCGGGTCTATTCACGGCAGCTGAAGTGGATGGCGCTCCGCTATCCAGCCCACCGCCCGAGACCGCGCTCGGCGCGCTTCTGGGTCACATTACCGGCGGCGCCAATACAGAAAACTATCAGCCGATGAACGTCAATTTTGGCCTGTTCCCGCCGTTACCGGACGACATCCGCAAAAAGCAGCGTAAACAGGCCTATACCGATCGTGCCCGGGACCACCTTGCCCCTTGGCTACAAGCAGCAAGGGAGCCCGCGCGCCTGGACTGACAGCCGGGATTCAAGCGCCGCAATAACGCTGGAATTCCTCGGAATATCGCTTCGTAATCATCGCCTGTTCGGTGGCTGGCATGTCTTCGACCAATTCGGGAAACCACGTCCCCTCCTCGGAATAGACATGGTGCGCCACGGCCCCGCGAATATGCTCCAGCTTATCCAGATAGTCCTGGCTCATCGGATCAAGGCGCTCCAGCAGACCCATCTCCATCTTCGCGGCGGACTGCTCCTGATAAGCCAACTCTGCATGGCCGATCTGCTTGTCGGCCGCCAGAGCCGGATAGATTGCGGCTTCCTCAGCAATCGAATGACCGGTGAGAAGCAGAGCGAGTTTCTGCTGCGAATCGCGCCGCGCTTCCGCTGTCGTCGCGGCCTTGGTCGCAGCGAAGAGCGCCTCGATCTGACGATGATGATCCAGAATCTGGGCGAGCCAGCCGCCGCGCTGTGCAAGGGATTCCGCCTTGGCGCGCGCTTCGGCCCGCGCCTCCTCGCTCTCCGGGGGTGTGACCGCTGCGATGACCTTGTCGAGTATAGACATGAGATTTCTCCTGCGGGGGATTACACCGTCATCAAATTGACGACGGTCGGTTTCGCCGGAGGAAGGCCGGCGTCCTGGCTGATGGCAAGAAGCTCCTCCTTGCGCGCCTTGAGGTCTGCGCCGAGCGAGATCAGATCGACGCCGCTCGCGCGCGCCTGAGCGAACATGCCGGTGTCCGGCATCTCCTCTTCGTGAACGTGGTGCTTGATCTCCTCCGAGAGCACCTTGACCTTCGCATCATAATAATCGTCGGAGGCGCTGCCCGCCTCAATATCGTTGACCAGCACCTTGGCGCCGTCATGCTCGACATAGGCTTCGTCGAGCAGATCACCCTCGATCTTTCCGGCAAGTGCGGGATAAAAAATCTCTTCTTCGATCAGCGTATGAACCTTGAGTTCAGTGCAGATCTGGTGAGCGAGGGCCGTCTTCTGATCGCCATCCTTGCTCGCCTCATATTGTACGAACAGGTCTTCAACCTTGCGGTGATCGGACTTGAGGAGAGCGACCGCATCGACCATTTCCATCACATCCACGGGCATGTCTTCCATAACAGAATCCTTTCGTGAGATCAGGTTTCAAGAGCGTCGAGATCGACGAGCGGTTCGCGCGCCCAGAACCGTAAAGGCGCCAGCGCAGCGACAAAAGCCTTCGCGTCGGCCTTGCCGGAAAGGGAAATACATCCGTCGTCGACATCCGCGGCGAGGCCCGTACGGGCGAGAAGCGGTTCGGTACCGGGGCCAAGACCGATGAACTTGCAGTGAGCAAATGCATCGGTGAGGAAGTCCTTGGCGGGAGCATCCATCGCGAGCATCTGCCCGCCCTCTTCCGATGCCACGATCGCAACGGCATCGTAGAGCACCGAAGGACCACCATCGATCTTCTGATGCGCGCCCAGAATCTTGCCGTCCGATAGCGTCGCACCGCCAATCTTCGGCGCCACGATCTCGACCATCGCGCCGGCTTCATCGACGGCGTTAAGGAGGGCCTGCACCAGCGCGGCGTCGGCACCATCCGTCACCAGCAGACCCAGCTTGCGCCCCGCAAAGCTTTGCGGTCCTCGCTTAACGATGCTGAGAGCGTCGGAAGGGGGCAAGTCGCCAATCGGCTGGCGAGTTGCCTTGGCAGGCTCAGGCAGGGCCAAGCCCAGTCCATTGCCAACCGTTCTCGCCAGTCCATCATCGATGTGGATGAGGTGAGACAGCATCCGAGAGCGAATATCCGCCCGCTCTACCTTGGAGAGCTCAAACACGAGAGCATCGCCGATGTGCTTTTGCTCAATCGGCGTCTGGCTCACATAAAACTGGCGCGCCTGACTATAGTGGTCGGCAAAGCTCTCGGGACGGATGCGGAGCTTCTCGCCGTCCGCCGGCTCAGCGAAGCTTTTGAAGCCTCGGGCCGGATCCTCGCGGGGACCTCCGATCCCAGCGCCCCAGCTATTCGGTTCATAGTTTGCGCGTCCGACCGGGTTCCGCATCGCCATATGGCCATCCTGCTGGAAATGCGCAAACGGACAGCGCGGCGCATTGATCGGCAGATGCATGAAGTTGGGTGAACCGAGGCGCTTGAGCTGAGTGTCGAGGTAAGAAAAGTTACGCCCCTGAAGCAGAGGATCGTTGGTGAAGTCGATGCCCGGCACTATATTTTGCGTACAGAAAGCGACCTGCTCAGTCTCCGCAAAAAAGTTATCGACCCGGCGATCCAGCACGAGACGCCCGACAGTCCGGATGGGCACCAGTTCTTCCGGAATGATCTTGGTCGAGTCGAGCACATCGAACTCGAAACTGTCCGCAAATTCCTCGTCAAAGAGCTGAAGACCCAGTTCCCACTCGGGGAAATCCCCCGCCTCGATCGCAGCCCAGAGATCGCGACGATGGAAATCCGGGTCGGCGCCGTTGATCTTGACCGCCTCGTTCCAGGCGACGGATTGCAAACCGAGCTTGGGCTTCCAGTGGAACTTGACGAAGGTCGAACGACCATCCTCATCCAGAAGGCGGAAGGTATGGACCCCGAAACCCTCCATGAAGCGGAAGGACCGGGGAATGGTCCGGTCTGACATGATCCACATGACCATGTGCATCGATTCCGGGGTCAGGCTGATAAAGTCCCAGAAATTATCGTGCGCCGTCTGCGCCTGAGGAAAGCCCCGATCCGGCTCTGGCTTTGCAGCATGAACCAGATCCGGAAATTTCATCGCATCCTGAATGAAGAAAACCGGGATGTTGTTGCCGACAAGATCCCAGTTGCCTTCCTTCGTGTAGAGCTTGACCGCAAATCCCCGCACGTCGCGAGCGAGATCTGCGGAGCCCTTTGAGCCCGCTACCGTCGAGAAGCGCACAAAAGCCTCTGTCCGCTCACCGACACGCTGAAAAATATCGGCACGGGTAATGTCCGCGAGGCTCTCCGTCAGTTCGAAATAGCCATGGGCGCCAAAGCCGCGGGCGTGAACGACCCGCTCAGGAATACGTTCGTGATCGAAATGGAAGATCTTCTCACGAAAGTGGAAGTCTTCCATGAGCGTGGGACCGCGTTCCCCTTGTTTCAGGCTGTTCTGATCATCTGCGACCGGAACGCCTTGGGCCGTCGTAAGGGTTGCCACGTCGCCTTCGGCAATCTGATGCGTCTCGCCACCTTCCCCTTGAGGCTCGCCGAACGCCCGTGACTCCGCGCGGGAGGCTGGCAACTGCTTCTGTCTCGACTTTGCAGGCGCGCGACTATCTGCCGCACGCGTCAGGCTCTTTGCCATCGCGTTTCCCCTGGATTGCTGGAGTTTGAACGAGCATCCGGCTCGCCCTTTCAACTCTCGCCGACGGAGCCGGTTGCGAGACACCTTCTGCAATTAACTTTGATCATAGCGAAAAGCCTGCCGACCGGGATCGCATTAGAGCGAGCGAAGTTGAGACGCTGAGCCATCAAGATGGGATCACTCAATGTTCATGGACCGCTTTCTCGCGAACCGCCGTGACGTCCATTTGACGTCTGAGGAGCGTGCTTTGCTCGAAGGGACGATAACCGAAGTTCGCACGTTTGAACCCCGGGCCACGATTGTCGATGCAGGCACGGAGATCACGACAAGCACCTTCCTGCTCGAGGGTGTCATGTCGCGCTATATCGACGACCGGAAAGGGCTGCGGCAGTTGGTCTCCATTCACGTGTCTGGGGAGTTCGTAGATCTTCACGCCTACCCTATGCGTGAGCTGGATCATGCCATCGGCACTCTCACGGCTGCGACCGTCGCGATCGTTCCCCATAGCGCGTTAAGGGAAATTCTTGCCCCCCGCCCCGAACTAACCCGCAAGCTCTGGTTCTCAACACTCGTCGACGCCGCGATGCACAGGGCGTGGCTTTTCCGGGTGGGGCGGCTGGACGCTGTGGGGCGGGTCGCGCATTTCCTCTGCGAGATGAACGCCCGGCTTCACGCCGTGGGCCTTTCCAATGGGCGCCGCTTCGTTCTGGCACTGACTCAGGCGGACATTGCCGAGATTTGCGGTTTAACGACGGTCCATACCAACAGGGTGTTCCGTCAGCTCAGAGAATCCGGACTTTGCCAGATGAGGGCATCGCTCGTGGATATCGAGGATCCTGCGGCGCTTACAAAGCGCGGGAATTTTTCCCCCGATTATCTCTATCTCGCAGCTTGCGAGACGATCAACGAGGAACGCCCAAATGAGTAACTATTCGCCGACCGAGCCCTTCGCCAATCCTGGCGTCGCAATGGCAGAAGAGGGTCATGTCATTCTGGAAGGCCCGAACGGAAATGCAATCACAATGACCGCCGACGCGGCTCTCACTACCGGCAGGAGTCTGATTGAAGCGGGAGAAAAAGCGCTGGAGCATATTGCTGCTGCGGAACAGTCGAACGAGAGCGACTGAAGATTGCTAAGCACGTGCGGTTTCGCCCGGGCATCGCCTCCAACGTCGCTGTCCAATCGCTGACTGATCACGCGAGGGCGACCCATCCACGAAACGATAATCCAGCGTAGAAAAGGGCAACATCGGAAAAGCCAGCCTCGCGAAGCAATGCCTCATCTTCCGTCGAAGATAGAACAGGCAACCGCTGCGCGACGTACGAAATGGAGGCCAATGCCTGATCGCTGTTCGCACTGGGGCCTCCAGAGAATGCGACCGACCGGGCAAACCACGTCGCGAAGTCTCCATCCTCAGGAATACTATGATGGGCGACGACCAGAGCTGCACCGGGCCTCAGTCTTCTATAAATTTCCTGCAAAGTGCGCAGCCGCTCATCCTTAGGCAGAAAGTGCAATGTGAGCAGACAGGTTGCGCCATCAAATGGCCTTGTCGGCACATCGTCAATATAGCCTCGTAGCAACTCGACCCTTGATCTAGAGGGACCAAGGATGCGGCGTGCGAGGTCCAGCATCTCGGCCGCCGGGTCCACTCCTACGAAACGCCAATGCGGTTTTGCCTCTGCAAAAGCTTTCAGTTCGAGACCTCCGCCGGCCCCCACGACCAAGATGTCCGCTGCTTCCGGGGCGTGTTCCGCCAGGAGAACAATCGCCATGCGATGAATGTCCGCGAAGCCCGGCACCTTGCGAGGCGTGCTCTCTGCATAATTGGCGACCATAGCCGGATCGGTGAAGGGGTGCATCAGACCCAGCGCTCAGTCGAAGACGAGCGCGCGGTGGGCCGATGTTCCGGCGGTGACGCCATCCGCCACCGCCCAGCTTACGGTGTGCGGTGCGCGGGCTATGTCGCCAGCAGCGTAGACGCCTGGCACGGTGGTCATCTGGTCGGCATCTGTCCTGATGACCGGTCCCATCGGTCCGTCGTCGATCGCCGCGCCAAGTTGCTCTGCTATCGGGCTGGCCAAACAGGATTGCGGTGCGACATAGAGCGCCTCTATTGGCCTCGTGCGCCCGTCTTCCAGTTCTGCGACGGACAGCGCGCAACCCTCGCCAACCAGCCGCTTCATGCGGCCCGGCTCTACGATCACGCGATGTTTCGCAAGAGTTTCCGCGCTTTCGGGGTCGAGGTCGGCACCGTTGAGGAACAAGGTTGTAGGACCCCACTCCCTGACCAGACATGCCTGATGGACAGACATCGGCGTGCGAAACAGCACGCCAAGCTGCCGATCCGCGAACTCGAAACCGTGACAATAAGGACAATGCAGCACCGTCTTGCCCCAGCGTTCTTTCAAACCGGGAATGGGTTCCAGACTGTCGCGTAGGCCGAAGGCAAGGATGGCTTTACGAGCGGCCACCTCTGCACCGCTCGACAGCGAGACCATGAACCTATCTCCCAGGATGCGCGCCTCGGTCGCTTCGGCTTCGATCATGGTAACGGTGGGATAAGCGGCGAGCTGATCCCGCGCCTTGGCAAGAATTGTTAGCGGATCGCTACCGTCGAAACCCAGATAACCATGCGACGCATCTGCGAAGCGATTGCGCGGTTGGCGGGCGTCAATGACGCAGACGCGCCGGCGCGCGCGGGCGAGATAAGTCGCGGCGGCAAGTCCGGCAAAGGCGCCTCCGACGATAACGGCGTCATGCTCCATGGTTGATCTCCAGGGTGGGTGATCCGCCCCGCTCGGCGAGGCGCGCGTGAAAGTCAGCGCTGAGCGCGGCGAGCGAGATTTCGCCGAACCGGCGAAGGAGCAGCGCTTCGGCTTCGTGGAAAGTCCCACCGAGAGCGGCGTTGACCGCCTGCTCGACAAGGCATCCCGGGGTGTCGGCGCGATTGCCTATCGCCAGAAGCTCGGGCTCGCCGAGCGCATCGTAGATGTCGCGAAGCGTGACCGTGGTGAGATCGCACGCGATCGTCCAGCCGCCACCATGGCCTTTTTCGGAATGGACATAGCCCCGGTCGCGCAATCCCCCCATGATTCTACGAATTACAACGGGGTTGGTTCTCATGGCGCGTGCCAGCACCTCCGATGTGGTCGGTCCGGGCTGTTCGGCCATGTGCATGAGGACGTGAAGCACGCCCGAAAGTCGGCTATCTCTTTTCATGCAACTTTATATGTTGCGAGACATTCCGAAATCAAGAGGGCGTGACCGAGAAATGCGTCAGGCAGGCCACGCCGATCAGACGTGAAGGCAACTGATGATAGGATTCCCATATAGATGGACCCAGCACATGATGCTTGGATCGTCGCATCTCGTTATCGCGACTTGGCATAACGCTCGCGGTATCGGGAGATTATGGATGCAGAAGGAAATGGCGCACCCGGAACGATTCGAACGTCCGACCCTCAGATTCGTAGTCTAAAGAAAGTCGTATCCTGCGATTTCCTGACGTTTCATTTTATCTAGCAATGCTGCGGTTTTAGAGATACGCCGTTTCCCAAGGTCACCTGCAATTTCCGTTCATGTGATTGCTGAGTGATTGCTGGAAGCCCTCTAAAACGGACCCTAAGACCCTTGCCTAATGCATTCATCTCGAAGCGTATGGTGGACGGTTTGAAAGCCTCCGAGACGCCGTTTTTTGTCTGGGATGACGGGCGCGGATCGACCAAGGGGTTCGGCATCAAGGCCCTCCCCTCGGGCAAGAAGGTGTACATCTTTCAGTATCGCGTTTCCGGCCGTGGCACGCCCAAGCGGTACACGATCGGAGCACACGGACCCTGGACGCCTGAGCAAGCCAGATCGCGAGCAGAAGAGCTCGCGCGGATGGTAGGCACCGGGATCGATCCTGCAGAGGCCGAGCGCGAAGCAGATCTTCAGCGCGCCGAGCTGGCCGAGCACCGCAAGGCCGAAAAGGTCAAGGCGGAGCGCGACACCTTGCAGGCGCGCAGCACGCTGTTCCTCGAGCATATGCAGGCAGAGTCGCCGGCGTCCTACACCTTCTACGAGAGCACCCTTCGGCTCCATATCCTGCCCAAGATCGGCGCCCTCCGACCCGCTGCTGTAGCGGTGGACGACATCGACGACGTCCTCGCCGTGATTGATCGCTCCCAAGCCGCGTTGCGGAGGAACGTCTGGGCGGTCCTGCGGCGCTACTTGAATTGGCTGGGCCACCCTCCCCCGCATTACGAACGCGCACCGAGGGTCGCCGCCGCGCGTGACCGCGTTCTAACGGATGAGGAGCTGCGGCTCCTGTGGAAAGCAGCGGACGCTCTGAGCGACCCCTTTCCCACTTTCTACCGGATGCTGCTGCTCACGGGGCAGCGCAGGGAGGAAGTTGCCGGTCTCGAATGGTCGGAGCTTGATCGGCCGGCGGGGTTATGGACGCTCCCTGCCAGTCGGGCCAAGAATGCCTCAGTGCATCTTGTCCCCCTGCCCGCTCAGGCGCTCGGGTTGCTCGACAAGCGCGCGGGCAGAACGGAATGGCCGCGATCGGGCCTCGTGTTCAGCACGACGGGCAAAACGTCGATCTCTGGATTCAGCAAGGCAAAAGCTGCGCTAGACGCAGCAATGACCGTCCTTTTGAACAAGGATCGGGACGAGAAAGACGAAACGCTCGTGATTGCTCCCTGGCGCGTACACGATATCCGTCGCACTGTGGCGACCGGCCTCCAGCGCTTGGGTACACGCTTCGAGGTCACAGAGAGCGTGCTCAATCACCTTTCCGGCCGCAGCAAGAGCGGCGTCGCAGCGGTCTATCAGAGACATGACTGGCTCGAAGAGAAGCGCACGGCGTTGACCGCCTGGGCACGCGACCTCGAGCGCTGCGTCGCCGGCAGACCTCGCACCTCAACAGGAGATAACGTGGTCGCGTTAGCGACCGCTCGCAGCTCACCGGGATAGTCCCGGGAGAACGGCTCGGCGCGATGCTGGTACCATCGCGCCGGGCCTAACCACCACCAGCAATGGAGTGCTGATCATGGCTGTTCATGCTTTAGGCTCGCGCGCATCGCGCGTCGATAGTTTCGATCCAGATAGTTGGCTTCGTGGCTTTGCCGCCGCGGGGGGAGGCTGGCTCATCGCAAACGGCGAACCCTGCTTCGCCTTCCCGGTCCAGCCCGCCCGCTCGACGTTCTCCATGGCGGAGGCGCTTAGCGATGATGAGCGTTCGGCCGTTCGTTCCGCCATCCTGTCACGCTCAAGCATGGAGACGACCGATGCTTGACCAGATCTCAAGCCGGGAACACTGCGGGGAGGCGGTACTCGCGCAACGGATCCCGCCGTTGCCTTCATTCACTGTCAGTCGTGCGCTCTCTCGATTTGATCGGACGCAACTTGAAGGCTTCATCTCGATCGCCATCGATCTGCTGGACCTCGCGGATGGCGATCCCGAGAGCGAGGACGACGACAGCGAAGACTCATTCGCATTGCCTGGGGAAGCTTTGGCGAATGCCAGTGGGCCAGGATGCCCGATTGCTGACGCCGGAGGGGATATCGCCAACGAAGACGTGGCAGGCGGTTACATGGATGTACGTTCCAGCGGCCCCGGCTGTCCGATCAGCGATCCAGGCGGCGGCGCCGTGGACGATGAGGCAGAACTGACAAACGAGGATGGCGAGGAAGAGGCGCTTATTGGGGAGTTCTCTGATGCTGCGGCACGCGCCGTCCATAGGACGCGCATTCAGCGGACGAGGTGCTTTCCGCAATATCGACAGTATCGTGATTGGGGTAGCCGAGAGATGCGGAGGGAGGTCAGGAACTATCGTCTGTTCACCCCTCCCGGTGTCCCAACTCGCCGTCAGCTATTCCGTCGGAAGCGTGGAGTGCCACGCCGCCCCCGAGCGTGACAGGCTCCCGTCGCTCAGCACTGGACGCTGCGCGACAACGTAATAAACCGGATGTGCCGCGTCGCGGCGCAGGAGGGCTAGCCCGGCCAGGCGAAGAGCGCGTCACCTCACGCGTCTGCCCTCCAATTCTCTGAGGTGCCCGGAGGTGGGGCAGTGAAGCCATCTGCAAAAGAACTCGCGATTTTCGAAACGCGCAGGGTGTCGGCGAAACTGATCTTGGATGCCTGTGCGCAATTCCTTGAACTACCATCGATGCAGTTCCAACGTGATTGCTTCGCGATCTTGGACGCTGCTCCTAGTATAGGCGAACGCCGGAATACCCTTGTTCCGCCGATATTGCGAATGGCGAGGTACGTTGGAGTGGAGAGACTTCGCATGTTATTCTCCATCGGCCAGATGGAGCCCCTCGCAGAAGCCTTTGCGAAGTTTGCAAAAAGCCGTGATAGAGCGCTGCATTCGCGGTCCCAGCTAGACGCGGAACATCAGCTGATCGAATTTGGCACGCGCGTGCTAGGTCTCGAAGCTAGAGGAATGTCACGTGGCGAAGCCCAGCTAATTGCCGCGGAAGAAATGTGCCTGTCAGGACGTTCAATTAGATCGGTCAAAGACCGGTGGTCAGAGTTCGTTCGATATGCTGAACAGCTGGGATATGTACCCGTACCCCAGAAGTATGGCGCTTCTTTTGCTGTGAAGCCTCCGCGATTTTCGTTGGAAGATCTTCGACCAAAACCAGGTCGGAAAACCAATGTCGAGCGCGCCAGAAATGGTGCAGCATCGAAGGAGCACGTGACAAATAACTGCATTTTTCTAGGATTGGACCGGTGATAACTGGGATGCCCACGGTAACTTTAGAGGGCATCCCACATGAGCGGAACACTTATCGACACCGAGGAGCTTGCGGCTCGTTGGTCCGTTTCGAAAAGCTATCTCAATAAACTTCGTCTCACTGGTGACGGTCCCCCGTTCGTAAAAATTGGAACAGCTGTTCGCTATGATTTGGCGTCGGTCAGCAGCTGGCTAGACAAAAAGCAGCGCACCAGCACGAGCCAGGCAGCGTGACTTTTCCTTCAGTCGGCACCGGCCGTAAGTTGGTTATCGAGCGCGAGCCCTTTCTCAGCAAGTTCGTGGCGCGCTTCGATCCCCCAATCGTCGGTGATCGCCCCCAGCGCTTCAGCTCGCATGGCGAGGCGATGACCTACGCCCTCTCGGTCCAAAAGACAGATGGCGTCATGCTCGTGGATTTGGGCAGCTAATGTGGCTGCGGCTCCCAAAGCCATTTTCGCTGCGCTGCCAGCGCGTGCCCTACTCGAAAAGGCTCTGACAGTGACAGACCTCAGGGTGCTCGGCACAATCTCGGCTTTTGATCGCATGTCTGGCCAGCGCGGCGTTCGGCAAATTGCTGCGGCGATCGACACGCACTTTTCGAACACCGCAAAATCAATCTCGGGCCTGATCAAGGCAGGGTATCTCAGGGACGGCGTAACCTTTCAGCCAAGCGATTGGCGTCGGCAGCTCCCGCAATCGGTCTTCCATAATGGCTAGCGACCGCCGTACCTTCTATTGCCTGCCGAGGCGTGCAATCTGCGATGGCGAGCTCTCTGCACTGGATCATCGCGTCCTGGGCGCGATCGCTATCCATGACGGCATGAGCGCCAGTAAGGGCAAAGGCGCTGGCTGCGTCGCCTCTAACAAAACACTCACGGCGATGGTCGGCTGCGACTACACCAGCATGTCCAAAACGATCGGCCGCCTCTTGCGCAAGGGTTATGTCGTTCGTGAGCCTCAGCTGCTGGACAAGCGAAAGTTCACCCTTCGCCTCATCTATGACGAGCCGGATGCAGTCCGCTCCGGGCCGACAGATAGTTGGTCAAATGGCCAACAAATCAGTGACGAGGTAGTTGGCGAAATCGCCAACGATCCGCCCGAAATAGTTGGCGAGGACGCCAATGAAGGTCCGGAAATAGTTGGCCGTGATAATTTTGAAACCCGCACAAATCTGCCAGAAACCACTGCACACTATATTCCCCTAAGGGGGGAAATAGATTTTGCTAAGCAAGGAAATAGATTCAGCAAAGCTGCGCGACTGTCGTCACGTGATGCGACCAGCAGTTTGAAAAAGTTGATCAGCGAAGGTCTGCCGGAAGGAGCGTTGATCTCGACGCTTTCGCAGATTGCTCGGCAGGCGAAAAAAGTTCCTATCACCGATCCAGCTCTGATCGATGCGCTTACCGACTGCATGGTGAGTGAGGAAATCCAAACCCCTGCATTGGGCATGATCGGGCGGATCCTCGACAAGCATGTGGAAGACGAAGCGCATCACCAATGGCTCCGGCAGCGCGGCTACACCGACGAATACCTCCGGCAAGTGCAGGCCACGCGGGCTGAGAGCGCCAAGCCTGGCTCTTCTCGCTCCCCGATCGCGCGCTCCGTAAATCGCGCCGCCGACCCCTTCGATCTTGGGGTGGTCTCCACCTTCGATTCCGATCTCACGGGCAGACGGGAACCCCTCCGATGATCTCAGCCACATCGTAAAACATTGAAAGGACCACCGATGACCATGGAATCACGAAATGCCGCGATCGAGGCCGCTGAAAAGGCGGCCAGGATTGAACGGTTGAAAGCTGACGTTACGCGGCTCGAAGGACTGTTGAAAGGTGCGGAAAGCACCTTCGATGCAGCGATGAGCCGCGCGAGCGGAGCCGACACTTTTCGGGCTCAGCAAGCGTCTAACGATATCGAGCGGTTCGGGAAAAAGCTGGCGGAAAGCAGAGAAACTTTGCAGCGCTTGGTAGCTTCGTCGGGGACGCCTCGTGCCATTGCACACCTTGTTGCCGCTCCTCAGGCGAAGGCACCATCAGCCGCAGCGCCTGCCCCCGCTAAGCCAGCCGCGACCTCCGCACCAGCCCTGCCAAAAATGTCGGCCGCGCATCAGCAAATCTACGACAAGGTGATTAAGGAGGAAGAGGAAAAGAAAGTTGCGGCCGCGCGCAGATCAGCCAGTGACGGAGTCTGGGAAAAGGCTTGGGGCCGTCCTAACGCGATGATCGGAGATGCCAGTGCCGCCGGATCACCGGCAGCGATCGCAAGTACCAAGCAGGCTTCCACCCATGAGCTTCGCGACAAGTCGAGTCCCGCCGCCAAGGTCGACGACGTCTGGGCACGCGCCTATGCCACTCAGGTTACGACGGGAGGCCGCGCATGAGCAATTACGCCCACGTGACCGCTGCGCTTGATGCAATGAACCCTTCGCCTCTCCTCGACGAGCGCCGCAGTTCACTGGAACGAGAGGAAAGAATCAGGCTGGCGATCGCAGACATCGATGACGAGTTGCAGCAAGTTCATTCGGAGCTGCGTGATCGCGATTTCGACGCGAATTACTCCAAAGAGCTAGCTCTCGCCACGCTTGGGGAAGGCGATGAGCCGGCCTCCAAGATACAGCTTGAGCAACGTCGCGATGAGTTGCTGGCACGAAAGCGCGGCCTCATGAGCGCTCACAGGGAGGCCGACGATTACCATATGCGTTTCCGATCAGCTCGCACCAACTTGCTCTGCGAAGCCACCCGGGAGTTGGCAGATGAGCTGATGGCGCAGGCCGTGGAGATGCTCGTTGGGCTGCGACGGATGCATGCGACGACAGATGCCCTCAGAGGCGCTGTTCCCAGTCTCGACGGGCTCCATCGCGAGATCGATGAGCTGCTAAGCCACGCTCATAACTTCCGCTCCCTCGCCTCGCGAGAACCGATTGGTCCCGATCCCGCACTGATCGAGGCAGTGCTCGAGCATCCCAACGTGAGCCGGCTGATCAGGCCTGCTCGCTAGTTTGTAGGCGGGCCGGCAGCTTCGGGGCCGGCCTCACTGGAGCGGGACAACTCCCCCGGCGTCCCGCTCCCTTTTCTTCACAGTTCGCGCTGCCTTTCAGGCGCCAGCGCGATTGGCGGCAGCAAGGCGAGCCACGAGCCGCGCTGTCACCGCGGGGCTGGAGATGTCTGGCATTGGCGGCTCCAGCCCCACTCATCGAAAGGAACAATATGACGAAGCGTTTGCCTCGAACTCCGAAACGCCCAAGGCCTGCAGGGCGGGACCTCCCCTCCAGCGAACACATCGACAAAGTGCGCGCGGACCTGACGCCGGAGCAGATCGTGGCTCTCTCGACGCAGCTAGGTGCCTATGCCACCCGCCAGGCGCAGATCGCGGTCGAATGCTCAAACCCAGCGACGCCTGCGGGCGGCATCAACGAGATCGTAGCCGAGGCGTTCGGGCTCACGGTTGATGAAGCAGCGCCATTCACGCGGGCCTATTTCGACGCTGTGGCCTCGATCGGGATTAGCAAGATCAGGCAGATGCTGTTCGTGCAGAAAGAGCAGGCGGAGGCGATCCATTAGCGCCCATGCCCGCTCAAATTGCGGCTCTCCCAACTCGCTCATGTTAGGTTAGCTATTGGGACATAACGGCCGTTTCCGGTGGCGTCGGTAAACGACGGGTTTCGGACGAAGCGGCGGTTGGCGCGGCGGCGAGCTGTATCCGGGGAACGAGCGACTCTGGCCGGTCGCGAACGGGCACCGTTCGATCTCACGGAGTGGGAAGCGGCCAAAACGTGTTGCTGATGTTCGGTTCTCTCTGAGTACCACCGGATCTTCTGAACCATAATCTCGACATCGCATTGTCTCGCGCTAGTCTGCAGGAGCTGAAGCCTGGGGAGAGATGGGGTGTTAAGTTGCGCGGATCAAATCTGAAATCGGGCTTCTGCCTGCTTGCTTTGCTGTTTGCCGCCGGCTTATCTTCGTCCGGCGTCGCGCATGACGATGCGAGCGTAGAAGTGGCTCCTGCGGAAGTGATCACCGGTGATGCCGGTCTTGACACGCCCAAGAAGAACCTTTTCGCAACCGATAAGAAGACGCTTCGCAAAAACCTTCTGACATCGAGGAAGGACATTGCCGAAAGCATTCGAGCAACTGCGCCGGATCCATTTCGCAACTGGACGAGTGCATTGCTCGCTTCGCTTGAGAGCAATGATCTTGATGCTGCCAGCCTTGACATGGCGCGGCGTTTCGCACTGTCCGATGGCCCCGTGCGCCAACTCGTGCACAACTGGGCTCTGGTGTGGGCATACAAATACGACTTTTTCGGAGACCAGCCCGATGCCGTTCGCAATCGCACCCACCTGATCGCCGGGATCGACAAGGCGCTCGATCAGGCCAATCACGATCCCTTGTTGGTGCAATTTGCCGCCTCGACGCTCGACGAGGCCAATGTCTGCGACAAGAGCCTGCTTACGCTACCCGGCACCGTCGCGGACCGCCCGGCATCCTTGCGTTCTATTACTGCCGTAACCGGTTGCAGCGAACCGTTGCTGGAAACGCTTCAGACCGACCCCACGCACCGGGTCGCCGATCTTGCCCTATTGGACAGCTTACTTCAGAAGCAAAGCACATTAACCCTGTGGCTTCTGCGGCCCGAGGCTGCGCAGCACGTCGCACAGCCGGATCAGCGCATGTTCACGCTGGCGCTCACGCGTGATGCGATCGCCGATGCGTTTACGCGAGGGGCAGACGCACATGGACTAGCCCTATACGATGCGCTTGATCCGGCGGGCCGCCGCGCGATGCTGGACGACACCCAAGCTGGCTTCACCGCCACGATCGATGGCATTCCCGTAGCCTTCGCCTCGGAAAGCCACGCCAGCCTGACCACGAGCCTTGCTGCCGCGCTGTACCTGGCGGACCGCAAGGACGAGGCGCGCGTGCTGATCGAGACCGACCCGCAATTGCCGGTGCAACGCAGGCTGGTGAATTGTCTTTTTGCGGCCCGTACCGCGAAGGATGTGAGTATGGCAGCGGAGGGGTGCAGCGAGGGCGAAGATGCCCCCGGACGCGATCCTGACATCGACAGTCTGATCTTGTCATGGGCTCTCGATGGACAGCAACACGATCCCTATCCGATGCTGGAGACCGGTTTTAGCACGAGCGGTTCGGGCGCGAACGCTCCGCTTGCCCGGCTCTATTGCAGGCTGTTCGACGTCAGCGTGGCGGGCAGCGTCTGTGCCAATGCCAGACGTTCGGTCGCCTATGATCTGAAACCCTCGCCTTACGAAGACGATGAAGAAATCGCGGCTCGAACTGCGCTCAAAGCGCTCGATCTGCCCGAATGGGATTCGATCGCCGCACTGATCGAAAACGAACGTATTGCAGGTCTTGCAGCCTTCGACGACGTTGAGACCTATACCTCTTACATGGACCGGCCACCGATCGAGCCGGTCTATCCGGCGTTCGCTCAGTCCAAGCTGCCTTCACAACTGATCACTGCCCGCTCTGACAAGCAAGTGGCCGAGGCAGGGGAAAGCAAATGGCCAAAAGGCTGGGCCGCATTGCCCCGGGGGTTCGAACCCGTGCGCTGGGAGAGTGAGGGAACCCGTGCCGTTACTATCAGCCAGTCGGGTGCTTTCGATCGCGGCGGCGAGGTTGGGCGCGGCGGTTACTGGGTGCATCTCAGTCACGATGGCGGGAAGACATGGGGAAAGGCGCTCTACACCGGGCTCGCCGTCCGTTTTCCCTACGTGATAGCGCCGACGTCGAAACTGCCGCTGTTGAAGGGCGATCACCTTCAGATCGAAGTCACGTACGCACTATTGGATACCTCTAGCATTACCTATCCTCCCGTGGGCCTGCGCACCCTGCGAAAAGAGGCGAACCTGTGGCTTGATATTCCGATCGATGCGCTGACCGAAGACAGCGATGGCGACGGCATTTCCGATCTGGTTGCCGCGCACCTGGGCGTGAACGGACCCGCGGATGAGGCGCCCTTCGTGGTGGGCTCGGATGCGGCCTCCTGCAAAGAGGGTGCTACCGATCCGGCAACAACCGTACGCCGAAAGGTTCTTCTGATGCTCACCGGCATCGATGAGGCGGCGATCCGCGAGCCTATCGACCGCGCCCCCGATGCCTCGCCGCTTTCCGGGATCACGCGCGTTTCCACCGGCGAGAAATGGCCGCTGTTCGTCAAGGGGCGTCCCGCTGACCTCGCCTGCATGGTGCCCTTGCCGATGCCCGTACTGGTCTACGGTGCGAAAGGCGAAGAGGCCCTGCAACGCCGCTCGCCCGATTTCCGTCTGATCGAACTGCCTGCACTGGTCATGAACCGCGAGAAATCGCGCGGCTACGCGATCTGGTCGAGTGGCTGGGCCGGTGGCACCATTCTGTTCTGGCTCGAGAATGGTTCGTGGCGTTTTGAGACTATCTCAAGTTGGATCACTTGATGATGCACGGAGCCTGCTCCATTAAATATTCAGAGCACAATATGGCGATCCTGATCGCATAGCCGACCGGCCGGGTAGCGCGAGCCGAATGGCGGATTTCAGCAAAACCTGTCGGTCACATCAACGACGCCAAATGTCTGGAACTGGTCGAGAGCGGCTATCCGCAAGCCGGGCCTTTACCGAGCGTCAGTAGTTGTGCGCGAGGCCGAGATAACGGTCGTCGTACGCGCCGCCGTAACCGGAGCCGACAAGCGCGGCCATGTAGCGCGCCATGTCCGCATTGGACTGGGCGATCGATGCCAGTTGCGGCTGGAGCGCGGCGACGAGCGTCTGCGTCTGGGCCTGCGTTGCGCTCACGATCGGGGCCGTGTCGAACGGGGAGGGAGCATTGGCGGCGTTCGTATATTTCGCTTCCGTCGCCGTGATCGCGTCGCCCGTCAGCGTCGTCACCTTGGCAAGCAGGTCGAAATAGTCCTGCCCGGATCCGCTGATCTGGCGCTGGATATCGAGCAGCGTGCGCGCAGCGTCCGCATACTGTTCATAGGCCTGCTGATCCCCTGCGCGGACGCGCGCCTCAAGTGGGTCGTAGGCGGCACGGGCGTTCGCCAAGCGCGTGGTGAGGGAGAGGCCAGTCTCTCCGACCTTGAGATCGGAGAGGAGGGCCTTGAGGCTGGACACAGTGGATTCGCCGGCCTGCTTGATCGCGTCGGCGCGCTCTTTGCCATAGAGCGTTTCCAGATCCGCCATTTCCTGCGTCGTGGCGCCGGCTTCCTGGAAGGTCTTAATTAGGCCTCTGAACTTGGCATTCACGTCGTCGAGGGCGGCGCCAATGGGATCGTTGTAGCGCTTGAGATCCTTGAATACCTGCTCGAACGAGAGCGCCTTCGAGAGGCCGGCATTGATGTCGTCGCTGTTGGCGAGCAAGCGCTGAGTGCCCGAGCGGAGCCCCTCTAATGCACCGTCGCGGATCGCGTCGAGGATGGCATAAGAGATCGCCGCAGCCTGATCGTCGCCGAAGTCATAGAGACCATAGCGCTGCTCGTTCTGGGAGGCCGAACCCTTATAGCCGCCCATCTTCGAACTGCCGGTCGTCGAGACGCGGTAATTGTCCTTATACGTGCCGATGCTGACATTGAACCGGCCGACGTCGACCCCAAACTGCTGGGCGATCTGAGCGAGGCCGCTCTGGACAGAAAGGCCGAGGCTGTTGGCCTGCTTCGTCCGTGAGCCGCTGGTGCCGCTGGAATAGATATCGCCCGAACCGCCGCCGCTGAGCTGTGCCGACCCGGACTGCGTTTTCTTGAACAGACCGCCCAAGGCTCCGCCGAGCAGTCCACCAGCAATCGCACCGAGAGGACCGAGGGCTCCCGCGAATTTACCCAGAACCGCACCAAGAGGTTTTTTCAGGGCTTCGCCGGCAACCTCACCAAGCGCGCCTCCGATCGCAGAGGTTGTGCGGTTGCTGTTCCCGCCTAGAACGCCGCCCGCGATGCTACTGCCGAGTTGCGCTCCGCCGAGCGCCTTGCCGAACGACTTGCCAACGTTTTCCGCGTTCGAGCCGAAGATGCGGCTGAAGGAATTTTCAAGAAGCCCGCCGAGCTGCTCTGCGAAAAGCTTATCTCCAGTGGCGACGCCAGTGAGGAATTTCCCGGCCGCCCCCCCCTCGGCATTCTGTGCTGCAATGGACAGAATGCGCGCGAGTTTAGGGCCGAACTGATGTGCAATGACGTCGGCGCCCTCCATCATTGCTTGCAGGATGCGCTCAGCCTGATCGGCAGCTCGCTTGGCTCGCTCCTCTAATTCCTCCGACGCGCTTTTGATGCCCCCCGCGACGGAGAGATCGCTGTGGACATCGTCTCTCGCCTTCTGGCGGATTTGTTCAATCTTCTTATCGAGGTCGTCCAGAGCGCCCTGTCGGAACTGTTCAGCCTCCTTCGCAGACACAACCCCGGCGCGCTGCGCGCGATCAATGCCATCCAGAGTCTTGGCATAGGCATCCCCAGCAGCTCGCATAGGCGCGAACCGCGTAACCAGATCCGAAAGGACCTGCGCGACCTCCTCTTTGGCCCGCTCCGCGTCGCGCTGGATGCGATCAATCGCCTCCCCGCCCCTACCGCCACCTCGAGACGAAGAGGACCGGTTGTTGGGCTTGTCAGGCTTCAAAAGTCGAGAGCGATCGGTCTTCGTCCCCTGCCCGTCCAGCAGACGTAAGGACGCGTCGAAGGTTTTCAGGTTCTCCCGTTCTTGAGAGAGCGATGCCACGGCCGCGATGGCCTTCGCCATTTGCTGCTGATCGATCCTCCCTGCGCGCTGGAGGCTTTCGATGCGTTCGACGGCCGTCTTGAGATCGACATTGCCAGCGACAGATTGCTGGGCAGTGAGCTTGAGTAGCCGGGGATTGGCATCCTCGAAACCGAAACCCATGATACTGCCCGTCATCCGGACATCGCGTTCCGCATACGCTCCCACCGCGCCGCGGGCCTCTGCCTCCCTTCCCTGCGCCTGAGCACGGGCAAGAACGAGTTGAGCCCTGGCCAGAGCAATGACAGCTTCCGACTGGTTATTGATCTTGCCCGTCGTGAGGTCGATCGCACCTCCAAGAATGCTTTGAGCATTGCCCAGCACGTCGCCGGAGATGCGAACCTTGTCTAGGCCCTCATCCGCCTGCCCCAGCCTCGAGACGAGAAGCCCTATCGCTGATACGGCTACGCCAACAGCGATCCCATATGGGCCTCCCATGAAGGTTGCCATGCGTCCGAGTAGCGTAGTGCTGTTACCGGCCGCAGATCCCATCATGCTGATCGCGCTGGCGGTCTGACCAGCCTGAAGGGCAAAGATCTGCGTTGCACTGGTGCCAAAGCTGGCCTGCGTGAACACGTCCTGCAGCTGCTGACCAAGAGAGTAAGCGCCGGCTCGCATCATGCCCGAGGATTTGGCGGCACGTTCCATCGCCAGAGATGTTTGCCCGGTGCTCATCGACAGCCGGGTGTTGCTGCCCGCCGTCTTGTCGATCTCCAGCTGAACCAGGCGCATCACCGCAGCCAGCTCGGTCGCCTCCTTCGCTGCAATCTCTTCCTGGGCCGCCATGCCCTTCAAGCCGAAGAGGAAGCTCGCGGTACTCGCGCTCAATGTTGTCTGCGAGGCCGCGACCTTGTCGATCGCTGCCGCCATTGCTCTCGCCGCTTCTGCGCTGCCGCGCATTTCAGCTGCACGGTCCGCAAATCCAGACGCATCGAAGCGAGGCAGGAGCAGTTTGGTTCTGTCAACGTTGCCCGCGGCCGCCTGTATGGCTGCTCCGACGTTGCGCCACTGGTCTTCCACGTCGGTCGCTGCGCGTCGGCTCGCTCTGCTCGTCTTGGCAAAGGCCGCGTCGGCCGCTGATTCGAAGGCCGGAAAGCCTCCGCTCGACGGGTCGTACTCAACGGTGAGGAATGCAGGGAATGTAGATCCGGGAGTAGCCATGGTTCGCCTCAAAAGATGGGCGGGTGGCCACGTCACCCTGAGCTAAAATATTACCATGTCTCCCCGTTTAACGTCGAGCCTTTTTCACTGAGCTGCGCAGCTGTGAAGCATGGCGATAAGTCGCGTTGTCTCCTCGTGGCCGGAACATAGCCGACGAAGCGGTCGGGCGACACCACGCCGCGCCGACGCCGCAAGCACCATCTCATTAGATCGCCAAATGCATGACCGTGCGCGCATGTTAGGGAGTCACGCTCCAGAATTGGCGCAAGGTCGATCGTCTCTCCCCTGGCACAACGGAAGCACCAGAGACGCAAAAGATATCCCGAATCAAGAGGGGCTGATAGGAGCACTTGCGAGAACGTAATGAGAACAAGCCGAGGTGGCAATGAGTAGGCGGACGACCCAGGACGAAGCGTTGCGACTGTCGCGAGAGCATCGCTTGGAGCTGACGTCGTTCGACCCTCAGGTAAATATCAGACGGGCAATCGCCATCGGCATCAGATACGGCCGCAAGCACCCGGAGGGCGAAGACGCGCCCGTGATGGTCCCGCGCATGAGGCTAGGTCGGATTGAGAAAGGAAGTGAAGATGTCACCAATTGAGCGCGCCGCGCTTGCTTTTCGCAAACAGCTTTCGCCTTCTTTGCTGAGCGACGGCTCGCTGCCGGTAGAAGAAAAATTCACTGAAGCGGACTTTGCCGAGATCGCCCGCGCCGCCATCGCAGCGATCCGCGATCCCGATGAAAAGATGCAGGAAGCGGGGGCGGAAGTCGTTAAATATGTCGGGTCTTCGGAATCACGCGAGGCACACCGCAGCGATGCCGCTAACACATTCCGATTTATGATTGACGCACTGCTGTCTGACGGCTGAGTGAACCTTCTTGATGAATTGGACAAGCGCGTCTCGTCTGCCGAGACGGAGGCCGCGACCTTGACTTTTAATCGCGCGAGAAGAGCAATTCACCGCAGTCAATGAACTGAAAAGCCCCGCGATATTTAACGGGCTTCATGGAGCTTGAGCACGCACTCGCAATCATTGATCGCGCTGCCGACAACGCCGATCGCCTAAACAGCTTGGACAATGAGCAGATCGCGGCGTTAGCGTTCATTTGGACGAGCTTCCGCAACCGCCAAGTAAGGGAAGCGGTCGAGGCTTTCGTCGATTGCTTCGGTTGGCGCGACAATGTCCTTGGCCGAGTGCGAAGCGCCCATGCGAACCGAAATCGGATCCGGCTGCTCGCGGGTGAGCAGGAACAGCCCGCCCATCATATGCAGGCCAGGCCGCAGATGCCGAGACCCCGGTAAAGGCCACGTCTGCTTTCGAGCGCTCGGTATGAGCGGTGGACGGCAGCTTTGTCGGGGTTAGCTGGCCGATGGCTTATGGTGCGGATGAGGCGGTTATAGGCCGGGCAACTTTACAGCGACGACCACAGCCAAAGCAAATACAGTAAAGCCGTAGAAAGCCTTCAATAGATAGCCCTCTGGAACTTCCTCTTTCGCTACGTTGGCATGCCACCATGGAAAGTAATGCAACGCTCCATAGAAAGCTCCTGCGAGAGCAATAGGCCACATTAGGAATAGGAGCATGTCCTGCTGACTGCCTTTCACTTGACGTAAAAGCAAGCCGGCTGGCGCCTTATGGGCATATTCAGGCCAATCGATTACGTCCGCAATGTCGTCGTGTCCGGTCAGTCCGCGTTTCTGCTAACGGAGCCGAGAGCGGATGTCAGATAGATCAACAACCTAGTTCTTGCGGATCTCGGTCTGCTCGATCCTGAAGGCGTCCATGAGGCGCTGCCCGGTCTGATCCTCGGCTTCGCGCAGCGTCTTCGCGGTGCGGCCGGCATATTTCGCGATCTCTTCCGCGCGCCGGCGCACGTCGCCGGGCGTGGCGAGCCTGGTATCGACGGAGAGCAACATGGCGATGGCAGAGCCCAGCGCCTCATAGATATCGTCCGTCGGGATAGCGACTTGCTCGGCGCTGCCATGGGGAAAGCCGAGGCACAGCCCGATGCCCTGCACGGCTGCCTGGGCGCCATACCAGTGCCGCTCATTCTCGGTCATTTCGGCCGGCGCTCCGAAGTCCACCGCTGGCAGTTCCCGCTCGCTCATCGCTCTGTCTCCGCTCGGCGTCACGTATCGGCCACGTGTCCACCGGATACGGCTTACGTAGTCGTGAGCCTCGGATTTGACCATCGTTCCGCCCGACGCAGCGAAATGCCGACGGCTCCAAAACCTATAAGCATCAAGGCCCAGGTAGTTGGTTCGGGCAATGCTCCGGATAAGATAGGTGTCACTGTGAAGCTTCCGGTGCCTCCACTAACATTGCATATGCCCGGCGCCGCACTGCACGTTCCAGGCGTAGAGTACGAGTAATTCAACAGGCCAGGGACAAATTTATCGGAAAAGGAGTCGTAGAAGAAATTTGCGTAATAGGTGGCGTAGCCGGCGGGTTGGTAAAAATACTCGTAGAAATCGCCACTCTTCTCAAGACGGTCGTTCACTGCGTTAACGTCCGGCGTGACCAAATCTATATCGATGTTTACAGTGCCGTCCGATGGATTTCCGAAACTGTCGTTGATGGTTCCGAACGCCTCAACAGTACCTTTTATCCGGAACTGGAGCATATCCGCAGCGTTGGCCTGTGAGTTGACAATCGCTGCGATTGCAGCGCCGAAGCAGATTAGTTTTCGAGAAAAGCGCATTTGAACATCCCCCTTAGAATGCATGTAGCCGACCACGGGGCTGGCCCGTCAACTCTGTAGGCCAAATTATCCTGAACAGCCGCACCACGGATCTGCGCCAAATTGACACACAAGTCAGTTGAGGTGACGCTCGGAGCGCGGCCAGCCTCTATCACGACGTCGCATTGACAATGGGCAGCGACGCCCGAAATTACCAGCCATGTGCAACCGAGCCCAGCGGGGAGACCCGGAGACCATTCGCACCACCTTTGGCGCGCGCATGTGGCGCGAGGTGAACGAAGGGCCGCTGATCGTTCATCCGAAAGACCCCGGCCTTGTCGTGCTCCGGCAGGACGGCGAGCTCGTTATCGATCAGATGACATGGGGTTTCCCGCACGTCATGAAGTCCAAGGTGACCGGACAGCCGCTCAAGCCAAAGCCGGTGAACAATGCCAGGTTCGATAAGCTAAAGAGCTTCTTCTGGCGGTGGACGGCCGAGAAGCCCTCGCAGCGCTGCCTGATACCCACCACGCGCTATGCCGAAGCGATTGGCGAGCCGGGCAGGATGACCGAAGCATGGCTCTCCCTGCCTGAGCAACCGGTGTTCGCGTGGGCCGGGCTCTGGACGGACAGCCCGGAGTGGGGCCGCTGCTACACCGGCGTAATGACAGACAACGCGCCCGAGCTGGCCGACATTCACGATCGGTCGCCGGTCATCCTCGATCCGGAGGATTGGGAGACCTGGCTCTCCGCGCCGCTCGAAGAACTCTATCAGTTCGACCGGCCCTATCCGGCCGCCAAGATCCATGTCGAGCGCACCAACGTGGCCTGGGTCAAGAAGCCCAGCGCGGCGCCGACGCTGCTGTGAAGGACTGGCCCGATCCCCGAGACCCGGACGAAAACCCGATATGGATGCGGATCGAATTCGTCATAATCGTGACGATCATCCTGACATTTCTGGCGGTGAATATCTGGCGCGGCATCACGGGGCAGGGGTGGAACTGGTAGGTCGGGGGAATCGACGGACGACATAAGAAAGGGGGGATTGATGGCTAAACAGGCTTTCAAGAAGGGTCGGCGTTCTTGCTGCTTCTGCGAGGGGCACGATCTCGACAAAGAGCACTTCTGGCCGAAGTGGGCTCATGCGCTCTTGCCCGACGGAGACACCCATACCCGCTCTAAGACCGCAGGGCGGCAAAGAGAAGTGAAGGGGGTTTTATCCCGTCAAGGCGCTCCCAAGGTCATCAGCCTGCGTAGAACCTGCAGGCGATGTAACAACGAGTGGATGAGCCAGATGGAGATGGCCGTCAGACCGTACCTCCAGCCGATCCTCGAAAGAAGAGCTGTTGAGTTGCCAGCAGTCGGTCAGGAGTTACTAGCGCAGTACTTCGTTATGAAGTCGATGGTGGCCGATCTCAGTCGAGACGGGGAAAATGTTTACTCCGTGCGCGATCGCACTGATTTCTATCGAGATCGCTCAATTCCACCGGGCACTATGGTCTCCCTCTACTTGTTTCAGCACGAGACTGATCCATTCGTCGGGCAATATAACAAAGAAGCGACGGGTAACGACGGGTCCGACTGGGAGACGAGCAAAGATCGGGAATGCGTGGCCAACTTCATATTTCGATTTGGCGAACTGCTGGTGCAAATCCTTTTAACCAGAAATCCAAACGCTGACGTTCGAGGAGCGCCAGGATGGACATATCGCATTCATCCCCCGACGTCGGCACTTCTCCGTTGGCCGCCATTGCTCCGTCTGAGCGCAAGAGATGCGTACCGCGTCCAGCACAGCCTCGAGGGGCTGGGTCGTTATCTCGAAGAAAACGGACTTTGACGCAAAATACTCTCCTTTATTACCCGAACAATAAACAATCCTCAAAGTATAGATACGGCTGTTATTGAGAAAAAGCGGTCCTCCACCGCTTATCTCTTGGATATCCCACAGGTAGGACCCGTAATAAATTCAGTGGGTTACGCGTGCCACCTGTCAGCGCACCCGCAGAAGCGTTTGAAAGTCGAACTCGAAACCGAAAGAATAATAATTCCATTCGGACAGTGAGTGACCGAGAGGTCGAAATCGGCGCAAAAGGGTGGGTTGGAGCCGGCCTTAACTCGTTCCTTATCTTTTAATCAGACATGCAACCGTTATCGTCGCGATCGGTGCGGCGAGTCGGATCGCGGGGGCGATGATCCGACGCATCTCGAAGGGGGAACATCATGAAGATAATTATCGCGCTGCTCTCAGTTGCAGCGCTTGGCGGAACGGCGTCGGCGCAACAGGCGCCGCAGGTCTGGGTCGGTCGCGAGCTGCCACCAAGCACGATGATCGTGCTGACGCCAGATCAGGAAGTCACTTCCAAGAAGGTCGAGGTAGGCGACATCGTCAACTTCACGGTCGTAGGGGATGTCGTCGAAAATGGCGCCGTGGCTATTCGCCGCGGCACGCACGCTGAGGGCAAAGTGTCCTGGAAGACGGGACGAGCAATCGGCGGCAAATCGGGCAAGTTTGAGATTGCCTTCTCATCGATCACGCTCAACGGACGCCAGTATCCGCTGCGAGGCACGCATCGTCAGGAGGGCAGAGGCAACACGACAGCAGCTCTACTGGGCTCCATCCTCATTAGCGGCCGGTCCGCCCAGATGTTGCCCGGTCAACTCGTGAATGCGTTCACAGTGTCATCAATACCATATTGAAGGGTCGCATGAGTGCGAGAAGCCCGTTTCGGCGGGCTTTTCCATTCCTCGGCTTCCTTCAGGGGGCAAAAGCAATGCCGTCCGTGTCGCCTCTGACGATCCTTGGCGTTGCTGCCCTCGTTGGAATCGGAGCGGGCGCCATCGTTTCGAACATCGACGACAGGTCGGCTCAGGCTCGGCTTCAGGCACCAGCGAGCACTTCTTTCGTTCTTTGTCACACTGGTGGTGGCACCAATTGCGTGGTGGATGGAGATACAATCTGGCTCGATGGCGTGAAGATCCGCATTGCAGACATCGATGCGCCTGAGACCCACCCGCCGCGCTGCCAAAGTGAAGCCGACCTGGGGAACAAGGCAACCCTTCGCCTGCAGCAACTGCTCAACGCGGGCGCTTTCATGGTGGAGGCAGCTGATCGCGACCAAGATCGCTATGGCCGCAAGCTGCGCGTCATTACACGCGATGGAAAGTCGCTTGGCTCAATGCTGGTTAGTGAAGGTTTAGCGCGCCCATGGGGCGGTGCCCGCCGCCCCTGGTGCTGAAAAGCCCACCCCAGTACATCCGTGGGGTGAGCTTCATTTGCTGGGGGAGCAGCTTGCTGGTTAAATAGGATCTCATTCTCGGTTCTCAAGGACAGGACGGCGTGGGCGAGATCATCAATTTGCGGCAAGCACGCAAACGTCAGGCTCGGGCGGCCCGAGAGACCGAGGCGGACGCCAATCGCCTCAAGTTCGGCCGGACGAAAGGCGAGCGACTGGCGGACGCGGCACAGAGCGAGCGGGCGCATAAGAAACTTGCCGGGCATAAGATCGACAAGAGCGACGACTGAGCAGCTATGTCTCGCGGTTCACGCCATGATCTGATCGGCATTGTGCTTCTGGATGGGAAGAGGACCATTCTGCGTACCGAAGATGGCGGCGAGTGGCATCTCGATCCCGATCGCAGCTTCTCCCGCTATCTCGGCCAGCGTGTTCGCGTGCAGGGCACACGGGATGGGTTCGACCTCCTCAGCGTCGACAAGATCTCGCTCATATGATCCCAAAGAACGACGACCAGTTGATGTGGGGTGCGGCGCTCATGCTCTTTCGGAAACATGGCGAGCAGGCGCCGCTCAAGGTCGCCGAGCGCATTGGCGCCCTTGCCCTTGAAGGTGACGATCTCGGCGTCACGGTCTGGAAAGGCATTGCCTCGCGTCTCGACAAGCTCGTGCGTGGCGAGGGCCGTTCCTGAGGGCGCCTGCGCCCCCTGGCTTGGGGGCTTTCCTACTTGCCCGAAATCTAGGTCTACCATGTTTGGAGGTGACCTATGCTCATGTTGGATTCGCAGATGCTGCTCGCCATCGCAGCTGTTCTCACGAGTGTCTCATCTGTGATCTGGTCAATCAGGCGACGGCATTGAACAAAGAGTATCGCCCGATCGCCAACAATCAGATCAGCCGCAACTGCTCGGCTCGGTCCGTCAATAGTGGACGCACAAGGAGCGCCGCCTCGACGGCTTGCCGATAGTGTACGGTTTCACGGCGCTCCGCTTCCTCAAAGCTGACCGGGGACCATTCCTCTGACGGATAAACGGCATCATAGATCACGCTCGCAGCCGCGCGCAGCCGCAAGTCGTGCCGCAGGTCATGCTGCACGGCAGTTACTCCTAATCTGTGGTTCGAATCGCGCTCAACGCGATAAACTCAAATTAGAACGAATGAGGAACAGAGATCAAGGTGGGTGCTGGCGAAGAGAGAAGAAGGCAAGGCTATTAGTCGTCCAAGGGTCCGATTGCATCGGGACCGAGCCAGATGACTGGCGACCACACGAAAAGTTCACTGTGATTGCCATGTGATTGTTGGCCGCGAGCACGCGGACTCAAGCGAACATATAGCTGTGCTAAGTCATTGAAAAATGGCGCACCCGGAACGATTCGAACGTCCGACCCTCAGATTCGTAGTCTGATGCTCTATCCAGCTGAGCTACGGGTGCTTAAGCCACTTTCGCCGACCGCAGGTCGGCTTGGGAGAGGCGCAGATAGTCCGGGGGGCGCCCCATGGCAACCCCCTTTTCATCACCTATTTTGAACGAGCGGCCAGTGCCGCCTGCGCAGCCGCCAGCCGGGCGATCGGCACGCGATAGGGCGACGCAGAAACATAATCGAGGCCGGTCTTCTCGCAGAAGTCGATGCTCGCCGGATCCCCGCCATGTTCGCCGCATATGCCGAGCTTGACGTCAGGCCGCGTCGCCCGGCCACGCTCGGCGGCAAGTTGGATAAGTTGTCCGACGCCTTCGACATCCAAGCTGACGAACGGATCGCGGGCAAAGATGCCCTTGTCCACATAGCTGGTGAGAAAACGCCCGGCGTCGTCCCGACTGATACCGATGGTCGTCTGCGTGAGGTCATTGGTGCCGAACGAGAAGAAGGCCCCGACTTCCGCGATCTCACCCGCCATGAGCGCCGCACGTGGCAACTCGATCATCGTGCCGACAAGATAGTCGATCGTGCGGCCCTTATCTGCGAACACCGCCTGGGCAGCGGCATCGACAACGGCCTTCATCAACTCCAGTTCGCGCTTCGTTGCAACGAGCGGAATCATGACCTCGGGAATCGGCGCTTCACCGGACTGCTCTGCCACCGCAATCGCCGCCTCGAAGATAGCGCGCGCCTGCATTTCGTAGATTTCCGGATAGGTCACACCCAGCCGGCAGCCGCGATGTCCCAGCATGGGGTTGAACTCGTGGAGCTCGGCGGCGCGACGCTTGAGAAGTTCGATGGAGACACCCGCAGCCTCCGCCACTTCCGCGAATTCACCGTCACCGTGCGGCAGGAATTCATGTAGGGGCGGATCGAGCAGACGAATCGTCACGGGCAGTCCTGCCATCTCGATGAAGATGGCCGTGAAGTCCGCACGCTGCTCCGGCAGCAGCTTCGCCAGCGCCTCCCGCCGGCCCTTCTCGGTTTCAGCCAAGATCATCTGGCGCACGGCAGTGATCCGCGCGGCATCGAAGAACATATGCTCGGTGCGGCACAGCCCCACGCCTTCCGCGCCGAACTCCCGCGCGGTCTTGCAGTCGAGCGGCGTCTCCGCGTTGGCACGCACCTTCAGACGGCGCACCTTGTCCGCCCAGATCATCAGCGTGCCGAAGTCGCCGGCCAGCTCGGGCTGCACGGTCGGCACTTCGCCGGCCATCACTTCGCCAGTGCCGCCGTCTATGGTGATAATGTCGCCAGCCTTGAGCGCACGTCCGCCGACTTTGAGAAGCTGCGCCTCCATGTCGATGGCGATGCCGCCCGCGCCCGACACGCAGGGGCGGCCCATGCCCCGCGCCACCACCGCCGCGTGGCTGGTCATGCCGCCGCGCGCAGTGAGGATGCCCTTGGCGGCGTGCATGCCGTGAATATCCTCGGGGCTGGTCTCTATGCGCACGAGAATGACGGCCTCGCCCAGTTCGTTCAGGCGCTCCGCATTCTCGGCATCGAACACGATCTGGCCGGACGCAGCGCCGGGCGAGGCGGGTAGTCCTTTGGTCAGTACGTCGCGCGGTGCCTTGGGATCGAGCGTCGGGTGCAGAAGCTGATCGAGCGCGGCGGGATCGACACGAGCGACGGCCTCCTCCTCGCTGATCAGGCCTTCGGTCGCCATATCGACCGCGATCTTGAGCGCGGCCTTGGCGGTGCGCTTGCCCGAGCGGGTCTGGAGCATCCAGAGCTTGCCCTGCTGCACCGTGAACTCGATGTCCTGCATGTCGCGGTAATGGGTTTCGAGGATCTGGAACACCCGCGCCAGTTCGGCGTAGGTTTCCGGCATCGCCTCTTCCATGGAAAGCGGCTTTGCCCCTGCCCGCTCGCGTGCGGCTTTGGTGAGATACTGCGGCGTGCGAATGCCCGCGACCACATCCTCGCCCTGCGCGTTGATGAGATACTCGCCATAATAGGCATTTTCGCCCGTCGCGGGATCGCGGGTGAAGGCGACGCCCGTGGCCGAGGTCTCGCCCATATTGCCGAAGACCATCGCCTGCACGTTCACGGCTGTGCCCCAGTCACCCGGAATGCCGTTCAAGCGGCGATAAACCTTGGCGCGCTCGGCCTGCCAGGAGCCGAACACTGCACCGATCGCGCCCCAGAGCTGCTCATGCACATCCTGCGGGAAGGGCTTGCCCCACTGCTTCTGTACGAGCGCCTTGTACTCGGCGACCAGCGCTTGCCAGTCGTTCGCGCTCATCTCTGTATCGAGCGTGAAGCCCGCGTCTTCCTTAGCGACTTCCAGCGCCTCCTCGAAGGCAGCATGATCGAGGCCCAGCACCACGTCGGAATACATCTGGATGAAGCGGCGGTAGCTGTCCCACGCGAAGCGCGCGTCGCCGGATGTGGCGGCAAGGCCTTCCACCGTCTCGTCGTTGAGGCCAAGGTTGAGAACCGTGTCCATCATGCCCGGCATCGAGACGCGCGCGCCGGACCGGACCGAGACGAGGAGCGGATCGGCCGCGTTGCCGAAGCGCTTGCCCGTCACGCCCTCGATATGAGCGATGCCGGCCGCGACTTCCGCGTTCAGGCTCTCGGGATATGTCTCACCGTCCGCATAATAGCGCGTGCACATCTCTGTCGTGATCGTGAAACCGGGCGGGACCGGCAGGCCGATGGCAGCCATGCCATCCAGATTGGCACCCTTGCCACCCAGGAGATTCTTGTCTCCCCCAATGCCGGCAACTTCGCCGTCGTTCACGCCGCCGCCAAAGCGATACACATATTTCGTCATTGGTCCGTTTCACCCTGCACTGATGTTTGGACGAGTTGTCGTCTGATTTTTATAGCCGGTCGAATGCCGGCCTATGCGCTCGCGGATCGATCAGCCTTCGATCCGCGAAAAATCCGCCACTTTGTGCACCGCAGCACGAATGCGCGTCAACAAGTCTAGGCGGGCCTTTCGCTTCACCCCGTCCGCATCATTGACCGTCACGTCCTCGAAGAAGGCGTCTATCGGCGCACGAAGCGTCGCGAGCGCGGCCATGGCGGCGGAAAAATCCTCCGCTTCAATTGCGGCTTCGGCGCGGGGCTCGGCGGCGTCGAGAGCCGCGATCAGCGCGGCCTCGGCGGGCTCAAGGTCATAAGCAGGCGGCAGCGCCTCATGAGCACGGATCGCCTCCGCGACATCCGCGTCCTCGACCGCAATGCCGGGGTCTTCCTCGCCGACCTGGCTGATCGGCTTGCCCGTCGTGATGGCCGGGCCTTCCTTCTTGAGGATGTTCGCCGCGCGCTTGTATCCGGCAAGCAGGTTGACGCCGTCCGGCGTTTCGACGAAGGATTGCAATGCCTTCACGCGGGCGAGCAGGCGGACGAGATCGTCCTCACCACCAAGCGCGAACACGGCGTCGATCAGGTCGTGACGCACACCAGCTTCGCGCTGCTGAACCTTGAGGCGGTCGGCGAAGAAATCGAGAAGTGCATCGGTAGTCCGAATATTCCTGACAGCGGCTTTGCGGAACGACATGCCCCATGTTTCGCCGGCCTGCTCCGACAGAATAGACGCTATAGACTTGATCACGCTCTCAGGCACCGAGCCCAACTCGCTCAATTTGGAAAGCAACTTCTCACGTTGGCTATATTCGATCGCCGAAGGCCAATCTTGTTGCCTCATCGTGAAACTCGCCGAGTGACGGCGGATCACCATGCCCAACGAAGACCGTATGCCATTGTCGATTATAGAAGCGATGACACCCAGAGCTGCACGTCGAAGCGCAAAAGGATCTTTCGAACCCGTGGGCGGCAAATCTTCTACAAAGAAGCCAACAAGTGTATCCAGCTTGTCCGCCAGACTGATCGCCACCGTCACCGGCGCGGTCGGAACTTCGTCGCCCTGCCCCACCGGCTTGTAGTGATCGCGGATCGCATCGGCCACGGCATCTGGCAGACCCTCTGCACGGGCATAATAGCCGCCCATTAGGCCCTGCAACTCAGGGAATTCGCCGACCATCTCCGTCACGAGATCGGCCTTGCAAAGTTCCGCTGCCTGCCGCGCCAGCGCGGGATCGCAGTTTGGCACAATGCCTTCGGTGGCCAGCCACTCGGCCAGCTTGGCCACGCGCACCACCTTGTCCGCCACCGTACCGAGCTTCTCGTGGAAAGTGATCCGCGAGAGCTTCTCCGCGTGAACAGCCAGCGGCGTCTTCTTGTCCTGCTCCCAGAAGAAGCGCGCGTCCGAGAGGCGCGCGGCGAGCACCTTGCGGTTGCCCTCCACGATCGCCTTGCCGCCGTCGATCGCGTCGATATTCGCGGTGCAGATGAAGGCGGGTGCGAGTTTACCAACGCCGTCACGCAGAACGAAATATTTCTGGTTTATCCTGAGTGTTAGCTGGATAACCTCGGGCGGAACCTCAAGAAACGCGGGATCGAAATCGCCGATGAGCGGCACTGGCCATTCGGTCAGACCCGCATTCTCCGCGACGAGCCCGGCGTCCTCGATGAGCGCATAGCCTTTACTCGCGGCAAGCGCGGCGGCCTTCTCGGCAATGATCGCCTGCCGCTCCTGATGGCTGACGATGACATGGCAGGCGCGCAGCTTCTCGGCATAATCGGCCGCGCTGCCAATCGTGATCGGACCCTCGTGGTGGAAGCGGTGCCCCATCGTGGCAAAGCCCGAGCGGATGCCGTCGACTTCGATGGCGACAAGATCTTCGCCTAGAATGGCGACGATGCCCTGCAACGGGCGGACCCAGCGGAGGCTCTCCGTGGTGACGCTCTCGTCGCCCCAGCGCATCGACTTGGGCCATGGGAAGGCGCGGATGACGGCAGGCACGGCTTCGGCGAGCACATCTGCGGTGGCGCGGCCCGCCTTCTCTTGCGTCCCGAACCAAACGCCGTCGCGGTCCTCAAGCTGGTCCTGCGTCAGACCCGTCTTGCGCAGAAAGCCTTCGAGCGCCTGAGCAGGCGCGGATGTGCGCGGGCCTTTGAACTCCTCGCTGACGGCTTCCGTGGCGGCGGGCAGGTCATGCGCGATGAGCGCGAGACGGCGCGGCGTGACATAGGAGGTGATGCGCGCGGGCTTGAGGCCGGCTTTCGCCAGTTCGTCCGTGAAGAGACGCGAGAGATCCTCGCTCGCCTTCAGCTGCATGCGCGCCGGGATTTCTTCGCAGCGCAGTTCGAGAAGAAAGTCGGTCATGCCGCCCACCCATTGACATGCATCCACGCTTCGCAGCTTCCGCGCGCAAGGTCGCGCACGCGGCCGATATAGCTCGCTCGCTCCTGCACAGAGATGACGCCACGCGCCTGCAGTAGGTTGAAGACATGGCTGGCCTTGATTGCCTGCTCATAGGCCGCGAGCGGCACACCGACATCAATGCTCGCCTTGCACTCCGCCTCACAGTCACGGAACCAGCGGAACAGCTTCTCGGTGTCTGCCACCTCGAAGTTCCACTTCGACATTTCCTGCTCGTTCTTCAGGAATACGTCGCCATAGGTGACCGCCGGGCGATTTCCGACAGCATCGTTGAAGACGAGGTCATAGACGCTGTCGACGCCCTGAATATACATGGCGAGGCGTTCCAGACCGTAAGTCAGCTCGCCCGCGACCGGCTTACAGTCGAAGCCGCCCATCTGCTGGAAATAAGTGAACTGGGTCACTTCCATGCCGTCGCACCAGACTTCCCAGCCAAGGCCCCACGCGCCGAGCGTCGGGCTCTCCCAGTCGTCCTCGACAAAGCGGATGTCGTGGAGAAGCGGATCGATACCGATTGCGCGGAGCGAGCCGAGATAGAGATCCTGAAGGTCCGGCGGCGACGGCTTCATGATGACCTGATACTGGTAATAATGCTGAAGCCGATTGGGGTTCTCGCCATATCGGCCGTCCGTGGGGCGGCGCGAAGGCTGAACATAGGCAGCGTTCCACGGATCCGGCCCAAGGCTGCGCAGCGTCGTCGCCGGGTGGAATGTGCCGGCACCCACCTCCATATCGAGAGGCTGCAAGATCACGCAGCCTTGCTTGGCCCAATAGTCATGCAATGTTAGGATCAATCGCTGAAAGCTCAGCATCACTCGCCCGCCTGCCTAACCCGCGATCCTCTCGCGGAAACGCCGGGGCTTTGGCGCATGGGGTCGGCGGGGTCAAGCAAGGTGAGCAAGAAGGGGCACGCATGATACGGACGGTGACGGCGAGATTCTTCCGAACAGGCGGCGCCATTTCCCTGGCGGCGCTGCTGCTTGCCTCTCCCCCGCTCGCCGCACAGCCCGCACGCGTCGATAATGCGCCGTCTCCTGAGCCGGCGGCGTGGACCAAGTCCATTCGGGCGCGACCCGCACTCTGGATAGTCAAGGACAAGGACACGACGATCTACTTGCTGGGCACGATCCACCTGATGAAGCCACAGGTCGCATGGTTTGAGGGACGACTGCGCGAGGCCTATGAGCAGGCGGACGAAGTGACGCTCGAAGTTGTCGACGATATGGATGTGAGCGCCGGGACCATGCTCCGCAAAGCCGCGAATCCGAGCGGTCAGCTGACCAGCCTTCTCCTGCCCGAAGCGATCCGCCCACGCCTGACGGCAATGGCGCAAGAGCAGCGGCTTCCCATGAACTTTCTCGACCGGATGAAGCCGTGGTTCGTGGCGGTCACGCTTTCCATGGCGCCCTATCAGCGGCTCGGATATGACCCGAAGCAGGGCGTCGATGCCGTCCTCAAGGCGCGGGCCAACGCAGACGGCAAGACGCTGGTCGGACTAGAAACGGCGGAGGAGCAGATCGGCTTTCTCGACAGTCTGGACCAACAAGACCAGATCGACATGCTGGTGAGCACGATCGAGGAAAGCGACAAGGCAGCGGAGACCCTGAACGCGATGGTCAGCGCATGGTCAAAAGGGGAGACCGAGAAACTGGCCGAAGAGATGAACAAGTCGCTCGACGAGTCGCCCCGGATCGCGAAGACCCTTCTCTTCGACCGAAATGCGCGCTGGGCGGAATGGATCAAGACGCGGATGGAGCGGCCAGGCGTCGTGCTCCTGGCAGTCGGAGCCGGACATCTGGCGGGGCGCGAAAGCCTGCAGGACAAGCTCGCGGCGGTCGGGCTCAAGGCACGCCGGCTGAGCGACCGCTGAGATGAAATGGAAATATGGCGGTTGGCGGGCAGTCATTGGCGCCGCCGTCCTTGTTCTGCTTATGGCTGCAGGCGCCTGGCATTTCTGGCTCCGCACGCCACTCACCAATGCGCGGCCGGCGCTCTGGCACATGGAGAAAGACGGCCGCGAGGCGTGGCTGTTCGGCACGATTCACGCCGTTCCTAGCGATGCGCGCTGGCTAACCCCGGCTATCAAAAAGGCCATCGACAGCTCTGACTGGCTGTGGCTGGAAGTAACCGGGCTGGAAGACGAACGCGCCAGCCTTACCATATTCGAGCGGCTGGGGCGTAGCGCCGGATTACCTCCGCTGCCCTCTCGCCTCGACCCGGCCGGCGGCAAGGGTCTGCGCGCGCTCGTGACGCAAAATGCCCAATTGGCCTCTGGTCTGGATGACTATGAGAGCTGGGCAGCCGCGCTGCTCATCAACGCTCGCGCCAGCGCCGGCGAGGGCTTCTCCAGCCGAAAAGCGGGGGAAGCGGTTCTCACGGCCGCCTTCGGCAGGGCGGGCAAGCCTGCGGCGGGGCTGGAAACGATCGAGGGGCAACTGCGCTTCTTCGACCGCCTGCCGGAGCCTGAACAGCGCGCGTTGCTGGCGCAGGCGGTCCGCGACGCGGGCGCCTCCGAGCAGCTACTCACCGAACTCTATCGGGACTGGTCTCAAGGGAATATGGACGCGATTGGGCGCCTGTTCGTAGCAGGGCTGGGGCAACAACCGGCTTTACGATCGATGCTGGTTGACCAGAGAAACGCGCGGTGGGCGTCGCAGATCGACGCCATCATGACCCGTCATTCGGCAGTCCCCTTCATTGCAGTGGGGGCCGGGCATCTAGCTGGCAAAGACAACCTCCGATCGCTACTGGAAGGACGAGGCTGGCGCCTCACGCGCGTGCAGTAGCCGCGAAAGCTTGCTTTTGATCGCCTTTCTCGCTAGGGGCGCGCAACCTTTCGTCATGGTCATCCCTGGAGGCGTGGCGAAAAGTTACATCCAATACGCTTCAATGGAGACATGCAAATGAGCGATACGCTTACGCTGTCGGCCGAGGCACGCGATCGGGCAGGCAAGGGAGCCTCCCGCGCACTCCGCAAGGAGGGCCGCGTTCCCGCCGTCATTTATGGCAATAACGAAGAGCCGCAGATGGTTCACGTCGAGGAGAAGATCCTCGCCAAGCTGCTGGGCACGGGCCACTTTTTCAACTCGGTGGTCATGGTCGAAGTCGGCGGCAAGAAGGTCCGCACACTTCCCAAGGACGTCGCCTTCCACCCGGTCAGCGAACGCCCGCTCCACGCCGATTTCCTGCGCGTCTCCGAACATGCTCAGGTGCATGTGAACGTTCCCGTCGTCTTCATCAATGAAGAGAAGTCCGCCGGCCTCAAGCGCGGCGGCGTGCTGAACGTGGTTCGCCACGAGCTCGAACTCATCGTCGATGCGGCCGAGATTCCGGACGACATCACGATCGACCTCTCCGGCACCGACGTGGGCGATTCCATCCACATCAGCGCTGTGAGCCTGCCGAAGGGCGCGAAGTCCGCCATTGACGACCGCGATTTCACCATCGCGACGATCGTGGCGCCGTCCGCGCTCAAGAGCCAGGAAGGCGACAGCGAGGCCGCAGCGGAGAGCGAGGGCGAGTAAGCCTTCGCCGGACACCGGTCTGGTCAATTCGATCCCGTCCGCCTATCCGGCGGGCGGGATTTTCTTTTCGGGGACAGGATGATGCAGCTTTGGGTAGGCCTGGGCAATCCCGGCCCTGATTATGCCCTGCACCGCCACAATGTCGGCTTCATGGCGCTGGATGTCATCGCGGAGATGCACGGCTTCTCCCCCTGGAAGAAGCAGTTCCAGGGCTGGAGCAGCGAAGGTCGCATCGGCGGGGACAAGATTCTGCTCCTCAAGCCCGCGACCTATATGAACGAGAGCGGCCGCGCGGTGCGTGCCGCAGCCGACTTCTACAAGCTTGAGCCGGCAGACATCACTCTCTTCCACGACGAGCTCGATCTTGCGCCAATGAAGGTGAAGGTAAAGCGCGGCGGCGGCACAGCGGGGCATAACGGCCTCCGCTCAACGGACGCCCATATCGGCCCCGATTTCCGGCGGATCCGCATCGGCATTGGGCATCCGGGCCACAAGGACCGCGTAACGGGCTATGTGCTCGGCAATTATGCGAAGGCAGAGCAGGATGCGCTGGCTGACATGCTGGGCGCCATCGCTGCCGAAGCACCCTGGCTCGCGCAGGGAGACGATGTGCGTTTCATGAACGAGGTTGCGCTCCGGCTGCTGGCCTGAACACGCTAACGGCGGCGTCGCCGCTTGCTACTTTGCGAGGCCCAGTTGCCCACGCCAGAAGGAGAGAGAGGATGCGGGCGCCCGAGGGCGCTCAACCGCCTCCTTGCCCGAACGCAGGCGAGCCTTGTCCGCCTCGGGCGGGTCCACCACGCGAACGCGCACCGCCGTTGCCCCCTGCTTCTCCATGCCCAGCTGCCGGGCTGAACCCTGCGACAAATCGATGATCCGCGACGTGGCGGCGAAAGGTCCGCGATCGTTAATGCGGACGAGAATGGTCCGCCCGGTGTCCAGCGCGGTCACTTCGACATAGCTCGGCAATGGAAGTGTAGTATGAGCAGCGGTGACGGCCTTGGGGCGAAAACGTTCGCCATTCGCTGTCTGGTTCCCGGATTCAGAGCCGTACCAGCTCGCATAGCCCAGCATGTCATAGGTGGGCTGTGCCGCAGGCACGTAAGTCACGCCGCGCACCTTGTACGGCGGCCCGATGCGGACGGGCACATCGCTCACCGGGCGAAAATTGGTCGACGCGCAGCCGGAAAGCGCGAGCGCACCGACCAGTATTGCCGCAGCCGCGCGGCTTTGCAGGGCGCGCAATGGCGCGGCACTCATTGGTCGAAGGGCAGACATCGCCCATGTCGATAAGACAAACCGGCGAAATCGAAAAGCGGGCCGTGCCTCCCGACTAGATTGTTTCAAATCATGTCTGCCTTGTCACCGTTGCGTCGCCAACCTGTCACGCTGACGCCTTTGCTGCGTAATGCCCCCGCAATCTCCCCCTGCGATGGCCCTTCCCGACCGGAACGCGGCGTCCCACCGAGGCCGCAATCGTCATAAAGCAAGGGGTTCATCACAATGTCACATCTTACCGATGAGGCGCGCGCGCCATATCGTTCCGCCGAGGAAACCCAGCCCGGAGCGGGCAGCTTGGAAGCTGTCGTTGCCGCCAATCCCTCCCGTCGTTCCATTCTTAAGAACGGCATTTTGGGCCTGACCGTGCTGCCGATGCTGGCCGCCTGCGGTGAGGATGACGACGGCTTCGTTACGATTCCCAATCCGACACCGACGCCGACACCCACCCCCACTCCGACGCCAACCCCGACTGTCAGCTACGCCGTCAATTTCGCTTCCGTCGCCGCCAACCAGAACGACACCGTGACCGTTCCGGCTGGGTACACCGTGGAAGTGCTGCTCAAGGCCGGTGACGCCGGCGAGAAAGGCGCAACGCCCTATTCCGGTTCGTTCCCCACGCCTGCGATCGCCGAGAAGTGGGCCGGCGGCAATCATGACGGCATGGAATATTTCAAGCCTGTCAGCGGCGACGCAAACGCTGCTGGACTACTCGCGATCAACTTCGAGTATCCCGACTTCAACATCCTCATGTCCGGCAGCTACGACGCGGCGACGGCCACGGCCGACCAGAAGGCGATTGCCCTTTCCGCCGTCGGCATCGGCATTGTCGAGATCGCGCGCGGCGCAGATGGCAAATGGGCGGTGAACCAGAACTCATCGCTCAACAAGCGCTACACGGGCAATTCCACCTATCGCGTTGGCGGCCCTGCGGCGGGCCTCCTCTCCGGAACCATCAAGGGCATGCTCAACAACTGCTCGAGCGGTCGGACTCCGTGGGACACCTATCTCACCTGCGAGGAGACGACGGACAATTATCTCGACCCGGCACAACCGGCCAACAATTACGGCTGGGTCGTCGAGATCGACCCTTACCAAGAGCTCGCCCCGCCGACCAAGCGCACCGCATTGGGCCGCTTCAGCCACGAGAACATTGCCTTCATGGCGAATAGCGACCGCCGCGTTGCCTTCTACATGGGCGACGATTCGACGCCGGGATGCATTTACAAGTTCGTGCCCGATCGCGCTTACAGCACCTCGAACCGCGCGGCGAACACCGATCTTCTCGATTACGGCACACTCTATGTCGCGCGCTTCAATGCCAATGGAAGCGGCGACTGGATCGCACTCGTGCAGGGGCAGAACGGACTGACGACCACTGCATCCGACCCCGGCAATGTCTCGCAGAGCACGACCCCGCCAACGCCAACCACGGTTAGCTTCGCCAATCAGGCCGAGGTGCTCGTGCGTTGTGCCTCAGCGGCGCGCGTCGCAGGCGGTACGGTTATGGACCGGCCTGAATGGATCACGGTCGCGCCGGATAATAGTGCTGTCTTTGTCACCCTTACCAACAACAGCGGCCGACGAGTCGTGGACGCTGCAAACCCGCGCGTGACCAATCTTCACGGCCATATCCTCAAGTTCAAGGAAGAGGGCAATTCGCCGCTCGCATCGAAATTCAGCTGGGAAATCTTCCTGCTCGCGGGCGATCCCTCACTGTCTTCGGGTGGCGCCAATCTGGTCGGCAATATCAATGGCGACACGTTCTCAAGCCCCGATGGCCTGCGCATCGACCCGCAAGGCCGCCTGTGGGTTCAGACGGACCACAGCGTGCCCGGCAATTCCGGAGTCTCCGGCAAAACGATCGATCAGGCCTTTGGTCATAATGCGATGTTCTATGTCGATCAGACCACCAAGCAGTCCAAGCGCTTCCTGGTAGGCCCTGTCGGCTGCGAGATCACCGGCCTTGCTTATACGCCCGACCTAAAGACGTTCTTCGTGAACATCCAGCATCCCACCGGGAACTGGCCAATCGCGGGAGAGCAGCCGCGCTCGTCCACCGTGGTGGTAAGACGGACGGATGCGCAGCCGGTCGGCGCTTAACTGATGGAGCTTTTCGGCCGCGCATCTCGGTGGGCGGCCGGAAGGACATTCAGTGCCGGAAGAAGAGCGTCAACGACGCCACATGGTTCATCCGGTTGTTTGGGCCGGCCGTATTCACATAATGATTGAGATAGCCCACTTCGATCGTGGACTTGGCGCCCACCGGATTTTCTAAGCCAAGAAATGTGCGGAGTTGGTCAAATCCGCCCCGTGCGCCCCAGTTCGTGTCGTTCAGCGCGACAAAACCCTCGGCATAAACCAGCGCCTTGCTCCCCTTCCCTTCTTCATTGAAAGGGCGGACATAGCGCAGCATTTCCCGGAGGCGCCAGCCGGCGTCGCCGTCTGCTCGACGCCAGCGCTGCTCAAGCCGGGTGCGGGAGGAGAATCCGCCACCGGCAATCGATCCAATCGTCCAGCTCACCTGCTGAAAGCTGCGATGCTCGCCTGTATCGGTCGCGCCCGCGACTGGCAGCACGATATATCCATAGCCCTGATATACAGAGAGTTTTGGGCTGAGTTTCCAGCCAAGCGCACCACGCAAAATCACCTGGTCCGTGCGGCTCATGCCATCCCGAAAGCGCGGCTGCACTTCGGCAAAATAGATGAGATCGTCCTTGATCGCCCCCATCGCCGTGAGATTGACCCACAGCTGCTCGTCCTGCGGGGTTCTGGCTTGGGCAGCCGAAAGCGAAAGGAGGGCGGCAGCGCCGATGGCCGCCACACGTGTGCCAGGAATCATCGGTGCGCGACCTAAGACCAGAATATTGCCGCAGTGCGACCCGATCACCATGAATTGTCGCGCAGTCAACGGCTGGCCAAGGCGGAATGAAGCCTGTATCGGCGCACCTCTCTCCATTACCTTAGAAGGCCGGACGAATGGGTTTCAAATGCGGTATCGTCGGACTGCCGAATGTCGGCAAATCCACGCTGTTCAACGCGCTGACGGAAACTCAGGCGGCGCAGGCCGCCAATTATCCCTTCTGCACGATCGAGCCCAATGTCGGGCAGGTGTCCGTGCCAGACAAGCGACTGGACGAACTGGCGAAGATCGCCGGTAGCCAGAAGATCATTCCCACCCAGCTCGCCTTCGTGGATATTGCCGGGCTGGTACGAGGCGCCTCCAAGGGCGAGGGGCTGGGCAACCAATTCCTGGGGAATATTCGCGAAGTGGATGCGATCGTCCACGTGCTGCGCTGCTTCGAGAATGACGACATCCAGCATGTCGACAACCGGGTGGACCCGATCGCTGACGCTGAGACGGTGGAGACCGAACTGATGCTTTCCGATCTGGAAAGCCTGGAAAAGCGCGTGCCCAATCTCGCCAAGAAAGCGGCGCAGGGCGACAAGGAGAGTAAAATCGGCGCCGCGGTCCTCGGCAAGGCGCTCGACCTGCTGCGCGAGGGGAAGCCCGCGCGCCTCACACAGATCGCCGACGAGGAAGAAGCGCGCGTCTTCGAACAGGCGCAGCTCCTCACATCCAAGCCGGTGCTCTACGTGTGCAATGTCGAGGAAGACGCAGCTGCGAAGGGCAATGCTCATAGCGCCAAAGTCTTCGAGAAGGCAGCCGCGGAAGGCGCACAGGCCGTGACTGTGTCCGCAGCCATCGAGGCCGATCTCGTCGGTATGGAAGAGGAAGGACGCGCGGAGTTTCTCGCCGAGATGGGTCTTGTGGAGACCGGCTTGGCCCGCGTGATTCGCGCCGGCTACGATCTGCTTGGCCTCATCACCTTCTTCACCGTTGGCCCCAAGGAAGCCCGCGCATGGACCGTCCATAAGGGCGCCCGCGCCCCACAGGCGGCTGGCGTCATACACTCGGACTTCGAGCGCGGATTCATCCGGGCGGAAACCATCGCTTATGATGATTATGTGTTGCTGGGCGGTGAAGCCAAAGCACGGGATGCGGGCAAGCTGCGCGCGGAAGGCAAGGAGTATGTCGTCAACGAGGGCGACGTACTGCATTTCCGATTCAACGTCTGATCGCTTCGGAATGGGCGCGGCCGGCGGGATCAGATTTCTACCCACCGCCACCCGCCAAGTGAGACACTGAAGCTAATTTTTCCATGCGGCAGTTGGCAGATGCCGCTCGTCCGTTAATGTGTCGCCATGGCGGGCGAACTCTCAACTCATGGCTTCTCGGACGCGCTGGTTATCCTGGGCGCGGCCGGGCTTGTCATCCCTGCGTTCGCCCGGCTGCGGATCAGCCCGGTTATCGGTTTCATTCTCGTGGGCCTGCTGGTGGGGCCGCATGGGCTCGGAAGCGTCGTCGATCGCGCGCCGTGGCTCTATCATGTCACTATCTCGAACCCCGAATCGATCGCGCCCTTTGCCGAGTTCGGCATCATCCTCCTGCTCTTCTCGATAGGCCTTGAGCTATCCTTCCGCAGGCTTTGGGCGATGCGACAGCTGGTGTTCGGTCTCGGCGCAGCTGAGCTGCTGGTCAGCGGCGGTCTCATTGCGCTGGGGCTCGTGGCACTGGGACAAACCACGGCCGGCGCAATCGGTATCGGCCTCGCCCTCGCCCTCTCCTCGACCGCGCTGGTTCTGCCCATCGCCGGAACCCGCTCGGCCGTGGGGAAAGCCAGCTTCGCGATGTTGCTTTTCGAGGATCTGGCGCTCGTCCCTATCGTCTTTGCGCTCGGCGCAATGGCTCCCGTCGCGAGCGACACCGGGTGGGCTGGTCTCGCGAGCGTGGCGTTATCCGGAGGGCTGGCGGTCATGGCTCTGCTCATTGCAGGCCGGTTCGTCTTACCAGTCGTTTTTTCGCAGGCCGCCCGCACCAAAAGCCCTGAGGTCTTTCTGGCCGCCAGTCTTCTGGTCGTCATGGTTGCGAGCTTGCTCACCGCCGCCGCTGGCCTTTCACCGATCGTCGGCGCGCTGGTCGCCGGCTTGCTGATCGCGGAGACCGACTATCATGCCGAGGTCGAAGGCATGACGGCCCCCTTCAAGGGCCTCGCTCTGGGCGTTTTCCTCATCACGGTCGGAATGAGTCTGGATCCCGTCGCGATCGCTCGCCAGTGGCCGGCACTCTGCGCCGCCGTGGCAGGCGTCGTGATCGTGAAGGTCGTTGTTACGGGCGGACTCTTGCGGCTGGTAGGCGCGCGCTACGGCGTGGCGCTGGAGACAAGCATGCTGATGGCCAGCCCTTCTGAGACGACTCTCATCGTTTTGGGAGCAGCCGCATCCGCTCGCCTGATATCGCCCGACACTGCTTATTTCTGGCAGATGACCACAGCCATCGGCCTCACCATCACGCCTCTCCTCGCCCGCATTGGCCATGACATCGCACAGAGGATCGAACTGGGCGGCAGCGACATAGAGAAGCTGCCGGAGACGGGCGACGCAGCGCCGGCAACCGTGATCCTTGGTTTCGGCCGCGTCGGGCGAATGGTGGCGGACCTTTTGCGCACGCACGGGCAGAGCTATGTCGCGCTGGAAAGCAATATCGACATGGTGACCGAAGCCCGTCGTGAAGGTTATGACGTGATGTTCGGAGACGCAGGCCGGCCCGATGCCCTTGATCGGCTCCGTCTGGGGCATGTTCGCGCGCTGATCATCACCATGGACGATCCGGTCCTGTCGGTGCGGCTGACCCGCCGGGTGCGCGGCTGGCTCCCCGACCTGCCAATCATCGTCCGCGCGCGCGACATGGATCACGCGGCGCAGCTTTACAAAGTGGGAGCAAGCGATGTCGTACCGGAAGCGCTGGAGAGTTCACTGCAACTCGCCGAAACAGCGCTGGTCGATCTGGGGATCGCTGTGGGGCCGGTGATTGCGTCCATCCACCAAAAGCGGGAAGATCTGCGCGGCGAGATCAAGGCGGCTGCCAATCTTGCTGAGGCGCCGCTGCTGAGAAGAAAGCGTCTGGAGGAGATTCCTGCAGCCAACGCCTCTTCCGCTCGGGACGAGGACGGCGTCGATCTTTATGCCTCTCGCACCGGAACGCTCAACGCGAGCAGCTAACGGCCCGGCTCAGCTTAATCGGCTGCTGATTGAGGTAGGTAACGAAGGCGCTCAGGCAGCGATCCCGGCGCGGACCGCATCCAATGCCGCCGGGCCTGCCAAACCATCCGGTCCGCCGCCTTGCGCCATATCCGGCCGGCCGCCGCCACCTTTGCCACCAAGCGCGGCAACGCCACTCTGCACCAGCGTGACAGCGCTCAGTCGATCGAGAAGATCATCCGTCACGCCGACCGCGATGCTCGCTCGCCCGTCATTGACTGCCACAACTGCCGCAACGCCGCTTTTCAGTCGAGCCTTCGCCTCATCGATCAGTCCGCGCAGTTCCTTGGGGTCCAGACCGTTTACGAGCTGACCGGAAAAGGCGACATCACCGATCACTTCGGTAGCGGGGCCTGCGCCGCCTGATGCCCCCCCGCCCAAAGCCAGAGCCTTCTTCGCGTCGGCAAGCTCGCGCTCCAGCCGCCGACCCTGCTCGATGAGCGCGGCAACACGAGCCGGAACATCATCCGGCGTCGTGCGCAGTGCGCCAGCAACGTCGCGCAGCTTCGCTTCCCGGTCGATCAGCCACAGACGCGCGGCTTCCCCGGTCAGAGCCTCGATGCGCCGAACGCCGTTCGACACTGCGCTCTCCGAGATGATCTTGAAAAGCGCGATATCGCCAAGTGCGTGGACATGGGTGCCACCACAGAGTTCGACAGAATAGAAACTATCGCTATCCGCGCCGCCCATTGAGAGCACGCGCACCTCATCGCCATATTTTTCGCCGAAAAGCGCCATGGCGCCCGCGGCAATCGCGTCATCAGGTGCCATAAGCCGCGTGGTCACCGCTGCGTTGCGACGGATCTGAGCGTTCACGTCCGCCTCGACCTCGGCAATCTGGGCCGGGGTGAGACTTTCAGGATGGGAGAAATCGAAGCGGAAGCGGTCTTCCGCGACAAGACTGCCCTTCTGCGTGACATGCGGCCCCAGCGCCTTGCGGAGCGCGGCATGAAGCAAATGGGTCGCACTGTGATTTGCGCGGACCCGATCGCGCCGGGCGGAATCCACGGCGAGATGCACGGTATCGCCGACGGCAATCCGACCTTCATCGATCGTCGTATGATGGGCATGCAAACGACCAAGCGGCTTTGCCGTGTCCGTAACGTGAGCGGCCAGCCCTTCCCCGCTGCTGATCACACCAGCGTCGCCCACCTGACCACCGCTTTCGCCGTAGAAGGGAGACTGGTTGGTCACGACGATGACGCTTTCGCCGGCGCGAGCTTCATCGACCCGGGCGCCATCCTTGACGAGCGCGACGACACGGCCCTCGCCCTCGTCGCCCGTATAACCGATGAACTCCGTCGGGCCTTCCACTTCGGCAATGTCGAACCAGACGTCATCGGACGCCTTGTCGCCTGAGCCCTTCCAGGCCGCACGCGCCGCTGCCTTCTGCGCGCCCATCGCCGCATCGAATCCGGCGCGGTCCACAGTGAACCCCTGCGTCCGCAGCGCATCCTCGGTCAGATCATAAGGGAAGCCATAGGTATCGTAGAGACGGAAAGCGGTCTCGCCCGGCAGGGTTGCGCCTGCGGGAAGAGTTGCAGTCGCCTCGTCGAGCAGGCGAAGCCCCTTCTCGAGGGTTTGGCGAAAACGCGTTTCCTCGCGCAGCAACGTATCCTCGATCAGTGGCTGCGCCCTGACCAGTTCGGGATACGCGGCACCCATTTCAGAAATGAGACCGCCGACCAGACGATGCATCAGCGGATCGGCGGCACCCAGGAGATGCACATGACGCATCGCCCGGCGCATGATGCGGCGGAGCACATAACCCCGGCCCTCATTGGCCGGCAAAACGCCGTCCGCAATCAGGAAGCCGGAGGACCGCAGATGATCGGCAATGACCCGATGGCTCGCCCGGTCCTCACCTTCTGCAGGACGACGGGTCAGCGCCACTGACTGAGCGATCAGCGCCTTGAATGTGTCGGTATCATAATTGTCGTGAACGCCCTGCATAACCGCAGCGACGCGTTCCAATCCCATGCCGGTGTCGATGCTGGGCCGGGGCAGCGGCAGGCGCTCGCCATCTGCCTGCTGATCGAACTGCATGAAAACAAGGTTCCAGATCTCGACGAAACGGTCGCCGTCCTCGTCGGGAGAGCCTGGCGGTCCACCGTAGATATGGTCGCCGTGGTCGAAGAAGATTTCCGAGCACGGCCCACAGGGGCCAGTGTCGCCCATCGACCAGAAATTGTCCGACGTGGCGATGCGGATGATCCGCTCGTCCGGCAATCCGGCAATCTTCTTCCAGTGGCCGAAGGCTTCGTCATCCGTATGGTAGACGGTGACCGTCAATCGATCGGGGTCGATCCCCCATTCACGGGTAATCAGGGTCCAGGCATGATGGATCGCCTGTTCCTTGAAATAGTCGCCGAACGAGAAGTTGCCGAGCATCTCGAAGAAGGTGTGATGCCGCGCGGTGTAGCCGACATTATCGAGATCATTGTGCTTGCCGCCAGCCCGCACACACTTCTGCGATGATGTGGCGGTCTTGTAAGGGCGGGTCTCAAGGCCAGTGAACACGTTCTTGAACGGCACCATGCCCGCGTTCACGAACATGAGCGTTGGATCGTTGTTCGGCACGAGGGGCGCCGAGGGCACTGGCTGATGACCGTTCTTCGCGAAATAATCGAGGAAGGAGCGGCGAATATCGTTAGTCGACGTCATGTCGGAGCGATTACGGGATGCGTGAGCCAGCGACAAGCGGTGAGTGCAATACGACGGGAAGAAAGCCCCTCATTTGTCGCCTCTCTGTTGCCGGAGAAGAGAGAAAGAGGCAGCACCCCCAAAAGGAGATTGCCGCCTAATCCTCAAACTTCGGAAACTTCACCCATATCGACAACTATTAGTTCTCGTCGGCGTCGTCGCTATCCGGGCCTGTCATCATGCCCTCGGCTACCGCCTCGGTACGGGCGCGAATCGTCTTTTCGAGCTTGGCCATCATTTCCGGGTTCTCACGCAGGAACTGCTTGGCGTTCTCACGCCCCTGCCCGATTCGGACCGAATCATATGAGAACCACGAGCCGGACTTCTCGACAACGCCGGCTTTGACGCCAAGATCGAGAATTTCCCCAACCTTCGAGATACCTTCGCCATACATGATGTCGAACTCGACCTGCTTGAAAGGCGGAGCGACCTTGTTCTTCACGACCTTCACGCGTGTCGCGTTGCCCACGATATCGTCGCGATCCTTGATCTGGCCAGTCCGGCGAATATCGAGCCGCACAGATGCATAGAATTTGAGCGCGTTACCGCCCGTCGTCGTCTCCGGGTTACCGTACATGACACCGATCTTCATGCGCAGCTGATTGATGAAGATCACCATGCAGCGCGAACGACTAATCGATCCTGTCAACTTGCGAAGCGACTGCGACATGAGTCGCGCCTGAAGGCCGACATGGCTATCGCCCATTTCGCCTTCGATTTCAGCGCGCGGCACCAGCGCCGCGACCGAATCGACGACAAGCACGTCGATCGCATTGGAGCGGACAAGCGTATCGGTGATCTCCAGCGCCTGTTCGCCGGTATCCGGCTGCGAGACAATGAGTTCATCGATATTGACGCCCAGCTTCCGCGCATAGACGGGATCGAGCGCATGTTCGGCGTCAATGAATGCCGCCGTGCCGCCGGACTTCTGCGCCTCGGCGATGACATGCAGCGCCAGCGTGGTCTTGCCCGAGCTTTCCGGCCCATAGACTTCGATCACACGACCCCGCGGCAGACCGCCAACACCAAGGGCAATGTCGAGCCCGAGCGAGCCGGTGGAGATCGCCTCGACCTGCATCGCTTCCTTTGATCCGAGTCGCATCGCCGAGCCCTTGCCAAAGGCGCGATCGATCTGGGCCAGTGCCGCTTCCAGTGCTTTCTGCCGTTCCATAGTCCCTGTCTTCTTGTCCCCGTCGATGAGCGTCAGTGCTGCGGTCATATCGCTTGCTCCCGTCGATGCAAAAGGCCGACAAAATTTTCGTCAAAGCTTTTGTATCGGATATGTTCTCATAGAACAAGTGGGGAACAATTTTTCCTATTCGTTCTTTTTTCGCTACTCCGCCTTCGTCATGGCGCGCGAAAGAATCTCATCCACGCTGGCAAGGGTGAACGGCTTGCCGAGCCGCGGAGCGTGCGCAAATGCCTCCGGAAAGAGATCGTCGGGCGCACCCGTCATGAAGGCGAAGGGCACACCCAGTTCCTGCAGACGCGCGGCAATCGGCCAGCTTCGCTCGCCTCCCAGCCGGCAATCCAGCAATGCGGCGTCCGGCCGGCTGTCGCCCGCGAGAGCTGCCAGCCCCTCTTCCACATTGCCGGCCATGGCGAACAGGGTGAAATCGAGCACATCAAGATACTCTTCGATCATCATGGCGATCATCGCCTCATCCTCGACGATTAACACGGAACCACGCGACATCAGTTCACCTCCGAACCATCAGCCGACCGGGCTTCGCGGGCCGAAACAAGAACGTCACGCGCAGCTTCGGCAAGCTGCGTGACCGAAAAGGGCTTAGGCAGAAAAGCCACATCGTCGATGTCGATCGATTTGCGGAGCTGCTCCTCAGCATAGCCGGACATGAAAAGCACCGGGATGTGCGGATCTTTCTCGCGCGCCGCGCGCACCATCGTTGGCCCATCCATGCCGGGCATCATCACGTCCGAAATCAGGAGATCAACCTTGCCGGCCGACTCGAGCCGGGCAAGCCCCTGCTCACCATCGCTCGCGGTAATGACCGTATAACCTTGTCGGGAGAGCGCTCGCTCGGCGACCGTGCGCACCATGTCTTCATCCTCCACAAGCAGGATCGTTCCCGTCCCCCACGTCTCGTTCACCTTCTGGCGCCTGACGGGTGGAGACAATGCCGGCGCTTCCTCGCGCACTGCCGCATGGACAGGCAAGTAAATCGAGAAAACCGTGCCCGTGCCCACCTTCGAATCGGCGAAAATGAAGCCGCCCGACTGCTTCACGATGCCATAGACGGTAGAGAGACCGAGACCAGTCCCCTTCCCGACTTCCTTAGTCGTATAAAAGGGCTCGAAGATTTTGCCGAGCAGTTCCGGCGGGATACCCACGCCGGTATCGCCCACGCTGACCATCGAATAATCGCCGATCGGCATGATCTCGTTCTTCATGTCCCGCACTTTGTCTGCCGGGACGGCCATGGTGCGGATCGTCACCGTTCCGCCCTGCGGCATGGCATCACGCGCGTTGACCACGAGATTGACGATGACCTGCTCAAGCTGGCCGGGGTCCGCCCGGACCGCCCCCAGACCGCGGCCATGAGTGACCTCCAGCTTCATATTCTCGCCAAGCAACCGCTTGAGGAGCATGGAGACCTCCGACACCACGTCCGCCAGCTGGAGCACTTGCGGCCGCAGAGTCTGCTGGCGCGAGAAAGCCAGAAGCTGACGCGTCAGCGCAGCAGCACGGTTCGAATTCTGCTTGATCTGCTGGATATCGTCATAATCGCTGTCGCCCGGCGTATGGCGCATCAGCATCAGGTCGCAATGACCAATGATAGCGGTCAAAATATTGTTGAAATCGTGCGCGACGCCGCCAGCAAGTGTTCCCACCGCTTGCATCTTGGTCTGCTGGGCAACTTGCCGTTTGAGGCGCGCTTCCTCGGTATTGTCCTTGAGACTGAGGAGCACTGCCGCTTCGCCAAGCCCCCTCACGCCGGCAAGGCTAAGAGACACCGACTCATCAGCCTGATGGCGCAAACGCACCTGAATATCGCCGGACATCTGGGGACCGACGGCGTGCCGTCGCACGGACTCCGCAACGGCGGCCTGATCCTCCGGAATGACGAGATCGCCAGGATAGCTGGGCCGCTCGCCGCTCTCCAGTCCGGCGGCACGGCCAAAGGCGCGATTGAAGAAAAGCAGCCGCCCATCGCGATCGGCCATGCCCAGCCCGAACGGCAGCAGAGAAAGCAGCGTCTCCACATAGGCCAGAGACGAGACGCTATCGACAGCAGTCAGACTCTCATCGACCATGACGAGCAGCGTGAACGATGTCGAATCCCCCGGCCGCACTGGGATTTGCAGCATCCGAACCGACGTCGCGTGCCCCTGCTCGCGAGCGAAGAAGATGCGCTCCTTTTCATCGACCCGCATATAGGTGGCGAAGTCCCGGCCAATGACGTTGCTGTCCGACCGGCCCGTCGCTCGCGCGAGGAAGGCGGGATTGGCCGCCCGGATGCGGCCCTCCGGACCGATCATTGCCATCATGATGCCCGCCTCCGCGAGTTGCTGACCGCTTTCGCCGTCAATAACCCGCAGATAATCGTCCATCACGCTCGCTTGCTGGATAGGCGTGAAGCGCCAGAGCAAATAGTCGTCCGACCGCCCTGTCCGCAGAATCCGGATATCGAGCGCGAGTGCGCCGCGCGCAACGCCGTTGACCTCCGCCTCTCCATCCCGCCATGCCGTACGTCCTGCTGAAACGACCCGCTCCTGGTCGCGCGGCGAAAGCTTGATCTCGGTCGGCGCGGGATAATCGGCGAACCATTCTCCATATTGGTCGCTGGCGCAGACGACCCGACCGGCCCTGTCGGTCACCACCATCGCGACGTTTTCGCCATGGGCGGCTGCCCTGGCCACGCTCCAGTCCAGCATGACGGCCTGTTCAGCGGCGACGGTCGGGAACAGACGCCTTGCATACCAGACCAGCGCCATGCTGACCAAAGAGACAGCCATGAAACCGGCCGCGAGCGCACGATCCTCGACAACGAAAAGCAAAAGGGCAGCGCTGACCAGTGCAACCACGATCAACAGAGGCCAAGCTGGAACGCGTGCTGCTGGCGCAGTCATCGAGAGGAGGTCTCCGCGACGCGAATCCGGACTGATCGCTCTCATCGATCAACTCCCCCTGAAGACGGCATCAACCAGAACTGCCCGTGAAGTCGAGGCGGGACAAGCCCTCCTCCTTCGTCGACGGTTCGCCATGCCCACGGGCGCGCCATTTGCGCGCCATCCGCACACGCCAGATCCACACGGACAACAGATAGCCAATCGCCGCACTGATGACGGAAACCACAAAGAGGCCCAAAATCATCACCGGAGCGGTTTCAGAAAACAGCCAGGCAAGCCAGCGGCCAATGCTGGCGTTCCCATCGACCAGCGCCATGACCTGACTGATATTGCCTGATCGCCCCAGCATGCTGCTACCCACATAATAGGAGGCGATGAGAATGAAGGGCGTGGTCGCGGGGTTGGAGAGGAACGTCATCGCCGCTGCAATAGGTACATTGGCGCGAACAGGCAGTGCCAGCAGCGCAGCCCCGGCGATCTGCAGTCCCGGAATCAGCAGGAAGATGCCGACGAGAAGCCCGAGCGCTACGCCACGCGGCACGGAACGGCGCGTAAACCGCCAGAGTTCCGGAGCCAGCACGCGATGCGCGACCGGGCGAAGAATGCGACTCTGCTCCAGACTTTCGCGCGTGGGCATATTAGAATGCCACCACACCGCCAGCCTGCCCTGCGGTCGCGCCATCAGCCGCGTTCTCTCAGCAGGCGGCCCTGCTCCTTCTTCCAGTCACGTTCTTTAACATACTCGCGCTTGTCCGGCGCCTTGCGCCCCTTGGCCAGCGCCAGCTCGACCTTCGCCTTGCCACGTTCGTTGAAATAGACCGACAGCGGCACGAGGGTCATGCCCTGCCGGTTGACCGCGCCCTGCATCTTGGCAATTTCGCGCTGTTTGAGCAGCAGCTTGCGCGGGCGCTTGGGCTCGTGATTATAGCGATTGCCGTGGCTGAACTCGGGAATATTGCTGTTCACCAGCCAGATTTCCTCGCCCTTTACCTCGGCATAGCTCTCGGTGATCGAGCCGTCTCCAAAGCGCAGCGACTTCACTTCAGTGCCCTGCAGCACGATCCCTGCCTCGAACACGTCCTCGATAGCATAGTCGAACCGTGCGCGCCGGTTCATGGCAACGGTCTTGACCTTGTTGAACTCTTCGGGACGTGGGCGGGCCATCGGCTAAGCAAAACTCTCGATCTGGGTGGGGGTCATGTAGGAAGCGAGAACGGTCTAGACCAGCCCGGCAATCTCCAGCGCGCGATCAATCGTCGTACGCGCCGCACTGGATGGCCAGGTGATCGGCAGACGCACCTCGACGGGAATCTCCGGCTTAATTCGCGAGAGGGCATATTTGACCGGGCCGGGAGACGAATCGCAGAACATCGCGTCGTGCAGCGGATAGAGGCGATCCTGTAGCACCAGCGCATCCTCCCAGCGCCCTTCCAGACATGCATTCTGGAACTCGGCACACAGGCGCGGCGCGACATTTGCCGTCACCGAAATACACCCGCGCCCACCCATTGCCATGAAGCCGAGTGCCGTCTCGTCATTGCCGGAAAGCTGGCAGAAATCGGACCCGCAAGCGAGGCGCTGAGCCGTCACCCGACCCAGATTGCCGGTCGCGTCCTTCACGCCGACAATCGAACGAAACTCGCGGAGCCGGTGCATCACCGGGACGCCAATGTCGGTAATCGTCCGGGTCGGGACATTATAGAGGATGATCGGCAGATCGCAGCGTTCAGCGAGATAGGCGAAGTGCTGATAAACGCCTTCCTGGCTCGGCTTGTTGTAGTAAGGCGCCACCACGAGCGCCGCATCGGCACCAGCGGCCTGCGCGGCGAACATATGCTCCAGCGCAATACGCGTATCGTTCGAGCCACAACCGGCAATCACCGGAACGCGTCCCGCCGACTGTTCGACGCAAAGTGCGACGACGCGATTATGCTCCTCGATCGTCATCGTGGCGCTTTCGCCGGTCGTTCCACAGGGCACGAGTGCGCTCGAACCCTCGGAAATCTGCCAATCCACGAAGGTCCGGAAAGCGTCTTCGTCGAGTCTCCCATCCCGAAACGGCGTCAGGAGTGCCGGAATCGAGCCGGAAAACATGCAAAAACTCCTTCAAAGCGCGGAAGTCGGTGGCATAAGGGGTCTATGTCCGCGTCCGTTCACAGTTCGATCAGCAAGCCTCTGCCATAATGCACACCATGGGAAAAGACCTTCGCAAAGAGCTTCATCTCGGTCGGTGGCTGACCAGCGCCGTCCTGCTTGCCGCCGCGACCGGATCGACCGGCGTGGGCGCCACGCAAGAGATAGTGCAGCCCCTGCCCGACAGCGCCGCTGCTTCGTCGTCCAACTCGGCGTCGGGAGCAGATGCAAGCTGGCAGGCCGCGCAACAGCGGATCGGCAGCGCCACGACCAGCGACCCGCGCGTAGATGCCGCGATCACCGAATGGCGGCGCCTTTCCCAAAGCGACGGCTACGGTTTCGCGGCCTATTCGAATTTCATCCTGTCCAATCCCGGCTGGCCGAGTGAGGACCATTTCCGCGATGTCGCGGAAAAAACAGTCGACCCTAATCGGGATAGCCCGGCTTCGGTCGCGGCTTTCTTTGGTCGCTTTCCACCAAAGACCTCTGTCGGCAAGGCGCGCTACGCCATCGCGCTGACGCGCCTCGGTCAGATGGATTTGGCACGGGCCACTGCCCGTGATGCCTGGCGCTCCGGCGTCGTATCCGCCACCGATGAAGCCGCGATTCTTGGCGGCTTTGCTGGTGCCCTGACCCCCGACGATCATCTGGCGCGGGCCGATGCGCTGCTGTGGCGTCAACAGGCCACCGCTGCTGAGCGGACGCTCCCTTATGTCGCACCGACACGACAGGCAGTCGTCGCCGCGCGGATAGCGTTCCAGCGCAAGGCGCCGGACGCGGCGATAAAGATGGCCGCTGCCGATCCGGTGGGCGTGATGGACGCCGGCTATCTTGCCGACAAGTCACGCTGGTTGCGCGACAACGGCAATAGTCTCGCTGCGCGGCAGTTGCTTGCTTCGCGAAGCGCTCTCTCCCAGTATCCGGCCGACACCGAGAAATGGTATGAAGCCTTGCTGCTGCAGGCAAAGGCAGCTGCCAATGACGGGCAGTGGACGACGGCCTACGCCATTGCGAGTCGGGTGGACGACGCGCTCCCGGCCGGCACGGACGTCAGCGGCCTGCCGATCGGTGTTCGCGACGACTATACCAGCCTCGTCTGGCTGGCCGGCACCGCCGCGCTCAACAAGCTCAACCGGCCGGCTGACGCGGAAGGCATGTTCACCCGCTATTCTCAGGGCGGACGCAACCCCTCCACGATCACCAAGGGCCATTATTGGGCCGGTCGCGCCGCTGTGGCGGCGGGGCGGACGCAGGCAGCGAACGATCACTTCGCGCGGGCGGGCGCCTATGCCGACCAATATTATGGACAGCTTGCGCTGGAGCGCCTCGGTCGGCCCATCCCCTCGCCTGCGGCTGCCGACCAGCCCATTCAGCTCAGCGCCGCCGAACGGCAAGGCTTCACCAATGACTCGCTGGTCCGCGCGACCAAACTGTTGGGAGAGCGAGGCGCTTGGGCCGACCAGACGCGCTTCATCCGTGCTCTCGCAGCTCGCGCGCAGACCGACCGGGATCATATGTTCGCGGCCGAATATGCCCGCACTCTCGGCCGGCCAGACCTGGGCGTCATGGTGGGCAGGCGCGCCCTTGCCAACGGCCTTTCGGGCTATGGCAGCGCCAGCTTCCCGCGTATCAGCGTGCCCTCCGGACATGATGCCAACTGGACGCTCGTTCATGCGATCGCCCGCCAGGAGAGTCAGTTCGATCGCGCGATCGTCTCGCGCGCCGGCGCGCGCGGCCTCATGCAGCTCATGCCTGCCACCGCAGCCGAAGTCGCCGGAAAGATCGGCGTAGGCTACGATCAGGGTTCTCTGTTCGATCCGCAGTATAATATCCGGCTCGGCAGCACCTATATCCGCCAGCTGCTCAACTATTATGGCGGCTCATATCCGCTCGCCATCGCCGCCTATAATGCGGGCATGGGTAATGTGAACAAGTGGCTCAAAGCCAATGGCGATCCGCGCATGGCCGGTGGCGACATCGTGCAGTGGATCGAGGACATTCCGATCTGGGAAACCAAGGATTATGTCCAGCGCGTGATGGAAAATGCGGTCGTTTACGACACGTTGAATCCTGCCGGATCGGCAACCAACGCCAGCGCGCCGCTCAGCCGCTACCTCGGCAAGCAACGCCCAGGCTGACGCGCCGCCTCTTCGTCTTCCCTATCAGAACAGGACCAGATCATGACCGACGAAACCGAGAGCCCTGCGCTCAGCCCTGCTCCGACTGCGGCGACGAGCGCAAGCGCTTCCGATCCCGCAACGAAGGCTCAGAAGGACGGAAAAGCCGCGAAGGGCGAAAAAGGAAGCGTACCGAACGCGGTGTGGATGGGCACGGCCGTTGGCATTGGCTCGGCCGCGCTTGTCGCCGCGCTCATGTACGCCAAGCGCCGCAAGTGACCGCTACGGGCGAGGCGCCGCCCAACTATCTGACTCCTGCTGGCCTCGCGGCCCTGCGCGCCGAGTATGACCATCTTCTGGGCACCGAGCGTCCGGCTATCGTCGAAATCGTCAGCTGGGCAGCAGGCAATGGCGATCGCAGCGAGAACGGCGACTATCTCTACGGACGCAAGCGGATGCGGGAGATCGATCGCCGCCTCAAATGGCTTTCCGGACGGATGAAGGCCGCCCGGGTGGTCGACCCGGCGCAGCAACAGGACCGGAGCCGGGTCTATTTCGGGGCAACCGTGACCGTGGCTGACGAAGAGGACAACCAGCGTACCGTCACTCTCGTCGGCAATGATGAGGCCGACGCCGGAAACGGACGCATTGGCTGGGATTCTCCGCTTGCCCGGGCGCTGCGGGGAGGTTCCGTGGGCGACCTGCGTCGGGTCCCCCTTCCCGCCGGCGAGAAGGAATGGGAGATCGTTGAGATCTCCTACCCCTGATGGCGCCAGTGGCTTCACCGGCGCCAGAGCGCCGCGCCTAAGCTTTGGGCTTATAACCGAAAGCTTCGCGCGCGAGTTCAACCACTGCGGGATTCGCAGGCGGTGGATCCATTGGCACATGCTTCTCCAGAGCATCCGCGATCGCCGTTAGCGCGCTGATCCGGCCGGATTTGCGATTATTGCCGTCGATCACATGCCAGGGAGCGGCCTTCGTGTCCGTCTCATCGAACATGTCGTGCATCGCTTCCAGATACTCTTTGCGCCGGCTCCGATTGCGATAATCATCGGCGCCTGTCTTCCAGCGCTTCCAGGGGTCATCGAGCCGCTGGGCAAGCTGCTTGTCCTGCTCTTTCTGCGTAATATGGATGAACAGCTTAACGATCGCGGTGCCGCTCTCGACCTGCTGAGCCTCGAACGCATTGATTTCGTCGTATCCGCGCTTCCACTCCTTCTTCGAGCAGAAGCCCTCGACCCGCTCAACGAGGACACGGCCGTACCAGCTGCGGTCAAACACCCCGATTTCGCCCGCGCCCGGTAGTTTCGTCCAGAAGCGCCAAAGGAAATGCCGCGAGAGCTCTTCTTTCGTGGGTGCGCTGATCGGCCAGACGTCATAGTAACGCGGATCGAACAGCGCGGTCATCCGCTTGATGATGCCGCCTTTGCCAGCCGCGTCCCATCCCTCGAACATGACGACACTGCGCTTGTGGTGCAGGATATGCGCCGTCTGGATACGCTCCAACCGCTTCTGAAGCTTCTCCAGATCCTTGTCGAAATCGCCGGCATAGTCCCGGCCTTCTTCGTAATCGGAGAGCTTGATAGTCATTAGGTCGTTCCACTCGATCAGCGGGAAATGGCAATGAAGCGTGGATCCAGCCGGTTAACAAGGGGCAGCCCCGCCTCCGCATCGGCAAGGCTGGAGAGCGTCGTCATTGCGATCGCCTCCAATGCCTCCTCGGTCAGAAAGGCTTGATGCCCGGTGACGAGAACGTTCGGGAAGGTGAGAAGTCGCTGGAAAAGATCGTCCGAAATGATTTCACCCGAGAGGTCCTCGAAGAAGAGATCGGCCTCCTGCTCATAGACATCGAGCGCAACCGCGCCGATCTTCCGGCTCTTGAGCCCCCCGATCAGCGCCGCCGTATCGATCAGCGCACCGCGACTGGTGTTGACGATCACCACCCCGTCTCTCGCGCTGGCGATGGCCGGTGCATCGATGAGATGGCGTGTGTCGGGCGTGAGCGGACAGTGGAGCGTGACGATTTCCGCTTCACGCAGCAACATCTCCCGATCGACATAGCGCACGCCAAGAGCTTCGAGCGCAGGGTCCGGCTCGACATCGCTGGCCATGACATCGCAACCGAAGCCGAGCTTGAGCGTACGTGCGACGAGAGCGCCGATCTTGCCGGTGCCGATGACGCCCACGGATCGGCCATGAAGATTGCGACCGATGAGGCCATCGAGCGCGAAATTATTGTCCCGCACGCGCGTCCATGCGCGCGGGATCTTGCGATCAACGGCGAGCAGAAGACCGATCGTGAACTCGGCGACGGCGTGCGGAGAATAGGCGGGAACGCGCACGACATCGATGCCAAGTCGTTCGGCCGCGGCCAGATCGACATTGTTGAACCCCGCGCAGCGCAGCGCGACGACGCGGATGCCCACATCCGATAGGGCAGTCAGAACCGCCGCGTCGACCACATCGTTGACGAACACGCAGACCGCGTCGTGCCCCTTTGCCAACGGCGCTGTCGTCAGCTCGAGCCTCGGCTCAAGAAACGTCAGTTTGTGCGCGAAAGTCTGATTTGCGTGCGTTAGAAACTGCCGGTCATAGGCCTTGGTATTGAAGACCGCGACACGCATGACCGGTTTCCCTTTTACGCCTTATCCTGCTCGACGACGCGAATGCCGAGTTCGCGCAACTGCCGGGACTCGGCCAGCGAAGGCGCGCCCATCAACAAGTCCTCGGCCCGCTGGTTCATCGGGAACAGCGTGATCTCGCGCAGGTTCACCGCTCCGCACAGAAGCATGACGATGCGATCCACACCGGCGGCCATGCCGCCATGGGGCGGCGCGCCATATTGGAACGCGCGATAGAGGCCGCCGAAGCGCTCCTCCACGTCACTTTGGCTGAGGCCGACCAGCTCGAACGCCTTCACCATCAGATCCGGATGCTGGTTACGGATCGAACCCGAGGCAATCTCATAACCGTTACAGACGAGGTCGTACTGATAGGCCTTGATCGTCAGCGGGTCCTGATTGTTCAGCGCCTCGAGCCCGCCCTGCGGCATCGAGAACGGGTTGTGCGCGAAATCGACCTTCTTCTCGTCCTCGTCATACTCGTAGAACGGGAAGTCCACGATCCAGCAGAGATCGAACCGGTCCTTGTCGATCAGATCGAGCTGCTCTCCCACGCGGATGCGCGCGAGACCGGCAAGCTTGGCGGCCTGCCCTTCCTTGCCCGCCGCGAAGAACACGCCGTCGTTCGGGCCGAGGCCGAGCGCTTCTATCAGCGCCGCCGTCTTCTCCTCGCCATGGTTCTTGGCGATCGGGCCACCGGGCACACCGTCCTTGATGTTGATATAGCCAAGGCCCGAATAGCCCTCGCCCCGCGCCCAGACATTCATGTCGTCGAAGAACTTGCGGCTGCCCGCACCCGCGCCTGGTGCCGGGATCGCGCGAATGACGCCACCGTTCTCGACGATGCCGGCGAAGATGCCGAAGCCCGACCCCACGAAATGATCGGTCACATCGGTGATGAGGATCGGGTTGCGCAGATCCGGCTTGTCGCTGCCATATTTCAGCATCGCCTCGGCATGCGGAATGCGTAGGAAGCTGCCGGAAGGCGTGACGGGCTTGCCATCCGCAAAGGTTGCGAAAACCTGCTGAATCACTGGCTCCATCGTGTTCCACACGTCTTCCTGCGTCACGAAGCTCATTTCCAGATCGAGCTGGTAGAACTCGCCGGGCAGACGATCGGCGCGAGGATCTTCGTCGCGGAAGCAGGGCGCGATCTGGAAATAGCGGTCGAAACCAGCGACCATGAGCAGCTGCTTGTACTGCTGCGGCGCTTGCGGCAGCGCGTAGAACTTGCCCTGATGAATGCGACTGGGCACGAGAAAATCGCGCGCGCCCTCCGGCGACGAAGCCGTCAGGATCGGCGTGGAATACTCGGTGAAGCCGGCATCCTCCATGCGGCGACGCATGTCGCGAATGATCTGCGTGCGCTTGACGATGTTCGCATGCAGCGTCTCCCGGCGGAGATCGAGGAAGCGGTAGCGCAGGCGAATATCCTCGGGATATTCCTGTTCGCCCGCAACCGGGAGCGGCAATTCCGCAGCGGCTGAGAGCACGGTCGCGTCTTCCACGCGAATCTCGATCTCCCCGGTGGGCAGGTTGGGATTGACTGCCTCGGGAGCGCGGGCGACGACCCGGCCGGTTACGGTGACAACGCTTTCGGGCTTCAGCCCCTCAATCACTGAGAAGACGGGACCGTCCACCTCTGTGACGATCTGCACCATGCCATAATGATCGCGCAGGTCGATGAAGACGAGGTCGCCATGATCGCGCTTGCGATGCACCCAACCGGAAACGCGGACTGTTTGCCCGACATCGGCTACGCGTGGCTGCGCGCAAGTATGGGTGCGGTAGGCATGCATGCAGGTAAAGCCCTTTTGAACATATCAGAAGAATGACAAAGCGCCGAGACGAAGCTAAGGGACCGGTCTTTACCCGTCCACAATCCACGCCCCGCCGACAGAGGACCGGGCCATAATAAGATCGCCCGCCATATGCAAATTCATCCGCTGATTACCGATAGCGCCACTTTAGCATCGCTGTGCGAACGCCTCTCAACCGCGCCGTTCGTCGCCGTCGATACCGAGTTCATGCGGGAAAACAGCTATTGGCCTGACCTCTGCCTGCTGCAGATCTCCGACGGCAAGGAAGCCGCCGCCATCGACCCCAAGGCGCCGGGCCTGGACATGAAACCCCTGCTCGACCTGATGGTCAACAATGAGAACGTGCTCAAGGTGTTCCACGCTGGCGGGCAGGACATCGAGATCATCTACAATCTCACTGGCACGACGCCTCACCCCCTCTTCGACACCCAGATCGCCAGCATGGCGCTCAGCCAAGGCGAACAGATCGGCTACTCCAACCTCGTCGACTCCTGGCTTGGTATTCAGCTGGACAAGGGCGCCCGCTTCACAGACTGGGCGAGACGCCCGCTCGACAAGCGCCAGATCGACTACGCGATCGGCGATGTGACCCACCTTGCCGAAATCTTCCCGATGATGCTGGAGGAGCTGCGCAAGACAGGGCGCGGTGTATGGCTCGATCAGGAAATGGAGCGGCTGGCCGATCCATCCAACTATACCGTCGATCCGCAACAGGCCTGGCGCCGCGTGCGCCTTTCCAGTCGCAAGGCGGATGTGCTCGGCCGCCTGAAAGCCATCACGGCCTGGCGCGAACACGAAGCGCGGGACAAAAACCTGCCGCGGGGGCGCATTGTGAAGGACGAGACGCTCGGCGACCTCGCCACGCATCCACCGCGAACGCAGGATGATCTTGCCAAGGTCCGCGGGCTTTCCGCGAGCTGGAAGAGCAACGATATCGGCGCGCGCCTGATGAACGCGATCCAGAACGCCCGTCCGCTCGATCGCGAGGAAATGCCTGAGCGCGACGCGAGCCGGCCGGGCCTGGGCAAAGAAGGCACGCTCGTCGCCGACCTCCTTAAACTGCTTCTTAAAATCCGCGCCCGCGAGATCAACGTCGCCTCCCGGCTTCTTGCGCGCTCCGACGATCTGGAACTACTCGCAGCCGGCGTGCGAAACGGATTGCCGATCCTGGAAGGATGGCGCTACGATCAGTTCGGTCGCGACGCGCTCGATCTGGTGGAAGGGCGCATGGCCTTCGCAGTCAAAGATGGGAAGCTGCTGATGACGCGCGCCGAGAAAGAAGCATGAGACTGACGGCACCTTGGCTTGCAGGCATTTGCGCCCTGCTCACTTCTTGCACTGCCACAACCGTGGGCGATACGCCCCCGACTGCCGAGGCCGGTGCGTGCCGCAATGAGGGTCTGGATCGCTTTGTAGGGCGAAAGGCCGACGAAGCGCTCGGCCAAGAGCTTCTCAAGGTTTCCGGCGCGAAAACCCTGCGCTGGGGACCGCCCGGATCGGCAATGACGATGGACTTCCGTTCCGATCGGCTGACGGTCAGCTATGACGAAGCAATGACGGTGACGCGCGCTTCCTGCGGCTGAGAGAATCTGGCGCGGAAAACTTCGCTAAGACCCACGAGATCGTTTCCGGACTATAACGTTATTTTGTCGCCCTGAGTTAAGACTGGTTAACGGCAATTTAATTAACCATCTTGACAACGCCGGGCCAAAACCGCAACGCCACCTATGATGCGGGGGCGAAGTGGGAGAATGTATATGAAAAAGAAACTGATTTTGTGCTGCACGGCAGCAATCGCCCTCGCGGCGGCTTCTGGCGCGTCTGCCGCGACCGTCATTAATGTAAATGCCGCGACCAACGCTGGCACTGTCGTCGGGCTCTCCGCCGGAACCTACACGGTGGAGTTCGTAGGCACTGCCAATGGAGGCGCCTATAACGCCTGGAACGCTTGGAATGGCGCCACTGCGGGCTGCAACGGCGCAGGCGAAAACTGCTCGCGCGGCTGGCTGGTCAATCTTGCTGCCGATTTCGGTTCTTCGGGCAGCTTTGATCGCTCCAATGCCTATTTCTATACTCAGGCCAAGCTGCCTGATAACAGCTTCCGCTTCTCCACGCCGGAAGCTGCGCTCGCCCAGATCCAGACGGTCGGCGACTTCATTTATGCGCCGGCGGAATTTTATAAGGATCCCTCGGCATTCACGTCCTTCGGTGGACCGATCACCTTCACGCTTTCGAGCGATCAGGATGTGAATTTCTTCATCCAGGATAGCCCCCTTAATGATAATTTGGGTGGCGTTTCGTTCGTCCTGAACCGGGTCAGCGGGGCCGTCCCCGAGCCCGCCAGCTGGGCACTGATGATCGCTGGCTTTGGCATTGCTGGATTCGCAATGCGTCGCCGGCCGCAGTTGTCGTTTGCCTAGTTCGTTTTAGAAAAAGGCTTGGTTGCCTCGCGTACCGAGGCGACTGGCATCTTGAGGGCTCACGCATTGCGTGGGCCCTCATCATATGGGACAACTCGCCGCGTTTAGCGGGCGGATCACCTATGCGGACATCATAGTGTTCGCTTCCTAGCGTCGAGCACCATAAGCGTTCATTTTTTGCATGTGCGATATTGCAGGAGCGATATTGCAGATCGCCATGAACGCGGATACGAGTTCCGGAGTCGCTAAGCGGAGTTCTCGATCATGAAATCCGGAATAGCAACGGCGCCTACGGGTGTGGATTTCCAGCGTAGAGCCAAGAATTTGCCTATGTTTCGCCATAGCCTGCTCAGCGCGTTACGCCGTCGGATCCACCGACTAGAGCAGGCTTGCTGCAGCGCGTCATGAACTTGAAAAGACAATTTGCGCACAGCGCCTCCTGGATGGTCTTGGGCACTGTTTTCAATCAAGTGTCCGCCTTTCTTGTCTTCGTCGCGCTCAGCCGGATCCTTTCACCGGCCGAGTTCGGCCTCGTTGCTTTTGCAACCTTGTTCATCGATTTGGCCCGGCCCGTTCTCACCGGGGGCATTTCCGACGCTGTCGTCAACGAGAAGGAGTGGAGCGAAACGTTCGTTTCTACTGCTTTCTGGTTGAGTAGCGCAGTGGGGATAGCGGGAGCTTCGCTTCTGCTGTTGTTTGGTCTGCCCTTAACCTTCGCCGCAGGCCACGAAGCTGCCGGCCCGATCCTCATGGTGCTTGCGATCAGCCTCTTGCTGGAAAGCCTTTCCAGCATACCGACCGCGATACTGCGCCGGGATTTTCGATATAAACAGATGACGAAGCGCGTCGCCTTTACGTCAATCCTTGGGGGAATAGCTGGCGTCGCCGCAGCCTATGCGGGCTGGGGCTCATGGGCTCTGGTGGTTCAGCGGATATTTGCGACCGGAGCGGGATTGTTGTTTCTGTGGACGAGCGCAAAATGGCTACCTCGGCTGATATTCGATCGCACCATCGCGCGACGCGTCGCGAAATTCGCTTCGGGCATGGTGAGCGCGCAGCTTCTTTCTACGTTCAACGGACAAGCGGCGGGGCTCGTAATCGGCTTCGCCATCGGCCCGACAGCGCTGGCCCTTTTCCGCGCCGGGAACCGCATTCTGCTGCTCATAACCCAGTTGACGATCACGCCCGTCCAGCGGGTCGCCCTCACAGCCTTTTCGCGGGTCAAAGATCAAAAGGACATCCCGGGCATCTACAAGCGCCTCACCGGCGCCACGGCCTTGATCGCATGCCCCGCTTTCATCGGCATAGGGGCTACCAGTTACGACATCATACACGTCGTCCTCGGTCAGAAATGGATCGAGAGCAGCAGCGTTATGATGATCTCAAGCCTGGTTATCGGGGTTCAGGTCATCAACTACTTTTTCACGCCCAGCCTGGCAGCCACAGGCAATACCAAAGGGCCGGTCTACTATTTCAGCTCCGCGTTAATCGGTAATGTCCTTCTTGGGCTCCTTGCCGCCCCTTTCGGCCTGATGGCGGTCGTCATCAGCCAGACACTGCGCGGATATCTGGGCCTTCCGATCAGCCTCGCTATCCTCAAGAAAGAGTTGAATCTCCGGCCGCGAGAGTTGCTATCGGAGGTTTATCCTTCCTTTATTGCATCGCTGTTCATGGGAGCCGTTCTCATCCTGCTTCGGGAGTTCGCGCTTCAGAATTGGACGCCGCTCTCCAGACTGATCGTCCTGATTCCTGCCGGCGTGGTCCTGTTTTTGGGAGCCATGGCCATCTTCGGACGCTCATCGCTTCGCAAGAATTTCGCCGAGTTGAAACCATTACTGCCGCGCCAGCTAAAGAACCGCATGGGGATCTCCTAATGAGCGCCGATAACCTCGTCAGCCAGTCCGCTCATCAAAGCGAACCGGGGAACCTCCTCAAGAGCATCAACGATGTCGTGAAAGGCGGCTTCTGTGTGGGATGCGGAGGGTGCGCATCGTTGGCAGAAAGCGGCCGTGAGATGCAATTAAACGACCTCGGCCTTTATCAACCTGAAGTGACGGACCGCGACCGAGCGGAGATCAGCGATCAGGCTGCGCGCAGGATCTGCCCCTTTCTTGGCGAAGGCCCGCATGAGGACGAGCTGGCGTCACGCTTTGGCGGACCCGATGCGCAGCCAGACAGGAAGCTCGGCTGGTATCGTGGCCTTCACGCAGGCTACGCCACCTCCGGCAACTGGCGACAGAATGGGAGTTCCGGCGGTCTGACGTCCTGGATCTTGTCCGAGCTGCTCTCGGCGGGTCTTGTGGATGGTATCATTCAGGTCCGTGAGAATCTGACCGATCGCTCCAGACCCGGTTTCGAGTTCTGCATATCGCGGATGCAGGCCGATTTGTCCGCTTCAGCAAAGACCCGCTACTATCCGATCGAACTTTCTCAGGTGGTGAAGTTCGTGCGAGAGAATCCCGGACGCTATGCTTTCGTAGGCGTGCCGTGCTTCAACAAGGCCTTGCAGAGGATAGCGCGGCAAGACGAAATCGTGGGTGAGAGGCTGAAGTTCTTCGTCGCCATCATTTGCGGACATCTCAAGAGTAGTCGCTTTGGCGAGAGCCTCGCTTGGCAACTCGGCGTCAAACCCGGCGAAGCGCGAGCAATCAATTTCCGGCATAAGATCGCGGGGCGACCCGCCAATGGTTACGGTTTTTCGGCCACGAACGAATTGGGCGAGACCAGAGTTGCGCCAATGAGCACGCTTGCGGGCCACGACTGGGGCCTGGGCATGTTTCGCCTGAAGGCATGCGACTATTGTGATGATGTCGTGGGAGAAACGGCCGACGTGAGCTTCGGCGACGCCTGGCTTCCGAAGTTCAGCGCGGATAGTGACGGGACAAATATCGTGATCGTCCGCAACCCGATCATTGAGAAAATCCTGCAGAAGGGCGCGAAGGGTGGCGCGATCGCACTGGAACCTCTCTCCGCCGCTGACATGGTGAAATCTCAGGATGCAAGCTATCGGCACCGCCGCGACGGGCTTGCTTACCGACTTTATCTGGACGATCGGGCAAAGCGTCTGCGCCCCTTAAAAAGGGTACAGCCTTCGTCAAGTCACATAGATTTCTCTCAGAAGATGATCTTTCGATTCCGGTCAGCAGTAAGCCGGAAGAGTCACCTGATTTATCTGCTTGCCCGGCAGAAACACGACATAAGCCTTTATGTCGACTTTGTGGTGAAGGCCACGCGAACCAATAACAGGCTCAAGCGGTTTGACCGGATCTTCAAGCGATTGAAGGCAAAGTTCGCCAAGCGTAGTTAACGGCGGGCGAACGCTTCACTCTGGCCAGGCCCGCGCCCAAATGGAAACTCTGAGATTATCGAGCGTTAGCACATCTTACTTCCCGATTTTGTAGGGAATGAACAATGGCCCTCAGATGCTCTAGTCGCCGTTTGAAGAGGCGGGTCTACGCGCTTTCCTGCCTCGGGTTCGTTGCGCTTTGCGTTCCCGCCACATATGCCCAGACAGTAGTGGGCGCGGACACACGAGGTGGCGCAGTCCCCGGCGCGACAATCGCTCGCGTTACAAATCTCGACGATTCTGGCCCCGGATCGCTGCGGGCCGCTCTTGCTCTGCCCTCTCCGACAATTGTGGTTTTCGACGTCGGCGGCACGATCCCGCTGAAAAGCGACCTCAAGATATCGAGGCCGTTCACCACGATCGCCGGACAAAGCGCGCCCTCCCCCGGCATCACGCTCATGGGAGGCACGCTTCGAATTCACTCCCATGACATCATTGTGGAGCACATCTCCGTGCGTCCCGGCCCCGGGAAAACCGCAAAAGAGAATGACAACCGCGATGGGATCAGTATCGACGGCAATCCCGCCGGCGGCGAGAACTCATTTTCATTCAATGTCCTGCTGGAGAATGTGAGCGCCAGCTGGTCCGTCGATGAAGCCCTCAGCCTGTGGTATGAAAGCACGCGGAACGTGACCATCCGCAATTCCATCATCGCCGAAGCGCTCAGATCTGCAGGACACCCGAAGGGCGATCACTCCATGGGCCTGTTGGTTGGCCCAGGCATTTCCGGCGTGGAGATAAGCGGCAACCTTCTGGCCAGCAACGTCTTCCGGAATCCCGCAATCAGTCAGGGCGCAACCGTCTATTTTGCGAATAACTATGTTTATAATCCGGGCCAGAACGGCGCGCAATTTTACGACAGGGGAAACGACACCAACACCGTCACGTCGTTCGTAAACAATGTTTACGAGTCCGGTCGCGATACCAAGAAGGCGATCTTCGGGATCGCCGTTTCCGCGATGGGAACGTCCGGCGCTCGCACGACGACCTATATCAGTGGAAATATCATGAATCTGGGCGATTATGCGCACGCCGTTGCCACGAACCCCGCGACGCTCATCGTCAACAGTTCCCCGCTCGTCGGGCGCTGGACATCTCTAATGCCCGCTGACGAAGTGAAAGCCGCGGCATTTCGCTATGCGGGCTCACGTCCCGCAGACCGTAACGCCGTGGACAGGACGATCATCGACGCTATTCAAAGGGGCCAGGAGCGCGTTGTCGATACGCCGCCCATGGAGCAGGCGATCGAGAAGGCAAACTATGTGGCGGCCGACGTGCCCAATGATCCATTCGCTGTCGCTGGTAACGGTCAATATCGCATCGAACAGTGGTTGTGTGCGCTCCACCGTAAAGTTGGCGGGCAAGAATCCTCGCGTTGTAAATAGCCACGGCATAAACGTCAGGGAGCAATCTAAGCGGGGCGTTTAACCGCAAAACTGTCCTTTTCCTGAGACGAACGATCATCCGCTCCCTTCGCCAGGCGATGGCCAAACAAAAGAAGTGGGCGCTCAAAAAATTTCCACGACAGAGAACAAATTAAGAGCGTGGCAGCGACGCAGAAAATGAGTTTGAGTATTCCATCGATCCCGAGATAGCGGTCAGAAATCTTGGGAATCCAGTTATGCACCATATAAATGCCGTAACTGATCTGCCCCAGATATTGGAGCGCGGAATTTCCAAAAATTCTCTTCAACACCTCTGATTTGAAGCCGATCGCTGCATTCATGATGAACCAAATCATGAGTGGTAGGACGAGAAAGTCGTTAAACAGGTCTCTGTAAATAGATTTCTGCCCAACAATAACCCACAGAAGCAGAGCACCGGAAAATCCAACCAATCCAACGATCAAATTGAGCGATTTAAGGCGGCTACTATACCAACCAAAATCAAACGGGCGTCCGCCCCTGAAGCTAATCACTGCCAGAACGCACCCAGCACCCAATAGACTTAGCTGATGAGGCAAGAGGAGAAACCTTGGACGAGAGCCAATCGCCACACTTCCAAACTTGTACATAAGTGAAATCACGATGAGACTGAGGGCTAACCACAGCCAGCTCTTCTTGTTTCCACACAAGAGGATCAGGGGCCAGAAGGTGTAAAACTGCTCCTCGACACAGAGGGACCAAAATACGTTGCGCGCGCCCCCGGCGGCCATCTGAAAATTAGCTGTATATGTAAAATAATACAGCCAAGCATCCCGAATTGGTCCAATTCCAAGAACGATCAGAACTATCAGAATCGCGTAGTACGCTGGAAACAGTCGAAAAAAGCGTCTTATATAGAATTTCTTCAATAGATTTCCGCGCGTCATTCCAGCTTCGGTGTCGCGTAGCAAATTGCTTGTTATTAGAAATCCGCTCAAAACATAAAATAGGCCGACTCCTAACATACCAGACCCAATGGGTATCTGGTCCGACAAGCCCGAATAATGCTCGAATACGACGAGAAGACATGCAAATGCCCGAAGCGCATCAAGATGAGGCATTCTCATGCCCGGCTTCACATCAACCGATGACATCTACGTTCTCCGTTAGAATCGAGAGAAGCATTCTCGCCTCGGGCTCGATCACATTCCTGCGCGCCTTTCGCGATCGCAGCATTGATACCCGCAGACACCGCTAACTATAGTTAAAAATATTCATTTTATGTCGTTTGCGCAATCCCGCAATGCAGCAATTGACCTCAAAGGAATGCACTCCTCAGGATGCGATAAACGACGCCGCTCGCTTGCCGATATGACTCCAATCATGATCATTCAGGTTCGGTGGCCCTGAAGGGCAGCGGGACCTGAGCCAGGCGATGGCCGCGCGAAGCTTGTCCGCATCGAACGCACCGTCATAAAGCCACAGCCAGCCTTCCCCGACTTGCGAACGCAATTCCGGCAAGCTGCCGATCGCTGGAGCAATGACCGGCCTGTATCGCGAGAGAGCCATAAGCGCGGAGCCGCTATTCAGTATGCGTTGATAGGGCAACAGAAGAGCGTCCGCTTCGTCAATCAGGCGCTCCATGTCCGCAGCGTCCAGAAAGCCAAAACGAAGGTCTACGCGATCGGATGAACCCGCGATCTCCGTCAGCTCCTGCGCGAGGCCGAGGTCATCACATTTTCCTGCGACGGTAAGTCGAACTTCGCCTTCCTCATGCGCCGCGACCAGACGAGCAGCGAGATCCGGCGCTTTATAGCGCTTCAACAAGCCAGCAAGCACCAGATGAACGCCCTCGTCCCTCGCCGAGCTTTTGAGAGCAGGAGGCGCACTGACTGACGGATACACGCCATGCGCGAGAACCACCGAGGGCTTTTCTTTCAAGGCGGGATAAGCCGCCAGCACCTCTTCACGGGAGGACTGGGAGAGAAACATGATTCCGTCCACCAGTCGAAAGAACCAACGGCGCGCCAAGCCAAAACTGCGCCCGCCATTGGCATGCGGCGCCACATTATGGGCGACCCAGAAAATCCTGAGCCCCGCCCGCTTTTTTGCGACGCTGAGCCGGGCGAGCGAAAGAAGCGCCTTCGCGGCTGACTTCATTCCGTGATGCACGAAAAATTCGTCGGGCCAGTGAAGCACCACTACCCCCCGCCCACGTGGCCATCCGCGCAAGGCCTGAACATCACATCCGGCCGCGACCAGCGCGTCCGCAAACAAACCCGTATAGGGGTTGGCGCCACCCCATGCGGGGCGCAAGTAGATCGGCATCTCTCGGTGGCGTGCGGATGCCGATGACGCCTCTTCCCGCTCGGGCATAGCGCGCGGATCATCCTGCATGAGAGGACTTTGGCTTTCGTTCGGCCAATGCCGCCTCGAACCCGTCGATCATCTGCTCCAGAGTGAATTGACGGTTGACCAGCGCATGTGCCAGCTCGCCCAGTCGCTCCCGCAGCCCTGCGTCCGATGCGATCCTGTTCAGTGCCGTCCGCCATCCGTTCACGTCACCAAGCGGCACGAGAAGGCCAGCCTCCTCCCCGGTCTGCGAATCCACGATGGTTTCGCGTTGCTCGGGTATATCGCTCAGGATCATGGGAAGGCCGGCGTGCATGGCCTCCAGCACGGAATTGCTCTGCCCTTCAAAAAGCGATGACTGAACAAAGGCGTCTGCCGCGCACAACAGGTCAGCCACCTGCGCGCGGCCCAGGGCGCCAAGGAAGATCACGCGTTCTTCAACGCCCAGATTCTTCGCGCGCGACCGCATCTCATCCATGAGCGGACCGTCTCCCGCGATTGCGAGGATAGCGTCTGCGGAACCAGCCATGGCGTCGATCAGAAGGCCGTAATTCTTCTGGGTATCGACCCGACCGAGCGCAGCGAAGAGGAAACGGTCCTCCGGCAAGCCCAGCGCAACGCGCGCTTGCAAGCGGCTTGACGGGGAAGCACTCCACTCAATGCCGTTGTGCACGACGCGCAGCTTGCGCCGATAGCTCTGCGAATACCCCCGAAAGGATTGTCGAACGACATCTGACACGCAGATATTGGTCCGGTAAATGGGGAGCGTACCGGCAATCCGGTCCGCGAGCCGCATGACACGGCCATATGTAGTTCCTGGCGATCGCTGAGATGCGACACGATTGGGCACGCCTGCCAGCGTTGCCGCCGCCTGCCCCATCACATTTCCCAAGGGAAGGAAGCTCAGCACGGCCGTGGGTTTCGCCGCTCTCAGCGCCTTTAAGAGCCGAAAGGGCAACAGCGCATAGTCCAGAACGCTCGGCCGCGCCTTATCAATGAAGACGCGGACATACTCGCGATCCAGCTCGATCCCTGCCTTGCGATACAGGAACCAGATCTCCATCTCATGTCCGCGCGCACGCAGCTGGCGCGCGACGCGCATCAGCGCCTGCGGTGCGCCCGCCACGTTAAAGAACGATATGATACCGATGATGCGGGAAGGACTCTCGGGCGCCATGTCACCCCCCCTGCGAGAGGACCGCGCGGTAGCGCTCCTCTATGCGCTCGGCGTGGCGTTCGGGCGAAAGTTCCCGCAATGTCGTCCGACCTCCGCTTACCAGCGCTTTTGCCTCGGACGGATCGAGTAACACGCCCCGCACCGCGGCAATCCAGCCATCCTCATCCAGCGGGTCGACCAAAAGACCTGTGCGCCCATGCTCGATCAGCTCCGCAGCGCCGCTGTCGCTCGACATGATAACGGGCGTCCCTGCCTGGGCCGCCTCAAAGGGAACGCGGCCGAACGGCTCCTGCTCAGCCGGGGCGATCACCACGTCACACGCCGCCATCCAGTCAGTGGGGGGTGAGACAAAGCCGGTCTTTATCAGCCGCTTTTCCAAGCCAAATCGGCCGATCTTCTCATCGAGCAGCGTATCCGCCGGCTCTCCGGGAGGTCCACACGCGAGCCCATAGAGCGGGCGCCCCGCTAGATTAGGCAAAGCATTGAGAACGTCGGCAAGCACATGGGTTCTTTTGCGCCGCTTTAGGCTGCCGAAGCAGCCAACGATCAGCGCGTCTGCCGGTAAGCCCAGTTCGCTCCCGATCCGCTGGCGAAGGGCCGCTTTTCGCTCGCTGGTGATCAGAGCCTGCTCAAATGGATTATACTCGACGGACGCCTTACGCCGAACCCGCTCGGGCAAGCGATCCCTGCTGTAGTCCGATATCGCGATGACATGGCTGGCCATGGCAAGCGACAGATCCACGCTCACGCTTTTCTTATAGTTGCTGCGCCAGTGCGCGACGAACTTTGCTGAACTCAGCCGGGTGGGGCCAGGCCAGATCCGCAGCGTATTAAGATCATTTACGTGGACGATATGCGCCTTTTCGGAGTGGATAAGCTTCGCGCAGACGAGGAAGGGCAGAAACCGATTGATCCCCAACCGGTCGGCCTTTGCCTCGGTTGCGTGCCTGGAAAGGGGGCGAAGCAATATGGGGACGAACCCTGCGGCCTTCACGGCGTCCGCCATTCTCCCCTCCCCGTGCAGCACCATTACGGGCTCATGGCCCCGCTTTTGCAGGGCGCTTGCAAGGTGAAGCGAGGAGATACTGCTTCCGCCATATTGATCCCCCACGAAAGGGAACAGGGCTTTGATCGACCGAGCAGATTTCATCGAAGAGCCAAAGACCTTGGGTTAGCCAAAAGCAACGGAGGCTTTTCAAACTTGGAGACCGAACCTTTCCGGAAATACTCAGATGAGTAAATAAATAGAGCTACGAAAATAAACCATTCCAGATTGCTATGCTTAAATGAAAGGCTCTCGCTGTAGTTGTTCACAAGGAACACCATAAAAAGACTGGCGGCAGTGAGCCAATTCTTATTTCCCCCAGCCTGAGACACCAACGAGAAAATCCGGGCTCCGGAGGTGAATATTATTGAAAATAAAACCAACTCACCCAGCCATCCTAGATCAGCAAAAACCTGTATATAGCCGCTATGCGCGTGGTTTGGCCGAATGGACCAAAAGCGAAGATAATCCGAGATCGCGTCGACGCCCCCATTTGTCGTAAAAAAGGCGCCGTAACCCGCTCCTAGCAAAGGAAACTTCTCACTCACCACCGTAATGACACCGCGCCAAAGCGTGGTGCGCCCTGACATCGAACTATCTCGACCAACAGCTTCCAACAGGGCTTCAGAAAACTGAGTTACCAGTAGAATACCCACGATCGAGGGAACGATAACCAGGGTATATCTTACAGATTTGGGAATTTTCTGCTGCCTTAGGAAGAATAGTATTGGAAGAAAGCATGTCCACATGCCAATGGCGAGCCAGTTCGTTTTGGATTGAGCCAAATAAACGAGCACCAGGGACATCACGATGGTTGCCCATCTTATCGCCGACATCAGACCGCTTTTCGGCGCATAAAGACTGGAAATGATTATCGCGAGCGTACATGCTGGCCCCAAATCATTTTTGTGACCATAAACACCGCGCCATGCGCCCGCCAATATTCCGGACATATGCGTACCGTTAGCAGGAGCAGCAAGAGCATAAATGAAGCTCATTACCGCCGCGAAGAAAAACAGAATAATCAACCTCTTGTATAGATTCTCGAGAGAAATCGTAGAGCATAGATAGAAGCAAGAAACCCCCGTAAGAAAATAGGCCGTAGCCCGCTTCAAAGTTGTTACGGGATCGACGCTCCATATCACCGACACCAGAGGCAGCAAAAAGCTGGCGGTGACCAACATTGCAGTTTGCACCAGAGCCTTTGTCGCGGCGTAGCGATATAGCGCCAACGCAAGAGCTATAGAGTAAAGAGTAAGAAGGAGCAGAAAGCGGTAGGGATTCGAGTCCTCGTAACCGGAGACGTTTCCGCCCGTCAGATCATATAAAACAGGACTGAGCGCTCCAGACAAAGTCGCCAGCAGAAGGTATATAAACCCACTTTCTGCCTTGGATATCGCCGGGTAGCTTGCTTCCGTCACAGACAAACCGCTGAATAATTGCGGGCTGCAAGATCGGCATCATATTCGCGGGCGCGATCGCTGTAGTCATCCGACGGAGCGTTTAAGGCCTCAAACATCGCTGTCGTCAGCGCTTCGACATTCTCGACCGGAACCAAACGGCCATATTTTCCGTCCGCAAGAATCTCCCGTGGGCCGCTCGGGCAGTCGGTTGCAACAACCTTCGCACCACAAGCCAAAGCCTCGACAACGACAGTTGGAAGGCCTTCCCAACGCGAGCTGAGAACAAAGAGATCAGCCCGAGCGAGCATTGCGTAAGGGTTGTCGGCAAAGCCCGCGAGACGCACATCCGGCGCAATGCCGAGCGCATCAATCATTTGCTCTAGCGCTGGGCGCTCTTCCCCTTCACCAAGGATAATGAGCCGCACGGGCACCTTCGCTCGCAAAGCGGCGAAGCTGTTCAGCAAGATATCGAAGCCCTTCTGACGATGAAGGCGCCCAACAGCCACGATCACCGGAACAGAAGCATCGTTTAGCCAAGAATCGTCGACGCGATCGTTCGCAGCCTCCAAAATCGATTGGTCGAAGATCGGATTATATATGCACACGACCTTCTCACCGCGAAGGCCCGTGAAGTTCCTGACGTCACTGGCAACCCCCTCCGATACAGCGACCACTTTTTCAGCGAAGCGGTAAAAGAAGGGAACGAGCCGATAGGTGATTTTGGCGCGCAAGCGCTGCGCTCGCGCTGCGTGCATACTGATTTGGTTATGCTCGACGACAATAATACGGGCAGCCGAACGCGCCCATAGCTTTGCCATAAGCACCGCGATGTTCATGTGCGTCAGTCCGGTGAGAACCGAAGCGGGACGTTCCGCCCGCAAATATCGAGCCATCTGAGGAACTGCCTTGAAGACATTCGATTTTCCGAGGTCAGTAATGCGAACGCCGTCGGGCACCTCTCCGGCATATGCGCCGGTTCGAGATACGAGAACCAACTCTACCTCATGACCCATCTTTCGAAAGGAACGCAGCAGGCGCAAATTCACGCGCTCCGCCCCTCCGCCTCTCAGATCATGCAACATCATGACGATCCGCTTCGGCTTGGTTTCCCCCGCCGTAGGATCAGGCATCATGCGGCGTCGCCCCCTTCGATCGGCTGGCCAGCAGATAAGCCGAGTGCGGGGTCGTCACCATGTATCGCCAGAAAAGGCGTCTGGGATCCTGCAGGAGCCGCCAGCCCCACTCCAGACCCACCTTCTGCATCCAGCGGGGCGCGCGCTTCTTCTGTCCGCCGAGGAACTCGTAAAGTCCCCCGCAGGTCTTGACCCACCCTACGCCACGGAGCCGCTCCTTATTGCGCACACACCACTGCTCCTGCAGCGGCTTGCCCAGGGCGACCCAGAGAACATCCGCCCCGCTGTCCACGATCTGCTGGCAAATGGCCGCCTCGTCCGACGGATGAAAATAGCCGTTCCGACGGCCGACGATCTCCACATCAGGATAATTGGCTCTGATCGACTTGCACGCGGCGAAATTCTGCTCCTCCGATGCTCCGAAAATGAAGAACCGGATGCCATGCTTGCCAGCCGCCCTCGCAGCGTCATGGAAAAAGTCTGTTGTAGCAATTCGCTCTGGCAGAGGCCGTCCGAGCAGACGCGAGGCGAAGACGACAGACATCCCATCCGCGTGAACAATATCCGCCGCGCTCATCATCGCGGCAAACTCCGGATCCCGTCCGGCCAGCGATATGCCTTGCCCGTTCGAAGAGAAAACCAGCTTTGGGAGAATGGACACACCGCTCTCTCGAGCATCGCGTGCCTGTAAACTATCCGCAACCATACGTTCCGCGAGGGCATGCCGGGTGATAGCCACGGTCTCGAAGCCGCCGATGTGCACTTTGGGCACGCGGTGGGGCACCATGGGCTCGCGAACGGTGGGGGCGAGCGCGAAGTCGGGAAGTGCTGACGTCATACCTGCCTCCTTATAATTTGAACGACGCGCCGAGCGTGGCGCGCGTTTCGCCAAAATCGGGACCAAGCCCGGAAATATTGGTTGAACGGTCTCCGTGTCTCAAATCGAAGTCGACAGACATGCGTCGGGAGAAAAGGTAACGAGCCCCGCCCGACGCCTGAAAGACATGCGCGCGGCCGGAAATGCCGAGATAGCGCTCGAACGAATATTCGGCATCGACCCGGAGCAGCAAGTTGCGCAGCAATTCATGGTCAACGCCCATCGAGAAACCGGTGTTGTAGAACCCACCGCTATTCCCGATTGTGGAATCTTCTATGACACGACGCGCGGTTAGCGCGACGGTCGTGAGGCGCGTGGGGAAATAATCGATGCGGCCTTCGACCGACAATCCCGAGAGATCGCGGAACGCGGGCGACCTGTAATCGCGACGCGTGTAGCCCGCCGCGACGCTACCGCGGATGAGGGAGGATATGTCCAGAGACACGCCCGCCAGCGCACGAACCTCATGCGACCCACGATTGAGAGGAATGGCCCCCAGAGCGAGCTTATACTCAGTTCGGGAATATTCGCCCAAAACGAATAGCGCAGTGTCCGGGCTTAGAGCGTACTCCACCTGCCCTGCGCCAGTGACAACCTCGCGATCCCGCTGGTTCTGCGGAAGGACCACGCCGGCCAGATTGGTTACCGGCTTGAATGCGAGATCCGTGAACGCACCAGCAGCAGTAAGGCGAAACCGGCCGCCGGTATAGACCGCACGAGCGTTTGCCAGCGTGCGATCGAGAGGAATCGCCGAACGAAGATCAGCGACCGCAGATCCGGAAAAGCTGGACTGGAACGTGCGCGCTCGCGAGGCATCAACATTCAAGACTACGGAATCGCCGACGTCCAGTCGCCCGGCGGCGCCCACACTCCAGCCATCCTGATCGCGAATGGACTGGCTGAAGTATCGCCGCAAAGCGGCGCTACTATTCACCGTAAAGCTGTGCCTGTCCCAATCCGATGCCAGAGTGATACGGGGGGCGACGCTCACATAACCGTCGCTGATCTTCAGCTGCCGGCTCTGGTACACATTGTCGGTGTAACTGATGCTCGAACTCAGGCGGGGAATGAGATCGAACGACCCAACCGGAATAGGGTTGAGCTTATCCTCCGGGTGATCGCGCTCCGTCACGCTCACATTGCGTCCACGACTGTAGCTAAGCGGGATGGGTGAATCGATAAGCGAAACAAGGCTTTGCGCGTAGGCATTGCTCGCAGACAGGCCACCATATGTGACGAGCGCCAGAGGCGCGACACGGGCAACGAGCTTGGGCATCAAAACGACTTTTGACGCCGTAAAGCGACCCACGGCCTCCACCGAGGCGCGCTTGCGCACGACATGAGGACAGGGCGCTCCAAAAGCCTGCGTTGCCAACGTCCACTCTTGCGTCCGGTTCAAGTCACGTCCCCACGTAGTCATAAAGTTTGCCACACCCCGTCAGCGTATGCAGCGATGTACGGCGTTCATCCGCGCCCAGGCTTTAACCGTGACACCACCATTCGGCGGCAACAGAGACAGCCCATTTTCAGGCAACGCAACCAAGGTCACAAAGTGCCTGGAGCCCCTCCCCTTACGCCACAATCTCACGATTATGTTGCAGTGCAATCAAAAAAAGCGCTCGCCTATACGGATGGTATCGCCGGGCTGAACAAGGAGGTCAGGAGTTAGCTTGACCCGCTCCTCCACAGACTGGCCCGCGCGCTTTATGTAAATGCGCTTTTGATTTGCCCTGTAAGTAAACCCCTGAGCGACCGCCACGGCTTTCACGGCTGTCATTCCGTTTGAGAACGGATATTCACCAGGGCGAGAAACTTCTCCAAGAATATAAAATGGTCGATAATTTAAAACGTCAACACTGACTCTCGGATTCCGAACGTAACCGTCTGCCAAACGGGCAGTGATATCGGACACGACACTTTCGACCGTGTCACCTTCGACCTTAACGCTACCTATAAGGGGAAGAGATAGCGTCCCGTCACTACTGACGGTAAACTCCCCTGAGAGCTTCGGCTCATCGAAAACCGTCACGCGAACTTTGTCCGCGATTCCCAAAGTGTAGATATTTTTGGCCTCAACCGGCCTCGGCTGGCCTTGGGCAATCGCTCCATTCGCCCCAGTAAAGAGGGATACAGACGCGATGAAACTAAACAAAATTCGAAGCATCGGCTTTTCACCATGCTGTGCTGCAACATCAATTTGCATAGCTCACCCCTGGATACGAGTCATGCCGGCATGCGCCGAGCCGAGGGCGCAACGAGCCGGAAAGATTAATTAAGCGATAACCTTTGCGCGCCAGCGCTCTGCGTGACCTTGCGACTTCTCTAACTTTCGCATCCAGCGCAGCAGCGGCTTCTCCAGAACAAGGTGCATCACGTAACCGCCGACAATCATGGGCAAAGCCAGAATTATAAAGAATAGTCCGGCAGGAAAGGAAAAGGGCAGCTTGAGCAGCACCGCGCCGAGCACCCACCCTATGATCCAATGAAAAAGATAAATGGCGTAAGAGGCGTCCCCCAGCTTTGCAGCGATCAGGCCAATCACGCCGCGTGCTTCTCCAGCGAAATCCAACGAGACAAAGCCGAAGACAGCCACTGCTGCCGACACCCCGGAGAACAGAATAATTGCTCTCTCACTTTCCGGAAAATGAGACAGCAGAAAGAGACCCCCACCGTAGAGCGAGATAACACCAGACAAGGCGAGCAGGCCCGGAAACTTTGGCTGAAATTTACTGAACAGGAAGTACACTGCCGCACCGCAAGCAAATTCAAAATATCTTACTGACAAATAGGCATTGAAATAACCGAAGTTCACCAAATTTAACTGGCGAACAAATATCAGAGACACCCAAAGAGAAATCAGGATTATGCCGAGTTTTCGACTTAATATTAATGACAAGAATGCCATATAGAAAGATAATTCAAAAACGAGTGTCCAAGCCACTCCAATTATCTGACCATCCGGATTTGGAAGGAGGAAAAAGCATCGAACGATAGAGAAGACATCTCGTTCAGATCCATCCCCTGCTCCGGGCGTCATTAAGTATAATATCGTAATCGGAATGAATATCGCCCAATATAATGGGTATATTCTTGTAAATCGACGATAAAGATATCTCTTCGAAGCCCCTAGATTATTGATATCCTTGAAATGCACGAAGAAAATTATGAATCCGCTGATAACAAAAAACAGATCCACCCCTAATTTTCCGCTCTCGAAAAAGCGGGAAAACTCCGGTGCAGATACCGACTTTCCTGTCCGCTCAGCGGCATGAAAAAGACAGACAGAAACCGCAGCGAGCGCGCGTGCCCACTGAAGACTATCCAGCTTCCCGGGTTTGACGACCGTCTCAACGCTCACGAAAACCTCCGTCAGGGACGATTATCCGCAACAATTCGACCTCACCCGCCTCCGGGCATCACGGACAGAGCCACGCGCCTCCTCGCGACTAACCCTTGGCAAGAAAAGCCTTCACGCGGTCAAAATTGATCTGCGCCCGCCTCTTCATGTCAGCGGCGACGGTCTCTGTGCGGCCGTTCGCCAGCGCCGCATCAAACGCGTCCATCAGTCTTTCGCGGTTCAGAGCGCTAACGTCCATGGTTAGCCGCTCGCCCAATTCTTTCCCGTAATAGTCTCGCATGATGCCCCAGGCTTTCCGGGAATATGCAATCGAGACTGTTGGAATCCCCTGGGACATCGATGCGATGGTCGCGTGCGTTCTCGCACCCAGCAAGACCTCACAAAGCCCTATGACGCCCTTATAGTCCGACGCCGACAGAGTTGAGAGTGCAAGAAGAAGATTTTCTTTCGGCTTTTGAACACGCCGCAGAACCTCACGACATGCATATACGTCATTGTTACGATGTGATCGTTCCTGGACGTGGGGAATGACGATCACGGAATAGCCGCGGCCATTCAGATCATCGACGAAGCCCGCCACCTCATTAAGATACTGCTCCGGGCTCAGATCCTTTCGATAGGAAAGGATACCGGAACTGATCGACAGCCCGACCAACTTCCGACCCTCAATGGAGAAATGGTGCTCCTCTTCAAGAATGCGGCGCGCTTCATCAGGCGCCGTCACCGAGAGAAGGAACGCAACGTCCGCGGTCTGCTCCACCGGAAGATCGGGAAATTCGCTTTTCAAATAGTCGAGCGTCTCGGACTCGCGCACAGTGCACAGCGCGATATTGTCCATTGATCGGCGAAACCTTTCCGCATCGGACGGAGCGAAAGGACCGAGAGTCTGCGCAAGAAGCGCCACCGGAGTCCCCACCTGCAAGGTCCGAGCATGACGGGGAAACCCATTATAATCGGAGGTAAAAACATCTCCGCCAGTGGCAATCAAAAGGTCGGATTTTCTCAGGCTATCGATCGAGCGATAATGGCCTCTGGAAGCGAGCTTCAGCAGCGGCGAAGGCATATTAAAAAAGCGACGCTGCGCGTTCACTGACCAGCCTGACGATGGTAGTCCCGCAATCTTGGTGACACGAGAGACGCGATCCCGAAAGACATATGCGTCATATTCAGGATCGTTACTGTCGATCGAAATGTCGATCGCGCCCTCTCCACAAGTCGCAACCAGTCCATCAATAATGGATCTAACAAGAGCCTCGCACCCACCATTGCGGGCACCCGTCATGTTCGTAATCGTAACATGCTTCATAAATTGTCCACTATTGATCAGTGCGTTATCTAGCGGGACCACATGATCCCGCCGCAGAGTATCCTCTCCTGTTTTGATCAATCATTATTATAGTATCGAGAAAATTTACTTGAATAATAAGTCGTCCCCAGCGCTTCCGCCCTCGGATCGACCATCATGAAGATCGCACCGGCAATTGGCGCATCGTCTTCGGCAAGGCTCATGAGTGCGGACTGGATTGCACGAACTGGCGTGTCCGCCCATTTTACAGTGACGAGCACAAGGTCGACTAACGTCGAAATCGTTCGCGCGTCAGCGACGCCAAGCAAAGGCGGCGTATCTACGACCACCCAGTCATACTCCGCCCGTGCGGCGTCCAGCAACGCTTCCATGCTGCCGGTTCCGAACATATCCTGCGTCGAAAAGGCTGGATCTGAGACGAGGAGCAAATCCAGTCCATCGACCCGATCCCGGATAACGCTCTCTTTCAACGCCGCCTTGCCGGAAAGCACCTCGATGATGCCGTTCTTTGGGCTTCCGTCGATCAACTTCGTCACACCACATTGACGAAGATCCGCATCGACAAGGAGCACTTTGTCGCCTGCCATCGCCATGACGCGCGCCATGGAAAGTGCGGAGGTGGATTTCCCCTCGCCGGGCAAAGCAGACATGAACGCCACAACCTTGCGGTCTTCGTTCCTGTTCAGCACACGCAGACGACTGCGAATAAGGCGAAATGCCTCGCTATATTGCGACGCCGAGTTTTCCCTGACAAGGTCAGCCGGACTTTGGGCATAAGCCGCGCTTTTCAGCGATCGCTTGCTGATCTTCGGCACAGCGCCAATGAATGGAATACCCAGGGAACGAGGCACCTCATTGGGTGAACTAATCCCTTTTACCAGCATTTCCTGGAGGGATGCGGCGCCAACACCCGCCGCCAAGCCAGCCAGCAGCCCAAGAGCGAGTATGAATCGCTTGTTCGGATATGCAGGGCGGGTTGGAATCGCCGCAGGCTCAATCAACTGGACCTGAGTCTGGGTATTGCGCGCGATAGCCGTCGCCTGCTGCGCCTCGGCCGCCAAACGATTATAGGTATCCCGCTTTGCATCCGCTTCCTGCTGGACGGCCTGAGCCATTGCGCTCGCTCGCGTATTATCCGCCTGCTCGCCGCGCAGAGCGCCCATCTGGCTTTGCAGCGTCTCGGCACGGGCTTTCTCGGCGGCGGCATTGCTGGCCAGGCTGCCAATGACGCGCTTCGCTTCCTGATCAATCTGCTCGTCGACCAGCGCGAGCTGTCTGGCCACCCGGATCGGCTCCGGATGCTTTTCGCCGTATCGCGTATTCAATTCCGAGAGTTGCTTGATCAGCTCGGCCCGATTGGCTCGCAGGTTGGTGACCACCGGCGACTTCAACACCGCCGAAACCGCGTCCAGACCTCCCGCCTCCCGCTGCCGCAGGGCGACGTTATACTCTGCCTGGGCGGCCGATGCTGCGGACTCCGCACTTGCCAACTGTGAAGAGAGCGTGGTCACCCGCTGATCGGCAACAGTTGTAGAATATCCTCCGGAGCCCAGACCTCCTATAATCCCGGCCTGGGCCTTATACATCGCTGCCCGGCCTTCCACTTCAGCGAGTTCCTCGCCCGCAGCGCGCAGACGGTCAGTCACAAATTTCGCTTGTCGCTCCGACGTCCCCGAGCGTGTGGAGAGCGTGTAGGCGATATACTCCTGAGAGAAAGCATTGGCGATCTTTGCCGCCTGGCGCGCATTATATGATGTCGCAGAAATCGTGACGACATAGGTAAGGCCGTCTCGCTTCGCCCGCACGTTGCTGAGCAGAGACTGAGCAATGGCGTCCTTCTGCTTTTCGCTCAGATCACTCCACTGCAACTTTTGCCCGATAGCGGAACCAGAAAAATGCGGGTCGCTAGCGAGGCCCAAGCGCTCCGCGACCATTCGGGCCACTTCGCGCGACTGGATGACGTTCACTTCCGTATCGACGGCGCCATCGTCGCCGCTTCCGCCCAGCTTGGGCAAGCCGATCATTGCGTTCTGGTTTGGGTCTATGCGCAGGCTTGCGGTCGAGATGTATCGCTTGGGCGCAATGAAAGCATAAACCAGAGCTGCACCCACCACGACAGCGAGCACCAGCACGATTGTAAGCCAGCGTCGACGTAGCACTTCCCCGACGTACCGCAGCGCAGCACCGGCGCTCTCCTCAGTTTCGGTACGCACTAAACTGGCCGGGGGATTAGTCTGATTCACGCAAAGCCTCCGGAAGGTTAACACCCGTCAACGCGACAAATAAAATACGGTTAAGATTCAGCAATAGCAATAATCGCTCAACCGTCGGTTTATGATCTCTCTCACAATTTTTGGCTTTTCCCGCTCGAGTCAGATCGCCCTCCTCACGTTCGCGAATTTCACTAGAAATAACGAGAGAATTTGAGAGAAAATCGAGCCCGATTATTCAATCTTGGACGGGCTCTAAGGCCGAAAACTTTCGACCAGATGAGAGGGACGCCGCACCGCAAAAGGGATAAGCGATCAGAAAATTTTGTGCAACCGCGAACAACACACCTCTCGCCCCGATGGTTAATTCAGCCCGTCCGCAAGACACTCCATTCTGTCCGCCCATCTTCACTGATTTCGCCTTGCATAAACAAATATGCTCAAGGGGAGACGAATGGCGGAGAGAGATCAGCCCGTCGAACGGTTGCAGCCGAACCTTTTCAAAAATGCGGTGGAGCGAAAGAGGGGCTGACGCAGCAATAGATCCTTCCAATGGTGCGATGCGGAATAAACCGCGAAAGAAAACCTAAGCTTAGCCCATCGCGTCAGGCCGCACACCCTTGCCGCCAGGGCTGTTCGCTCTCCTCAATCGATCCGACCATTTTCCCTACCTCCCACGATTCGCTGGATTTCTCCGGAGCGCATCTCGAGGGACTTTAGGGGGAGCGATGCCTCGGCGCTTTTTTGAACGCTGAAAAGTTACCGATGAAAATCGAATTCCACAGCTCTTTTGCACGTGCGAAAGAGCTAGGCATGATGATACAGATGATTCGACGACCTTTCCGACACGGATCAACATGAGCAGCTAACGTTTCGTCGATGATGTAAACAAATTTTCAACGAATCCTGCATGCGGCATCCCGCGACAAAAACGAATTAGACCGTCATGGGCCAACCGGCTCTAAGACAGGAGAGGCAGGTTCCATTGTTCAGGCATGAAGGACAGATTTCTATATGAAAATCACGATGATTGGCTCGGGTTACGTCGGCCTAGTCTCCGGTGCCTGCTTTGCAGATTTCGGGCACGATGTGGTTTGCGTTGACAAGGATGAGAGCAAAATCGCCGCTCTGAAGGAGGGTCGCATCCCGATCTTCGAGCCGGGTCTCGATGCTCTCGTCTCAAGCAACGCTGCCGTCGGCCGCCTGTCCTTCACGACGGACCTGGCGCAAGCCGTCGCGGACGCAGATGCGGTATTCATCGCAGTAGGCACGCCGTCTCGGCGAGGCGATGGTCACGCGGATCTGTCTTATGTCTACGCCGCAGCCGAAGAAATCGCTCAAGCTCTGACCAAGTTCACCGTCATCGTCGACAAATCCACCGTGCCGGTGGGAACGGGAGACGAAGTCGAAAGGATTATCCGCGGCGCAAACCCCGACGCGGAATTTGCGGTGGTATCCAATCCGGAGTTCCTGCGGGAGGGCGCAGCGATCGACGATTTCAAGCGGCCGGACCGCGTTGTCATCGGCGGTGACGATCCGCGCGGCCTGGAGGTCATGCGCGAAATCTATCGCCCGCTCGTTCTGGGACGCTCGCCGATTATCGAAATGAGCCGGCGCGGCGCCGAACTTACGAAATATGCGGGCAATGCCTTCCTCGCGACCAAGATCACGTTCATCAACGAGATCGCGGACCTCTGCGAGAAAGTCGGCGCAGACGTGCAGGAAGTCGCACGCGGCATCGGCCTCGACAACCGCATTGGATCCAAGTTCCTGCACGCAGGCCCCGGCTATGGCGGCTCCTGCTTCCCCAAGGATACGCTCGCGCTCCTGAAAACCAGTCAGGATTATGAGGCGCCCCAGCGCATTGTCGAAGCGGTCGTCGCGGTGAACGATAATCGCAAACGGGCAATGGGCCGGAAGGTCATTCAGGCATGTGGTGGAGACGTTCGGGACAAGACGATCGCGGTTCTGGGCCTCACCTTCAAGCCGAACACCGACGACATGCGCGACAGCCCGGCAATCGCGATTGTGCAGACTCTGCAGGATGCCGGTGCAACGGTGCGCGCCTATGATCCGGAAGGCGTGGAGCAGGCACAGAAGGTGCTGACCGACGTTGTCTATTGCGACAATCCTTATATTGCGATGGAAGGCGCGGACGCACTGGCAATCGTGACCGAGTGGGACGCTTTCCGCGCGCTCGACCTTTCCCGCGTGAAATCGCTGCTCAAGGAGCCGATCTTCGTCGATCTGCGCAATATCTATCCACGTGATATTATTGAAAAGGCAGGTTTCCACTACACCGCAGTGGGGCGCTGACCTTGACTGACAAACCCGTTCTGGTCACCGGCGCTGCCGGATTCATTGGCCATGCCACCGCTCATCGGCTGCTAGACCGGGGGGAGCGCGTCGTTGGAATAGATAATCTGAACGATTATTACGAGACTTCGCTCAAGGAGGCGCGTCTCGCGACGCTCTCGTCGCGCGAAGGCTTCGTGTTCCATTCCGGAGACATTGCCGCGCCGAATGCCGTGGCCGCGCTCATGCGCGAGCACGGCATCACGCGGGTGGTTCATCTCGCCGCCCAGGCGGGGGTGCGCTATTCGATCGACAATCCCTTTGCCTATCAGCACAGCAATCTTGCCGGTCATCTCGCTGTGATGGAGGCATGCCGCCATCAGCCCGACTTCGGGCACCTCGTCTACGCGTCGTCGAGCAGCGTGTACGGCGACCGGCCGATGGACGGAGCGGGCTTTAAGGAAGACGACGCTGTCGATTCTCCGGTGTCGCTCTATGCGGCGACCAAGCGTGCCTGCGAACTGATGAGCACGGCCTATGCCGGACTATACGGCTTCCCCCAGACGGGCCTGCGCTTTTTCACCGTCTATGGCCCGTGGGGCCGGCCGGACATGGCCTATTTCGGGTTCACTCGGAAGATCATGGCTGGCTCGCCAATCGAGGTTTATGGCGAAGGCCGCATGGCGCGGGACTTCACCTATATCGACGACATCGTGGACGGCATTGTCGGCGCGCTCGACAATCCGCCTGAAACCGGAACCAACCGCATATTGAACATTGGCGACAGTCATCCGGTCGGCCTGATGGACATGATTGCAACGCTTGAGAACGCGCTGGGCCGCGAGGCAACCAAGATCATGCGCCCCATGCAACCGGGCGACGTGACGGCTACCTATGCGGACGTAAGCGCGCTTCATGCGCTAACCGGTTACAAGCCGAAGGTCATGCTTGCCGAAGGCTTGGGTAGGTTCGCGGATTGGTATCGCGGATACTACGGCCCTAAATAGAGACAGAGCGCATCTGGTCAGGCGCCGGGCAATTCCAGCCTGACCAGAGCACCACCTAAATCCTCGCTCTCGCTCAGACTCACCGTTCCGCCATAAATTTCCGCCACATCCCGAACGATCGAGAGTCCAAGTCCCGTCCCCGGTTTGCCGCTGTCCAGCCGCACGCCGCGATCGAAAATGCGCACCCTGTCTTCCTCCGGAATGCCGGCACCATCATCCTCGACGACCACAGCGATCATCGGACCGGCACTCTCTACGGTGACGAAAACGCTGCCACCCCCATATTTCGCGGCGTTCTCAATAAGATTGCCGAGCATCTCATCGAGATCCTGCCGCTCCACCCGCACGGCCGCGCCCGGCAAGGCCTGACTATCAATGCGCACGTCCGGATAAAGTCGGCTGACCGCACGCTCGACAGCGTCGAGGCTGGCAGTCACATCCGCCCTGCTCTGTGCGGCTCCCCTACGCCCCAAAGCGCGCGCGCGGGCGAGATGATGATCCATTTGTCGGCGCATCGTGGCCGTCTCACGAATGACCGTCTGGGCTAGGTCAGGCGCTTGTGCGGTTGCGGCATTCATCACCACAGTGAGCGGCGTCTTTAGCGCATGTGCGAGGTTGCCGGCGTGCGTGCGCGCTTCGTCGGCCTGCTGCTCATTATGGGCCAGTAGGGCGTTAAGTTCGTCCACGAGCGGCTGCACGTCTCGCGGCAGCGGTTCGGTCACGCGCGATTGCTTGCCTTCCCGCATCCGCGCGATCGCCAGGCGGATGTGGCGGAGCGGACGCAAGCCATACCAGACCTGCAGAGCGGCCATAGCGATGAGGCCAAGACCGAGAATGGCGAAGCTTTTGACAAGCGTTCCGCGCAGCACGGAGATTTGTTCGTTCAGCCCATCGCGCGTCTGAGCGACGATGAAGGTCCAGCGCGTGCGGCTGCCGGGCAGTTCGATCGTCCGCTCAAGAATGCGGAGCGGCTCTCCGGGGAACTGCGCGCTGTCATAAATATGGTCGCCAGCATCGCGATGCCCCGGCTCCGTCCTGAGCGCGCGATCCCACAGCGAGCGCGACCGCCAGTCGTCGTGCCCCTCACCGCTGACCTGATAGTAGAGCCCGCTCGCCGGCTCAAGAAACCGTTGATCAGCAAGCGGTCGATTGAACAGCACCTCGCCGTCCGGCCCGATTTCAGCGGACGAAACCATCGCGGTCAGGCTGTAACGCAGCCCGTCATCGAAATTGCGGGTAATAGCGGCGGTAAGCACCCTGTCCAGCGCAACGCCACCCGCGAACAGCAGTACGACGATCCACAGCGCTGCGATGCCGATCATCCGCCGGCTCAGAGAGCCGGCCGCTTTCACTCTCGTTGATGCGGGCTGCGCTTCGTCAGTCACGCACGCGCCTCCATGGCTTCAACGTGCCGCTGCTCAGGCCGGATCGTCCAGACTATAGCCAAGGCCACGGATCGTCGAAATGACATCAGAGCCGAGCTTTTTGCGGATGCGTGTGACAAACACCTCAATGGTATTCGAATCGCGATCGAAATCCTGATCGTAAATATGTTCGATCAGCTCCGTGCGGCTGACAACCTTCCCCTTATGATGAAGGAGGTACGAGAGAAGCTTATACTCCTGCGCCGTGAGCTTCACCGGATCGCCCTTCAGCGTCACCTTACCCGAGCGGGTATCGAGGCGGACGTCGCCCGCTATCAGCTCGCTCGACGCATTGCCGGAAGCGCGGCGAATGAGAGCGCGCAAACGCGCGATCAATTCTTCGGACTGGAACGGCTTGGCGAGATAGTCGTCCGCGCCGGCGTCGAGTCCCGCGACCTTGTCAGACCAGCTATCCCGCGCGGTCAGCACCAGAACCGGAAAGTCCCGACCTTCCTTACGCCAGCGGTCAAGCACCGTAAGCCCGTCTATCTCGGGCAAACCGAGATCGAGCACGATTGCGTCATAATTTTCCGTGGAACCGAGAAAATGGCCATCCTCGCCATCCGTCGCCAGATCGACGGCATAACCCGCCCCTTCCAGCGTCGACTTGAGCTGGCGTCCAAGGGTCGGTTCGTCCTCGACGATCAGCAGACGCATCCTTTTCCTCTTCCCTGATAGCGAACGGCCAAGGCTCAGGCCGCGTAAAGACGTAATGCGAGCGCCTAGCGCGCCCAGCCTATGATATCGCCTGTCCGGCCGTCCACATCAACCCAGACAACCTTGCCTTCACGCACATATTTAAGCCGGTAGCTTTTGCGGCGGGCGTCGAACTCCGAGCCGAGATAGGTCGCCTCGCCCACTTCGCGATCGACCTTCCGCTTGAGGACAGAGAACGGCATGACCTGACCGTCCAGCATCGCACGACGCGCGGCATCCTGCTCGTCGCCGCCGCCGAAGAACTGTGCCCGAGCGGGCGCCGCCAAACCGGTCGCCAGCAGCAGCGCAAGCACTATGGGTGCTCTCTTTGTCGTTCCGCCCATCTTCATCTGTCTTGCATAGCTTTAAAGCGTTGAACAACCGCTGAATGATTATGGCGGAAGAAACACCGTTCTCCCGCCATTGGTCAGGTCAGCTGAACGCCGATCAGCGCTCAAGCAGATATTGAAAGCTCAGCGTCACGGAGGTGGAGAGCTGGCCCGGTTCGATCTTCGTCGCCTGCGGCGCGGCCGCCATGACCATGTCCTGCCGCATCATCGGTATAGGCCGGCCAATCTGCCCGGTCTCGGAAATGGCGAGAAGCCGCGCTGACCGGAATCCGGCGGCCTGCGCATAGAAAGCCGCGCGCTCGCCGGCTGCCTTGATGACCTTGGTGCGCGCTTGCTGAAGCAAGGCCGTGTCATCATCGATACCGAAGTTGGGGCCATTAATGTTCGTGGCGCCAGCGGCCACCATCTTGTCGATCATCTCGCCGACAGTCTTGATGTCACGCAGCTTCACCGTCAGCTGGTTGGACGCCTCATAGCCCAGAAAGCGCGGCCCCTGAGCTTCGGTTCGGTTTGAATAGTCATATTGCGGATTGAGATTGAGGCCGCTTGTCTGGATGTCCCGCCGCGCTACCCCGGCTTTGGTGAGCGCCGCGACGAGCTTGTCCATCTGCGTCGCGTTATCGGCCATTGCCTGCCTGGCGGTCTGCGCGCGGGTCTGCACGCCGGTGTTGACGGTCGCCATGTCGGGGGCGCTTTCCACGGAGTCGGTCACACTGAGAGTGACCACCGGACCATTCACCGCATCTGTCGCGACCGGCGTCTGCGCGCGTGCGCCCGCGGACATGAGAACGGTGCTTGCGCCCAGAATAGCTGCGGTCAGCACTATCGATCTCTTCATTGCGTCACTATCCTTCCTTGTCGGCGGAATGTCCGCCTGCGGTGCTTTCATTGAAGACCGAACCATTAACGGCGCGTGACAATCTCCGTCAGCCCTTGGCAAGATTGCTTGCACCTCTTACCGCACTGCCATGTCTCCACCTATTCTTTCTTATGAAAACCTGGGCCTTATTCAGGGTGCAGGATGGCTCTTCCGCCATCTCGATCTCCATATCGGCGAACGGGACCGACTGGCGCTCATTGGCCGGAATGGCGCAGGCAAGACGACCCTCATGAAGCTGATCGCCAACAGCATCGAGTCTGACGAGGGCAAACGCTCGATCGTGCTAGGCACCAATGTCATCATGCTGGAGCAGGATCCGGACGTTAAAGGCTTCGCTACGTTGCGCGATTTTGCCATCGCTGGTGCCAGCGCTCCACCTCTGCACGAAATCGAAGCCATTGCCGACCAGATCGGCATCGATCTCTCGCGCGAGGCGGCTTCGTCAAGCGGCGGCGAACGGCGCCGCGCCGCGATCGCGCGCGCGCTCGCCAGCGCGCCGGATGTGCTCCTGCTCGACGAGCCGACCAACCATCTCGACATTTCCGCGATCGACTGGCTGGAAAACTGGCTCAACCGCTACACCGGTGCATTCGTGGTCATAAGCCATGACCGGACCTTCCTGACCCGGCTCACGCGCTCGACCCTCTGGCTCGATCGGGGCAATTTGCGCCGCAACGAGGTCGGATTCGGCGGTTTCGACGCCTGGATGGAAAAGGTCTATGCCGACGAGGCGCGCAACGCCGAAAAACTCGACGCAAAACTCAAGATTGAGGCGCACTGGCTGGAGCGGGGCGTAACGGCACGGCGAAAGCGCAATCAGGGACGGCTGGCCAAACTGCATGAAATGCGCGCCACGCGCGCATCAATGATCGGCCCGCAGGGCGCCGCAAAACTCGCCGTCGCGGTGGACGACGTGAAGACGAAGAGCGTCATCGTCGCGACGGATGTGAACAAGGCATTCGGCGATCGTGCCATTATCCGCGACTTCTCGCTTCGTATTCAGCGCGGCGATCGCATCGGGATCGTGGGCGGCAACGGCGCGGGCAAGACGACGCTTCTGCGCCTGCTGACCGGCGAACTGGAGCCGGACAGCGGCACAGTGACGCGCGCGAAGACGCTGGACGGCATTGTCATCGATCAGCAGCGCAAGCTCATGACGCCGGAAAAGCGCGTTCGCGACGTTCTGGCCGAAGGCGGCGACTGGATAGAAGTGCGCGGCGTGAAGAAGCATGTGCAGGGCTATCTCAAGGACTTTCTCTTCGAACCCAGCCTTGTCGATGCGCGCGTCGGCACGCTTTCGGGCGGAGAACGCTCCCGCCTGCTCCTTGCCAGGGAATTCGCGCGCGAATCGAACCTGCTCGTGCTCGACGAGCCGACCAATGATCTGGATCTCGAGACGCTCGACCTTCTGCAGGAAGTGATCGCCGACTATGCCGGCACCGTCCTCATCGTCAGCCATGATCGCGACTTCCTCGACCGGACCGTGACAGTGACGCTGGGCCTCGACGGATCCGGCCGAGTCGATGTCGTTGCGGGCGGCTATGCGGACTGGGAGGCGAGGCGCCGCAAACCAGCCGAACAGAAGCGCTCCACCGCCTCAAAGAGCGATACGCCGTCCTCCCCGCCCCCTCCGCGCGCTGCGAAGCTCAGCTACAAGGACCAGCGCGACTATGAGCTGTTGCCCAAGCGCATAGAGGAGATCGAGGCCATCATTGCGGGCCATGAGGCATCGCTCGCCGATCCAGACCTCTACACCCGAGACCCTGATCGTTTTGCCGCCCTCACTGCTGCGATCGACAAAGCCAACGCCGAGAAAGACGTGGCAGAGGAACGCTGGCTGATGATCGCCGAACAGCTGGATGGCTTGAGCGGTTGATCCTTCCCCGGCTGGGTGGGCCGATATCGGCGCAAGAGGAAGGCGACGCGCCTTCAAGTGGAAGGACCGCCCGACCCCTGTGGGATAGAGCCGAACGGTCCCCAAACGCTGAGGAGCTTGCGACCCGTCAGGCGTCTGTCGCCACCCCGCCTCTTGAAGAAGCTGGCGGGCGTCGATGCTATACCAATGCTGCCGTCGTGAATCCCACAGCGACAACAGCTATTTAGGTGCGCACTACCATATCGTAAATGCCCGATATACCGTATAATCGATTGAGACGGATCAATCAGCTTGATCTCTCAGGCAGGGCTGAGGCGCCAGAGCGAAGCACTCAGGACTTCTTCAGGATGTCCAGCGCCGCGAGAGTCAGCGCTTCGCTCGCCGTTCGTATCACGGTCTGGGCTTCCGGTGCCCAGAAGGGGCTGTGCAGGGAGGGAAGCGCTCCGCCGCTCGCCCCTGCCTTCATCTTTTCCGCCGGCACGCCCCCTACCCAAAAGATAAAACTCTGAATGGATTTGTCGGCTCGGTAATATTGGCCGAAATCCTCGCCTCCCATGACGGCGGGCGTCCGGATCACGCGATCCGCGCCGATTTTTTGCCGGAAAAGGGTGGCCATGCGCTCGGAGAACTCCGGCACATTATAGGTCGCCGGTGTGTAATGCGGTTCAGCCTCCACGATCGGCATGCGGTCATCAGGAATGCCCGCCGCGATGGCCTCCCCCTTCGCGATCCGGGCAATCCCGTCGAGGAGCTTCCGACGCGTCGCGTCTGAATAGCTGCGCACGGTGATGAGCAGCTTCGCCTCATCCGGAATGATATTGTGCTTGGCCCCGGCAACGAAGCTGCCCACCGTTACCACTGCGGGGTCGGCGGGATCATTCTCGCGGCTCACCAGAGTCTGAAGCGTGGTGACGATCCGGCTCGCCAACACGATTGGGTCCCGCGTGGTTTGCGGATAGGCGCCGTGGCCTCCCACGCCTCTCACCGTGATGCCGACGCTATCGACATTGGCGAGGGCGTAGCCAGGCGAATAGCCTATCGTCCCCGCCGCGAGATTGGCGGCGTCATGAAAGGCTATGACAGAGGCGGGCTTCGGAAAGCGGGTGAAAAGGCCGTCATCCAACATTGCCGAAGCGCCAAGGCCGATCTCCTCGGCAGGCTGCAGGATCATCACCAGCGTGCCGGACCATCTGTCCTTCAGTGCCACGAGCGTCTGGGCGGTGGCGATCCACGCTGTCATGTGCGTGTCATGGCCACAGGCGTGCATGACGCCGGATTCAATGCCGTCGCGTGTCGTGGCACGCACTTTTGACGCGAAGGGCAACCCGGTCTGCTCGACCACAGGCAGCCCGTCCATGTCTGCCCGGATCATCAACACCGGTCCGGGACCGTTCTCGAGCACAGCGACAACGCCGGTCTGCCCGACCTTCTCCGTGACAGTGAAGCCCAGCTTTCGAGCCTCTGTCGCGAGTTTCGCCGACGTGGCGGTTTCCTGAAAACTCAGCTCCGGGTGCGCGTGAAGATCGCGATAGAGAGTCATGAGCTGCGGCATGGCATCGTCCAGCCGCCGGGCGACCGTTGCATCCGGCTGAGCGCCAGCCTGCGCGGGAACGGCAAGCAAACCGAGTGCACCGGTCAAGAGCGCGGCGCGCATCAACATAGCCATGAAATCATCTCCCTTGCGAATCGGGAGCATAATGGCAATTCGGTGCCGTAAAAGAGGGCGAACGACCGCGATACCGGGGCACGCAGCGAGCTTGAGCGTCATGCGGCCCGGCGCCTTGAAAGCAAGGTTCGACACCCTCAGCGCGAGCGGTCGACGACCGCCCTCTATTCCGCGGCGTTGGGCACCTGGTCCAGCTCGATCCCAGCGCCGGCGGAGCCCTCCGCGTCAACAGCAGATGCCTCCCCTTCGATGGCGCCTGGCAAACGCGCCAGCGCCTCGACAGGAAGTGGCACCTCTATGTCCCGCGAACCGGTCTCGACGGAAAGCTCGCGGAACTTGCGCCCCGTCACCAGCACCCGATTCTCAAAGCTGGAGACGAACTTGTTGTAATGGCCAACCGACGTGGTGAGTGTCCGCCCAAGAGCGCCGAGGTGCCCCGCCGCGACCGCAAGCCGTTCGTACATTTCCTTGCCGAGTGCGCCGATCTTCTGGGCCTCGTCGGCCATCTTTTCCTGCCGCCAGACACTCTCGACGGTGCGGGCAATGGCAATGAGGTTCGTGGGGGTCGCCAGCAGCACGCGCCGCTCGAAGGCCCAATCCCAAAGCCCCGAATCCTGCTCCAGCGCGGCGGAGAGGAAATGCTCGCCGGGGATATACATCACGACATAATCGGCCGCCTTGCCGAAACGGGTCCAGTAATCCTTGGCACCAAGTTGCTGGGCATGCAGCCGCACGGAATTGGCATGATCGCGCAGATGACGGCCGCGCACCTCGTCATCGACTGCCTCGGATGCCTCCAGAAAAGCATTGAGCGAGCACTTCGCGTCGATAATGAGTTCGCGACCGCCAGGAAGCCGAACGACAACATCGGGGCGAAGCCGGCCGTCGTCGGTGTCGACCGACACTTCCTGCCGAAAATCGACATATTCACTGAGCCCCGCCTGCTCCAGGACATTGCGCAGGGACTGTTCCCCCCAACGCCCGCGCGCCTTCGGGCTTGAGCGCAGTGCATTGACGAGACGCGCCGTCTCGTCGCGCACTTGCCCCTGCCCGGCGCGGACCAGATCAACGGCCTCACGAAGCGCGGCGTAACTGTCCACCCGCTCCTTCTCGACCCGGCCCAGCCCTTCTTCATAGCGTTTGAGCGTGGTCTCGACCGGAGCGAGCAGCGACTTGAGGCTCGCCTCGCTCTTGTCATGCGCCTGCGCGAAGCGCTGGTCCGCCCGCTCGATGAGCGCCCGCTGCGCCTCGGACAGGAGCTTGCCCGCCGTCTCGGAAAACTGCGCCGAAAGCTGCTCCCGCGCGGACTTCAGCTCATTGATCTGTGCCGCGAACGCCTCGGCACGCGCTGCCTGATCGGCGCGCATGGCAGCGAGATTCCGCTCGGCCTGATCGCGCGCGACAGCCGTCAGTTCCAGCTTCGTGCGCAAATCATCGACCTGCCCGGACTTCTCCACGGCGACGGCGAGATCGCGAAGAGCAGCGTTGCGCATCTCTTCCAGCGTCACCAGCCGCTCGGCCAGCGTGCGCCTTTCGGCCTCGACGGGCGCAGCCATGCGGGCCCGCAACAGCCAGCCCAGCGCGAGGCCACCTAGAATGGAAGCCAGAATGAGGAGAAATTCGATCAAACTCAAAGGAGCGCCTCGCGATAGGAACGAAGCGAGAACTTACTCAGGACCAGATAGCAGCGCAAGCCCTCGCGCCTGCTCCGCTAAGCTCAAGCAGCCTTGCGCGCCTTGTTGAGCTTCTTGAGCAGCATATCGCGCTTCAGGCGCGAGAGATGATCAATGAAGAGAATGCCCTCGAGATGATCCATCTCATGCTGAAGACAGGTCGCGAGAAGGCCGTCCAGCTCCTCCTCGTGAATACGGCCCTGCCTGTCCATCCAGCTCGCCCGGATCGTCGCGGGCCGCTCAACCTCGGCGAATTGCTCCGGGACGGACAGGCAGCCCTCATTATACACAGAGAGCTCAGGAGAACCGTCAAGGATGCGGGGATTGATGAAAACTCGCGGATTCTTGACCGCCGGGGCGCCTTCCTCGTCGCTTTCGGGCTCTTGGAGATCGATCACCAGAACACGCTTGGGGACGCCAATCTGAATGGCGGCAAGGCCGATGCCTGGAGCGTCATACATCGTCTCGAACATGTCATCGATGAGCGTCTGAAGCTCGTCGTCGATCACCTCCACTGGCGTGGAGATGGTCCGCAACCGGGGGTCCGGCGTTTCGATGATCGGGCGTATGGCCATGGATGCGAGATATGCGGATGAGCCGTCAAGATCAAGGCGGGGTTGATGCTTTGTTCCGATTGCTCTGATCGCCTGGGAGTTGACAAAGCTGTGTCCGTTTCAGCGCCGATCCGGCTCGCCTCTCCGCCATGTCGCAGTGCAATGTCTTGAAGTCCCGCTCCGTCCCGCGTTATGAAATGGTCATGGTCGACATCGATAGATTGCCTTACCGTCCCTGTGTTGGCGTCATGCTTGCCAATCGCGACGGCCTCGTTTTTGTGGGTCGCCGGATCGACAGCAAGGAAGGCGACGCGTGGCAAATGCCGCAGGGCGGAATCGACCCCGGCGAGGATCCGGAAGAGACCGCCATTCGGGAGCTGGGCGAAGAAACGGGCATAGAGCCCGAGCATATCGAGATCCTCGCGCGCGCAGCGTCGACATATCGCTATGATTTGCCTGAACATCTGGCCGGCAAGCTGTGGAAGGGCCGCTATCGGGGTCAGGAGCAATGGTGGTTTCTCGCGAGGTTCACGGGCTCGGACGATGACGTGAACATCGTCACGGCGCATCCCGAGTTCAACGCCTGGCAGTGGCTGGAAGCAGACCGGCTCGTCGACCTGATTGTCCCGTTCAAAAGGGACATATACCGGGCAGTGATCGCTGAGTTCAGGGACCGGCTATGACGATCCGAACTGCTGCGACGATTCTCGCGGGCCTTTTGCCTGCGTCCATTGCATGCGCTCAGCTTCCGCCCGACTTCAGGGTGGACGAAGACGATCCCGACCTTGAGTTGCCCGCGTTTCCGGCGGCCGTCATTGCATCGGAGACGCCTCCGCCCGTCGTCAATCAATTGCCTGAAGCCGTGCGGGAACTGCTTCGGCAGGCAATGCATGACAGTGACGATGCGGCAGTGCAGGCGATCGCACGGGCCGCGCAGGCGACCTATCCCGGCGCGCAGAAAGACCTGGACGAGTTCGTGGGCCAGTGGAACGTGGAGAACAAACGGCGTGGCGAGCTGCTGCTTGCCCTCGCCGACGTGCCGGTCGTCGTGAACACAGGGCGACTGCGCGAGGTCGAGATCGAGCCGATCAACCCACGGTTCTGGAGTGGACGCGGCGAGCTGGGCGGGTTTCGCTCGACCGGCAGCACAAGCGAATTCGGCGTGAGCGCGGCGCTTACCGTCAACTACCGGATCGGGCGATGGCAGCATGTGCTCAAGGGCACGCTTGATTATCGTCAGTCCAACGGGCGGGTCAGTCAGGAGAACTGGCTGCTTGGTTACGAGCCGCGACTCCAGATCGACCCGGATCTCTTTGTATACGGGCTAGCGCAGTATGAGCACGCGCCGTTTGTGGGCTTCGACGAGCGATACACCGTATCGACCGGCCTTGGCGCGATGCTCATCAAGGAAAGCGACATGAACCTGCGCATCACGGCAGGCCCAGCTTATCGACAAGTCAATTATGTTCTGGGTTCGAACGAGAGCCGCCTTGGCGCACGCAGCGCTCTGGATTTTGACTGGAAGCTCTCGCCGACCGTGCGGTTCACGCAGACTGCTAGTTCCTATGTGGAAAAGGACATCCTCACCCTGGGCCTGAACAGCGGGATAACCGCCCAGATCATGGCGCGGCTGGCGTCCCGCTTCTCCTATAATGTCCAACTCGAAAATAATGGCAAGCCGGGCGATCTGCAGTATATCCGGCGGCTCGACACGACTAGCCGCGTCAGCCTCGTCTACGATTTCTAGGCTAACCGCCGGGGGTGGAGCGGCGCTGCGGGCTTTGCTACACCTACTCAATGAGCTTCCTCATTCGCCCGGCCCGCTCCGACGATCTGCAAACCATCTACGAGATGGCGAAGCTGACCGGCGGTGGCTTCACCAACCTCCCGCCCGATCGAAGCGCCCTTGGCGCGAAGCTCGCCCGCACCACGGACGCGCTCGGCCGGACGACGGACGTGCTGGCGGACGAACTCATCATGCTGGTGCTGGAGAATGCCGAAACCCGGCAGGTTCGCGGCACATGCCAGATCTTTTCGGAAGTGGGCCAGCGATGGCCCTTCTACAGCTACCGTATATCAGTGATGACACAGCACAGCCGCGAGCTTGCCCGCACTTTTCGTGCGGAGATGCTCACGCTGACCACGGACCTCGAAGGATCTACGGAAGTCGGTGGCCTGTTCCTGCACCCGCGCGAGCGCGCCGAGGGTCTGGGGCAACTTCTCGCGCGCAGCCGCTATCTCTATATCCGCCAGCATCGGGCGCGCTTTGGCGACCGTGTGATCGCGGAGCTTCGCGGTGTGATCGACGAAGCAGGCGGCTCTCCGTTCTGGGATGGCCTTGCGGGTCGGTTCTTCGGCATGAGCTTTCAGGAGGCCGACGAATTTAACGCAATTAACGGCAACCAGTTCATTGCCGACCTGATGCCCAAGACGCCGATTTACACAGCCATGCTGACGGATAGTGCCCGCAGCGTAATCGGCCTGCCCCACCCCACGGGCCGGGCGGCCATGCGCATGCTTGAGACGGAGGGCTTCGCGAACACTGGCTATGTCGACATTTTCGACGGTGGCCCCACCATGATCGGCAAGACAGACGAGTTGCGGACGATCGCGGGCGCACGTGATGTCACGGTCTCCGGTATTCTCGACGAAGGCGGCGAGCGGGTGCTCGCGGCCGCCGGGCAGCTTGCCGACTTCCGCTGTTGTTTTGCCCGCGTGAGCGAAGCGCCCGACGGCGTTCTGGTGGATCAGGCCGCCCTGTCCCTGCTTGATCTGAAGCCCGGCGAAACGCTGACCATCTCGGCGAGGTAAGAGAGCCGTGCTCACCGAGATCAACTTCGACGGCCTGATCGGCCCCAGCCACAATTATGCAGGCCTCAGTCTGGGCAATCTGGCGTCCGCGCGTAATGCCGGCGAAACGGCCTTTCCGCGCGCCGCGGCCTTGCAGGGGCTGGCGAAAATGCAAGCCAATCTCGCGCTTGGTCTGCCACAGGGCTTGCTGCTGCCCCACGACCGACCGGACGACGCATGGCTGGCCAGCCTCGCGACTGACAACGCCACCGCCGAACCGCGACTGCGCGCCGCCGCATGGTCGGCCTCGGCAATGTGGGCGGCAAACGCGGCCACTGTTTCCCCTGCACCCGACACGGCGGACGGTCGCTGTCACCTCAGCGTCGCCAATCTCGTCACCATGCCGCATCGCAGCCATGAATGGCCGCAGACATTGCGCCAGCTACGGGTGGCGTTTGCGGACGAGACCCAGTTCATGGTGCATGGCCCCGTGCCACCCCCTTTTGGCGACGAAGGCGCAGCCAACCATATGCGGCTGTGCCCCAAGCATGGCGAGGCCGGGCTCGAGATCTTTGTCTATGGGGAAAGCAGCGGCCCGTTTCCGGCCCGGCAGCACCGGCAGGCCAGCGAAGCGATATCGCGCCGGCATGGGCTCGATCCCGCTCGCACTCTTTTCGTCCGCCAATCAGACGAGGCGATCGCAGCGGGCGCATTTCACAACGATGTCGTCGCGGTCGCCAACGAGACGGTGCTCTTTGCCCATGAGCAGGCCTTTGCAGATCGGGAGCGCGCGCATGAGCAGATCATGTCCCGCGCGCCATGGGCGCAGATTATCGAAGTGCCCGCACAGGCTGTCAGCCTCGCCGATGCCATCCGGAGTTATCTCTTCAACGCGCAGCTTGTGAGCCTCCCGAACGGCGACGGCATGGCGCTGGTCCTTCCCACAGAGGCCCGAAACACGCCGCGCGTCTGGAACTGGCTGGAGACTATGATCGCCGGGAACGGTCCGATACGCCGGTTAATTCCGGTCGATGTGCGCCAATCCATGGCGAATGGCGGCGGGCCGGCGTGCCTGCGCCTGCGTGTCGTCTGCGATCCGGCTTCGGTCGATCCCCGCTTCCTGCTCGATGGAGACAAGATCGACCGCTTGTCAGCGCTGGTGGACATATTTTGGCCCGAGGCCATTCATCCAGACGATCTCACCAGCACAACGTTCATGACCCAAATCAGGACAGCGCGGGCCGAACTTCTTGCTGCACTGGACCTTGCCGAACTTGGTTAACTGCCAGATAACTTTTAAAGTTGTTGTCGTGTTAACGATGGGCTGAGGACAGGACCGATGGAAAGGATCAAGCGTCTCTTCACCATCCGGACCAAGTTCGAGGCGTTCATGGCAATCTACGCCCTCGCGTTAGGCGCCTGCCAGCGCGGCGTTCATTATCTGGAACAATATCCGGGATTTGGTGGGAAGCTGCTTTTCCTCTGCTGCTGCAGTGCGGTCATGATCGCTGGCGGGCTCATGATTGACGGCGTGGAACTCAAGCGCGCTTATCGGCGCTGAACAAAAAGCCGCTGATCCGCCGTGCTTGAACGGCCCCAATAGCGACGTTCAGTCATCGCAAGCGCACACGGGCTTCCGCACGGCTGGCTTCGGTGCCGTCGTTGCGAACTCGGCTCTGGATAGCCGACCATCCCGATTTGCGTCGGCCGTGCTGAAACGGTCAGACGTGCGAACAGCCCACTCCTCGAACGAGAGAAGATTATTGCCGTCCTTGTCGAGCGCTTTGAACGCCTTGACACGGCTGCCCATCATTTCCGCCCGCGTGATGATATTGTTCCGATCCCGATCATATCGATCGAAGCGCTTTTCCTCACGCGAGCGCGCATCCGCCTTCGGCAAAGCGGGAAGTGCTGCACCGACCGCATCCGGATCGCCTTCAGGCGGCACGTTCGGCAGGGACGCGGAAGGCGCACGCTGAGCGACCAGCGGCTGAGTGGCGAGTTCGGCGCGATCCTGCCACCAGAAAAGGCCCGCCGAGAGCAGCATAAGCGCCGCCACAATGCCTGCGAAGAATCGTCCCATAGCCCCCTGCCCCGTCTATGATCGCAAGGCTAGGCGAAGAGCAGCCCGCGCAAAAGCCTGAGATAATGGCGTGGCGCAAATGGCCCCGGAACACGCCCCGCGCGTATGTCCGGCAGGGCGACCGCCATTGCCAACCTCAGTGGACGCGGAAGGCGCGCTTCGCGCAATGATGAGGAAGACGCGAGTTCCTGCCCCATTGCGATGGCGCGCTTCGCGAGATCGAGATCCCGAACATGCCCGGACAGATCCCACAGTGCCCATATGGCGCCGGCCGATGCCACCGCAGCCTCAGCACCCCCGATAAGCCCGAAAATTCCTGCGCCTCGTTCGTCCGCATAGCGCTGAAGATCGATCGACTCGCCGTCGCTGCCTTCCTCGACAAGGGAGCGCCAACCGTCGATGAGTCGAGCAGCGTATGCGCGCGCCTCGTCAGAGGGTTGAGCAGCGCGCCATGCCTCAACCAACGGTTCGCCATTTCCTTTGCTGCGGTCGTCCGCAACGAGCGCTTCCTCCCACCACGCCATGCGGATGAGGGCGATCATCGGCTCGCTCACACCGCGCACGACAGCGGCAAGGCGCTGATCGAGCGTCCAGACGATCTCATGCCACTGCCGCTCGCCGGCAAGAGCATGAGCCAGAAGCAGCCTCTGGAGGGGCGGCAGACCCTCGCTCAAGACTCAGCTCCCTGCGGCATGAAGAGACGCGCCGTCATCAGAACGAGCCTGGTTCGGCCAGAAAGGGAGTGCGAAACACGCCCTCTCAATGCCTCAGTGATAGGTGACCTTCTTCACCGCAGCGACCACGCGGGCCGCGTCGACAAGCGCCATCTTCTCCAGATTGGCGGCATAGGGCAGCGGCACATCCTCGTTCGTGACGCGCAATACCGGCGCATCCAGATCGTCGAAGCCCTGCTCCATGGCGACTGCTGCGATTTCCGAGGAAATCGAGCAAACGGGCCAGCCTTCCTCGACCACGACCATACGATTGGTCTTCTTGAGACTTTGGAGGACCGTCGCGGTATCGAGGGGACGCAGCGTGCGCAGATCGATGACTTCGGCATCAATGCCCTCGCCTGCCAGCGTCTCAGCGGCTTCGAGCGCAACGCCGACGCCGATCGAGTAGCTGACGATCGTCACGTCCTTGCCCGGCCGGACGATCCGCGCCTTGCCGATGGGCAGGACATAATCGTCGATCGCCGGCACATCGAAGCTGCGGCCATAGACCAGTTCGTTCTCCAAGAAGACCACCGGGTCTTCCGAGCGAATCGCCGCCTTGAGCAAGCCCTTGGCGTCGGCACTGTCATACGGCGCGATGACGATCAGGCCCGGCACCGCGGCATACCAGGGACCATAGTTCTGGCTGTGCTGAGCCGCCACGCGCGAGGCCGCGCCGTTGGGGCCACGGAACACGATCGGGCAGCGCATCTGTCCGCCGGACATATAATTGGTCTTGGCGGCTGAGTTGATGATGTGATCGATCGCCTGCATGGCGAAGTTGAACGTCATGAACTCGATGACCGGGCGGAGGCCGCCCATGGCAGCGCCGGTGCCGACGCCTGCGAAGCCATATTCAGTGATCGGCGTGTCGATCACGCGACCGGGGCCGAACTCTTCGAGCAGGCCCTGCGTAACCTTATAGGCGCCCTGATACTCGGCGACTTCCTCGCCCATCACGAAAACGCGAGGATCCTTGCGCATTTCTTCGGCCATCGCATCGCGCAGAGCCTCGCGAACGGTCGTGCGGACCATCGCGGTTCCTTCCGGCAGACCGGGATCGGCCTGCGGAGCGACTTGCGCCGGGGTGATGGCCTCGGCGGCCTCCTCCTTGGGCGTCGGCTTCACTTCCGGTGCAGCCGGCGGTGCCGACTCGGTGGCTTTGGCTTCAGTCGCCGGCTCGGCCGCTCCGCCCTCGGATGTCAGCCGCGCGATCGGCGTGCCGACCTTCACATTGTCCGTGCCTTCGGCGATCAGAATCTTCTCGATCGTGCCCTCGTCGACCGCCTCGAACTCCATCGTGGCCTTGTCGGTCTCGATCTCGGCCATGATGTCGCCGGCCTTGACCTCATCGCCTTCCTTGACGAGCCATTTGGCGAGCGTGCCTTCCTCCATGGTGGGAGAAAGCGCGGGCATCTTGATTTCCAGGCTCATCAGTAGCGCTCCACCAGAACGTCCGTGTAGAGCTCAGCCGCCTCGGGCTGGGGCGAAGTTTCCGCGAAATCTGCCGCTTCACTCACGATCTTCTTGATCTCCTGATCGATTGCCTTGAGATCGGCCTCGGCAACGCCGGCCGCCTCCAGATACTTCTTCGCGCCCTCAATCGGGTCCGAATTCTCCCTCATCGCCTGAACTTCTTCACGCGAACGGTACTTCGCCGGATCCGACATCGAGTGTCCGCGATAGCGATATGTCTTCATTTCGAGGAGGATCGGCCCCTTGCCGCCCTGCACCCATTCGAGTGCCGCCTCGGTTGCGCCACGCACCGCGAGCACGTCCATACCGTCAACCTGGATGCCGGGGATACGGAAGCTCTCGCCACGGCGATAAAGCTGGTCCTCCGCCGAGGAGCGCGCCACCGACGTGCCCATGGCATATTGGTTGTTTTCGATCACGAAAATGATCGGCAGTTTCCAGAGCTCCGCCATGTTGAAGCTCTCGTACACCTGCCCTTGATTGGCCGCGCCGTCGCCGAAATAGGCGACGCAGACACCGCCATCCTGACTATATTTGTGCGCGAAACCGAGCCCGGCACCGAGCGACACCTGCGCGCCGACGATACCGTGGCCGCCGTAGAATTTGTGCTCGACGCTGAACATATGCATCGAACCGCCCTTGCCGCGCGAGATACCGGCCTCACGACCGGTGAGCTCGGCCATGATGATCTTGGGGTCGATGCCGTAAGCCAGCATGTGGCCATGGTCGCGATAGCCGGTGATCACGCTGTCCTTGCCCGGCGTCAACGCGGACTGGATGCCGACGGCCACAGCCTCCTGGCCGATATAAAGATGGCAGAAACCGCCGATGAGGCCCAGCCCGTACAGCTGCCCGGCCCGCTCCTCGAACCGGCGGATAAGCAGCATCTGGCGGTAGAATTCGAGCAGTTCGTCCTTGCTGGCCTTATAGTCCTTCGGCTCGGCCGGGCGTTCCTGATTATGATCGGCACCCGGCGGCGTCATGCGCGGCGACGCGCTGGTCGAAGAAGATTTTGCAGGGCGGGGCGAGGCTGCTTTGGCCAAGACGGAGCGTCCTTATGCGGTGGATTTACCGCCCGCTATAGTCGCGTGAGCAACCGGAACGCAATGTCGGAAGGCCGCTTTTTACACGCGAGCAAAACCCGCGCCAAAGAGCGTCAATGGATGGGAATGACAACTTCGTCCGGATGAGTAACGCCAAGATCACGACGGACCAGCTCTTCCACCATGTCGCGGTCTGCGTGGCGGGGATCCAGCAGCCGCACCCGGTTCGCGAGCGCGGCCTGCTGAGCCTTGAGGATACGAAGCTCGGCACTCCGCTCCTGAATCTGGCGCGAGTAATCCCCCCAGGCCAGGATACCCTTGGGCCCGAAAATGGCATAGGCGATGAAGATCAAAACGAGCGCGATCGAGATGGCCGGAACGAGGGCTGACCCGAAAAGCAGTCTTAATCTTGCTATATGCGCCATAAACCCTTCGAATCACGCCAGCGCGGGAAATTCAAGAGAATTTCGTCGTTTCGCGACGAATTGTGTGTCCGGCGCGGAATCGATCAGCTGAAGATCGAGGTGCCAGCGTAGCGCGCGACCGGACCAAGCTGCTCTTCGATGCGGATGAGCTGGTTATACTTGGCAAGCCGATCCGAGCGGGCCAGCGAGCCGGTCTTGATCTGTCCGCAATTCGTCGCCACCGCCAGATCGGCGATGGTGGCGTCCTCAGTCTCGCCCGAACGATGCGACATCACATTGGTGTAGCGTGCGCGGTGCGCCAGCTCGACCGCCGCCAGCGTCTCGGTGAGAGATCCGATCTGGTTCACCTTGACCAGCATCGAGTTGGCGAGTCCCTTCTCGATGCCCATGGCGAGGCGCTTGGGATTGGTGACAAACAGATCGTCGCCAACGAGCTGGCACTTGTTCCCGATCTTGTCGGTCAGGATCTTCCAGCCTTCGAAGTCGTCCTCGCTCATGCCATCTTCGATGGACTTGATCGGATAGCGCGCGACGAGATCGGCCAGATAGTCCGCCATCTCAGCCGGTGAAAGCGTCTTGCCCTCACCCGAAATCACATAGCTTCCGTTCTTGAAGAACTCGGTCGCTGCGCAATCGAGCGCGAGCACGACATTCTCGCCCGGCCGATAGCCAGCCTTCTCGATGCTGGCCATGATGAAGTCGAGCGCCTCGACGGTAGAGGCGATGTTCGGCGCGAAGCCGCCCTCGTCGCCGACGCCTGTCGCCAGACCTTTGTCATGCAGGCCTTTCTTGAGCGTGTGGAAGATTTCGGAACCGATCTGCACGGCATGGGCGATGCTCTCCGCACCCACCGGCATGATCATGAACTCCTGGAAGTCGATCGGGTTGTCTGCATGCTCGCCGCCATTGATGATGTTCATCATCGGCACGGGCAAGACGTGCGCCGAGACGCCGCCGACGTAGCGATAGAGCGGCAGGCCGCGCGCATCGGCGGCGGCCTTCGCGACCGCAAGAGAGACGCCAAGAATCGCGTTTGCGCCCAGACGCGCCTTGTTCTCCGTACCGTCGAGCGCGATCATCGCCTCGTCGATATCAGCCTGATCCTCAGCGTCCATGCCGATGATCTCACCGGCGATTTCGTCGTTCACTGCGGCCACGGCCTGAAGCACGCCCTTGCCGAGATAAACGCCCTTGTCCCCGTCCCGCTTTTCGACGGCTTCATAAGCTCCAGTCGATGCGCCCGAAGGTACGGCAGCCCGGCCAAAGCTTCCATCCTCGAGCAGCACGTCCACTTCCACGGTGGGATTGCCGCGGCTATCCAGAATCTGGCGCGCGTGAATGTCGAGAATCTCGGTCATGGCGGTGGTCCTCTGCACTGGATGCCTGATGAAACTGGCAGCCGCTTACGCAAGGGTGCGGCGCGGATCAATGGGCGGATCAATGGAAAGCGGTGCTGCTCCCTCCAACGATGCGAACCAACTTTCCGACACGGCCACGGAACAATCAGGCGGCCAGCCCTGTTAAAGGGACCGTGCCCTGCTATATGGAGTGGGATCGCGCGATCATTCTTGCTTCGAAAGGATCGAAAATGGCGGAAGAGAGCAAGCCGGCACCCAAGCGCCCGGTCCGGACTACACCCAAGAAAACCACCCCATCCAAGCCCGGCCCCAAGGCCAAGTCGAGCGCTGCTACGGCAGCGCCCGCCCGGAAACCACGCGCAAAGCCCAAGACAGCGCCCTCTCGCACCGATGGATGGCGCGAGCAGGCAAGCGTCGTCGCTGAGCAGGCGAAGACCACGGCCTGGTCTGCCGCCGCCACCGCCAAGAGCAGCACTGGCTCTGCTCTTCATGGCTTATCCAAGCTGATCTCGGACACCGCTGAGACAGTCGATAGCCGCCTTGGCCCGCAATATGGCGACTATGCCCGTCAGGCAGCAGAAGCCGTCGCGGGTGCCGCGCAATCGCTCGATGCGAAGGATGTCGACCAGCTTGCCGAGGAAGCACGCGATTTCGTTCGCAAGAGCCCTGCCGTCGCCATTGGCGCTGCTGCGGTCGTCGGCTTCGTTCTCATGCGACTGGCACGCGGCGGAGGATCGGACAGCGAAAGCTGAGACCTACGCGTCGTCCCTCATGCGGACGTCAGGGGAGTAATGCATCTTGTTAGAGGGTGAGGAGCACGCCCAGACGACGGACGCACCTGAGCCGTCGGGCGGCGCGGACGAAAGCGTCCGTGCGACGATGGAAAGGCTCGTCGCCGCTGGGCAGGAACTGCTCAGTGCCGAGCTGGAATGGGCGAAGCTGAAGGCTGCGGCAACCGGCGCTGCGCTAAGAAACGCGGCGGTTCTGGGAATCCTCGCCATTCTGCTAGCACTTGCCGGGCTAACGACGTTGTTGTTCGGGATCATCCTGGCGCTGACTCCCCTCATCGGCGCGGTCTTCGCGACTCTGCTTGTTGCCGTTGTGACAATAGGGATCGCGCTCATTCTCATCCTGTTGGCGCGCCGCTCCCTGAGTGGAATAGCCCGGAATCGCGAAGCATGACGGCGCGCAACCACACCGTTATGGAAGCCCGGCGCCGGGCCGACGCAGCGCGGATAGCCTTTCGAGCGGCATCGATCTCTGCCCGTGAACGGATCGCGCCGGGCCGCCTCAAAGAGGACGCCGTGGTCGCTGTGACAAACCGGCTGAATGAAACCCGCTCGGCGAGCGTGGCGCTGGTCAAGCGACGGCCAGTCCTTTCCGTGCTGATCGGCGGAACGCTCGCGGCACTTCTTTTTTGGCGGCCCGTTATAGCGCTTAGTCGAGGGAGCGGGAAACTCGCGCGCACGGTGCGCGACCGGATCGAACAATGGAGGATGACACATGGCAACGCGCAACAAGAACAGCCAGCCGAACAAGAAGGTGGCGAACAGCCGGATCAGCACGCTCAAGAGCGCGTCTAAGCGGACGCGCGATGGCGTGAGCGACATCGTGACCGCCACGCGACGGAAAAGCGGCGACGTGATCGGCGACGCTCGCGAGAAGAGCTATCGCGCCGCGGGCGAAGCCAACCGCATCTTTCAGGATCATCCCGTCGCGACGATCGCGGCAGCGGCAGCGGTGGGCGCGGCGATCGGCATTTTCATGCCGCGCCTGAAGCTCGCGAGCCGCGGCGCGCAACTGGTCTCTCGCGCGGCTGGTCTGGCCGCCACGGCTGAGACGGCACGAGCCGTACTCTCCGGCCTTAACGGCGCTGGAGAGGCGGCGCGTAAGGCCGCTGCGGAAAGCGCCGACACAGCCCTCTCTGCTGCTCAGCGGGGGGCAAAGGCGGCCCGCTCCGCAGCCGCAATTGGCGCGGAAGCGGCACGAAATGCGGCGCATGTGAGCGCGGAAACCGCACGCAGCGTTGCCCATACGGGTGTCGAGGCGGCACGCGAAGGCATTGCGCATCTTCCCAGCGCCAAGGCGGTGCGCGCCACGGCCGAGAAGGTGAGCGAAGAGGTGGCGAGCGTCGCCCGGCGCGCCGTCAATACGGCAAAAGCGGCACTGAAAGACCAGTAAGTTGCGGGGCGAGGTTCTTGGCAAGGGGGTGATGCAATGCTAGCCGGACGGCTCATCCCCTCGCCAGCCTTTCGGAGCCCTGTGTGACCAAATTGCATCTCGTCATGGGCGGCCGCGTGAAAGATCCGCAGTCGCTCGAATTCGCCGATCTTAATGCTATCGAGATCGTCGGCGTTTACCCCGACTATGCATCTGCGGAGAAAGCGTGGCGCGCCGCGGCGCAGCGGACTGTCGATGATGCAGAAATGCGCTTCGTCGTCGTTCACCTTCACCGCCTGCTCGACCCCTCGCAAGAAGGTCCGGCCGCGGATTGAACGATCAGTTCGTCAGTCTACGGGTCGCCAGCGAAAGCGGCGATAAAGAAGCGGTCGCGTCAGCAACAATCCCGCGATGAATCCACCGATGTGGGCGGCAATCGCAACGCCGCCCATTGCGCTATCCGGCCCGGTGGCAAGACCGACGAGCAGTTGTAGACCGATCCAAGCCGCAGCCAGCCACAGGATACGCACCGCATAGGCCGGGATCGGGCCGATCGGCCTCGCAGCGCGCTGACCATAGATGACCGCATAAGTGCCCATGAGCGCCGAAATGGCGCCGCTCGCACCAATCATGGGCGTTACGCTTTCCGGATCAGCGAGCCACTGTGCCGCTGCCGAAGCATAGGCTCCCACCACATAAATAAGAATAGTGGGCCAGCGCCCCAGCAGGCTCTCCACCTGACGCCCGCAGAAAAGCAGCATCACCATATTGAAGGCGAGGTGAAGAACACCGCCGTGAATCAACGTCGCGCTGAGCGGCGTGATCCACACCGGGAGCCAGGGGATATCAATCTGCGTGCCACTGGCCGCCAGCGCGTAGACGCGAGCGGGGATGAACCCGCCCATCACGGCGGCACGATCGATCAGGCCGCCGAACATCTGCACCGCGAACAGCGCACTGGTCACGATGGCGATGATGTTGATCGTCCGGCCGTTCGGAAGGCTCATGGGCATGAGATGAAACCGATGGGAAACAACAGACGGTTCAGATGAACTCAATCTTGTCGACAAGGTAGAACTTGTCACCCGCCGGCACCGTGACTTCCACTTCCTCGCCGACCTGTCGCCCGATCAGGGCACGGCCAAGCGGGCTATTATAGGAAATCATCCCAGCCTTGGCATCCGCTTCCGCCTGACCGACAATCTGATACCGAACCGGCTTGTCGTCCTCATCAAGCAACGTAACCGTCGCGCCGAAGACGATCTTGTCGCCTGAAAGAGCCGTGGGATCGATGATCTGCGCACGCGAAAGCTTGTCCTCCAGGTCGGCGATTCCCGCCTCGACCTGACCCTGACGCTCCTTGGCGGCATGATATTCGGCATTCTCGGAGAGATCTCCGTGCGCGCGCGCTTCCTCGATCGCATCCACGATCTGCGGGCGTTCGGCCTTGAGCGCACGCAACTGCTGCTGGAGCTTTTCATAGCCCACCTGCAGCATCGGCATCTTCTCGACAGTGGCCATTTTTACTCCCCGATCCTTCTCAATATGTGCTTGGGCGCCAAACGAGACGCGAATCCTGTTCGCCGTCCTGCCCCCAAGACAGCGCGCAACTGATTTCTGCTTTTCGAAAGATCAGTCTTGCGGCCCAAGATAATAAGATTGGAGGGAGCGCACTTCAAGGGGACGAAGGCGGAGCGCGGCGATGGCATCCACCGCAGCGACGCTCGCGGCCGCTGTCGTGAAGCTCGCGACCTTGTGCCGAAGCGCACTTATGCGAATCGCTTTGCTGTCGATGAGCGACTGCCAGCCCTCCGTAGTATTGAAAATCAGATCGATGCCGCCATCGGTGATCCTATCAACAATGTGCGGACGCCCCTGCGCGACCTTGTTCACACGCTCGACGGCGATGCCCTCAGCCTCAAGATAGTCGGCCGTGCCTCCTGTCGCGACGATATGGAAGCCCATCTCGCCAATCTTGCGCGCCGCAGGAAGCATGATCGGCTTGTCCCCATCCTTGACCGAGATGAACACCGTACCCGACTGGGGCAAGGCATTGCCGGCGCCGAGCTGCGACTTGGCAAATGCAGTGGGGAAATCCGTGTCGATGCCCATGACTTCGCCGGTCGACTTCATCTCGGGCGAAAGTACGGGATCGACGCCGGGGAAGCGATTGAACGGGAAGACGGCTTCCTTGACCGCTATATGACTGATCGCGTTCCGGTCGATCACGGGCAGGTTTGCCAGCTTCTCGCCCGCCATCACCCGCGCCGCGATCTTGGCGATTGGCGTGCCGATGGCCTTCGCCACGAAGGGCACGGTGCGGCTGGCGCGAGGATTGACCTCGATAAGGTAGACCTGGCCGTCTTTCACCGCGAACTGGATATTCATCAGGCCCCGTACGTGCAGGGCGTGCGCCAGAACGCGCGTCTGCCGCTCGATCTCAGCGATCGTCTCGGCCGGAAGGCTGTAGGGCGGCAGTGAACAGGCGCTATCGCCCGAATGAACGCCGGCCTCCTCGATATGCTGAAGGACGCCGGCCACCACCACCTCGTCGCCGTCGCAGAGCGCGTCCACGTCCACCTCAACGGCATCACGCAGATACTGGTCGATGAGCACGGGGGAGTCGCCGGAGACCTGAACCGCCGTCGTGATATAGTCGTCCAGCTGGGTCTGGTTCTCAACGATCTCCATAGCGCGGCCACCCAGCACATAGCTGGGGCGCATCAGCACTGGATAGCCGATGCGCGACGCCACGGCGACAGCCTCGTCGCGGCTGCGCGCGATGCCATTTGCCGGCTGGAGCAGCTTGAGCTTGGTCACTAGCGCAGCGAAGCGCTCGCGGTCTTCGGCGAGATCGATAGCGTCGGGCGAAGTGCCGAGAATGGGAATGCCCGCATCCTCCAGCGCCTGCGCCAGCTTTAGGGGCGTCTGCCCACCGAACTGGACGATCACGCCGACCAGCTCGCCCTTCGACTGCTCGACGGCGAGAATTTCCAGCACATCTTCGGCAGTCAATGGCTCGAAGTAGAGGCGATCCGAGGTGTCATAGTCCGTGCTCACCGTCTCCGGGTTGCAGTTCACCATGATCGTTTCATAGCCCGCATCAGCCAGCGCGAAACAAGCGTGGCAGCAGCAATAGTCGAACTCGATGCCCTGCCCGATCCGGTTCGGGCCGCCGCCAAGGATCACGACCTTCTTGCGGTCGCTCGGATTGCTCTCATCCTCGGGCTCTCCGAAGCTGGGCGCCTCGTAGGTCGAATACATATAGGGTGTCTTCGCGTCGAACTCGGCAGCGCAGGTGTCGATCCGCTTGAAGACCGGGCGCACGCCGAGCTTGTGGCGCAGCTTGCGCACTTCTTCCTCGGTGACACCGCCTGTCATCGCCACGACGGCATCGCGCACGAGGCCAGAGCCGCGCCGAATAGCCGAATCCATACCCGGCTTGAGGTTCGCGGACTGAAGCGCGAGCCAAGCAAGACGCTTGTCCGAGAAGCCCATAGCCTTCAGACGCCGCATGGCGTCCGCGTCGCGTGGCAGCCCGTTTTCCATCACGTCCTGCTCGGCCGCGACGATTTCCGCGAGCCGATCGAGGAACCAGGGGTCGAACTTCGCCACCGCGTGGATTTCGGCAACGCTCAAGCCTTCGCGCAGCGCTTGAGCGGCAACCAGAAGCCGATCCGGCGTCGGCGTGGAGAGCGCGGCCGTGATCTCATCGCGGCTGGCGCCGACAAGGGCATCAACCTGATTGAAGCCGGAAAGGCCGGTTTCCAGCCCGCGCAGCGCCTTCTGCATGGACTCGTGAATATTGCGACCGATCGCCATCACTTCGCCGACGGACTTCATCGCCGTGCCAAGCAGCGGCTCGGCACCCTTGAACTTCTCGAATGCGAAGCGCGGGATCTTGGTGACCACATAGTCGATGGTCGGCTCGAAGCTCGCCGGGGTGACGCCGGTGATGTCGTTCTGGATCTCGTCGAGCGTGTATCCAACCGCCAGCTTGGCTGCGACCTTCGCGATCGGGAAACCGGTGGCCTTGGAAGCCAGCGCCGACGAGCGGCTGACGCGGGGGTTCATCTCGATGACGATCAGGCGGCCATCTTTCGGATTCACTGCGAACTGTACGTTCGAACCACCTGTTTCCACGCCGATTTCACGCAGCACCGCAATACTCGCGTTCCGCATGATCTGATATTCCTTATCAGTCAGCGTGAGGGCCGGCGCGACAGTGATGGAGTCGCCCGTATGGACGCCCATCGGATCGATATTCTCGATCGAGCAGATGATGATGGCATTGTCCGCACGGTCGCGGACAACCTCCATCTCATATTCCTTCCAGCCGAGCAGCGACTCCTCGATCAGCACTTCGGTGGTCGGGCTGGCATCCAGCCCGGAGATCACGATGTTGCGAAACTCCTCGCGATTATAGGCGACACCACCGCCAGTGCCGCCCATGGTGAAGCTGGGGCGGATGATCGCGGGCAGGCCAATGAACTCAAGCGCATCCATCGCTTCATCGAGCGTATGCGCGATCCGGGACCGGGCGCTCTCCAGCCCGATCTTGTCCATCGCGTCGCGGAACTTGAGCCGGTCCTCGGCCTTGTCGATCGCCTCGGCGTCCGCGCCGATCATCGTCACGCCGAACTTCTCCAGCGTGCCATCGCGGAAGAGCGCCAGCGCCGTGTTAAGCGCCGTCTGGCCGCCCATCGTGGGCAGAACCGCGTCCGGCCGCTCCTTCTCGATGATCTTGGCGACCACCTCCGGCGTCACCGGCTCCACATAAGTAGCGTCGGCCAGTTCCGGATCGGTCATGATCGTCGCTGGGTTGGAGTTCACCAGAACGATCCGGTAGCCCTCTTCCTTCAACGCCTTGATCGCCTGTGTGCCCGAATAGTCAAACTCGCACGCCTGACCGATGATGATCGGGCCGGCGCCAATGACGAGGATCGAGGAGATGTCAGTTCTTTTGGGCATTAGTCCGCCTTAAGCGCCAGATCTGCGATATAGTTTGAGAAAAGCTGAGGCTGCATCAATCTCAATGCACCGCCCCCGTCTGGGCCTCGCAGCCCCATCCGTCATACTCGACGCCGAAGAGCATCTCGATCTGGATGCATTTGCGCGTGAGGTCGCGGATCGACTGCTCGTCCACGGCGGACTCGCATTCGAGGAAGAGATAATGTTCGCCGTCCTCGCCGACCTCCCGGTCCAGCTCCACGAAGCCGAACTGGCTGGCCGTCGTCAGGACGAGCTCGAACTGCTCGTCCGTGCCCTTGAAGCTCACGTCGACGGGGCGCGGCAGCTTCGCCTTGTCGCCATTGGCAGCGAGTTGGGCGAGAATATCCTTGTCGGCCGCCCACTCCGCTTCGAGCCGCGCGGGATCGACCTGGGGCAGTTTGAGGCTCACTTGAGCCCCTCCACGAACCGCCGGAAAAGATAGAAGCTGTCCTGCGGGCCAGGCGAGGCCTCCGGGTGATACTGCACCGAGAAGGCATTTTTGTCAGTAAAGGCGATGCCGCAGTTGGAGCCGTCGAACAGCGAGGTGTGCGTCTCCACCACATTCTCAGGCAGCGTCGAGGTATCGACCGCAAAGCCATGATTCATCGACGTTATTTCGACGACGCCGTCTTCCAGCCGCTTGACCGGATGATTGGCGCCGCGGTGGCCCTGATGCATCTTGAGCGTACTGGCACCCGCCGCGATCGCCAGAAGCTGATGGCCAAGACAAATGCCGAAGATCGGTACATTCTCGGTGAGCAGCGCCGCGATCACCGGCACAGCGTAAGAGCCTGTCGCCGCCGGATCGCCCGGACCGTTTGAAAGGAAGACGCCGTCGGGCTGAAGGCCCATCACATCCTCATAGCTCGCGGTGGCGGGCAGCACGGTAACCTTTGCCCCAGCTTTGACGAGATTGCGGAAGATGTTGTGCTTGGCGCCATAATCGATCGCCACGACATGAGGCGCATCCGGCTTCGTGGCTTTCAGATGATAGCCCTGCCCCAGCGCCCAGCCGCCATCGGCCCAGTCCCGCTTTTCGCCGGTAACCTCAATGGCGAGGTCCATGCCTTCAAGACCGGGCCAGCGAAGCGCCTGCTCGTGGAGCGCCTTCAGATCGAAGTTTCCGGACGGATCGTGCGCGATCACTGCATTGGGCGCCCCCGCCAAGCGGATGCGGCGGGTGAGCGCGCGCGTATCCACGCCAGCAAGGCCGATCCGGCCATGCTCCTTGAGCCATTGATCGAAGGGCTCGACATTGCGGAAGTTGGAGGGCGCCGTCACGTCCTCGCGCACGACGCAGCCCAGCGCCCAAGGCGTATCCGCCTCAATATCGTCGAGATTGGTGCCAACGTTGCCGATATGCGGAAACGTGAAGGTGATGATCTGACCGGCAAAGCTGGGATCAGTCATGATCTCCTGATAGCCGGTCATCGCGGTGTGGAAGCACAACTCGCCCACTTCCGCCCCGGTCGCACCAAAGCCGCGGCCAAAGATCACCGAGCCGTCGGCTAGCACCAATACCCCCGTCGCTCCCTTGGGCACGGTCGGGTAACTGGCGTTCGCCATGGCTTCTGATCCTTCGCTGTTCGCATTTTTGGCCGGCGCCCCAGCACTGGCTAAACGGCGGGGGCACTAGGGTCTGCGCCGGAGCGGGTCAATCTATTAAAAATCCCCGAGGAGCGCTATATGTGCTCCTTTCCACTCGGACTCAAGGGAACAGGTAGAGCGCATGGCGATTCGCGAGCAGATAAAAGCTGCCCAGATTCAAGCGATGAAGGCGGGCGAGAAGGATCGTCTCGCCGCAGTGCGCCTCATCCTCGCCAAGCTGAAGGACCGCGACATCGAACTGCGGACGGCAAGCCAAGTGCCGGAAGACGACCAGATCGTCGTCGATGTGCTTCAGAAAATGGTCAAGCAGCGGCGCGAGTCGATCGAGATGTTCGAGAAAGGCGGCCGCGATGAGCTGGCCGCGCAGGAGAAGGGCGAGCTTGTCGTCATCGAAAGTTTCCTGCCGCAGCGCCTCTCGGACGATGAAACGCGGGCGGCCATAGAGGGCATCAAGGGCGAGACCGGCGCCAGCAGCCTCAAAGACATGGGCCGGGTAATGGCGCTTCTCAAGGAGCGGCATGGAACTGTGATCGACATGAGCACCGCAAGCGCGCTGGTGAAAGCGGCGCTGGCCTGAGCCGCGCACGGGCCGCATGAGCCTCACGCCTCAATGGCTGGATCAACTCCGCTCACGCACCACGCTCTCCACCCTCATCGGCAAGAGCGTGAAGGTGATTCGCGCCGGGCGAGAACATAAGGCGTGCTGCCCTTTTCATAACGAGAAGACACCCAGCTTCACGATCAACGACGAGAAGGGCTTTTATCACTGCTTCGGTTGCGGTGCGCATGGCGACGCCATTCGCTGGATGACCGATCATCAGGGCCTGCCTTTTATGGAGGCTGTGAAGGAGCTTGCCGATGCGGCAGGCATGGAGGTGCCCGCACCTGACCCCAAGGCGGCCAAGCGGGCCGAGCAGGCCAGATCCCTTCACGACGTGATGGCGGCGGCCCGGGACTGGTTTGAGACGCAGCTGGGCGGCCTGGATGGGGCGGGCGCCCGCGAATATCTCAAACGGCGCGGCATTTCCGACGAGACCCGCCGGGCCTTCGGCATTGGCTTCGCACCCGATTCGCGCGGCAAACTCAAAACGGCGTTGCGCGACTTCCCCGAGACCATGCTGGTCGAATCGGGCATGCTGATCGCGCCTGAGGACAAGAGCCGGGAAAGCTACGACCGGTTCCGGGGCCGCGTGATGATCCCCATTGCCGATCAGCGTGGCCGAGTGATCGCTTTTGGCGGCCGTATCCTGGACAGCGGCGAGCCTAAATATCTGAATTCGCCCGAGACGCCACTCTTCGACAAGGGCCGAACGCTCTACAATCTCGACAAGGCAGCCCCTGCGGCGCGCAAGACCGGGCGCATCGTCGTGGTCGAGGGGTATATGGACGTGATCGCGCTGGCCCAGGCCGGGCTCGCCGAAGCCGTGGCTCCGCTTGGAACGGCGCTCACCGAAGCGCAGATCGAGAAGCTCTGGACGATGGTCGCAACGCCGCTCCTGTGCTTCGACGGGGATGCGGCCGGGCAACGCGCGGCGATGCGCGCGGCGCACCGTGCCCTGCCCTTGCTGCGTCCGGGCCACAGCCTCGCCTTCGCGACTCTCCCAGCAGGACAAGACCCCGACGATCTGGTCCGGACCGGTGGCCTTTCGGCAATGGACGCAGTGCTCGCTGCCTCTCGTCCGCTCTCGGACACCCTCTGGGAAGTCGAAAAGGCTTCCGGCCTCCTGGAAACGCCCGAGCAGCGCGCCGGTCTCAAGCAGCGCCTGGACGAGCTCACCGATACGATCCGGCACGAGGACATCCGTGCTCATTATCGCCGGCATTTCCGCGAGCGGCTGGACGCGCTATTCTTCAGCCGCCCGGAAAGACGCCCCTTCGTTCCGCCCGCGCCCGGCGGAGGGGGGCGTTCAGGACAGCGCTGGTCGCCCCCTCCTCCGCCACCCTCGGTGGAGGCCCGCGCTATCCATATTGGCGGGATCGAACTGCCGCTCCTTCGCGCTGTCATCGGCGCTTTGCTGCGCCATCCTCAGGAAATCCGGCGCCATCGCGAAACGCTGGCCCATCTCGATATCGCCGACTCGCGACTTGCCGGCATGGTCGACAAGCTCGTCGATTTGGCTCTCGACGAAGAAACGGTTGAAACTGAGCGCCTCCTTACAATATTGGGGCAGGGTGAAGTGTATAATATGGCAAAGGAGTTGCTCCGGGCCGATGCGCTGCATTTCACGGTTGCCAGCAAAACCGAAGGCGATGGTGCGCCCGCGCGTATCATCGATGAGGCAATGATGGTGATGGTGGCTATGCCACGAATCGATGCGGAGTTGGCTGCGGCGACACGGGCCATGATGGGGGAGGCTGTGGACGGCGCGGCATTCGAAGCCGGTTATGTACGTCAACAGGATCTGCGCCGGAGGAAAGCGGAGCTGGAAGCGCGTCTTTCCGAACTGATTGAACCCCAGGACGTTTAAGTATCAAAAGCATGTCGTGGCGCCCATGCGCAGCTGCGGCCCAGAACAAGGCAACCCATGGCGAGCAAGGCAGGCAAGACCATCCAGACCGACGAGCAAGAGGGCAGCGACGCACCTCTCCTCGATCTCAACGAGGCATCGGTCAAGAAGCTGATCGCTCGCGCGAAGAAGCGCGGCTACATCACTTATGACGAACTGAACGACGCCCTGCCGCAGGGCGAGATGTCCTCGGATCAGATCGAGGATATCACGTCGGCCCTGTCCGATATGGGCATCAACATCGTCGAGAACGAAGATCAGGCCGAGGAAGGCGAGGAGCAGGCGGAGCCTGACGTCGATCCGATCGACCCCTCTTCCGAGGAAGACGACGGCAACGTTGCGGAGAAGAAAAAGGAAACCGTCGATCGCACGGACGATCCGGTGCGCATGTACCTGCGCGAGATGGGCGCCGTGGAGCTGCTCAGCCGCGAGGGCGAGATCGCCATCGCCAAGCGCATCGAAGCCGGGCGCGACACGATGATCCTGGGCCTGTGCGAAAGCCCCACAACCTTCAATGCGATCATCCAGTGGTCAACCGCGCTCAACAATGGCGAAATGCAGCTGCGCGAGATCCTCGATCTCGACGCGATGCTCTCCAAGGACCCGGCACCCGAAAGCCTCTCCGAAGATGGCGAGGCGGACGACGATGGCGAGATTTCCGCCAAGACCGCCGGGCCCTCGTTCAAGGATGAGGACGAGGTCGAGGAAGAGCCGGAGTCGGAGGACGAAGAGGATTCGATGGTCGAGCGCCGGTCGCAGCGGCCGGACGACGATGACGACGACGACAACACCCTGTCGCTCGCGGCGATGGAGGAGTTGCTCAAGCCGGACGCCCTTGCAAAGTTTGCCCGCATCACTGAGCTATTCGAGGATTTTTCCCGCATCCAGCAGGCGCGTCTTGTCGCGCTGGGCAATGGTGAAGAGCTGCCTGCCAAGCAGGAAACGGCTTATCAGAAGCTGCGCGAGGACCTCACCGCCGAAGTCGAGAGCGTTCAGTTCCACCAGCAGAAGATCGAGTATCTCGTCGATCAGCTTTACGCGTTCAACCGTCGGCTGACCACGCTGGGCGGCCAGATGCTGCGCCTCGCCGAGCGCCATAAGGTTCCTCGCAAGGCCTTCCTCGACGAATATGTCGGTCACGAACTCGACGACGGCTGGATGGAGAAGGTCGCCGGCATCGACAAGAAATGGGCCGCCTTTGCATCCACCGAAACCGATGCTGTGGATCGCATCCGGATGGAAGTCGGGGAGATTGCCCAATCGACGGGCACGTCGCTGATCGAGTTCCGCCGCATCGTAAACATGGTGCAAAAGGGCGAGCGCGAGGCACGCATCGCGAAGAAAGAGATGGTCGAGGCCAATCTCCGCCTCGTGATCTCGATCGCCAAGAAGTACACCAATCGCGGCCTGCAGTTCCTGGACCTCATCCAGGAAGGCAATATCGGCCTGATGAAGGCGGTGGATAAGTTCGAATATCGCCGCGGCTACAAGTTCAGCACCTATGCCACTTGGTGGATCAGGCAGGCGATCACGCGCTCAATCGCCGATCAGGCGCGCACGATTCGTATCCCGGTGCATATGATCGAGACGATCAACAAGCTGGTCCGCACCAGCCGCCAGTTCCTCCACGAGCAGGGCCGCGAGCCCACGCCCGAGGAAATGGCGGAGCGCCTGAGCATGCCGCTCGAAAAGGTGCGCAAGGTGATGAAGATCGCCAAGGAGCCGATCTCCCTCGAAACGCCGATCGGCGACGAGGAAGATAGCCATCTGGGCGACTTCATCGAGGACAAGAACGCGATCATCCCGGTCGACGCGGCGATCCAGGCGAACCTCAAGGAAACGGTCACCCGCGTTCTGGCGAGCCTCACTCCGCGCGAGGAGCGCGTGCTGCGCATGCGCTTCGGCATCGGCATGAACACCGATCACACGCTGGAAGAAGTCGGCCAGCAATTCTCGGTGACGCGCGAACGCATCCGGCAGATCGAGGCCAAGGCGCTGCGTAAGCTCAAGCACCCGAGCCGCAGCCGCAAGATGCGCAGCTTCCTCGACCAGTAAGGGGAGCGCGCCCACGGTCGGCATTGATGTCTTCGTTCGACGACACAGGAGAAGGAAAACAGACGATGCCGACCGCTTCAGGGCAGGCCTTGCTCGAAACGTTCGAGCGCATCCGGATCATCAATTTGCGGCACCGGGCCGATCGGCGAGCGGAGATGACCGGGGAACTTGCGCGGCTCGGTCTGGCGATAGACGGTGTTCGCGTTGCTTTCCACGACGCATGCAAGCCCGAGAATGCGGGCACGTTCCCCTCTATTGGCGCACGGGGTTGCTTCACCAGCCACCAGGACATCTTGGTCGATGCTTTAACGGCAGGAGCAAGCAACATCCTGATCCTGGAGGACGATCTCGATTTCACGCGTGATGCCGAGGCACGGCTGGAACGGACACTGACCGCGCTAAAAGAGAAACGTTGGTCCATCTTTTACGGGGGCTATGAGCAGTATCATGGCCCGGCCGACACGCCGCTGCTCTCCCGCGCGAACCCGAGCGACAATGTACGAACCACTCATTTCATCGCGCTCAACGGTGACGCGATCGCTACCGCCGTCCCTTATCTCAAAACCATGAGCGAGCGGCCCTCGGGCGACCCGGCAGGGGGACCAATGCACGTCGACGGCGCCTATAGTTGGCTACGCAAGGACCACCCCGAGCTCGAGACATGGCTGGCAACGCCCGTGCTCGGCATACAGCGCCCCTCCCGCACAGATATTGACCAACTCGGCTTTATCGACCGGACGCCTGGCCTACGCAATTTCGCTGGGCTGGCGCGCCGCATCAAACGATCGCTGGGCCGTCACCGCCAATAGTTGAACCACGGAACCGCAGAACGGCGCACCAGTACATCCACGACGGCGCTCTTGCGTCACTTCGCAAACTTGTCCCGTTCGTACCAAATCGGAACGAATTTTTTCCAAATGACCTCAAGGGCTTATTAACCGCATTAGCTCTAATAGGGCTGCGGGGGCGCACTCGATCCGTGAGGGTCGAGCTATTGAGGTCTATTATGGAAAGCCTGTCCCACCGAGTACCGACCGAAACGCTCGCGTCCATGCTCGTGTCTCTCGTCGATACGCAGGGAACACCCGCGCACCCGTATCCTAACGGGGTGATCCGGGGCGAGAGACAGTCCTTCGTGCGTAATCTGGTGGACTTCGCGGACTTCGTTCATCTTCTCTGTCTGCTGCACGGCAGCGCGCCGGGCTTCGTCGATCTTGCCGCCACGCGGACCACAGAGGTCGGCGCCCGAGATTGGCTTGTCGCGGCAATGGACTCCTTCGTCACGGAGCGCGCCTATCTTTCGAGGCTTGCCGTGCTTGCAGGCCCTCTGCCCAGCACGAGCGGTCATCATGAGACGACGACCGTCATAACGCAGCAGCGCCATGCGCTGGAAATGCTCGCCCAGTCCGACCGCAACGGGTGCTCGTTCGGCGCCTCGGTCGCGCTGGTGCTGGATTGGGACGCAATGCGGACCATCCTTGATGCAGGCGCTGCACGCCTAGGGATCGAAGTTCCCGCGTGCACCGTGCCCAGCCGCAAGCAGACGCTGGACATGCTCGCGGCGCTTCCCGATCCACACCGCCTGACTCGCGCCATGCAGTTCGGTGCGAGCCAGCTTGTTGGCCAGCACCGTGGGCTGTGGGATCTGCTGCAAGCCCGAGCCGAGGTGCGCCAGGAGGGCTGAACCAAGTCACTTGTCTGGCACCTGCTCCCGTCCCTAAGCTAACGGAACGGGAATGGTTGGGGGGCATGTGGAGCGGCCACGGACACAGACTGGTGCGGCGGACGCAACACGCTTCCATAGCATCCGTGCGAGACTTGACGCACTACGACCGGCGGCCGGCCCGTCAGCCTGGCTTTACGAGTTCCTGCTCTTTGGCTTCAAGCAAGGCTGGGCGTGCCTTTTCGGCGCGCTCATGCTGGCGCTGCTGCTGGGCACGCACTTGCTCTATCCTCGTGATGCCGCGCTCGCCCGCTACGATTTCCTTACAATTTGCGGCGTCGCTATCCAGATTGCCATGATCGGCCTGCGGCTGGAAAGCTGGCGGGAAGCAAAGATCATCGCGGTTTTTCATATTGTCGGCACGGTTATGGAACTGTTCAAAACCGCCGCCGGCTCATGGATCTATCCAGAAAGCGGCGTCCTCCATATCGGGGCGGTGCCGCTGTTCTCCGGCTTCATGTACGCCGCTGTCGGAAGCTACATCGCGAGGGTGTGGCGTATCTTCGACTTTCGCTTCACCCATTACCCACCGCGCTGGACAAGCATTGCGCTCGCCCTCGCCATCTACACTAATTTCTTCGCGCATCACTGGCTTCCGGACGTTCGCCTCGGTCTCTTTGCGGTGATCGGATTGCTTTTCTGGCGCACCCAGGTGTGGTTCCGCCCGTTCCGCGTATATCGGCGGATGCCCTTGCTCGTCGGCTGGCTGCTGGTCGCGCTGTTTATCTGGTTCGCCGAGAATATCGGCACCTTCGCTAATGCTTGGACTTATCCCACGCAGAGCGAGGGCTGGCATATGGTTTCGCTCAGTAAGCTTGGTGCTTGGTATCTTTTGATGATCGTCAGCTTCGTCCTGGTTTCGCTCCTGCATGGCGGAGACCGGAGTCCGCCCCCGACCCCAGTCCGCCGATCTTCTTGATATATGTTAGGCGGTAAGGCAGTCTCACATTCGATGACCAGAGAGGGGTGAGGGATACGTCATGGACATTGCAGTCATGTGGGCCGGAGCAGCGCCGATCATCACGGCGTTCGCCATAAAGATCGGTTCAGCCCTCCTTCTCTACATGGTCGGGCGATGGCTGATCAGCTTCGCGATCCGCGCACTCTCTGCGCTGCTCACCCGGCGGAACTTCGATGCAACGCTCCAGCGCTACATCGCCAATATGCTGGCGGTGGTGCTCAACATCCTGCTGGTCGTCGCGATCCTGGGCTATTTCGGGCTCCAGACAACGAGCTTCGCCGCCCTGCTCGCGGGCGTCGGCCTCGCCATCGGCGCAGCATGGTCGGGCTTGCTCGGCAATTTCGCCGCTGGCGCCTTCCTCATCATCTTCCGCCCCTACAAGCTGGGCGACTATGTGGTGGCGGGCGGCGTGGAAGGCACGGTCGTCGAGATCGGCATGTTCAACACCATCCTCAACACGCCCGACAACGTGACCACTGTGATCGGCAACGGCAAGATTTCCTCGGAAGTCATCCAGAACTTCAGCACCAACGATTATCGCCGCGTCGATCGCACTGCGCAGCTCGCTTTCGGCGTCGACCCGCTCGATGCGATCGCCCTATTGAAGCCCGCCCTTGCCGCCATTCCTAATGTGGTGGCCGAACCGGCACCCGATGTAGAAATCCTGGACTTCAACGAGCGCGGTACGCAGCTCGCGGTGCGGCCCTATTGTCACACCAGCCACTACTGGCAGGTCTATTTCGATACCAACAAGCTGATCGCCGAGACATTCGGCACGGCCGGCTATGCCGCGCCCCACACGGTCATCGAGGTTCAGAAAGGCTGATCGGTCTCAACCGTAGAGAATGTGGGGCCGCCGGACCTCCGCCCACGTCTCCTCGTCAGGGCATGTGATGGCGTCGAGATCGGCTGGGATAGCAGCCGCATCGTCCACCCATTCACGCAGGGCCGGCCCGCCGTTGATGACGTCTATCGCCAGCTTGTCGAACTCATATTCATACGGGAAGGCACGCCATAGCGGATAGTCCGGCCACAACGCGCGGATCGCTTTGAAGGCGAGCGCCTGAAGCCGCCAGGGACGGAAAGCCGCATGATCATAGGCCGGCCCCTCAGCGTGAATCTGCAGGCCCGCACAAAGCTGGCCGACATGTTTATGGAAAGTGGGCTGAAACCACATGTCTCGCAGCAGGCAACCACCAAGCCATTCGGGTGCCAGATCCTGCATTCTGGCCAGCACTGCTCGTGCGTCGATATCCGGCGCGCCGAGCAGTTCGAGCGGCCGGGTCGTCCCCCTCCCTTCCGAAAGCGTCGTGCCTTCCAGCATCACAGTGCCGGCATAAGCTCGCGCCATATAGAGATTGGGTGCGTTCGGGCTGGGATTGATCCAGACCTTGTCCATCGGCCAGCCGAAGCCCGGCCCAGCCTCAGGTTGCCACCCCTCCATCTCGACGACGCGATAATCGACATCGAGCCCATAATGCGCGACGAACCAGTGTCCGAGTTCACCCATTGTGAGGCCATGACGCATGGGCATCGGCCCGGCTCCGACAAAGCTTTCCCAGCCCGGCAGCAATGTCAGTCCCTCGATCGGGCGGCCAGCGGGGTTGGGCCGGTCCAGCACCCACACCGTCTTCCCGTGCTGCGCGGCGGCTTCCAGCACGTACCGCAGCGTGGTGACGAAGGTGTAGATACGGCAGCCGAGATCCTGAAGGTCGACGAGGATGACGTCGAACGTCTCCATCCACGCGTCCTTGGGGCGGCGCACTTCGCCGTAGAGGCTGAAGACCGGCATGCCATAGGTCGGGTCGGCGAAGTCCGGCGACTCCATCATATTGTCCTGCAGGTCTCCGCGCACGCCATGCTGCGGCCCGAACACTGAAGAAATGGCAATTCCGCTTGCGATCAGCGCGTCGAGACCATGAGTCAAGTCTGCCGTGACCGAGGCCGGGTGCGCGAGATAGGCAACGCGCTTGCCCTCAAGCGGTTTGCGCACTTGCGGATCGGCAAGGAGGCGATCGAGACCGGTCTTCATCATGACGTTCGCGGTGCCGGGAGTTCGGCCACGAAGCAAGCCTCATGATGGAAATCGGGCTTTCCCGGTGGATGCGCCAGCGCCCAGTAGGATTTGGCGCCGCCCTTCTCCTCGACCACAGCCGACAGACCAATCGCATTGGGAAAGGCGGGCAGCGCACCCAGTTCAATATAGCCCGTCAGCCCTAACCGGCTCTCATCACGTTCGACATGAAGATATGGCGCTGGTTGCGAGGGCTGCATGCCTTCCCGGTAGGCTTCAAATTGATAGGCTGCCCAGTTTCCAGAAGGCGAGAAATTATACTCGACATAGCCGTTACCCGGCAGCTGCAAAAACGCCTCGAAGCAGCTATGCTGCCACAAGTCGTCGGTGCGCTCGCCAATTGTTGCCGCGGGAATCGCAATTCGCGCCAGTTCACCCACCAGGGCGTATTCGATCCGCAAAACGTCCTGTCCCAGCATCGTCAACTTTGTCCCGATCGAGACGGACAGAGCGGAGCTATCCGGGTGCAACTTCAGCGCCCGCTTCGCCAAAACACTCCCCAAATCCATTCCTCCGTGCTAACCGCGCCGCGCCATGACCAGTTACTCATCCGATCTCCTGCGCCTGCTCGACGAGCGGGGCTACATCCACCAGGTCACCGATGCTGCCGCGCTCGATGCGCTGGCGAGCAAGCAGATCGTGCCGGGCTATATCGGCTTCGATCCCACCGCGCCATCTCTCCATGTCGGCTCGATGGTGCAGATCATGCTGCTGCGCCGGCTCCAGCAGGCCGGCCATAAGCCGATCGTGCTGATGGGTGGCGGCACTGGAAAGGTGGGCGATCCCTCGTTCAAGGACGAGGCGCGCAAGCTGATGACCGTCGAGACGATCAAAGCGAACATCGCGACGATCAAGACCGTGTTCGAGCGCTTCCTGACCTTCGGCGATGGCCCTACGGACGCGATCATGGTCGATAATGCCGACTGGCTGGACGCGCTGGAGTACCTCCCCTTCCTGCGCGACTATGGCCAGCATTTCTCGGTCAATCGGATGCTCAGTTTCGATTCGGTGAAGCTGCGCCTCGACCGCGAGCAATCGCTGAGCTTTCTCGAATTCAACTACATGATTTTGCAGGCCTACGACTTCCTGGAGTTGTCACGCCGGACCGGATGTCGCCTGCAAATGGGCGGATCGGACCAGTGGGGCAATATCGTCAACGGCATCGAACTCTCGCGCCGTGCAGACGGTACAGAGGTCTATGGCGTGACGACGCCGCTCATCACGACGGCAGACGGCGGCAAGATGGGCAAGACGATGTCCGGCGCGATCTGGCTGAACGAGGCGCAACTCCCCCATTTCGACTATTGGCAGTTCTGGCGGAATACCGACGATCGCGATGTGGGTCGGTTCCTGCGGCTTTTCACCGACGTGCCGCTTGACGAGATTGCTCGGCTGGAGGCGCTCGGCGGCGCTGAGATCAACGAAGCGAAAAAGATCCTCGCCAACGAAGCGACAGCGCTTTGCCGAGGCCGTGAGGCCGCGGACGCCGCCGCCGAGACGGCGCGCCTGACGTTCGAGCAAGGCTCGGCTGGAGGCGACCTTCCGACAATTTCTGTCCCCGAAGGCGCGATCAGCCTCGTGGCGGCGTTGGTGCAGGCCGGGCTTGCGACATCGAACGGCGAAGCCCGCAGGAAGATCGCGGAGGGTGCTGTTCGGCTGGACGACGTGCCCATCAAGGACCCGGCACACGAGATCGAGATTGGCGAGAATCAGATCAAGCTCAGCCTTGGTAAAAAGCGCCACGCGCTTATCGTGCGGTAGCTGCTGGAAATAGAGCGGTTAACGCGATATTTGGCATCGCGAGTGACTCAGATTTCAATTTTGGGTGCCTAGTGTCCATCAGCCCATCCGGCTGAGGACCAGCGATGTATTTGTCACGCCTCGCCAAGGACGTTCGCAGATCGCCCCGGGAAGACGTCTCGTGGCAGACGCGCGTTAATGCACCCGATATGCCGCCCGCCGAAGTGCTGATCGTCAATCTTTCGCCATCGGGATGCATGGTGCGATCAGACGCGATCCTCGTTCCCGGCGAACCGACAATGCTGATGCTGCCGATGGTCGGTCAAACCGAAGCGCAGGTAATGTGGGCGCTTGGGGGGCGTGCCGGCCTTGAATTTGTCACGCCCCTGCCCCTGCACAGCTACTCGTCTATCCTGAGCGAGATGCAGCGTGACAATTATGAGCGGTAAGCGAATGGAGATAGGCTAAACGCGCTGCCGCCTCGCTTCTTCGAAAGCTTTATCGCTGGGCTCGATACGGGCTCGCGTGCGCGTAAGAGCTTCAGGCATTTCCGTTGTCAGGAAATGAAGCATCGCTTCCCGCACTTCACAGCGTAAGTCGAAGGCTTGCGACGCATTATGAGCGCTCACCAGACAGCGCAGTTCCATCGCGTCAGCGCGATGATCCGTCACCTGGAGGATGCAGACGCGCTTGTCCCAGCGCGCATTGGCGTGCACCACGTCGTCCAGCTTTGCCCGGATGCGCTCGACGTCGGCCGTTGGATCGACATAGAGGAAGACGGTCCCCAACAGATCGCTGGTACGCCGAGTCCAGTTCTGGAAGGGCTTCTCCAGAAAATATGAAACTGGCACGACGAGCCGCCGGTCATCCCAAATCTTCACCACCACGAATGTGAGGGAGATGTCCTCTATCCGGCCCCACTCGCCCTCAACGATCACGACGTCGTCCAGGCGGATCGGCTCCGAGAAGGCCATCTGGACACCCGCGATCAGATTCTTGAGCGCAGGTTGAGCGGCAGCACCGACAGCGAGACCAACAAGACCAGCAGACGCCATCAGCGTGATCCCGACACTGCGGACACCGGGAATGGTCGTGAGTACCAGCGCGATTATAATGAACGCGATGACGCTCTGGGCGATACGGTAGAGAATGCGCAAGCGCGTGTGCTGGCGGCGCGCCCTGAGATTATCGGCGACCGATATGTCGCTGTGTTTCTCCAGAATCGTGCGGATCGCTCGCATGACATTCAGGACAAGCCATCCGACGAATAGAACGAACAGCATCCGTGAGCCGATGGCCCATAGCTCAGCCACACGATCGGGCAGCGCGATCGCGCGTAGTCCGGCGCTGAGAGCGAGCAGGACGACGATCCAGCGGCTCGGATGATAGACCGCCGGTAGAATGACAGGATCGATCGTAGTCCGGCTGAGGAGCCGCCGCGCCAGCCAATAAAAGCCCCAATGGATCAGGAAAGCCGCGACGACTGACACGAGGATGGAGAGCGCCGCGAACAGCGTGATGTGGGTCAGACCAATATCGTGCATGGTTTTCCAACGATAGCTGGCCGGAATTGTTTCGCAGGCCGAGCAACCTTTGGTGGGAAGAGGTGGGCTAGCCTGCCCTCAGCAAACCGACCGCGGCATCCCGCTCGAAAAGATATAGGCAGGTCCGAGCCGCCGCGCCGCGTGGGGAATCGAGCCCACCATCCCGGTCGACAAGCAGCCGTGCATCGTCGTGCGCGGCGTCGACCAGCGCGGCAATCTGTTCCGCCGAAGCCAGACGAAAGCTCTGCTCGCCGGACTGGCGCGTGCCCAAAAGGTCTCCCCCGCCGCGCAGTTCCAGATCCTTCTCCGCAATAAGGAACCCGTCGTTCGTTTCGCGCATCAGCGCCAGCCGCGCCCGCCCGGTTTCACTTAGCGGACCTCCATGAAGCAATATGCAGAAACTGCGCTGATCCCCCCGCCCTACCCGTCCACGCAACTGGTGGAGCTGGGCGAGGCCAAAACGTTCCGCCCCTTCGACGATCATCAGCGTCGCGTTGGGCACGTCCACGCCCACTTCGATGACGGTCGTGGCTACGAGCAGCTGGAGGCGATTTGCCGCGAACGCCTCCATCACGGCGTCCTTGTCCGGCCCACTCATGCGACCATGAACAAGGCCGACGCGATCCTCCCCAAACCGGGCACGCAGGATCGCAGCACGGGCTTCTGCCGCGGCATCATCCTCCGTATCGGTCTGCTCGACCAGCGGGCAAACCCAATAGGCTTGCCGCCCCGCCCCGATATGCCGACCCAGTCCCTCGATCACATCTTCGATACGTTCGTCAGACATTACGCGCGTGTCGATCGGCTGACGCCCCGGGGGCATTTCATCCAGGCGGGACACATCCATCTCGCCATACTGCATGAGCGTAAGCGTGCGCGGGATAGGCGTCGCCGTCATCACCAGCAAGTGCGGTGTCCGTTGGCCCTTGGCCGCCAGCAGCAGGCGTTGCGCCACGCCAAAGCGATGCTGCTCGTCGATTACCGCAAGCGTCAGGTTTCGGTAGGTCACGCTGTCCTGGAAGATTGCGTGGGTTCCAACCAGAATATGAATGGTGCCGTCCGCAAGGCCCATTAACGTGGCCTCGCGCGCCTTGCCCTTATCCCGTCCGGTGAGAATGGCGATGTTGACGGGAAGACCGGCCAACATCCGCTGGAGCGACGCAAAATGCTGGCGCGCCAGAATCTCGGTCGGCGCGAGGAACGCCCCCTGCCCTCCGGCTTCCACGGCATTGAGCAAGGCCATCAGCGCGACGAGCGTCTTGCCCGACCCCACATCGCCCTGAAGCAGTCGCAGCATAGGCACGGCTTGGGCCATGTCTCCCCCGATCTCCGCCATTGCGCGGCGCTGGGCGCCCGTCGGCGTGAAAGGAAGCTGCAGCGTGTCGCGTAGATGCCCATCTCCCTCCACGGGCGTGCCACGCCGACGGCGCGTGGAGGCGCGCAAGAGCATGAGAGCGAGCTGCCCGGCGAACACCTCGTCATAAGCGAGCCGTTCACGCGCCTTCATGGCGGCAGGCACTTCGTGCGCCGTGACCAGCGCGTCGTGCCAGCTCGGCCACCCCCGTCCGGCGAGGAGGCCAGGCTCGATCCACTCTGGCAGATCGGGCGCGCGCTCGACGGCCTGTCGCACCAGTTCGCGCATTTTGCCGTTGGCGATACCCTCAGAGAGGCCATAGACCGGCTCAACGGAAGGAATGGTTGCCGCCTCCGCCAACGGCACGACATGATCGGGGTGAACGATCTGCAGATCCTCGCCGAAGCGATCCAGCCGGCCCGAAACGAAGCGAGGCTCGTGAAGCGGGAAGAGTTTGCGGGGCCAGCCGGAGTTCTTCCCGAAATAGACGATGCTCACCGGATCGCCGCTCTCGTCCTGCGCGACGATGCGAAACGGGGCGCGGGAGGAACCGCTCGTGCGATAGTCGACCGCCGTCAGCACCACGCCCACCATTCGGCCGATCTCGGCTTCCTCCAGCCGGCGGACCTTCTGGCGCTCGATCCAGCCTACAGGCAAATGAAACGCAAGATCGACAGCACGCTCCAGGCCCAGCCGCGTCAACGGCTTGGCAACAGCCGTGCCGACGCCCTTGAGCGCGGTCGCTTCGGCAAAGAGCGGATTGAGTATATCGGGCCGCATGACTATCTGCCCCTATAACCAGACCGGCGATCGCATGGAAATGCGCCGACGGTCGTTTTGCCGTGCCTGGGGCGGTTTTTGACAGCGAGGACTTATGATCGAGCAAAACCGCCAGGATAGCCGCCTCAAGCGCCTGCATTATCGCGCGTGGCACCGAGGCACCCGAGAGGCCGACCTGATGATCGGCGGCTTTTTCGATGCGCATCACACCGGTTGGGGCGAAACGGAGATCGCGCTCTATGAGGCGCTGATGGACGAAGAGGATCATGACCTCCTTGCCTGGGTGCTCGGCGTTGTGCCGCCACCCGAGCGCTACGAGGGGCCGCTCATGGCCACCATGCAGCAGCTCGACTACGTGCCCAAAGCCGATTGAGGCGTTCTGGCTTCGTCCTCGGCAGATCGAGACCCGATATTCATGACTGACCTTACCCGTATCCTTCAGGCCGCGACACCGCTGACGCTCGCCGGTACGCCCACCGGGTTCCTGCCGGCGCTGCTGGCGGACCTCGCCCGCGCCGCCAAAGGGCGGGCCGTGTTCGTCGCGCCCGATCAAAGCCTGATGGATTCGCTCGCCGACACCACGCCGTTTTTTGCGCCCGAGATCGAGATCATCCGGCTGCCGGCTTGGGATTGCCTGCCCTATGACCGCGCGTCTCCCTCGCTACGGTCCGCATCTGAACGGCTCGCCGGGCTCCACGCTCTCCAGCGACCGAAGACGGGACCAAGTCTCGTCCTGACGACGGTGAACGCAGTCACCCAAAGGACGCTGACGCCATTTCGCATCCGCCAGATGGTCGCACGACTGGCGCCGGGCGAGCGGATCGCGACCGAGCGGCTGGTCGCTCTTTTGCAATCCAATGGCTATATCCGCACGGACACAGTACACGATGCCGGCGAATATGCCGTGCGCGGCGGCATTATCGACCTGTTTCCCTCGGGCGAACCGGGGCCGCTGCGTCTGGATTTCTTCGGCGACGAAATCGAGACCCTGCGCCGCTTCGACACCAGCACGCAGCGGACAATCGAGGCGGTAGACGCGTTCACGCTGCTCCCGGCGTCGGAAGCGCTGCTCGACGAGGAAAGCATCAAGCGATTCCGCAGTCGCTATCGCGAGCGATTCGGCGCCACGGCAACCGGCGATCCGCTCTATCAGGCTGTGAGTGAAGGACGGCGACTGGCGGGCATGGAGCACTGGCTGCCGCTCTTCGAAGAGAAGCTGGTGCCGCTTGTCGAGCATGTTCCGAGCGACGCGCTCTGGATCATGGAAGGAGGCGGGATCGGCGCGGCCGACCAGCGCTTCGAGGCGATCCGCGACTATCATGCCAATCGAGTCGCGGCGCAGTCCGCCTCCCCCGGCGCCTATCGCCCGCTGGCGCCAGATCAGCTCTACCTGACCGCCGAGAGCTGGCACGAACTGAAAGCCGCACTACCGATCCACACGACAAGCAGCTTCCACGAACCGGAAAGCGCGCACGTCATCGACATCGGCGCGGACAATTCGCGGGATTTCGCGCCTGAGCGCGCACAAAATGCCAATGTCTACGAGGCCGTGGCGCAGCATCTGGAACAGTCCGCGCGCAAGGGGCATCGGCGCATCATCGCGAGCTACTCGGTCGGCGCGCGGGAGCGTCTTTCCGGGCTGCTTGCCGATCATAAAGTGACGCGACTCGTGCCGGTAGACAGCTGGCAACAGGCACAGGGCGAAGCAGCCAAGGGCGCCGTCACCCTCGTGGTGCTGCCACTCGATCATGGCTTCGCAATGCCGGAGCTGGAACTGCTGACCGAGCAGGACATGCTGGGCGACCGGCTGGTGCGTCGCCAGAAGAAGCGGAAAAGCGCCGACGCTTTCCTCGCGGAACTTGCCACGCTGACTCCTGGCGATCTGGTCGTCCATGCCGACCACGGCATCGGTCGCTACGAGGGCCTGACCTCCATCCCCGTGGGCAAGGCGCCGCACGACTGCGTCGCTCTCACTTACTCGGGTGGCGACAAGCTCTATGTGCCCGTCGAGAATCTCGACGTGCTCTCTCGCTATGGTTCGGAGAGCGAAGGCGTCGCGCTCGATAAGCTGGGCGGCGAGGCCTGGCAGCGGCGCAAGGCACGGATGAAGGAGCGCATCCGGGAAATCGCCGGAGAATTGCTTGCCACGGCGGCACAGCGCGCGCTGCGATCCGCGCCTGCCTATGAGACCGAAAGCGCGGGATATCCCGCCTTCGTTGACCGCTTTCCCTACGAAGAGACCGAAGATCAGGACCGCGCCATCGACGAGGTGCTGGAGGATCTCGCCGCCGGCAAGCCAATGGATCGTCTCGTTTGCGGCGACGTGGGCTTCGGCAAGACAGAGGTCGCCCTGCGCGCAGCGTTCGTCGCCGCGATGGCGGGCGCGCAAGTGGCTCTCATCTGCCCCACCACCCTCTTGGCGCGCCAGCACCACCTCAATTTCGAAGAGCGCTTCCGGGGCTTCCCGCTCAAGGTCGGCCGCCTCTCCCGCCTTGTGCCAGCGGCCGAGGCCAAGGCAACCAAGGAGGGGCTGGCAGACGGCACCATCGACATCGTGGTGGGCACACATGCGCTGCTTGCCAAAGGACTTGAGTTCAAGCGGCTGGGCCTCGTCATCGTCGATGAAGAGCAGCGCTTCGGCGTGACGCACAAGGAGCGGCTGAAGCAGCTCAAGAGCGACGTTCATGTCCTCACCCTCACGGCCACGCCTATCCCCCGCACGTTGCAGATGGCAATGAGCGGGCTGCGCGAGCTCTCCGTCATCCAGACCCCGCCGGTCGACCGTCTCGCGGTGCGCACCTATGTCATGCCCTGGGATCCGGTTGTGCTGCGGGAAGCCCTGCTGCGCGAGCATTATCGCGGCGGGCAGAGCTATTTCGTTGTCCCGCGCATTGCCGACATGGCGAATATGGAGGACTTCCTGCGCGAGACCGTGCCGGAGGTGCGTTTCATCTCCGCCCATGGCCAGATGTCGCCGAGCGAAGTGGAAGAGCGCATGGGCGCGTTCTACGAACGCAAATATGACGTGCTGCTCTCAACCACGATCGTGGAAAGCGGGCTCGACATTCCCAGCGCCAACACGATCATCATCCATCGCGCCGATCGCTTCGGCCTCGCACAGCTCTACCAGCTCCGGGGACGTGTCGGCCGCTCCAAGACGCGCGCCTATGCCTATATGACGACCGAGGCGAACCGGGTCATTACGGAGACTGCGGAGAAGCGCCTCAAGGTGCTTTCCGACCTCGATACGCTCGGCGCCGGTTTCCAGCTCGCATCCCACGATCTCGATATTCGCGGCGCGGGCAATCTGGTTGGCGACGAGCAGTCCGGCCACATCAAGGAAGTGGGCTTCGAACTCTACCAGTCCATGCTGGAAGAGGCGATCATGGACGCGAAGGCTGGCAATATCGGGAAGGCCGACGACCGGCAGGACGCCTATTCGCCTCAGATTAACGTAGAAGCGCCCATCCTCATTCCGGACGACTATGTGCCGGACCTGGACCTGCGCATGGGCCTCTACCGACGCATCAACGAGATCGAGGACAAGGGCGGTGTCGAGGCCTTCGCTGCCGAGATGATCGACCGCTTCGGCCCCCTGCCCGCCCCCACCCAGAATTTGCTGACCCTCATCGAGGTGAAGCTCAATTGCCGGATCGCAGGCATCGCGAAGATCGACATCGGGCCGCGCGGGGCGCTTGTGTCCTTCCAGAACGACCAATGTCGAAACATCGCCGGGCTGCTCGCCTATGTGGAAAAGGTCGGGCCGGTCGCGAAGCTGCGCCCGGACAGCAAGCTCGTCATCAGCCGCGTGTGGGGTGATCCGGCCGCACGACTTAACGGCGCCCTCAAACTCAGTCAGGGGCTTGCCAAGTCGATCGGATGAGGTGTTTGTTGCAACCTGGCAACAAACGAGACGTAATCGATTCCTACCTAGTCATTAGACGACCGCCGAAACAGGCCGGCGTCAGACAGGAGAACATATGAGCATTTCA